>JAXLWB010000019.1:0-163066 GCA_046328715.1 Caldilineaceae bacterium | reverse complement strand
CCATAAGGCGTGAAAATCTTGGTCGCTTTAAAGCCTAATTCGAGATACCATTCCGTATCAAAACCGGTGGCGTAACAAAAGATCTTTTCCTTCTGTGGCCCGCCAAGCAACTCGTAGACCGGTCGCCCCAATAATTTGCCTTTGAGATCCCAAAGTGCCACATCCACCGCGCTGATTGCATAACTCGCCAATCCGCCGCCGTAGGGAGCTGACATGCGAACCATCATGTCCCACAGCTTTTCGGTTGCCATACAATTTTCACCAAGCAGGGCTGGCGCAAATTGATCGTTGATAATGCGCACCACCGGTCCACCATGTACGGTGATGCCAAAACCCCAAGTTCCATCTTCTGCGGTCACGATACAAGCTGCCCGCTTCCAGTCCGGGTGCCCCAACTTTCCTGGATAGCGCGCCACCGGGCGTGTCATCTTGACTGTCTCTGACCGACTCGCCGTGCGCGGTACGGTCGTGGGTTGTAGCGTCAAGTCCAGTTCAAAAGCCTGGACCTCTTTGATCTTCATAAGACTATCCTTTGTTTGCAAGCTCTATCCGCCGCCCGCTACGACTTGACTCATAGGCAGCATCGACAATGCGCGCCACTTGCAGCGCATCCTCGCCCGTCGTCCATGCCGTACCTTGTCCTTGGGCAGCCAGGATAAAGGCGCGCACAAATTGTTCGCCCGGAACGCCGCCATAGGCTGGTGATTCGGCAATTGGCAGTTCCAGGGTGCGTTGCGGTTGGTCGGCCCAGGCGGGATGGATACTCTCGACGTAAATACGAGTCGGTGAGCCTGAAGTATTCCACGTGATGCGCCCCAGCCGACCGTTAAAACCGGCATAACTATCGTAGCCTGCCTTGTTGTGATAGCCGCCACCGCTCAGCGCCATCATGTAGCCAGCATGGAGCGAGCCAACGGCACCCGACCGAAAACGCAGAGAGAGCGTCGCCGCATCCTCCACATCAATTGCCTCGCCGCTGCGTGTTGCTACCTCGGCACTGACCGAGATGATTTCATCGCCGGTTACATAGCGCATGATATCCAGGTAATGGCAGCCCAGCCAGGAGAGGATGCCGCCGCCCGCATAGGCATGGTTGAAGAGCCAGTGTTTGGGATTGCGAAACTGTACCTGCGTGGTGATCATGCGCATCTCGACCGAGATCAGCGGACCAATCAGCCCTTCGCCGATCAGTTGGCGGATGGTTTGGATGGCAGGCAATGCACGGTTTTGATAGCAGACAGCCAGGCGTGATCCCGTTCGTTCGGCAACTGCGATTACCCGAGCTGTGTCGGCAGCATTGCGACCGATCGGCTTTTCGGCCAGCAGATGTTTGCCAGCTTCCAGCGTGCGAATGAAGATATCTGGCCCCAAATCGTTACGTAGGGCGGCGATCACGAAGAAGAGATCCTCATCTGCCAGCAATTGGTCGAGATCGGTAAAGGTGGCGCTGACCTTGGCTCCCTGTTTGGCAACCGCCTCGGCCAATGCCTGCGGATTTTCGTCCCACAATAGAATTTCGTTGACTTCAGGCAGGGATTGCAAAGTGCCCAGGTGGGAGAGCGAGTGCGGATGTTCAATACCGAGCAACGCTGCTTTGACGCTCTTCATGCGATCCATCTCCTTTCTAGTTACGGCTGCGGCTAAATGAAAGAATTATATACAGCGGTTGCCACGCAGGTACACTTTTTGCAGTATCAAAGTGTACCTGTGTGCAGAGCATCAGTATAACTGTTAGATTTGGCTGGGATTAGCTGTGCTAAATTGTAACACTTTTGCTGCGGAGATTAAACCTAGTTCGCTGCCAGGGATGTTGTTTCGCCAAAGCCAATGGTGGCGCTTCGTTTCTGGCATGGTCAGCTAAGACCACTACATCCGATCTTGGTGATGCTACGGGGTGGTATTTGTTGTTGGTTCTACTGTCAACACGACAGCGGGCAAGTTTGCAATTGTTTCGCTTGAGGGTTAGAGAGGATCATTCATGGAACGGACAAAGAAGCGCTACCCATTTTCTTGTGATAACTGCAAACGTGGAGTTCACGTGGGTTAAACGTCGAATGAAATAAGATGGCCTAGAGAGTGACCCCATAAAAGTGACAATACCCGCTATAGCATGCAGATAACCTATGTGAGCCACAGTATTGGTCACAAATTTTATCTCTCTACGTAAGGGCAACAAAAAAGCAGCCATCTACACATACCGATGGCTGCTTTATCAAAATCTTCTATCAGGTGGCGACGACTGGGATCGAACCAGTGACCTAGGAATTATGAGCTCCTCGCTCTGGCCAACTGAGCTACGTCGCCGTGATTGGGAGGTGACAGTGAAGCCGCCCGTCAAATCATTTGACGAGCGGCTAAGGTTGCGGGGATAGGAATCGAACCTACGACCTTCGGGTTATGAGCCCGACGAGCTACCGCTGCTCCACCCCGCGTTGATTTATGAAGTATAGCACTTACTAGACGCTAGGTCAAATATGATAAAGTACAATTTGCTTGCAATTTGTGCTGGCGGCGGTTACGAATGAATACTTGTTATGTTTGAAAAATTGTGGCTTGGTACAACACATCCCTATTGTGCTCTGAAACTTGGATGATTGAACCGAAATTCAGCAATCGTTTGAAGCTGTTTACCCTGGCACCAGCAAGTCAAACCATTGTTTCCAAATCGGCTTGATGGGAGTTAATCGCAGGGATTTTGAATCAGGTTGCTCCTCAGATACGACCTCAGCGGCAGGAGTCGCTGCTTCTAGTACAGTATAGGCATAATCTCCAGGCTTGAGCATATCTAGATCGCGACGTGCTGCTTGATCGACTGTGTCCGTGGAACTATCCTGTTGGCGTGCGCGTTGATCCAGCAACATCTGTTGCCGAGCCGTAGCCTGCTCCACACTCACCTGGGCGGATGCGATTTGCTGATCAAGTTGCGACAAACTGCGTAATCGACCCACATAGTTTGCCAAAATCAGAAGGCACAATACCAATAAAGTAAAGAGCAAGGGACGTATGCTGCGTGAGCGCTTTACGACTGTAGGTTGAGCTGGTAACATTCGAATTTTCTTATAGCAATGACACTTAAACATTGCACAATCTCCAAGGGTTGGATTCTGCAGAAGATTGTGCAATGTTTAAAGAGCGTGTCTACTAGCTAAGCTAACAATAAAGTGAGTAACGATTACTGGTTCTAAGAAACAAAAAAGGAGACTTTATCAGTCTCCTCCAAGTGCCGCAGGAGGGACTTGAACCCCCATGGGCTAGTGCCCACCACGCCCTGAACGTGGCGCGTCTGCCAATTCCGCCACTGCGGCAAGTTATTCGATTGCTGTGAGACTATAACATTTCGGCCTCGTACTGTCAAATTAGTAGATCAGCAAAGTGCTAACAATCAGGATCCAGGTGGCGTAGGGGGCGCGTTGGCAGGTGCCTGATTGGCTGGGATACGACGGGTGTTGATATACCAATCGGCAAAGGTTTCAAAACGTTCTGCAGGCCGGTTTAGTGAATCAATTTGAACGTTGTGAATACGGCTACTCACAGCATAAGTATAGACCGGGTAATAGAGCAGCAGCGCAGGCGTTTCATCGGCAAAGATCTCTTGAAACTGATGATACAGCTTAATCCGTTTGGCCTCGTCGGTTGTGGTACGTGCCTGCTCCATCAACTCATCGGCCTGTGGGTTTGACCATCCACCATAGTTGGAGCCGCTGCCTTCCGCCTGTGAGCTGTGCCAGAGATCGAGCGGGTCGGGGTCGCCGGTAATTTCCCATTCCAGGAGGACAGCATCGAAGCGACGCGGTACTAGAAAATCGTTGACCAACCCGCTAAATTCCACTGGTGTCACTACGGCTAAGACGCCCAACTGTTTCCAATCTTCAGCGATCCGCTTGATCAGATCGATGCGTAGTTGGCTGCTGTCGTTTGTCAGTAATTGAAATTGGAGCGGCTTACCATCTTTTTCGCGAATTCCATCGCCGTTGGAATCAACCCACCCATCCTGTTCTAGCATCTGTATGGCCTGGCTGGGACTATATGGATATTGGGGAACATCTGGGTCGTAGGCCCAACTTTCTGGCAAAATCGGACTATTGGCAATAATGCCTTGTCCGTTGGCTATCTGCTCGATCAACTTTTCTCGATCAATCCCCATCAACAACGCTTGGCGCACCTTTTTATCTTTGAAAAAGGGCACGTTATCACTACGCAGATTCAAGATCACGCATAAATATTCGGAGCGTTCACTTGAAAAAAGTTGAACATTACTGCGCTGACCGAGTGTCGGCAAATCTTGTTCGCGAATGCGGCTCATGCCATCGAGCTTGCCATCATTGAAGGCAGTGAACAAACTGAAGTACTCCGGGTAAAACCACAATTCTAGCCCGGTGAGATACGGTAATTTGCCTGTGTAAAAGGGATTGGGTGACAACTGAAAATGGTCAGATGTCATTTGATCGACCTTAAAACGACCATTCCCTACTGGGATCATGTTCAGGGCTGATGTCACTTCATTGATCGGTTTGTTGGCAAAGATATGTGCTGGCAGCAAACCAATCGAAGTGTAATCCATAAAGGGCGCAAGCGGTTGATTAAGGGTGAAACGGACTTCAAAATCACCCAGCTTTTCCGGTGTAACGGTCTGCCAGATGACGCTCAACTCGGGCGGAACAGAGGCATTTGGATTTTGCGCCAAGCGAACCGTGTACAATACATCGTCGGCGGTCACCTGCTCGCCATCATCCCAATATTGGTCAGTTTTCAGCTTAAAGGTATAAACACGATCCGCTTCGATCTTCCAGCTCTCGGCAATTTCCGGTTGAATCCTGCCGCTCTTGTCAATTTTTGTCAGACCACGGTAGATCAGCTCGCACCAATCGCGGTCCAAGTCCGAGACGACACTGTCACACCAGAGCGGATTGAGATATTGCGGGCTACCCACAATTCCCTCGCGAAAGACACCGCCGCGCTCAGGCACAAGTACCGTTGTCGTTTGATAGGCAGAAAAACCAAGCAGTGTAGCAAGCAAAGCCGCACCGAGCAAAGCAAGGATGATTTGCCAGCGTAGATGCTTACCAATCGATTCGGCTGGGGAAAGTGAGGAAGAACGACTTGAAAAGGAAGACATTACGAATTGAAGCCAGATTGTCTTTCAACCCGGCGCTCATATCCCATTTCCAGGACATAACACACCGACAAATGTGAGCATGCCCTTGCGGAAAAGCTCACATTTGCCATGCAAGGTGAATTTATTCTATCGTTACTGCGATCAAACAAAGAAGCATAAAGATGCCAGCCAGCAGAAAGGTCAAATTGAACATGGTTCGTTCAATCCCACGGCGTGACCGATAAATATCGCCACCGCCAAAGACCGTGCCCAACCCGGCATCCTGTCCTTGTACGAGCACCAGGCCGATCAGCGCAATTGCGATGACAATGATAGCAATCATCAGAAAATTCAGAAACATGGTGTAACACCTCTAAGATCAAACGTCTAAGATCAAATGGAAAGATCGGAACGGTAGAAAGAATTCCGTACACAGCGATCTGTACTTGTCACTAAATCAAGCTCATAGTATAGCGGTATGGCCGCGTTTCACTCAAATTCAGTGCCGCTTGGAGCACAAACTGCCAAACATTCTTATTGGACTTCAAGCACATAGAGCACTGGATTTCCCCGGCGGTCTCGTTCAACAGTCAAAGCTGCACTGGGGTAAAGCTCTTGCGCACGTGCCAAGGCATTGTTTCCCTCTGGCACAATGAGCAGCACAGAGCCAGCCGAAAGCGTGTTTGCCAATTGCGTCATCGGAACTAACTGGAAGCGTTCCTGCAAGGTGGCTTCGGAAGCTCCTGCCTCTGACTCAACCAACTGTAATACTGGATTGTCCCATCCCGGCGTGTGACCGTCTTCACTATCCACAATCACAAACTTTCTGTCGTTGTCTAGTTTGCGTACAGCAATGGCCATTTCGCTGGCTGTATCTCGACTGGTATCAATGTAGTGAACATAGGCAATCCAGTTTGCTAGTGCGGCCCACAAGACCAGACCAATGCCCAGGTAAATCGCCGACTGATTGATCCAGGCACCCAAGGTATCAAAGAGCGTAGCGCGGATACGGTCGATCGTGAAGGCAACGGCGAGGCCAAATGCTGGCAGGATTGGCAATAACTCTGGCCAGGATGAGACCTGCGGAGAAAGTGCTGCCGCAACAGCGGCTGCGACGATCAACCAAAGCGTCAACGCCCAACCAGGGACCCGATCAATGTTCAGCAACAACCCACCAATCGCCAACAACCATAGAGGGGCCAATACACTATGTAGAAAGTGACCAGGGTAGCCCAACAGTGAACTCTTGTCGTAACTGATCTGCAGGCCAATCAGATTGGCGAGTGTGTTCCGGAAGAAAGTACTGCCAAGTCCCGGAAAATCAAGCCAAAAACTCTGTGGGTGAGTCAACCACATGCGTAACACAGGGGAAAGCATACAGAGTACTGCAAGCAACCAGATTGCCCATCCCCAACGTCGCGCCTCAGCAATAGCTTTGGGAAAACCCAATCCGGGAAAGAGGGTGCTGGCAAGCAGCAGGATAAACATGACCAGCAAGAGCGCCATACCCGAGGGGACCAGCAACGTAGCGTAGCCCGCCAATAAACCAGATAATGCCAGTCCAAACGAATCGGCACGACGCATGCCGCGCAACAGTGCCCAAACGCCCAACGTTCCCCAGAAGATCGGCTCCAATAGAACGGGCAAACGGCTGAAGTGAATCGCTACCACACTGCCTGCAACGATTGCGGCTGCAATCAAGGCAGGAAAGCGTCCATCATCTTCCACGACTTCATCCTGTCGCCCGCGACGTGCGGCTCGACGAAAGAGTTCACATCCCGCCAACCAGGTTGCGAATACAGTCAACACCCCTGCCACAACACCAGCCACCCGCATTCCCCACAGTACATCTCCTGTGATGCGAATTACGATGGCTGTTAGTAAGGTAGTCAGCAAAGGGCGACCTGCTATCCCTGTCACCAGCAAATCAGGAATTGCCTTGTCATGGAACGTTGCCTGTGCTTGCAATCCGTAGTTTGCAATTTCTCGCGCAATCGAGGGAGGGAGTTCAAGCAGGTTAAATGAGAAGAGAAAACCGGCGCCAATCAAGACAAAAATAACAAGAAGCCAACTACGTTCTGGGTTGGAGGAGGTGATGTTTCTTACCTGTAGAGAACGGGGACGATTAAGGAGCAAGCCTGTAAACAAGGCAAATAGCGAGGAGAGTAACCACACCGCCTGCGTTCCAAATGGCTCGATTGGAAGAGAGACACCAGCAAAGACAAAGGTTGTCAGCAGTAACGCTAAACACATCGCCACAATTGCAAACAACGCAGTCGGTGTCCGCCCTCGGCGCACAACCGGTGCTACATAACTCAACCCTTGTGTGCTGGGCCAAGCGGGGGCAATCAATCCAAAGAAGATGGAAGCAACTGCAGCTCCCCCCCAAGCAAGGATATTCAGGTCATCGGGTTGCCAACGCATAACACGGCTGGCAAAGGTAAATCTAACCAGGAACCAATCAGGAAAAAACTCCGTTAGAGTGCCATGATCAAAGATGTACTGAGCGAAATAAATAACAGCGATGATTGCTAATAAACCAACAAAACGGAGCAGCCTCATGAGAATAAAAATACACCTTCATTAATTATAGAACTCGAACATGCTGCCTGAAAAACTGGTTAAACGTAATGACTTGGCCCGATAAATACCTGACAGCGTTGTCTAAAAATAAAGTACTACATTCAAACAGTTGATTCAAACTATACTGGCGGTTCTCACTTAGTAACACTTTTTTGTGCTACAAAAGCGTTACTGGTGCAGAGCATCACTATAAAAATGTGCAAGTTCTAAATAAACTTTTAAACTCAACAGAAAACATCGCAGGCCATTACAACCTGCGATGTTTATCATTCAACTCGATTAGGCAATGACAAGACATTGCGTCGACAGGGTTGCAAAACTTGCGTAAAGCAAAACCGTTTTCAGTATCAGTGCTTGAGCCTAAAGGATTCTATTATTCAGTTGTCTTGAACCGAACAGACAGCAAATGAGTCGTTACACAGACTACGATGATTTGCTATCAGTGGTAGCATCGGCTGTCTTTTCGCCTTTTTTCTCGTCGGTTGCGGCTTCTTTGCGGAATTCACGAATTCCTTTGCCAACAGCGCCAAAGACTTCGGGCAGCTTGCCCACGCCAAACAGCATTGCTACGATCACAATAATTAAGGTCAGTTCGACCCAACCCAAACTGCCAAACATAGATAGACTCCTTGTGCCGAACCCTTACTTCTAAGGGAGCGTATTTAATACACTCAACCCAAAGATTGCCGGATTGCGACTTAACTATTCACACTCACCACTACATTGCTTCTATGTGAGATTATAACATGCTTATCCAGAAGCGCAAACCAGTTCATTTGTAAGGCGTAATTCGCTTCGGTGATTCCACTACAAGTCTGCAGTGGCTGAACGAGCGATGCTTGGCTATCGAATAGAATTGAATCTACCTATGAATCCTCCGTACTTCGTAACACCGACCATTTGTGCTAAAATTATTGATCATTCAAATAACTCGTGTTACGCATCTGTCGATCTAGACAAGTAGAACTTGACCAGATCTCCCCAGGACAGGCATAACATAATTAAATAATGCAGAATATAAGCGACTCTTTACATTTCAGTTTGCTTGCGAATTGAAAGAGTGCCGCCATGTGCTACCAATTGTGGCTGCAAATGCTATGGATTCTCAGCGTAAACACAACTGGAATTCAGTCCATTGCAGAGCGCAATTGGTATGAATAAGTATGGTCACATGCTGACAGAAATTCGTACGAAAGCGATCTATCATTTACGTCTATGCTTCATGAACTGCGGATCCGCAACTTTGCCATCATTGATCAGTTAGAACTGAGCTTCGCTCCTGGTCTTAATATTTTGACAGGCGAGACGGGTGCTGGCAAATCGATTATTCTTGACGCGTTAGGAATGCTTTTGGGCAACCGTGCTGGTACGGAGTGGATCCGTGCTGGCACTGAAATGGCTGCAATCGAGGGCCAGTTCCAGTTGCCCGAAGATAGCGACGTGACCGTTGATCTGCGCCACACGCTCGAGGAACAAGGATTGGACGATACCGACAATCCCAATTGGTTGGTTGTGGCCCGGGAAGTGCGTGCCAACGGACGCAATGTCTGTCGCATCAATGGGCGAGCCGTGAGTCTGCAAATCCTCGAGGAATTGACAAGCCGGCTCGTGGATATTCACGGTCAAGGCGAACATCTAAATCTCTTGCGTCCCAAGACCCATATCCATTTACTGGATCGTTACGCTAATCTGCTGCCCCTGCGCAAACAAGTTGCCGCCGAGGTAAGCCAGTTGCGTGCCGTGCGTACAGAATTGCAGCGTTTGCGCAACGACGCACGCACCGTTGCCCAACGCCTCGATCTGCTTAGCTTTCAGGTGGGTGAGATTTTTGACGCTGCGCTCACAGCAGGCGAAGATAGCGAACTCGAAAGTGAACGACGTCGTCTGGCCAATGCAGAATCGTTGACAAAGCTGGCCACCACTGCCGCTGCGTCCTTACATGAGGGCGATTATGAACGTCCCAGTGCAGTCGATCTGATTAGCGACGCAGTAGGCAATCTGGAACGGCTGGCGCGCATCGACCCCGATATGCAACAAGCGGCGCTGGATGGGCAAGTCCTGCTCGAACAGATCTCTGACCTGGCACGGACCTTGCAAGACTATGCAGAAGAATTGGAGTTCAATCCTGAACGTCTGGCTGAAGTCGAAGAGCGGCTTGAACTAATCAGTAACCTCAAGCGTAAATATGGGGATACAATTGAGCAGATCCTTGAATTTGGAAAGCGGGCTCAGCGCGATCTGGAGGAGTTGAGCAATTGGGAAGCCAAGAGCAGCGACTTAGAAAAGCGTGAGGAACAACTGCTGCGTAAGATTGGCACACTCGCCAGCGAACTAAGCAACAAACGGAAATCCGCAGGCGAACAGATGGCGCACCAGGTTGAGGTAGAGCTTGGCGATCTGCGCATGAATAAGGCACGCTTTGGTGTGATCGTCGAGCAACGCAACGATGCCGAAGGTGCCATTCTTGCCGACGGTCGTCGGGTTGCCTTCGATGGCACGGGGATCGACCAGGTCGAATTTATGATCTCGGCCAATCCGGGCGAACCGCTCAAACCCTTGGCCAAGGTTGCCTCTGGCGGTGAAACAGCGCGCATCATGCTTGCGCTCAAAGGTGTGCTCACCCATGCCGACGCCACGCCAACTTTGATCTTTGATGAGATCGACCAGGGTATTGGTGGTCGAGTGGGTGCCATCGTAGGTCAAAAATTGTGGATGCTCACAGGACAGAAGTCAGAAGTCAAAAGTCAGAAGCCAAAAGGTAATAGTCAAAAATCAGCTACAGTCGAAACTTTGGCTACCGTAGCGCATCAAGTGCTCTGTATTACTCACCTGCCGCAACTCGCCGCTTTTGGGGATAGTCACTTCACAGTGAACAAGCAAGTTGTCAATGTTAATGGTGAAGAACGCACAAAAACTGTAGTCACCAATCTCGAAGGCGACGCCCGCATCCGTGAACTGATGCAGATGCTTGGTGCCGAAAGCGAGTCCGGCAGAAAATCAGTGGAAGAGATGATCAAAGAGGTCGCCACTGCAAAGGAAAGCAAGTAGGACAACTTTATGGAATGGCGAAAGTACTTAACTGACTACAATGAGGGTCTTGGCCTCGTCTACGAGCGCTTTGTCCTCAATAATTTTCTTAATGATCTGCGTAAAAAGCATCAGATTCGCTCGGTTCTTGAAGCGCCACTTTACGGTATGGCGGGTGTCAGCGGCATCAACGATGTGATCTTCGCCCAAAACGGTGTCGACGTGACGATGGTAGATGATAACGCTGAACGCATCGCTGGGGTGCGGCGCATCTGGCATGAGGATCTGCGCATGCCGGCGGAGACCGTGTTGATTCGCCCAGACAGTTGGGATCGTTTACCCTTTGCCGACAAAAGTTTCGATTTCACCTGGGAATGGGCGGGGCTATGGTACATTGCTGACCCAGAAGGGCTGCTCCAAGAATTGGTACGCACCAGCCGCAATTTGGTCTTTGTTGCCATGCCCAACAATATCCAGGTTGGCTACTGGATGCGTAAGTTGCTGATTGACCGTGAATTTTTTGCCAACCACGACGAACGCTGGACCGAAATCGGACGCATCCGTCGCATTCTGGAAAGGGCAGGCGTTGAGATTATCGACCAAGGCGTGCTCGATGTGCCGCCCTGGCCCGATACAGTGATGCCCGCCAATGAAGTGCTCAAGCGGCTCGGCATTCGTAGCAAACAGCTTGAGTCACAGTTCACAGGCGAAGGTTGGCGCTGGGATACGATGGCCTATTATATGGGCAAAGAACCCGACCTTTATGAGCGCGTCATCAAGTATGCCTGGCTTGATCAAGCACCTCTCCCCTGGCAGATCAAATCCATCTGGGCACACCATCGTTGGCTGCTCGGCCGGGTGTGTTAGGGCTTTCTCTCCTTCATTTCTCATAAATTCAGTTGTTGATAAAAGCCGATTGTCAGCAGCACATTCCGAGCCGAGAGCGTAAGCGACCGGTGTTGGATGTGCTGCTGACAATCGGCTTCTTGGTTAAACTCTCAGATTTTCCTGATTCTACCTTGTGAAGATTTCCTCTTTATGATGACGGGCTTCTCGAACTACCGTCGGTTCGAGAGCCTCGTCGAAAGATGTCAAATGACGGACTGACTCCAAGATAAGGCTAACAGAACCAGAAATTTCCCTATTGACAAACCTATAATCGTCTGATAATCTTTAGTCATCCAAAATATTTTGGATGACTAAAGATTTATAACCGCCGAAGAAGATTAGGAAATTATGGAAGAGATCACTGAAACGTTTGAGCCAAGTGAAACGCTGCAAGTCGACGATCCCGATGCACTAAAGCTGTTGGCTGATCCCTTTCGCAGCCGTATTCTGGATTTGCTACGTTCGAAGGTTCACACGGCCAAAGAGCTGGCGCAGGTGCTCAATCTTTCCCCCAAAAAGCTCTACTATCATCTGAAGTTGATGGAAGAGAAGGGACTGATTCGCATCGTGAGTACACGGATTGTTTCGGGCATCATCGAGAAAAGTTACCGGGCAACAGCTTATCTTTTCCTGTTTGGTGGCGATCTCTTTCACTCAATGCCAGCCAATGGATCGCCGCTGCCTCCTGGGATGCAATCGGTGTTTGAAACAACACGCACCCAGTTGGAGATGAGTTTTGCCGACGGTTTGATTGAACGGACGGCAGACGCGCCAATCAGCCGTCGCATGTTATGGTTGTGGGGCATGCAACGCTTATCTGAAGCGCAAGCAGAGGATTTTTACACCAAATTAGAGGCGTTGCTTGAGGAATTTGATGTCGCTGAGCCGTCGCCTGAACCGAGTACCTATCATGATTACCGGCTCTTTTTGGCGTTGTTTCCAGTGAAGGCGTTCTTGAAGGTAAAGGAAAAGTGAGGAGTGAGGGACACGGAGGGCACAGAGAAAACGAGGGCAAATTCTCTGGATTACCCCGTGTCGTTTCTGAAATCGTTGTAGGGAGATACAGAGAGTTAGGAGAGGAGACTCTATGAGTGCGGCACAACCACGGTCTGCGCGTGATTTTTGGTTCTTTTTTAGTGGGCAGACCATTTCCAACCTGGGTACTTCGTTTACAGCGTTTGCCCTGCCCCTGTTGATCTACAAGTTGACTGGCTCGGCCATGAACCTAGCATTGACCACTGTTTTCAGCATGTTGCCTTACCTGCTCTTCGGCCTGGTGATTGGAGCGTGGGTGGATCGGGTCGATCGCAAGCGGCTGATGATCAGTATCGAGTTTATCAACGCATTGCTGATCGCTTCGATCCCGTTGCTGGCGATGTTTGATCGGCTGCCAATCTGGTGGATCTATGCACTTACCTTCATCAGTTCGACGATTGGGATTGCCTTTCAGTCGGCAGAGTTTTCGGCGATTCCCAGCCTGGTTTCTCAGGATGATTTAGTCACTGCCAATGGTCGCATTCAGGCTAGCTACTCTGCCGCCCAAGTGGCAGGTCCACTCCTAGCGGGCAGTTTGATCGCCATCATGCCGATCTATGATTTGTTGCTGATCGATGCTGCATCGTTTCTGGTGTCGGCGCTGACTTTATCAGTGATTCGAATCAGGTTCAACAGCGACGAGGAGCCGAAGAAAACCCATATTCTGCAAGATGTGAGTGAAGGATTGCGCTATGTGCTCGGACATCCCGTGTTACGCAACATTTCGATCATGATGGCGCTGGTCAATTTCTTTGGCACAACGGCCTTCAACCAACTGGTCTACTTTGCCCAGGATCACTTGCACGCCAGCGACACTCAAACCAGTTACCTTTTTTCGGCAGGCAGCATCGGCGTGGTGGCGATGGGACTGTTGGCAGGTTGGTTTCGCAAACGCTGGTCATTTAGCACGGTTGCACTCGGTGCTTTGACTGCCAGCGCCATCTTTCAAATCGTCTTTGCGCTGAATCGCAATATTTGGGTGGCACTGCCATTATGGTCTGTGACCTCGGGCCTAGGGATTCTCTTCAACATCAACACGGGAAGCCTACGCCAAGCGATTGTACCGAACCATATGTTGGGGCGAGTGATTTCGATTGCCGGTGTGTTGGCTTGGTCGGCCATTCCCCTGGGAAGCTATCTGGGTGGTTTGGCGATTGAAAAGACAGGTGATGTTGGTTTGGTTTATCTGGTCACGGGCATTATTGTGCTTATCATCCCCAACATCTTTCGTTTTACCCCGTTGGGGCGCGCAGAGGAGTACATTCCGAATGCCGCAGCGCCCGCCACAGAAGAAACTGCTTCAGGCGCACAGACAGTAGCGGCAGGCTAAGTGGGGACGCACATTCAGAACCCCGCACATCAGTAAGGGGCGCAATTCCCCCTTACTGATGTGCGGGGTTCTGAGGTAGGTCCTCAATCCTTTGGATGTTTCACCAGCCAGGGGGCAACCCAATCCCCTGGTACTCGCAGTTCGACGCCGGCGTCCTCTTCGATCAGTTTGCAGACGGTCATTTCACCCGCGTTTTCGCCATAACGGTCGGCGGCTTCGCGGAAGCGGGCATAGGTTGCTTGCGTCAACTCGGAGCGGGTGCCTGTTTCGCGCAGCAACTCGTCGATCAACCCCAGGTCTTTGAGGCAGAGTGCCAGTCTGAAGGATGGATCGTAATGTCCGGCAAAGATCGAAGGCACATCGTGTTGCATGACAAAACTGTCCGCCGCACCACCCTTCATCGCCGCCCACCAAACCTCCGGTTCCAGTCCGGCCTTTTTGGCGGCGACCATTGCTTCCCCGATGGCGGCGGCATGGACCTTCCAAAGTTGATTATTGACCAACTTGGCGACATAGCCGTTGCCATAGCGCCCTACCCGACGAATTTCACCCATTGCTTCAATCACAGGACGAGCACGCTCGACTGCGGCATCGCTTCCGCCGACAAACATGATCATATCGCCCCGGATCGCCGAGTCGACTGAGCCGGTGACAGGAGAATCGACTGCTACACCGCCTGCCGCTTCAAATGCTGCCGCCAATTGGCGCATTAGGCTTGGACTGCTAGTCGTTAAGTCGATCCAGAGTTTGCCCTTGCACTCGCCCGCCAGCAATCCTTGCTCGCCACGCATGACTTGTGCGATCTCCTTGGGGCCGATCACCATCGTCACAACAACATCCGCCTGATTGATGGTCTCCGCCGGAGAATTTGCCCACTGCGCACCCTGTGCCAGCAACTTTTCAGCAGCCGTTTTGCGCAAGTCATGGACCACCATGTCAAAGCCTGCCCGCTGTAGATTGCGTGCCGCTGCACTCCCCATGTTGCCTAATCCGATAAAGCCTACTTTTGTCATTATGATTGCTCTCGATAAATTTTACTTCCGAATCATTTCTATTATGGGTTGAGTTAGAGACTCATGATACCATAGGGCATGAAATAGCCTATGAAATTGTACGCAATTAGCGATCTTCACCTTAGCCACCTTGCCAACCGTCAAGCCTTACTTTCTCTGCCTGCCTACCCAGAAGATTGGTTGATTATTGCCGGTGATATTGGAGAAACCGAAGCCCATTTGATTGCTGCTTTGCGTGTGCTGACGCAACGCTTTGCTCGCCTTCTGTGGACTCCGGGCAACCACGATCTTTGGACGTTGCCCAAAGATCGCAACCCCTTACGCGGGGAGACCAAGTATCGTCGCCTTGTCCAAATTTGCCGTGACTTTGGCGTCCTCACCCCGGAAGATCCTTATGTATTCTGGCCAGGAGCCAGCAAACCATATCTGTTAGCGCCGATCTTTTTGCTCTACGATTATAGCTTTCGCCCTGATCATGTGACTGCCGAGGATGCGCTGGCGTGGGCGGCTGAGAGTGATGTCGTTTGTGCGGATGAAGCAGTGCTACATCCTGATCCCTACCCCAGCCGCGCTGATTGGTGTGCTGCCCGTTGCCATTACACGTTGCGCCGCCTGGAGGCTGTCGCCAACCAAGGGGAACTGGTGTTGATTAATCACTTCCCACTTCGTTATGATCTAGCATACTTGCCACGCATCCCACGCTTTTCGCTCTGGTGTGGAACCAAGACGACCGAAGAGTGGCATACACGCTTTCCTGTATCCACCGTGGTCTACGGACATCTTCATATTCGCAATACGCAAATGCGTGATGGTGTACGCTTTGAGGAAGTTTCGCTGGGCTATCCATACCATTGGCAAGTTGAACGAGGTATGGCCGCCTATCTGCGCGAAATTTTGCCAGGTAAAGCCGCTCCCTAACGGCAATCCACGACAGCGCAGCCCACAAGCTACTACAACCCTACAGAAGTGCTTTTCCACTGGTCTCAAGAGAGGAGGGGTCTCCTTCATAGATGTTGCGTCTAGGAAGGAGACGGTGAGGAATGGAAGGGGTTTACAATGTTAGGTCAGTACAACCTTATAACATTGAGAGGCGAAAGAAAGAGAATGCGGAATTACCCTGCGACCTGCCCGTAGCTCAAGCGTAGTAGGTTTATCAAGAGAAAAGTATGCGTGTCGCCCGTTCCTCTTGATTGCAATAGGTATTTCCGCCAGTGTGTTTCTTATTCGATAAAATCAGTACTTTCAACGGCTTATTGACTGTTGAAGGTGCTGATTTCGATTTGTCATCGAATGACTAGATCATACTCCTGGACAATGACAAAGTCGATAGACTCTTTTCGGCTAAAGGATACAAGAGTGGATATAGGTATGATTTGCTTTTTAAAAATCAGGCCTGCAGGACTATGAACGGCTACGACAGCAAGAAGAGCGTTCAAACCGTTGAACGCTCTTCTTGCTGTAGCCGGATGCCTATTTCACTCTACAATTCCAGCCAGGTTCTGAGTGTAAAGTGAAGACAGTAGCGCGGAATTTTCTTGTAGAGATGACACATAAATATGGCACAATCTCCATCGATTTTTCTCCGGCAGATTATGCCATGTTTGAATGATGTGTCTATTAGAAGCTGACACCAGTGCCCTTAATCGTGAGGAGGTACGAACATGTGTTAGTGCTGTCGTTGTGCACGATCACGTAATAGTTGTCTGCAGCGCCAGAGCGACCTACCCAGATCAAATTGGATGTGTCTTCCTTGGTGTTGCCTTGATCGTCGGTGTTGCGGAATGCTGGTGAACCACGCCCCACAGGGCCACGCAACGAAGGATCGAGTTCGCTATCGCTCAGTGACTGCTGAACATTCATCCGTTCACGGGTCTGCACATCAAAGTTTACACAGCCAGGAACCGAGGAGCGCATCTGAATAGTTGTCTCCGCAGGTTGATCGTTACCAGTGTCGCTGTCGGTTGTATCAATTTGTGGATTGTAGCGGAATCTGTACCATTGGGTCTGCTTGGGCTCAATTTGTACATAGCCAGGTACAGGCCACCGTGCATCTTGGCGAGTTGAGCCAAACTGATAGTCGGCACAGAGCCCTTGGCTTGCGCTTTGACCACTGTTGTTTTGATTGTTGTTATTCTGATTGTTGTTGCTACCGTCGTTCATTCCTTGGCCCTGACCGCTATTGTTTTGGTTATTGTTATTAGCGGTAGTGCCATTATTTTGGCCACTGTTACTCTGATTGTTATTTCCATTGTTGTTCATTCCTTGGTTCTGGCCACCATTGTTCTGATTGTTGTTACCGCTATTCATTCCTTGATTCTGGCTGCCGTTAGTTTGATTATTGTTCCCTGTATTGACTGGGGCAAGGATACAGGGGTTTTCAATGGTGCCTGAGCCATAGGATTGACCTGACCCTGTAATGCCGTTACTACCTTGATTCATATTCGATTGATTCGAATTGGACCCAGAGGTATTGTTATTTCCTGACCCGTTTTGGGCAGAGAGCGGCATAGCGGCTGTGAAGAAAAGTAAATTTGCAAGCATAGCGGTGGTTATAACTGTCTTTTGCTGCTTAAACATTTTGTCTCCTCTCAATTTTGTTGATGTATATTCAGCAGTTGGCAGATTGTTTTGTTCGTTACGAAAGAGGGGTAAGTAGGGGTTAACGGCTCTTTAAGAGTAACAGTCGTAGGAACTTTATCAATCGTTGAAAGCTGCTGAGCTAACGTTACTAGGGAAAGTGAGTCGAAAACCGGAGGCCGAAAGCCTCCGGTTTTTACTACAATTTACTTCTACCTAGATGGCGACGCTTTCTAGTTAGCGTGACAGCAGCGGTAAGAACATTTGCTCTTGCGCCGCCTCGTTGATATCTACCAATCGGCCATAGTTGACGACACTCACTGCCGAGAAAGATTGGCTAGGACCGAATGCGACGACTGTTGGCGTAAGAGTCGCTGTCTGGGTCGGTTCGGGAGTTTCCGTCTCAGTCGGGCTAGCGGTTGGTGTTGGTGTTTCGGTCTCGGTCGGCGAATTGGTTGGGGTCGGCGTATCAGTCTCCGTTGGTGAGCCTGTCGCTGTTGGCGAACCAGTTGGCGTGTCGGTAGCTGTTGGTGTGCTAGTCTCAGTTGGTGTGTTAGTTGGCGTATCGGTTGGCGTTGGTGTTTCGGTCTCGGTCGCTGTGGGCGAACTGGTTTCTGTTGGCGTGCTGGTCACGGTTGGGGTACCGGCTTGGCTGGAGGTCAAGGCAAAGTTTACGTCAGCAAAGTCACCAGGCTGCAAGGAAACACTTTGGCATTGCAGGTCCGGGTTGGAGATGGTTAGATCGCCACTGCTGTTTTCGCTACCATCTTGAGCACGAAGCAAAAGACAGAGGCTATACTGGGCAGGAATGAGACGGGTGAAGTTCACCTCGCCGTTGTTACCACTGACAAAGCGTTTGACCAAGACATCATTTGTATCGTAGAGACGAACTTCAAAGCCTGGAACACCTGGTTCACCAGAACCCAATTGTCCATTACCATCCTGATCAATGAATACCGTTGTCGTAATCTCGGCACGGCGTTGATTGACAAAGGTACAGGTAATCGAATCATTTTGGCTCACGGTCAAGGACAGAGTGCGCTGTTGCAGCGTTCCATTGCCAGATGTACAAGTTGCGTCTGCCAGGTACCAGGAAGGGTGCATTGCTTCAGAGATGTTGATATTGCCTGCGGGTACATTAAAGGTGTAAGTATTGTCCAGTGTATTATCTCCGCCGCTGGCACCACCATCATCATCCAAGGCAACGCTTCCGAATGGACCATAGAAGGTAAAGTCTTGGATACTATCCGGCTGTGCGTCCTTAATGATCGTGATCGATGCCTGGCTGGTTGGTGTCGAGGTGGCTGATGCAGTTGGCGAAGGGCTGGCTGTTTCAGTAGCGGTCTCTGTTGGAGTCTCAGTCAGAGTTTCCGTTGGACTTGTTGTTGCTGAAGCAGTTTCTGTGGGACTGGATGTTGGGCTTGACGTTTCTGATGCTGTTGCACTGGGGCTAGCGGTTTCAGTCGCAGTCTCAGTTGCAGTACTGGTAGATGTTGCAACTATGGGTGTTGATGTCTCTGTGACCTGCTGGATGGCGCGTTCTCTAAGTGCATAAGCAGCATTTGCCTGGAAGGCAAGCATTACCATCAGCACAAAGAGCGCGCTAATGGCAACATAGAGAGGTCGCCGATTTCGGTTTTGCATTGTAAGTTGTCTCCTTTTTTAGGTGCGCAATACCGTTTCTCCCGATTTCTACGCAACTTTTGTTTTGACAATCCCTTTATTTTGCAAGCAAATATAGTCCAAACACCACGCAAACCTGCACAGACTACGGGTCAGCCAAAACGATTCCTCCATGGAATCTTTGGTCACCATCTGACAGATTTTGCAGGGTAAGTGGAATATACTCCTTACAGTTCTCCCCAACAACGGTTGGAAACAGACGGGAGCAACTATTGCTGTCCTGCCTGCTCACTGAAGAAGATAGCCTAATTCCTGTCTCAGAGACAGAGACCTTGCATAAAAAAAGGATACAGACAGGATACATATGCCGCAATTTGCCTTTATTTATAGACTCTGCAATGTACCGCTTCCCTGTGGCAGCCGTGATTGGAGGACTTAAACTTGCTTGTTATCATGTAGAGTAAAAAGAGCGATTCAACCTTTAGATTGTCTAAAAAGTTCACAGATCAGCGAGCACCTAACAAGTTTGACAAAGGGAAGAGCTATGTTGGACATCGCCCCAGTATTCGAGGTGTAACGTGGGGAATTCAGGAGAGAGGAATTAATTATGTCAGATCGCAGCGCACGTATGGCCCTGTTAGCACAAGAGATCACGAATCTCACCGCTTCGCCGCTGTATGAGCTTCGTCAACAAAAGCAATATCATCCAGTGATTGGGGAAGGAAATCTGGAGGCGCAAATCATGTTTGTGGGTGAAGCACCTGGAGAGGCCGAGGCAAAGAGTGGTCGGCCCTTTGTGGGTGCATCGGGACGCTTTCTGAATGAATTGCTGGCCTCGATTGGGTTACAGCGCCAGGACGTTTACATTACCAATGTAGTCAAAGACCGTCCCCCGGAGAATCGCGACCCCACCCCGCAAGAGATCGCCCTCTATTCACCGATTCTGGTAAAACAGATTGACATCATCTGTCCTGTAGTGATCGTCACTCTCGGGCGCTTTGCGATGGAGTTCATTCTCAAGCTGCTCAATGCCAAGGAACAAGGGGGTAAGATCAGCGCCCTGCATGGCAAAGTGATCAGCGCCCAGGCTTCTTATGGAGCGATTTCGATTGTCCCACTCTTTCATCCCGCAGTGGCCCTCTATACGGCAGCACGACGGGATGAATTACTGGCAGATTTTCAAGTCTTGAAGTCAATGATTGGCGCTACCTAATGCATGATTAACGGAGTAATTTTGCAATCTTCCGGGAAGGGCCTACGTATAAGCCGGCTTTTTGCTCGATCCTTCCCGGAAGAAGATTGACCAAATACTTTGTTAAAGCTGCACTAACAAAAAATGCAAGTTGCAAGTGGCAAGGTTGGGTTTGAATGAATCTACTTGCCACTTGCAACTTGCCACCTGCCACCTGCACAAGCCTATGTTCGACCTCCGTAAATACAATGCTCGCGCCTGGAATGAAGCAGTGATGCGCAAGAGCGAATGGACCATACCAGTAGAGCCCGATGTGATTCAACGGGCGCGCGCCGGTGAGTGGGAGGTCGCGCTGACTCCGACCAAAAATGTGCCGAGGGAATGGTTTCCTCCCTTAGTGGGAATTGACTTGCTCTGTTTGGCTGGGGGCGGTGGACAGCAAGCCCCCGTCCTCGCTGCCGCTGGTGCCCATGTGACTTCGTTTGATAATTCCTCCCGCCAATTGCAGCGCGATCAGCAAGTTGCACAGCGTGAAGGATTAACCATCCACACCGTCGAAGGTGACATGCGCGACCTTTCCGATTTTGCCGACGCTAGCTTCGATTTGATCTTCCATCCCTGTTCAAATATGTTTGTGCCGAATATCCAGCCAGTCTGGCAGGAATGTCACCGCGTGTTGCGACCGGGCGGCGTTTTGTTGGCGGGCTTTTGCAATCCGATTCGTTATCTTTTCGATTTTGAGGCGTTGGAAGAGGGGCGGTTCGAGGTGAAGTATCATATCCCTTATTCGGATCTGACCAGCCTCAATGCTGACGAGCGACAACAGCTTATCGACGATCAGCAACCGCTTGAGTTTGGTCATACACTGGAGGAGCAGATTGGCGGACAGATTAAAGCGGGTTTTGTCATCACTGGCTTCTACGAAGATATTTGGGAAGGGCAGGCGCTCGATCAGCGAATTGCTACGTTTATTGTAACACGTGCACAAAAGAGTAGTAATTGAGGGTTTAAATCGGCAGTTAATGACAATTTTAGAGGTTGTTAAACGGCTGTTTACCTGAATTTAAATTTACTTTATGTGCAATATGCACTATTTTGTTCTGATCTTCAAATACTTCGTACTCCAATAAAAAAATATACAATCAAATTCATACTAAATTATGTGCATTTTGCACAATGACAGTCGCCGCCACAAGGCTTATACTAAGCGCAGTACAAATGAGAACGAAGGTTCACATGGGTGCTCAAAGTCTTCTGGGGAGCGGACTTTGCTACTGTTTGCGTGTGTTTGCTTTGAGTTTCAGAGTTTGCCAATTTGTGTGGTGGGCGCTGAAAATCTAAAGCACAGCAACCTCCTTGGGGTGTCCTCCTTCTTTCCACCCGCTGTGGCGTTGAACGGCCAACGCCACAGCAAAACCTCCTCTTGAACGAGACAAAACTTGACCAGTACTTTCTCATATAGGCGTACATGGAAATTCGAGTTACCACATATTTTGACCTTGAAGGGTCGGCCAAGTTCCGGTGTGGTTAGCGAACACTCCTCTCAATCAGCTCCATTGCTTTGCCAATACCATCTTCAGCGCTGATCTGCAGGCTCAATCTTTGTACATTTTGTCGCATGGTTGGGCTCGCTAGACCCTGCTGGATAGCAGCAGCCAACTTTTCGGAAGTGAGCTGTTTGCGCGGAATCGCTCGCGGTCCCACACCCAGCACCTCAACTCGTTTGCCCCACAATGGTTGCTCGGCAATGTGTGGAATGATCAGCGTTGGCGTACCAGCGCGCAACGAAGCTGCCGTAGTGCCTGCACCGCCGTGATGCACCGTCAGCGCCACGCGAGGAAAGAGCCATTCGTGCGGCGCTCCGTCAATGCGCAATACCGAATCCGGGAGCGCCGTGTTGCCAATGCCAGCCCACCCCGAAAGCAGAATTGCCCGTTTCCGGCTCAGCCGTATTCCCTCCAGCAACAACTTGGTAAACGCCTGCGGGTTGCGCCCGGTCATGCTGCCAAAACCGACGTAGATCGGCGGCTCATCGCTAGCCAGAAAATCAAGTAGTTCCGCAGATGGTTGCCACTGGCTTTCCTCATGTAGAAACCAATACCCGACACAATGGAAAGAAGCTGGCCAATCGTTGGGCCGTGGCAGGACATGCGGACTGTACCCGTGCAGTACCACTTTGCGGCGATAGCGCTCACGGTACTCAGCAAAACGCAAGGGTGGCAAGCCCAGCAGTTCCCTACGAAGCCGAGCATTGCTGTCACAGCCCATCTGCCACAGGCCACGCTCCATAAACAGGTAACTAACCCAATGGTTAAACCAATGATAGCGATCCGGGTAAGGTGCAAAAAGTAGGGATGGCCCGTGGCTGGTCGCCACCATAGCCGGTTGTAGGGCAACGCAGAGGTGCTGGCAACCTAACTTTTCTGCCACAGAGTCGGCAAAAATGTCAGAGGTAAAACTGCTGATGATCAGATCGCTGCCCTGACAGCCATGCCAAAGATCGCTGGCCATCTGCCAACTGCTGCCTGTATAGAGCGTGCGCATGATCAAGCCTTGCCGGATCGGATTGTTGCCATACTCGATCCAGTCACGTCCCAACTCGCTCTGCATCATGGCCTGAATGTCAAGCGAGGTCGCAACTGGTTCAACGCCATGTTGACGAATCCAGGGCGCAAAACCCGACCCGGCGATCATACGCACATGATGCCCACGTTCTACCAGTGCTTTGGCCAAAGCAAGGACAGGTTGTACATCACCTCGTGTACCAAAGGCGCTAAAGGTAATCTTCATCGCAACCGCTACTTAATTTGCAGAATGATCTTTCCGATATTCTGGTTCGTGGCCATACGCTCATAAGCTGGTTCGATCTCGGCTATGGGATAGACCGAGTCGATCACAGGCTGGATTTCGCCGCTTTCCACTTTGGGCCAAAAGCGCGCCATAAAGTTCTCTTTTATCACGATTTTTTCGGCCAGCGACCGGCCACGCAGCACTGAACCGATCACACGCAGTCGCCGTCCCATCAGTTGGCGAATGTCCAGTTCGGTTTTGACACCGCTCAGCGTAGCGATAAAGACTAATCTGCCACGCAATTTGAGTAAGGAGATATTTTGAGCGAAATAATCAGCACCGACCATGTCCAAAATCACATCCACACCCGCCCCACTCGTTAACTCTTTGACACGGGTGACCCAATCCTCCGTTTTGTAGTTGATCGCCGCAGTAGCACCCAGGCTGAGACAGGCATCGCACTTCTCTGCACTACCAGCGGTGACGTAGACCGGGTTGCCGCTCGCTTTCAGAAGCTGAATCGCCGCTGTGCCTACACCGCTGGCACCACCGTGGACCAAGACACTTTCGCCTGCCTGTAACTGTGCCTCCATATAGAGGTTGACAAAGGCAGTGAGATAGACTTCGGGCAGGCCAGCAGCTTGTTCAAAGCTCCACTGCGACGGAATCGGCATGAGCATTGCTTTGGGAACGGCTGCCTTTTCGGCATAACCGCCACCTGGCAACAAGGCACAGACCCGATCTCCAATATGCCAATCTTTCACATTTGCCCCCAACCGATTAATGACGCCCGCCATCTCTAGTCCAATGATTTCACTTGCACCAGGCGGAGGAGGATAATGTCCCGCTCGCTGTGCCAGATCGGCGCGATTGAGCGCAGTCGCTCGCACATCGACCAGTACCTCATCCGCAGCACAGGCCGGATCGGCAGTCTCCGCCCAACGAAGCGGACGGTCGGGCTGTGTAGTATCAACCAGAATTGCTTTCACAATTGTCTCCTTGGCGTGAACAACCTATCAGATAACACACCTGCGGTAGTGATGAGAATGCGAGTCGCGGGTGACAAGGTAACCAATCAATCCACAATCCACAATCTGCAATTGATACATTCTATCTCATCTGCAATCAATTTCCGAAGCGTTTGACCTGTCGAGGCAAGAGTGCTAGACTCGCGGTCTAACCCAATCCGTTGATTCGTAGATCTATTAGTGTCACGAAGTATTCGTTAGGTGTTTTGCTTAGGAGGGGCGAGGGGTGAGGTTAGAGGACTTCACCCCTCACCCCCTCGCCCCTCCTAATATACAGCGAGTAGCTTTTGATACATACAAAATATGAATCTGTTACCTTTTATCTACCAGAAAGTGAGCCATACATGAGCCAGCTTTATGCTTTTGACCAGATTGCCCGCCTGCCGTTGCCAGGTGACAATGTGGCCGTTGTAACCCAGCGTTTGCCTGCCGGGACGCAGATCGATTATCGAGGCCAGCGCATCACCCTTTCGTACACCGTGATGGAAGGACATCGTTTTGCAGTTGAGCCGATTGCTGCTGGTGCGCCGCTGCTTTCCTGGGAACTGCCCTTCGGCTATGCATTACGCCCAATTGCGCCGGGGGAATATATCTGCAACCAGGGAATGCTCGATGCGCTCAGCCTGCGCAATCTTGACTTTGCGCTGCCCACAACGCCCAACTTCCGTGAGCAAATTGTGCCTTTTGTGCTAGATGAAGCGAATTTTCAACCGGCGGAGCAGGTAGCATCTCATGAAAAAGAGCGCACCTTTCTCGGCTATGCGCGTGCAGAAGGGCGTGGGGTTGGGACGCGCAACGATATCGTACTTTTGGGGACTTCCTCTCGTACGGCGGGGTTTGTCCGCCAACTGGAAGCCAAGCTCAAAAGTCTGGCTGCCGAGTACCCTAACATCGACAACATTGTCGCCGTAGCCCACACCGAAGGCGATATTCCCAACCCGAACAACCTCGAATTTACCCTGCGTGCGCTGGCTGGTTTCATGATCAATCCCAACGTGGGCGCAGTGCTGGCCGTGGACTATGGCAATGAAACCGTGACCAACGCACTGCTCAAAGGCTATCTGGAAGAACATAATTACCCAATTAGCCAATTACCTCATGCCTTCCTCTCGATCACGGGCAATTGGGCCACGGAACTCGACCATGCCGAAGCAACGGTACGCGGCTGGTTGGAGACGGTCAACGCCACTGCACGCACGCCACAATCATTGGCGCATCTCAAGTTGGGCTTACAATGTGGCGGATCGGACGCCTTCTCTGGCGTTTCGGCCAATCCGCTGCTGGGCTGGATCTCGCGTGAATTGGTACGTTACGGCGGTTCGCCCAACCTAGCCGAGACTGACGAGCTAATCGGCGCTGAATCCTATGTGCTGGCCAAAGTGCGTGATCTGGCAACGGCCAAAAAGTTCCTTGCCATGATCGAGCGATTTTCACAGCGTGCTGAATGGCATGGATCTTCGGCGGCGGGCAATCCATCGGGCGGCAACAAATTCCGCGGCCTCTACAACATCATTCTCAAGTCGATCGGTGCGGCCATGAAAAAGCACCCCGACCTGCGTCTGGACTACGCCATCGATTGGGGCGAACCAATGTGTGAGCCTGGCTTCTATTTTATGGACAGCCCTGGCAACGATCTGGAAAGCATCGCCGGCCAGATCGCCAGCCAGTGCAATATGATTGTCTTCACGACCGGCAATGGCTCGATCACCAACTTTCCCTTTGTGCCCACGATTAAGATTGTCACCACCACAGCCCGCTACAAGCTGCTTGAGAACGACATGGACATCAACGCCGGGGCCTATCTCGACGGCGTCAGCATGGATCAACTCGGGTCCGAAGCGCTGGAATATCTGATCGATGTCGCCTCTGGCAAACTTTCAGTTGGCGAACGAGCGGGGCACGCTCAGGTCCAACTCTGGCGCAACTGGAGCCAGACTGGCACCGTCAAACCCGAAGCCGTGCCTGTGGTGCAGCAATTGGAGGGAGTGCCGCTGCGTATTCCTGCGCTCTCCTTGCCTGCCTCCTCTGACTTGCACTTCCCCCTGCAATCTACCCATCACGGTCTCGCCACCGACCGCATCGGCCTGATTCTACCCACCAGCCTCTGTGCCGGGCAGATTGGACAAATGGCGGCGCGGCGGCTCAATCAGTCGAAACTGGGCGAAAAGGTGGGTCTCAGCCGCTTTGTGGCGCTATCGCACACGGAAGGCTGCGGCGTCTCGTCCTCGCCCGAACGATTGTACCCGCGTACCATGCTCGGCTACCTCACCCACCCGATGGTCGGGCAGGTGCTCTTCCTGGAGCATGGCTGTGAGGTCACGCATAACGACTTTATGCGCGACGAATTAAAAAAGAGTGGCCTCTCGATGGACGAGGTCGGTTGGGCCAGTATTCAGTTGGATGGTGGGATCGAGAAGGTATTGGCCAAGGTCGAAGCCTGGTTTGCCCAACATCCGGGTGATGCGGACAATCCTGCCCCAAAGACAGGCGGAGTCGGCGATCTGCGCATTGCCCTAACCGCAGCCGGACCAGTCAAGCCCGAAGCGGCAGAGGCGCTGGCCCAGATTGCGCAAATCATCGTCGGGGCAGGCGGAACCGTGGTAGTGCCCGAGAACTCCGATCTCTGGAAAGCCGAAGATTTCGCCGCCACCCTGGGACTGCAACAGACCGAAGCCACCTTAGCCTATGCTCAGCCAATCCAACAGGCCGGTTTTCACATCATGCAGACGCCGACCCAACACTGGGTGGAGACACTGGTCGGCGTGGCGGCCTGCGGTGTCGAGTCGATCCTTGGCTATGTGGGCCATCAGCCAATGCCGGGACATCCGCTGGTACCCTTTGTGCAACTCTCAGCCGAAGAAACAGTGGGTGGCAAGTTTGCCAGCGACATCGACCTGCTTTGGCAAGGCGATGCAGCGAACTGGCCGCAGAGCGCGCTGGAATTGCTCGCTCGTGTCCTCAGCCATGCGCAAATGCCTGCCGCCAATCGCCAGGGCAACGTTGATTTTCAAGTAACCCGTGGTTTGTTGAGCGTGTCGTTGTAAAAAGTTGCAGGTTGCAAGGTGCAAAGTACAGTCCATACCTGCAACTTGCAACTTGCAACCCTTTTCCCTATGAACGAACCATCAGAAGCCAAAAGTCGTCATCTTCCCTGGGATGCCTGTTACAACACACGTGATTTGGGCGGCCTGCCAACCGTGGATGGCGGTACGACGCGTTGGGGTGCAGTGATCCGGTCGGACATTCCCAGCCGCTTAAGTGAGGCAGGGCAGCAGGCGATGATCGATTACGGCGTGCGCACGATCATTGATCTGCGTGGTCCGAAAGAGGCGGTGGATGAGCCATCTCTCTTTACTGCGTCTTCGGGCAGCGAAGGTGAACCGCACTATCTCAACCTGCCGCTCGAACGCTATGAACCTCATGTCAGCGCACTCATCTCCAAGGCCGCCAACCGCGGCGAGGTTTACTGCATCGTACTGGACCATTACCCGGAGAATATCGCCACCGTGCTACAAACGATTGCTGATGCGCCACCCGGCGGGGTGATGATTCACTGCCACGCTGGCAAAGATCGCACAGGCACCATCAGTGCGCTACTGTTGCGGCTGGCGGGTGTCGTGGATGCTGCGATTGTTGCTGATTATGCCGAAAGTCAACAACGGCTCTGGCCACTCTGGGAGAAATTGATTGCGGCGGCAGGCGGTGAAGACAAGGCCGACTTCTGGCTTAGACCAACCGCCACGCCAGCGATGATGCGGATGGTCTTGGAACACTTGGACACAAAGTATGGCGGCGTGCTGTCCTATCTAGCATTTGCGGGCTGGATGCAGAGGAGATCAAACGGTTACGAAGTCGGTTGAGGGAGTAGAATAAGAGCAAGATACAGGTAGGCTTTGCAACTTGCACCCTGCCTCCTTCCTCACACAGTAAACCATCCACGCGATAGATAATCGACGATCATCAGGCCGATCAGAACTGCCAGCCAGATAAAACCTGCTGCGACAAAGAGCCAGGTGGTGCGACTACTTTCCCGTACATGCATAAAGTAGAGAATGACCAAGATAGCCTTGGCGATCGCAATCGTCAAGGCTATCAACACGCCCCAGGTAGTGCCCAGATTCAAGAATGAGGCCAGGACGGTCAGCACCAGTAACCCAAGTAAGGCGGCATAGACGATATAGTAAATGCGAGGGGAACGATGTGACTGAGAAGGTTGCGTATCGGTTGTCATCGTAGTCCTCGCTACACAATCAAATAGAGCAGCGGAAAGAGAAAAATCCAGACAATATCGACAAAGTGCCAGTAAAGGCCAAAGCGCTCGACAGGCATATCATCCGTCTCGTAGCCGCCGCGCCAGGCCCAGAAGATCATCGCCAACAGCACAGCAATACCAATGATCATGTGCAGGGCATGGAGCATGGTCATAAAGAAGTAGAAAGTAAAGAAGAGCATCGCCTGCGGCGCGCCTTCGCCTTCCCAGGCAAAGTTGATGGTTGGAATCAACTGTTCTCGATATTCCTGAAAATACTCAAAGCCCTTGATACCCAAGAAAAGTATCCCCAATCCTACCGTCGCCGCCATCAGCAGCAGCAAACGGTTGCGATTTCGCTCTCCGGCTGCTTGGACAGCCAATGCTACCGTCAAACTGCTGGTTAACAGCACCGCAGTGTTGATAGCCCCCAGAATCTTATTGAGGTGACTGCCCGCCGCCGCAAACGGCTCTGGATAGGCTGAGCGATAGACAAGATACGCAGCAAAGAGCGCTCCAAAGAAGAGCACCTCGGTTGCCAGGAAGGCCCACATACCTAAGGTATTCGCCTCACGCTGTTGCTCAATGTCGCTAAAGTGATGCGCCAAGGCAGGATGGGCTTCGGTCATAATCTATCTCCTAATCCCCAATCGCCTGATTGCCAAGTTCGCCCCGTTGCAAATCGCCCACCGTCACCGTGGCGTGGGGTTCAAATTCGCCAGTGACCTCATATTGGTAGGGATCGTTATTGACCACAGGCGTCTCGATAAAATTTTCCTTGGGCGGCGGCGAGGAAGTTTGCCATTCGAGCCCCGTGGCACCCCAAGGATTATTGCTCGCAACTGCGCCATACCGTGTGGACCAGAGCAGGTAGAGCAAGGGCAAGACATAACCCAGCGCTAAGATCGAAGCCCCCGCCGTGGAGAAAACATTGAGCACCTGAAACTCCGGCGCATAGGTGTAGTAGCGTCGTGGCATCCCTTCGTAGCCCAGGATAAACTGGGGAAAGAAGGTGAGGTTGAAGCCGACAAAGATCAGAATCGCCGCTGCTCTGCCCCAGCCTTCTGGATAGAGACGTCCCGAAATCTTGGGCCACCAGAAGTGGATGCCCCCCAGGTAGGCCATGACCATGCCGCCAACCATGATGTAATGGAAGTGGGCGACGACAAAGTAAGTGTCATGGACGTGAACATCGATCGGCAGAGTGGCAAGAAAGAGTCCAGTCAAACCGCCAATGGTAAACAGCCCGACAAAGCCGAGCGCATAGAGCATCGGCGTCGTCCAGGCGACCGAGCCTTTGTACAAGGTCGCAGTCCAGTTAAAGACCTTGATCGCCGAGGGAATGGCAACCAGAAAGCTGATCAGCGAAAAGAGCATCCCGGCATAGACAGACTGGCCACTGACAAACATATGATGCCCCCAAACCAGAAAGCCAAAGATCGCAATGGCGACACTGGAGAGGGCGATAAAACGATAGCCAAAGGGCGGACGACGCGAAAAACAGGTAATCAACTCACTGATTACGCCCATGCCCGGCAGGATCATAATGTAGACTGCCGGATGAGAGTAGAACCAGAAGAGATGCTGAAAGAGGATCGGATCGCCGCCCAGCGCCGGGTCAAAGATGCCGATGCCAAAGACACGTTCCAGCGCCACCAGCAGCAGCGTAATCGCCAGGACGGGGGTACCGAGCACCATGATCAAACTGGTGGCATAGAGTGACCAAATGAACAAGGGCAGGCGAAACCAGGTCAACCCCGGCGCACGTAACTTATGCACGGTGATGATGATATTGATGCCCGTAAAGATCGACGAAAAGCCAGCAATAAAGATGCCCATCGCCATCGCAATCACATAGGTGTTGGAATAAGTGGTGCTATAGGGCGTATAAAAGGTCCAACCCGTATCCACGCCACCCGCAATGATCGAGGCCAATGCAAAAAGACTGCCGAAGATGAAGACATACCAACTGGCGAGATTAAGTCGGGGAAAGGCCATATCGTGAGCACCCAGCATCAGTGGCACCAGAAAGTTGCCCAAAGTAGTAGGAATCGAAGGTACTAGAAAGAAAAAAACCATCACTGCCCCATGCATGGTGAAAAGCTTGTTGTAGCTTTCAGCCGATACCAGATCCCCCTGCGGCGTGAGCAATTCTAGGCGGATCAACGTAGCTGCAACCCCGCCAATCACAAAGAAGAGTGTGATCGAAAGCAGGTAGAGCAACCCGATACGCTTGTGATCAGTCGTCAACAGCCAGGATTTGGCCGTGTAGCTGACATTCAGATAAGACTTGCGCATTTGCAACGCAGATGTATTGGCTGCCATGGTTGGGTAATCCTTATCATAAATGGAACTTCTACTGTGTAAATTAAATTCTTCGGTGACTTCTGTTCACGAAGTGTTCTGCACGGCCGAGCGGCTGTTTGCAGAGCTTGTCTTCTCAAATAGATCAACCGTGCCGTTTGTCCTTACAAGGAAGACTTGTCATTCTGAGCGAGGGTTGTTTCGAGCGAAGAATCCTGCGTTGTCTGACCTACCAAGATTCTTTGTCGCAAACAGCCGCTCCTCAGAATGACAAGTTACCCTAGTCGTTTTCCTATTGACTCGTCCTGAAATACCCGGACAGAAAATTCACGCATCACGAATCACGGATCCTTTACTCACTGTCTCGGTTGCGTCGGCGGCGTGCCCTGCCCCAACGCTGTGATATATTCCACCAACTGAAGTAACTCTTGCTCATCAATTTGCCCTTGAAAGGTGGGCATGATGGGGGGATAACCGGCTACGATTTGGGCATGTGGATCGAGAATCGAATCACGGATGTACTGGATATCAGCCACGACCAGTTGTCCATTCTCCAGTTGAACCGTCTTGCCTAACAGCCCAACCAACGAAGGCCCAATGCCACCACCCTCCATCTGGTGACAGACAATGCAGCCCAATCGCTGAAAGAGCGCCTCTCCTGTGGCGGCCATATTGGGCGGAGTTGGTTCCGCTGCCGTGCGATCCTCAGGAATGACGTCGGCCACGCCGAGCGGGCGGCCACTCAGCCATTGTTGGTATTGCTGCGGCTCCATCACGATAATGCTACCGCCCATTACTGAATGGTTGGTGCCACAATATTCAGCACAGAAGAGGTGATAAACGCCTGCCTTGGTGGCTTGAAACCAGGCCGTTGTATAACGGCCCGGCAGCAGATCGCGCTTAATGCGAAAGGCTGGGACGTAGAAGCTGTGGATGACATCCTGTGAAATTAAGGTGAGTTTTACGGTTTGTCCCACCGGAACATGAAGCTCGTTGATCTCGCGCTGGCCAGTAGGATGCTGCGTGTACCACATCCACTGCTTGCCCACGATGTAGACCTGCATCCCGTCGGCTGGAACATCGTAGAGAGTCATATAAAGGCGTGCACCCCACGTAAAAACTCCTAATGCGAGTACAAGCGGCACACCGATCCAGATTGTTTCGACGGTTGTGCTGGTCGAAATCGCTCCAGAACGGTCGATCTTTGCGCTACGCCGATATCGGATCGCAAAGTAGATAACCAACACTGCCACAGGAATCGCAAAGAGCAATGCCAATCCAATCAGCGTAAAAAAAAGGCGGTCAACCGGTGCAGCAAAGGTGGACGCTTGATCAGGGAAGATCGAAAAATGACTCATACGCTACCGTTGTTATTCCTTACAACCCAAGGTAACCGAACCTGCGATTGACGACGAGTTTGTACATAGAGCAGCAGCCCCAACGCCGCCACTGTGGTCAAGCCAGCCAAGCGCAGGAAGCTCATGATCAGCAGATCATATTTCCCGGTGGAAGGGTTATAGTGATAGCAAAAGAGCAACAGTTGATCGACGGGGGAACCGATTTTGTTGTCGGCAGCCTCAACCAGGGCCAAACGCAGGTCACGCGCTGGAAACTCAATGCCATACAGATAACGCGCTACTTTCCCTTGCGGTGTGAGTACGACCAGCCCGCTGGCATGGGCAAATTCCTCCTGTTCCGCATCATAAGCGTAACGAAAGCCAACCGCTGCGGCCAACCTATCAATCATTTCGTGCTGCCCGGTTAAGAAATGCCAGCCATTCTCCGTACCCGGACGTCCATAATCAGCCAGCACCTGTCGCTTGACGTTCGTCGCCAGCGTCGGGGTCTCGCTTGGGTCGATGCTCACCACCAGCACCTCAAAATCCTTGCCAGCGTCGAGTTGGATCTCGTGTAAACTCTTTTCCATGCCACTGCGCACCAGCGAACAGAGATTGGGGCAATGAAGATAGCCCAGTGTCAAAATCACCGGTTTGTTGCCCAAGAACTGCTGAATCGTTACTGGCTGCCCTGCCTCATCGGTAAAGACAAGATCTTGTGGCACCTCTGCCCCCAGGCGCTGATCAAAGCCCAAATCGGCCAAGACCTGACGCGAAGCAGCATGGGTATCGTGCGCGTCTGCCTTCTTCGCCGCTAAAAGTGTGGCAAAGAGCCCGCAGAGGAGCACCAGAAGTCGTGTGCCTAACCGTTCTTTGTTCATTTGGTAGCACTCTCCTGTCCGCCACTGCCTTCCATCTTATAAGCCGGTGGCAGACCAAAGTCGGGCGGGTCAACATTCTGGCTTGGCAATCCTTCATTCAGCAACAGTTGCATCGCCCGCTCAATCGGCACATGGACGACACCCCTGTTCTTGTCCACCCAACCATAGCTGGAAAGTCGTTCTTCTTGAGTGGTCAGGACCCGCTGCAACTCGGCATAAGGAACCGCCCGGATCCCTGGACCGGGCACCGCAGGTGGCGTGGCCAGGGCAGGCGGAACTTGAATCTGGGTGCTCAGCTTCTCCCCGCTCCATGCACCCACCAACCAACGCAGTACGAGCAGAGCGACCACAATGATCACGAGCAGCCCTAGCGTAAACAGAACAATGGCACGCAAATTCAGATCGTTTACCTCATTTTCACGTTCGACACTCTGGGTTGCAACCCGTTGTTGTGCCTCGCGTAGATCCGTAGCCAGATCCTGCTTGCTCATGCGTCTTTACCTTTTAAAAAGGGGCAAGGGGCAGGTTGCAGGTTGCAAGAGTGTATCGGTGTAGGACTCTGCAATTTGCAATCTGCATTCATAACTACCAACCTCACCCTAACCCTCCCCAAGCTGTGGGGAGGGAATTGTGATGGGATGGACAGCGATTGGACGAAAAGAGATCATCCATTCGTTTGTCCACCAATCCTCCCGCAGCTTGTCATTCGACGTGAGCGACTCGACTGAGTTCCTCGCCGAAGTCTCAGGGGAGGGTAGGGTGGGGTTGGCTTGGTAGTTACCTGCAACCTGCTCACCTCATTGTCTCCAACACCGGCACCTGCGCCTCGCTCCCCTCCCAGACTGGATCGTGGTTTGGCAGCAGCGGGCGACGACGCAATTGCCAGCTAAAGGCCGCCAGCCAGAGGCCACCTATCGCACAGGGGATCACAATGTCGAGCCAATGGAGATGGAAGGCAGGATGGAAGACAGGGGTAACCACCCAGTAGAAATAGACGAGATCGGCTCCCACCAGACTGGCCGCTACGATGGTAAGCCATGGCCGCTGTTTGCGTACCTGACCCGCCAACAGCGCAGCAAAGGGCAAGACAAAGTGAAAGAGTAGAACCAACACGGCTACCCACTGCCAGCCCTGGCGCAGCCGTCGCAAATACCAGACCACTTCTTCGGGCAAGTTGCCTGCCCAGATGATCAGATATTGAATAAAGGTCATGTAGACCCAAAAGAGCGACAGTGATAGGAGCAACTTACCGAAATCGTCGATGTAGCGATCGGCGATCTCGCCGAACTGCGGATCGCGCGGGATCAGCAAACAGAGTAGAATCGTAGCGACCGCCAATCCTGTCACCACCTGCGCCGAAGCGATCATGGCTCCAAAGATGGTCGAAAACCAGTGTGGTTCCAAGGACATCAGCCAGTCGATAGCGGCAAAGGTCATTGCCAGGCCATAAAGTGCCAACCCCGGCGCGCTGAAATGGCGCATGCGCTCAGCTAGATCGAACGCTCGTTCCGCTGATCCATCCTGCTGCCAGGACCAGCGTGCCAGCAGCAAGGTTGCTCCGCACCAGACTACGAAGTAGATCACATTGCGTCCGACAAAGAAGGGGAGGTTGAGATAGGGTTGTTTGTGTTGCAGCAAAGGATCGGCAGCCACTACATCGGGCTTTACCCACGAGTAAAGGTCGCTCATGCCAAAGAAGAGCGGGACGATCAACACAATCATTAACAGACTGACCAACGCCGCCGCTTCAAGAATGCGCCGAATCACAAATCCCCAATGGCCGCCAGTGATATGGTAGACCAGCAACAATGCCAAGCAGCCCAACGAAACGCCCAGCCAGAAGAAGTAGGCAAAGAGATAGGACTGAAAGAACTGTGCCCGGTTCAAAAAGAAGCCCACGATGGCAAGCAAAATCGCCACACCCCCGCCGATCAACGCTCGCCCTTGAATGCGCTCTAGAAATCGAACCACTTCTTCAGACTGATTCATCGTTGCTCCCTCTTTTGACAAGATGAACGCTCGATTTGTCATCCCTTCATCTTGTCATCTTGTGATACTGCTGGCGAAATCTTTGTCCGATTAAAATCGGCTGCTGACACCGAGAAGTCGCTGAGGCGACTAGGAAAGCGTACCCAGTGCCCGAGGGCACTTCTCGGTGTCAGCAAGGGAATTGATTCCCTTTTTGAATTCGCCAGCAGTATCATCTTGTCATCTTGTCAACTCCCCCTGCTCCTCCGCCGGTACATCCTGGCTGGTGGCATTCTGGCTGCGCTGTAGCGCCCGAATGTAGGCAATGATCGCCCAACGATCTTCGGGAGGAATGCGATCCCGGTAGCTGTACATGCTGCCAAAGCCGTTGCTGATCACCGTAAAGAAGTAACCAGGCGGGGCGGCGCGTAGCCGATCCGTGTGATAGGAGGGCGGCGGCGTTAGCCCGCGCGCCACGATAATGCCATCCCCATAGCCATCGAGGCCGTGGCAGGGGGCGCAGTAGATGTTATAGCGTTCCTGCCCACGCGCCAGCACCTCCTGAGTGATGCGAAAGGGAAAGGTGGTGGCCGGTGCGCCATCACTCAAGCCACTCTCTCGCTGAATCGTTGTGTCTAGTTGACCTCTGGCTACAGTGTTGGGTAACAGATCGCGTGCCGATTTGCCATCGCTGTAAAAGCTGCTCGCCTCCAAGGGATCGTAGCGCTGTTGATCAGTCATGCGTCCGGCACAGCTCGTCAACAAAAGCAAGCCGAGCAGGAGCGTGCCTGGAATCAGACGCAACTTGACCACGCTCATTCGTTCACCTCGAACACTGCCTCTACCCCTGCCAAGCTCTCCAAAAACTGCCGTGTCGCATCAGACTTAAACTGTGGATCGCTGGCTTCAATCGAGATGAAGAAGCGATCGTTTGATGCTCGCAGGAAGCGCGAGGCATTAAAGACCGGATGATAGGGCTGAGGCAGGTGGTTCAAAGCAAACATCCCCAACACGGCGGCAAAAGCTGCGGCCAGAATCGTCAACTCGAAGGCGACGGGTACAAAGGAGGGCCAACTCGCCAGCGGTCGACCGCCAATATTAAAGGGGTAACTGATCGTTGCCGCATACCATTGCATAAAGAGCGCCCCACCCCCACCAAGGATCCCACCTGCCAGCACGATGAGTGGCAAGCGTCGGCCACGAACTCCCAATATGGCAGCCAACCCTTCGACCGGGAAGGGTGTGTAAGCCTCTACCTTGTGATAGCCTGCCGAAGCGGTCTGCTGCGCCGCCGCTAATAATGTTTCTGCATCGCGAAACTCGGCCATCAGACCGTAAAGTGTCGTCGGTTCAACTGTCTGGACAATCGGCATGGCGTTACCTCGCAGGGAGTGCTTGCGCTTCTGGCTCTACAACATCGTGCTCAACCTCGGCCACCAATTCACGCATTTCAAAGATCGAAATCAGTGGCAGCAGCCTAATAAAGAGAAAGATCAGCGCCAAAAATAGTCCGATCGTACCGATAAAGGTGGCCCAATCCCAGCCAGTAGGTGAATACATGCCCCAGGCTGCAGGGACAAAATCGCGGTGCAAACTGGTCACCACAATCACAAACCGTTCGAGCCACATGCCAATGTTGATAATGATCGAAATCACCCAGAGCAGCGGGATGCTTCTGCGCACCGGGCGAAACCAAAGTGCCTGCGTCACCACTACGTTGGCGGCAATCATGCTCCAATAGGCAACGGCATAGGGACCCAGCGCACGATTCACCGTGACATACCACTCATATTGGTTGCCACTATACCAAGCCATAAAGTTCTCGATCATATAGCCGTAGGCCACGATCAGCCCGGTGGCTAACATCACTTTGGCCATGTTGTTGAGGTGGCGCAGGGTGATAAAGTCACGCAGCCCGAAAACCACGCGCAGCGGAATGGCAATTGTCACCACCATTGCAAAGCCAGAGAAGACAGCCCCCGCCACAAAGTACGGAGGAAAGACCGTAGAATGCCAACCTGGAACAATGCCTATAGCAAAGTCCATACCCACGATACTATGGACCGAGATGACTAGTGGCGTAGCCAGGGCGGCCATCAGATAGTAGGCGGTCTGATAGCGCTGCCAGTGCGAGGCGGCATTGCGCCAGCCCATCGCCAGGATGCCGTAGATGACGCGTGTTACCCGCCAGGTCGCTCGGTCGCGCATGGTGGCCAGGTCAGGAACCAGCCCAATGTACCAGAACATGAGCGAGACTGTGCCGTAGGTCGCCACGGCAAAGACATCCCAGACCAATGGGCTACGCCACTGTGGCCAAAGTCCCATCGTGTTGGGATAGGGCAGCAGCCAGTAGAAGAGCTGTACCCGGCCCAAGTGGAGCAATGGAAAGAGGCCAGCACTTGCCACCGCAAAGAGCGTCATCGCCTCGGCAAAGCGGTTGATTGAGGTGCGCCATTCCTGACGCAGCAGCAGCAAGATCGCAGAAATCAATGTCCCGGCATGGCCAATCCCGATCCACCAGACAAAGTTAATAATCGCAAAACCCCAACCAACCGGAATATTGACACCCCAAATGCCCACGCCGGTGAAGAGTAGATAGGTGACCGCATAGAGCAAGACCATCACCAGTGCAAACATCAGCCCTGCCCCGGCCAGCCACCAGATCGGCGTACCACGCGTCAAGACAATCGAGCTGATCTCTTCGGTGACCGAGCCATAGGTGTGCCCCGGCTCCAGCACATGGCCGCTCGCTCCTCGATTGTTTGGCCGATTGATTGCTTCCGATTGCATGGTTCAAATCTCCGATGCGGCTGATCAAGACTGCTTAGCCAGTAATCTTCTAGGTAAAAACAGCTTTGTCGATCCTCCCGTGAGATGTAATGTCATTCTGAGGAGCGGCTGTTTGCGACGAAGAATCTTGTGGGGTTGACTCAGCAAGATTCTTCGCTCGAAAAAGCCCTCGCTCAGAATGACAAGCGCTCTCATACCGGGAAAACTCCATTTGCAGTGCGCTACGTAGTCACTATCTCCGGGTTCGGGTTGCGCACTGCTGCTAGGTAGGTAGTGCGCGGTCGGGTGCCCAGCTCGCTTAACATGCCGTAGTTGAGTGGCTGCCCCTTCAAATGTGCCACTTGACTATTTGGATCATTGATATCGCCAAAGATGATGGCACGTGTCGGGCAGGCGGTTTGGCAGGCGGTCTGGATTTCGCCATCGACGATTGGACGATTCTCCTGTTCTGCCTCAATGCGGGCGTTGTTGATACGCTGAATACAGTAGGTACACTTCTCCATGACGCCGCGTGCCCGTACCGTCACATCCGGATTGCGCGCCATCTCGACCAACGGAATTTCGTGGGCGTCGGCATAGTTAAAAAAGTTGAAGCGACGCACCTGGTAGGGGCAGTTGTTCGAGCAGTAGCGGGTACCGACACAGCGGTTGTAGACCATCTCGTTCAGCCCTTCGGCATCGTGCAGCGTCGCTTCGACCGGGCAGACCAGTTCGCACGGTGCCGCCTCGCAGTGCATACAAGGTCGCGGCTGGAAGGTGCTCTGCGGGTTGTCCGGCTCCCCTTGGTAGTAATGGTCCACCTTGAGCCAGTGCATTTCCCGCCCCTTCAGTACCTCTTCCTTGCCCACCGTCGGGATGTTATTCTCCACTTGACAGGCAATCGTACAGGCGTTGCAGCCAATACAGGCGGTCAAATCAATCGCCATGCCCCAGGCGTGACCCTCATATTGATAGCCAGGATAGAGTGTTTCAGCTTCACCCTGCTCATCCGCAGTAAAATGTGGGTCGGTGACATATTCCTCCAACGTTCCTGTGCGCACCAGATTGCGCCCTTCGAGCAAGAAATGAGCTTGCGTCGTCGCCAGCGGATAGGTACCGTTCTGCTTGCGTATGGTGAGACCCGAACCAAACCAGCGCCACTCTGCCGTGCGCAAGGCATAGGCATTGACCCCGCGTCCTGTGCTCAACTTGTCGCGCCAAGCGCGCCCATAGCCCAGGTAGAGGGTCACCGCCTCATCCACATGGCCGGGCAAGATCCAAACCGGGGCGGTGAGGGTACGACCTGCAAACTCCAACTCCACCATGTCCTGATTGTTCAGTTGCAGCCGTGCCGCCGTGGCTGGGCTAAGCAGAGCGGCGTTGTCCCAGGCAAGGGTTGAGAGGTGCTTGGGCAATTCCTGTAACCAGGCATTGTTGGCAAAGCGACCATCGCCAATCGAGGGGTCGGGGCGGAAGATCAATTCAAGACCCGCCATTGTGGTGGGTGTGGGTGTTTGATCCAGTTGGCTTGACCAGTCGTCAGCGAGTGCGACCTGGACATCGGGCAAGGCAGTACCGGCGACCACACCATCATTCAATGACTTGTTGAAAAAACTGTCAAAGTCGGCCTGCGCGGGAGTGGCGAGTCCAGTGTAAAAGTCAGACCAGGTAGAGCGTACAATTTTATAGGCCGAGGTCAACTGCGAATTGCCGAGCAATGCCGCCAGCAACTCGTGTGCCGATTTACCATCAAAGAGCGGCGCAATCAACGGTTGGATAATCGAGGCGGTGCCGTCATAGGCGCGCACGTCGCTCCAGGTCTCCAGATAGTGGGCCGCAGGAACATGCCATTGACACAAGTCGGAGGTTTCATCCTGGTAGAGGCTGAGCTGGACGGAATAATTGACTTTGCTTAGACCGGCAGCAAAGTCGATGTCTACCGGAGCTGTGAGCACCGGGTTGGCATCGAGGATGAGCAATGTATCGACCTGTCCAGCGTTCATCTCCTGCACCAGCGTTCGCAACCCACCGAGTTGGTCACCTGGCGCAGCTTCTACCGGATCGCTATAAGTAACCGTATGACCGATATTGTTGAGCGTGGCGTTGATGGTATGGGCCAATGCATGGACCGCAGGCGGCTGTTCGATGCCTGCAATCACCAGACTGTTACCTGGAAAGCCCTGTAGATCACGGGCAGCGGCAGCCAGCCAATCCTGATGGGCCTGGGGCAACTCGGCTGAAGCTCCCGGCAACGTGATTCCCAGCAGGCGAGCTAATGCCTGGGCATAGGTGGCAATCTGTCCAGCCCGTACCGGCAAACGATGATCAGACTTCGCCCCTGTGATCGTTGGGCTGCTCTCTAGCATATAGAGGCGATTCATGCTCGCTTTATCCGGTGTCTGGGCGCTCCACAGCCGACGCTTGTCGATAAAGGCACGGGCATAGCGCAAACTACCAGGCAAGTTGAAGAGAAAGTCGGCATCCAAACTCAGGATGCGCTCGACATTTTCGAAGTGATAGCGTGGAGTCACGCTGCGTCCAAAGGCAAGCTGTGTGCCAGCATGAACATTGTCCAGCCCCCAGGCATCATATTGGGTCCAGCGCGCCTGTGGAAAGAGCTTCAGTACCTGGTCGAGTTGGGCAATCAGGGTAGGCGAGGTGACCGTTTCACTCAGGATGCGCAGCCCTGCGCCACCAGTGGTGCGCAATGTTGCCAACTTGGCCGACAGGGTGGCGAGAAAGTTCTCCCACGTTTCGATCCCGCCTAAGCGAGTTACAACCTGGGCTCGGTCTGGATCATAGAGGTTGAGCAACGATCCTTGCAGCAAGGCATTGCTGCCTCCGAGTGTGGCTGGATGGTCGGGATTGCCTTCGAGTTTGGTGGGCCGCCCCATATGATTTTCGGCCAGTATGCCGATGCCGTAGCCGTTCAAGGGCATGGCCGTAGCAAAGAAGAGAGGCTTGCCAGGGATCAGGTTTTCGGGCTGGTTGACATAGGGCACGATCGTTTCGCGTGGCGGTTCTGCCTGACAGCCTGCCAAGCCTGCCATCACCAATGTTGCGCCCATCAGCTTCAAGAAATCGCGCCGATTGGTACCCGACGGGAAGTCTTGGTCCTGCGCCTGGAGGAAATGGCTGGGCAGCTTGCGTTGTAATAACTGCTGAAATTCTGGTGTCCCTGCCTGTTCTTCAAGCGTACGCCAGAAGTCGTTGCGATTGCTCATAGTCTTTGCTCTCAGCGATGACAGACGTAGCAGTTGGTCAATCGATCGGTGGGAATGTGGTATTCCTTGACCAGTTGCTGACCTAACTCCAGTTGATTGGCTGGGCGGACATAGTTGATGTTAAACACTTCTGAGCGGGGGCGGATCTGCTGTTGGGGAGCACGATGGCAGTTGAGACACCACTCCATCGTCATTGGTTCAGCTTTGTACATCAACGGCATCGTATTCACCCGGCCATGACAGCTATCGCAGCCGATGCCTTTTTGCACGTGAATGCCGTGGTTAAAGTAGACGTAGTCGGGAAGGTTGTGAACCCGGGTCCAGGCGATTGGGATCCCGGTTCGGTAACTTTCTCGGACAGGGGCAAGCATCGGGCTGTCGTTCCAAATCTGCGAATGGCAGCTCATACAGGTATGCGTCGGTGGAAATCCAGCAAAGGAAGACTTTTCTACCGAGGTATGACAATAGCGACAGTCGATACCCAACCCACCGACATGATGTTCGTGACTAAACTGCACTGGCTGCGGCTGTACGACATTAACGTTGGTTTGATAGGGCGAGCGGGCAATTACCAGACCCACCGCACCAAGTCCCGCCACAAAAAAGAGCGCGCCAAAGATGCTGACTCTGGCAAAGGTGTTGGCGCTGGGATGAAAGAGTTGCGACATGGAAATTGAGGCGGTGCTAGGGTTGTTGGTTTGTTTCGTTACCGATACGTGACCCGTGGTCGTGCGATGATGCCAACGATGGCCGCCAGCACTGCCGAACCGATGACTGACCAGACAATCGGGAAAGGTTCACCATCGACGTTGATGACGAAGATTTCGGGCAGTCCAAACTGGCGAGCAATCCACATGCCCAAATAGGCACCGATAAAACCGATCACAATCGAGAGGACAAAGCCGCCGAGTGAGTAACCAGCAATCGCTTGGCCCAAGGCACCACAGATGGCAGCGATAATCAACAGGACGAGAAATCCGAGTAGTGACATGATTTTTCTCCTTTTTTCATCTCGCAAAATGTTATGCCATGACCCTACCACGTTTAGGGGCGCTCGTTAATGGACCGAGATATAGAGGACGGGTATAGCCTGCTATTAAGATAGAGCGTTTGGCAGGGGTAAACGAGAAAGATAGAGAACGAGTATCCGCCTAGAGCATCGTTTCATCGATATAGCACCAGCGCCACTTCTCGTTTGGCTCAAAAGATTGAATAATCGGATGTCCGGTTTCATGGAAATGGGCAGTTGCATGCCTGTTCTTCGAGCTGTCGCAGCAGCCGACATGACCACAGGTGAGACAGATACGTAGATGAACCCATCTGTCTCCTGATTCCAAACATTCTTCGCAACCCTCAGCACTGGGTGTCACCGGTTGAATTTGATCTTGATGGGTGCATTCTTTATTCATAGGATTTAACTGTTTAGCCTCCCGTGAAACAACAACGATGTCCAATGGTCACCCGAAGAGGAATGAAGAAACTGTTGCGTATTTTTCGTTCCTTGCTTCATTCGTTGTTGTGGTTGATGTGGTACGCCTGAATCGTTACTATAGGCTTTGTTGTTCTGCTAGCGTCTTATCAAAACTTCACCAGGTTGATGGCACGGTGTGGGCGTGCTTATCCTGTATCGGATTGACATCGAAATCGATAGCTTGTTGCGTTTTTAGGCTATTGTGCGTTGTTTGGGTAAAGTCTTCAGGAGGAAGCGCTTCCTCCACTCGATTGATACGGTCAAGCAGGTGGGCAGAGTTGTGGGAAACGGAAAGTTTATAGACGTTGGTATCGTTGTGGGTGAGGGCTTTAGTCGCCTGGCGTAGATCGCCCCAGATCCAATCGGTGCTTAGCACCTGTAGGATTATGTCGGCAGATAGCTGTTCGTTATGAACCCAGGCAAGTGTACCCAAACGCTCGGATGGACAATCTTCAGTATTGATGTCGAGTGTATCGATTACAGGATCCAGCCACCCGTGTTCCGCTGCTGAACCCGATCCTGCGAGCCATTGGATCTCAACTGCATCGGAAAAAACAGCGCTTGTCGCCGTAGTCGCCGGGGATTGATTTGCGAAAGGTTCTTGGTTCAATTTCGTGGGACAGGCAACGAGCATAACCGCCAGCGTAAATAATAAGCCGATAAACGCTATGAAATGAAAATGTTCCAATTTCATACGGTTCTCCTTCTGTTTCTCCTCGATCGTGAGGGCCAATTACGATGTCAGCAGGGTGAGCGCACGTCGGATCAGGCTTTTGAGCAACGGTACTTTATAAGTGTTGTGCTGCAATCTTTCGGCTCCTGTCAGCGCCTGTTCGGCAGCCCTTGTAAATAACGCCTCACTGGGCAGTTGTCCGATCAGCATTGCTTCGGCGTCCTGGACCTGCCAAGGAATTGGTGCCACACCACCGAGTACCAACCGTGCTTCGCTGATCTGTCCTTGTTCCACTTGCACCACCGCTGCCACACCGACCAGCGCAAAGGCCCACACTTTGCGATCCATCGCTTTCAGATAAGTGCTTCGAGCGGTTGCAGGCAAGAAAGGAATCTGGATCGAAAGGATTAATTCATCCTCAGCCAGCACGCTCTCACGTCGGCGATCGTCGGTGGGTAAGGCAAAGAAATCTGCCAGCGGAAGCGTTCGTTCACCTGTTGCACTGCGCACCTGCACCTCGGCATCTACCGCCAGCAGCGCCGAAGCCAGGTCCGAAGGGTGAACCGCATAGCAGGGACCGCCACCAAAAAGGGCATGAAATTCATTCTGCCCCTCATCGGCCGGACAATCGTCGCCGCCCTTGAGCCAACAGTGGAAGAGTTCGTTGCGAAAATACCAGCAACGCGGTCGCTGCAAAAGATTGCCACCAATCGTTGCCATGTTGCGTAATTGTGGCGTGGCGGCCAACCCAGCCGCTTCAGCGAGAAGCGGAAAGCGCTCTGCGAGCAAAGGATGCTGTTCAATCTCGCTGAGTGTGGTGAGTGTACCGATTTGCAGGCCACTCGCCGTTGCAGTGATGCCTTTGGGTAGATTGGCAACCCGCTTGATGTCGATCAACTCGATGGGGGCAGCAAGGTTGCCCTTCATGAGCGTGAGCAGATCCGTGCCACCCGCCAGCGGACGGATTTCACCATCGTTGGTCGTGGTTAAGCGCACCAACGTCTCTTCCACAGTCTGGGCACGGTGATAGTCAAATGGTCTCATCTCTTTTCTCCAGATGGTTGGGAAGCCATCGGTGGTGTTGCTAAATGTTCGACGAGTCGCTGGCGAGTCAGCGGTGCATTGCGCAAGCGGAGGCCAACTGCATCGAAAATGGCGTTGGCGATGGCGGGCGCAGTCGGCACCAAGGGCGGCTCGCCGATGCCTTTGGCTCCGGTACTGTTGGCTTCTACATCTGGTTGCCCGACGCGGGCGTGCAAGATCAGTGGAACATCGGCGATAGTTGGGATCTTGTACTCTTCCAGGTTTGGATTGAGCACAGTGCCGCTTGCCTCATCAATCACCTGACTTTCGGTCAAGGCAAAGCCAATGCCTTGCGTAATGCCACCAATCACCTGACTGTCGACCAGAGTCGGGTTGATAATACGGCCACAATCATGCGCAGCAACCAGACGTAGAAGCGTAACCTCACCCGTCTCCACATCGACCTCCACTTCAGCACATTGGACGCCAAAGGTGCGGATGGTTTTGCCCTCGGGATTCGGACCTCGTGCCCCTTGGCCTTGAATCATCTGCGGTGCTACCCGCCCAGTGACCTCGGCCACGGTGACACTGTTTTCTGGCTGTCCTTCAACGAAGACTTTGCCATCACGTATGCGTAGCCTTTCTGGCTCTTCTTCCAAGATCAAGGATGCCACTTCGAGCAGTTGTTGTCGAGCATTGGCAGCCGCCACACGGATGGCTGGTCCCAAGGTTGCCTGGGTGGCGCTGCCAGCGCTGGTTGGGGCGTAGGGTCCCGTAGCGGTATCTCCCAAATGCAAGTTGATTTGGGAGAGGGGGATGCCCAACTCTTCGGCAGCCACTTGAGCTAGACCCGTGCGTGAACCGGTCCCGATATCCTGCGCACCAGTAATGACATCCACGCTGCCATCGCCGTTAAACTTGACCCAGGCATAACCGGGGGGATGGCCACTGCCGCCGCCCCACTCATGCGCTGCAATGCCGATGCCACGCCGCTTGTTACCTGTCATTATTTGAGTGTCAACGCTTTGTTGCTGATTAGGCCAACCGAAGGCTTCCGTGGCCCGTTGGTAGCAGAGGCGCAAGCCTTCGGGCAAGGTATATGGTTGATCTTTCTTCTGGTCGCGTTCGGAATAATTGCGCAGCCGCAGTTCCAGCGGGTCGATTTGGAGCGCACGCGCCAATTCATCTATCGCCGACTCGAGTGCAAAGGCTCCTTCGACATAGCCTGGCGCACGAAAGGCAACGCTAGGCCCAATGTTGGTGTAGACCTGGGCTTGCTGGGTGTGTACATTCAGGCAACGGTAGAGACGCTCGTAGACGCCAGCCACATTGCTACCCTCACCGCCCACTTGGTAGGCACCGATTGACATATAGATATCGGCAGTAATGGCAGTCAGCGTACCATCCCGTTTTGCACCGATACGCACGCTCTGTTGGGTGGCATTGCGATTGCCCGCCGCTAGGTTTTCACCCTGGCGCTCCAGCATCAGTTGTACGGGGCGTCCAGCCTTCTTAGCGAGCAGGGCTGCGATCACAGAGGGTTTCCAAACCACCTGTTTGGCACCAAAGCCGCCACCCATGTGCTGCTTGATGATACGCACACGATGCTCGGGTAATTTGAGCTTTTCGGCCACCTGCTCGCGCACCTCGAAAATGCCTTGGGTCGATTCCCAGAGCGTCAACTGTTCGCCTTCCCAGCGTGCGGTGCAACCGTGGCTCTCCAATGAATTGTGGACAGCAGTCTGCGTGGTATAAATCTGATCAATCACTACGTCGGCAGCTTGCAAACCCGCTTCCCAATCGCCCCGCTCGTAGGTTTTGGGTTCCAGGATGTTGCTTTCGGTGTGGACCGCAGCAGCATTTGGCTGCATGGCCGCCGCCAAGTTGCTGACAAACGGCAACACCTCATAGTCCACTTTGATCAAGCGCAGGGCATCTTCGGCAATTTCTTCACTTTCGGCGGCAACTGCGGCAACCTCATCGCCCTGGAAGCGCAGGGTGTTGGCGAAAAGTGGCGATTCCTCTTCGTAAAAGGTGACATCCAGTTCGTCGGCGGAACTAAGCACGGCGTGGACACCCGGAAGGGTCGCCGCTGCGCTGGTGTCGATATGACGAATGCGGGCATGAGGGTAGGGGCTGCGCAGAATCCGACCGTAGAGTTGGTCGGAGAGGTGCATGTCTGAAGCATAGCGGGCACGTCCAGTTACTTTGTCGGCCCCCTCAAGCCGCGGATGGGCGTGCCCGACAATCGTCAATTCAGCGTCGAGCCCCCAGGCTGCAACTTCACCGCCTTCGGCGAGCTGGATCTCGTCTTTGCCCTTTTTGCTTTCACCGCGCAGCGCCTCAATGTGTTGAATTGGCATGCGTGCCCCCCTCGTTGTGTTCAGCGAGTTGTTCTTGGCCCCGGCCTGCCGCCAACTGTCCGGCCAGCAGAATATTGCGGTAGGCACCACAGCGACAGAGATTGCCCGAAACAGCACGTATGATCTCTTCGTCGCTGGGTGTCGGATTCTCCAGGAGCAAGCCATGCAAGCTCATGATCTGCCCCGACGTACAGAAGCCACATTGGAAGGCATCGGCATCGATAAAAGCCTGCTGTAGCGGGTCAAGCGTACCGTTTAAGGAGACACCTTCGATGGTGGTAACTCGGCGATCTGCACAATCTATCGCCAGCAGAAGACATGCGTACATGGCTTGCCCGTCAACCAGCACCGTACAAGCGCCACAGTTGCCCATGTCGCAAACCTTCTTGGTGCCCGTCAGTTGCAAATCATGGCGTAGCGCATCCAGCAGCGTACGGCGAGGTTCGACAGCCAGGGTATGTGTTACACCATTTAGATCAAGATTAATTTGGGCCATCAGTTCACTCCAATGGGAAATTGCGGATTGCGGAATCGTCTTTTACCTGCTATCCGCTACTTGTGTTTTCATTGTTATTGCGAGAAATGTGGTGAGTGGTGCGTGAAGTGTTAGCCGAAAACTCACGTATCACGCATCACCCGCCGTCTCTACCTTGCCAGCTCGCAGGAGCAGCCAGCCAATGAGCAACATCACGGCTCCCCAAAGCAGGAAGCCAAGATCCCAGTAGATCCACTGGCTTTGCGGAACCGTTTCGTTGACATGATGAAGTCCGAGTAGCTGATGATCGATGATTCCTTCTACCAGATTGAAAAGGCCAAAGCCGATAAGCAACGTTCCCCACAGCATCTTGCCCGACCAGTGGATATGCGCACGATGTGCATCCCGCCAAAAGAGTGCCAGCCCAATGGCGACAAAGAGATAAGTCGTTGCATGAAAGATCCCGTCGAGCAGCGTGTTGAACTTCAGATTGGCAACCGTGTCGGCAGGGAAGCCTGCGCTGGTTACCATGTGGTGCCATTGCAGGATCTGATGAAGCACAATCCCATCAAAGAAACCACCCAGGCCTAGCCCGAAAAAGATGCCTGCTGTCGTTGGGAAGCTACGATTACCGGATTGTTGCACCGTTCTCCTTACTCATACGTATGGATTGAAACTGACTTTCTTATTGAGAAGAGAGTAGCAGAAGATGAATATAGAGAGAACCTTCTAGACACAAGGATAGGTTATAGGCGAGGGTATAGAGGTGGTGGGGAATGCGGATTGTGGATTGTGGATTAATTCGTTATCCACGACTTGCAGATCCGGTAAGAAATCGGCCAACGTAACTTGTCATCCTGAGGAGCGGCTGTTTGCGGAGTCTGTCCTTGTAAGAAAAGGATCTTGCGTTGGATAACGCAGGATTCTTCGCTTAAAAAAGCCTTCGCTCAGAATGGCAGGCTATCTCACGGGGTTGCTGCCTTCCTAGCTCACCTTTATGAGGTAGCGCAATCGTGGTGCGGTTACGTACTACGCGTTGCAAGTTCAGAGCCGTCAGCGTCAGCGTACGGGCAACTCCGTACGCTGACGCTAACGGCTCTGAACTTTCATTCTCAAGGTCGCACAATCGAGCCATCCGACCGGCGATCTTCGGCGATGTAGAAGGATTTTGCAGCCAGTTCGGGGTTGACGATGGCTCGGGCGGCGGCCTCGTCGATGTCAATGCCGAGTCCTGGTTGGTCGTTGGCGTAGAGGTAGCCGCCTTCCATCCGTGCGCAGCCAGGGAAGAGCGCGACCTCTTCGGATGCAAAGTGATTCTCTTCCTGGATGCCAAAGCTGTAACTAGCTAAATCAAGATGCACCGCAGCCATCTGATTGACCGGGTCGTTGTCGCCCCCTTCCTGCCAGGCCGTGCGTACGCCGAACCACTCACAGAGCGTGGCAATCTTGCGGCAGTTGGTGATGCCGCCCCCTTTGGAGACACGCACACGCACAAAGTCGATCAGGCGGTCGGTAATCAGCGGGATCCACTCGTGCGGGTTGATGAAGAGTTCACCCATCGCCTGCGGGGTATTGCACTGCTGGCGCACCTGGCGATACCAGTGAATCTGCTCAGGTGAGAGTAGATCTTCCAGGAAGAAGAGGCGATGGGGTTCGAGCAACTTGGCCAGCATGACGGCGTTGGTCGGGTGGAGATGCTCGTGGACATCGTGGGTCAACTTGGGGCCAAAGCCGAGTTTGCTGCGCAGGTAGTCGAACATCTTGGGGATGTTTTCCAAATAGGCTTCATCATCAAAGGCGTTGCGCTGCGCCCAATGAGGCTTGGGAAAACCGGCCTGGCTCGCGTCCTTAAAACCGCCGCCGCCATAGGGTCCCATCTGGCAACGGATGACATGATAGCCCTCTTCCATGTAGCGTCGAATATCCTCTTCCAACTCCTGCAACGTATCGCCGGCGGCGTGAGCGTAACACATCACCGCCGAGCGGCATTTGCCGCCCAGCAGTTGATAGACGGGCATCCCCGCCTCTTTGCCCTTAATGTCCCACAGTGCCATGTCGATCCCAGCCTGCACCGTGTTGATGATCGAATCGTTGCGCCAATAGCCACTGGTATAGATCGCTTGCCAGATGTCTTCGATCTGGCTAGCGTCACGCCCGATGAGCATGGGCGCAATCGTCTCAATCGCCGTCTGCACCGTGCGGCAGCGGTAGTGATCGCTGGCCGAGCCGATGCCGTACAATCCTGGCTGGTCGGTGAGCACTTTAACAAAGAGCCAGGTGCCATTGACCCGGCTGCGGATGGTTTGGATTTCAGTGATTTTGGTCATGGTGCGTGTCCTTGGGAAGAGATTAGAGATTAGAGATTGGGAGATTGGGAGATTGGGAAACTCGTAGGATAGAGTTTTGCAGAAGTTGCGCAACTACAATTGTTTGTCTCTCAGCAAAGGCAGGTGATGAAATGACTTCAGGCAAGATCAATATCGGTCTGCACAAAGTCGTCCCCAACACACAATAACGGCAAATCAGCCATTTTGGCAGTTGCGTAGGCCAAACAGTCGCCAAAGTTAAGGGCAGCCGGATGTCTGCCTTTGCCGTATGCCAGCCAAGCTCCTACCGCAACGCCAAAATGTGATTCTGCAAAAGGGATCACAGTCACGTTCATTTCGTTCAGAAAACGAGATAGTAGGTTCCGTGCATCGGTGTTCATGCGTGCGGATAAAACAATCCCACATTCAACGACCGTTGGCGCGCCGATGCCGATACTCTCCGCCTTTGCCAATTTCTGCAGAAGAAGTTCATAGTGGGGTTCCTGGAAAAAGATCGCCACAATGGCAGACGAGTCCAGAATCATATGCCCGCTTCGCCATAGCCCAGAATGGATTCCTCTTCCTTCTTGGTCAAGCGCACACCCTTTTGGGCGGCTGGAATGCGGGGCCAGATTTCATTCTGCAACAGCATCCACAAGCGTCTTTCACTTCCTGCGCCCATTCGCGTCAAAAACAAGCGGTCACGCCGCTCTTGCAGCGCTTTGCGCACCGCCTCAGTTTTGGATTCTCCGGCGATTTTTGCTACTTCGGCAACCAAACTTTCTACCTGAGCGTTCTTGATATTCAACGCCATTGGATGATTCTCCCTTGCTTTCCAGAGCAGATCATTTCATAGTTAGCATAATTCAATTTCCACCATTCTGCAATTTTTCTTTAATTCTGCACAGGGACAAGGGCAGTGCTGAAACTAATGTATATCAGTAGAGAGATACTTGGATTTCAGAGATTTTGGTCAGGGTGAGTAAGCTTTATAAGAGAGTGGAGATGGAGAGATAAGGAAAGCGGAAGGAACGAGTTTGGGCAAAAGATGTGTAACCGTTAGTGTGGCAGCTTTAGGTTTTACAAGTGCCGGTAAGCCTCTCCCTGAGAGGCTATTCGGTAGGCTTAATCACCCAAATATAGATATGGAAAATGACCTCATCCTTTTGATAGACGACGGTATGATCGGCGATTTCCCAAATACACCAGTCTTCCAAAAGTTGATAGGTCCCTTCATTCGGCAGTCCATTTGAGTTAGAGGCCAAAAATTCGATCGCAATGAGCACATTTTCGTTGTAGGGATGCGAATCAATCGCATAGTTACTGGCTTCTTGGCTAAACTCGATGTCCCAAATCATGGGAGATTAGCCTTTTTTTGCCGCAATCTGACGTTTCACTTCTGCTAGAGAAACCATCGGTTCGCCTTTTGCCTTAATCTGCATCGCTTCTAAGAGCAGACGTAAGTGCTTCAATTCGGCTTGTTGGGCATTCCATTGCGTGGGGCTGACGAGAACGGCTGCGCCATGACCCCGATGAGTCAGCACAACAGGGGTCTGTTGGAGGGTACTTAATATTTCGGGTTGCTTGGTGCGCAAGTCAGTAATTGGTAACGTTGGAAGGATCATGGACATGGTGGTATCTCCTTCAGTGAACAGATAAATGTACGTTATCTGTCATTTTACCACACAATTGTAGCGAGAGACTAGCCCTGAATTTGCCAAATTTCCGTCCTGCAAGTGCTAGAGATGAACCGCCCGAAAACAGTGATGAAGCGGTGGGCAAGTGGCGGGGAAGAGACAGCAAGCACTCAATCAACCTAGCGGTAACGATTCCGGTGGCGAAAACTTGATCGGCACTTTTCGTGGATTTGTGCGTTTCGTAGTTCTACTTTGTAGACAGGTTCTTAGAGGTCAGGCCGACCAGTGAGTATTTTGACAAAGAGCCAGGTGCCATTGACTCGGCTGCGGACGGTTTGGATTTCGGTGATTTTGGTCATGGTGCGTGTCCTTGGGACAGTGAGATTGGAGTTTGAGAGATGGGGATATTATTAGATCAATGTAGAAGCTGAGTTTTTTTAATCGCTGAACATACATGTGTGCTGCCGGGCGGGTGCGGACCGATTATAAGCTGAACGAAACAAACCCTAAGTGGGCCTAAAACGTTAAAAACGCGCGCTGATCAGTCGGGTCAGCACCACGCAATGTTCCGCAACGCTGTCAAAAGTAGAAGCAACATTGATTAACGGATTTTCCTTGCCACCAAAGAGCATTACGAATAGCCATCTGATTGCAGGCTTGCTTTCAATTTTTCAAACCTAGGAGTGACCCACTTATTATGCCAATACTCCACCAGATCATCTTTTATGAACTCTTGCCACTGTATTTGATCAGTTTCGCCTAACAAATACTCTTTCCAGTTTTCAGCTAGAACGCATCGGTAATAACCTCTTTGCCAACCGATGCCCAACATATTTTCCGACAACCCCAATTCTCGTAATCCGCGCTTTAGAATACGCATCTTCCAGTTGGGACCTTCGCCAAACTTATATGTATTGAATACTTCCTTAGGTATAACTTGCTTAATTAGCTCCCAACTTCCATTTGCAGTGATATGAAGATGACTTTCACCTTTTGTATAACCAACAAACTTCCAATTTACCAATTTTGTGTAAATGGCTGATTTACCGAACGCACCCAAAGTATCGATATGTATCAAATAGGGATTCTTTTTCTCACCTTTAATTACAGAAACGCTATCTTTATATTTCTGATAAAAGGTTTCTCTGATTTCAGGGAACATTAATGTCAATGCGACTAACTTAGAGCCAAGTATCTGATTATATGGTGGAATAGCACCAAGAATATATGCTGTCATGCAGTTATACAATCGCTGCATTTTTTGATCTTTTGTCCAACCAATTGAGGAGATGTCTCTTATCCCTAGACCAACCCTGTGTGCCTATAATAAGTGAGACAAATTCGAGCCTGAAATTAGTGTAGAATAGTAAGCCCAGGAGCGAATGAAATGTCTCAGAATCAAAATGGAACAAGTAGTGTTACAGCCGTCGATCCGGAAGTTATGCCACGAGCGAAACGACGACAGTTTAGTGCACAAGAGAAACTGCGCATTTTACAAGAAGCGGAAGCCTGCACGGTGCCAGGGCAAGTCGGAGCCTTGCTGCGACGGGAAGGAATCTACGCTTCCCATTTGAGTGCATGGCGACGAGAGCAGAAAGCGGATCAAGCACAAGGGCTATCGGCCAAGCAGCGCGGTCGTCCGAGCGACGAGGCGAGGCGAGAAGTAAGTCAACTGCGCCATGAAAATAAGCAACTGAAGGAGCAGTTGGCCCAGGCCGAACTGATCATCAGTGCGCAAAAAAAACTTGCACAAGCCTTGGAGCAAACCTTGAGCCGCAGCAAAGACAGATGATTCTGGTGACAATGGTCGAAGCGTTGAGCCAAACCATGCCTGTCAGTCAAGCTTGTGAACTTTTTGGCTTGTCACGCAGTACGCTCTATCGGAGTCGGCAGCCGAATGTCCAGGCGGAAAAGGCACCTCGTCCCAAGCCAGCCCGAGCACTCAGTGACGAAGAACGCACAACAGTACACAATCTGCTTAATAGTGACCGTTTTGCCGACCAGTCGCCCTATGAGGTGTATGCGACCCTGCTTGATGAAGGCAATTATCATTGCTCGATTCGCACCCTGTACCGAATCCTGCACGAGTCTGAGGCAGTCCAAGAACGACGAGACCAACTGCGCCATCCGCATTACACTAAACCGGAACTGTTGGCAATCGCACCGAATCAGCTTTGGTCGTGGGATATCGCCAAACTGCGAGGGCCAGCACCTATGCACTACTACTATCTCTATGTCATGATTGACGTATTTAGCCGCTATGTGGTGGGCTGGCTCTTAGCACAGCATGAATCAGCGCAACTCGCCCAGCAACTGGTCACGAAAGCTGCCGCAAGCAAGCGATTGTCCCCAATCAGTTGACCATCCATGCCGACCGTGGCGCACCCATGACAGCCAAACCGCTCGCTCAACTCTTTATCGATTTGGACATTGAACCGAGCCATTCTCGACCTTATACACCCAATGATAACCCTTTCTCGGAGGCGCAATTCAAAACCATGAAATATCGTCCTGATTTTCCGCAACGCTTTGAGGACTATTCACAAGCGCATACTTGGACGAAAGCCTTCTTTGACTGGTATAACAACCAGCATCACCATGCCGCTTTGGCCTTGCTCACGCCTGCTATGGTTCACTCTGGACATGCCGCCGACATCTTGGCAAAACGCCAGATCACTTTGAGCAATGCTTACACTTTACATCCTGAACGCTTTGTTCATGGCCCACCTGTCGCTTCGCCGTTGCCGACCGCAGTGTGGATCAACCCTCCTGCTCCGCTCGCATCATTGATCGCCGATAATGTAGACCACTGAATCTTTGGCGCAGCTTCCCTCCCCCGAAGCGGTTAGCCGCAGTTTGTTGTTGCTCTTTTCGAGTGTATTTTTCCGTCCGTTTTTGTCTCACGGTTATTGACACATTCCGTACCATTGTCCGTTTGCTACGCAATTTATCAATTTGGAACAGAATCAGGCCTTTATCTTTGAAAACTGTTTCGCCAACACAAAGATAACCGATTTCAACTCCATTTTCATTCGTTTTGTTAAGAATGAACTCAATCTCGCGTTTATTCAGATGTCGAGCTATGTAAGAAACTATTGGAAGCTTTCTCACCGCAGTCGTGAACAAAATAGAAGTGCCGTTATCTGTGAAAGTACCCAAGATTCGAACCTTGTACGTATAACTGAACATCTTCTGCTTATCGCGTTCAGAAAGTTCCCGTTCTGCGATCCGTGCGTAATGTACAGCAATCAAGGTTTTATCTTGTGACTTGAAGATTGGGTCTTCATCATAGATTTCAGCTTCTACCCTAGCAAGATACTTCGTATTGCCTTCATCTTTTGGGGTCAAAACAATAAAATCACCAGTTTGAGGACTGGCCTTTGCATCCTCATAAGAGGAATAGATCAGCAAAGCATCTTCTGTTGTTTTCTGACCATATAGAACGCCAAAGTCAACTTTGTTACTCATTCGGGGATCTCCTAAAATCTTTCGTGCATGTCAATAAACAAGTTTTCAATATCAACATGATCCATTCTCTGATCTCGGTATAGTGAATACTTCAAACGCGCAATGATTTCTTCTTTGAAATTCTTTTTCAAGGAGATAAAATTATGCACTTCTGCTAGTGGATACGGGTAGCCAAGAATATAATGTTCTTGGGTAAGTCGAGTTAGTTCTTTGAAGATGAAAGAAAGTGTAGCTTGGTCTCGATCTATTACACCATCTGCAATTTCTGGAATTGCATCAAAAATGTTCACATCAGCAATAATCCAGTCATAATTTTGCAACTTTTCTACGTAGTCTAATCTGGCTGCCATAAACAACCCAAAACCTCGCCCTCCGCGAATCGCCTTCTTTACGAACATATCGCCCTGATATGCAGCTCTGAGTACAGGGCTAGAGACTTCAAACCAGCAGCACAGCTTTTTTCGTTTGGGATCTTCTGCTACAAATGGGTATTCGTGTTTGAGTTGATCTTGAAGGTAGTTGTCAATTTGCTTGAAGGTATAGGCAAGTTCCATTTTGATAGGCGACTGCTTTGTAATTGCAACTAACTTTACGCCCTTTTCGTGAAGGTATTTCCCTAATTTAACTAGATATAATTGTTTCACTTGTAATGGTCGAAGCGTACCATCACGTAAGATGAAATCACCTGTAGTCGTATCTGGTCGATTTGTTACTTCTAAAATTAGGGCGATCTCCAATATTTCTTGGCAAAACCCCAAAAGTGTGGACAGATTTGTACAGATTTGCTCTTTATTGTATGAAAAAATATTTTCAGGAGCATCTGACCAAAAATCTAATAACCTTTTCACTGGCTCTAGGGTCAACAGTTCGTCATAAATTGCAATTAGGTGTTCTTGGTGCGTTACAAGGATATTCTCAGGGTAGTAAGCTTGCCCAAGAATGATTGGATCATCCAGTAAATTCATTCGTAATTGCTTACCTCGATGAAAACAGATGTAACCCGCAGCGTAAATGGCAACTGATAGTCCGTTGTAAAATTGTTCGCTGTTATAGCTCCCGTCTATTGCATAGAATCGTCTATCTGAGTTGTCGATTTGGTCAAAAGGCATAATCTCGAAAATTTGAGGTGTCTCAATATTTTCCTCATGCCCGATTATAGGAATACCGTAATTCTTATTACTTCTGGTATTGATATGTTTTGCGACCAACTCAATTGCGCTATCAGGTATTTCTTTTCTTCCTGCCATATCTTATCTTTATCCTGAAATTATGAAAAGTGATTACGGTGAGAATACAGGGCACGCGAGAGAAGTTGCCGAACATGTAGTAAACAGAATTCATTCCACTTACCCCCCAACCTTCCATTCTGCATTTCTCTATTCAGTGGGGCAGGTTAACCGAACTGATTCCATTTATCTGCTCTGGAAAACAGACAAACCACGCCTGACATGCCAGTGTTAAACCAATCCAACTGTCAGTCGCACAAATATTTTTTGTTAGCTAGTATACGATATCCTGGCGTCCACTGTCAATTGGCTTTTTGATGTAAAATTCGCATCACAATGTCACCCATCTTTACGTGTATCAGGGGAATTAATTACATGTCACGATGCCGACTAACCTCTTGGCTCCTGGCGAATCAGACCAGGAATTCGGTCAAAGTGGCTATCATAGGAGTAGAGCGTTTGCGAACCGGCTTCCTGCATGGCGGCAACGATCAGAGCGTCGCCAAAGTCGAGACCGTTTGTGGAGCCGTATAGCGAGAGCGCCGCCAGAACTGCGTTACGATTTTGCAGGCGAAAGTGAGAGAGTTGCACCAACGGCGTCAACAGTGCCGCCACTTCGGCACGCGGTAGACGATAGAGTCGAGGCGATGCCAGCACAAAGACCGCATCTGCGATCACTGTGTCGGGTGCGGCAAGCGTGAGTTTACCTTGTTCCACCTCTTCAAACAGTGCCACTGCCTGCGCCTGTTTAACAGGATCGTCCCCTGTGAGCAAGCGGATGATGACATCGGTATCGACAAAGGGAATTGTCATAGGTCAGGGCGTTGGTTGCGCCTCCTGGAGACGGTCTTCACGGGCAATTGTACGCATCTCTTCCCAGGTCAGAGGTGTAGGCAGCCTGCCTGCCGCTCCACGCAAGGAGGCGATGGTGGAATATTTCGGTGCTTTGAGTGTAACCGTCCCTTGGCTCTCCAAAACAAATGTGACTTTGTTCCCGCGCTCGATGCCGAGATGTTCCCTGACTTCTTTAGGGATCACGATCTGCCCTTTACTACTTACTGTAACTACCACTTCTTTCATATAAACCTCAAAAAAATAAGACAACACTTTGCAAGTAAGAATAGTATAGTATCGTCTTACCCTTAAGTCAATTACCTGGGAAGAAATGCAGGCAAGCATTATCAGTTACCGTAGGATGAGTCGGCTGTGCTAAACAGGAATTATAGCAAAGTAAAAGCCACTGTGCTCTACACAGTGGCTTTTTAGGTTCAGTGATACTCGTGCTGTTCGAGAGACGATAACAGCCACCCGTCATGTTGTATAACGTCAATCTGTCAATGCGGTGCCATTGACGTAGAGCGTGTAACCGTTTAGCACAACATGGTCCATACTGCCATTTAGTTGAGTGATATAGCTGTCCCCGGTCAGTGTCCAGGTACTGGAATCATCAATAGTTACAGATAGCGCTGCCGCTGTCGTTCCATCGGAGTTAATCGCACCGGTGTAGGCAGATGAATCCGAAATCGTCAGGGCGAGTTGGGAAATCGAGTCGACCTTGATGTCGCCTGTCACTGTCTGCTTGGTTAGATTGACTGTACCAATGCCACCGTTGGCCCCTGCGCTGCCCCAGCCCCGTGAACCGTCATTGCCAGCCACCAGCAGCAAGTACGTGCCATCGGCGAGCGTCAAATCCACGCCACTCAGATTGATGATGCTATCGGTATTGGTGACATAGAACATGTCGCCATTTTTCGAGACCAAGGAGCCGCCGCTCATCGTAAAGACACTGGTTCCCGCTTCGGCGTCGCCAGACATACTCTGGTACAGCATCACATTTTGCACATGTACGCCACTTTCGTCCCCATAGGTGCCGCTCATGTTGCCCGTAACGTCGCTGTCAATCAGGGTCACCGAGTTCAAACCCTCAATCACAACCGCTTCCGAGTCGTTGGAGACGAGTGTTGCGTTGCTTACGGTAATATCGGCGGTGCTGTAGATGGCCGGGGCACCGGAACTGCCGCCAGTCGTGTAAGTGCCACCATCGACCACCATCGTTCCGCCGCCGCGGTCACTGCGAATGGCGGCTTTCACGGTTGAGTTGACCGTCAAATTGGTGGCGTACATAACGCCACCGCCCGCAACTTCGATCCCTCCCGCATTGCCTCCCGAAACAGTAATTTCAGCATCATTGATGTAGATGGTTGCGCCATCATAGGCAAAAATGCCAGTCGAACCTTCGGGTGTCGCTGTGATCGAGCCGCCGTTAACGGTCAGGGTTGCCCCATCCAAGGCGAGAATCGCTGCGTTCAGGCCATAAAAGCTGGCTGCGTCGTTGTTTGAAGCTGCACCCTCACTCTTTGTAACCGTAACATTATTGAGCGTTGCGGTCACCTCGCCTTCAACTCGTATTGCGTTTTCATCGGCATTTGACGATGTGTAGGTGCCCCCGTTTATCTCCTCACCATCCGTCATGACATAAGCGCCTGTACCCGTCTCCACGCTGGCAGCGCCACCGCCACCTGGAGGTGCTCCCCCCGGAGGCATTCCTGCGGGTGGTGCATTAATCGTCGCGTCTGAAGTAATCGGAGTCGTTGTTGTTGCGGTGATGGTCGTGCAACCGGCAAGCATAGTCAGCATCAGCGCGCTCAAGACAAAAATAGAAATAGCTCTTTGTTTCATAAAAAACTCCTTCGCAAGCTCAAATCTGTTGTCGATTTACCTGGAATATTGCTGCTATCTCATTATCCAGTGTAGATTCAAAGGGCGCGTCAAGAGTTTGTGGAGAAAATGTCAAGAATGTTGGAAACCGGGCAACTAGCAATGTAAGGAATACTTGCAGCGCGAGGAATTATTAACTCATGTTACGCAAAATGATCCATTTGTTTGTCAGACAGTCAGACAGTGGATGCTAATCTTACCCAACAGGGCGATCTGTCATCCTTCCGAGGACAAGTTTCCGAAGGAATCCTTTGTTGGTCAACCTATAGTGAGGAATCTCTCCTGCAACTGTGCAGACATGGATGGTGGAGTTCACTAGGATTCCTTCGGAATGACAGATCGGCTCACGTGACAGTGTGAAACATTCTTATAGGCAGTACCCGAAAGCGATTTCAATCTCGTTGCGTAACATAAGGTAAATATTTAGGCGCTCCGCTTCCGGGAAGGCCATAGCGGAAACCAAACTATGGCAATTGATCCTTCCCGGAAGATATCTACGAAGAGGCTGAATAGATACTGAAATTGAGGATATTGTAACGAAGGCTGGGCGTGTTGAATGTGATTTTTTGAGGAGTGTGAACGAACGATTTGGGCGGCGTAGATTATATTATTCTGGTTAGCAGCTTCAACGCAAACTATTGGAGTATATACAAACCGTGAACAATACCGCCTTCCGCATCAAATCGATCTTGGATAATCGAGAAAAATCGACTATCTGCTCGTTCATAATGACGGTAAATCGCATAAGCGATGATGTCGGCAAGCTGTGTCAATCGAGATGCTTTTGAATCGAGAAATAGAGGAACTTCGGCAAAATTTCTGATCACGCCCCAACTATGCCCTAATGTACGAAAGTCTCTGGCAAGTGCTTGAATCGTAGTCTCATAGGTCGATTTATCGAAAATGATGAGACCGCGCTGGGTGTCACCGCTCCGATGCAAACGCATCAAATACTGATCAAACCGGCTTGCCAGTTGTTCAAAAGCGGTTTCAACCGGATCGTGCGGCGAAACTGATGCTTTTTTGACTACACTGGCGAACAAGCGGTTACTGGGATGAGAATTGGCAAAGACTTGTAGAACGTCCTCTATCGCTTGTTCACGATCCGCTTTCGGGTAGCCGCGCCAGCGTCCTTTCCCTACCAACATCGGATTGCCGTGTAATTCGATAGAAGACGGATCAGCGGGATTAAATCGAGTGGCGATTGCATCCAATTGATTCGACAGCCAATAGCCTTGACGCTCAAACACGCTGAACCTCGCTAGCACAAAATAGCTTTGATTGGGATCGGCGAGAGCACCAGACTCGTCCACATATAATAGATACATAGAACTGGTTTTCTTTGACAATGGTGTGGTGACGAAATAAAAGACAGCCAAGGGGAGACCTTGCTCCCGCGGTCCAAAATGGTTGGACCTCTTAGCTGTATCTTTATACTATCACATTTTCTCCTTTCGATCAACCCTAAGCTGTCAATTTTGTTGTAACCTTATCCCATGATCTCACTCTTCTCTTCTCGTATGCCGCAGAATCATCGAGAAACTTCGCCCCCTCCCCACCCGTTCCATTGCCATCAGCGCACTGACCAAGATTAATCCACCGCCCAGCCATTGCACAAATGCTAACCGTTCATTCAAAAAGAGGACCGAGAGTCCGATCACGGTCAGGGTTTGCAGGGGCCACAGGAGCGCAATCTGTCCGCTGCCGATGCGGCGGATGGCGGCGAAGAGGGTCAGCCGCGCAAACCAAGTGCTGATCACGGCGAGGACGAGGATGATCAGCCACTCGTTTGTCGTCGGCGGCTGCCAGACAATGCCCTGCACCCACCACCAGATTACAATCACCACGGTCATCAACACCGTGACGTAGATGGTCGCCACCTGGCTGTCGTACTCCTTGAGCCACCATTGGGTCAGCACCAATTGGGCGGCGTAGAGCAACAAGGAAAGCGCCAGCAGCAGCAGTCCAAACGGCGAGACTTGACCCGTGGTACCAAGCAAAAGATAAGCCCCAATCATGGCCAGCAGCAGCCGAAACCAATGGCGTCCAGTCAGCCTTTCACCGCCGGCCACTAACATCAGCAGGACAACCAGCGGTTGCGTCGCTTTGATCATGGCCGACATCGAGGCATCGACAAAGGCCAGCGACCAGAAGAAGCAGCAGATCTCCACCCCGGCCACGATGCCAATCACGATCATGCGCAGCCAGCCCTGACGATCCAGGCGAATCTTTTGGCGATCCAGAAACGGAAGGGTGGCGAGAAAGAGCAGCGAAGCAATCAACAAGCGCGCCAACACCAGGGTGATCGGGTTCATCCCACCTGTCACCATGCCGCGCGCCATTGGCGTTACAATGGCACTGGCAAAGGTCGATGCCAAGGCCAATCCCCACCCCAACCGATCTTGTATTTTCACACCCTCACTCGCTTTTCTTTCAATCTGGTATACCAATCAACCAGTGGTTCGTATTCTTTCCACAAACAGGGTATAATGGCGTTCACTCTCGCTTCAAACTAAGCTGAAAACGCAGGTGGCAAAGTGACAGAGTAGCAGAGTGGGCAAATTACCTTGTTACTTTGCAACTCTGCCACTTGCCACTTGCACCCGCACTTTAGCCCAAGGAGAAATCGCTTCCTATGAAGATTACCAATGTAACACTCTATGTTCTGGAAGACCCAAAACAGAAGGGACGCACACTCAAGTTGGTGCAAGTCCCCAACCTGTTGCGCATCCAGTATACCCATGCGTCCTCGTCCAGTGAACGAGCCGCGCAGCAGCACTTCATCGAAGTAGCGACCGATGAAGGGATTGTTGGCCGCTGTACGACGACGATGACGCCTACACAGGTGGAAATTCTGCGCAACCAAGTTCTAAGCGAAAATCCACTGCACCGGGAGCATCTCTACCAAAAGCTGCACAAAGGCACCCGCTGGCTCTATCAACCGCCTGGCTGGTTTGGCGACTTTGACAACTGTCTCTGGGATATTGCTGGCAAGGCGGCCAATCTTCCCATCTATGCGCTGATCGGGCGGGTGCGCGAGCGTTTTCCGGTGTACCTCACCAGTGGTGATGCCAAACTAGAAGATTATCTACGTCACATTGAGTTGGGGCGCAAGTTTGGTGTCAATGCCTACAAATTTCACTCGTACAAAGGGGGCAAGGCGGATATCCCGATCTTTCGCAAAGTGCGCCAGGAAGTCGGTTCTGACTATGCCCTGATCAACGACCCCGTCTGCTCCTACGATCTGCGCGAGGCGATTGAGGTGGGCCATGTGATGGAAGAACTTGACTTTGTCTGGCTGGAGGAGCCGTTCCACGAGCAGAAGATGAATCTCTATCAGGAACTCTGCCGTGAATTGACGATCCCTGTGATGGCAACCGAGATGATCATGAATGATATTGGGCTCACCACCCAATGGTTGATCCAGGGTGCCACCGATCGACTGCGTGCCAATGCCCGCAATGGTACCACGCAAGTGCTCAAGATGGCGCACTTTGCCGAGATGCACGGCACCAACATTGAGATGAATGCGCAAGGTGGACTCTTCGGTCTCATCCACGCCCATCTTGGCTGCTCGATTGACAACACCGACTACTACGAATATTTTGTGATGAGCGCAGATGGCAATCGCACGCAAGGCGAAAGCTGGGGCATGACCAATGGCCCGCTGATTGTCGATGGGCACATTGCCCCGCCGGATGGTCCTGGCTGGGGCGCAGAGTGGGACGAAGGGCGTTTTCGTTCGTTGGTTGTGGCGCAATATTAACGTATCAATAGACTCAATTATTTCCAAACAAGGAGCGACAGCATGGGAGAGTTTTCAGGCAAGACCGTGATTGTAACCGGCGGTGCCAAGGGGATTGGCAGTGGCATCAGTATGGCCTTTGCCAAAGCAGGGGCGAATGTCGTTTGTGTCGATATTGATGAGGCGGCCGGCGCAGTGATCAGCAAGGCGGCGGCTGAGGCCGAGGGTAAGTTGCACTTTATCAAAGCCGATGTGTCACAATCGAGCGAGTGCAAGAAGCTGGTGGAAAATGCAGTGAGCGAATTCGGCGGCGTTGATATCCTCTGCAACAACGTCGGCATCCAGCCGACGAACAGCTACTTACCCGCCCACGAATTGCCCGAAGAGCTGTGGGACCGCATTATCGCCGTCAATCTGAAGAGCCGCTTTCTGATGGTTAAGTATTGTGTGCCCGAGATGATCAAGCGGGGTGGCGGGGTGATTATCAACACGGCCAGTGTGCAGGGCTTGCAATCGGCAATGGGTGTTTCCGCCTACGCTGCCAGCAAAGGCGGCGACATCAATCTCGTGCGCCAGTTGTCCCTAGAATATGCCCAGTATAACATTCGGGTTCTGGCCGTCAACCCAGGCACCATCGAAACGCCCTTGGTTGCTGAAGCCGCAGCCGCACTTGTCGGTGGCGATTATGAGGAAATGAAACGGATCTGGGCCTCACAACACCCAATTGGGCGCATTGGCCAGCCCCATGATATTGCCAACGTGGTGCTCTTTCTTGCCAGCGACAAAGCTTCCTTTATGACCGGGGAATATATCAATGTCGATGGTGGATTGATGGCAAAGGGGGCGTGGGCGTAGTTCAATAACTGAGCCGTTAGCGTAAGCGTACGTGAAAGAACGTACGCTTACGCTAACGGCTCAAAATTGTATTCATCCAAGTGTAAAACTTACTCCGTCGCCTTTTCTACCTTCTCGTAATTGCTTACTTCAATTACCGGTTTGCCATCTTGATCGACCCAGATTCCACATTGGCTGCCCGAGGCGCTGGGGTCAATTTTGATTTCGCTGCCATCCATCTTCAGCACAGGAAAGTACCATTTTGCTACTTGTTGCGATTCGCCTTCGATGTAATGAGCGATCAGGCTGCGGCGAAAGCGGTCATCGCTGGTATTGGGGAAGGAGCCGTGGACGATCTGGCCGTTGAAGAAGAGCACATCGCCTGGGTCCATGATGACAGGAGCCACGGCTTGCCCTTCGGGAATTGGCACGGTGACATCAGTGAAGCTCTGCTTGGAATCGGATTTGACGGTGCAAAGGATTGGCCAATTTTGGCTACCGGGCACAACCTGTAGACAACCATTTTCCTCATCGCAACGGTCAACCGCCATCCAGGCAGCCACGCAAGTGCCGGGTTGGACGCGCAGGTAGTAATTGTCCTGGTGCAGGGCCTGACCGCGGGCGTGGGGCGGCTTGAAATAGAACATCGTCTGCACCGCATAGGCCTCGCGTCCGAGCAACCCGGAAAGGCATTGATTGATGCGCTCGTCGAGCAACCACTTGCGCGAAACGTCATCATGGCGATGCATCATCATCAGCCGCGGCCACTTCACCAGTGGATCACCTTCCGAAGCGGTGGAGAAACTCTTGTCCATGCGCGCATTCTCACTTAGCCGCATCTGAGTATAATGTTCACTGTAGAATTCTGCCTCTTCTTGGCTAAATAGCCCCTTTACAATCACATACCCATCACGTTCGAAAGCCTCTTTGTGTTGCTCTGTCAACATAAGCGTAGACCTCGTCTTTTTCCTTTGAAAATTCCCAAGTCAACCCCACTCTAACCCTCCCGTTCGGCTGAGCTCACGTCGAAGCCAAGCTGTGGGGAGGGAATTGTGAAGGGAAGATTATATTTTATCTTCTGTACACCAATCACAATCGCCCCCGTGACAGTTCCCTCCCTTAGCAGGCTTAGCTTTACCCACATCTTTTCAATGATGGGTAAAAAGTGGGAAATGAGAGACAAACGCAGTCAATCTAGTCGTGAAAACGAGCTGTTTTCAATTTTTGCTTCTGAAAATTGAGTTCGAACCCGACCGCTCGAACCCAATTTTCGGTGTTAATTGACAAGTTTGACTTAGCAAAAGCAAGAAATGGTTGAAAGCTGGTAAAATCAGCGAACTTTCGCATCATTTATTGCATTCTCTCAATCCCCGCTCACCAATACATGTGGGTAAAGGTAAGCTTAGCAGGGGAGGGTTAGGGTGGGGTTGATAGTTACAAGTTGCGATAAACCAGAATGAAAGGGAAACCCGTAACTCCTACAGAATCCCCCATTTGCCAGGATTGATCAGCGTTTCGTCGTCGATGCGCAGCGTAGCCAACTGTGCGACAAAGTGCGGCGGAAGTTCAGCCCTCAAGGCGACCAGGTTGTCGTTTACTTCCTCAAGTGTCCGCACCCCCATCAACACGGCGTGAATCTGAGGCTGGGCCAGCGCAAAGGCCAGGGCCACTTGTGCCGGAGTCAGGGCTAGGCCAGATGCTGCCACCAGTTGGCGAAAGGTACGTGACCGTTCTCGCAACGCTTCCAAGTGATCGGGCAGATAGTCGGCCCGTTCGGTCAGTGCACCTTTGAGTAAGACTGAACGCACAATCACACCGACATTTTTCTCTTGCGCCAAGGCAAAGACCCGATCCGCCAGGCGCTGGTCAAAGACCGAGTAGGTCACTTGGATCGTGTCAAAGAGATCGAGCTCCAGGGCTGCGGCTGGCATTTCCGCGCCATAAAACGAGCCGCCTACCCAACGTACCTTGCCACTGGCCTTTACTTCGTCAAACACGCGGCAAATCGTCTCGGCCTTACCGAGTTCGTTTTCATCCACATAGTGCAGTTGCCAAATGTCAACCCAATCGGTTTGCAGCAAGCGCAGGCTGGTCTCAAGTTGGCTGAGCATCAACGTGCGCAATTCCGCGCCGTCAGGTTTGCTGCCGTCGGGCAGGCGTGTGCTCAACTTGGTCGCCAGCACCACCCGCTCGCGCCGATCATGCAACGCCTTGCCCAGCACCGCCTCACTTTCGCCATAGCCACGTGCTGTGTCGATCAGGTTGATCCCCGCATCAAGTGCCGCATGGACCAGTTGAATAGCCGCCGTTTCCCCCGGACGCCCAAAGTGTCCAGGCGCGTTAATGCCATAATCCATACCTAACTCAACTGTACCCAATGCCAGTGGCGAGATGGCGAGATCGGTTCGACCTAGGATTCGATGTTGCATAAGAATTGTGCAAAGTGGGACAGTGAGTCAGTAGACAGTAAGACAGTCCCCTGAATTACTGTCTCACTGTCCTACTGACCTACTAATCATTTACCGCCACCTTCACCACCACCTTCTTCACGGGCGCTGGCTGGTCGTTGACGGCGATCTGCGGCATGTGAACATCTTGCGGGGTGAGAATGATAAAGGTGCCAGCGGGCATGAGTAGGAAGTTGCCTTCCCCTTCGGCAGGCAAAAAGTCCTTGCTCGCATCATATTCACCTGCCTGTACGTGGCCCAAGTTGACATAGCCCATCAACTCTTGCCCTTGGGCGACATATTGCACGTCGATATACTTGCGATGTGCCTCCCAAAAGCCTTTGGCGCGCGGCTTGGAATCGTAGTATTGAACCATGGCGAATACCTGTTTGCCATCTAGTTCGGTGGTGCCAGGCTGAGCACTGTTGGGGTCAAAGCTTTGCAGAAAACGAAAGGCGGTCATCAGCCGGTCGGCAAGCCGAAAGCTGCCGCCATGTTTGGTCAGGAGACCCGCGTAAAAATCAGAAGAGACGTTGCTCAATTGGTCGATAATCATAGAATTCCTTTATGCCGATAGTACAAGTGTGTAGACTACAAAAGTCACGAAATACACGAAAGAAAGACGTAGGCATGCATTTTTCGTGTATTTCGTGACTTTCGTGGTTTATTTTCTTCTTCTATGCAGTTAACCACAAAGCTGGCTCTTCGACAAACTCGCGAATTTGATTCAAGAAGCGAGCCGCCGGTGCGCCATCTACCAGGCGATGGTCAAAGGTCAAACTGAGCGCAACCATCTGGCGTACCACCACTTGGTCGTTCACCACGGCCGGCTTTTTGACGATGCGTCCCACACCTAAGATCGCACACTGCGGCAGGTTAATCACCGGCGTGAAGGCATCGATATTCTGCGCGCCGAGGTTGCTGATGGTGAAGGTGCCGTGGTTGAGCGCATCGGCGCTGATCTGTCCGCTCTGGCACTGTTCGACCAAGGTGCGTGTTTCACTGGCAATTTGCTGCACACTTTTGCTCTGTGCGTTGCGCACGACCGGAACCAGCAATCCGTCCTTGGTATCGACGGCCAGACCAATCGCAATCTCATCGTGCAGGATGATCTCGCCCTGACCCCAAGTGGCGTTGAGCATCGGATGATCTTGCAGCGCCACTGCGCTGAGTCGGATCAGCAGGTCATTGTAGGATGGCATGACCTTGCCGCGTGGCTCCAACGAACTTTTCAGTTGTTGACGCAGTGCGACCAAGTTCGTGGCGTCCGCCTCCGTGGTCAGCGTGACAGGGGCTGTCGTACGCAGACTCTCCACCATCCGCTCGGCGATAATGCGGCGGATGCGTGAGATGGGTTGAGTGTTGGAGATTGCGGATTGCGGCGGGGGCCCACCTTGGGCACGGATTGCGGATTGTTGGGCGATGGCACTTTCGACTTCAGCGCGGTCGATTTTGTCGACGCCTTTTTGTTTGGCCAGTTCAGTAGTGTCGATCCCAGCCTCTTGCGCCATGCGTTGAGCGACGGGCGTGACGCGCAGTTTCGATTCGACCGGTTTCGCCTCGGCTGAGGTGGTCGTCGCAGGTTGAGCCGCCGCTGCCGCACGCACATCGCGTTCAACAATGCGTCCCGTGCGTCCGCTGCCGGTGATCTGCGCCCAATCGATGCCTAGCTCTTTTGCGACTCTGCGGGCGCGAGGGCTGATTGTGGGAGTGGAGATTGGAGATTGGAGATTAGGAGATTGCGAGATTGCGAGATCGGGAGATTGAGAGACTGTCGTCTTGTCATCTTGTCCTCCTGTCCTCTTGTCTTCCTGTCTCCCTGTCTCCCCCTCTTCCTGTCTAGAAATTTTCTCACCTGGCTGCACAATATAGGCTAACAACGCACCCACCGGCAGCACATCACCCGATTGGGCGGCGTTGGCGGGCAGGCGGAAGATCCCATCTTCGAGCGCTTCGACTTCCTGGGTCGCCTTGTCGCCTTCGATGGTAAAGAGCATGTCGCCCGACTTGACGACGTCGCCATCATTTTTTAACCAAACGCCAAAGGTGCCCTCTTCCATCGTCCACCCCAGGCGCGGCATGACAATTTCGGTTGCCATTGTGATTACCTTTTTGTACTGCAACTGCACTACACAGAGGGCACGGAGGGTTTCACGAGGCGCACAGAGGACACAAGAGATTATACTTTGTGTTCTCTCTGTGTTCTCCGTGCCTCCTCTCGTGCTCTCTGTGTCCAATCACTCCGCCAATAACTCCCGGATCGCCTGCTCGATCGAATCGACATTCGGCACAATGGAGTTTTCCAGGGTCGGGCTGTAGGGGGTGGGGGTGTGAAGCCCATTGAGCCGCGCCACGGGGGCATCAAGGTCGTCAAAACCCTTGGCCATGACCTGTGCCGCAATCTCAGCACCGATACCACAAGGCTGGAAGGTTTCGTCTACCACGAGCAGCCGCCCCGTCTTATGGACCGATTGCAGAATCGTGTCGGTGTCGAGCGGTGCAATCGTCCGTGGATCGACGACTTCGATCGAAATGCCATCCTTGGCCAGGCGTTTGCAGGCATCGAGTGTTTTACCAACCATCGATGCTAACGCCACCACGGTCGCATCCTTGCCTTCCTGGGTTACACGTGCCTGCCCAAAGGGGATGGTATACTCCTCGTCGGGCACCTGCCCCTTCTGGAAGATGATCGACTTGTGTTCTAAAAAGAGTACCGGATCGTTGGCCTGCAACGCATTTGTAAAAAGGCCCTTGGCATCGTAGGCATTGGAGGGCAGCGCCACCCGGAAGCCAGGAATGTGGGCAAAGATCGGATAATAATTGCCAGAGTGATGGGTTGCAGCGGCGTTACCAATGCCGATACAGCCGCGCAGGAGCAACGGCATCTTCAACCGCCCGCTGCTCATATATTGCATCTTCGACACCTGGTTGATCAGCTCGCCCATCGCATCGAGGATAAAATCGAGAAACATAAAGTCCACAATCGGGCGGCTGCCGGTCATCGCTGCACCACAGCACATGCCAACAAAGCCGCGCTCGGCAATCGGCGTATCGCGCAGCCGTTCGGGACCGAAACGATCGTAGAGACCCAGGGTCGTGGTAAAGTTGCCGCCCCGTTTGCCAATGCCTTCGCCCACCACAAAGATCGTTGGATCGCGCTCCATTGCAGCAGCAAGGGCTTCTCGGGTAGCTTCCATGAAAGTGATTTCGCGCATCGTAAGTGCTCCTAACCCCACCCTAACCCTCCCCTGCTAAGGGAGGGAACAGTCACGGGGCAAATTGCGATTGGTGTACAGAAGAAAAACTTTATCTGCCCCTTCACAGTCCCCTCCCTCGTTTGGCTTCGACGTGAGCTCAGCCGAACGGGAGGGTTAGGGTGGGGTTCAGTTTTCATAATAAACATGCGTCGTCGCAGTTGCTGGATCGGGCCAGGGGCTGTTTTTGGCGAATTCGGCGGCGGCTTCCACTCGGGCTTGCACGTCGGCTTCGATCTCTTCCAGATCGTCGCCGCTGACCAAGCCGTTGGCGAGCAGATAGCTGTGGTAGAGCTTGATCGGGTCACGTGCCTTCCAAGCGTCGATCTCTTCCTGGGAACGGTAGCCACTTTCGCGCATGCCTTCGGAATGGGCACGGGTGCGATAGGTCTTGCACTCGATCAAGGTCGGGCCACCGCCAGAACGGGCACGCCGCACCGCTTCCCCGGCTGCTTCGTAGACCGCCAACACATCGTTGCCATCGACAATTACGCTGGGGATGCCGTAGGCGTAGCCACGATCGCCGACATCGCCATGACCGGCGGAAAAGGCAAAGGGCACTTCGGTGGCGTAGAGATTGTTCTCGCAGACGTAGATCACGGGGAGCTTGTAGATGCTGGCGAGGTTGATCCCTTCGTGGAAGGCACCATTGTTGGAAGCGCCATCGCCAAAAAAGGCGACGCCGACGCGGTCGGTCTTGAGCAGTTGAAAGGTGTAACCGGCTCCGGTCGCCTGTAAAATGCAGGGGCCGACAATACCGCTGGTGCCCATCATGCCCACTTCGGGCGAAAAGAGGTGCATACTGCCGCCGCGCCCTTGCGAACAGCCGGTCGAGCGTCCATACAGTTCGGCGATCACCTGCGCCGGTGGCACCCCTTTGGCCAAGGCGTGGCCGTGGCCGCGATGGGTGCTAAAGACAGCATCATCCGGGCGCAGGTGGGCGCAGACGCCGACTGCCACTGCTTCTTCGCCCACATAGGTATGGCAGGCGCCCAGCACCAAACCCGCGGCATAAGACTTGACCAACTGCTCCTCCGTGCGCCGGATGTTGAGCAACTCTCGGTAGAGGGAAAGGAGTTGGCTGGTAGGAATTTCTTGATTCATGGCACGAATCTCCAAAATGGAGATTAAGAGATTAGGCGGTGTAATTGGTAACTGCTCAATGCAGTGTAAATCATATTTTTCGGTACTTGTCATTCTGAGGAGCGGCTGTTTGCGACGAAGAATCTTGGTTGGTCTGCTCCGCAAGATTCTTCGCTCGAAAAAGCTCTCGCTCAGAATGACAGGTCCATCTTCTACCGGAAAATTTTGTTTACGCTGTACTCAATTACTTAGTTGCTTCTTGCCTAAATCTCCCAATCTCTACTCATTCACACAAGGATTCTCCAACACACCCAACTTCTCAATCTCAATTCTCACCACGTCGCCAGCCTTGAGCCAGCGGGGCGGTTTGCGGGCGGAACCGACGCCGCCGGGGGTGCCGGTGGCGATGATGTCGCCTGGTTCGAGCGTCATCACTGAGGTCAGGTCGGCGATCAGTTGTTGGACGGTAAAGATCAGGTTCTTGGTGTTCGATTTTTGCAGCACTTCGCCGTTGATCGAAAGCTGAATGTCGAGCGTCTGTGGGTCGGGAATTTCATCGGCAGTGGTGAGGGCTGGGCCGAAGGGGGCAAAGGTGTCGAAGGTCTTGCCCATCGACCATTGGCTGGTGCGCATCTGATAGTCGCGGGCGCTGACGTCGTGGAAGGGTAGATAGCCACCGACATAGCTCAAGGCATCGGCCTCGCTGACATGGCGCGCCCGCTTGCCGATCACCACGCCAAACTCGGCTTCGTAATCGGGCTGTTGGCTGTTCTTGGGCAACACAATCGGATCGCCGGGAGCCAATACGGCGTTCGAATACTTGGCAAAGACGATCGGGTGAGGCGGCAGCGGCGAATTTGACTCGGCAGCATGGTCACGATAGTTCAAGCCGATACAGAGGATCTTTCCTGGATTGGGAATCGGAGCTAACAACTTGACCTCTTCCAGGTTGAGCGTTGAGCCGTAGGGCGGATTGCGTACAGCGGCGGCTACCTCTTCCAGTGCGCTGGCACCAGCGGCCAACAGGTCTTTCAAGTTGGCGGGTAAACTGGGCGTGGCGACGCTGAGATCAACCACCAACTCATTCTCGGCCCCACTCAGTGCGCCGACTGCGGTTTTGTCATTGTGTACAAAGGTTACTAGTTTCATTGGTTTCTCCTTGGTAGAAAGTTGAAAAGTTGAAGAGTTGAAAAGTGGAAGAGTCACTGCAACTTTTCAACTCTTCAACTTTTCAACTCTGTTCCTTCAATTCCTCAATCGCTGCGGCGACGGTAGTTTGGCGACCACTGGCAACCAGCGCCAACGCCATCAATCCGAGCAGCGTATCTTCACTTGAAACGCAGAGACGATACGGGGTGTCGAATTTGCGCTGAATGATCGTGCGAAGCGACTCCAACTTCTGCGCCAGTCCGCCAGAAAAGACGATGTTTTGCCACGCCTTTTGCGGTGAAATGCGTAGGGCACTGTTGTGATAGTTGTCGGCCATGTTTTGGAACGCAGCGTGGAAGAGATGGCCGACCGAAATGTTCTCCTCACGCATGTGTAGAACGTGTCCTTCTTTGCCCAGTAGACTATCGTAGAAGGCCAAATTGACCACCAGATCGCTCTGTTCGACTGTGGCTACGGCTTCGACAATCGTGTGCCAGGGATCGGCCAGTTCAATGCCCTGTTTGGTCGGGATTTCCACCAGCAGATTGACCAGTGCATTGAGCGCTCGTCCAGCCGGCACGCCTGTGATGGTGTTGATGAAACTGCCATCAAAGAAAGGGCGAGTCTGATAGTTGCCCAGATCCAACTGCGAGGTGAGTAAGGTTGCCTGCGAGCCGGTCGAGATGTTGAGTGAAAGTTCGCCTTCGCTCAGAAAGGCACCGACCAACGCGCATTGGTGATCGCCGACCGGGCTGTAGCAGGGCAACGAACGCCCGCCAATCTGCAACTGCCCTGCCACTGCACCGAAGGGGCGCACCTCATGCCAGCGTAGATGAGCCAATCCCAGCCGCTCGATGAGGACGCTGTGCCACTGCCCGGTTGTGAGATTGAACAGACAATGGGCACCAGCATTGGTCGGCTCGGTGGTCGGTTCGCACTGGCAGAGATTGGCGATCACAAAGTCGGTGAGCGCAGCGGGAAAGGCGGGTTGGCGGGGCAGCTTGCCATTCTCCGCCATCCAGTAGAGATAGCAGAGCGGGCGGCTGGGCTGTAGCTCATTGCCTAGTTGTTGTTGCTCCTCGTTGGGGATCAACTGTTGTAACCGTTCAAAGTGCGTGCCGCCACCTGCCGGATGGGGCGTCAGCACCCGCTGATCCTGCCAGGTGATCATATTGGAGAGCGGTTCGCCACGTTCGCTACAGAGCACCAAGCCGTGCATCTGTGTGCAAAAGACGATGCCATCGCATTGAGCGGTCAACGCCAGTAACTCCTCGATCAACTGGCGTACCGTCGCCACCACCAACAGCGGATCGACTTCGTGAAAATAGGTTGGCAATCCCGGCAGCGGCCCCGGAAAGGGCAAACGCCGAATATTGCTCATCTGCAACGAATCCAGATCGAGCAGCGCGCCTTTGATAAAGGTCGTGCCAAGGTCGAGAGCGATGAAAGACATAGTAACGGGTTTAATCTCAACCTAAAATTCTGTCCACCGCCATCTTACCCTCTCCGGCGGCTTGGCGGAAATGGGCGACGGTCTGGGCGATGCCATCGGCGAGCGGTCGCCAATTCGGCTTGCCCAGGGCCTGGATCAACATCGTTTCGTCGATGGCGGTGGGCGTGGCCAGTTGGATCGGCTCGAAGGTGATCTTGCCCGCCATTTCCGGCGCTGCGGCGTTGATCCCATCCACCACTTCGTCCATGTGCGCCGTGTTGCCACCCAAATTGTAGACCTCGGCCCCTGCCTGTCCCGAGCGGGCGGCACGGATAAACATCTCCGCCGCATCCTCGGCATGGTGATAGACGACAATGCCGCCAAAGCTGATATGATAGGGGCGACCGACGGCAGCGGCAAGCATGGCCTTGGTCGGCGTCGAAGTCATGCCCTGGTCGCGACCGGGGCCGTAGATGACGTAGGGGCGGATGCCGACGCTGCGAATCTGATTCTCTAGCCAGTAGATCTTGGCGGTGCCCTCGTTGGCATGTTTGGTGACGCCGTAGAGATTGGTCGGATCATGCGGAGCGTCGTGGGCGAGCGGACCGGGCGGGTAACGATCGGGCGGACCGTAGACCCCAGCCGAACTGGCGTAGGCGACCGACTTCACATGGTCACGATGGCGTTTGGCCGTCTCGAAGACAATCGTCGTGCCCACGGCGTTGACCTTCATCCCCTGAACCGGGTCGGCGCGCACAAAGGGCACTTGAAAGGCCGCCAGATGGACGATGTTGGTAATGCCATTGTCGGCCACCGTCTGCTCAAACTTCTCAAAGTCGGTGATGTCGCCGCCCACCATCTGCACTTTGGCCAACTCATCGCTGTTCAGGATCAACTGCAAACGATGTTGGCTGCCCGGCAGATCATAGGTCCAGACCGGCACCCCTTCCCTCACCAATCGTTTTACTGTCCAGGCACCGATACAGCCGAGTGCGCCGGTGACTAAAAATCGTTCTGACATATAGTTCCTTTGTGCGGTATACTTCATTCATCGTCTGCGAAACTGTAGCCCTATCGGGGCGTTCTATGTCAACTCACGGGCATCGCCCTGAGGGCTTACTCGTGCTCTCATCCTCCCAGGGCGATGCCCGTGGGCTGATATAGGATAGCCCGCTGGGCTGGAAATGAGATCGAATCAGGTTGAATTCGGGTTACGAACGATACACATTTGTTACTATCATAATTCAACAATCTGGTATACAATCCCACCACTCTCGCATCTCCAATCTCTACTCTCAAAGGAGCATACAATGAGCATTCCTGTAGGTCTGAATGTTTGGTCGGGGCTGGTAAGTCATACTATGCCTTACATCGATCAGGTCGTTGCGCCGTTCGATTCGATCTGGTATCCCGATCATGTGCAATATGGCAGCAAAAATGTGGCCGAGGGTTGGAGCCTCTTTGCCTATGGGCTGGCCCGCTATCCCGATAAACTTCAGGGGCACCAGGTACTTTGCAACAGCTTTCGCAATCCCGCTCACCTGGCCAAGGCGGCTGCTACCTGTCAGATTCTTTCCAGCGGGCGGGTCGTACTAGGCATTGGCGCCGGCTGGAACGAAGAAGAGTACCACGCCTACGGTTGGCCCTTCCCCAAAACCTCGGTGCGGGCAGGCGAGTTGGCCGAAGCAATCCAAATTTGCCGCCAGATGTGGACACAAAGTCCGGTCAACTTCAACGGCAAACATTACCAACTCAAGGATGCCTACTGTCACCCACACCCCGACCCGATCCCGATCATGGTCGGCGGCATGGGCGAAAAGTTCCTGCTGCGTGTCGTCGCCGAACATGCCGACTGGTGGAACTTGATCTACACCGACCCGGAAGCCTATGCCCACAAACAAGCGGTGCTCAAAGAACATTGCCGTACGGTCGGTCGCAACTACGACGAAATCGTCCAGGTCGTCGCCTCGCATGTGCTGATCGGCGAGAGCGAGGCCGATTTGAAACGGATGGCCGAGCAGCCACACGTCCGCCCCACCGCCGCCAACGGTTCGGCTGGCACCCCCGACCAGATCACCGAGTTCCTGCTCAAAGCGGTCAAACTCGGTGCCAAACGCATCCACGTCGCCTTCGCCGACACACCGAAGTTGGACAGCACGCAGTTGTTTATCGAGCGTGTGCTACCGAATTTGTGAAAAAGCAACCCCACCCTAACCCTCCCCTGCTAAGGGAGGGGACCGTGAAGGGACAGATTATGAATTCTCTTCTGTACACCAAACTAAATTCTTCCCGTGACAGTTCCCTCCCCGTTTTGGGGAGGGTTAGGGTGGGGTTGAATTCACGCGTCACCCCTTCGACGGGTCAAAGCGATGCTGCTCATCCGACACTTCGATGTGGACATCGGGGCGGGAGAGCACTTCGGGACGCATGGCGGTGCCCAAGCCTGGTCGCTCGGAGAGGATGCACATGCCATCAACGATGGGCAGCGGCTCGGTCATAAAGTCGTTGTACCAGCCCAGGTAGTAGGCGCGCACCGTCTCCATGATCATAGCGTTGGGGACGTGGAGCAGCATGTGTGCCGCCGACCACGCAGCCACCGGACCGATGCAGTCGTGGCTACAGACGGGCAGATAGTAGGTATCGGCCAGGGCACAGATCTTGCGCGTCTCGGTGATGCCGCCGGTCCAGGCCATGTCGGGCATGATGATGTCAGCGGCATTCTTCTCGATGATCTGACGGAAGCCAAAGCGGGTAAAAAGGCGCTCGCTGACACAGAGCGGCACTTTGACTGCCGCTTTCAGCCGGGCATAGGAGTCGGCATTGTCGGGCGGGATGATCTCCTCCAGCCACAAAATGTCATACTTCTCCAGTGCCCGCCCGATCTCGATCGCCTCGGGTAAATTCCAACGGGCGTGCCCCTCGATGGCGATCTCCATGCGGTCGCCGACTGCCTTGCGGATGTCCTCGACGTAGGAGAGCCCCTTCTTCATGTTCTCTTTGCTCAGGAAGTGGGTCACTGGCCCCACCGCCTCCACCCCGGCGCGGCTGCCAACCGGCCCACCCAACGAAGAGCCAAACTGATCAAAGGGCCAGATCTTCATGGCTTTGATGCCGCTTTGCAGCAGTTCAGTCGCCAGTTCACCGCTGTGACCGGTGCGCCAGGTGTTGAAATCCTGATATTGACCGTGGCCGACACAGGTGTTGTAGACCTGGATGCGATCGCGGTTGCGCCCGCCCAGCACATTGTAGATCGGCTGCCCCAGATATTGACCGACGATATCCCACAGCGCCACATCGACCGCGCTGATCGCACGCATCTCCGTCCCAGCAAAACCGAAAAAGTTGACGGTCGAGAACATGTTGTTCCAATGGTTCTCGATGTCGAGCGGACTGCGCCCGAGCAGCAAATTGGCGAAAACATCGTGAATCACCGCACTGACCGCACGCGGCACATAAAAGGTCTCGCCCAAGCCGATCAGCCCATCGTCAGTATGGATGCGCACCCAGCAGGTATTCGGCTGTTCATCGCACCAAATGGTTTCGATCCGTGAGATTTTCATAGGTTGGAGTGTCGTAGGACAAGATTGCAATCTTGTCCTACCGGTAGTCACAATAAAGATTTGTCAGCAACGGAAGCGGTATACAATATACCGTATTTTGTGGTGGGGAGCAAACTAGGGGTGCGACCGAGTATGGTTCTGCTTTCAGGGAAGCGGTTTGATAAGGTATGATGGGGGAAGATATGATTCCTGAAAATCGAATTCCAACCCATCCGGGAGAAATTCTGTTGGAAGAATTTCTGAAACCCTTAGAACTAACGCAGGTACAGCTTGCCCAACACATCGGTGTGCCGACACAGCGCATCAATGAGATTGTCAATGGTAAGCGTGGCATTACCCCAGAGACTGCCTGGCTATTTGCCCAAGCCTTCGGCACCACACCAGAATTCTGGATGAATCTGCAAGCTAACCATGATCTCGCCAAGAAGCGTCCAAGCAGACAGGTGGAGCAATTACAGGCAGCGTTTGCTGCGGGTTGATAGGAAGCTTGGACTATGTCTAACTATCGAACTTTGGAAGAAATCAGTGTAGAGTATTTCACAAAACACCCCGAAGAGATCGACGAATTTCTCAATGAAATTTTCGCTGACTATGCTCAAGATGGGGATTCGGTGGCGCTGCTCTCCGCACTGCGCATCATCGCCCGTGTCAGAGGGATTTCCACAGTAGCAGAAAAAGTTGGCATGACTCGACAAGGCGTACAAAAGGCACTTTCAGCTAAGGGTAACCCACGATTGGACAATGTGAACGCCATCATGCACGCTCTGGGTTATCAGTTGACGTTGCGGCGGTTGGAGATGGTTAACGGGTAGTGTGGATACAGGATCGGGACGCAGAGCGTCTGGACGGAATTTCCACATCGGAGCGTGGAAACGAGGAAAAATTCAAGTTCGCGGCCATGTCTGTGAATGTGACGGTTGATGATGGGTATCGAGCAAAAGGGAGTGATTTCGTCATTAACCCGTGAGCCGGACTGTCATTCCCGTTTGGAATCTCCAACGAGGTCTGCCCCTGAACGACGAAGATTCCAAACGGGAATGACAGGTTTAACTTTCTGGGACAGGCGTTATCTGCGCCCTACCCCACTGCTACAAAAATTTCGACCGCTCCTCTACTGGCTCTGTTGCCAAGTCGCAGAGTTCAAAAACCCAGAGGGTCAAAGCGATCAGATTCCAGAGGTGAATGGGGACGCAATCACGCGAAACCCGTAGTAGTCGCCCCTGACGTTCGGGTCGTGCCTGTTACGAACGGCGCAGCGCACCGCGTTGTTATCGTTATAATTTGCTCCGCCACGTAACACACGCAAAGTATTGGAAGGTGCAGTTAAATTCTCTCTACCATCATTATCTTTGTAAGGATAGCCAAATTCTGGTTTTTGCCGATCTTTGCCCCATAAACTTCGCGTCCACTCCCATACATTACCCGCCATCTCTTCCACGCTATAGGGGCTAGCTCCCGCCGGAAAGCAGCCCACTGCGCTGTTATCTCCAATGCCAGCCTCTTGATCATTGGCGAGAGGCGCGTCAATATCATTGACTGCCCAGGGATAAATTTGTCCCTGCACACCGCGTGCCGCTTTTTCCCATTCCGCCTCGCTAGGCAGGGTAATCTTCCAGCCCTGACGTAATTTTTCCGCTAATGCGGGTGGTGTTTGGTCAGAGTTGCGTAAGGTTTGGTCGAGCCAATTGCAATATGAAAGTGCTTCATACCAGTTGATCCAACGCACAGGATGGTTGTCGGGGTCGGCAAAGGCATCTTTGTCACTTGGCTGAATGCCCGAAGCACGAAATTGCGCCACGGTGACGGGGAAGCGGGCGATGTAGAAGGTGGGCAGGTTAAGTTTATGTTGGGGTGTTTCGTCGTCTCTGGCTTGTGGATCGAGTTCCTTATTGCTGCCCATGATGAACTGGCCGCCGGGGATTTCGATAAAGCCGAGGAGTGGATCGTTGGGCAGGAACCAGCGATGGGGGTCAAAGCGCGGGTCGCCTAAACCGGCCAGGGTGCGTCCGGCCAGTGCTCGTTCAGGTGGGCTGAATTTTCCAGAGCGCATCACATGAATTAGTCCCTGGCGCACCCGCTCTACCTTTTCTTCGTTACGCACACTCAAGTTTTCCAACTTGGCCGATTCGAGTAAGCCTCGTCCAGCAATCTGGGCACCCCAGGCATCGGCCAGAGTAAAGGCCGATTCGGTGGGCGCAAAGGGACAAAAGGCATCAATCGTCGCCCAGGCTAATGAACTGACTTTGCCCACTGCCCCGGCAATTGCTAGCAGTGCCACCTCGCGCCAACGTTCCGGATCCTGGTGCAGTAGATCAGCAATCGTCTGCGGAAAATCTACAGGGCCTTCCGTCAGATAGAGTGCAGCCAGATATTCCTGAAAGGTGCGGTGTGGGAAGCGGAAAAGGGTATTGCCTTCGGGCAGCAACAATCCTGCGCGCTGGCTTAGATAGTTGATCAATTCACCTAATTTTACCTGCGGATTGTTGCTCACCTTATAAAGACGTTGTACGACTGTGTCAACTGGAATGTCAGCACAGCCTTCTAGGTTCGCTTGTCCAGCGTGAACTTCGTAGGCGATCTGTTCGAGTACACCCAGGATAGTCTCGCGCCCAACTTGGAGATATTCCTGCAAGCTGGGTTGCACCAGTTGTGTGCCATCGCCCCGTCGCTCGATTCGCTGCTTCTCCCAGCGTTCGAGCAGCAGATCAACCGCCTCGGCATAAAGCCGCTCGCGCTTGTCGGGCAGGTCGCTGCCATGCCAGGCATGCAGGCTGGCCATCAGTGTGAGCAGCAATGGTTGTTCGGCCAGCACATGCAGGCGCTCACTGTCAAAGATCGCTTTTTTCAACCGTTCGGCGCGTCCTTTGGCGTCATCACTTTTGTAGTTGCGTAATGGCGCAATATGTTCATACCAGCGATCAATAAAGTGACGGATCTGTGGGTCACTAAAGGAGGCTAACGTGGTATCGACAAAACCATCGATCTTCCAACTTTCCTGTTTGTAGGCGTAGGGGCGGCTGGTGATCAGAATGCGGCATTTGCCAAAGCTAGCGGCGAAGTCGTTGATCACTGCCTTGAGTTGTTCGCGCTGCTGGTCAGCATCCGGCACTTCGTCTAACCCGTCGAGCAAGAGCAGACCGCCGTTTGTGTGCAATTCTGCCTTGAGATCGTCCGCAAACTCAGCCAGCGCAGCCGCGGCCAGGTCAGCACAAATGTGCTGCCAAAGGTGGTCGGCAGTGGCTGTTGTGCCAGCGCTAGGCAGATGGGTGGCGGCAAAATGGCGTAAAATCACCCGCACCGGGAGCAAACTGTTATGGCTCCAAGGTTGGCGAGGGGACTGCTGGTCTGGATTGTTTGCCATTTTTTCAACGTCGTCGGGTAGCGCTTGGATGAGCGTTGCCAGGTTGGCATTGCTCATGCCCAGCGTTTGTCCGGCCAGACATTGCGCCACGTAATTCACAAAGGTACTTTTGCCGCTGCCTGCTGTACCCAAGAGTACCAAACGGGCGTGACGGTCCAATTGGGCAACAGCAGAAAGTTTGGGGCGTTGGCGCTCTTCCATGCCTTCAGCAGACTGGCGTTTGCCAGGTAGCATCTCCTCTCCGCCATCACTCTGCTCGGTCCACAGCGCAGTGTAGATCGCATCCAGCGGAATGGCAACCTCGCTCTCGCTCTCGGCGGCTTTGCGGTTGATGCCGCCCAACGAAAGGCGGCTGGCTTCTTCGTAGACGTGGTTGAGGTAGGCTTGACGGCGGGCGTTGCGGCGAACAGCAATTTCGGGATCTTGTTCGTAGTGATAGTGAATGTCACCGGCATGTGCACCCGCACCAATGGCCACATTTTGACTATTGCTAATATCACCTACCGTAATCCAGTCGCCGCCGACATAAATCTTGTGGACATCCAGCGTGCTCTGGATTTTGGCAAACTGGCGGTCGAGTTGAGCGGCAATTTCTTTGCGCTCGTCATCGGCTGCATTTTTGATCACCACTTCCAGCGCACCGATCTTGCGCAACAGATCATCGAGGCTTGTGCGCAAATTAGCATCGTTTCTAGCGGCGTCACTCAGTTGTTTGGCGAAAGCGGTTGCATCGATTTCGTCTTTGCCATTGCTGCGATCTTTCCATGCTTCGAGTTGGTTGGCAATCAGGTCGGCACCCAGCCCGCCGACAATGCCAGCCAGCGCTTCTTTGGGGTCGCCAGAGGTTGCCAGCAAGGGCAAAATGGCTGCACCTGCCACGGCGCCATAGAGCGTGCTGGGAGCCCAATCTTCGATGGTCTGTACGAAGTTGGCCAGCGATTGGCGGGCTTGGCTGAGCCAGGTGGATGTCGGCATAGGGAGAAACCTTCATTATGAACAAACGAGAAAGATGGCTACCTGAATTGTAACCAGCGTCTTCAGGATCAGCAAGTGGCAGGAGGAATGAGATAGAGATGTCTTATATCATGACAAACAAGGTCGAGTAACTTGTAGGTGCGTGCTTGCAGCCGCACAAAAGCCGGTCAATCCAACAACGTTGAATTCTACAAATGTCGGTCATGTCCACAACCCGCAGCAAAATGCAGCGGCTACGGGTTGTGGAATCTGTCGAAAATTGTGCAACTGCAAGCAGCATCTACTGAGCTAGGTTCCTTCGACCTCCATCACTTCGCCGCCCGACTCACTTGATAACAGGCCAGAATATTGCCTGACCCCTGCCACGAGCGGGTGTGGAGAAGTTTAAACGAGACCGGTGGGCGACCCTCGAAGAGGGGGACGCCTTCGCCGCCAAGAATGGGGAAGAAGGTGAGGTGGAGTTCGTCGACCAGGTCGTGCCGGATCAGGTCGTTCCAGAGGATGCGCCCCATCAGCACCAGAATTTCACGGCCAGGTTGTTCTTTCAGCGCGGCCACTTCTTGGTGCAGATCCGGCATGCGCACGATGCGGGTGTTGTCCCAAGGGGTCAAATCCTCGCTTATGATCTTGTCTGAAACCACGATCTTGTCGATGCGCTGGAAGAGTTGGGCAAGCTCTTGGCGGATGGGGGTGGCGTTGGGGTCGTTGGGTACGCTTGTCCAGTAGCTCTTGTTGCCCAAATAGGAGGTGCGACCGCTCAGGATCAAGGTGTCGGCGGCGCGCAGCCGTTCCGCTGCGTAATAGTCGAAGTTCTGGTCACCGGCATAGTCAGGGTGATAGTAGTCGAAAAAGGTGTCGAAGGTTTTGTTCTTGGACTCGTAAAAGCCATCGAGTGTGACGAAGTTATTGACAATCAGTTTGCGCATGAGATTTTCCTCGAAGGTTTTAACGCAAGGTCGCCAAGAGGCAAAGACGGAAGGAAGACAAAAGGCTGGTTGCTTTCATTCTAAGTGGCTGGACAGTAAATCAGTAAGATGAGCCTTTGCAGCTTTGCTCCCTTGCGTTAATGGATGTCTGTTTTTTGTGTTACATGAGATAAGTCGTTACCAAGCTACGCTTACATTCAACTCACTTCATGATAGTTGAACGGGTTGTGCAAGTTCCTGGTTCGGCGCTGGCATTGAGTGTGGAACCGCCACATAGACGAGCGCATTGGCAACCAGACCCGCAAGCAGATAGCCGACGGCCAGTGGCGTAATCGAATTGACCAGCAGACGGTCAATCAACGACCCGAGCATCGACCCGACGACAAAGAATGCTGCGCCATTGATCGCCGCTGCCATCCCCGCCGTAGCTCCGAGCGGTTCCAAGGCCAGCGCACTGCTGTTGGGCGAGATAGCAACTTGAATGCCCTGGAGCAAGGCGACACAGATGAAGAAAACATAAAGATTCGGCGTGCCCTGTCGCCAGAGCGTCAGGCCAAACAAGATGCTCGCCACCAACAGATAGGTGAGCAACAGGAAACGAATCGCTCGCTGTGCGCCAATGCGGCCTACGAGTTGGGCGTTGACAAAGGTGAAAAGCGCCATGGTGACCCCAACAGCCGCAAAAAGCCAGACAAACAGTTCGGGCCGTCCATAGATCTCGCCGATGATGCGTTCAGAGCTGCCGATGTAGGAGCTAAAGGCCGAGAACAGGATCACCGTGATCGTCGTATAACGTGTAAAGAGCTGATTGCTCAGCACGAGCCGAGCCGAACCCAGCAACGTCCTTCCATCCAATGGCAGGCGTCGTTCTGGCGCAAGTGATTCATCTAGCCGAAACGACCAGATCAACACCACGATGGCGATCCAGGCCGGGGTGAGAAAGACTCCTTGCCAGGAGGTGACAGCGAGGATGGCTGAACCCACAAAGGGTGCAATCACCGGCACAAAGAGAAAGATGGTAAGCACGAGTGACATGGTGCGTGCCATTCTATCCCCGACAAAACGATCGCGCACGCAGGCGACCGCGCTGACCGTCATGGCTGCTGCGCCCATGCCGACGACAAAGCGTGCAGCGAGAATTGCCTGTAGGTTGGGCAGGAATGCCGTAGCCACGCAGCCACCGATGTAAAGCAGAAAACCAATGCGCAAGATCGCCAAGCGGCCAAAGCGGTCGGAGAGCGGGCCATAGACAAGCTGGCCAATTTGTCCCAAGAAAAAGAAGGTGACAATTTGGGCCGTGACCGTGGATTCTTTCCTTAACCCGAAGGATTGGCGCAGGTCATCAAAGGCAGGCAGCATGATGTCAATCGCCACGGCGGTCAACATCATAATACAGGCTATCAGCGCAATCAATTCGCCTGATTTGATCGCTTTGCGATTGGCTGTTTTTTGATAGAATAGATTGAACATACAGTTCCTTTTGTTAATCTTCGGGTAGCGCTAACTCTTCCAGGCGGCGCAGAAGAAAGGCGCGCTCTGCTTCGGTTTTGACTTCGCCCAAGGCTTTTCGATAGTAAGTTGCCGCCTGTTTTGGCTGGTCGAGCCGGCGCAGACATTCTGCTTGGGTGGCGGCTAACAGGTGGTAGCCAGCCAGCGTGCCTTCGGCCTCAAGTTGATTCAAGATAGCTAGCGCCGCTGCCGAGCCATCGACCACTGCCACGGCCACCGCACGATTCAAAGTGACAATCGGCGAAGGCGAGACTTCTTCCAGCTTGGCATAAAGGGCCTGAATTTGTGGCCAATCGGTTTCATCGGCGGTGGCGGCGGTGGCATGGCAAGCAGCGATCGCCGCTTGAATCTGATAGGGTCCAGCATTGCGGCGGTGCAACGCCTGCTCCAACACCGCGACCCCTTCGTCAATCATGGCTTGATCCCAGCGTCTTCGATCTTGCTCCGACAGGGGGACAAGTTCGCCCTGCTCATCCAGACGTGTCGATCGTCTGGAGTGATGCAAGAGCATCAGCGCAAGCAACCCCTGGACTTCGGGCTGGTCGGGGGCCACGCTGATCAGTAGCTTTGCTAAGCGGATTGCCTCAAAACACAACTCAGAACGCACGAGTTCATCGCCGCCCGTGGCACTGTAACCCTCGTTGAAGAGCAGGTAGATCACGTGCAGCACGGCGGCCAAACGTCCCGCCATTGCGCTCGGCACCGGCATCTCAAAGGGGATGACGGAATGACGGATTTTATTTTTGGCGCGCGTCAAGCGCTGGGTCATGGTTGGCTCGCTGGTCAGCAAGGCACGCGCGATCTGGGTAGTCGATAAACCAAGCACCAGGCGCAAGGTGAGCGCAATCTGGGCATCGGTCGAGAGTGCCGGGTGGCAACAGATGAAGACCAGCCGCAGCAGATCCGCATCCCCATCATGAATGGCCAGCGAGCGGTCTACTTCTTCGGATATCGCTTGGAGTTGCTCGAGCTTTAGCCGTTCTTTGACCCCACGGCGTAGGCGGTCAATCGCTCGGTTGCGCGCCACGAAGGTTAACCAAGCCCCAGGGTTGGGCGGCACACCAGTCTCCGGCCATGTTTCCAGGGCGGCGATGAATGCCTCTTGCGCACACTCTTCCGCCAGATCCAGGTCGCCAGTCAGCCGCATCAGCGTACCGACGACGCGGCCCGACTCGTTGCCAAACATCTGAGTGACGATGTGCCGAATCTCCTCGGCAGAGTGCGTGGTCAACGTTTTTACCGTATCCAAAACGATCGCACTTCGACATGGCCAAAGAGCGCGACTGGATGTTGGGCGGCGACGGCGATTGCTTCATCCAGATTAGCGCATTCGATGATATCAAAGCCGGCGATATGCTCCTTCGTCTCGGCAAAGGGGCCATCGGAAAGGGTTAGTTTGCCATTGAGAACCGTGACAGTCGTAGTCTCTTCTACCGGCCGCAGCTCCGATCCGATCAGCCGGATGCCCCGGCTGTCCATGCCATTGACCCAGTTATCGGTGAGCTCGGCATTGTTTTCCGGCACTTTTCGTGATGGGTCCACGTAAACCAACAGAACATATTTCATAGGTGACTCTCCTTTTATACTCGGTTTGCCATCATAAACTGCATGCCTATACAACGAACAAGCCTCACCCGATCCTACATACTCGGATAATATTTTTGCTTGCGTAGGTGAATCGTATAGATTTCGTATTGTTGTATGCACTAACAGGCTGTGAATGTACTAGGTTGACTATTTGGTTATTGATGGCAACATGCCTCAAACATTGCACCCAATTTACCTACAGTCTACCAGACAAAGCAAGAGCCGTCAGGGCTGTATACACCTGACGGCTCTTGCAATGACGATGTATGGGTGACGATGTCGTCTTAGTCAGTCACTTTTTTATGGCGTCACCCCTGTAAATTGCTGCCACTCTTGCGGTCAAAGAAGTGGAGTTTAGCCAAGTTGGGGATCAGACGCACCTTTTGTCCTTCACTGATGGCCAGATCGGGTGCGGTGCGGGCCAGGATCATGTCGTTGCCGATGGCGATACTGGCGTAGGCATCCGAGCCGAGCGGTTCAACCAGATCGACGGTACCGAGGTTCGGAGCAAGAGTCGCATCACCGATCACTTCAACTGTCACGTCTTCGGGGCGCACGCCACATTCCACCGCCAACGTATCGGCGAGGCTGTTGTTGTTGAGTAATCGGATCTGAACATCCGCCGGCAGTGTATAGCTGGCAAAGCTGGTACGCAGTTGCAGGGTCCCCTGTTGCTTTTCGAGAGTGCCTTCAAAGAGGTTCATGGGCGGGCTGCCAATAAAACGGGCCACAAAGCGATTGGCCGGGCGATTGTAGATCGTCATGGGTTCGCCCACCTGTTGTACCACACCCCCACGCATGACCACGATACGGTCACCCATCGTCATCGCCTCCACCTGATCGTGAGTGACATAGATGGTCGTGATCCGCAACTGACGCTGCAAACGGATGATCTCACGGCGCATCTGGATGCGTAGTTGGGCATCGAGGTTGCTAAGCGGTTCGTCCATCAAAAAGAGCCGGGCACGACGTACAATTGCACGACCTAATGCTACACGCTGCCGTTCTCCGCCGGAAAGTTGGCGGATGCGGCGCGTCAAGAGATGTTCAATACTCAACAATTTGGCGGTCTCGTGTACCCGTTGCTCAATTTCGGCTTTGGGCGTGCGGCGCAGTTGTAAAGGGTAGGCGATGTTATCAAAGACCCGTTTGTGGGGATAGAGCGCATAGTTCTGGAAGACCATGGCAATGTCCCGATGGCGTGGCTCGACTGCGTTGACCACCTGATCATCGATCAACAATTCGCCGGAGGAGATGCTCTCTAGACCAGCAATCATGCGCAAGGTGGTGGTTTTGCCACAGCCCGAAGGCCCCACAATCACCAGGAATTCGCCTTCGCCTACTTCCAGGTTGACATTATCCACCGCCAGACTTTCGCCATAGCGTTTACAGAGGTTGCGACAAACGAGACGAGCCATGCCCAATTCCTTTGTTTTCGTAGCTACCAAACCCCACCCTAACCCTCCCCTGCTAAGGGAGGGGACAGTGACGGGATGGATGAAGCTTTCTCTTCTGTCCACCAATCATTGTCGTTCTCGTGACAGTTCCCTCCCTGCAGTCGGGGAGGGTTAGGGTGGGGTGGCGTTACTATTTTTCACTGATTGCCACCATGCCTTTGGTCAGTTGCTCCTGCACCAACATAAAGAGCACGACGACAACCAAGGTCGCTAAAAATGAAGCCGCCATTAGTTGGTGCCACTCCACCTTGAAGCGAGTGACAAACTTGAAGAGCCCGATGGTCAAGGGTAATTTGTCCTGGCTGCGTAAAAAGGTGAGAGGCAGCGTAAATTCGTTCCAGCCATTCATAAAGCTAAAGATGCCAACCGCTACCAGACCCGGCCAGGAGAGCGGCATCACCATGCGCATCATCGCACCCATCCGCGAATTGCCATCCATCATGGCAGCTTCCTCAATCTCTACTGGGATTGACATAAAGTAGCCCATCAACATCCAGGTATTGAAAGAGAGGCTAAAGACTGCGTTGAGAACGATGATCGTCCACAGGCTATCCACCATGTTGAAGCCAGCCACCAGCCGAAAAAGCCCCAAGATCAATACAATCGGTGGAAACATCTGGATACCGAGTAGAAAGAGAATGTAGAGATTTTTACCGACAAACCGAAAGCGCGAGAGGGCATAGGCTGCGGGAATTGCCAGGACCAGCGAAGCCACTGTCGAGCCAAGGCCGATGAGCAAACTATTCCAGAAATAGGTACCCAGCGGTACAACTTTCCAGATATCGATATAATTTTGGAAGGTTGGTGTACGGGGCAGGAAGGTGGGCGGCGGGATATAGACTTCTGCGCTGGTCTTAAACGACGTGGAGATCATCACGATCAGTGGAAAGATACTGACAAAGACCACCGGAATCAGAAAGCCGACGATGCCAACCCATTTGATGGTGCGGGGAGTAATGATGGCGGCAGATTGACCCATGCTTACGCCTCCTCCTGCGCACCTAGCAGACGGGTGTAGATGACGCTAAAGATAATCAAAACCACAAAGATGCAGACCGAAAGCGCAAAACCCTGGCCAAAATGGCGAAACTCAAAGGCCAGTTTGTAAAGATACGTGACTGCGATATCGGTGCGGAAGATCGGGTCACCCTTGGTTAGGATCCAGATGGTGCTAAAGGAGCGAAAAGCCCAGATGATTGAGAGCAGAGTGACGATCATAAAAACGGTACGCATCTGCGGTACCGTCATGTCGCGGAACTCCTGCCAGGGGCCAGCCCCGTCCATCTTCGCCGCATCGTAGATATGCGGGGGGATGCCTTGCAAGCCAGCCAAAAAGGTCACGGTCATAAATGCCACCGACGACCATACTTCTACAAACATGGCAGCAGCAAAGGCCGTGCCAGGATTGCCCAGCCAGACGACGTAATTCTTGATCAGCCCAATTTCGCTCAGAAAATAGTTGAGCGAACCCATTTGGCCATGAAAGATCCACTTCCAGGTGATCGCCGAGACCGCATAGGGCATGGCCCACGGGATCATAATCAAGGCTTTGGCCAGCGTGCGCCCTGGAAAGCGGCTATTCAAAATCAGCGCCAGCGGGAAGGAGACGATTACCTCCAGCAACACGGTACCAAACGCAAAGAGAATCGTCTGACGGATGATCAGCGGCATACGATCATCGCTGGCCAATTCCTGAAAATTAGCCAGCGTGCCTAAATTGGAAGCATGCGCCATGATGTCCACGTCCGAGAAGGCAGAGGCGATCATGTTGGCAATCGGAAAGATCAGGAAGATCAGAAAGCTCAAAATGCTGGGAATGAGCAACCAATAGGCCAATTGATTTTCAGCCCATTGCTCACGCCAAGCGTGAAAAATGCCAGAGCGTGGCTTGGTTAAGGTTTGTGTTGCCAAATCGATTTACCCTTGAATCGTCGAAACCGACAAGTTGCAGATGCTGGATCCTCATGTAACTATCCAGCATAGGACGTACGACGGTATCTGTCGTTTCGTAGGAATCCTAGCCGATCTATCCATATTGGCTCTGTCAGCGAAAGATTCCTACGAAATGACACTAGCTCAATTTGTGCCGCTTGTCGATCTCCTGGGCAGCGGCGGTCATGGCATCTTTCACCGAAGCCTCGCCCAGCCAGATTCTGGCCAGTGCGTTGTTAATGCTGGTGTTATCTTCGCTACCGGTAGCTGGCCAGGGTGTCAGGAAGACATTGTGCGCAGTCGCCAATTCCTTAACAAAGAACTCTTTGAACTTGGTCAGCGGGTCATTCGGATCAACATACTTGGGATCCTTGCCCACGTCGATGCGTTCGGGAATCACACCCCGTTGCAGCGCGAATTGCAGACGATTCTCGGCATTGAACATGAATTTGAGTAGTTCAGCCGCCTGTTCTTTGTATTTGGATTGATTTGCCATCATCACGCAATCGGGCCAGAAGACATTGGGATGTTGCATATCGGCTTTGGCCACAGGCAGTTGGGCAACATCGTACTTCATATCCGGCGCATCGTGGCTGATGATGGTGGGCATCCATGAGCCGGTTTCGAGCATGGCCATCTGTTTGCCCAGGAAGAGCGGTTGCAGATCGGAATCGCGGTTGGCATTGTGAGGCGAAGGCTGCGAGGTCTGATCGGCGAGAATGATGTCGGTCAGGAATTGCACAGCCGCCAGCCCTTCGTCGTTGGCGATCAGCGAGTGACCGTCCTCACTCCAGGGCGCAAGATCGACACCCGCACCATGTGCGCCGATCCAAGCGTACCACCAATAATCATCCGGGCCGAGACCAATGCCATAGAGGCTGGGTGAGTTGGTGAGCGCTTTGGCTGCTTCACGCACATCGGCCCAAGTCTGCGGTGCTTTGAGACCTTTTTCTTCAAAGAGGTCGGTGCGATAGTAGAGGCCACGTGGGTCAAGGAAGTAGGGCATGCCATAAAGCTTGCCATTGACTGTCATTGCTTTGATGCCTGATTCCTGGAAGTTACTCAGAAACTCTTTGCCCAGCAGATCGTCCAACTCACTTGTTTCACTTGCCGAGGTAAATTCGAGCATCCATTGACCAGAGCCATTAAAGATATCCGGAGCCTGACCACCGCTGATTTGCGTGAGCAAGAGATTGCGCCCATCGGGCCAACCGACGACCTCCAGTGTTGCTTCGATCGCCTGCTGACTGGCATTGAAGGCATCCATCACTGCCTGAGTATCTGGTTGCATTCGGTTGTCGTAATCCATTGCCACAAAACGTACACCTACCTTCTCCCCTGCAGGTGCAGCCGCTCCACCGCCAGCGGCGGGCGCACTTTGTGGTGCACAGGCGGCCAGAAGTACGGGTACGCTCGATGCTGCAAGAATTTTAAGAAAACCACGGCGCGATAAACCTTCGGATTGGTGTTGCATTCGTCGTCTCCTGAAATAGCTCTGGTTCTTACTTTGATTCAATTTTCGTACAACAAGATTTCGAGACAAGCCTTCCGGGAGATGACTATCAGCTGCGGCAAAGCCTCGTTGTAGTAATAGGGTTGGGAAAGTTGCTAGTAGACACCCAATTTAAAGATAGCTCAATCTACCGAAGAACTCGATGTAATGAGATTGTGCTATGTTTACGTGTCATTTCTATAAGGACCGAGAATGGTCTTTATTATCTCTTGTTCAACTTCACTTGTCAAACAGGTCAAAATCTTGTCAATTCCGCTCCTCTCTGTGGCAGAATGTTGCGATACCGAATCAACGTAACTGCCAACCCCACCCTAACCCTCGCTGTCATTAAGTTAAGGGATTTTGTAGGTGCGTGCTTTTAGCCGCACGACGTGGGTCATACCGAGAACGTGCGGTTTCAAACTGCACCTACGAAAACCAAAAATGCTTAACTCAATGGCAGTGACCCTAACCCTCCCCTGATAAGGAAGGGATTGCTTATGGTGTTCTATCCGACACTACCTGCACTATAATCACCGTGGATCCCAAGGCAAGCGCCAGATCTTGACCCGGCCTTCGGCACTGCAAAGCGCCGCTGGGGCGAGATCCTCGCCTGGGAACATAGCAAATGGGTCATCGACTCCCCGAACACGTTGATTGGCTTCTTTGCCGCCGGTGCCTATTCAAAGTGACAGGGCCACGCCGGAACCGACATTATCTCTTGTTCGGGATTGATACCGGAGAAGTTCGCGCCGCCCTAGCCCGACAAAAGTATCCCTGCGCTGGCCATGTCGGTTATCTGCCAGTGCAGAACACACTGGTTGGCGGACCGCGGTAGGCAAAAGCTGGGAGGAAGCGCTGCAAGTCTACGACAAATGGCGTTGGAGAAGGCAGGCTGTGTGCTGGTCGAGATGGAATGTGTCCCGGCCAAGGTGGCGGCGGAGATCAGCAAGCGTACCAAACTGCTCGTCTTTTCGATGGGCAGCGGTGCCGAATGTGATGGTCAATTCCTCTTTGCCAGCGATCTGCTCGGCACGAACACCGGCCATTACCCGCGCCATTCGATCACCTACGCTCGTCTGTATGAAACTGCCGTCCAAGCTTTTCGGCAATACCGCCAGGATATAGAAAGTGGCGAGTATCCTTCGAAGAAGCATACGATCAACATCAAAGACGACCAGTTTGAGCGATTTTTGGAAGCGATTGAAGTAGAACAAGAATGATTCTTGTTCTACAAACAGGTCAACATCGTCTGGATCTGCGCATTGTGACCCTTCGTCTGGTACCATTCGTGTACCGTGCGCCAGTCTTCGCCCGCAGGAACCGCTTGCTGATAAGGCAGGTCAATCAGTGTCACCAAATCGGCGTTGGGGTCGCTGGCGGGTAGCAGCCCTTTAGCGATTGCTACGCGGCAATGTGCTTCGATCTGGTCGAAGTAGGCGATATTGTCGTGTAGCAGTTGTGGACCACAGGTCACCGGCGCATGACAATAGAGCACCATGCTGGCATTGAGCGCAGCCAACTTGGCCAGCGATTGGCGCATGGCGGGCAGCCCGGCAGGCGTGCGAGCAGCAGGATAAGGCAACTCGGCAGCGTCGGCGGCGAGTAGGGTGTTGATCTCTGGAATGAAGATCGAGATGTGATCGTCAGTATGGCCCGGCGTTGGGAAGAGATGAAATGTTAGATCGCCGCCATCGATCCAGAGTTCATGATCAAAGGTAAGTGTGGGCGGAGTCAAGACGAGATCACCGAAGACATCTGGCTCATCACGTTGCAGTTGATGGAGAAAATCCAGGTCGGGTTTCTTGAACTGTTCGGCACACAGTCGGCTGGCTATGATTGCGGCGGGAAACTTGGCCGCTGCTCCGGCAAATAGTTGATTGCCCCAGGCATGGTCATAGTCGGCGTGGCTGTTGATTACCAGCAGTTGGCGTCCCTGGCTGAGGTAGGGCCGAGCATACTCAACCATCTTTTCCGCAGTCGCGGCATTGATCACCGTGTCCACTAGCACTACGTAGCGCTCGCTAACCACAATGAAGGTCGTGACCAGCCGCCCATTCTGACAGAGTAGAATCCGCTTGTCCCAGCCCTGGTTTGCGACAAGATCAACTTGGTTGGTGTGCGCCATGATAAACCTCCTCCAAGTACCTTCGTAGTAAAAAATGTATATTCCATGTTCCTTGATTTCCGTGTTTACAAAGCCTTTTATTAACACGGAAGTCAGGGAGTACGGAATGATTGTGGCTTGGTTTCAGGTACAACTGTGCTACACAGTCGTTAAGAAGGGAAATAGCGTCGATTTGTTCTTTTCTGTGAGTGGGGAGCCGTACTCGCAGGCTTCGTAGGCTTCGGCGTAGTGGATGGCGGCACCTTGCTCTGCGCCGTAGCGGGCAAGCAGTTTGTCGCGGTAAAGGTCGGCGATGCGGCACATGCGTGGAGTGTAGTGCTCGGCCAGCCAGCCTCGTCGTTTCGACAAATCGCTGGGCACTTCGTTCAGGTAGCCGCCGTTGTAAGGCAAAAACTCGTACATTTGTGAGGTGTGCTGATGCAGGGCGTCGAACTTAGCCTCGATCACCTCGTCGATCGGCACGATCACGTCGGGTTGGAAGGGGGCGGGCTTCTGGAAGTGATCCCACATATAAACGATCACCGGCATCTTGGCCAGATGCGGAATGTGCGAGACAACGTTGGGCACGGTCACCATGTAAGAAGCATCCTGCACCAACTGTGAAGCGTAGCGATGGTCAGGGTGATAGTCGTTGGGACGGTGTGTCATGATCAGGTCGGGCTTGAACTCGCGGATCAGCGCGATCACCTGATGGCGATTCTCAATGGTGGGCATCAAGGTGCCGTCATGAATGTCGAGTGTAATGTACTCAACGCCCAGCACCTTGCCGGCATTGGCTGCCTCCTGACGTCTGCGCCAGGCGAGCGGAGCCCCTCCCATTTCGTGATGTCCGGCATCGCCATTGGTCAAGCTAACTAATTTGACGCGATGACCCTGACGCGCATAGAGCGCCGCCGTCCCCCCAGCGCAAAAGTCGGGATCATCGGGATGCGCGCCGATGACGAGGATGTTGAGCAGTGAGTTGGACATGGTGAACTCCTGGGTTATGACAAGATGAAGGGATGACAGGATGACAAGATGACGTCAATACGATACATCGGGCGTGACCGGGTAAGAATTGTACTCACTTTCGAACGATTTGTCATCCAGTCATCTTGTCATCTTTTTATCCCACCTGATTCGCCGGTCGCAGGGGCTTTTCTCCACGCAACACGCGCACGACATCCTCCACGGCGCGCCCGCGCATGTCGATCTTCGCCTCTTCGGAGTACCAGGCACTGTGCGAGGTAACAAGGATCCGCTCTTCCTGGAAGAGTGGATCCTTGGGGATGGGCGGCTCGCTTTCAAAGACGTCGAGCGCGGCCCCTGCGATCGTGCCGGAGCGAACCGCCTTGAGCAGCGCTGCTTCATCGATCAGTGGGCCGCGCGCTGTGTTTACGACGTAGGCGGTCGGCTTCATCTTGGAGAGGAAGTTCTCGTTGATGATGTGATGGGTTGAATCGAGCAGCGGCGTGTGTAGGGTGATGAAGTCTGATTCACGCGCCAGTGTATCGAGGTCGACCACTCGTACCCCTAAGCGCTCTACGGCGGTTTCGTTTAACTGTGGATCGTGGACAATCACGTTCAGACCCAACCCCTTGCCCTTTTCTGCCGCTGCCTGCCCGATCCGCCCAAAGCCGATCACGCCGAGCGTCTTGCCCTTCAGACGATAGATGACCCGACCATTGCCACCAGGCCATTGTCCAGCCCGGGTACCATTGACCTGCGATACAACATTGCGCGCTTGGGCAAGCAACAGAGCGATGGCATGAGTGGAAACTTCGTCAATGCCATAGTCGGGCACATAAACCACTTGGATGCCATGCGCAGAAGCGGCGGCTAGGTCAATTGTGTCTAGCCCTGTGCCGGCGCGTCCGATCGCTTTGCAACGAGGCATGGCGGCTATCACCTCGGGCGTGACCCTTTGCAGTGTCACCAGCAAGGCATCGGCCTCGTGCAGCAACGCAAGCGCAGCCGGTGTGGAGAGTTCACCGTTTGTAAAGACAATTTCGGAGTCGAGAGCCGCCAATGTCCTGCGCTCAACGGCATAGTCGTCACCAAAATCCATGTAAGCAATTACGACTTTGGGTGGTGGCATAGTTGGGTTTCCTTGGAATGGGTAAAATTCAGTATATTGTATACCAATTTGACAAGGTGTCAATTTTTAGCGAAAATGTTTGGGCAATTCACAAGCATAGCAGGATACGCTCGTTATTTACCGCTTCCAGAAATTCAGCTTTGGCAGTAAAACTTAGTAAGTGGTTCTGATCTGTAATCAATCATTGGCTCATTCCCCAATGACTAATTACAAATCCAATGCAACGTACTTGAATCGTGACGATCGAGTCTCAAGCTCCTCGGTATAGAAATTGTTCCTACGTTCTTCAAAGGAGAGAACTAACATGGCAACATTCAACGCCCAAACGATGAGTCGTCGTACCTTTCTGAAAGCTGCGGGAATTACGCTGGGTGCTGGAGCATTAGCGGGTTGTGTCGCCGCTGCGCCCCAGGCAAGCGCACCTGCCGCCGAAGCACCTGCCGCACCAGCGGTACTCAAAGGCGCAACCGTCAAGTTTCTCGGAGGACCCTGGTCCTTTTTGCCTGAGCTAGACGGTGTGATTGAGAAGTTCGCCAATGATTGGGCTTCACAAAACAACGTCACCATGACTTTTGAACGCGATGCACAGTTGTTGCCCAAAATTCAGGCGGCAATTGAGACCGGTGGCGGTGCTAATATCATCCAGTACAGTTCACCGCCCGCCATCTTTGCCAATGCCTTGGTCGATGTCAAGGACATTGTCGATGAACTCGACGCCGAGGGCGGTGGTTATCTGCCCAATGCACCCTATCAAATGGTGAATGAAGGTCGCTGGCTCGGCGTGCCGATTGGTCAGCACAACTGGTTTGTCAACTATCGACAGGATTGGCTGAAGGAAGAGGGTGTAGACACCTTCCCCGACAATTGGCAGGACGCGCTGACGCTCGGTAAGAAGCTCAAAGAAAAGGGCCGTCCTTACGGGTTGACTCTATCCGATAAGGCTGGCGGTGATGGCAATGCCGTGCCACGTATTATGCTCTGGGCCTTTGGTGGCAAGGAGTTCAACGAAGATGGCTCCTTAGCGCTGGATAGCAAAGAGACAATGGATGCACTGGAATTCTGCATTCAACTGCACAACGATGCCTGCGATCCAGGCGAAGTCGGCTATGATGATGGGGCCAACAACGCGGCATTCCTGGCCAGCCAACTCTCGATGACGATGAACGTCAACACCATCTATTTGCCCGCAAAACAGAAGAATCCAGAGGTCGCGGAAGGGATGAACCATGCCTTACCACCAAAGGGACCCGGTGGGCGCTTCGGTTATGGACAGTTGCCATGGTGGGGTATTTTGAACAGCACGCAAGGGGCCGACTTGGATGCAGCCAAGGACTTGATGCGCCAGTTCTTCTCGATCAAGAACTTCAGCGAATTCTATAAGGCTGGTCAGGGTTACATTCTGCCGCTGCTGCCCAAGTATGAAAACGAGCCTATTTGGCCGGAAGATCCGAAACTGGCGATTGCGAAGGAGATGTTCAAACTGGCCTTGCCCGCAGGGCACGCATTGCCCAACCAGACAAAACTAGCAGCCTTGATCCAGGACAAGGTCGTGATTGGCAAACTCTTCTCACAGGCCTGCTCCACCGGCGATGCACGTGGTGCACTCGATGGCGTGATGAAGGATATCGCGGATCTTGAGTTGCTTACATAGTTGATTGACAGGATGACCGGATGACAAGGTGACAAGATCAATTTGCTCTGTCATCCGGCCATCTTGTCATCTTGTCATAACCGGAGAGACGAATGGCAGCCAAACCACGTTCTCAGCCGCGCTCTTTCGGGGCGTTGATTTCCAGATTGCTGCATAAAGAAAGTTCATTGGGCTATGTGTTGCTTAGCCCTGGCTTTATCTTTTTGACAGTGATGATGGCCTACCCCTTTGTGTATGCAATCTATCTCAGCTTTACCGATAAGCAGATCGGTGCTGTGGCCCATTTTACGGGTCTGGAGAATTACGCCAAACTAATCAAGACGACTCTGTTCGCCAGAACTGTGGTCAACTCGCTGGTCTATACTGCGTTTGCCTTAGTCTTTAAATTTTTTGGCGGATTGGCGCTCGCTACCCTGCTCAATCGTCCTTTTATCGGGCAGCGGGTGGTCAAGGCGATGTTGCTGCTGCCCTGGATCATGCCGACCGTCTTTAGCACCATGATCTGGTCATGGATTCTCCACCCGACCTTTAGCATCGTCAATGATCTATTGATCAACAAGCTCGGTCTCATCAGCCAACCGATTCCCTTTTTGCTGGATGAGCGCTGGTCGATGGCGTCGTTGATCTTTGTTAATGTTTGGCGCGGTGTGCCCTTTTTCGGCATTACCTTTCTGGCGGCGATTCAGTCGGTCTCGACCGAAATTGTCGAGGCTAGCAAGATCGACGGGGCGTCGGCCTGGCGTACCTTCTGGAGCATCAAGTTTCCAATCATTCGCCCGGTTGTGATTATCGTCATGTTGATTTCTACCATTGGCACGTTGGGGGATTTTGATCTACCCTTTCTCTTGACGCGCGGCGGACCCAATGACTCGACCACCCTATTCGCGCTAACCGCCTACACCCTTTCGCTTTCATCGGGCAAGATTGGGTTAGGTGCCGCTGTGACCATGACGATGTTTCCCGTGTTGATCTTGCTTGTGATCGCCTCCTTGATCAGCGTACGCCGCCAGCAGAGTCAGTAGGACAGTAAGTCAGTAAGACAGTGGACAGTAAATCAGTCAGGGAATCTACACTGTTCTACTGATTCACTGACCCACTGTCCTACTGTTTTACTGAAATAGGAATTGAACCATGAAAACGAACCGCTTCATCCGTACAATTCGCAAGGAGTTGCCCTTTTATCTACTATTGGGCGTGGTGAGTGCGGTCCTGCTCTTCCCGTTTTACTGGGGCCTGATCACGTCGCTCAAGACCGATGTGGAGATTTACGACTTCACGGGCAACTTCCTGATTCCGAAGAATCCACGTTGGGCCAACTACTTGGAAGTCTTTACCACACCTGGCTTCTTTACCTGGTTTTGGAATACGTTTCTGGTTTCAACGGTGACCACACTGGTCTCCGTGACCATTTCGGTGATGGCCGGCTATGCGATCGCCCGTCTGCGCTTTGCCGGTGTGGCTGTGGCGGGCACGTTGGTATTTATCACCTATTTGGCACCGAAAAACTTCCTTTTTGTGCCATTGGCGCAGATTTTGAAGGATTGGGGATTGTTAGGTGGGCTTCCAGCGCTGATGCTCACCTATCCGACCAACCTCATTCCCTTTGCCACCTGGCTGCTCAGCGGCTACTTCTCCAATGTCCCTCATGAGCCGGAAGAGTGCGCTATGGTTGATGGGGCCAGCCGGATTGAGGCAATTGTGCGCATTACCTTGCCGATGGCGCTGCCTGGCATCATTACGGCAGCGATTTTTTCTTTTACGGCCTCTTGGAATGAACTGCTTTACTCAATCGTCTTTGTCAGTGGCAATGAAAACAAGATGCTGACCAACGGTGTCATCGGGGCCTTTTCGGGCGGCGATTGGTTTTCCTGGGGCCCCTTAATGGCCGCAGCCACACTTTCCTCGCTGCCAATTGCGCTGCTATATTTGATCTTTACTGACCGCTTTGTTGGCGGCATCACCGCCGGGGCGACAAAAGGATGAACGGCGAATTTTTGGAATAATTTTGAGACAAAGAGGATAGAGATTGGTAATTAGGTAATTGCGTAATTGCTCAATTACCAATCCCTGCTCTCTCAACTACCATGAAATGAGACTTCTATGAACATGTTTGACCTAACCGACCGCGTTGCGATTGTTTCCGGCACTGCCAACGGCATGGGGCAGGCGATGGCGACTGTCTTTGCCGAAAATGGTGCACATCTGGTTATGCTGGATATTAGCACCGTCAAAAATGAAGAAAGTGCCCATACCCTGGCCAAACTGGGACACCGAGCGATTCCGCTTACCTGTGATGTGTCGAAGTATGAGGATGTAGACCGCGTCTATGCGCTGATCGACAAGGAGTTTGGCGGGCGAGTTGATGTGCTGGGTAATGTAGCAGGCAACGGCGTCCAAAAGGCTGCCGAAGAGATCACGATGGACGAGATGCTCTATGTCTTTCAAAGCTTGGTCTTTGGCCGTTACTATTCCACGCAACAGGCGGGACGGCGCATGTTGAAGCAGGGCAAAGGCAGCATCATGAGCATTGGCTCGATTGCCGGTGTCAGCTCACTGGCCCGCCAACAGTCGGCCTACGGCATGGCAATGGCGTCGGTCATTCACATGACCAAGGAACTGAGCACCGAGTGGAGCGGTCGTGGTGTGCGCGTCAATGCCATCCTGCCCGCTCAAGTGGTCAATCCTAACAATGGTTTAGAAGATCGAATGGAGCGTAACCAGGAACTGCGCAACACCTTCCTGCATGGTATTCCTCGTGGTCGCTTTGGCCGCTCCGAGGACATTAAGGGCCTGGCGCTCTGGCTTGCATCCGATGCCTCGTCGTGGATTACAGGAGCGATCATCCCGATGGATGGCGGCAACTTGGCGATGAACGCAGGCGGTGGATTTATTGGCAACCCGACGGCGCACAATCTAAAGGTGTAGGAGTGATGAGCAATCCCTGGCTGGCAACACGCAAGCGTACCGGAGCAGAATACGACGCCCCCTATGAAGCGCGCGCTGCGGCGGGGATCGATGTGCATGGTGAAGCCAATCTTGTGAAAAGTTGCTTGCTTCATCGCTCTATCAGGGCCAATCAACTCAGCCCTATCGTGTGTTAGATGCGGGCTGTGGTACGGGGCGGATGGGGATTGAGTTGGCACGGCGTGGTGGAAATCGTGGGCGTCGATTTGGATAAGGTGATGCTTGATCAGGCACGCAGCAAAGCGCCGCAGCTTGATTGGCGGTTGGCAGATCTTTCCACCATCACCCTGGACAAGCACTTTGACGCCATTGTGATGGCAGGTAACGTCATGATCTATTTGACGCCCGGAACAGAGGCTGCGACCGTGACCAATCTGGCGAGACATCTCAAGCCTGGCGGTTTGTTGATCGCAGCTTTCGAGCTAACGCCACCCAGTTGGAGCAAGTTAACCTTGACCAGCTATGACCAGATCGCCACAGATGCAAAGCTGACGTTGGTTGCACGCTGGTCCACCTGGGAACAAGCACCCTGGCAGACGGGGGATCGTTATGCAGTGTCGGTACACCGTAAAGACGTAACGGTCTAGCGAGCCTGCACCTCAAACGTTCGGCTGAGCTCACGCCGAAGCCCACTAAATAAAAATTCCGTGTTCCCTGATTTCCGTGTTTACAAAGCCTTTTTTATAAACATGGAAATCAGAGAACACGGAGGTGAGTAGTGTTTTTACACTCCTAATAACTCCACATCAAAGATCAGTGTAGCATTCGGTGGAATGACACCGCCCGCCCCAGACGAGCCGTAGCCGAGCTTGGCTGGAATGATCAAGCGGCGTGAACCGCCGACTTTCATTCCTTGCACGCCTTCGTCCCACCCTTTGATGACACGTCCGCCACCCAGTGGAAATTTGAAGGCTTGATTGCGATCCTTGCTTGAATCGAACTTGGCACCGGCGCTGCCGTCGGGCTTTTGCAGCCAGCCAGTGTAGTGAACGCTGACATTCATACCGGCCTTGGCCTCGGCACCGGTACCAACGGTTACATCTTCGTACTGCAATCCTGATGCTGTTGTAATCACGAAACGTAGCTCCTTATTATTTTGGGTCTATTCTACGAACGAGAACAGAGTATTTGCATTCAAGAAGTGATGATTTAACCACAAGGCAACCGAAAAGTGCTAAACCTCATCCCGCGGCAAGCGACATCAGCGCCACGGTTCCACCGTCTACCAATAGGGTTGCGCCGACCACAAAGGCGGCATCGTCACTTGCCATAAAGACACAGACTTTTGCGACGTCCAACGGCTGGCCTACTCGACCAATCGGAATCACTTTTCCGCCGGCCTGCGTATCGTACCCTTCATACTTTTTGTAGTGACTTTCTACTTCGATCCAGCCGGGTGCCACCGCATTGACGCGGATGCCCTTGCCTGCCAGTTCAATGCCAAGTTCGCGTGTCCAGGCGATGATTGCTCCCTTGGTCCCGGCGTAGACCGAGTGCCCGGGTGCGCCAGCAAAGCCATGCACCGAAGTCATGTTGACAATTACACCTTTGCCCCGCTTTTCCATATAGGTAACGGCTCGTTGTGCGCAGAAAAATTGGCCACGAATGTTGACGTTGTAAAGCAAGTCGAACTGCTCCGGGGTGACACTCTGGAAATCCCACACCTCGGTGATACCGGAATTGTTGACCAGAATGTCTAGTCCACCGAGAAACTCGGCTGCGCCGTCAACCAACCGAAAACATTCGCTCACCTGACTCAGATCAGCTTTAATCGCCGTTGCTTTGCCTCCTGCGGCCTGAATTTCGGCCACTGCACTCTCGGCACCTGTTTTGCTGTTGGCATAATGCAACACCACATCGGCCCCTTGACGAGCAAATTCCAGCGCGATCTCACGCCCAATGCCTGTACCCGAGCCAGTGATCAATGCTTGTTTACCGAGTAGTTTCTGTTCCATAGTTCTTCTTCTTGTTTTATCCCTTACCTTGTCACAAGCTGATTTGCTAAATCGATAAAATTGCTTGCAACGATATCAAAGCTGGGATCTGGCGTGAGATCGGTTGTCTGTTTGGGACCATATTCATGCGGGCGCAGGACAAATGCCGTTCGAAAGCCGACAGCCTGGGCACCTTTGAGGTCGTGAACATGGGCTGCCACCATCATCACCTCTTGCGGAGCCAGCCCGAGCAGGTCGGCGGCGGTGAGGTAGACTTCGGGATCGGGCTTGTAGTGGCGCGCCAACTCGGCGGAGAGGATGCAATCCCAACCCAGGTTGGCATGTTTGGCCATGTTGGTGAGCAAGGCGATGTTGCCATTCGAGAGTGCCGCCAGTGTGAACTGTTTACGCAACTGCCGCAAGCCAGGCTTGACATCGGGCCACGGCGCCAATCGATGCCAGACCCGGTTGAGATGGTCGATTTCAGCCTCGCTCAATCCTTGGATGCCAAACTTCAGTAGCAGGTCGTCCAGAATTAGGCGATGAAGGGTGTCGATCTTCAGCCAGGGCAGTTGGCCAGTGCGTACCCGATGCATGGCAGGTTCATAGCCACCCCGCCATGCATCGGCAAACGCCACCCAATCCACCTGCAACTTCTTTTCTCTGCCCAAGCGTTGACCTTCCCGAATGATCGTCGATCGCCAGTCAGTCACTGTGCCAAAGATATCAAAGGTGAGGGCTTTGATTGCATTCATAGCTTGCGTTACGCCGCTTTCCGCTTGCGGGCGAACTGCGGGAAAAGTTCGTCGTGAATAGCAATCGGCTGTGCCAGATGCACCATGCGTTGCTCGTTGGCCGTGTCGATCATGGTCGGGAAGAACATCCCTGCACCTGTGTCGAAATTGCCGCCACCCGCCGAATGAATCGAGAGATATTTATGGGCGGTTGCCAGATCTTCGGGCGTAGTGGCGTGACGAGTGCAGTTCATGGTGAACATGCGTCGCCGTTGGCTACCGCCATAGGCCGCGTGGTAGAGATCGTGGTTGAAGATGACGATGTCGCCCGGTTGGGTTTCCAGCGGCACGTTGCCTGGAAATTCGCTGGGCGGCACCCCAAACAGTTCCTCCGAGTTATTTAGGTTAATCTTTTCGCGGCGGATATAGTGATCGGGGCTTTGACTGCCTGGAATCACACGCAGACAGCCGGTGTCACGCGTCAGCGGGTCGAGGTAAAAGGCCACTTTCACCGCAAAGAGTTGACCCCAATTGCCATCCGGGTGCCAACGGGTATTGCCTGTGTAGTAATTGCCGTCGCCGCTGCAATAGTTGAAATCTTCACCAATCACGCCGCTGATTAAGCCGACAATGCCGGGATGATCGAGGATGGCGCACATCTCCGGCGTATGCTCAATCGGACCGCCAAACATCGTACGTTTGCTGCCATCGTGATTTGTCCCACCACCTCGATTCTGGATCGACCATTCAAAGCCCTCCGTGATGCGAGCAATTTCGTCGGCGGAGAAGAGATTGCGAATGGCGAGATAGCCAAAGGTGTTGAAAAAGTTGATTTGTGCTTGTGACAGTTGCATGATTTTATCCTCGCGATGGTTCGGGCATGGTTTCACGGGCTTTGGCTGACAACGCCGCCAGATGACCGTCGTTGGCCATCACCTGCTCCAGATGGCGCATCCTTTCCGGGCCAGCGGTGCGCATCATCTTTTCGCCATAGGCGCGGTCAATCCAGAAGCGTGCGCCGCCGCTAATGTAGTCGCGCAATTCCTGGATGCGCTCTTCGGGGTAGCGTTGGCAGAGATTGATGGTGAACATGCGCCGGTGTTGATTGCCGCCAAAGGCTGCATGTTTGGTGTTGTGGTTAAAGAGTAGAATGTCACCTGGCTTGGTTTCCAATGGAATGGCAGGCACATCCTTGCCCTCCATCCCCCACAACTCACTACTTTGGCGAATCTGCTCCTGTAACTGATCGGCAAAGGGTTCACCCAGGCGATGACTGCCAGGAATCACACGCAGGCAGCCTGTATCGCGCGTCAATGGATCGAGGTAAAAGGCGATCTTGACATGGCGGATATGTTTGTGCCAGCCATCCGAGTGCCAACGGGTGTCGCCCACATAATAGTTGCCGTCGCTGCCCATGTAATTAAAATCCTCGCCCAGCAAGGCAGAGGCAATGCCCTGAATGCGTGGATCATCAAGCAGGGAGGCGAGGTACTCGCTCTGGTCGATAAATGGCACGATGCAGGAGCGCGCTTTGCCATCATGCGGCTTGCCATTGTGACCTCCACCGCGCTCGTCCCAAATTGCTTCAAAAGCTGCCTCGATCGCTGCCGCCCGATCCGCCATCAGCCCGGGAAAGCCGAGATAGCCGAAGGTGTTGAAAAAGTTGATCTGTTGTTCGGTGAGTTGGAAGGGTGAGTTGTTCATGAATTATTCCTTTTTAGACAAGAAGACAGGATGACAGGAAGACAAGATGACACTGCTGGCGAAATCGCTGCCCGATTAAATCGGCTACTGACACCGAGAAGTCGGGTACCCCTTGGGTGCAGGCACTGGATACGTTTTCCCAGTCGCTGATGCGATTTCTCGCTGTCAGCAGGGGAATTGATTCCCTTTTTGAATTCGCCAGTAGTATCACAAGATGATCTGTGAAAGACACATCCTTTCTTCTTGTTATCTTGTCTTCCTGTCTTGTTTTTAGCACTCTACATCCTTCCCATCCGGCCCGAAGATCGCCAATCGTTCCTCCTGGTTGGTCTTCTTGGCGCTGGCGGGAGCGTAGTGGAATTGGACGGCGCGGCGGCGTAGTTCGCTGCTGTTGGCGGGGGTGCCGTGTTGGATCAGGCTGTGGAAGAAAAGGGCACCACCTGGTTTGAGCGGTACGGCCAATACTTGCTTCTGCCGTCCAAAGGTATCACAGATCTGCCAGTCGCGACGCTGGAAGTGAACCACCGGCCCCTCCTTGTGCGAGTTGGGATAGATGATCATGCAGCCATTCTCGGTGGTTGACTCATCAAGTGCGATCCAAACGCCGACGACCGTAGTGGTTAGCGGCAGATCGAAGTAGGCATGGTCTTGATGCCAGGGCTTTTCGCGGCCGATCTTGGGCGGTTTGAGCAGGGCCATGTCTTGAAAGAGCGCAGGCGATTCGCCAATCAGCCGGGTGACGAGCGAGATCAAATTGGGGTGAAAGGCCATCGCCTTGAGGCGCACATCGTAATCGACAAACCACATAAATTTGCGCACGTAGTCCTGGCGCACCTCGGGCGGCATGGCGTCTAAGGCAGCACCACGCGCCTTCTTTTCAAACATCACATTCTTATAGTTGGGGTCGTTGCCTGCGAGCAGATAGAGTAGACCATCCAGTGCATCCTGTACTTCATTCGGGGAAAATGCATTATTTACAACGAGGTAGCCCTGATCGTGAAAACGGGCGATGTCCTGCTCGGTGACATTTTGAAAGCCGTCGATGCCATTGGCGATGGCGGTCCAGGCATAGAGATCACGGCGATGATCTCCTCCTTCGCCGTAATCGAAGACATTCTCGGTCTTTTTGTAATCCACATTGAACGTTTCGACCTTTTGCATGGTTGCTCCTTTGCAAAGAACATTACTGGGACACAGCGTGCTCTGTGTCACTCAATTCTACCCAACTGCCTCGATTCGTAACAACTCGGATGTCAATGCCCCTTCCAAGCGAATCGGGAGTCCGCTTTTCATTAAGGTAAAGCCATCTAATTCACACGTTTGGTTGCTGTTGTCAAAGTTGACCCGATAGCGACGGGCGAGATCAAGCCCACGCAGGCGCAGCCAATACTCGCTTTGTTGGGGAGCCGAGAGTTGAAAGACGCCAGCAATCGCCTTGCTCCGATCCGCCGCTGCTAATTCTAACACACCCCAGCCCTGCGGCTCAGGTCCTTCGCAGGTTGGGGTATGGTGATAGATGCGCCCACTGTTCATAAAAGGACGCACAAAGTTCTTGTAAAGATCGATAAAGTGGCGCAAGCGGCTTAGTTGGTGAGGATTCCAATCGACGCCCATTGGGTTGAAAAAGGCCAAGGTTGGGCGCACAAAGAGCAACAGGCGGCTCTGAAAGTCGAAATCAGCCGTGATGTGACCGTTCTGCCCAGCAACCAGCCGATCGACATACTCCGGCGGCAGCGCCATCGTCATACCGTTGGTGATGGTGAAGGAACGGGGCGCAATCTGCCAGTCGGTGACCCAGGTGTGGCTGAAACGGCGGATCATGCCGATGTCGGTGCGTCCGCCGCCGCCAGCACAATTTTCCACGATCAGGTTAGGAAAACGGGCACGAATCCGCTCATAGATGGCGTAAAGTGCTTCGTAGTAGCGCCAGTGGCCATTCTCGATAAAACCGTCGCGCAGATTGTACGATCCCGAACCGATGTGACCGACGTTGTAGTCAAGTCGGAAAAAGTCCAACTCATTCTCGCTAACCACACGGACAATCTGTTCTTCCATCCACTGTGCCACTGCGGGCTTGGTCAGGTCGAGCATGTTGCCCAAGGGTGTCGTGTCGTCGTAGGCGGTGGCCAGCCAATCGGGGTGCTCTTTGTAGACCTGGCTCTCCTTGCCAATCCGCTCGGCATCCATCCACAGCCCCCACAACATCCCCTTTTCATGGACCCGATCTCGGAAAGGCTTCACCCCTTCGGAAAAACGTTCGTGATCTACCGACCAATCGCCGACCGTGTGCCACCAATGGCTGTAGGGCTTGGCATACCAACTGGCGTCGATAAAGAAGACCTCGGCGCCAAAGGTCGCTGCCGAATCGATTTGGTGGAAGACATGTTCAGCGGTAATTTCCACTTCGGGGCCGATGCCCGACTCGATCCAGCCACCGCGTCCGCGTGGTTGAGGCGCAAAGACCGAACGCCGCAGATGGTCGTGCATCGCCTGGATCGCACTGTCGAGATCGCCCAAGGTCATGCCCAGGTGCAGTTCAGGTGTCGTGATGGTTTCGCCTGGTGCAATCACACGCTGCGGCGCAGAGGCATCGGGGCCAGCACGGAAGAAGAGGCTTGCAGCCTGGTCAGTAGTGCCTAAGTCGCCATCCAGATCAAACTCGAAACAGTAGCCGCCCGACCAGGCCAGTTGGGCGATGAAATGTTCGCCAGTGGCGTTGTTACGCAGCACAAACATCGGGTGGCGATGGCGGTCACGGCGGTAGCGACCATGCACTTGATAGGTGGCATTGGGTAGCCCATGCCAGCGGAAGTCACCTTCGTTGCCCCAGTGTGGATTTTCCATGTAACCGAGCGAGTAAAGTGCGCAGTCGGCGCTAGGCAGATGGGACTGCCAACGTGATGTGCTCTGCAAGACACCGCTCCACGGATAGGCGGCGCTGAGCGCAGCAGGTTGATTGCCTGTGTTGCGCACTTCCAGCCAGCGCGTCAAAATCGGTGTGCCATCGAGCAGGGTGTGAATGGCAACCGTCACTGGTCGGTGGAGGTGACGCAAGGTTAAGATCACATGCAATCCCCGCACCTCTTGTTTCTTTTGCAGATCGACCCACTCCCAGTGCGAGGCCAGCAGTTGCCCATCGACTTCCAGCCAGAAGGCTTGCGGCGTGGGGTGTTTGGCCGGGTCGAGGCGCAATCCCTCTTCCCAGCCATTGACAAAGCCTGCTCCATTCCAGGCGCGGCCCACCAGCCGCCCGTGGATCAGCGACTCTTCGTAGACGGTCATCGCTGTGCGAAAGGAGAGTGTGGGGTAGGGTTCAGTCTGGTAGCGGAGGTCACTCCAACTATTTTGATCAGTTGTCATGCTTGATCCATTCTCTGGTTGCGACGCTCTAACGCTTGGCGCATCTCGCTTTCCATTTCCTCGCTTGAATTCAGGGATGTCAAGGGAGCTTCGATCGGCTGAACGTTGCCATTGCTCAACGAAATGTGGACCGCGCCGTACTGTGCGGCTTTGCCGGTCTGGTTGAGATACTGGTCGTAGGCATCGCCTTGGTTGTAGTGCCAAAACTCCCAGGGATAGGTGACAAAGCCATGTTTGCCCATCAATGCGGTGATCTCCGCACGGTTGGCAGCAGCTTCGGCAGAGATAAAGGGCGAATCCATCGGCGTCAATTCGGACATTTCAAGATAGGGGCGACCGCGGTCAATTTCCTGGCCCGTAGCCCGATCCAGCACTGAGATGTCGATGGCACTGCCCGACATGTGCGTGCCAACCTTAGGCGCAGCCGCTACCAACGCCGCTACCCGCCGCGCCAATAAGTCCACTGGCGGCTGTGCTCCATTGCACTCCCAAAAGACCCGCTCGACGATATAATCGAAGGTATGCGGCGCACGAGCCAGAAACTTCTGCATGGTCACGGTGCGAAAGGCATCTTCGACTTTGAGAATCCAACCTCGTTCGTTCATCTCGCGGGCGCACCTGATAAAGGAATCAATCAAGCCAGCACGCAGCCAATAGAGACGTGGCAAACCTTGGACATGCGGACGATCCGAGAATGCGACTTCCACGCCTGCTGCACTCGCTGCATCCACCAATGAAACCACTGGCTCGCCACATTCGTTGACTGGGTATTGACGAATCTTGCCCATAAAGGCAAAGGCTTCATCCATCTTTGCCGTCCAATAGGAACGGCGTGCCGCGTTCTCGGCTTCGTTACTCATCTTTCTATCCTGTGATGTTAATGCCGAGGCTGTCCGCTAGAGCACACAACGCCTGCCATGTGGCTTCTGCCAGCGGGATGCCCTGGGCGGTACGTTCCCGACGGGCAAGTTGCTCAGGCTCGCCGGGTAGCAATACTGGGCGCGCTGCGTCGAGGGAAGGGGTGGCCTTTAGCGCAGCACAGGCGCGCTCCACCTGTGCCAAATAGTGATCAAGCGGGATAAACGCATCCGGGCGAATGGCGATGACCAGCACGCCGTTGCCCACTGCAAAATCGGGTAGAAATGCAGCAGAAGCACCGGACAGTAGCCCTGCGAGCATCTCGACCATGACACCTAATGCATAGCCCTTGTAGCCACCTAAAGGCAGCAATGCACCCCCTGCAAAGAAATCGGCTGGGTGCGTGGAAGGTTGCCCAGTTTGGTCAATAATCCAACCAGCAGGTGCGGGTAAGCCTTTGTCGACCAACACGCTAAGCTTATTGCCGGCCACCACCGAGGTAGAGCCATCAAAGAGTACGGGAGCCTGGTCGCCTTGGCGAGGCACCCCAATCGCAATCGGGTTGGTTCCCAGCATCCTTTGTTTGCTGCCAAAAGGAGCGACGCCACTGCCGGAATTACAGGTCACGATCCCGATGAGCTTTTGCGCAGCGATGCGCTCTGCATATTGCCCGACGCGCCCAATGTGCTGGCATTGACGAATGACGGCTGCACCGATGCCAAATTGTTGAGCGCGCTCGATGGTCTTGTCGCAGGCAAGATAGGCTGCGGGTGGCCCCCAACCCATCGCCCCATCCACTGCCAGGGTTGCCAGCATGGCAGTGGGTGACTCTAGGCTGGCGCGTGCTGTTGGCTTGAGCGTGCCAGCCCGAATTTGTGCGGCATAGCTGGAAAGTAGAATAACACCATGTGAATCATGACCAGCCAGATTTGCCCCCACCAGTGAGTTTGCCATCAATTCGGCCAAATCGTCTGGGGTATTTAACGCTACCAAGATCTTGGCGATCTGTGTTGTTAGGAACGAAGCCGTAAATGTAAGCACCGCGATCATCCTTTTTTCGGAGCGGACTTTCGTGTGCGCGTGACAGCCGCTTTGTGCGGCGCGCTCTTGGCCTGTGCGGCGCGCCACAGCTCATACTCGGCCTGCGCTTCATCGTTAAGCGGGTAGTACTTGCGCATATCACCGCCCTCGGATAGCTTGAGGCGAGTGAACTCCTCCCACTCGTTTTTTTCGCTAGCCTTCTTGATCAACTCAGGTGCCAGTTGGACAGGTACCACAATCGCGCCATCGTTGTCGGCAATGATGATGTCGCCAGGCATGACCAGTACCCCAGCACAGGCGATAGGCACATTGACGGCAAAGGGCATGATGGTGTGCTGCCAGCCGTGGTTGGGGGTCACTCCCCGCATCCACATGCCAAGCCCAAGCGGTTCCACATGCGGCCAGTCGCGTACACAGCCATCGATCACCACGCCGATGCCGCCGCGCCCTTTGAAATAGGTCAGCATCATCTCACCAAAGACGCCCGCCGCCATATCGCCACGCGCATCGACGACAATGATATCCCCAGGCTGAGTATGGTACATGGCATGGCGGTGCAACTGCAATTCGGTGTCGGCATATTCGTGATTGGCGCTCATATCCTCCCGCTTGGGCATCCATTGCAGGGTAAGCGCCGGCCCTACCACCGACTTGCCCTTGTTCCAAGTGGGCAACCCGGCCATGTGCGGATTCTTGATACCCAGCCGGTAGAGTTCGCCAGCGGCAGTTGCGCTGCCAATGGTGCGCAGGCTCTCGATCAGCGCACGGTCGGGGCGGGTGATGTCGGGGGTTACGATCTTTTGGGGTTGGGTCAATGGCGCCATAATTTTCCTATTTTCTGAAGAGTCTACGGGTGTAGTGGGTATTTGCCAGCCAGGACCGCTTCGTCAAACAGCGCTAGAATGTTTTCGATAGGGACATCGGGTTGAATGCAGTGAACAGAGGCGAGGATGTAACCGCTACCATCATGGTTCTTGCCACCGCCACGGTTCTGGCTCGAACATTGAAGCCATCGATAATGCCGTTATTTTGCCCTTGTATAAACAAATTGTGTCGTGTTGGCCGACGAGTGCCACGTCATTGTATCGTCGTCAAGTTCAATTTCAAAGACAACCGACTCTTGTCCTGCCATTGTGATAGCGAGGTGGGTTTGATCGGGGAAGGAGTAGGTAAAACTGGCGGATGGAATGGGTGGAGCTTGTTGGTCGTCGCCCGGAATAAAACCAGTCTTATCCTCGTAGAACTGGATGACACCCCCTTGCGGGTTTTCCCATTTTCCGACAATGGCTTTCTCATTCGTCGGTTGCGAGGAGCCGCAGGCTGTCAAAAAGATAAATGTTACGAAGATGAGTGCAAGCCTGAAACACCGATCGAGTCCCTGCTTTGTCACAAGCCGTGTTGCCATCCCATTTCCCTCATTCAGGCCAAGGCTTTTTGCAATGGCTCAAGCGATTTCATTGGAATACCTTTTATTTTGAAATCGCCTTAGTTCGCCGCATCGCCTTGAATGGCGGCAGTGATCAGCCCGACGATCTCTTCACGCGTGGTTTGCGATTTGAGGCGTGTACCGACGCGCTTACCACGCCGCAGTACCACCAGCCGATCTGCCACGGCAAAGACATGCTCCAGGTTGTGGCTGATCACCAGCACTGTTTTGCCTTCACTCTTCAAATTCGCAATCAGTTCATTTACTTTATGTTGCTGCTCGACCCCAAGGGCGGCGGTTGGTTCATCCAAGATAAAGATTTGTCGTCCACGCGCCAAAGCACGCGCAATCGCCACTCCTTGTCGTTGCCCACCGGATAATTCGCCCACGTTGACTTTGACCGATGGCATGTCGATGCGCAAGGTATTGATGACACGGCGCGCTTCGGCATAGAGCTTTTTGTAGTTGATGAAGAAGCCGAAGCGTGTGGGTTCCATATTGAGGAATATATTTGACCCTACATCGCGCACATCGACCAAAGCTAGGTCTTGATAGACGGTCGAGATCCCGGCAATCCGTTCAGCATCCTTTGGGCCATGCAACTCGATCGGCTTGCCTTCAAAATAGAGTTGTCCAGCATCTTTGCGATAGATGCCAGAGAGGATCTTCACCAAAGTCGATTTCCCAGCCCCGTTGTCCCCAATCAATGCCACCACTTCACTTGGATAGAGTTCAAAGTCCACCTTATCCAACGCCTGGACATGGCCGAATGCTTTAGAGATGCCTTTGGCTTCAAGGATCGGTTGTCGATCACTCATGAGAAATGGCTCCTTGAGATGGCGGAGCATGGATGATGGATGGTACAAAACCATCCACCATCCATGATTCACTTACTTACCTGAGTTCGAAGTTTTTTAAATTGTACACGGATAACGCAGATCCTTACGAGTGTCAGGTTCGGCGCTGCCGAAAAAATCGACGAAGAAACCCCGTGAGATAGACTGTCATTCTGAGCGAAGGCTTTTTTGAGCGAAGAATCTTGACCGGACAACGCAAGATTCTTCGTCGCCAACAGCCGCTCCTCAGAATGACAGTCTATCTCACGGGAGGGTCGCCACGGTTGGTTTCTTAGTAGAGGGCAAGCTTTCACGGATTTGGCTTGAAAATGGCCTCAAAACGTTCAAGTCCTGCTCTTATGATCCGTGAAAATCCCAAAAATCCGTGTACAACTATAAACTCGAATTAACGTTACTTGGTCTTCTTCGCCTCATCCGGGTTCACCGCTGGGCGCATCTTGGCTTCCATCTTATCGAGAATGGCGTAGTATTCGTCCAGCTTGTCCTTGGTGACAAGCGGTGCATCGAGGACGGTCCAGTAGGGAACCTTCTCGCCATTTGCCATCTTGGCTAAGAGTTCCGCTGCGCCTTTGCACTCGGTGTAGAGCGGTTGGGCAACGATACCCCAAACTTCACCATTCTTGACCAGGTCGAGGTTGACGCGGGTGTAGTCCATGCCCACCGCCAGCAATTTCTTGCCGGTTTCCTTTTGTGCACCCGCCCAGGTTGTGGGTCCACCACCCGTGGTCGAAAAGCCAGCCACGATGTCTGGATTGGCCTGGATGATTGAGGTTGCCACGGCAATGGCTTGGGTCGGTTCGGGACCTTCCAGTTGTACATCGAGAACCTTGAGGTTCGGGCAATAGTTCTTCATCCCTTCTGTGAAGACTTTGGCGACCATATCTTCAGTGGCATTATGGCCATTTTGTGTTACCGCCACGGAACCACTGGTAATACCTTCTTTCTGTAGCTCTTCACACATTGCCTTGGCTACAGGGTCGGGATACTTGGTGGTGTCGGCTGCAATCTGCACGACATTCGGAGCATTCTCATAGAAGCTTTGGTCTACCGGGAAGTGCGGGAAAGCGATGGGAATATTCTTCTCGGCAGCCTTGCGTACAAGCGGGACAACGGCAGGGTTGCCACCAAACCACATGGCAATGCCCTTGACATCCGGGCGGGCGATGGTCTGATCAACCATGGCAACGAGGGCTTCCAGTGTATTCTCATCTGTCGTCGCCAACTCACATTCCAGCCCCAGGTCGGCGCAGCCTTCCAGGAAGCTAAGTTGGGTCAACTGATGCACAGGATGCCAGGCCGAATTTTGCACCCAGTAATATTTGCCTGCACCGGTTCCACCTTCCGCTGGTGCTGCCGTAGGCTGTGCGGCTGCCGGCGCCCCCGTGGGTTGCACACAGCCAGCCAGCGTGGCAAGGAGAGCGATCAACGATAGAAGGCGAATGAGATACTTTCTTGACATGCGATGCTCCTTTGTTTGGACTGAAAAAAATATATTCTCAACCTTTGCAGCAAGATGGTTGGCGTGATCTATGTGCGCTTGCAAGCTTGCTGCAAAATGGTAAGAATCAATTCTCTCTGCTTCGGTGACGCAACACATCGACCGAAGCGGCTACTGTCATCAGAATGCCGAGCGATGGGGTGCTGAGATAAGGGTTGAAATGGCCAATGATCAACCCGCTACGTACCAACTGAATAAACATCACACCAATGAGTGTGCCGATGGCCGAACCACGACCACCGTAGAGACTGACACCGCCGATGATGATGCCGGCGAGTGTGTCAAACTCTAGACTTCTGCCGATGATCGGGTCGCCCGGGGTGCCAGGAATCTGGCTCATGGTCAACAGACCCGCCATGCCAGCCAGCAGACTTGTCAGCATAAAACAGATCGTTTTGACCCGGTTGGTGTTGATGCCACAGATCTCCGCCGCCGTTCGATTGGCACCAGTAGCAAAGAGCATTGAACCCCAACGGGTCTGATTGAGCAGGATTTGCACCATCACGACCAAGCCCAACATCAAAAAGAAGGTGAAGGAAATTCCCAGCGGTTTCCAACTGCCAACAATGCCCACTTCCGGTGGTAACGGATAGATTGGGAGTCCGTTGGTAAACGAATAGCTGATGCCACGCACAATAAACTGCGTGCCGATCGTTCCGATGACCGATGAGATGCCTATGTTGACCCGCATAAAGGCATTGAAGGCACCTACCAACAGGGAAACAAGTAGCGAACAGAGTACCGCTTCGGTCAACGTGAATCCGCCATCACGCATCAACTTGGCCGCCAACACCGCCGACAGACTCATCATCGCCCCCGTCGAAAGGTCGATCTCGCCAGCGATCATCAGTTGCACCATGCCCATGCTGATCAATCCAGGGAATGCCATCGTGCGCAGGATCGACGAAAGCGTATTCGGATTGACCATCGCGTCATTACGCGAATAAAAAAGCGCAAAGAGCAGGATAAAGGGAATGATGACTGCGGTCTCATGCTTCATCAGGATCGCCCGCACGATCTGCGCAATCGTGTTCCGCTGTCCGATTCCCGTGCGCTCGTTGACGGTTAATTCCATGTCTGCGTTCCTTGAAAAGTGTTGGAGTCGGCGCTGCCGAAAAAGTCCTCTAAGAAACCCGACCAAGGCGACTTGTCATTCTGTGCGAGGGCAGTTTCGAGCGAAGAATCTTGCGTCGTCTGACTAACCAAGATTCTTCGTCGCAAACAGCCGCTCCTCAGAATGACAGACTACCTCACGGGAGGAATCCCCGCGCTTGGTTTCTTAGTAGAAATCAGTAGGACAGTAGGACAGTGAGTCAGTAAATCAGTACGAAAACCTGACTCACTGTCCCGCTGTCCCACTAGTATTTAATCGCCTTCCGTCGATAGGCATCCAACGTAACTGCCCCGATCAAAATGACACCGACGACAATCCCCTGGGCATTGGTCTTGACGTGGGCGGCGGTCAAGCCAATGCGGATGATCGAGATCAACAACGTGCCGAGAAAACTACCAATGATGCTCCCGACGCCACCCTGAAGGCTGCCACCACCAATGATCGAGATTGCCACCACCCACAGCAGCCAACCATCTCCGATCCCAGGGTCGGCGGTTTTACCATAGCCCATGACAAATAGACCAGCAATGCCACAGATCAGGCTGACAAAGAGAAAACAACAGGTCTTGACCAGCTTGACGTTGATGCCGACGATCTCAGCAGCGCGGCGGTTGCTGCCCACTGCCGCCAGGATCGGTCCTAATTTGGTGGTGCGCATCACCCAATCCCCCAGGATGACCAGAAGCAAATAGATGCAAAACATCCAGGGAAAGCCAAAGGGTCCGCTGCTTGCCAACTGTTCCATCGTCGGAATTTTACCTTCCAGATAGATGAATTGGCCGTTGAGCAGCCAAACCAGCAAGCCAGCGACCGAGAAGTTGGTGGCCAGCGTGGCGAAAAAGGAGGGCATCCCGATCCAGAGCGTAATAAAACTGTTGAGGAGTCCGACTACTAACGCCGCCGCAATTGCAACTCCATAGCTCGCCCACTCCGACCAGCCGAGGTAGTCTAGCAACATTCCCGTCACCACCGCAGCTAGACCGGCAGTGGCTCCGCTCGATAGGTCGATCTCCCCTGTTATCATCAAAAAACTCATGGCAAACGAGGCCAACCCAATAAACGTGCCCTGTTGGGCCAGGGTTTGTAGTGTACTTCGTTCGATGATACTGGCATCCGCCAAGTAAAAAGCAAGGAAAAAGAGGATGACAGCGCTCAACACCCCAATCTCCGGGATACTGAGCAAACGTTTAAAGAACGACTGTTTATAAGGTGATGCAGCGGGTGATACGCTTTTTACAGCCATGCTTTGGGTCCTCCTGAAATCAACAGGACTTGGCACTTGGACAGAGTCAGATTAGTTTTAATGGGTTTGAAGGGAATCAGCTTAGCAACTGAATGGGTGCTTATTCAAATAATACAAAAATTAATGGACGGTATACAATATACCGAATAGTTTATAGTACGTCAAACAACGTATTCCCTAAATGGATTATTGGCAAAGTAAATGCTGCTAGGCCTTAAAGCGAAGAGCGTAGCAAGCGCCAAAAACGTATCTATTCGGTTTGATTTGACTCTTTGTCTGGATAGGTATATTGTATACCAACTTTATTGACTCTCGAAATCCACTTTTCTGCGAAAGGATTTTATCCAATGCGTGCAGTGCAGATTATCGGTCATGGGCAGATTCAGTTTGTAGAAATTAGCAAACCTGAGTTGCAGCCGGGGCACGTGATCGTGCGCCCGCGCTATCTATCGCTCTGCGGCAGCGATGTTCACATGCTTTACTACGCTCATAGCAAAGTCTACCCTTATCCGGCGGGAACGACGGGGCATGAGATGGTCGGCGTGGTTGAAGAGGTCGATGCGCCCGGTAGCGGCATCCAGCCCGGCGATTGGGCATTGACGCTGGCTCCTCCGCAAAATGCGATGACCGAATGTTATATGGCACCCGCGGAGCATGTCTTTGTCCTGCCGCCCGGTAGTTCGCCGCAACTGATGCTCCAGGCGCAACAGTTGGGCACCGTGATTTTCTCGTGCAAGCGGCTACCGAATGTAATGGGCAAGAGTGTGGCTGTGGTGGGGCAAGGTTCGGCTGGCATCTATTTTGACTTCATCCTGCGGCGTATGGGCGCAAGCACGGTGATCGGCGTCGATCTGATCGAATCGCGCACGGAGGCTGCTAAACGGTTTGGTGCCACACACACTGTCAATAACTCCAAGGTGGACGCCCTCACCGCTGTTTCTGAAATCACTGGTGGACAACTGGCCGATATCGTGGTCGAGGCAGCAGGCGAGCCCTCGTCGATCAATTTAGTTCCTTCCCTGGTGAAGCAATATGGCCATTTGCTCTACTTTGGCATTCCACGAGTAGAGACGCTCAACTTCGACTTCCGCACCTTCTTCTCCAAGTATGCGCACACTATCACCAATTCAGGTGCAGCGCGTGAACCTGGTCACACATCCACCAAACAGGCGCTACAAATGATCGCCGCCGGTGAAATCGACGTAGAATCGTTGATCACCCATAGTTTTCCCTTTGACCGAGTGATGGATGCCTACGAAATGGCGCACAAACGGAGCGATGATTGTATTAAGATTCTGGTGGAGGTTTGAGCAAGGGGCAGGTTGCAGGTTGCAAGTTATAAATGCAACTTGCAACCTGCAACCTGCTCAATCTGAAATTGCAGGTATCAAGCTCTGCGCCGACCACATGGTGTAAGCGGCGCGGGCGTAGGTCTCGTGGACATCGTGCCAATCGGTCATGGCGTCGATGGGCCAGTAGCGCAAGTCGGTGCCTTCGTGAGAGAGGCACAGTTCGCCGCCAGTCACTTCGCACAAGTGGACGATGGCGACCATCGTATGCGGGCCGTTCTTGCCAGTCGGCTTGCGCGTGAAGTTGCCAACCAGGTGAGTGATTTGCACTTCGAGCCCGGTCTCTTCACGCACCTCGCGAATGGCTGTGTCAATTGGACGCTCATTCGGATCGACCCAGCCACAGGGCAGACACCAACCGCTGCCATCCGCCCGCTCCATCAACAAGATTTCTCCATGCTCGTTGAAGATCGCCGCGTTCGACCCAACCTTGGGCGTGATGTAGCCGACTTCCTGTTGAAAACGCGCACGAATCGCCTCGGCTGGCAGACCAAGCAACTCCTGGTAGTGTTGCGTTGCGACGTGGAGCAGATGTTCGTACCGTTCCCGATCATACGGATCGCGTGCATAATGCAGCCCGTTGCGGGCGATAGTCTGAATTTCGTCGAGTAGGGAGAAGATGTCCATGTTTGAACCTGAGTTGAGAGAGTAAGACAGTAGGACAGTAAATCAGTTACTGACTCACTGTCCTACTGTCCTACTGATTAGGCGGGTAGTCGCTTGAGCAGCCGCAACACCCGATCCGGTCGATTGCTGCTGATGCCAGTCGGGGCGAGGTCGATTATGCGTTGGATGTCCTCTTCGCTGTCGGGGTTCCAGGCACGTAGATTAAGACCAAGTTTGCGGGCGCGGACGACGAATTCTTCGCTCATTTTGCTGTGCTGAATGCCGACTGTATCTGCCCCCAAAGCAATCGCTTCTTCCAGTGCATCCAGCGGCGGATCGCCAAAGGTGGCGCCGATACGTAGCCGGGCGTTGAGCTGTTTGACGCGTGCCAGTCGTCCAAAATGAAAGGAAGTGAAGATCACCTGCTCGCTCATCTTGTTGTTCAGCACAGCACGCACCACGGGATCAGGCGTCCACGGCCCCTTCAATTCGCAGAGCAGGATGGCTTTGTCCCGCACCACATCCAACACCTCCTGCAAAAGCGGAATCTGCCGTCCTTGACCGGCGTCCAGTGACCGCAACTCGGCCAGTGTCAGATCGGCGACTCGTCCTTGGCCGTTGGTGGTGCGGTTGACCGTGTCATCGTGGATGATCACCAGATGCCCATCCTTGGAGAGATGAACATCCGTTTCGACATATTCGCAGCCAATCGAAAGGGCATATTCAAAGCCACCCAGCGTATTCTCTGGCTGCACGCCTGCTGCCCCGCGGTGTCCGACGACGTACATATCACAGTTCCTTTTCCATAAATTCACGCCAGTTTTTCATGACAACCTGTTCCAACGCGGCAGGATAGTCAATCCCATGTCTTTCCGCCAGTACTCGACCGACTCGGGCCACTTCTTCTTGCAGATCGCTCTGTGCCTGACACATCTCAACTCGATTGGTCGCCGCTGCACCCATCAACTGGCCTACCTTGGGTGAACGATTGGGGTTCAAAACGGCTGCCGTGGCTTTGAGTCCGTGAATTGTGATGCGGGTAATATCGCCGCAGTCGGTGCCAGTCTCTTCCATAAAGAGCAAGCGTGCCAGTGTAGTGCGGAAGAGATGCAGTCCAGGATAAATCGTAAAATCCTGATCACGGAAGAGCAATTTGCGCCCTTTGTCGACATTGATCCAGAAAAAGATAAACAATTTGGAGAGCGCGTCTGGATCAATTGGTTGGGCAGGAAAGAGTTGGGCATTTGCGTCATCGGGAGCCGCTGCCAGTAATTCGGTGCGGAAGGCGGGATCGTGACAGCCGAGGATCAACCGTTGCGCCTTCGGTAACTGCCGATTGCGCGGCTGGATGTGCAGATCGTAGATGCCACCTGCCTGCAAATAGACATGATAGACAAAGAAATCTTCCGCAAAATTGGAGACGAGATGCGCCGCATAGTGTTTCCCAAAGAGCGCTGCGACATCCAACGTACGCCACTCGTCCAACGCCTGTGTATCCACCGCCACATAGAGATCGACATCACTGTAGAGATCGGCGTTGCCGCGCCCCATGCTGCCTTCCAGCCAGACTGCTTGCACTTCTGGACGTTGCCAAAGTGCGGGGGCTAGTTGGTGGAGAAATTCTGCCTGGGGTAGTTGGGGAAGCTGCGTCAAATTGAGTTCACCGCTCATGCTTTGCTCCTTTTCAACCTTGAAATGGATGTCGCCTTATCCTTCCGGGAAGGAGTCATTGCCATCGCTTTGTTTCTGCTATAGTCTTCCCGGAAGAAGCTCACCTGGATAGTAGGTGCTACATTGTAAAATATTTCACAAGAGAGTACAAGTCAGGTATAGAGACGCGGATAGTAGGAAGCGCAGATTGTATCTTTTTTGTGACGATCCGTGTTACCAGCTATCCGCGTCTCTATTTGGTAGTCGCAATCCAAGTTGAACCATTCTCCAATTTGGTATACAATCTACCGAACCAAGGAGAAGCAACAATGCCATACACCACCATCATTATCGGTTCAGGGGCCGCTGGTGCCATTCTCGCCGCACGTCTGAGTGAAGACAGCACTCGTAATGTGCTTTTGCTCGAAGCCGGCGTTGACTTTCCCGATCCTGCCCACCTTCCCGACGCAATCAAATATTCGTACGGCCAGAACGACATGCTCTGGAACAAAGCCTTTGGCGTCGGCACGCCCTATGGCTGGGACTATTTTGCACAGGGCACACCACAGAATCAACGTTTTTTTGTGCCGCGCGGCAAGATTGTCGGCGGATCGACTGCGGTCAATGCCACGATCTTTTTGCGCGGCGAGGTGGATGACTACGACCTCTGGGCCGCGGCCGGTAATGACCACTGGAGTTTTGAGCAGCTTCTGCCTTCTTTCTGCAAAAACGAACGCGATCTCGACTTCCCCGATGCACCCTACCACGGCAACGACGGGCCGATTCCTGCCTGGCGTTTCAAGCCAGAGTCGTGGGGTGCCGAACACGCTGCATTGTATGACGCCGCCCGTGCGCTCGGCTATTCCCACTGCCCCGACCACAACGCGCCCGGTGCCACTGGCGTCGGGCCTCATGCCCACAACAATGTCGATGGCATCCGCGGCAGCACGGCGCTCGGTTATCTGCAACCTGCCCGCCACCGCCCCAATCTGACCATTCAGGGAAACAGTCTGGTCCATCGCATCCTCTTTCACGAGCAGCGGGCGATTGGCGTTGAAGTGGAGCAGCCGAACGGACTCAACGTCCTCTACGCCGACGAGATCATCGTCAGCGCCGGGGCAATCGCCTCACCACAACTGCTGCTGCGCTCCGGCGTGGGACCTGCCGACGAGTTACGTCTCCTGGACATTCCGGTCATTCACGACCTGCCGGGTGTCGGCAAGAACCTGCGTGACCACCCGCAAGCACCGATGACGCTGCGCACCAAAGCCGAGGTGCCGCTCGATCTGCGCGTGCCACGACTCCAAGTCGGCATTCGCTACACTGCCACAGGCTCTCACCTGCGCAACGACATGTCGATTCTTACCTGCTCGCTGGCTAACGAAGGGGCCGTGCTAGGAAGCGAACCACCGATTGGTTTCTACCTGGTGCCTGCCCTCTACCTTGCCCTCAGCGCTGGCGAAGTGCGTCTCGCCTCGACCGATCCCCATGTGCAGCCGCTTCTCAACTACAACTATCTGGCGGAGCCATCTGATCGGCAACGTTTTGTGGAGGGGGTGAAGATCTGCCTCGATCTGCTCGATCACCCTGCCTTCCGCGCCATCGTTGCCGAGTCGATCACGCCGAATGCCGATGACATCCGTTCGGACGCCGCGATTGAGCAGTGGCTGCTGCGCACCGTCGCCACCAGCCATCACTCGTCGAGCAGTTGCAAGATGGGTCCTGCCAGTGATCCGATGGCCGTCGTCGATCAATTCGGCAACGTCCACGGACTCGCCGGTCTGCGCGTAGTCGATGCCTCGATTATGCCGGATTGCATTCGCGCTAACACAAATGTAACGACGATGGTCATAGCTGAACGGGTGGCTGAGTTAATACGAAATGGAGATTAGAGATTGGAGATTAACGTACGCAATCTCCTAATCTCTCAATCTCCAATCTCAATGACAAAGGAGCAACTTATGAACTGGTCAAATCGAGTCGCCATCGTCACTGGCGGGGCGTCGGGTATTGGGGCGGCGACGGTGGCGGAGTTTGCGGTGCGCGGCGTACAGGTGGCGATCTTTGATATCAACGCCGAGCGGGGCGAAGTGGTGGCCAATGAGTTGCGGGCTAAAGGACAGACGGTCGCCGCCTATCAACTCGACGTGTCTGACGCTGCCGCCTGTCAAGCTGCTGTGCAACAGGTGACGGCACGCTGGCAGCGCATTGATTTTCTGGTTAATGATGCGGTCAGCTTTATCGCCAAGGGCTTGGATGCTACCACGGCCGAGTGGGAACGCAGTTTGGGCGTTAACGTGCGCGGCTATGCCAACATGGTCACTGCCTGCCACCCGACCATGAGGAAGACGGGCGGGGCGATTGTCAACCTGGCGAGCATCTCGGCCCATGTCGCCCAACCCAACCGCTGGACCTACAACGCCACCAAAGGTGCCATCGTCAGCATGACCAAGTGCCAAGCACTCGATCTCTCAATCGATAAGATCCGCGTCAATGCCGTCAGTCCCGGCTGGATCTGGACGCCCGAAGTGCAAAAAGCCGCCAACAATGACCGAGCTAGGTGGGAGCCGATCTGGGGGCGCTATCACATGTTGCGCCGTCTGGGCGAACCCAGCGAAGTCGCCAAGGCGATCCTCTTCCTGTGCAGCGACGACGCCAGTTTCATCACCGCCGCCGAGTTGAATGTCGATGGCGGGTATATGGGTCTGGGCAGCGAGGGGTTGGGGGATACGTCGAGTTTTGCGGGGACGGAGTAGAGGCAACAACGAATTGAGAAAGTAACGAATTGTTCACGGGACGCTCGATGACTGTGCTAGTTTTGCTTAAGATCCGAGTTCCTTTCCATCCGTGTTACCAATGAGCAGTTTATCTCACAATTTCTCGGGCTCATCACAAATCATCTTATGACCAAACTAGCCAACGTCAACACCACCGACATCGCCGCCGCCGTCCGCCTGGGCTGCCAGACGATGCAGAATGTCTTCAACGCTGATGACAACGATATTCCTTTCTTTCGTTCGCGCGTGCGGCCGGATGCATTTCTCAGCTTTAACTGGATGCATTCCGAGTCACATGTGCCGGGTCGCCATCTTAATGCCCTGCTCAATGCCGAGGATGCGCTGAAGGTCGTACTCGACGAGGATGCGGTCGAGAAACATGCCAACGCTGCCCTTTTCTCCTACAGCGGGGCCGTGCCACTGCCGCTCAACCGTCAGGAGATCGGTGGTTCTCTCGTCAATTTTATGACCCACAATGTGCGCGAGGGTTTTCATGCGCTCTATGCCCTGACTCGCTTCCGTCATTCGGCTAAGGCACGGGCGCTTGCCGAAGCGAGCATCGACCAGATTTTGCAACTCTGGGATGCTGAGGCGGGTTGGAATCGGCAACGGCTGGAGGGGGAGTTAGGGTTAAAGCTCACCGATTCGACCTTTATCATTGGGCTGGCGCGGGCGTTGGGGCCGTTGGTCAAGTTTTACCGGGCGACGGGCTATCCGCCAGCACTCCAGTTGGCACTGGTGCTCAAGGAAAAGCTGCTCAAGGAATCGTTCCTGCCCGAGGGTCGCTATGATCGGGAGAATCACGGCATTCATACTCATTCGACGACCTGCGTCATGTCCTCGCTGGCACAACTGGCAGATTTGACTCACGACGCAGCCCTCATGCAACGGGTCCGCACCTTCTACGACAACGGCTTGTGGAAGATCCGTGACGAACTAGGCTGGGTGATCGAGGTGAGCAGCGACGATTCTGACCCCGACAAAGGCGAGTGCAACAACACAGGTGATGTTGTAGAAACTGCCTTGATTTTGGGACGTTGGGGCTTCCCCGAGTACTATGCCGATGCCGAGCGCATTGTGCGCAGCCATCTGCTCCCGGCTCAGTTGCGCGACAACTCCTTCATCAATGAGCCGTCTAATCCCAACCACGAAGATGGCAAACGCGAGATGGCACGCCGCCATCTGGGTGCCTTCGGTTTCCCTGCCCCCTATGGTCACGAACCGCGCGACTCGACCTATATCAGCTTCAACATGGACATTGTCGGCGGGGCGGTGGCCTCGCTTTGCGAAGTCTATCGCGAAGTGACCCGTTTTGACCAGGCTGGCCATTGGGTCAACCTACTTTTTGACCACGAGACCGACGCCATCCAGGTTGAATCACCCTACACCCATCCGGCACTACGCATTCGGGTCAAACGTCCGGCGCCGCTCTTTGTGCGTATCCCGCCCTGGCTGCAAATGAGCGATCTCGATCTCTCGGCGCTCAGCAGCTCGTGGCAGTTTAGCAACAGCTATCTGTGTATCTTGCACCCCCCAATCAACCGCTGGCTGACGATCCCCTGCCCGCTCAAGGAGCAGACGATCACGCTCCAGCATCGTACCCGCCAGATTCGCACCCGTCTGCGCGGCGACGAAGTGGTGGCGATGGACAACTTCGGAGCCGATTTGACCTTCTTCGAACCGATATAAGGAATATCCGGTACGCGGATGACACGGATGATACGGATAAATGTGGATTTTTGGGGTTTTGATCCGCTTTTATCCGCACTTTTCAGCGTCATCCGCGTACCGATCAACACTATAGAAAGCTGATCTACTTATGAAAATCACTGAAATTCGCACGTTCCGTCTCAAAGCGCCGCCTCATCAGAGCAAAACGCCCGCCCGCCGTTCTTCGTGGTGGGTGGAGAGTGAGGTGGCCAATCCGATGTCGCGCTATCCCAAGGTAAAACGGCATCGTGACCTGTGGCTGCCTAAATGGGAGGGCGTCTGGTGTCGTGTCACCGCCGAAGATGGCACGACCGGCTATGGCATGACCTCGCATGGTCGCCCGGTCGCCGCCGTGATCGAGGATCACCTGGCCCCGCAACTGGTGGGCGAAGATTGTTTTGCTGGCGAAAAGCTGGCCGACATGATGTTCCGCTTGACCAAACCCTACGGCTCGACCGGGCTGGCCTCTTACGCCATCAGCGCCGTGGACCTCGCACTCTGGGATCTGCGCGGCAAGTTGCTCGACAAACCGGTCTATCAACTGCTAGGCGGCAAACAGAAGGAGCGCATCTTTTGTTATGCCACCGGCAACGACGTCGATTGGTATCAGGAACTCGGCTTCCGTGGCTTCAAGCTGGCTTGTCCTTATGGCCCCGCCGATGGCTGGGAGGGCATCCGCAAAAATGAGGAGCTGATCGCCCGCACCCGGGAGCAGATCGGCGATGCCTGCGAACTGATGCTCGACTGCTGGATGGCTTTCGACGTTGAGTATACCGTGCGGCTGGCCGAGGTGCTGCGTCCCTATCGGCTCAAGTGGCTGGAGGAGTGTCTGATTTCGGAAGATATGGATGCCCATTTGCAACTGCGCCAACGGCTGCCCTGGCAAGGGTTGGCAACGGGCGAACATTGGTACACCCATGTCCCCTTTCTGTGGGCGATCCAGCACAAAGTGGCCGACATTCTGCAACCGGATCTTCAATGGTGCGGTGGCGTCTCCACCTGTCAAAAGATTGCGGCGGCTGCCGATGCGGGCGGCGTCAGCGTGATCATGCACGGCGGCGGCAACAGCGCCTATGGTCAGCACTTTAGCATTGCCACGCCTGCCGTACCCTGGCTCGAATGTTTTGTCGGCACGGCACCGGGTGTTCCGCTGGCCGAAGAGTGGCGACTTCCTGGTCAAGCCACGCCGCAGGATGGCTGGTTGACACCGAGCGACGCTCCTGGTTTTGGCTTGGAAATCCCGGAAACGTGGTTCGAGCCGTTTTTTAAGGGGTAAAAGCGGACCCCACCCTAGCCCTCCCCAAACAAGGGAGGGAATAGTGTAGGAAAGGATTAAGTTTTATGGACAAACGAATAAACCTAATCCGCCTCGTGACAGTCCCCTCCCCACAGTAGGGGAGGGTTAGGGTGGGGTTCGCAATGTACGAGAGGAGACACAATGCAACCCTTGCAACAAGTGCTTGAAACCTGGTTGACTGATGCCGAAGCCAAAATGAGCAACGGCGGGGTCACCAGGGCGGATTTACAACAACTACGCCAACTGGTCCAGTCGGCGCAACCTCGTCAGAGACTGCTCTATTTGCACACCAAAGCGCCCTCGATCTACGCCGCGGTGATTGGCATGGCGCAACACGAGCCGTTGCCTGGACACAAGGATCGTTTGCGCACGATCTCCGACTGGCCCTATCAAACTGTCCACGATGCGCTGGTCGATGGCTGGCAGGTGATTCACTTCCCCAATCTGCTCTCGCCCTACGATGATCGTGAACTGGATTATGTCGGCTTTGAATTTATCTTGCAGAAGATGGAGGTGATGGCTCATGAATGAGATGATGATGAGTGCCACAAGCGAAAGCCAGGTACAAACCAATGGTCACAACACGAATGGGCATAACGGCGCACCCGCACCCCTGGAACGCCAATATTTACTGAGCGATGCGGCCATGCTCAAATTCGTCATCGATGGCTATCATATCGTCCAGACCGACTTGCCCGACGAGTTGCACGAGACGATCTGCCACGCGATCGACGCCGTCTTTGCCCAGAGCGGAAATCCTGGCGATGCCATTCTCGACAAAGTACCCGCGCTCCAGCAAATCTACGCCGATCCAGCGGTGTGCGGGGCATTAGCAAGCGTTTTGGGTGCCGATTATGCGATGAACGGTCACCGCCATTGCCACTACACTACGCCAGGACATCCCGGTGGCCATTGGCATCAGGATAGTGTGAACCTGCGTCATCATCGCATCGAGCGAGTGCTGGCCATGTATTATCCGCAGGATGTGGTCGAAGAGATGGGGCCAACGATTGTGCTGCCCGGCACCCAATATCACAACACGCCTTCGACCTACATGGCGAGTTATATGAACTTCAAATCGCAGATTCCGCTCACCGTCAAGGCGGGCACCGTGGCGATTGTCCATTACGACATTTGGCACGCCTGGATGCCTAACCGGAGTAATAAATCGCGGCGAATGCTCAAGTTTCTCTTTGACCGCGTTTCCCAACCCACGGCTCCTAGTTGGAATGCTTCGCCTGATTTCGTCTTTAATCCCAATCCCTTTTCGCTGCCCATTGACGACCAATCGCCTGCCTACAAACATCGCGTCCTCTGGCGCAGCGTCTGGGATTGGTTGCACGGCGTGCCACAGGAGAGTGGAGTGGTGAAGTGGTAAGTGTGACAGCATGATACTGCTGGCGAATTCAAAAAGGGAATCAATTCCTCTGCTGACACCGAGAAGTCGCACCCAGTGGGTACCGGCGACTAAGGAATATCTTAGTGCCTGAAGGCACTTCTCGATGTCAGCAGCCGATTTTAATCGGGCAATGATTTCACCAGCGGAATTGACCTTCTGGCATTGAACCAAGACAACGGAGGCTCACAATGCACCTGACGCAGGAAGAGATCAAGCAATTTCATGAACTTGGCTATGTCGTGAAAGAGAATGTCTACAGCGCCGATGATCTGTTACCGATCAAAGAAGCCATCAACGAAATGGTCGCGCTCAAAGCGCAGCAATTGGTCGAAGAAGGAAAATTGTCCGACCCTTGCGCCAATTCGCCCTTTGAAACGCGGTTGGCGGATATTCAAGCTGTAGACAAAGCCGCAGCCGAGGCGATCGTCCATCATATTTGGGGTAAAGGTGGCGGTGGCTACAGTGGGCCAGCGATGTTGGGCATGTTGCGCCATTCCCCGCTCTTGGGGTGTATCGAATCGCTGATTGGCACTGATATCGTCGGTTCGTCGGTTTATCGTATCCGCCCTAAGATGCCAGGTTGGGTGCGCGGCGAAGTGCCGTGGCATCAGGATTCAGGCTATTTTCTCGCCCATTGTGACAGCCATCTGATCGTCACCTGCTGGATTCCCTTGACCGATGCCACACTCGAAAATGGCTGTCTCTGGGTGCTGCCTCAAGCGCATCAAAACGGCATTATCACCCATCATCGCGGCGGTCATGGCGGCTATCTGGAGATCACGGCCAATGATTTGCCCGCCAAGGAACCGATTCCGATCCCGATGAAAGCTGGTAGCGCGCTCTTGATGACCAACCTCACCCCGCACGCTTCCTTTGAAAACAAGACCAACGAGGTGCGCTGGAGTGTCGATCTGCGCTATCAGGGACCGGCGGCACCCAACAATGTAGGCGAACTGCCCGAAGAGGTTACAGCCGAGCGCGAGCCGGTGACCATGGCCTGTTATCCACCCGAAGCCGACTTCGTCATCCGCGACACGGAGCACCCCGAACGGGAAATCCGTACGCCTGAATCGTTCAACCAACTGCGTGAACGCTTCAATTCGGCCAAGGTCTATTCTCCGGGTCGTGGCTGGAAGGCGATTGAGAAAGGATAAAGATTGAGAGATTAGGAGATTCCACGCATAATCTCCTAATCTCTCAATCCCCCAATCTCTAATCTCTTACACACCCAATCTCAATACATTATCTGAATGCTGCACCATTCTGAAAGAGAATCCACCATGCCAACCCAAGAACGAACCACTACCCGCCCCTATATCATGGACAAAAATATGGGAGCTGCGGTTGATCTCGACAAGATCAACCTGACCGCCACCAATGCCGACGGACACCCCGTCATCGAATTGACTCAAGAGCAGAAATACCTCTTCGATCTGCGCGGCTGGCTGCTAATTCCTGGCGTGTTGAGCCAGGAGGAGACTGCCGAGATGCGCGACTACTGTCTGCGTCTCAAATTTGAGCCAGAAGCACTGCCTGAATACCAGCGCAATACCCTCGGCGGACCGTTGCAACGACTGGCGGATCATCCACTGGTGGTTGGCTTTATGAACGAGTTTGTCGCCTATCCTGGGCTTGCCAACCAGGACTGTTATGGCTTTCGCCAAGAGTCGTGTCATCTCTTTTACCGCACCGTGGGCGAGGGCAAGTTTGGACCACATAATGGCAGCGGCATGTTGCGCTTTCCAGGGGATTCCCACACCTATCACTGCATTCCGGGCAAAGCCAACGCCGGTTTGACTCGGGTGGTCTGGGAACTGAATCCGGTAGAAAAGGGCAAGGGGGGCACACTCTTTGTCAGCGGCACACACAAAGGGGTATATGCGGCCCCCGCTTCGATCCACGATCCAGCCTCGCCGATCTGGGAGACCTATGAATGCCCGGCTGGCTCGTTGCTCTTCTTTACCGAAGCGCTGACCCACAGTGCCACCACCTGGACCAATACAACCAATGATCGAGTGGCGATCTTTAGCTGCTACAATACAGTCAACAGCAAATGGCACAACTGGAATCCGCCTGCCGAATTGCTCGCCACCATGCCTGCCAAACGGCGCACGCTCTATCGTGGCGTCCATGCCCAGGATAATCTGCTAGGCGGCACCTATCACGGTTAATTAGTAGGCTGACCATTTGATTTTTGTACACGGATTTTGGGGATACCCACGGATTTCTTTTGAGTTATCCGTGAAAATCCTGATAACCCGTGTACAAATTAGCGAGAATCTTATGAAAATGCGAGCCGCAGTTCTGAATCACACCCCTGGCAAGTTAGACATTGAAGAGATCGAGATCGGTGATCCCGGCCCCGGCGAAGTTCGTGTCAAGATTGCCGCCAGTGGTCTTTGCCACACCGACTGGGAAACGATGCATGGCTTTCAGCCAATCAACCTGCCCGCCGTGATTGGTCATGAAGGGGCTGGGGTGGTGGATGCGATAGGCGCAGGCGTGACGCGGGTCAAAGTGGGCGATCATGTCGTCTGCTCGTGGAGCCCCAACTGTGGTCATTGCTTCTACTGCGATCAGGGGCAGCCGATCCTCTGTGAAGAAGCGCGTCAGGCGAATGCTGCCGGTGTGCTCTTTGATGGCACAACCCGTATGTGGCGCAACGGGAGCCCGGTGTACTATTACAGCCTGGTCTCTTCCCATGCCGAATATAACATCGTGCCCGAACAGGCGGCTGTGCCGGTACGCAAAGATTTTCCCCTGGATCGGGCGGCGCTGCTCGGCTGCGCGGTGATGACCGGCTATGGTGGAGCAGTTCATGCCGCCCATATCAAGCCTGGATCCAGTGTGGTCGTCATCGGCTGCGGCGCGGTTGGTATCAGCGCCATTCAGGGGGCCCGTCTATCGGGGGCGTCGATTATCGTCGGTGTCGATATCAACCCACTGAAGTTGCAATGGGCGCAGCAATTTGGCGCTACCCATGTCGTCAACTCAAGCCAGGATGATCCAGTGGCGATTGTGCGCAAGCTGACTCAAGGCCGTGGGGCAGATACCGCCATCGAAGCTGCCGGACACAACATCACCTTGCGTCAAACCCTGGAAGCTTCACGCCCCGGCGCACGAGTGGTGATTCTAGGCAAAACACCCTTTGGACAAGAGATCACGTTGCCCTTCCACTTGCTGATGGGCGAACGCGAAATCGTGCGCACCTCTTATGGCATGAGTCGGCCGCGTATCGAATTCCCTACGCTGGCCAACCTTTACATGGAAGGCAAATTGCTGCTTGATGAGATGATGACCATGCGTTTGCCACTGGAGCGGATCAATGATGGCTTTGCCGCACTGGAACAGGGTAACGTGGCGCGGGCACTCGTAGTCTTTGATGCATAGTTTTTGAAAGGAGAAAATCTTATGCCCTTATTCCCAATTATCGATACCCATCTCCACCTCTGGGATCCCGGCAACTTGCGCTATCCCTGGCTGGATGGCAACGCTCTGCTCAACAAGCCTTACCTGCTGGATGATTATCGTAGCGCCTGTGGTCCGGTGCAGGTCGAAAAGATGGTCTTTTTGCAGTGTGAAGTGGACTTTGCACAGTTCCGCGAAGAGGCCGCCTGGGTCACCTCCTTGGCACAGCAAGATCCACGGATTGCGGGCATGGTTCCCTGGGCACCGCTGGAAAAGGGGGACGCCGCCCGTGCCGATCTGGAAGGATTGTTAGCCGCCAATCCGCTGGTCAAGGGCATTCGCCGCATCATCCAGTTTGAACCCCAGATCGACTTCTGTCTGCGCCCCGACTTTGTCAAAGGCGTGCAGGCGTTGGCCGACTATGGGCTAAGCTTTGACATCTGCATCTCGCACATCCAAATGGCGAACACGATCAAATTGGTGGCACAATGCCCGAATGTGCAATTCATCCTTGACCACATCGGCAAGCCCGACATTCGCCAGCAGATTTTCGAACCCTGGAAGAGTGAGATCAAGACGCTGGCGCAGTTCCCCAATGTCTGGTGTAAAGTCTCCGGACTGGTGACCGAGGCCGATCACAAAGCGTGGACCAAAGAAGATCTCAAACCCTACATCGACCATGTGATCGACGTTTTTGGCTTCGACCGTGTGATTTACGGCGGCGATTGGCCGGTTGCCTACCAAGCCACCGAATATCCACATTGGGTCGAGACATTAGAATGGGCAGTGCAAGGTTGTTCAGAGGTTGAATTACGCAAGCTTTTTCATGATAACGCGGAGAAATTCTATCGATTGGGGTAAGAGTTGGGAACAACGAGTGGAGGTTATTAGACGTTACAACCAAACTCTAGAGACGCGGATATCAGGAAACGCGGATCGAGACGAGACGAGTAAGGGATCCGCGCTTTCTAATATCCGCGTCTCTAAAACGGTCTCAATAGTTCGCCTATGACCAATCCACATAGTCATACAGCGCTTCTACCGGAAGATCCACTTGAAGCGCATGTAGGTGTAAACTCTGGTCCAACTGGTTCAAAATGGTTAACTCCCAACGACCGTTGGCCAGTTTGTGATAATACTCGATATGAACTCGAGCTTGGTCGAGCAGCACGTAGTCTTCAAAACTAGACAAGGCGCGATAGAATTCAAATTTCTTTCCCCGATCATAGCCTTGTGTGGAATCAGAGAGAACTTCAAAGATTACTTTGGGATTAGTAATCATATCTTTGCGGTTCTCGAAGAATTGCGGTTTCCCGCAAATGACCATTCCGTCGGGATAGGTGTCGAGATCATGCGCATCAATACGTACTTTCATGTCGCTGGTAAAGGCTTCGCAGCGTCTCGGCAAACTGCCACGGAGCGCATGATAAATATTACCTGCAATCCGATTATGATTGATCGACCCACCCGCCATTGCATAGATCTGGCCGCGATAATACTCGCTTTTGGACGGGGCGGTTTCTTCCCAGGCTAGATAATCAGCGTGGCTTATTAACTTTAGCACTGCGGTCATATGTAATAGCTCCTAACTTTGAATACACTCATAGTTTAGTATAGAAAATGAACTAGCACTTGTCAACGATCTACCAACCATTTCTATGCGCCGAGTTACAGCGCATACTGGAGAATCGCTTATGAACGAAACCCTATCCCCTTTCCAGATCTCCAACGACCTTCTCGACCAGCCCGACGCCTTGCGCGCTCGGATGCAGCAGGAAGGGTACCTCTTCTTTCGCGGGCTGCTGCCTGCGGCTGCGGTCGGCGAGGTCTATGCGGCCATCCTCAAGATCTGCCAGGAGCACGATTGGGCTGATGCGGAGGGTCATGCCAAAGGCGAAGCCCGACTCGAAGGGTCGCCCGATTTCTGGGCGGTCTACGATCCGGTGCAGCGCTTGGAGGTTTTCCATGCCCTGGCCCATCGTCCCGAACTGCTCCAGTTGATCGGTGAGCTGGTGCAGGAGACGCCCTTTGCTCATCCGCGCAACATCAGTCGCATCGTCTTTCCGCAGACTGAACATTTCACCACGCCGCCGCATCAGGATTATGTCCACATCCAGGGCACACCCGATGTCTACACTACCTGGATTCCGCTCTGCGACTGTCCCCAGGAGTTGGGCGGGGTAGCGGTGCTGGCTCGCTCCCATACCTTTGACATTCTGCCTGTCCACAAAGCCAGCGGTGCGGGCGGATTGGGCGTGGATACCGATGCCATCGACCTACCATGGTACACCATCGATTACCAGGCCGGCGATGTGCTCTGTTTTCACAGCCACACTGTCCACAAAGGCTTACCCAATCGCACCACCAACCAGTTGCGCATCTCGGTCGATTACCGCTACCAGGGCCTCTCCGGCACCATCGTCGAAGATGGACTCGACCCGCACTATCGACGCTTAAGCTGGGATCAAATCTACGAAGGCTGGAGCCACCCAGAACTGCAATACTACTGGCGCAACCTGCCGCTGCATACGGTAGAGCGAGATCGCTCGTATCACCAGAATGCCAAGCCGAGATGATGTACCCCAATCTCTCAATCTCTCAATCTCCAATCTCACGCAAAGGAACTGAGCCAAATGTCAAGCACAACTACCTATCTCGCCGGTCAAAAAGCGAGTGATGAACAGATCCAATCTTGGGTCGAGACCTTTCATCAGCAGGGCTTTCTCTTTTTGCAGAATGTGTTGCCACCCGATTGGTGTGCCCAGTTGCGCGCTGATCTGGATTGGGCACTGGAACATAACCCAAATGGACTCAATGCCAGCAATAGCAAATTGATTCTGGCCCATCGCCTCTTTGAAAGCAGCGAAGCCAATCTGCGCCTCTTTGACATGGAGCCGATCGTCTCCTTTGCCGAGGCATTGATTTCGCCCAACTGCCACGTCATCCACAACAACTCCTTCAAGACGCCGACTGGCTACGGCATCGACACCTGGCATCAGGATGACGCACCCCACTACCTGGTCACCGACGGCGAGCCGCCTAAGAATGTGCGGCTGCCCGTGCTCTTCTTCACCGCCAACTACTACCTCACCGATGTCACCGAACCTAAACATGGCGGCACTGAGGTGATCCCTGGTTCGCATCTCTTTGGTGCCCCTTGCCCGCCAGTGATGGAAGGGACAAAGTGGGAAAGCCAGATTCACTACAACTGTGGCGGGGCGGGTTCGGTGGTACTTTTTAACAATCAAGTTTGGCACCGTGGCGGCCCCAACAAAAGTGAGCGCACCCGCTACATCACGCAGGTCACCTATGCCCGCCGCATCATTGGGCATAAGTACTATCCCTTCATGAACTACCAGATGCCGGAGCACGTCTACAAGGATACCAATCCGCGGCTAAAGCGGTTGCTGGGCTTCTTGCCACATGGGGCGTATGGTTGATCGCAGAAGAGATTGGACGCAGATGACACAGATAAAAGGGATCGATGCGGGCATTTTGATGATTTAGTTCCGCATTGATCCTGGTCATTTCCGTGTCATTTGCGTGCCACTCTGATCGGTAAAGGGGCACTGTCATTCCGAGCGCGTGTAGTTTCGAGCGAGGAAGCTTGTGGGGAGCAGTTTCAGAGCTGTTAGCGTTAGCGTACGGTTTCCCCTTACTGACGTGCGGGGCTCTGTTACCCTGCTAGCTTTTGTCGCGCCCCACGAAATCACCACCGGCATCAACGTCGCCGCCGACATAGTGACCACCACCTGTATTAATCTCGTTGATCACGATGGAGCGCGCTTGTAGTTCGTCGATTCGGTCCCAAATCTCTCCACGTTTTCTTATATTCCCTCTCAAATCGCCAAATTCGTCCAACATCTCCCGAATTGCCACTTCGTGATAGGGCGGGAGCTGACATTCAATCGTCTCTTTGCGATGTGACAGCCGTTCCAGTAACTTTTCCCACGCATAAAAATGTGGTTCGCTTCGTTGTTGACAGCTTTCACAGTTGCAGGGAATACGCCGCTCGAATTGCAACTTAGGAAAGCCGAGATGCAAATCATCCAACGCCCGCACAATCTCCATCAACAGATCACGCTTATTGCGCCCACTGATCCGGATGCGAATTTGCTGATCGCCTCGCAGTTCAAGTACTTCGGCCCGGGCGTAACCATCGTTGAGGATCACGCCCGAGCGCCAAACCAACCGTTGCGCTTCGATGCGTTGATGAAGTTTGACAATCGCCCGGCTCAAGATGCCACGCGGCATGAAGATTGGATAGACATAACGCAGTTGCAGATTTTCGTTGCTATCCCACGCATAGTTGGGTGGCTCTTCGGTAAGCAGTTGTGGCGCAATGTAGGTATCCTTGACCTCGGCCAGCGGATAACAAAGCTGGAAATTTTCCATCAGCCGCAGCAGTTGTGTCTGGTAGCCTTGATATTTTGCATCGCTCCAGAGTTGGCGCAGATCTTTGCGATTGAACTGCCCCAACTGCTCGATGATCTGTGGATTGTCCAGCACTTTATAGACCGCATCCAAGCCCCAGGTTGGCTTGAGGATGACATAGTCGCAGAGCACGGCATCTTCGTGGAAGTAGAGGATATCACCCAGGTTGTGCAAGTATTCGCCTAGTAGCTGAATGTCCGCCTCACGCTTCATCCCTTTTTCCCAACATAGAACAACAAAGTCGTTCCAAGTGATGACATCACGATGCTCCAAATCGATGGCATGGCGCACTGCTACCCAGGTTGCCGGGCGGGGCTGACCGATGTGATCCAACCGTAACAGATAATCCTTGAGATGATGAAGCAGATCGGTCCAACCCGGATTAGCGGGTACCTCGTTGAGGTCCAGTTCAATGATCTCCTTGAGATTAGGGAAGCGTTCGCGGAGTTGGGGTAGATTTTCAATTGTAAAGCTATTGCCAAGCTGTCGGTTACGATTCTTGACTAGTAATACTGCGCTGTCGCCGCCGAAGGTTTCCTGCATACGCAACCAGTTATAGAAGTCGGTATGTTGGCGCCGTGTATCTGCCACCAGTAGATAGACCGAACGTTTGGTCAGAAAAAACTGATGCGTAGCAAAATAGATTGCCTGCCCGCCAAAATCCCAGATATTGACCTGATAGTTGTCATCTGCCATTTCTTCTGGTAGGACAAATTCCCAGGTGAGGATATCGATCCCTTCGGTACTTTTCTCTGCTTTTGATAATTGGCAGGCTGGGTTGAGTAGCTTATTGGCCAGTGAAGTCTTGCCTGCTCCCCCTTCGCCAATGATCAACAGTTTGGCTTCATAAAAATAGACGACGTTTGCCTCTTGCAGTTGCCGAAAATAGCTGCGAATTGCTTCAATGTCGGCATTGGCGTATTCATCTGTCAAGGTTTTACCCAGCACTTCAGCCGGTGGCTCGGTCAATGGGTTTTTAGCGATCTGTAACGTGCTAAGTTGGGGAAGATTCTGTGGATCTGCCAGCCACTCGGGCAATACGGTCAGATTGTTGGAACGGAGGTCGAGCGACTGGAGATTGGTGAGCTGCGCCAGCCAGTCGGGCAAGGCAGTCAGATTGTTGCCGCGGAGGTAAAGCGATCTGAGATTGGTGATCTGTGCCATCCAGTTGGGTAGGAAATGCAGTTCATTTTCACTCAGGACGAGCGAGTGAAGATTGGTGAGCTGTGCCATCCAATTGGGCAAGGCAGTCAGATTGTTTGCACTAAGGTTGATCGAGTGAAGATTGGTGAGCTGTGCCATCCAATCTGGCAAGGTAGTTAGAGCGTTTGCGCCGAGGTCAAGCGACCGGAGGTTGGTAAGTTGCGCAATCTCGTTGGGCAAGATAGTTAGCCCCTCTAAGCCGAGGTTGAGATCTGTCCAGCCTTCACGTTTTGCCTGTTCAATCAGTTGTAGCAGTTCGGGTTCGGTCATGGCAGATTGCCTTTTGGGGCATAGAGTGGAATGATGATAATGTATCAGTAACAAACCACAATATCATCAACTTGACGTGTCACCAGAGTTGAATCGTACCAGCTTTGCCCAATCAATTTCGCCTGATTCGCTACAAAAGTCGATTGTGAATTCTCTGGTGAATTTGTTGATCATTTGGGCGTAGGAGTGCATGAACTCGTCATTTTTGTCTTTTGCACGATGCCCGAGGGGTTCAATGATTTCGGTATAAAGCTGAGGATTGCCTGAAATGAATTCCCAAAAGCGCTGACCACAATACTTGAAGTAATCGCCCTTATCAGGATAGTGATCTTTGCCGTAGCAACAACCATTGACTGCAACAATCTGCAGACGTGAATTGCTGGTGCGTAAGGTTCGGGCTGCTATCTTGAATTCGTCGCGCATTCTTTTGATCTGACTGCTATTGCCCCAATTGGGGCCAGACTTAATGGTGACAATGTAGCGCGTTCCGTCTTTGTCGAATTCGAGATCGATGCCGCTAATCCCAGATTTTCTCCCGTCATAAACCTTGCTGTTTACAAAGATCGCTAGTCCCTCCAGCCAATCTCCAAAAATTGTTTCTTCGTTTGATGAAATAAACGCATCGGATATTCCTCTGATAATTTGTTCAGCCGTTAGGAGATGTTTAGCCTTAAAAAGATAAGGATTCTTCTTCTGTAAAACAGTCTTTAACTTTAGGCGATTCAGGCCTGCAATTCGCTTTTCATGAAACGTACCAATGTTTTCTTCAACGTACTTCGATACGTCCATTAGTGTTAGTTGCTTCATAGGGTGCTTTTTTCTCTAAAAGACGCAATTGAACTTCTTCTACTTGTTCGACAACCAGCACATGATAATCAGACACGATCTCGATTCCGATTGAGTTACGTCCCATTCGTTGAGCAACGGTATTGGTGGTTCCTGATCCCATAAATGGGTCTAATACTGTGTCCCCTTCCTTTGTAAATAGTTTGATAAACCATTCAGGCAATTCTTCTGGAAATGCGGCGCTGTGCTTCTTGTTGCCACATTCGGTAGCAAGATGCAATACATTGGTAGGATATGCTTTGTCTCGATCTAGCCAATTTGAGATATTTTTTCCAAAGCCACTACCAACTTTGGAGTTATCTCGGCGCTTGTCAGTTTCACTCAAATTTTTCAAACGAGACTTCGCCCAATCGCCCATTGGCACCATCACTTCTTCTTGATACATGTGAAATTTTTTGTCTTTGTTAAATTGCAAAAGTCTTTCCCATGAGTCTCGAAAGCGATTTGGCCATTTCCCTGGGTAGCTATTCTTTTTGTGCCAAATAAATTCTTCTGTCCAAAGCCATCCTTGCTTGCGCATGGCAAGAATCAATTCCATGACGTATGTGCTTCGTTCGCTATCAACAACTTTCTCTTTAATGTTGAGAATAAATGTACCGGTTGGCTTCAATACGCGCAACAATTCTGCTGAAATTGGCAGAAACCAATCAACATACTGGTTTGGATGGATACCCCCATAGGTAGATTTTCGCTGATCCGCATAAGGGGGAGATGTAAATATTAGATCAATCGTATTATTGGCAAGAGTAGGTAGTATTTCCCTGCAATCACCGTGGAAGAGTTGAGTCTTGGGTAACATAAAATAAATTGTACATGACACAAATGTTCTGTCAAATCTCTTCTTCTTGCATTGTCTGAACAAAGCTGTCAAGGGGGAGCATCACTCAATATCCCAGGTTCAACTCTTGCGCCTGTGCAGTTAGCTCATGCAGCACTTCCCGGCGCTTGGCTTTAATCTCATTTTTGTAACGCAGAATATCTTCTAGCAGCACACGTCGATGGGTACCGACTTTGCGATGTGGGATGACATCATTCTCTAACAGTTCGACAACATAAGGACGCGAAACATTAAGAAGGTCGGCGGCCTGTTGCGTACTTAGCTCAGCATGGATGGGCGTCAGCACCACAGCATTGCCTTGTGCCATTTCGGACAGGATTTGTACCAACAAGCGCATTGCCGAACTCGGAATGCTCACAACCTCGTTGGGTTCACTTCCTTCCAAAATCTGCATCTTGATTGCGTTTTTTTCACCAAGCAAGGTTGCCAGGCGCTGGCTGGTTTCCTGAGCCAGCAATGCCTCGCTTTCACTCGGCGCAATTGGTGTCAGTTCTTGAGTGTAACCCATAATCATTCCCGTAAAATAGTGTCTTCCATTCCTCTACTAGAATGCATTCTACTACACAAACGAAATAAACGCAACGGATTTGCTCACTAAAAGAGTGGGCACCCACTAATCATCGAATGAGCTTGAAAATTCGGAGTGCCACTCCGAATTTTCAAGCTTCTATACTGTGTTTAGGTTAAAAGAGACCCTGCCGCTGAGAGCCACAGTTACTGTCTCACTGTCCTACTGCCTCACTCCCCCTTCCACCCATGCTTTCTCCAAATCGTTTTTCCATATTCCACACTCTCCGCACTCGGCTGCACCCACCCCCGGATCGAGGGCGGCGGCTGTCCTTCGCTGGCATCTTCCGGCCAGGGCGACCAGACATCATTTTCGACTGCCCTGCGGGATGCCTCGTTGGCGAAGTCGGGCACGGCGTAGGGGCGGCCTTCGTCGAGGGCGCTCTTCCAGGCGAGGATGCCGACGCTGCTCATGGCCACGCCGCGGTAGACGTTGAGGTAGGGCTGTTGGCCGGAGCGGATGGCGTTGGCAAAGTGGAAGTTGGTCCAGAAGTCGCCGCCGCCGTGACCCGCTTTGCGTGCCAGGTCACCATGTTCAGGAAAGTCGGGAACGTAGCTGCGGTCGCTCGGCACGCCGGGGGGACACTCCCACTCTTCGTGCCAGACGCGCACCTGCCCCGGTCCATAGTAGCCGGGGCCACGCGTGATCTCCATTGCGCCTTTCGTGCCGTGCACCCGGTACCAGTTGCTGTGACCGGGGGTGAAGAGGCCAAAGATGCGAAAGACGGCACCGTTGTCCATGCGGCAGAGGATCACCGAGGTGGAATCGCCGACATGCGGAATCTTCTCGGTCACTTCGGGCGAGGCCACGGTCAGGGCGTTGACGGTCACCGGCATGGTGTCGGTGATGCACATCAACGGGGCGAGAGCGTGGGTACAATAGTAGGTGGAGGGAATCTGATTGCGCCAGTGGTTGAGCCCAGGCGAAATGCGCATCATCTCCTCGGGGGCCATCGGGTGGTTATACTCCCCCTCCGCATAAAGCACGCGACCGATCTCGCCTGTGCGGTAGAGGCGTGCCATCTCCTGATTAAAGGCAGTGAAGGGGTAATTTTCGGCAAACATGTAGATTTTGCCTGTCTCCTCCACCGCTCGGCAGAGCGCCACCCCCTCGGCCAGGGTCTTGTTGGCGGCGGTCTCGCTCATCACATGTTTGCCCGTCCGCAGCGCCTTGATCGCAAAGGGCGCGTGCTGATGAAAATAGTTGGCCAGGATCACTGCGTCCATCTCGTGTTCGAGAAACCGGTCGTAATCGGTATAGGTGGCAACGCCAAATTGTTTGCCGACCTCTGCCAGCTTTTCCTGCCACTGGTCACAGATCGCCACCAACTCCATCCCGGCGACCGCTGCTGCCCGTGCAAAACTCTGTCCCCGCCCGACGCCGATGACGCCGACTTTGATTGGTTTGTTGTTCATAAAGTCCTTTGCATCATTAAAAATTAACCATTCACCATTACAATATTAACCATTATCCTCCCACCATGGCTCCCCATCTGCCCGGTTTGCCTTTAGATATTCTTGATCCAACGCCACGCCCAGCCCTGGTGCGGTGGAGATTTTCATCCTGCCCTCTTTGATCACGATCGGGTTGGGGGTCGCCCATTGTGATTGATCGGCGCGCATGGTGCATTCCATCAGCGGACAGTTGAAGATGGCAGCCGAAAATTGCTGCGAGGCCATGTTGAGGATCAGGCCGCTGACATTGTGCAGCGAGATCGGGATGCGATAGAGCGCAGCCAGGTCGGCGATGCGCTTGACACCACTGATGCCGCCTGAGTTGATCAGATCGGGCTGGAGCTGATCGACTGCCTGGTTTTGCAGGAAGGGCAGCGCGTTCTCGGGCAGTTCGATGTTTTCGCCGGTCAGGATCGGCAGGCGAGTGGTGCGGCGCAGGGCCATCCATGACTCGGAAAAGTCGGGGGCGAGCGGGTCTTCGTAGAAGAGCGGCTGAATCCCTTCCACCGCTTCGGCCACACGGATGGCGCTGGGCACATCCAACTCGTTGTGACAATGGACGATGATGTCGATCTCGTCGCCGAGCGCTTCGCGGGCCAGGATGTAGGCACGGTGAATCAGTCTTGCTTCCTCGGGGCCGATGCTGGGGTGAAACTGTTGCATGGGGATACGCAGTACTGAGTGGATGTCTACCTTGAAGGCTTTGAAACCGTGGGGATCGTCCTTGAGCTTCTGCGCCCGATCGCGCCATTCGGCCTTGCTCAGAAAGTCACCGCCATCGTTGGGGCAGTGCGAGTAAAGTTTGACCTCATCGCGGAAGTTGCCGCCGAGCAATTTGGAGACAGGCTGACCGAGCAGCTTGCCGGCCAGATCCCAAAGTGCAATGTCGATGCCGCTCCAGACGCGCACAACGCGCCCCCGCTGCGGGTAGGCGTAGAACATGTTGTGAAAATGGACTTCAATCGCCAGCGGGTCTTTGCCGATCAGGCCGAGATGGGGCAGCCGTGGCCCTTCAAGCATGGCAATCGCCTCACGCGCAAAAGGCCCGCTACCGTGACATTCGCCATAGCCGCTGACGCCCGCATCGGTATCAATGCGAATTAGCGTGCGTCCCTCTTTGAGTTGCAGGGCCTTGATGGCCGTGATTTTGACTTGACCTGTCTTCTTTTCTCGTACCGAGAGGATATTCTCTTCATTCCCCATTGGCTAGCTCCTTGGTTTGGAGATCGGATATAACCGATCCCTGAATGTTTGATATCGTTGAAAGTGTGGCTCATACTGAGCCACCTGTAGCTCGACCGGATCGACCCTTTCCTGTGGGCGCACCATCGCCTGAATGGCGACGGAAAGATCGGCATGAACGCCTATGGCAAGGGTCGCCAACAATGCCACCCCCAAGGTCGAATCGGCGTTGTAATAGACCAGTGGACGTTGGAGGACATCTGCCAGGATCTGTCGCCAAAATGCGCTCCTTGCACCTCCCCCACTGATGCGCAACTCGGCCACTGAGTAGCTGAGTTGGAGGAAGTCATCGAGCACATCCCGATAGGCAAAAGCCACCCCTTCTAACACCGCTCGCGTCAAATCCGAGGGTTGATGAGCCAGGGAGAGGCCGAGAAACGCAGCTTGCGCCGTTTCGTCAGCATGGGGGGAGCCTCGCCCTAACAGATAGGGTAGAAAGACAACGCCACGACTTCCCGCCGGGCTTTCCTGGGCGTTGGCGATCAGCTTTGCCAATGCCTGTTCGTCCTGCGCTGAAGTTTGCAACGATGCCAACCAGTGCAGTGCGCTGGCCGCGGCTTTGATGTGTCCTCCTACGATCCATAGACCAGCCAGATAGGGCCAGCAGAAAAGGTCATGGCTGCGTTGGAGCGAGGGTTCAACCGGCGCCGGCAAGACAAAACGGATCACGCCACTGGTTGCCAGCGTCAAGACTGCACTGTTCGCTTCAATTGCGCCCATGGAAAGGGTGGCTGCCGCCCCATCTGCCAGACCCGTGATCACAGGGAGCGCAGCGGGCAGGCCTAATTCGCTCACCACTTGTGAACGCACCTTGCCTACAAAGGCACTGGCCGACCGTACGGGAGCCAACCGCCTCACATCCCAGCCGCTCGCTTCGATCAACTTGGGTGACCATTGCTCCCCACCCGCCACTTGCGAAGGTTCGGTGGCAATCTCGCCGGTCAACCAATAGGCCAGGTACTCCTTAATGCCAAGCGCATAGGCTGCCTGTTCGGCTTGTTGGGGAAAGTGCTCGATGGTCCACTTCAGTTGGGCTGGAAAACTGTTGCGTGCAATGCCCAACCCTGTCCACCCTTCACCGAGCAGCTTCAGAAGTTCCTCCCCTTGTGGCGACGAACGTCGATCCTGCCAGATAGGGCTGGTGGGCAAGAGTGGCTTGCCTGTGCCATCGATCAGAATCACGCCCGGCCCATGCGCCGAAAGCCCAATCGCCATCAATGCGTCTTTGTCTTTTCCCAACAGTGCCATCAGTTGACGACAAGCCGCACTGAGCGCCGCCACCCAATCGGCAATCGTCTGCTCCGCTGCATCGGGATGGGGATAGTGCGTGGGATAGGCAACCATGCGTTCACCCACCAGGTTGCCATGCAGATCATAGGCCGCTGCTTTGGCATTGGTGGTTCCTAAGTCCAACCCTAAAACGAGAGGAAACATGGTAATGGTTAACGGTTAATGGTGAATGGTTAATGAGTAACGATGACGCCGATGTCAAAGCGAATGCCACTTTGCCACTCTGCAACTTTGCCACTTTTTGTATCTATTCAGGCATACCACAACAACGAATTGAGAAAGAAACGAAAAATGCGCAACAACGACTTCGTTCCTTGCTTCATTCGCTGTTGTTTCCCAAAGGTTGACTAGTTCTCACTCTTTCAACCTCTCATCCCAGATAAAACTGGATCGCCTCGCCGACAATCAGTTCTTCGCCAGGCGCAAGTGGACGGAAGTCGATTTCGACTATGCCTTGTTCGAGGGCATGGTTGCGGGTGCGAATGCTGGGGGAGTGCGCTTCCAGACGAGTCACTAAGGTACGGGCATCTAGTTTTGCTGTTGCCTTATCAATGTGCAGACGGACGCGAACAATGCTCGGTCGGGTGACATCCGGAACCGCTTCGGCATGTAAGCCGGGGATGGTGGCTAGCGTTTTCAAGAGCGCCACCGTCCGTGTCGCATCGTTGCTTGTCTCATCGGAAGCTGCTGCGTTTGTATACTCGGCGAGTGCCGCCAGGGTGCCGATGATGTTCTCTTTGCCAATCTTCATGCTGCGTCCAATGCCTTGGTTTTGTTGATGACAGGCGTCGATGAGATCACGCCGTCCAGCGATCAGCCCCGCCGTGGGTGAATTGAGTGCTTTGTGACCGCTATAGATCACCAGATCCGCACCGCTGGCAATATACTTATGCAGATCCACCTCAGCAGCGGCATCGACAATCACCGGTACGTTGCGGCTGTGCGCAATACGTATAACCTCGCTAAGAGAAATGGCACCACCCTGATAGGCATGGTGGGAGACGACAAAGAGCACGGCTGCGCTCCGTTCGCAGATGGCCTGACTTAACTGATGCGGCAACGTCCGGTTGACCGTGCCAATCTCAACAATTTGCGCTCCCCCCAAGCGGACCATTTGTGTCAAAGCAGCACCAAAATGAATTTTGTGTCCAGCCTGTAGGATGATTTCGTTGGGCGGCGTTGTGATAAAAGGCAGCGCCTCCGTGCGCGCCAGATCGCCACGGGTGATCGCTGCCGCAGTGGCAATGGCGATGCCAGCAGCCGAACACGAGGTAATAAAGCCACCTTCGGCTCCGGTTGCTTCGGCAATTTTGCGATCTGCCACTGCCATCAACTCTCCTAAGTCGACAAAATTCTGCGCGCCTTCGGCCATCGCCGCCCGCACTCCAGTCGATTGCGTCGATGCGCCCAACATCGTCAGCTTGCCCGCCGCATTGACCACCCGCCGCAGCCCTAACGCTTCAAAAAAGCTCTTCTCCGCCATGCTCACTCCTATCCTGCCTTCAACCACTCTTTGCCAGCCTCTTGTAACGCCACATCCACCACCCAGGTCATCATTTCCAGCAGGGCAAGATTCATCGAGATCGGCGTGCCATCTACTTTGGCTTCCGGACGTGAGCTATAGCCATCGATCGCCCCTTCCTCGGCACAGCGGCGAATGATCCCCGCCAGGTCGATGCTGCGATTGATCGCTGTACTGCCCCGCAACGCCTCGATACAAACGCCAATCGCATAGGCCGCCCAGTTAGAGCTGGCTCCCACCACAGGCACATCCGACTCGCCGATGGCGGCAATCGTTGCCCCGATGGGCGAAATGTGGGCAAGCGTCTGGCGCAGGTTGCCCATGCCCAACTCATTGCCGCCATCGCCCAAACCGATGCGTAGCACGCCTTGTTGGTGCGCCAGATCAAAGAAAGAATCGGCTTTGCCCAGATGCTCGTCAACAATTGCCCGTCCATTCGCAGTATGCGCAAAACCATCGCTGGCTTTACCCGGCATTTCGACTGCGATCAACGCTTTGGGCTGTAACTCCTGCATAAAACGCGTTGCCATTTGGCGCGCTTCGTGATCCTCGACTGGGCAATCCCAAAAGGCCAGCGTGGCCGCGTTGACTTTGCCCCGTTTGGCGAGCAAAGCTTTATCAACCGATGTTACGAGCAAACCCGCATTGGCAGCAGGCTTCGCACAATAGCGTTGTAGTTCCGGATCAATAATAATGATGGGCACTGCATTCAACACCTCTTCCAACACGCGTGCTAAATAGAGCGCGCCGACTGGCCCATCAGTTTCCGTGATGCCACGCCCCAGGAAGGAGCGCGAGGGAAAGCCTGTAATGATGCCGACAACGTCACCAGCCGCCACAGTGGCGCGTAACCGTTGCGCTGCGCTCATGGCAAGGGGCGCTCGTACCGTTTCTACTGCTGCGGCATAGAGGGCAGGAACAATGCCTTTGCCACGGGTGTCGATCGCCATCAGGTGATCGATCTGCCAGCCGATCCGAGCAAAGAGTTCCTCCTTGTTGGGTAAGGTCGCAAGTGTTTCAGCGTAAATCGCAGGCATTCCATTCCCTTTCGTATGGTATAATTCCTTATAACTACTCAATCTAAGCCGACATAACCAGCACTTTGCAGTGCCGGTCATGTTTCACAATTTACAATTCGCAACTCGCTGTTTTCAGAACAGTGTACAATCACAAGAAGGTTCAAGCAATCCCAAGCTAAGAGGAGCAACCAATGCGCGTCATCGACATCAGCGGTTCGATTGAAAATGGCATGTGGTCCTATGCCGATCCCTACCCTGCCCCGAGTATTACCGAGATCCCGCCGCCCGACTGGTTAGCCTATCCAGTCTATTCGCAAACGGTAAGTATGGCGGTGCAGACTGCCACCTATCTCGAAACTGGGGCGCACATGTATCGTGAGACGATCAACATCGACCAGGTGCCACTCGAACGCTGTTATCTGATCGATGCACTGATGCTTTGGATTCCCAAAGGGCCGGATGATGCGATCACTGTGGCCGATCTGGAGCAAGCGCTGGCGCAAAGTGGTGAAATGTTCCGTCCCGGCGATGCACTCTTGGTCGGCACCGGCTGGGATCAACACTGGACGCTGCCCGATTACTTGAGCAATCCACCGTATTTCCTGGCCGAATCGATCGACTGGGTCATCGATCATAAGGCGTCACTGCTGGGTGGCGATACCCCACGCTACGACAGCCCCAACGACCCGCAGAACTTCTTCCCCAAGTTTTTCAAGCAGGATATTTTGCTGCTTGCGCCGGTGGTCAACTTGCACCAGATCCAAAAGCCACGTGGCAAACTGACTGCGCTGCCGCTGAAGATCAAGGGCGCGTGTGCCTCACCAGTGCGGGCGTTGTGGATCGAAGAGTAAAAACAAGAAAAGCATGACACGGAGTTCACTGAGAATACACGGAGAACACAGAGCGGTTGAGGGCTTTTCTCTGTGTTCTCCGTGTAATACTCTGAGTCCTCTGTGTCCCTCAATTACGAACAGTGATGAAAATTCTATTGACAGGTGCCAATGGCTTTATCGGGCGGCATTTGCTGGAACGGTTGGCAGGCGAACATCAGCTTGTTGCGTTGGTTCGTCAATTGCCAGCACGATTGATTGCGGGTGTCGAGTACATTGCACAAGACCTCAGCCAGCCATTACAACTTGCGCAGCTTCCCAGCCAACTTGATGCCATCATCCACCAAGCTGCGCTGATCGACACTGAACGTTTCGACGAGAGCCTAGCCTTCCGTGTCAATGTTGAAGCGACCTGGAGATTGTTGCACTACGCCGAGAAGGCAGGCGTACACACCTTTGTCCACGCCTCAACCGGTGGTGTCTACGGCTGTGCCGATCGTCCCTTCGTAGAGAGCGATCCTTTCCATCCTATGGATCTTTACAGCTTGACCAAGGCACAGGCAGAGTTGGCGGTGCAGGCGTCTGCGGGTGATTTTCACAAAGTCGTGTTGCGCTATTTCTTCCCCTATGGAGCCGGCACGCCCAACCCGATCCCACGCTGGGTGGAGCGAGCACTTTCGGGCGAACCGCTGCAAGTGTTGCGAAGTGGCAAGCCACATCTCAATCCGCTGCACATTTCAGATGCAGTCGAAGCCACCGTCCGTGCCTTGGCGCTGCGACAGAGTGCCGTCCTCAACATTGCTGGAACCGAGATTACCTCGATTCGAGGAATTGCCGAAATGGCCGCGCAACGGGTGGGGAGAAAAGCCAATCTTGAATTGATTCCCGATGAGTCCGCCATCCCTTACTATCGTGCGGATCTAGTTGCGAAGATCGAGCGGATGCAGACACTGCTGCACTTTACGCCGCAGATTACTCTGGCGCAGGGCATTGCCGAGTTGGTTCAAAGCCAGGGTATGGCCTGTGCATCCGCCGTACAATAGGCTGTCAGCACCTTATTGATGCCTGCCGCAATGGCGTCACAATCCTGCTCCGAATACCACTGGTTGAGCGGGATAGAGATGTTGCGCAGAAAGAGGTCATCCGCCACGGGACATTGGCCTTTGGCATAACTCGCATGGCCACCACGCTGCTGATAGATCGGCTGGTCGAAGGGCTGGTCGGCTGCAATTGTGCCCGTTTTCAGCGTGATGGGGAACATGTCGGCGTAGACGTGCCAGTCCGGTTTGGCATGCTCGCCGCGCATCCAGCAGTGGATGCCCTCGGCGCGCAGGGCTTCGACAATTTGATCGCCGAGGTCAAATGTTGCGGGATAAAAGCGCAGCAGATAGCCGATCTCACCTTCGAGGTCGTTGAGCTTTTGTGGTGTGATCTCACGGAAGCTTTGGAGTTGGCGCAGAATCCGCCACTTAACGGCGTGAAAACGCTGCACGATGTTGTCCAACTTGCCCAGTTGCACCACGTCCACCGCCGCCTCCAATTCCGACATGCGGTAGTTGAGGCCGTTGAAGAGTTCACCCTCGTAGCGGGGCGGGGCAAAGCGATCCGGTCGCCACAACCCACCCGCCTCGGCAAATTGGTTGATACGCTCCCAGAGCCGGTCGTCGTTGGTGATGACCAATCCACCTTCGCCGCCGCCGATGATCTTGTAGGCCGAGATGCTGAAACAGCCGATGTCGCCCAGCGTTCCCACATAGCGTCCACGGTATTTGCCACCCGGTGACTGCGCACAATCTTCGATCACCTTGAGGTTGTGCTTGCGGGCGATCTCCAGAATCGGCCCCAGATCGCAGATGCTGCCCATGACATGAGTGGGAGCAATCGCTACTGTGCGTGGTGTGATCTGATCTTCGATCTTCTCGACATCCAGTCCGAGCGACTCATCAATGTCGCAGAAAACCGGTACACCCTTAGCGGCAACCACCGAGGCGGCAGTGGCATAGAAGCCGACCGCAGGCACGATCACCTCGCTGCCGGGGCCAACTCCGGCGGCGACCATGGCACAATGCAGCGCCGCTGTCCCCGAGCTGACGCCCAAAGCATACTTCACGCCAAACTTTTCACGCGCCAACGCCTCATAGGCCGCGCCCTTGGTTTGCGGCGGGTAGCTGTAGCATATTTGGCCAGGTTGGGACCGGACCCAGGTCGGCTTCGGAGACGGCAGCCCGCAGCCGCTCCAGCGCCTCGGCTGTAAAACCGAAGCGTTCGGCAATCGACATGAACTCTTCGATGCCGATCTTTGGCTGGGGGTTGCCACTCATTTGGGGAAAGGCTTTCGTCCCGCCTTGTAGGGCTAGCGTGCTTTTGGAGTCTGTCATTGTGTTACCCTCTTCCATTCTTGTTCATAGGTGGTTGCTTCTAGGCGCAACTGACGAATATAGTCAAAGGTCAGGCGGAGCATCGTCATCTCTGGATCGAAACGGCCCAACGACCAGGGGTGCCAGATAAACGAAATGTAGGGCAAGTCTAGTGCAACGGCGCGGTCGATAAAGAGTTTGTTGATGGCAAACTCTTCTTCGGGCGAGGCAATTGGACGGAGTGGCACCGCTTCGGGAAAGGGCGAAGGCCAGGCAATGATGCGCCGCGCCTCGACCGTCAAATTGTGGGCTTTGAGCAAATTCTCGTGCCAGCCATGACCGGGCAACTCCCAAAGTTCAGGATGTCCGTCGTCGGCATAGGTGAAAGGTGTTTCTAGCAGGGCTGGCATCGTGGTTTCCGGCCCCCAGAGCAGGGAAGAAACATAGCCGAAGCCAGCCGCGGCTACAGTGTCAAGCAGCCAACGGTCGCCGCGTAGCCCATTGTAAAAGCCGCAGCCTGGGCGCAACCCAGGACAAGGGCGCTGAAAGGTCTGTTCGACCAACTCTTTGCCCAGCACCAATTCCTGTTTGCGTGTTTCAAAATCGGGCGTCTTGCCACAAAAGGGATGGTCGCGCAGGATGATGTGCGAGTAAGTGTGCGAAGCAATCTCGAAATTGGGCACCTCGCCCAGCCCAGAGCAATATTCCTTGCCTTCTTCTTCGAGCCGTTTGCCGACAATGAAGAAAGTACCGGGAAAGTCAAAGGCTTCGTGAACGGCGCGGATCTTTTTGCAGGCTTCGAGGCAATCCACTTTTTTCTCAGTGTCGTAGGCGGCGATATAGCGGGTCATCGTGTGAGTTACTTCCCATAGCCGAGGCGCAACCCTTCGACGAAATAGGGTTGGAAGAGGATGTATAGGATCAACAACGGCAACACCGTCAGCACCGAACCGGCCATGATCAAGCCATATTCTGGATGATACTCGCTCTGGACCGTGGCCAAACCAACGACCAGTGTGCGCATCGTGTTGGCGCGCAACACGACCAGCGGCCATAGAAAGGAGTTCCAGGCGTTGATCACAGTGAAGATCCCCAGCGCAGCCATGCCCGGCAGCGACAGCGGGATGATGATCGACCAGAAGATGCGCAACTCGCTCGCTCCGTCGATCTTCGAGACTTCAATCAGTTCGGTCGGCAGACTGGAGATAAACTGGCGCATCATGAAGATACCAAAGGGTGAGGCCAGTGCCGGTAGGATCAGCGCCCAATAGGTATTGAAGAGCCCAAGTTTATTGATCATCAAAAAGGCAGGAATGAGTGTGACTGCGCCGGGCACCATCATGGTCGATAACAGCAGCGTAAAGATCAAATGTTTGCCGTAGAACTCTTTTTTGGCAAAGATGTAGCCGCTCAACGTATTCAGGATCAAACTGCCAGCCGTGATGCAAACGGTGGTAAAAATCGTATTTAAAAACCAGCGCGGGAAGAGTCCATTTTGAAAATTAAAGATGATCTCCCAATAGTTGTTGAGCGACGGGTTATCGGGAATCAGGCGCGGTGGGTAAGTCATCATGGTAAAGGACTGGGTGAGCGATGTGGAGAACATAAAGAGAAAGGGCACCACGGTCGCAATCGAAATCAGGATCATCAAGGCATAACAGACGATCTGCGTGATCCGCACACCTCGTTTTGATTGAATTCCACCAAAACTTGCCGACATAGCCCCTCCACTTTCTAATACTCGATATCACTTCTAAAAAAGCGCAACTGGATCAATGACAATACCAGAATCACCAGCAGCAAAACTACGCCCATCGTGCTGGCAAAGCCCACATTGTCCGACTCAAAGGCCGTTTGATAGACATACCAACTGACCGTTGAGGTTGACCATGCCGGACCGCCTTTGGTAAGCACGTAGATCGGGTCGAAAAGCTGAAAGTTGAAGATGGTGGCCATGATAAAGCAGAAGCCAAGCGCCGGTCGTAGCAGGGGGATGGTGATACTCCATATCAGACGCATGGTGTGGGCACCATCGATGCGCGCCGCCTCGTAGAGATCTTTGGGGACGGATTGCAACGCCGCAAAGAGGATGATCACATAGAAGCCAAAGCCGCGCCAGATTTCCATGCTGACAACCGCCGGAATTGCCCAAAATGGATCGCCCAACCAGTCGATACGCGGTAGACCAAACCAACTCAGAAACAGATTGAGCGGCCCAAAGTCTCGGCTGACAATATAGGCCCAGATATTGGCTGCAATTACGACAGGGATGATCAAGGGAAAGTAGACGGTGCTGCGGAAAAAGCCTTGCATGCGTGGCAATTGCAGGATAATGAGAGCGACCAACAGCGAAAGCAGAATCACAAGTGGGATGGTGAGCAGCGCATAGAGAGTTGTGTTCTGTAATGTCTTGATAAAGATCGGATGGGTTGCTGCCTTAACATAGTTTTGAAAGCCCACAAAGTTATGTTTGCTCAAGATCCCGCCGCGCGTCAGCGAGTAGTACATGCTCCACACCATTGGCACAATTGAAAAACCAAAGATGACGACCAAACTCGGTGACAACAGCAAATACCAAAAGAGGCTTTCACGCACTTTGCGTAGCGTATGCCTGCGTGTTGCGGGGATGGTAGGGGATGTTGCTGTGCTCTGCGCCGTAGAGGTGACACTCATCGTGGTGCTCCAGGAGTAGGAGATACCTAACTCTTCGATCAGTACATCATAAATTGGTACATAATTCGTGATCCGTGAAAGTCAGCAAAGTTTCACGGATCACGAATCACAAATCATCCATTGCTATGATGAATCAACCTAGATATCAGTAAGAAATTAGAAGATTTACTGAAAAGCACCTAATCTCCCAATCTCTCAACTCTACTGTCCATCCAAGATCGGGTTGATCAACTCTTCCGCTGTCTTAAGTGCATCAGCAGCGCTCTTTTGGCCAGTCATAATCGACTCGATCTCTTGCTGCAAAATCTTGGTCGCTTCCAACCAGTGGATGCTGATGGTGGTACCGACGCCCCATCCCTTGCCCAGCCAGGAGACAATTTCGGTGACCAGCGGATCAGCATCGGGCAGGGCGGGAATGTTCTTCTTGAGTGGTAGCAGATCGACACCCTTGAGTACATACTCGGTCTGAATCTCATCGGTGCCCAAATATTCGAGCAGTTTGAAAGCGCCTGCCTTTTCAGCCGACTGCTGAGCCATGAACATAAAGCCGATGTTGGCCCAACTGCCATTTTTGCCATCATCGGTCAGTTTGAGGAAGGGCACCGCCGACAGTTCGAGATCAGGGGCTTGGGCACGCCAGGCCGCCTTGATGTACGAGGTCTCTTCATCCTTCATGCCGACCTTGCCGCTTAGCGCCGCCGAGTCAAATTGATCTTTGGTGAAGCCAATTGGGGTGTTCGACTTGTCAGTGGCGATGATGTCTTCGTAGAGCGCCTTGAAGGCCGCCACGCCACCCTCGGTGTTGGCGCCAAACTTGGTCAGATCTTCGTTCAAGAAGCTTGCACCGCCGTTGGCCAGCAAAGGGATAAAGTGAATCCAGCTTGAGAAGGTATCTTGCATGGGCGCGATGCCATAGGTGCCAGCAGCGCTGTCCGTACAGGCTTTAGCAACTGCCCGGAACTCCTCCCAATTGGTCGGCACATCTACACCTTTTGACTTGAGGAGATTCATGTTGCAGATGAAGCCTTGCGCTACGCCCAGGAAGGGTACACCCCAGGTTTTGCCCTGATAGTTGGCACCTTTCCAGCCTGCTTCGGTGTAGTTGTCCTTCCAACTGCCAATCTTGTCGCTGAGGTCGGCAATCTGACCGTCACTGACATACTTGGGATACCATTCGTCTGGCAGGTAGAAGATATCGGGCGGGGAGCCGCCAGCAAAGGCTGCGGTGAATTGTTGGGTTACATTCGCCCAGGGCACAACCTGATGTTCAATGGTAATGCCAGGATTGGCATCTGTGAATTTCTTGAGCAGCGGTGGCCAGAGATCTGCCTCTTTGGCGCTGTGCGGGGGCTTCCAGAAGAGGACAGTTTCATTGGCCGCTGCGGGTGCGGCTGCTGCTCCACCACTTTCCGCAGGTGCGGCGGGCGCAGCGGGGGCAGGAGCCGGACAGCCAGCCAATGCCAACATGCTCATGCCGGCACCCAGGGCTGCCGTACCACGCAAAAACTGTCGACGGGAGAATGAACGATTTTCTTGATTGCCTACCATTCGATTTTCCTCCTAGTTTGGACTCTGTTTTTCGCCGCAATGCCCATCTCAATCAAATCTGCGGCCACTCGTTGAACGAATACCCCTTCAGGATCGACGGGATATTCGGATAGGAACAATAGAGCTTGAAGCAATGATAACGATAATTCGCAAGCGCGTCAATCAAAACAAAATGTAAGCAGGGAAGCTTTATAAGCGCGCTGCTATCTCCAGTAGAAACGTTGAGAACTCTGCCGTGATGTCCAACAGCACATCAAAACTTTCACGATTTTTGAGGGAAGCGTAGGGTTCTTCGTTGGGGAGCCGCCAGATGCCATCGTCGCCTTGTGTCTCGATGAGATATTGTGCGACGTTAAGGGCGCCTTGGAGTGCCTGGGGATCTCCCGTCAACGCATAGAACAAAGCACAGCCAAGCCCCAATTTGCCGCTCGGTGGAAAACGATGAACATCGGCCGCACAGCGTTGGGTGAAGTGCAAAATGGCTCGTGCCGCGTGTAGGATACGCTCCTGTGGGCTGGCCTGGTAGAGATGACAGAGGAAGATCAGCGCAATGCCTGGGTTGTAGTAGATCTGCTTAAGCTTTCCAGCATCGACGAAGTAATTCAGTTCGCTACCGGAATGCACATCGGTCTCCAGCGCGCCACTGGCATCCATGCGAAAGTAAAAGCGTTGTGCATCAGGCTGGGCTTCGACCATACGCACCAATATGTCGCCTGCTCGTTGTGCTTCGGGCAGATAGCCAGTCATCAGTGCTGATAATCCACCCCAGGCGACACCAACCGGTTCAAGGAATTTCGTTGTGCCATCCAGCGCATAGAAGCCGCCAATTGGCAATTGCAGCGTCTGCAAGTATGCCATGCCGCGGCCTGAAAGATCCCAGCGCCCAACGCGGTGTGCACCTTGAATCAGCCAGGCGTTGGCATAAACCGGCCAGGCTTCGTGGATGGGCTCATGCGCCTTGCGCTGGGGCGCACGAAAGTCGCCCGCCTCGCTAAAATGATATGCTGCTACCCAACTCAACAATCGGTGTGCCGCTCGCCATTCGCCAGCTACAGCCAAAGCACTCGGTACCTTGTAATAGCTGCCGATGCCATCTTCAACCCCACAGAAGGAGCCATCGCTGCGCTGCTGAGCCAACATCCAGGCAATGCCACGCAAGGCACTGGTCCGCATTTGAAGGATCGTTGACTCAAGGGTTGCGCCCATCGTTGTTTCTCCTGAAGAGGGGGTATCCGCTTGCTTGGATTGGTGAGTTCGAGTAACATATACTTATCTGGATAGATTTGGTATATTATATACCGAGACTCACTATTGTCTCAATTTCCAATCTTGTCAACCACATACAAGGAGAATCAGTATGCGATCCAGGAAGATGGTTTCGGTTGTGCTGTTTGTCATTCTGTCACTGCTTCTGATGCAATGTGCTGCACCTGTGGCACCGGCCCAGCCAGCAGCGGCTCCCAGTGGCCGCGCCGCTACCTTCACCGTAGCTGCCAGTGCTGACATCGACACCGCCGATCCCCATATCAGTCAGTTGCTCATGTTCAACAACATCATCCGCCTCAATGTCTTCAATTCCTTGGTGCGCTACGCCCCCAATCTGGATCTGCAACCCGATCTGGCCGAAAGCTGGACAAATCCGGATGACAAAACCTACATCTTCAAACTGCGCCAAGGTGCGAAATATCACAATGGGCAGGAAGTGGAAGCCAAGGATGTGGAGTTCTCCTTCAAGCGGATTGGTGAAAAGCAGACGGTATTCTCCAGCCGTGTGGCTAACATCGAATCGTACGAAGTCGTGGACAAATCGACGATCAAGATTACGCTCAAACAGCCCCAAGCCGATTTTCTGGATGGGCTAGTTTTCCTCAGCATTGCGCCAGAATCCGCCGAAGCCGATTTGGCCAAGAAACCGATTGGCAGCGGTCCCTTTAAGTTTGTGGAATGGGTTCCCAATGATCACATCACACTGGAACGCAATCCTGACTATTGGGAAACCGATTTGGTCAAGGTCGATCAATTGATCTTCAAGATCATCCCCGAAGCACAGGTGGCGGTGACCAACCTGCAATCGGGCGAGATCGATGGCATTCTTGATATCCCCGTCTCACAGGCTGTCTTTTTCAAGGATGCCAAGGATGTCAAAGCCATCATCCAGCCGACCAGCAGCTTCCATCTCTATGAAATGCTGGGCAAGAATTCCGAGCCGATCCGCAACAATGTGAAGGTGCGCCAGGCGCTGGCCTACTGCATGGACAAAGATACCATTCAAAAGACCGTCTTCTCCGGCGAAGGACGCCAAAAGTGGAGCTTTGTGCCCTACGGCTCCTGGGCCTATAAGGAGGAAGCTGGCTATCCCTACGATCCTGAAAAGGCCAAGGCACTGCTTGCCGAAGCAGGAGTGGGACCAAGCTTCGAGTTCAGTGTGATCATCCCCTCCGGCTATCCCGATGGGGAAAAGGCCACCACAATCTGGCAAGCCTGCCTTGCCAACATCGGCGTCAAGCTGAATATCCAAATTGAAGAGTTGTCGGTCTGGCTCGATCACTACATCAACCACACCTATGATGTCAGTTGGAATGTCTTCCCTGGTTTTGCCGACCCAAACTACTTTGTTTCGCTCGGTCTCAAGCCGCACTTTGCCGATGCTTGGAAGAACGCCGATGCCGAAAAGGCCGCCGATGATGCCAACACTACCCTCGACCAGGCCAAGCGCAAAGAGTTCTACGCCATCGTGCAAGATGCCGCTGCCGCCGACCTGCCCGTGATCGTCGTCCAGGAAGCACCCCAAGCCTCACTCGTCAAACCAAACGTCGAAGGCTGGGAGATCAATCCGCTCGGCATGGTGATTGTGCGTGGCGTCTCGGTGAAGTAAATACAGACAGGAAGACAAGAAGACCGGATGACAAGGAGAATGTACAATTGTCCTCCTGTTTTCTTGTCTTCCTGTCTTCCTGTCTTCTTGTTGTTATCCTATGGCTCGATTCATTCTACAACGCTTACTCGAAGCGATTCCCACCCTCCTGATCGTCTCCGTGGTTGTTTTTACGCTAATCCGCATGGCACCAGGTGATCCGGCCATGTTGCGGATGGGACGAGAAGCAGCGCGCCCCGAGAACAAGCCAAAGCTAGAGGCGCTGCGCCATGAGATGGGATTGGATCGACCGATTCCCGTTCAATATCTATTTTGGCTGCGCGATACCGTCACCGGGAACTTCGGCGTTTCGATCAAGACCAGCCAGCCAGCCATCGATCTGGTACTGAGCAAGGTACCAGTGACCTTGGAATTGGTCTTGGCGGCCACCTTGTTTGCCATTCTGATCGCCTTTCCGGGCGGTCTGTTGGCGGCGATCTGGCGTGGTTCCTGGGTGGATCGTGCGACGATGGCGTTTGCAGCCAGTGGCCTGGCAGTGCCGAGCTTCTGGTTAGGCTTGGCCTTGATTTTGATCTTTAGTGTTCAACTGCATTGGTTGCCAGCCAGTGGCTATACTCCCTTTTTTACCTCACCATTCGATAACCTGCGGCGCTTGGTCTTGCCGACAATTACGCTCGGAGTGTACTTGGCAGCGGTACTAATTCGTTTCCTGCGCGCCGACATGATCGAAGTGCTGGCAACCGACTACATTCGCACGGCACGCGCCAAGGGACTGGGGCGGCAGCGGGTGATCTTTACCCACGCACTCAAGAACGCCTTGATCCCGGTCCTCACCGTGGGCGGGCTGGAAGTGGGGGCATTGCTGGGCGGTGCAGTGATCATTGAACAGGTCTTTGGTTGGTCGGGGATGGGCTGGCTCACCGTGCAGGCAATCTTCGACCGCGATTATGCTGTGGTGCAGACTTCGGTGCTGCTCTTTGTCGTCGGGCTCACCCTCATGAACCTGCTGGTTGATCTCAGCTACGCCTTCCTCAACCCACGCGTGCGCGCAAGTTTTAGAAGTTGAAGGGCAAGCGGCGGCTCAGAACCCCGCACGTAAGTAAGGGGCCGTGTGCTGACAACTCAGAACCCTGCGCGTGAGCAAAGGGACCGTATGCTAACGCTAACGGCTCTGGAACAGAAATCAGAACCCCGCACGTAAGTAAGGGGCGCGCTCTGACAACTCAGAACCCTGCGTGTGAGCAAAGGGACCGTACGCTTACGCTAACGGCTCTGAACCCGCACGTAAGTAAGGGGAAGGCACATGAGCAAAGTATAAGAAACCGTGACAACTTTATTCACCCAACCCAAACCATCAACCAACCCAGTACGCCTGTACCAAGGGCTGGGCAAACTGAATGTGACGCTGCTGCTGAGCGTCGTTGTTTTAGCACTCTTTCTGCTGAGCGCTGCCTTGCCCACTTGGCTGGCTCCCTACGATCCGAACGAAATCGGCGTGGGCGAAAATCTGGCGGCCCCCTCCTCGCCTTTCCTGATGGGGACTGACGAATTTGGACGTGATATCCTCAGCCGGATCGTCCACAGCTCACAAATTGAACTGTTGGTCTGTTTGGCTGGGGTTGGGTTGGCGGCTGTATTGGGGGTTACGCTGGGGTTGCTTTCTGGCTATCGGGGCGGCTGGTTTGACGCTGTTATCATGCGCTTACAAGAGGCGTTTTTAGCTTTTCCTGCCATTCTGTTTGCCATACTGGTGGCCGTGGCGCTCGGCAGTTCAGCCTTGACGATCATTTTGACCGTGGGCGTGATCTATATGCCCCGCTTTGCCCGATTGGTGCGCGGGCTCGTGCTGGTACTCAAGGAGCAGGATTTTGTCACAGCCAGCCATGCCAGTGGAGCCAACGAACGGCGCATTCTGCTCCGCCATATTTTGCCCAACTGTCTGCCGCCGATCCTGGTGCAAATCACATTGGCGATGGGCACTGCCATCCTGATCGAAGCCGGGCTGAGCTACCTCGGCCTTGGCATCCAACCGCCGACCGCTACCTGGGGCAACATGCTACAACATGCGCAAAGCTACCCTGCCCAAGCCCCCTGGTATGTGATCACGCCTGGATTATGTGTCTTCTTAGTGGTCTTGTCACTCAATACTCTCGGCGATACCTTGCGTGATAGATTAGATCCGAGGCTGCGTGGGGTATAGCTGTGAATTACCACTGAGTTGGTTTTGAAAAGACACCTTTGCTGTCAGACAAGCTTGCAGGAAACTGGCTGTTCTTTAGAACATTGGGACGAATGTTCTTGACGAAATGAGCAGTGTTTGCCAAGACTACACTTGGATGCTTTTGCGGGTTGAGGATACCGACCAATTTGCCAAGTTCTTCTTTGACGAATTTAATCGGTGGTAACAGATCCGAGTCATTAGAGACGATCACAGCAGCGTCATAGGCATTTCGAAATCCATCGGCGACCAGGTGCACCGCAATGTTGACATCCGAGCCTTTTTCCTCCGTTTTGATCACCTTGACTTGCCCGCTACGCGGTGGAGCCAAGGGCATCGTAATTTCATGGCTGAGGAAATGTCCATAGATAATCTGTAGATTGGGGATTGTTTGTAATGCCCGTAAATAGGTTTGTTGTCGAGTAGCTTGATCGGGGTTAGAGGGGCGAGCAGTCACCAACGCAGTGAAATATTTGATTTGCAGAATATCGTGCGCTGGCAGCAAGAGTTTAGAGAGTTTGAATAAATCAAGCCAGCGATAAGGTGTGCCTTTGAGGCAACCATAATATAGGTTGAAACCGTCAACGTAAATGACGGTTTTCTTTAGCTTGGACATTGATTGCTATGCTGCTTGCTGGCGAATTTAGTAGGGAATAGATGAAAAAGCTCTACAAACAACAGAGACCGCCCTTGCGGACGGTCTCGCACCCCTTCGCCGAAGCTAACGGGGGGGATATGCCCTTATTATAGTCCAATTTGCTGATTTGTCAAATTTTTGCGAAGGTAACTTTAAGGTGAATCGCGTATGAAAATTTTTGTTACAGGAGCTACGGGACGGATCGGACATCACTTGGTGGATGTGTTGCTCCAACGTGGGGAAACAGTACGAGCATTCGTACTGCCAGGGGATCCGCTGCGTGGGCGCATCGAGAAACCAGGGGTGGAGATTGTCGAAGGGGTACTTACCGACCGTTCAACGTTGCTGCCAGCCGTGGAAGGCGTGGATGCGATCTTTCACTTAGGTGCGCTTTTGCCGCAGGGGCGCACCGCCGATGAACTTTTTGAAACCAATGTGCGCGGTACCTTCAACCTACTGGAAGCCGTGTTGCCCCATGCTAGTCGTATCAAACGTTTTGTCTTCGCCAGCACCGACAATGTCTATCCCGATCATCAAGGTTTGCGCTACCTGCCTGTGGATGAGAACCACCCGCGGCTCAACAACGATCCCTACGGGCTGAGCAAGATCCTGGGCGAGGATATGTGCTGGAGTTATATGCGCCGCTGTGGACTTGCGGTGGCGATTCCGCGCTTTGGTCTGACCCTGGCCGGACACGAACTGCTCGATCCCAACGGCATCCGCGCGCCTTTTTATGTGCTCAAGCCCATGTTGGCCCGCCTCAAACAGATAGCAGATCCGCATCCGATCGACCATGCCGCAATTCGCCAACTGGAAGCTGCCGATGATGCCCCGGTCAAACTGGTGATCGCTCGTAACCCGGCGGGGCGACCGAATGTGGAACTGATCAACGATCCACGCAATGTGGCCGAGGGTTTACCGCTGTTGCTCGATTGCGAAGCCGCGGTGGGCGATCTCTTTCATCTGATGGCCCCGCACGCCTTTGCCTACGACACCTTTGTTCAGCACATTGCCAAACTCACTGGCTGGCCAATAGTCGAGGTGACTGTCTCCTGGACACTTCACCTCGACTTTAGCATTGCCAAGGCGCGGGCTATACTCGGCTACAACCCCAGCCGTGATATCTTCAGAATGCTGGATGATGGATGGAGCATTGCCAAACCGTCTACTCCCAAGTAAAGACTAAGCCCACAATCTCACGCTCCCCGGCGGCGATGCGTTCGTACATAGACTTGTAATCAGTGTAGTGGCAGCGGTGGCTGATCATGCTCGATACGTTGAGTTTGCCCTGCTGCATTAGGTAGAGCAGATATTCATAGTTGCGCACCAGCGTCCAACGCACATCTTGCACAGGATAGGGTTTGCGCGGCACAAAGGAGACAGAGGCAAAGGTGAGCCGCTTCAAGTAAAACCAGGCTGGATCGAAGGGATTGAAGCCAGCCGTCGGCTCATCGACACCGGGGAAACCGATCAGGCTGACGGTGCCGCTGTGGCGTACCATTTTGCAGGCACTCTCCATTGCCGACCAGGTGCTGCCGATCAGTACCACGATGTCGATCCCGTCCGGGCCACCAAAGCGAGCGGCTTGTTCGGCAAAGTCGCCGGCTTCGGAATCGAGCACCAGGTCGGCACCCAAGCGGCGGGCGGCATCCAGACGGGCGGACCCACGACCCACGGCCAAGACCTGCGCCCCGACTGCTTTTGCCACTGCCACGGTACACAGCCCAATCACTCCCATGCCAATCACCGCCACCCGTGCGCCCAAGGTGAAATCGCCTCGCCGCAGTGCGTCTAGCCCCAGGCTCATCAAGTGGGTGAAAACAGCATCCTCTGCCGTGACGCCTTCGGGCAGCTTGGCAATCACACCCTCCTCTTCAAAGATGTCCTCAGAGGTATGGGGCGCGATCGAATAGACGCGGTCGCCGACCTGGAAACGAGTGACCTGACTGCCTACCTCGGTGATCACGCCAATGTTGTTGTAGCCCATGTCATAGGGCAGCGGCCCGCGAATCACTTCGCTCCACTTGGGATTTTCGCAGGTGTAAAGTGTGCGCTCGGTGCCTGTGCTCACGCCAGTAATGAGCGTCTGTAACCGTACTTGGGTCGGTGACAGCGTTGTCGACAGTGGAACTTCCTCTAAACGCAGATCGTGCGCACCGTAGAGCATGAGTTTTTTCATAAAGGTTCCTTTGTAAAAGGTGGGGAGATGAGGAGATGAGGGGATGGAGAGATAGTGTGCGTATGCCACCTCATCTCCTCATCTCCCTCTTTCAGCTACGCCACATACTTCCAATCCAACGGCGTGCCGCGCTCAATCTTCTGGCTGGCACGGCGACCGATCACTTCGTCGAGGAAGCGGGTGTGCAGACCATGACCGGGGCGGATCGAACGGACATTCTCAGCGCTAAATAGATCGCCCGGCTGCATCTCCTGCACCACAAAGAGCGAACGCCGGAAGACGCGACTGACCTCCTCGTCGGGCTGTAGTCCATAATGAACTTCGCCCAAGGCCCGCTCCACTGTACGCACCGCCTCGACCATCGCCTTGAACTCAGCCGGTTCCAGAGAAAACTTACTGTCAGGCCCGCCCAAATTGCGCGCCACGGTGAAGTGCTTCTCGATCATACAGGCACCGAGCGTCACTGCTGACACCGGCACGGTGATGCCCAAGGTGTGATCAGAAAGACCAGCCACCACATCAAAGGCGGCAGCCAGGTGTGGAATCGTACGCAAATTCATGGCATCGGGCGGGGATGGGTAGGCGCTGGTGCACTTGAGCAGCACCAATTCCTTGGTTCCTGCATTGCGCAACGTCTGGACTGCCTCGTCGATCTCGGCCAGGGTCGCCATGCCCGTGGACATGATCACCGGTTTGCCCGTCTGGCCGATGCGCCGTAAGAGAGGCAGATCAACACTCTCGAACGACGCCACCTTGTGGACAGCCACGTTCATCTCCTCAAGGAAGTCGACGGCACTGATGTCAAAGGGCGTCGAGAAGAGCTCAATACCGAGTTCACCTGCCACATCTTTTAACTTGGGTTGCCATTCCCACGGCGTGTAGGCTTCGCCATAGAGATCGTAAAGATTGCGCCCCTCCCATAGCGTGCCCTTGATGCGGAAATATTCATTGTGGCAGTTGATGGTCAAGGTATCGGGCGTGTAGGTTTGCAGTTTGACAGCATCAGCCCCTGCTTCCTTGGCGGCTTTGATGATTGCTACTGCCTGGTCAAAGTTCTGGTTGTGATTGGCCGACATCTCTGCCACCATGTAAGTGGGGTGTCCAGGGCCGACGGCGCGGTTGTTGATGGTGATGGTGTTCATTGCAATGATTGAGAGATTAGAGATTGGAGATTAAGAAATTCGGTGATTGAGGCAAGCTAATCTCCCTATCTCCGAATCTCCAATCTCCGATGAATTTGATTATTAGTCCTACGGCAATGCCGGTACCACCTGACTTGCCAATCGTTCCATCGATTTTAGCCACTTTGCTTTGTCGTCCCAATCGTGGGCGATCATCAGAAGGGTGCCAAAGCCGCCGGTGCGTTGGTAGAGTTGGTGCAGTTGGTTGGTGACCGACTCGGCGTCGCCGATGATACAGAGATGGCGCATCATGTACTCAGGCGTGACCTCGTCGTCGGGGACGCTCAGGTCGTGTTTGACGAGATGCAGGTTCTTCGCCTGGCGCAAAATCGTGATCAAGTAGACCAGTGAGCGAGCAAAGGTGCCGTTCAGGCAGTGTGACCAAGCTTCCTCGTTGCTTTCGCCGACGTAAATGCTGCGTGAAACACGCCAAATCGAACGATCTGGGCGCTCTCTGCCCGCTGCCGCAGCCCCGGCGCAATAAGTCTGCCAATGCTCGGCGACCGTGGAGGTTGGTACAAGATTGGTGCTGATCGGGATGTAGCCTCGCTCGCCCGACATGGTGGCGGCCAGCGATTGCCCCTTCATGATGCTCATGGCCAGCGGCGGGTGGGGTTGCTGATAGGGGCGGAGAAGTTCGCCCATGCCCAGTTCAGGGATCGGGTTCTGGATGCGCAGGCGGTAATACTTGCCCTGGAAGTCAAAGGGTGCCGTCGCTTGCCAGAGTTTGAGCACCATGTCGATCCCTTCGACGGTCATCAAGCCTTGGGTTTTGCCATCGGGCAGGTCGAAGAGTTCCCAGTCGGTGGGCACGCCGCCCTGACCAAAGCCACACATCAGCCGCCCACGCGAAAGATGGTCGAGCATTGCCAGCCGCACTGCCACGTTGGCCGGGTGGTGTTGCGGCATGATCGTGACCCCTGGCCCCAAACGGATTTTGCTGGTGCGCGGGATAATGCTGGCGATCAAGATGTCGTTCGACGGCATCGGCTCCCAGGCCAGCGTGTGATGTTGCCCAATCCACGCTTCCGTAAAGCCCATCTCCTCCGCCCGCACGACTGCTTCGATGTCCTCATCAAAGCCTTGCGTGCGCGACTTTTCCGGTGGATGCAACGGCATACTAAACAGACCGAGCTTCATTGTGGTTTCTCCTTTGAGATCTACATCAAAACTACAGATCAGTTGCTTTTATGCGATTAGAGATTGGAGAGTAGAGATTGCGGGTATAATCCAAGTATAACATGTTTCGCTCAACAATCTACTCGTGTTTATGCCGAAGGAGACGAAAATGGATGATCCAACTTGGGAACGTTTGATGACAGATTTTTGCGAGGATGCGAATTTGGCGGAGACAACCGACCGAATGCTCGACGAAGTCAGTCAGTTGTTGGTCAACCACTGCGAAATCCTAGATTTCTTCAGAGTTCGCTTTCCCAACCGCGCCAAAGCGCGCTACTTTGAACACTTTACAGACCCCAGGTGGCGAAAATTTCTGCTATCCGTTTATTATGCCGACATCCTTTCCTATCCTGCGCCAGAGGATCAGGTCGATTTTGCGCGCTTGTGTTATATTTTGAACTGCGCGCCGCAAGGCTTTACGGTCTGGTGGGCAGAATTTGCTAATGGTCGCCAGTTCCCTGTGGGCTATACAGGTTGGTATTGCGTGACAGAGACTGTGTTTGAACAGGTTGCCGCACTGCAAGAACAAGCGGATCGGAGCATCAGCCATCGATTCTTCTTGCCAGCCAAGAAAAATACAGGCTATTTATACCTTTTCAATTATAGTATCGTGCGAGAATTGAAAGGGAGTCGATTTTCTAGCCAAATGATCAAAGACTTTGCATCTGAAATCGACAATCTGAACGCGAAGGGCATCTTTTGCGCCACTGTTTCTGGCGATGGCAGTCGGGTGGCTGAGAAATTTAAGATGAAAAAAGTGGGCACAATCAGCTCCGACGCAGGCGTTCCCGCAGACAGCATCTATCTATACCGAGCAAAGTAAATGATTTCAGATAAACTCCGCTGGTTGCAAAAGGATACGCATGGCGTCACACGCAAAGAAAAGCTGCTGATGCGGCAAAGGGTGATGGCGACGATCCGTTCCTATTTTCATGCCGAAGGCTTTTTGGAAGCCGAAATCCCGCTATTGGTTTCCGGGACGACACCCGATGCATATATTCAGTCCTTTGCCGTTGGTAATCATTACCTGACCACTTCGACCGAGTACCAGATAAAACGCATGATCGCCGGTGATTTTGAGAAGGTCTACACCCTGACCAAGAATTTTCGGGAAGCTGAGTTTGGCAGCTATCACAACCCTGAGTTTACAATGTTGGAATGGGCGCGAGTTGGAAGCGATCTCGAAGCGATCGAAGTCGATGTCATGAACTTTATGCTCGGTATCTTGCAGGAATTTTTTCCCGGCAGTAATTATTTAGACTACCAGGGGTTTCGCATCAACCTGGCCAAGGAGCAATGGCAGACCATTACCTTTCAGGAGCTTTTTCAGCAGCACTATCAGATCGAACTGCCCGAACATTTTCGAATCGGCGAGTTCGTTCCTCTGGCGCAAAAAGCAGGGATTGCAGGGTGTGATGCATATCAAAACAATCCTGGCCTCTTATTATCCGAATTGCTCGACAATGCAGTGAAAAAAATCGGTTTCGAAGCGCCTGTTCTGATTAAAAAGTGGCCCTCCAGCATGACGACTTCGGCAGAATTGTCCTCCGCAAACCGTAACTGGACCACGCGCACCGAAATCATTATTGCCGGGATTGAGATTGCCGATGGCTTTCCCTTTTTGTGCGACTACGCTGTCCAAAAGGCGCAGTTTGAACGAGCCAATGCCTTGCGCCACAGTGAGAAACTGCCGCTCGTGGCGTTGGATCAAAGCTATCTGGAGATGATGCACGAAGGGCTGCCCCAAGGTGCCGGCATGGCGCTCGGAATTGATCGACTTTGTATGCTTTTTACCAACTCGACAAACATCAGCGATGTTTTATGCTTTTCGTGGGATGAATTGTAACAGCAGGTGGCAAGTTGCAGGTTGCAAGGTGAATCACTCGCAATTCGCAACTCGCAATTCGCAACTTTAGAACAGGAACTTATTCATGGATACAACAGATATTCGCAAAGGGTTGAAGATGATGATCGATGGCCAACCCTATAGTGTCATCGAATTCCAATTTGTAAAACCTGGCAAGGGCCAGGCCTTTACTCGTCTCAAGGCGAAGAATTTGATGACAGGAACCGTTTTGGAGCGTACCTATAAATCGGGTGAAGCACTTGACCCCGCCGACGTCGAGGAACGCCAGATGGAATACATCTACCCGGACGGGAAAGACTTTGTCTTTATGGATTCCAATACAGGTGAACAGCTCACTGTGATGGGTGATCGGATCGGCGCTGATGGCAAATGGTTGATCGATGGATTGACGGTGGGTATCACTGTCTTCAATGGTCAGGCGATCAGTATTACCCTGCCCACCTATGTAACGTTGCAAGTTGCAGAGGCGTCGGGTACTGGCAAACAGACCAAACCCGTGACCTTATCTACCGGGGCGGTGATTGAAGCGCCGCTCTTCATTAACGAAGGGGACTGGGTTCGCGTAGAGACCGAAACCGGCTTGTATATTGAGCGCATTAACCGCAAGTAAATCAGTGGGTCAGTAAATCAGTGAGGCAGTGGGTCAGTGTTACTGTCCTACTGTCTACTGTCCCACTTTTCTCCCTTCCAGTACAACCTTGATGCATTCTCACCCATGATCAATGTCAAGTCAGCTTGACTGAAATTCACCCCAATCGCTTGTAACCCACGTACTGTTCGTCCATAGTCGGTTTTGAGGATGACATGTGGAAAGTCGCTGCCCCAGAGCAGGCGCTGTGGATCGAAGGTATCATAGAGCGCCTGGACGAGTGGACGGCAGTCGGGGTAGGGAAATGGCTGGCCGGTGAAGTGGTAAAAGCCGCTCAACTTGATGTGCAGATTGGGCAGCTTCGCCAGTTGCAGCAACTGCTGGAATTCTGGCGCATCGATACCTGCCGCCACATCAGGATGAGCGAGATGATCGACGATCACAGG
>JAXLWB010000018.1:0-170516 GCA_046328715.1 Caldilineaceae bacterium | reverse complement strand
TGTAGATCGAATGATCCGTGGCAATCAGAACGGCGTCGGCGTGGGCCAGTGCCTGTTCTAGATTGGTGACGGCAGTCATCTCTAGCCCCTCATGTTGGAAGGAAGGAACATGAGGATCGTGATAGCTGACATGTGCCCCTTTTTCTTCTAGCAGGTGAATAATGTCGAGCGAGGGTGATTCACGCACATCGCTAATGTCCTTCTTGTAGGCGACGCCCAATACGAGAATCTGGCTACCCTTGACCGAACGTCCTGCTTCGTTGAGCGCATCCTGCATTTTCTGCACCCAGTAGCGTGGCATCCCAGTGTTGATCTCGCTAGCCAACTCGATAAACTGCGCGCTGTACTTGACTGAGCGCAGCTTCCAGGAAAGATAGTGAGGGTCAATTGGGATACAATGCCCGCCTAAACCGGGGCCAGGCGTAAAACGCATAAAGCCAAAAGGTTTGGTCGCTGCAGCATTGAGCACTTCCCAAGCATCCAAGCCCAACTTGTCACACATCAACAACAGCTCGTTGGCCAAACCGATGTTGACCATGCGGAAGGTGTTCTCGAAGAGTTTGACCATCTCGGCTGCGTTCGGTGAAGAGACAGGGACCAAACTCTCGATCGCTGCGCCATAGTAGGCCGTGGCGGCCTGCAAACAGGTTGGTGTCATGCCGCCCAACACTTTAGGAGTGTTGCGCGTCGTCCAATCTTTGCGCCCCGGGTCAACCCGTTCCGGTGAAAAGGCGAGGAAAAAGTCTCGACCTACTGTGAGTTCACTGTCGCTGTTTGCTTGGCTGCTTAGCTCACGGGCGCGCTTCTCAAGGATAGGCAACACCACCTCGCTGGTTGTGCCAGGATAGGTGGTGGATTCAAGCACAATCACCATGCCTGGGTGCAGATACTTAGCAATCTGCTCGCTGGCGGCGACGATATAGGAGATATCAGGATCGCCGGTCTTGTTGAGCGGTGTGGGTACACAGATCGAAACTGCATCACAATTAGCCAGCGCACTAAAATCAGTGGTGGCACGTAGCTTGCCTGCAGAACGTGTAGTGCCGCCTGCTGCGGATGGCTTGGCAGTTTGCGCAACAGCCGAATGGCCCTGCGCGGCTGCTTGGCCGACTCGCTCTCCTGTCGCGGCGGTTTCGGCGCTGCCAAAGACTGCCGCACGCAGGTTAGCGGAGGCAATATCCTCGATATAAGATTCACCTTGATTAATCGCATCGACTTTGCGCCGATCTAGATCGATGCCGACGACTTGGTAACCTGCCTGGGCAAAGTTAAGTGCCAACGGTAGCCCGACATAGCCGAGACCGATCACGGCAACCTGGGCTTGCCGACCCTGGAATTTGGCAATGAGTTCATTTGGATTGATCTGTACCATACTTGTTACTCCTATATAATTGAACAATAGCAAAAAGTTGCTTGATTATGGATAGGATGAAGGGATGGCAGGATAACCGCGATGTCATCCCTTCATCCTGTCACTTTGTCGTATCTTCAAATTACCCCGCGACGGGTTAACGTTTCAAGAATCTGCTCGACAATTTCATCTACGCTCTGTACATCGCTTTCCACGATTAGCTCCGGCTGGAGCGGCTCCTCGTAGGGTGAGGAGATGCCTGTGAAGTTGTCGATTTCGCCACGCAACGCCTTTGCATAGAGACCCTTGGGATCCCGTCGTTTGAGGACATTGAGGTCACACTTCACAAAGATCTCAATAAAGCGCCCGACTGGCAGCAGCGAACGAGCAAACTCGCGATCATCCCGGAAGGGCGAGATAAACGAGCAGAGAGTTAGCGAGCCATGGTCATGCGCCAACTTGGCGACTTCAGCCGCACGCCGAATGTTTTCTTTGCGATCCTCATCACTAAAGCCCAAATCGCCATTCAACCCGTGGCGTAGATTGTCGCCGTCCAGATAGAAGGTGCGGCAACCTCGCTCATAGAGACGCCTTTCCAAGGCCCGCGCAATCGTCGATTTGCCCGAACCAGAGAGCCCCGTAAACCAAAGCACAGCCGATTTGTGGCCGTTGAGCTTTTCGCGCTGCTCCAACTTGACCTGGCTGCCATCCCAAGTTACGTTGGTCGAACGTTGGCGCTCTTGGGTCGGAACGACGACTTCATCTAGTTCGCGAGCCCGACGGCGAATCATGCCAGCAGCAACGGTGGTATTGTTGTGCGGGTCGATTAGGATAAAGCTGCCGGTCGCTCGGTTGAGGGCGTAGGGATCAAAAAAGAGCGGCTGGGTGGTGGTTAACTTTACCCGGCCAATCTCATTGAGATGGAGTGTCTTGGTTTGTTCACGATGAAGCGTATCGACATCAATGCGGTAGTTGAGCTCGGTGACATAAGCGCGTACACGGTTGGTCGTATGTTGCAGAATGTAAGAGGTACTCGTATTGAGTGGTTCTTCGTGTAGCCAACAGAGGGTGCATTCGAGTTGATTGGCTACAGTGGGCAAGTTGTTGACACGCACCAGCATGTTGCCGCGGCTGATGTCAATCTCGTCCTCTAAGGTCACTATTACCGAGTCGCCGGCAAAGGCTTCTTCTAGATCCTGGCCAAAGGTCACCACGGAGTTGACACGGCTTTTTTTGCCAGAGGGCAGGGCGACAACTTCTTCACCTGGAGCGATACTGCCTGAAGCAATTTGACCGGCAAAGCCACGAAAGTCCTGATGCGGGCGGATCACCGTCTGCACAGGAAAACGAAAGTCGATCAAGTTGCGCGAGACGCCCACCTTGACATTTTCCAAGTGATGCAGCAGCGTCGGTCCTTCGTACCAAGGCATGTTGCCGCTTTTGTGGACGACATTGTCCCCTTTGAGAGCCGAGATCGGGATAAAGGTGATATCGGTTACGCTAAGTTTGGTCGCAAAGTCACTATATTCGCTAACAATCCTTTGGAAGACTGCCTCATCGTAGTCCACCAGGTCCATCTTGTTAACTGCCACCAGTACGTGGGGAATCTGTAAGAGCGAGGCGATAAAGCCGTGCCGTTTGGATTGGGTGAGCACACCCTTGCGTGCATCGATCAACACGATCGACAGCTCCGCCGTGGAGGAGCCGGTGATCATGTTGCGCGTGTATTGAATGTGGCCGGGCGTGTCGGCGATGATAAATTTGCGTTTGGGCGTGGCAAAGTAGCGATAGGCTACATCGATGGTAATGCCTTGTTCGCGCTCGGCACGCAGGCCATCGGTGACCAGCGCCAGATCCACATAGGCGTCGCCCCGGTTGCGGCTAGCCCGTTCGACTGCTTCCATTTGATCTTCAAAGATCGATTTTGTATCGTAGAGCAAGCGACCAATCAAGGTACTCTTGCCATCATCCACGCTGCCCGCCGTGGAAAAACGTAACAGGTCCATCGAAAGATAGGCCTGATTGGTATCAGTTTGGGTAACAACCTCGGTTTGCATAAATTCCTGTTCGATGAATAGCAAGGTTGCAAGTTGCAGGTTGCAAAGCCAGCATTTACTTTGCAACCTGCAACTTGCCCCTTGCTAAAAATACCCTTGCTTCTTGCGATCTTCCATGGCGGCTTCGGATCGGCGGTCATCGGCACGGCCCCCACGTTCGGTGACGCGGGCGGCAGCGACTTCAGCGATCACTTCCTGGATATTGGACGAGCTTGACTCGACTGCACCGGTACAGGAGATGTCCCCAATCGTACGGAAGCGCACCAATCGCTCTTCTGCTTTTTCATGGGGCAACGGTTCGATGATCGATGGAAAGGTCGCCATCCACATGTTGTCGCGCCAAACTACCTCGCGATGATGGGCGAAGTAGAGCGGTGGAATTTCGATGCCTTCGGATTGGATGTACATCCAAATGTCCATCTCCGTCCAATTGCTGAGCGGGAAGACGCGGAAGTTCTCCTTGGGATGTTTGTTGCCGTTGTAGAGGTTCCACAACTCGGGTCGCTGATTTTTGGGATCCCATTGACCAAAGGCATCGCGATGCGAGAAGAAGCGCTCCTTAGCGCGGGCTTTCTCCTCGTCGCGCCGGGCACCGCCCAGGCAGGCGTCAAAACGGAATTCTGCAATCGCATCGAGCAGCGTAACAGTCTGCAACGCATTGCGGCTGGTATTAGGACCTTTCTCCTCTACGACACGGCCCTGATCGATCGAATCTTGCACATATCGAACAATCAGGCGTAGTCCTAACTTGTTGACCAGCCGATCCCGAAACTCCAGCGTTTCGGGGAAATTGTGACCTGTATCAACGTGCAGCAGTGGAAAGGGTGCTTGTCCAGGCCAAAAGGCCTTGCGCGCCAGATGCGACATCACAATCGAGTCCTTGCCGCCCGAAAAGAGCAGCACCGGTCGCTCAAATTGCGCAGCCACCTCGCGCATGACATAGATCGACTCTGATTCTAACTGTTTTAAATGGGTTCGTATATAGCTTGGCATGATTTTGCAATGGCTTTCTAAAGCATAACAAGATGACGGGATGGCAAGATGAACTTATAGACAAAGCAAAGCAAAGATGGATCATTGTAGGGGCATCCGCTTGCCGGTGCCCTGCTTGCATCAGCGAATGGGCAAGCGCAAGAGTGTGCCCCTACTCATTGTGAGCATGCAATGTCTATCTGCTTTGTCTATTAGGAAATGCTCGTTCTTCTTGTCACCCAGCCACCATGTCATCTCTTCTCTTTTCACCGCCGGCCCGTAAGATCGGCAACTACCGCCAGATAATGTGTATCCGAGAAGTCGGGCCAACCGGTTAATAGAACAAGTTGCGGATGAGAGAGCGGTTCAAGGTAACTTTGCAATTGTGCTTGCTCGGCCTTGCTCGCGCCGCTCACCGGAATTGGTTGAGAGATTGTGCTCACTGTATAGACCCAAACGTGCTTTTGAGCGTCAGTCAACCAAATTTCTTGTCCAATTTGTACTCCACCCTGGGCAATCGGTGCAAATACGTGTGCCCCCAGGCGATGATGTCCTGAAAGTACCACTGCTTGATCGGAGCCAACTTTGCCGCTGTTGATATGCCAGCCAGCCTCTTCTAGCGGTAGTTGCCACTCGGCACGGCGCACGCCATTGACACTGGTCACTTGCCATCCCATCGGCACAACATTGATCTTCAAGTGAATTGCTGGGATTTCGAGCGCAATCGGCGGGTATGCAGCACTTTGGGCAAGCGGCGTTAGCATGGGGCGCACTATCGTCGGCGTAGCCTGTAACGTAGCGGTTGCTATATTAGTAGCCGTATTAGTAGCCGTATTAGTAGCCGTTTTGGAATCTGTGGGCGTTGTTGAACTTGGATCGGAACAGCCAACCAGCGCAAGTAACAGTAAGAAGAGGGAAACTTTTGAAATCAATTTCACACGATGCTCCGTCATAGGGCAGGTGAGCAGCCTACTCTCGCTAGGGTTAGTTGATTCAACGTCGAGGCGACTATCATGTTCACTCGAACGGGAATCCAGATAAAATGGAATGCAGGTTGTAGGTAATTTACCTGCAACCTGCATCCTACAACTTGCAACTCGCTATCTTAGTGAAATACCGGCGGTGTCAGCGGCGGCATGGCAAAGGTAATACCACTGGTTACCGCTTGGATGCCTTCGGCACTGGCCACCGCCAGGTTGTCGATTAGTGCACCAGCGGGCAGATTGCCGTCGATCTGGAGCGTAAGCGTCAATGTTACCTGTTTACCAGCTGCCAGTGTGGGCCACTTTGCGGTGATGGTCCTCCCACCATCACTAGCCGACTGCTGCTGAACCAGAGCTCTGGCATCGGCCGTCGCCCGCACATAACGCAGACTCTTCGGTAACTGGTCGCGAATTCGAATATTGCGCGCCGTGTTTGTTCCTAAATTGGTTACTGTCAACTTCATTTGGAGCGTCTGCCCCTGCCAAACATAGGCAGGCTCCATCTGGATCTTGAATTGTAAACTGCTGCTCGTTGTCGAAGTGATGCTACTAAATGTAGTCAGTTCCACTGCCAGGGGGATCAGCTCGTTGGCGCGGGCGCGATCAAAGTTGGGTTGCAGATATTGCGCATCGACCCAGCCGGCGGCCTTCGTACGATTGCCACAACAGACGAGCCACCACTTCCCATCCTGAGTACGGGCCAACACCTCAACCACATCCTTCTTGAAGAGCGTATCAATTACGCCCTCATTCAAGCTTGGCCCACGACGCATATTGAGCGTTGTTGTCGTGACCACTGCCGTCAATGTGATCCCCGATTGGGATTGTAGCGCCGTCGATCCACTGCCTGTGGCAGGTGCGGGGGCGGCAGGTGCGCTTCCGCCGTTGTTGTCATTGTTTCCATTGTTGTTCGACGAAGGTTGCGGAGTGGCGGTCGGTTCTTCATTCACCTGAGTCGGCGGAAGCGGTGTTGCGGTCGCCTCCTCGCTGTCGGGTGTTGCCGTCGGCACTGGCGTGTTGACTTCCGTAGGGGTGAGGGTAAATTGCGGTACCGTCTGGATATTGGGCGTGGGTGTGCTGTTCTGCGCGTAGGTCGGAGTGAAGGTGTATAGGTTGAGTAATACCAGCAAACCGGCTGCGCCTAGAATCCAGTGGCGCGCCAGCCAGCGGCTGTAGCGTTGTATAGATCGTTTGTGAGTGGACATCTGTTACATTCTCCTCTTATAAAAACTCTTTGGATGTGGCACGAATGAAGATAAACCCTCATTCACTTTTTGCGCTATCCCAGATAAAGAGTCCGTCTTGAATAGTTAGCTCCTGGCTGAGCGCCTCGAACTCCTCACCGTCCAGGTTGACTCCTGCGATCCAGCCATTGAAGGGCAATTGTGGCACGCCTGACTGTTTGCGTATGGTGAGTCGATAGCCCTGGCGCTGAATGGAAGCGGGCAGGCGATATTGCATGACGACCTGTTTCTCTTCGCCAGGTTTGACCACCAAATAGCCGCCAAAGACTTCACTGCCGCCTTCGCCGTGCTGGTTGATCAAGGAGGCTGGATCCAGCCCGTTGATTGCAATCAATGCGCTGCCTGCTGGTGCGTAAAGGCGCACAAAATCGAAATAGCAACGGGCCATCATATCGTCGTATTGGTCGCCATATTGTGGTCGAGCATCGCAGAGGTGGCCAGGCACGCTCAATTGGTGGCGATAGGTGATCAATACGGTTGCTACGGCTGGTTGTCCCACGCCATCTTTCCACTGCACCTGGTAGGTCAAAGCTCGCTCCATGACGGCGTCTACCTTGTTATAGCCCATGTTAGCGTCGACCAATGCCAGGAAATCTTCGCCCTTGGGCGGTTTTACGCTGCCATCCCAGCCCAGATCGGCCAATGCGTTTTCAATCGCTGGTTCTCTACTCCAGATTTGCAAGGCACGCTCTTGCATCGCTTGATAAAACGCCGTTGCAATTGCCGTGGTACTGGCACCGCCACTTTGCATACGGTTGAGGAGTGCGGTGGCCAAGAGCGGGATGAAATCTTTGCGCTGTTTCCACCACTTTTCTTTTGCGGCTTGGCCCGCATCTTTCAAGGTGGGTGGCATGGCCCACATTGCTTTGCTCTGAGCGACGACATTCTGCGCCGTGATGGGCTCGGTGTTGCCTGGCACACTTAATGGCTGGAGCGCTTCCACAAAAAGCTCCACACCACGCAGATCGAGTGTGATGACACCGTCAACTCGTAGCCCTGTGCTTTGGCCGTAGAGATCGACCGCTAACTGAGCTGTGGTCGGCAGGTCGGGTGACCAGTTCACATCACGCAAGAGCAGCGAATCGATATGCATATAGCGCTGCATTGGCAATGGAGCGAGCGGAAAGGGTCCGTCTCCATCTGGTGCATCGTAGCTGTCTTTGGCTTCAAAACTGATGACTTTGCCTTCGTGTACGGTGAGCAAGCCAATCGCTGTGATAAATCCGCCACTGGCACGCAATTCGTAATTGTTCTGTACCAACACCAGGTAGCGTTGTCTTTCTTCGTTGCCCAAAATTTTCGGTAACTGGTCATTTAGCTTGAGTGCAGCATGGAAAATTGCGATCCCTGCCTGCAAAGTTTTGACCTGCTGCGCCACGGAGGAGAGCAATTGCTCCTCCGGAATCGTGGCTAGTTGTGCTTGTACATCGGCGATTTGTTCTTCTAGCTGCGGCAGCTTTTGGCTGGCGCTGGCCAGGAGCATAGGCAATCTGGTGAGTGTGGTGCTATCTGTGGATTGCTTGAGTTGTGGTTCGGCAACGACGAGAAACTGATTGCCAATGTCTGCAAGTTGAACGCCAACGTGCAGTAAGGTAGGTGCTGCGCTGATCGTGGGACCGATTTGCGGTAGCCAAGTCAAGCGAGTTGTGAGCGGACGCAACCAATTCAGGTTTGTGTCGGCTACACCCAACGCTTGAATGGTCTGGTTCATGAAGGATTCAGCCAGCGGATAAGTCCGGTCATCGAGCGCAGGGCCACTGATGACCTGGACCAGATGATCAGCTGCCTGATAGGCTTGGTTCAAAGATTGGCCGATGCGTACGATCAGCACGAACAGAATTGCTATGGCGGCTATTATTAACGCTATCAGAAGGTTTCGTAGCCGGCGCCATAGTTTGCGTTGTCTCTTCATGTACTTTTTCTGCCATTTCAACAATCCGCGGCAACGCTTTGTTAATCAATAAACTCAGCTCGTCGATCATGTACGAGTATTCTTGTTCAGAACCACCGTAGGGGTCTGCAATATCGTACCGAGGACCAGCGAGTGCGCTTAATTGATAAATTCGCAGAGCGAGTTTGGGGAACTCAGCGCGCAACGCTTCACACTGTCCTGCCTCCATTGTCAAAATCACATCAATCGTGGCTAGGTCCAATTGCTCTACATTTTGGCTTCGATGTGGATGTAAATCTAGGCCTTTCGTTGTTGCAGCTTTGACCAAGCGGGAGGGTGAACCACGCCCTCGGTCTGCCCAAACCCCAGCAGAGTATACCTGCCAGGTATGGTTAGGGTAGGTGAGTTTTACGGCCTTGCTAAAGAGCCGTTCCGCAACCGGGGAACGGCACAAATTGGCGGTACAAACAAAAAGGATAGAAAACATAATTAACTGCTGTGTTGCGGCTGTGGCGAACGATAGCCATTTGTCGAAGGTTGACGTGGCGTAGACTTTACACTTGGGCCAGAACCACCGGGTGTTGATCCATTGTCAGGGCTGCTAGGCGGTGTTGAACTATCTACGTCGTCGCCATAATAACGGTCATAGGAATCGTAGTAATAGTACCCATAAGAGCGCGCATCGCGCAGCATACGATTAAAGACAACGCCAAAGAGGTTTGCCTTTGCGTGGGCTAATGTCTCCAATGCTCGACTTACCGAAGCGCGCGTCGTGCGGCTGGTGTCGATCACGAGCAAAACCCCTTGGGTAAGCTGTGAAAGGATCGCTGAATCGGTTACGGCTAACACTGGTGGCGCATCGAAGATAATAATATCCGCCTCTTTTTTGAGCGCCTCAACCAGACGCTGCATCCGATGTGAACCAAGCAGGTCTGCGGGATTGGGCGGAATTTTGCCGCTACTCAGCACACGCAACCCGTTGACTTCTGTGTCACGCAAGTAGGCGGTGACTGATTCGTCTTCGATCCACAATGCTTCGGTGAGCCCAGGGGTACGTGGCAAATTGAAATAGCGATTGAGCCGTGGCTTGCGCAGATCGGCATCGATTAGGATGACACGTTTCCCGGATTGCGCCATGACGACACCGAGGTTGGCAGCCGTTGTGGTTTTTCCTTCTGACTCTGTGGCGCTGGTGATCAGTAGCGCATTGAGTTCAACGTCGACACTGGCAAACTGAAGATTTGAGCGCAGTGTGCGGTAAGACTCTGCAATTGGATGACGCGGCTCGTTGATGGAGATGAGCGGTGGTGGCGCCTCGTCTTTCCTTGACTTTCGTCGCCAGCGCATGTTCTTCTGGCCTGGCAGTTGCGAAATCGTGCTCAACACTGAGGTGTCAACGATCCGTTCCAGATCTTGCGGTGTGCGCACCCGATCATCGAGATAATCAATTAAGAAGATAATGCCTAAGGCAAGCATGGCACCAACGATGGCTGCCAGCAATGTATTGTTCAGTTTGCGCGGTCTGATCGGAGTGGTTGGCACCTTCGCTTGTTCTACAATCGTAATCTTGTCACCTGTCTGTGCCGCAGTCAGATTGAGGGTTTCCAAACTTTGCAACAAGCTATTGTAGTTGCCCTGCAGTTGAGTCAACTGATTGCGCAGGCGGTTGAGATCCACCCCTTCTTCGGGAGTGTACGAATCTCCGATGCGCGAAATGGCGATTTGTGTCTGGTCAATCTGATCGCCAAGGGCTTGGATTCGTTGCTCCAAGTTGCTCTTGGCTTCTTTAAATCGTTCAGCCTGTACCGTATTCAATTCGTCGCTAAAGACCAAAGGTAGGGCATTGGCAACCACCGCCACCACTTCGGGTGATGTACCTTCAATGGTCACTTTCATCAACTGGGTATCGCGCACAAGCGTCGCGCTTACCGAAGTAAGCGCCTCATCAAGCACTTCTGGTGTTACATTGAGTTGTTGGGCGACCTTGGCGAGTGTCGTGGGGCGAACGATTAGTTCTGCATAGGTTTGTCCCGAGTTGCTGCCAGATACCATGTCTTGATAGGTGACCGACGTATTGCGACCAGAATTTACGAGGAGCGTTGAAGAGGTCTGATAGATGGGAACGGAGAGATCGCTGACAATATAGCCTGCAACAGCGGCGACAACCGTGCAAAGAATGATCAACCATGCCCATTGTAGAAGCAGGCGAGCATACATTTTTAGATCAAGTTCGCCTGTTCCTAAAAAGGCTTGATTGCCAGACGCAGAGTTGTGAGGTAAGTCTAACACGTAAACTCCCTTTGTACTTGTTAAGTAATTATTAGAATGTATTGTACCACGACTACCAAATAGGTCATAATTTCTAAGAGCGTTTAAGATATTTTTCATATTACTTAATAATATCTGAATAAATAATAAGATTTCAGGCTTTGACTTCCTACAATCAGGTATATGCCCTATTTGAAAAGTTTCCCTAGAAATCCGTGGATTGTGCTTTGAGGGTTGCAATGCTTTTACTTTTGTGTCGATTATTTGTAAGTCTGAATGACTTATTGGACACACTGTGTAAATCAGTATAACATGTTCTTTGACTATGTAAATACGTCATTTGCCTAAATATTTACTTTTTAACGGCTTTAACTTTCTCTTGGTGAACTTGTATTCATGTTAAACCTACTTCTGGAGCTAGAGCCAGTTTGGGTGGCGCTATTATTGCCCTCCTTGCTGCTCCCCGAATATTTTTGGGACGAATGGGCGTATCCTTGGGCGATTGCATTGCTCTTCTTGTTCTGGCCGATCCGGTTGATCTATCGAAAGCGACTTGGTCCGACCTCACCGCTGAATCTACCTGCGCTGCTTTTGTTGTTATGGGGTGTGGTATGCTGCCTGCTTTCTTCTACGCCTGAAGCTTCATGGTTGGCGTTGGGTATCTTGAGCGGTGGTGTTGCCCTTTACTTTGCGTTGATCAACTCTGCCTTTCTGCAAGCACGCCCGATCTGGTTGATTTTGGGGATTGGTGTTGTTGGATTAGCCTTGGCTGCATTTGGCCCAGCCATTCTAAAGAACATACCGAACAAACTTATCTTTTTTGATAATGAGGTAAACCGCTCACAACCAATCGATCTGCTAGGTACGGGAGAAACTGTCAATTCCAATATCCTGGCAGGTAATCTACTGTTGCCGATTCCGTTTACAGTTGCCATCGCACTCGGCTGGGGTTGGAGTCGACGAGATTGGGGACGACGTCTGATCACGCTGTTTTTTGCAGCGGCTGCTGTTCTGATGGCTGCAACCTTCATCTTGGCTCAAAGCCGGGGAGGTTATCTGGCTCTGACTGTGGCATTGATTTTATTGTTTACGCTTTACTGGCGGTGGACACTGCTGATCGTAGGTGTGATTCTTGCCGCCATCGTGAGCGTGAGTTCTTGGGACGGACTTGTACTCTTGGCCCAATCGATTGGAAGTGATGGTTCGGTCACCTCTTTGAGTGGGCGCTGGGAGATTTGGGTAGGTTCGTTTTGGGCGCTGGTCAACTATCCACTCTTTGGGATTGGCTTGGGTAGCTTTGAGCAGATGATGCCTTTGCTTCTGCCGCAGCTCTTTTCAAAGGGTACAATTCCTCATGCCCACAATTTGTTATTGCAAGTCGGTCTAGATCTCGGTCTACCAGGTTTGATTGTATTTTTATGGCTGTGGATTGGGGCACTTGTGGTGCAAATTAAAACACTGCGCCAGCTTGCTGATCTTCGGCAAGAAGAGTCTCTTAACTATGATCAGCATCGCTCACACCACAACCAGCGCCGACGTAAGCGCGCCCTGGCGATTCGCTCTGCTATTGCTGCAGGTGCCTTGGCTACGACTGTCGCCATGCTACTTCATGGAATGGTCGATGCTGCAACTTGGGGCACCAAACCCGCACCCTTGGCGTGGGTCATTTTGGCAGTAACGACTTTGATCTACCAAAGTGTGAATGACCAAGAGCCGCAACCTGCAGAAGCTACAAGTTTTTGATGTTAACAACGAAATGAGGAACGGAACGAAAATTGCGCAATATTTTCTTCGTTCCTTTTTGGGTACTTTGGCCGTCGTTATTGTTTGCGATAGATTTTGAAGAACAAAAGCCGCTGCTTGTAGCTGCGAAACTGGGTGGGACTAGTCCTTTTGTCGTATTTGTTTAGTGATGGAATGGAACCTAACGATCTACAAAAGGACTCGTGACATCAACTGTTAATTGCATTACCCTTCTATATTTGTAATCATATAATTTGAAGGAACAGCTCTAATGATGGATAAACGATGTCGTCGTTTTATTTCTTTGCTGCTTTTATTGAGTCTTCTACTCCCTATCCTTTCTGCTTGTCGCTTCGGACGCCGCGTTGAACCCACACCGATTCCCATTACACTACCGCCTGGGTTAGCAGGGGGTACACCTACCGCGCAAGATGCGATCTTTACAGTTCAGCGTGGGCAAGTGATCCAGGAAGAAACATATTCTGGGCGGGTGGTGCTGGCTAGCCAGGAAGAACTTTACTTCCGGCGTAGTGGCCGCGTTGCCAAACTTTATGTCAAGGATGGAGACCTCGTCAAGCAAGGCGACTTGATTGCCGAACTTGACAATAGCTCGCTCGAACAAGACCTGGAAACCGGTCAAATGAGCCTAGAGATTGCCAATAAGGCAGTCGAGGATGCCCAAAAATCCTTAGCGCGCCAACGTTTGCAAGCGGAGATGAACCTCAAACTGGCTACGTTGCGTCTGCGCGACGCTGAGTCCAAACAGCCCAAGCAACAAGCACGACCCACCATCACGCCGACTACTGCGGTTACCGCTACCAGTGCCGTGACGATCAGTGCCGTGACGACAAGTACTGCACCGAGCGTTTCTTCGTCCACTTCGCTGACCTCAACGAGTAATGTAAGCGCAACACAGGCTAGCGAACTCGACCTGGCTGTGGGCAATGATGAGAACACTGAGATTGTCTCTTTGCGCTTCCAAGAGCAGTTGGCGCAGCTAGCCCTGGATGATGTTCCAAGTGAGATTCCATTAACTGTGATTCTTGCGCAACGTCAGGCTGAGATCAACCTAGAACGCACCAAAAAGGCGCTCCTTGATGGTCAGCTTATTGCCTCCTTCGACGGTCAAATTCGCTTTATCAATCTTTCCAGCCAGGAAAGTCAAACTCCTGCCGAAGCTTTTAGCGCCGTAGCCCGACTTGTCGATCCAAAACAATTTCGCATTGAACTCAACCTGTCGCGCAGCCAAATGGAGCCATTGCACGAACAAATGGCGGTTGATGTCAGCGCGGCGAGCCTAGGCGATGAGGTTATTGGTGGCATCGTCAGTGCGCTGCCACGTCCCTATGGAAGCAGCCAAGGCACCTTGGTCGAGGTCTCGGTCCCCAGCAGTGCGGATCAAGCCAAGTTAATCGAAGGCACTATGGTCGCAGTGAAGGTTACGCTGCAAAGTGCACAAAACGCATTGGTGATTCCGCGTGACGCATTGCTGGAAAAAGACCAGATTTATTACGTACTGGTTCAAGATGGCGACACACAGCGTGAAACAACGGTGACCGTCGGTTTGATTGGTGATAGCCTGGTGGAGATCATTGCTGGATTGCGCGAAGGGGACAAAATTGTGGCTGGCTCGGCTGACGAGGTTTCCAGGGCGGTAGCCCAAATCACCAAAAACGCCGAGACCATGCGGCTTGCCACCTCTACCCCCAAGCCACCCCAGCAAGCCACTGCGACCTCGCCACCGACACTGATGGCTACAACTTCGCTTTCCCGCACCTCAACTCCACCTTCCACGCTTGCTTTGACTCTCACACTCACCACAACAGCAAAATCAGTCGTACCCGTCAGTGAATTTACGGCTACCGTCAAGACAGCCCTACAGTCCTCTTCGGTTGCCTCCCAGTTAGTCACACTCACTCCAACTGCTTTGGTAACACCCACAGTGACCGAAGCCCATAAGCCTGTTGCTACCGCAACCATCACTGCGACATCGACGCAAACGGCAATAGTGATACCGACTGCAACGCATACGCCAACAGCAGCGCCGACCCATACCGCAACGCCGGAACCATCAGCCACGGCCACAACAACTCCGACTGCAACCGCGACCAATACTGCGACATCGACGAAAAGTGCAACATCGACGAAAACTGCAACAACGGTCCCGACCATTACGAAGACTAGCACCGTTACACTGACATCAACCGTAGCTCCAACGTCAACCTCTTCACCGACGCCTACGGTGACGCATGTGCCGACCGCTACCAATACTGCGACACGTACGCCAGTACCAACACAAACGCCTACGGCAACCGTGAATCCGACTGCAACACAAAGTGCCACTCGTACACCGACGGCGACTGCAACGCGAACCGCAACTGCTTTGCCCACGGCTACGAACACTGCGACGCTTACCCCGACATCGACATCAACCAGCGTGCCCACAGCCACCGATACGGCGACCTATACTCCAACTCGTACTCCGGCGCCGACCGACACGTCAACGCTGACGCCGACTGCGTCGCCAACTCCTAGCGCAACGCCTACATCTACGCCAACCGACACGGTCACTAACACGGCGACTGCAACAAAGCCGCCTACCGCAACTGCGACCCGTACACCGACCCCATCGGCGACACCGATCCCAACCCAGACGCCAACCGCCACGGTTGATCCGATGGCCATTGGCAGAATTCTATTTTTGGGGGACACGAACGGCGATACAAGTCCTGAGTTGTACAGCATTAATGCGGATGGATCGGGGTTGATGCTCCTGGAAGACATGCAACTCTATACGCGCCTCAAATTGCGTGATCGCTACTCTGCGACCTCGCGCTATCAGCTTGTCATCACCAACGATTCAAGTGCGCAGCAACATCCGCAGATCTTCCTGGCCGATCAGAGCACCAGTGGACAAGAGCAAGTGACATTTCACGAGCATGGCAAATTGATCGCTTCGCCAGCGCTTTCCTCGGATCAGGAGCGAATCGCTTACATTTCGGATGAAAGTGGTGCCGAGGAACTCTGGAGTATGAAGATCGGAGAATGGCCTGCCCAACAACTGACGCACAACAGTTGGCAAGTAGACAGCCATCCTAGCTGGTCGCCGGATGGTCAATCCATTGTCTTTAGCTCAAATCGCACACGGCAGCGTCAACTTTGGTTGGTCGATCGCGATGGAAACAATCTACATCAAGTTGCAGACTTGTCCTTTGAGGCCTGGGATCCCATCTGGCTGAAATATACGGATTGATCATTGACGGAATAGGCCAACCTGGGTACAATATGCTGCATGCCCCGTTAGCTCAGAGGATAGAGCAACTGCCTTCAATAGGAGCCTCTACAGAGTAACGGAAATCTGTAAAGTGGAGAGTGCTATATCGGTAAATCCCCTTTGCGCAGTGTCTCAAAGAGGTAATACCGAGGAAACCTGACATCGACCTTGTCCAAGTGGAAAAGTAAGTAGGTGCAGCACAGCGGATTAGCGACTACACCCCTATAGCGCAAACGTAACTGTGCCATTAAATTGTTTTTTCGAATATGAGGTAGCATCACACCAAGGACAAAGATGATATAGGTGTATTAAAGGCTCAAATTGAGGATAGATACACCGAAGAATAATCAGCATAGGAAGATCCGTCTTGCTAGTGATTATCGCAGGGTTCCGTAGAGGCCATACGCATTCCACCTGAAACGGTGAAGATATGGTCCAGACCACAAACAGGGAATATTTTAGCTTCCTGGCAGCGCAAGCTGAAGTGGTATGCTAAGCAGTGGGCCGGGGGTTCGAATCCCTCACGGGGCGCCTAATTTTTAATAGTTAAACATTATCCAATTCCCTTTCCTCATGTCCACACCAATTCGTATTGATGTTTGGTCCGATTTTGCTTGACCGTGGTGCTTTCTCGTTGCCTCCAGTTTGGAGCGCCTCACACAAAGCCACGCAGTCGATATACACTGGCGCTCGTACCAGTTGCGCCCGAAAGGCACCCCACCGCCGCCACCTGAATATCTTGCCCGTATTCAGTCTGCACGACCGCAACTCTATGCGACGGCCCGCCAACAATATGGCGTGGAGATGAATCCTGGTCCCTTTGGTGTCGATACTCGTCCAGCCTTGATCGGGGCGAAAGTTGCCGAGGCCAATGGAGTCGGCGCTCAGTTTCACGATCATGTCATGCGTGCTTACTGGCAGAACGCTGCCAAGATTGACGATCTGGCCGTATTGAGCGGCCTGGCTGCTGAAGCTGGTTTAGCACAAGAGACGTTTCAGCAGGGTTTGCTAGACGAAATGTACGATTTGCAAGTGCAAGAAGATATCAATACTGCTGTAGCCTATGGACTCAACGGTGTACCAGCGCTCGTCTTCGAAGAAAAATACCTTGTCTCCGGCGCTCAACCTCTCCACGTCTTACAACAAATCGTAGAACAAATTGAGAAAAAACGAGGAACAGGTGACGAGTAGCCGATTGTGGATCGAATCGCCGCCTGTCTTCTTGTTATCCTGTCACCTTGTCATTCTTTTCTGCCTTTGTAACTCACCTTCCTTCGATCTAACAACGTGAATGCTACAATTCAACCAGTACAACTGCCCTACATCACTGCTCATCTCGCAGGCATCGGTGGTCAGATTCGCAGTACACCCGAGCACTTTGTCGTAGAGGAACTTCCGCTCTATTTGCCGCAAGGGGAAGGTTCGCACCTTTACTTGAGCATTACTAAGGTGGGGTTGACCACTCGCCAAGTCGCTGATCAACTGGAGCAACTGCTAGGCCTGCGCCGAGGAGATGTAGGATATGCAGGGTTAAAAGACAAACATGCCCGCACGACACAGATGATCAGTGTTCCACTCAATAAGCAGGATACCGCCCAAATTGAGGCGACGGTGGAACAGATTCGCAGCGCGCTTCCTATTGAAGTGCATTGGGGACGCCTGCATGGCAACAAGCTCAAGGCTGGGCATCTGTTGGGCAATCGATTTCGCATTACGATCAGTGCGCTTGGAGAGTCAGTAACGGTGCTGTTGCCGCTTGCCCAAGCCATTGCATCTGAAATCCAGCAGCGAGGGATTCCCAACTATTTCGGGCAACAACGATTTGGCGTTCGTGGCGACAACCCAGAGCAGGGACGTGCCTTATTGCGTGGTGAACGTTTTGTTCGAGATTCCTGGCTACGACGGTTTTTGCTGTCTAGTTTGCAGAGTGAGCTTTGTAATCGCTATCTGGCAGTGCGCCTGAACACTGGACTCTTTGACCGCCTTTTGTTGGGAGACGTCGCCAAAAAACACACAACGGGTGGAATCTTTGATGTGACTGACATCAGCAGCGAACAGCCCCGTTTCGAGGCACAGGAAATTAGCTTCACTGCCCCAATGTTTGGCTACAAGATGCATGGGGCAAAAGACGAAGCTGCCCAACTCGAAGCGCAAGTGCTGGGCGAAGCTGGAATCAACCTGAATGATTGGCGCAAAGTGCGGGTTGAAGGTACGCGCCGGATGGGGCGTTTGTTGGTTCAAGATTTGAAGATCGAAGCAGTGGAACCCAACACCCCCGAAAATGAGTTAACTGGAAAGCAAATGGTGCTTTCCTTTACGTTGCCCAAAGGAGCTTTTGCTACAACTGTGTTGCGTGAATTCATGAAGAATGACTCCGCCGAGGTTGACTTTGAAGGCGACGATGAGGAAGTGGAAAAATCGTGACAGAGGGGCAGCATAACAAAAGTAAATCCACTTTGTCACTTTTTAACTTTGATTTAGGAGTTTTTGATTGGCATGAAACACCGCTCTTCTGAAGTTGAAGGCCCTTCAACTGGCCCGTTGAAGCGTACGAAGGATAGGACACAAACCATGGAGATGCCGCTCTTCCCACTTAAAAATGTCGTGCTCTTCCCTGGGATGATGTTGCCTCTCCATATCTTTGAACCTCGCTACCGTGAAATGATCAATCGCTGTGCCAGTGAGAAGATTCCCTTTGGCGTTGTACTGATCGAGGATGGCCAGGAAGTGGGAGAAACGGCGACACCTCACATGATTGGCACGGCTGCGCGTATTACACGATTGGAGCGTTACGACGATGGCCGTATGGATATCGTCGCAGTTGGAACCCAGCGCTTCCAAGTCGTTGAGCTCAACTATAGCCGCAGCTATCTTAGTGGAACCGTGCGTCACTATCCGGTCGTCAACGGCGATACCTATCTGGCAAGCCAATTGGTGCAGAAGGTGCGCCCACGCATCGTCGAATATGTTGAGCTGCTGGCTGAGGCGAGCCATACCAAGCTCAAACTCGACCGCTTGCCTGAAGATGCAACCACGCTGGCTTTCCTCGTTGCCATTTCACTCCAGGTAAGCCCTAAGGACAAACAATCTCTCCTCACCATGGTCAGTATTCCCGATATGTTGATCCGCGAAGCGCATCTTCTCTCCCGTGAGATTCTCTTCACCCACCACATGATCGAGACCCAAGAAGAGGTAGCGCAAATGAACATGGGGCCGACAGGGTATATTTTCCCGAATTGAACCATTGCAAACTTGCTTGATCGCCGACCTTCATGTATACTGTCTATCCGCTCGGGGGATTAGCTCAGTTGGTTAGAGCGCTACGTTGACATCGTAGAGGTCGGTGGTTCGAGCCCACTATCTCCCACACGGTCTTACTAGAAAAATCGTTGATCAGGACGAGTAGGAAAGCTTGTGAATCTACAGAGAGTGTTGGTCATCGGCTGAAAGCCAACACGGTTCAAACTTCTGAAAACCACCTGAGAGAGAATTGCTGAAAGCTCAGTAAGCGATTCCGGAATGCTCCGTTACCAGCAACAAAGTGTCCTGTTGTGGTGGATTCACTACAATAGGAAATTTGGGTGGAACCACGAACCAAGCGCTTCGTCCCATGCGGACGAAGCGCTTTTTTATTGGCCCCGCCATTAAGTTATGAGTTATCGTAGGTGCGTGCTTTTAGCCGCACGACATAGGTAATACCGAGAACGTGCGATTACAAACCGCACCTACGAAGACCAAATGCTTACCTTCCTGGCCGTGAGGGCTAGGGTGGGGTCGTTGTTTTCTAAGGAGAATTGGTCTGTGCTGGATAAAGTCGCAAACTATCCTGAGGTCATTGCAGCTATCCAAGGTTTGGGCGAACAGCGACAAGCGCTGCTCGATCTCTGCATGGCTGTACAGCAGATTCCAGCACCGACCTTTGCCGAGCTGGCGCGTGCCCGTTGGGTCGAAGAGCGCTTTCGGCAATTGGGTCTGCACGATGTTGACACCGACGAGCAGGACAATGTCTACGCCCGCATCCCTGGTCGCAGCCATGCCAAGGCGTTGCTAGTCAGTGCCCATACCGACACAGTCTTTCCGGCTGATACCGATCTCGCAATCCGGGTTGACCGAGAACTGGAGCGGATTTACGCTCCTGGCCTGGGCGATAATTCGACTGGAGTAGCTAGCCTCTTGACTGTTGCCGAACAACTAATGCAGTTGCCGCCCCCGCCGGTAGATATCTGGTTGGTTGCTAACAGTGGCGAAGAGGGATTAGGTGACTTGCGCGGCATGCGGGCGGCTATTGACCGTCTGCAGGAGAAAATCGGTGCCTGTGTCGTGCTCGAAGGGATGGGGTTAGGCCGGGTGGTACATCAGGCGTTGGGTTCACGACGCTACCGTATCAGCGTCAATGCTCCGGGCGGCCATAGTTGGAGCGCGTTTGGGTCACCCAGTGCTGTCCACCTACTGGTGCAGTTGGCCTCGGGGCTCACTCGACTACACGCGCCGACGCAGCCACGCACTACATTTAATATCGGCAAGATCAGTGGCGGCACGTCGGTTAATACGATTGCTCAGTATGCAGAGTTGGAACTGGACCTGCGCAGCGAAGGACAATATGAGTTGAATCAACTCGTAGAGCAGACGTTGGCGATTGTCAAGCGCTACCAGACTGTCGGCTGGAACGAACGTGGCGTTACCGTAAAGGTCGATCGGATCGGTGATCGGCCCAGCGGGGAGATTGCCGCCGATCACCCATTGGTGGCAGCCGCAATCGGCTGTCTCAAGGACTTTAACCTGTCCTTTGATCCTTCGATGCGGGTCAGCAGCACGGATGCTAATATTCCATTAAGCCGTGGCATTCCTGCCGTCTGTGTCGGTGTAACCGATGGGGGTAATGCTCACCGCACCGACGAGTGGATCGATCCGAGGCCGCTTGCCAAAGGTTTGCAACACCTGATGACGCTGGTCTGGTGGGCCGCAATGTGGTTGGGAGGAGAGGCAAAGTAGCAGAATTAGGAGCAACTACTATGTCCAAATTCATCGATTTGAGCCATACCATTGAAGCAGGGATGATTACTTATAAGGGTCTGCCTGCACCGTTGGTTTGTGACTACTTGAGTCGAGAGGCTTCGCGTAGCTTGTACGAGCCAGGAACTGAGTTTCAGATTGGCAAGATCGAGATGGTTGCAAATACAGGCACATACCTTGATTGCCCCTTTCATCGCTACGTAACGGGCAAAGATCTCTCTGAAATACTGCCAGAGCAGTTTGCCGATCTGGAGGGTATCGTGATCCATCACGATCTGCACACTGGCTTGGCAATTGACGTAGACATCTTTCGCAATCGGGTCTCACGAGGACAGGCCGTTTTGGTTCATACCAACTGGGCACAACATTGGCGGACGGATCGCTATTTTGAGAATCATCCGTTTCTCACCGCCGATGCCGCGGCCTATCTAGCGGAATGTGGCGTTGCCCTGGTTGGCATCGACTCGCATAACATTGACGACACGCGTGGCCGCAGCCGCCCTGTACATACGACCTTGTTAGGCGAGAACATCCTGATCGTGGAGCATCTCTGCAATCTGCACGCCTTACCCGATCAAGGGTTCAGCTTTAGTGCCATTCCGCCGAAGTTTAAAGGAGTGGGGACGTTTCCGGTGCGGGCGTTGGCGAAGCTTCAGAACCCCACGCGTTAGCACGGAGCTTGGAGGAAGAATCGCCCGTACGCTGATGCTAACGGCCCTGAAATAGTGAATGCCTCAGAACCTCATGCGTTAGTACGGGGAGCGTCGTTACAAGGAATCGACCGTACGCTGACGCTAACGGCTCTGAGGAGAAGGAAAGTAACCATGAACGCATACGAACAACTGATTCAGTACCTGAACGAAAACCACACCCAATACCGCCTGATCGATCACGCCCCCGAAGGGCGGACGGAGATTGTCTCGCAGATGCGCGGCAACCAATTGGCGGACGCAGCGAAATGTATCGTGGTGATGGTCAAGATCGGCAAGAAGGAGACACGCTATGTGTTAGCCGTGGTTCCGGGAGATTGCAAAGTCGATCTCAACGCCATCAAGGCGCTCTACGACGGCACCTATGTCGCCTTTGCCACCCAGGAGATTGCCGAGCAGTTGACCGGGTGCGCAGCAGGTACGATCCTGCCCTTTTCCTTCAACCCTGACTTACCTGTGATCGTCGATCCAGCGATGGTACGACCTGCGCAAATTTACTTTAACGCCGCACGGCTGGATCAATCGATGGTTTTACAAACGGAGGACTACAAGCGACTCGGCAATCTGCGCATCGAGCGGATCGCCGCAGTCGCCTCGACCGCTGGCGCAGTCCCTCAGGTTCCCCCTCCGCTTCCTCAAGCAAAGGGTGAAGCAGAGCCGTCAGCAAAACAAGAAATTGAATCTGTCACTGTCGCAAAGGAGGATTCTATGAGCGACAACAATCAGCAGGACCAACTTTACAAAATTCGTCACAGCCTGGCCCACGTCATGGCGCAGGCTGTGTTGGAACTTTACCCAGAAGCCAAAATTGCGATCGGTCCACCCATCGATACTGGCTTCTACTACGACTTTGACCTGGGCCGTACGCCTGAAGGTAAGGCGCGCACATTTTCACCGGAAGATCTGGAAAAGATTGAAAAGGGCATGCGTCGCATCATCGCTGGCAGGTTCCCTTTTCATTACCGCCAGGTGAGTGGCGACGAAGCGCGCCAGCTCTTTGCCGATCAGCCCTATAAGCTGGACTTGATTGCAGGGCTGGAAAAGGGTGGCGTTGACGAATATGGCAATGAGATTGCCGAGAAGCCAGTAATCAGCACGTACAAACAGGACTCCTTTGAAGATCTTTGCCGTGGCCCTCATGTCGAGCATACGGGACAACTGCCGCCCGATTGTTTCAAGCTGACGAGTGTCGCCGGTGCTTATTGGCGCGGTGATGAGAAGAACCCGATGCTGCAACGTATCTATGGCACGGCCTTCCGCAACAAAAAAGAACTCAACGAGTACCTGGCCCTGCTGGAAGAGGCCAAAAAGCGCGACCATCGCAAACTAGGGCGTGAACTGGAAATCTTCATCTTTGATGAGGAGATTGGTCCCGGTCTGCCGCTCTGGCTGCCCAATGGTACGATCATTGCCGAGCAGCTAGAACAATTGGCCTGGGAGACGGAGCGTGATGCTGGCTATCAGCAGGTGCGTACGCCCCATTTGACGAAGGAAGATCTCTTCCTTCGCTCGGGCCATCTGCCTTATTACTCGGGCAATATGTATCCGCCAATGGAATTGGATGGAGGGCAGAAGTATTATGTCAAGCCGATGAACTGCCCCTTCCATCACAAGATCTTCAATAGCCGTCCGCGCAGCTACCGTGAATTGCCAGTCCGTCTGACGGAGTATGGCACCTGCTATCGTTACGAGGACAGTGGCACGCTCTTTGGGCTGATGCGGGTGCGCTCGATGCAGATGAACGATGCGCATATCTATTGTGCAGAAGAGCAGTTTGAGCAAGAGTTTATGGGCGTAGTTGGGCTCTATCTCAAATACTTCAAGATCTTTGGCGTCGATAAGTATCGTATGCGCTTGAGCTTGCATCATCCCAAGGGGTTGGGCAAGAAGTATGTCGACAATGCTCCGCTCTGGCAGAAGACGGAAGAAATGGTGCGCAATGCCATGCGCAACGGCGGTGTGCCTTTCTTTGAGGTGCAAGATGAAGCCGCCTTCTACGGTCCTAAGATCGACGTCGAGATCTTCAGCGCCATCGGACGTGAGTTCACGCTGGCGACGAATCAAGTCGATTTCGCCGTGCCCTCACGCTTTGACCTGAAGTTCACGAACAGCAAGGGTGAAGAAGAAACGCCACTCTGCATTCATCGGGCGCCGCTGGGTACGCATGAGCGCTTTATCGGCTTTCTGATTGAGCACTATGGTGGTGCGTTCCCGGTTTGGTTGGCCCCACAGCAGGTGGCGATCATTCCGATCACGGCGGAGCACAACGACTATGCTGCAAGCATCGAGCGCCAGTTGTACGACATTGGCGTGCGTGCCAATGCCAACTTCAGTTCCGACCGGATGAACGCCAAGATTCGGGCTGCCCAGTTGATGAAGGTGCCCTATATGCTGGTGGTTGGCGACCAAGAGCGCGCCAATAACACGATCTCTCTGCGCCGGCGTGACGGTACGCAGCAGAACGATCTGGCTGTAGCTGAGTTCATGGCATTAGTGAAGAACAAAATCGCAAGCCGAGCAGGCGAACTGTAAGTCCATAGTCAATCGTCATCAGTCATCAGTCACAATCAATTCACGCTAACGACGTGAATCCGCGCTGATGACTGACGACGATTGACCGAACCATCCTCACAGTGCACCGCAAATCTCGTAATCCAACCGTAACAATTTCATCGTAATATTATTTCTCAAAACCCTTGACGACGTTAGGGTGAGATGATATACTCGGAACAATCTTTCGATACGAAACAATTGTACTAGACACAATTGCCCCAATCCGTTGCGGTTGCCATGAAAACCGTGACGCTTGATTGAATTCAAGGATGAGCGAAAGAGCGAACAATCAAAGCTAAAAAGGAGCAAGCATATCAGTAGGAGAGAACCATACCGCGGCAGATACCCTGTAGCGGACACCACACGCATCAACAGCGAAATTCGAGCCAGAGAAGTGCGTGTAATTGATAACGAGGGTAAACAACTTGGTGTCATGAATGTTCGTGACGCTTTGGTGATTGCAACAGAGAAGATGTTGGACCTCGTTGAGGTTGCACCCAACAGCAATCCACCGGTCTGCCGTTTGATGGATTACGGCAAGTACCAATACGAAAAGCAGAAGCGCGAGCGTGAGGCACGCAAAGCCCAAAAGGCCATTGAAGTGAAGGAAGTACGATTGGCCCCACGCACCGACGATCATGATGTTGAGGTCGCGGTCAATAAGATCCGTAAATGGGTAGAAGAAGGCGATAAGGTCCGCGTCCGTATCCGTTTCCGTGGGCGTGAGATGTCGCATCCCGAAATTGCGCAGGAGATGCTTGATCGGATTGCACGGGATGTTACTCCCGGTGCTACCGTAGAAGCCGCCCCGCAGTTCGATGGGCGCACGATGATCATGGTCCTGGCGCCAGCAAACTAGGGCCATTGCAAAATTCAAAAGCCGATATTCATGGCTTTGTGCAAGGGCTGAAGCGATTTCATTGAAGCACGCCGTTTTGAAATCGTCTAGGGAGCATATCCAATCATTTGTCCGTCCGAGCGAGCTTTGGGTGATGATCTACGATTGAGGGTGGCAGACTTATCATGGTCGAGCGTTAAGGCTTGATTCAATGATGCTGCTATCATCACACCTAATAATTGACCTCTGCTGGTCGGCAAATTATAATATATTGGTTGTCAAACGGGCGACAAGCCCGTTTTTTATGCCCTCGAATTGTGTCTGCCAGACGCAAAAGAAGAGCAGGTAGAAGTAACCTAAAGGAATGGTTCGGTATGCCAAAGATTAAGACCCACAAGGGTGCAGCCAAACGCTTTCGCGTTACAAAAAATGGCAAGCTCCTGCGCATGAAGCCAGGTGGCTCGCACCTTCGCCGCAAGAAGCGCGGCAATAAGCGCAGTGACTATCGACATGTGATCTCCAGCGGCGTCAAGAGCACCATTAAGATGGTGCGGGCGATGGCTGGCAATGCGACCAAGCAGAGTGAATAACTCCAATTGCGGTTGCAAACGCACGAGTTTTCCTCGCAAATACTGTTGGAATTCATAGCGTTGCAGAGCACAATTGGTAAAAGTAATCAAACCGCACGTGAACGGCTGTTGAAGTGAGTTGATTTATTCAGCTCCGCCATCACGAAAGGAACAGTAAAATGCCACGTTCAAGACCGAAGGTCTATGCCCATCAGCGGCACAAAAAAGTACTAAAGTTTACCAAGGGACAAGTCGGCTCCAAGCACATCCTTTTCCGCCGTGCCAACGAAGCCATGATGAAGTCTCTCTTTTACGCATACCGTGACCGCCGCAACAAGAAGCGCGACTTCCGCAGCCTGTGGATCATTCGCATCAATGCCGCGGCTCGCATCAATGGAATCAACTACAGTCAGTTTATCAGCGGCCTCAAGAAAGCCAATGTCCAGGTCGATCGCAAGATTCTCGCTAACATTGCGATGAGCGATGCAACGGCCTTTGGCAAGCTGGTAGAAGTGGCCAAAGCACAGTCGAACTGAGTTTCTGTCTGGCAGACGAGCGGCGACGGTCAATTGATCGTCGCCGTTTTTTTATGGCAAGCGCATGATTACCAGCCTCCAAAACAACCAAATCAAAACCGCACGCAAACTGAAGGAGCGGCGGCAACGTTATGCTGAAGGGCAACTGCTGCTAGAAGGTCTTCATCTCGTGGAAGATGCCTGGCGTTCAGGCGTAGAACCGTTACAGGTTTTCTATACCTTGGAAGCGCGCCAGCAGAATCACGAAGTTGAATCGCTGTTGGCGACATTTGAGCATGCCAACATTGCTCTTTTGCCTTGTACAGAGGCAGCCTTCGCCTCGTTGACCGAGACGGTAACGCCGCAAGGCATTGCCGCAGTGGTTCCGCTACCGCAATTACCGATCCCTCCCCAACCCGGCTTGATTCTGATTTTGGACGGTGTGCGTGATCCCGGAAATGCGGGGACGCTATTGCGCAGTGCAGAAGCAGCGGGCGTTGAATTGGTAATCTTTGGCCCTGGTACCGTCGATCCCTTTAACGATAAAGTTCTGCGCTCAGGAATGGGCGCGCACTTTCGCCTGCCGCTGCGTGTCTGTTCTGTATGGAGCCAGGTTGAGGCACTGATTCCGACCCACCTTTCGTTGTACCTGGCTGAGGCGACCGCCCCACTTGACTATGCGGCTGTGGATTGGCGTGTTCCTGCTGGCTTGGTGGTAGGCGGTGAAGCTGCTGGAGCAGGAGCCGAAATGCGGCAAAACGCCCACCCCATTGCGATTCCGATGCAGGGCAAAACTGAATCATTGAATGCGGCAATGGCGGGGACAGTCATCTTGTTTGAGGTGGCTAGGCAGAGACGCACACAATAAGGATCACAGAGAGAAAAGTTGTTTGGCGCAAAACCGAGAGACCCCTCCCAACCTCCCCCTGCTATTGGTAAGGAGAAGTCAGGGTTCCCTGCCATTAGAAGGGGATGGTTAGGGAGTGGTTTATATGTGGCGGGTCGCTGCCATCTGTACTTATCAGGTGGCTTCTTAGTGCTGTATATCAGTATATGCTATAATTGAGCCAGCGATTTATTGTCGAGTGGTAACTGTGAACTTAGATCAAACTTTAGGCTATCCCAATCAGGCTCGATAGTTACCTCGATTCTTGACAGCAAGGAACCTCGTGCTCGATCTATTTCCTGTTGAACTCCGTGAACCTGTCTGGTATATTTTGGCGGGTTTTATCTTGGGTTTTGCGATTTCCACGCTGTGGGAGTGGCTTTATTATCGGCGCTTCCGCGTGGGTGATGATCAGGTGACCGCATATCGGACTGATTCGTTTCGTGGGGAGCGCATTCAAGCGGAAGTTTCTCAGGTCGAAACGCAGACCGGGGTAAATGGGCGCAGAACTGTCACCGATCCCAACTGGCAAAACGTCCCGCCGACACCTGTACTACAAGCCTCGCCAGAGTTTGAACCCGCAGCGCACTCAGGCCCCTATCGTAGCCCGACCGTTTCGTTAAACCGTGAGCGACCCGCCGCTGTTCTTGTGGTGGAAAGCCCCCAAAGCCAACAAATCCGCATTGCTGAACTCTCGGCACAGTCGACGAGCAACGTAAGACTGGATGAAACACAGGCCATTGAGCACAACATCACCCCTGCCGAGATCGCTCCTGGCAACGCTCCAGAATCCCAAACACCGCTTGACATCGAGAATGAGCTAGAACCAAACCATTCCCCTATCGTTGATGATACTCCTGTAAGTGGCGAGATGCCAGAAGAGCCGGTTGAAGTTGATGTGCAAGATACGACAGATGTAAGCTCTGCCTCGCAGGTGAATGTCGTCACTTCCCCCCTCCCTGAACAAGAGGCTGGCTCCGAACAGAGTGTGATCGTGGTTCCCAGTCACGAGCAAGTGGCGCAACGACCTACGGAATCAACCGTGATCAGCGAGCAGGATCGCAGCCTGGCGCGGGTACCTCGTTCGCGCGGTTATCCTGACGAATTGACAAAGATTCGTGGCATCGGCGAGGTCTACAAGCGGCGGCTCTTTGCAGCCAACATCTTTACCTTTCATCATGTGGCGACCAGCGATATCGAAGTCTTGCGCCGGGCAACCCAGGCCGCACCCAATGCCAACGTTGAATCCTGGCCTGCACAGGCAGAGACATTGGCCCAGAAATATCAGCGAACAAATGCTTCCTACTCCGGGCCGCTGCCTGATGATTTACAGAAAATTGCGGGCATCGGTCCCTATTTTGCCCAACAGCTTTATCGCAATGGTATCTGCACCTATGAGCAATTGGCCGATACATCGCTTGAAGAGCTGAAAACAATCTTCCCGCCTTCGGTCTTAGGTCGGGAATTGAATCTACAACAAGTACTGGATAGTGCACGCCAAAAGGCAGCCGAACGCGACGTATAATGGGTTTCATGTTTCAACCAAAACCTCGATCTCCTCTTTTTCCCAAACGCCCCTACCTCGATCAACGCATTGATCGCTGGAAACTGTTACTGCTCACGCTCTGCTTCTTACTCCTCATCCTCGGTGCATTGACCTGGACTGATGGAATCCCCTGGAACGGAATTTTCTAGCCCGAACTGTAGCTCATCCGCTTGCTTTTCTTTGTGCTTTTGCATCCTGGCGATTTTGCGTTGAAATGATTCTTGCGTACCATGAGCAAGTAATTTGTAAGTGCAATAGCAGGAATATTCTGCTATTTTTTAGTCGTATCAAGATTTGAATTTGAATCGTTTATTAGGAATCAATCAACCTTTTATGTGTACTGTCTACTACGATGCGGAGTATAGCGATGAAAGACGTCGCGCGCTACTCTTTTCTGGCGAACTCTTTGTTTACTCACCCACACCGAGTTCCCTTGCCCTGGTCCAACATGCCCGCGAAATGGCACAAGCCGCCTTTGCCCCTCTTGATCCTTGTACGGCACAGTTCTATATGCCAGTTGAAGATTACGCGAAAGTACTCTCCGACTTAAAGCCAAAGTTTATTCATCATCCCAAATCGAAGGAGTACATTCAGGGTATTCTACAGGAGTTGGGCTGCGATCTGTCGAAAACTTACTTCGATGTTCCGCGTATGCGCTCGTCAACGGCGCAGGGGTATCTGACCACTGGCATCGCCTATGCCTTTCATCCTCATCGCGATACATGGTATTCGGCGCCGATGTGTCAAATCAATTGGTGGATGCCCATCTATCCAATTGAGGCGGATAATGGATTGGCGTTCCATCCACACTATTGGAATCGGGCAATCAAAAATGGCTCTGGGAGCTATAATTATCAGGAGTGGGTCAAACACAGCCGCTTTATTGCTTCTCAGCAGATCAAAACCGATACGCGCAAACAGCCGCAGCCTGAAGAAGAAATCGAGCTGGATCCGCAAATCCGCGTTATTACCAAACCAGGGGGCATCCTACTCTTTTCGGCGGCTCACTTACATTCAAGCGTTCCCAACACCACCGAAGCGACTCGCTTCAGTATCGATTTTCGCACCGTCCACCAAGATGATGTGCGCGAACGTGAGGGGGCTCCCAACCTTGACTCGCACTGCACCGGCACGACGATGGGTGACTACCTGCGTGGCCGCGATCTCGCCCACGTGCCAGATGAACTGATTGAGATGTACCTGTAGATGCAAGACGTGACAAGATGACAAGTGGTTGATCTTGTCATCCTGTCATCCCTTCGTCTACTTCGCGTCGTGCTTGCTGCGTACTAAAAGCACGGGACATGGAGCATTGCGTAACACCTTATTCGCTACGCTGCCATACATCCAACGTGCAACGCCACTGCGCCCATGGGTGCTCATGACAATAAGGTCAGCAGGCAATGTCTCTGCAGTTGTACAAATGGTGTTAGATGGCTCTCCTGACAGGATCTCGCAATGAACCTTGAAGCCGTCGGAGTAAAGCCGATAGGCAACCTGCTCTAGATAGCGTGACGTGAGTCCTTTTACTCGCTGCAGCGACTCATCCGCTTCCTGCTGACTCTTGAAAAGCAGGCGCTTGTTATGTTCGTCTAACTCTTGAATGACACGCAGCAGCGTGAGTTCAGCGCCACATTGTTTCGCCATTTCGGTTGCCAGGGGCACAGCCTGTTCGGCGAAATCTGAGCCATCCAGTGGTGTCAGTATCTGCTGAATTTTGCTGCTGGCTTGTCCGACATTCTGGTTGCGCACCAGCAACAAGGGAAGTGTGGCTCCCTGCAAAACTCGTTCAGCAATGCTACCCAGGGCAATTCGACTTAACCCCGCACGCCCATGGGTGCTCATGGCGATCAAATCCACACCTTCGCTGCCCGCCAAGGAAAGAATCTCCAAGGCGGTGTCCCCTTCGCGAATCTGCGTACGTACATTGAAGCCAGCACCCGTTAGTCGCAACGCTTGTTCATGCAAGTACGTATTCCAACTGTCGATCAAGCTATCGAGCGCTGAAACCGGCATGGCATCGGTCGCACCCATCGTATAAGTCCAGGGTTGTACAATGCTCACCAGGAGTAACTCTGTTTGTAACGGTTGGGTAAAGCGCGGCAAAAAGGCGAGCGTCTGTTCAGCAAGTGGGGAACCATCCAACGGAATCAGAATTTTTCTAAACATACCCTTCCTCTGCTCAATACCAATAATAGTCTCACATTATGCATGTCACCGAGAAAGTTGGTCGAGTCTTACTTGTCGGTTCAGCTATGCAGGTAACATGAGTCATAATCTCACTTGTCAATCTAGTCTATCATGATAGGAAATTCCTTCTACCAATCGACCTGACTTTGTACTGGTCAAACGGATAGTTTTCGATCCAGCATAAGGGGGTAGAAAAACTCTCCCTTCTCCTATTTGACATCGTTTGTTTTTAAGCTAAAGTCATTGGTGACAAATTAAGCGTTTAGAGCGATTGTCAACTTGAGGGAGAGAAGAGTTGACGGTTGGTCAGAACGGATAGATTTAAGAATGCCCAGGCGTTTGACATTGGCAACAAGATAATCAATCAGGTTGTCGGCATTCCCCTTGTGATGAGTCCTAGCAAAGAAAGGAAGCGAGCGATAGACCATCTCCATAGAAATGCGAGCAAAGGGTTTGTTGAGTTGCTGAGCGACTTGGTCAGTCAGGTCAACCAGAACCGCATAGAGAATCCAGGTCGCCCAGAGTTGCATTTGTACAGCATTCTGAGCCGAACAATGAAAGAAAGCTAAACCGAGCAGGCGTTTGACAATGGCATAGGCATCTTCAATTCGCCAGCGTTGCCAGTAAAGAGCCACGGCATACTCAACGGGAAGATGCGATGCATCGAGGTCGTTGGTGAGATAGCGATACCACTTGCCGTGATAGAGAAATTGAATCAGGCGCACTTGCTGGCGGTCATCACCTTGTCCAATCCAACCGATTTGGTCATGCACCACAGCAGTTTTGAGCAGCAACGATTCCCCCTGGAATGCCAGATTGCTCTTGGCACGTGTGATGAAAAAGACACCTTGTTCACCAAGGTGGCGGAAGAAAGTGAAGTTGGTGAAACCCAAATCGAAAATGAGCAGGCTGCCTGTGAGCAGATGGGAGCGCACTTTGTCGAGAAAGCTTTGGTCATGCGCTTGTGCATCTTCTTCATACCAAACCTGGGTAGGCAGGCGAGTGACGATATCCAGAATCGCTAACATGCGTCCCGCCAATGGATTCTTTTCATTCTCCTGCAGCAACCCGACCTTGCACAAGAGTGCATCCAGAGTTGAGCCATCGCAGGCGCAAACCTGAGTGTATTGCCTTTTCGCCCAGGCAAGTTCAGCGGGTAAGGGGCGGCTGCGTTCCAAACTGCGTTTTGCCAGTCCAGGCAATAGCTCAAGCAGAACTTGCAGAAACAACTCTGCTGGCAACATACGCAAGCGAGTCGAGAGTGCTTGTTGCGTTAAGCCTTGTAAGGGGGCGACCCACAAAACACATTCTTCGTGCACCAGTCGCACCATTTCGCAGATGCTGCCGGTTTGCTGCCAGAGCAGACTCAATACTAAGGCCATCATCACGGGTAACGTCAGGATGCGGGCACGCAGCCCAAGCGCTTCGTATACAGCGATTTGCGCCAGGGTCGCTGGATGCACAATCGCGTGGAGCCGTTCTACCACTTGTTCATCTGGCAATTCGCTGCTCAACCGTTTGCTCCGATCACGCTGAACCGCTCGCGTGTGTCGCACACTGCTTGCTTTTTTAGTTTTATTTTCTTTTTCTGGTTCGCTCATCCTTTCATTTTACAGGCTTGTCTGCTCTCCCCAGATTTGACAACCTCTGTAAATGCTTAATTTGTTACTGATGAGCTAAAGTCAAAGCAAGTCGCAGCGTTCTATCAACAAGGAGGTAACCGTGCGTAAAATAATTGTAGGCTACGATGGATCACCCAGTTCGATGGCGTCATTGACTGATTTGCAGTACGCTGGACTTGGAGTGGATGTCGATGTGACGGTTCTGACCGTGGCCGATGTCTGGCTGCCTCCGGACGACGAAACGACACTCGATTTGCTGCCAGAAAAAAGCCCTCCTGCTGTGGTGGCAGCCCGCCAACGCGCCAAAGAATCGCTTGAAAACTCGTTGGTATTGACTGCAGAAGGTGCCCAACGCTTACGCCATCTCTTCCCCGAATGGATCGTTCATACAGAAGGCTGCACCGATTCGCCTGCTTGGGCCTTGGTCAAAAAGGCCGAGGATATGCACGCCGACTTGATCGTGCTCGGTTCGCATGGGCGCACCGCCTTTCAACGGGCGTTGATTGGTAGTGTCTCACAGACTGTGGCCGCCAACGCTCACTGCACGGTACGCATTGGTCGTACAATCCATGCCGATGTGACTGCCCCCATTCGCCTGATGATCGGCTACGATGGTTCAGAACATGCGGAGAATGCGGTTGAGGAGGTGGCAGGACGCAGTTGGCCAGCCGGGACACAGGCGCGAGTTGTCGTCGCAGTCGATGATGTCGTGGCTACCGTATTGCCTTGGCGCATTCCTGGATACATCACCTGGTCCACCGGCGCGCCACCCGATGAGAGCTTCCAAAGTGCCTCCGATTGGGTCGAAATGGCCGCCCGGAAGGCTGCCGAGCGTTTGACTGCTGCTGGGCTTGCCGTTGAGGTTACGATTCAACATGGTAGCCCCAAGGACATTTTGGTCGATGAAGCGAGCGCCTGGAATGCTGATTGTATCTTTGTCGGTGCGCGCGGTTTGAGCCGCTTTGAGCGTTTTATGTTGGGCAGCGTCTCTAATGCCATCGCAACCCGTGCCCACTGTTCGGTTGAGGTGGTACGGCATAAGTGAAAGATTGGCTTCTGGAGTGTTCGCCCAGTTTGCTGCTGAAACGGGATGCGTGATGCGTGAAGTGCTGTCGAAAATTCACGTATCACGTATCACGTTTCAAATCTATTTATAAAATGATCGGCATCGTGCTTACCCACACTTCGCCGCAGCGACGAACATGCCAGTCATTTGAATGTGAAGTAACATGGCTGAATCGATTCGTTCTGCAGGTGTCGTCCCCGCTCCCACAGCCTCCCACGCAGAACTTGCCCCACAAGATGATGTGCTTCTGCCTCGTTTGCCAGTTGCTGAAGTTTATCCATTTTTACACACTTCTGTTCAAGGAATTACGGCAGACGAAGCTATTCGCCGCTTGCAGAGTGTCGGCCCCAATCGTTTGCAAGAGGCGAAAGGACAACCGCTCTATCTGCGCCTATTAGCCAATTTTGGTCATACCATGGCGCTGTTGCTTTGGGTAGGAGGGTTGTTGGCCTTGGTGGCCCAGATGCCGCAGTTGGCCGTAGCAATTTGGGCAGTGAATTTGATCAACGGTGCCTTCAGCTTTTGGCAGGAATACAAGGCAGAGAAGGCCACCGAAGCGCTGCGTAAAATGTTGCCCCACAATGTGCGCGTCGTGCGCGGCGGCAGCGAGCTACTCATCCCGGCGGAGGAACTTGTCCCTGGCGACCTGATGTTGTTAGCCGAGGGAGACCGCATCTCTGCTGACGCCCGGCTGATCGAAGAGTCTGATCTGCGCGTCGATCAGTCTACCCTCTCCGGCGAATCTCATCCTGTGCGCAAGACGTGCGAGGCGGTGTTGCTCGCCAATCTGACACGCGCCGAAATTCCAAACCTCATCTTTGCCGGGACCAATGTGGCTGCTGGGACTGCGCGTGCAGTTGTCTTTGCCACAGGTATGCAGACCGAGTTCGGCAAAATCGCCCAACTCACACAGAGTGTGGGCGATGAACTCAGTCCTTTGCAACTGGAGATGAGCCACGTCACGCGCATTGTCACCGTCGTGGCCTTGGTGGCAGGGCTGCTCTTTTTTGCGTTGGCATTGCTGATGAAAGTGCTCAATCTGGTTGAAGGCTTCATCTTTGCGATGGGTATGATCGTTGCTTTTGTGCCGGAAGGGCTACTGCCGACCGTTACCCTGGCGTTGGCCATGGGTACACAACGGATGGCCAAACGCAATGCTCTCATCAAACGGCTCTCGGCGGTGGAGACATTGGGCTGCACTAGTGTCATCTGTACCGATAAAACTGGAACACTCACTCAGAATGAGATGACCGTTTGCAACCTTTGGCAGGCAGGAAAACCATATCGGGTGAGTGGTGTCGGCTATGTACCCGAGGGTAAAATTCTGCTGAACGATCAGCGGGTTGATCTGTCCACCTGCGACGATCTGCGGCAACTGCTGATTGCTGCAACCCTCTGCAACAATGCCCGCTTGCTGCGACCCAACGATACCCACACTTCCTGGTCGATACTGGGCGATCCAACCGAGGCAGCGTTGATTGTGGCTGCGGCCAAGGCCGGCATCGACCTCGAACAGGCCAGTCGTGACCTGCCGCGTATTCGTGAACTGCCCTTTGACTCACGCCGCAAACGGATGAGCACTGTCCATGCTATGACGCCAGCCACCCTGCGACCTTTGAGTCAGGTCGAACCTGATGATGAATTACGAACTTCACTTGCGTTGGTCAAGGGGGCACCAAAAGAAGTGCTGGCACTCTGTAACCGAACTCTGGTGGATGGCCAAGAGCTTTCACTGGATGAGGCCGCACGTGCTGCCTGTTTGGCGGCAAACGATGATTTTGCCCGCAACGGCCTGCGTGTTTTGGCCGTGGCACAACATAAATTTACGCATGGACGCCCGGTGGTAGATGGTGGGCTGACGGTCGATACGGTTGAGCGCGACCTCACTTTGTTGGGATTGGTGGCCATGATGGATCCGCCGCGACCTGAAGTGGCGGCAGCAGTAAAGACCTGCCACCAGGCGGGCATTCGCATTGTGATGATCACTGGCGATTACGGGCTGACCGCCGAAAGCATCGCCCGTCGCGTGGGTATTGTGCGCGGCGATCAGGTTCATATCATCTCTGGTTTGGAACTCAATAGTCTCAGCGATGCTCAGTTGAAGGAATCGCTGCAAGCAGAAGTGATCTTCGCTCGTGTATCGCCTGAAGACAAGCTTCGTGTAGTTGCAGCTTTACAGGGTTTGGGCCATGTCGTAGCGGTAACGGGCGATGGCGTCAACGATGCGCCTGCGCTCAAAAAGGCGGACATCGGCGTGGCGATGGGGCTGGCTGGGACAGATGTGGCCAAGGAGTCGGCAGATATGATCCTGACCGATGATAATTTTGCCTCGATTGTCAATGCGGTGGAAGAAGGGCGAGCGGTCTATTCTAACATCAAGAAGTTTATCACCTACATTTTTACCAGCAATACACCAGAAGCGATTCCGTTTATTGCCTTTGTGCTCACTGCCGGCCGCATTCCGTTGGCGCTGACGGTAATGCAGATTCTCTCGGTTGATCTGGGTACGGACTTAGTTCCCGCTCTGGCGCTCGGCGCAGAACCGCCAGAGCCAGGCGTGATGGAGCGTCCACCGCGCAAATTGAGCGATCATATGATCACGATTGGCCTGTTGTTGCGGGCCTATCCATTCTTAGGACTGGTTCAGAGCCTAGCCGCAATGGCGGCGTTCTATTTTCAATATTGGAGTCAGGGCTACTGGGGGCAATGGTTCGATTTGCCAAGCAGTGGTTGGCTCTATCAATCGGCTACGGCGATGACTTTGGGCGCGATTGTAACAACTCAGATCGGTAACCTGTTGGCACAACGAACCGAGCGAATCTCGATCCTGCGCTTTGGGCTCTTCAATAACCCGCTGATCTGGATCGGGATCGCCACTGAATTGTTGATTGTCTCGGCCATTATCTATCTGCCGCCACTACAGTGGATCTTTGGAACCGCTGCTTTTAGTTTCGGCAATTGGCTCTTTCTCTTTGCCTGGACGCCGTCGCTCTTGATCTTGGATGAACTGCGCAAAGCTTGGGTGCGACGACATGCTGGAGCGTAGGAAAAATCATTGATTTTGGGGTGGATTGCTCATACGGTTTGACGTAAAACGTGATGCGTGAATTTTCGATCACACTTCAAGCATCACGTTTCAAACCAATGTGACCAATGTATCTGGAGATCGGTAAGCTGTTTCGATGGAGAATGTTATGCGAATTATTATTGTTGGATGTGGACGTTGGGGAGCTGGGTTAGCGCAAAAACTAGATCAAATTGGTCATGAGATCACAGTAGTAGACCAGGACCCTGACAATTTTGGCCGTTTGGGATCAAGTTTCAAAGGCAACAAAACTGAAGGCATTGGCTTTGATCGAGAGGTGCTGCTTGCGGCTGGGATCGAACGGGCCGACGGTTTGGCCGCCACGACGCCAAGCGACGAAGTGAACTTTGTCACAGCCCGCATTGCGCGTGAAGTGTTTCGGGTTCCGCATGTCATTGCCCGTATTTACGACCCGCTCAAAGCCGATCTCTGCCGCCAGTTGGGGCTAAACGCAGTGACGCCAGCTATTTGGGGTGTCAATCGGGCGGCGGAGCTGCTCTGTTACTCGCCACTGGAGGCAGTTGCCTCGTTGGGCAATGGCGAAGTGGAAATCATGGATGTGGAAATTCCTGAAATGTTAGTCGGTCGCAGCCTGCATGAATTAGTTGTGCCCGGCGAGATCCACATAGTCGCATTGACTCGATCTGGCAAAATGTCGCTTCCCACCTTGGGCACTCGATTGCAAAGAGGCGACCAACTTTATCTAAGTGTGTTGAACTCATCGACAGAACGATTAAAGTCAATTTTAGGACACGAAGTAACTGGCTGAAAAGAAATCCTGTTGTCGGTTAATGCCAAGCCACCCCAGCCTAACTCTTCCCACGGGTGCCTTTGGGGCGGGGAGGGGGAGGCTGGGGTTTGAGAATAGCGGGGTGAATATGAACGTCATCGTGGTGGGTGGTGGCAAGGTCGGTGCCAGAGTGGCTTCCCTTCTGCTCGCTGCCAAACATCAGGTCAAAGTGATTGAAATTGAAGCCAACAAACGAACGCGCCTGCAAAGGGAGGTGGCCAGCGATGCCATCGTGATCGGCAGTGGCACCGAAATCAGTGTGCTTGAAAGTGCCGGTATCCGTCAGGCCCACGTTGTGGCAGCCGTCACAGGGCGAGACGAAGTGAACCTGGTCGTGACGAGTCTGGCTCGCTTTGCCTTTGAGACGCCTCGCACGATCGCACGAGTCAACAATCCCAAAAATGCCTGGATGTACACCCCACAGATGGGCGTCGATGTGGCCATCAACCAGGCCGACCTGATGGCACAACTGATCCTCGGCGAGATGGATGTGAAGGTGCAAAAGTAGCAGGTGGCGGGTGGCGAGTCAGAAACCTGCGTGTTAGCAAGAGGCGGCGTCGAGGCCATGTAATGGGTAATGGGGTAACTTCGTAATCACCAATAACCCATTACTTTGAAGTACCTCGATATTTCGACCCTATTCCTCTTTGTTTGCATGAAACTGGTCGATCTGCAACACCATCGGCCAGAAGCGCATGCCCCGTTCGTGATGTTCTCCTGAGAGCGGTTGAAAGCCAACGGTTCGGTAAAAACCAACGGCGTTCGGCGTGGCATGAACCGTCATCTCCCGCAATTCAGGGTGACGGGCGCTTGATTCACGAATCGCAAGTTCGATCAATTTGCGCCCGATGCCTCTTCCTTGGGCCGTGCTATCCACAAAAAGCAGGGTGATGTGATTGTCCAGGCGCACTTCGATCATGCCCACCATTTTGTCATTCAACTCGGCTACCAGGGTAAAGTAGCCGTTATGCAAGCGCCAGACGTAGTTCTCTGGGCTGAAATAGTGAAGCATGTCGGCGATCCCTTCGGCGTCAAAGTGGGTGATCACCGCCTCGCAAAAGACAGTTGTGGTCAGATGCCCCACTGTGAACGCGTCATGGGATTCCATGGCCCGGTAGTAGAGAATGTCTGGTAGATGTTTTGTTCTCTTTTCCTCGCTCATACTGCCCCTTTTCGTGATCCAGAGAACCTAATCTGAAGCAACATTGGATCGGTATGTGGATGACACAAATGATGCGGACCAAAACGAATTTTTGTAGGTCTTTATTCGCCTTGACCCTTAAAATCAGCGCTATCCGTGTGCCGATCATTGTACTCCTGCGTGACGTAGGATATTGATAGAAATTGCAAATGGTCTGAAAACTGCCAATAAAATTGCAGATTTGTCGCCACTTTGTAGCAACCGTGTGCCTAGCTCACTGCTATTCTATAGATAATCTAACTCAAGCGGAAGGATCTGATCTCCTTTACGCTCAAGATAAAACACGAATTTCACAGCGGCAAATGGGAGTTCGTCAATCCAGTATTTCCTCTTGTGGAATTCTAGAAAGGATAGCCTATGTTAAGCAAAATCATGCGATGGTCAACAGTACTTGTCGTAACCGCACTGTTTGTATCTATGACCGCAGGCATGGCAGCAGCAGTTACGCCAGGTGGCATGGGGCCGGATGATGCGATGACGCCGGGTGATTGGGCACCAGTCACCGTCGGTGAACAGCACTGGTTTGTCTTCCAATATGATGGTGACCAGAACCCCATCCGAATTGAGATGTTCGCCAAACCCAGCAATGGTATCCAATTTAAGGTCTTAACCGAAGCTGAAGCGCAGCATTGGCGCGAGACAGGTAAAATTGAATGGGTTGGCGCAGGTGCCAAGAATAATAATGAGAAGAGTGATCTCTTCTGGACAGGCAAGTTCAACCTGTCGGGCAAATATTATGTGCTGGTTGAACACAGCAAACAGACTCCAGGTGCAACCTGGTGTATGCTCAAGATCAGCGGCAAGGGCGTGACCTTCCCAGGCAGTGAGCCAGCTACAGTCCCATCCGCTCCAGCCAACACTACCCCAGTAATGGGTAGTGGTCCTGAGTTGGCTTTTAAGCCAGGGATGTGGCAAGAAGTCGGTGACGGTCAACGCACTTGGTTTGCCTTCGAGTATGACAAACACGCCATTAACCCAACCATTGAAGTCAAGCTCTATTCAAAGCATATGGAAGGGGTAAGTTTCCGTATCCTGACTCCAGATGGGGTTGAACTGTGGCGTACAACGGGTGAGATTAAATGTGTAGGTTGCGGTTCACACAACAAATCCGATACTTCTGATCTCTCTTGGAAGGGCTCCTTCACCACCTCTGGTACCTACTATATCGTGGTAGATCATCAGAAGACTGGACAAGTCTCAGCTTGGGCCAAGATTACAGTAACTGGTGAAGGTGTTACCTTCTAGTCATAGACCTGAATTTATCCTTCGGTTCAACTCGATCGTTCCTCTACAGTGATTGACCCACAACCGAGGAAGGGCTGAACCAAATCACCCCGCTCGATCCAATGTCGGAGGAGACCCATCAGACTCATGCTGGTGGGTCTTCTTTTTCCCGTTCCTTCGGCTAGTGTTCCTCCTGTCGTAGCGGCTAGCGCTTTGCACAAGTAATAATGGTAGTGTGAGTAGACAAGAAAATTGCGGACTGCGGATTGAATACGATAATGTGCAGTCCGCAGTCCACAATCTGCATTCCCAATGAGGAGGTTCTCATGGTTATGTTAGAAATCTACTTGCTCGGAGCACCCAGGCTCTGTTGGGATCGGTCGCTGATTTCGATTCCGCGTCGCCAGGTACGGGCGTTACTCTACCGTCTGGCGGCAGAGATGGAGCCGATTTCGCGTGAGCACCTTTGTTGGCTCTTCTGGCCCGACGCAACCCAATGTGAGGCACATCGCAACCTTAGCCATCTTCTAACCCATCTACGTCATTTTTTACCACTCGACCTAGTGCTGGCCTGTAATGATGATGCGATCTCGCTTGTGCCTCAATACACCTGGAGTGACAGTGCGGCTTTCCTCGGTTTGATGAGCAGGCGCCAGAACGTCATTACCACTTCCGAAGCAGAAGAGGCCATCTCACTTTACCATGGCCCATTTCTCGACTCCTTTGTGCTGGATAGCAGCAGTGAATACGAAAATTGGATTGTGATGCAACGCTCGCTTCTCGAACGGCATTACCTGACCGCTCTCTCGCTCCTGGCAGAAAAAGAAAAAGAGAAGCGCCACTACCCGGTCGCTATTTCTTATTTACAGCGGTCGCTCGCCGTCGATCCCCTTGATGAATCTACCCATCGAGAACTGATGGAAATTTATGCAGCGGCTGGAAATCGAGTCGCTGCGCTGCGCGAATTTGATGATTATTCTGATACATTACGTCGCGAAATGGCGATGGAGCCACTGCCCGAAACCCAAGCACTGATACGCCAGCTTTGTAACGGGTATCGGATGGAGGAGGCAGGGAGCAAGTTGCAAGATGCAGGAGGCAAGAAACAAGATCCAGCATGGCAGACTGCATAATCCGAACCTGCTATTTGCCACTTGCCACTTTTTACCCAGAAAGGTAAGGTACGTATGATTCGGGAACTCACTGTTGCTCAATTGCGGCACAAAATCAATCCCAAAATGCTGGGCATCACGACAACGGCGGAGGTTACGCCTCTCGAAGGCGTGATTGGCCAAAAACGGGCCGTTACGGCACTCGACTTTGGGCTGGGCATTCATAATTCGGGCTTCAATCTCTTTGTGGCCGGCCCACCAGGCATTGGCAAGATGTCAGCGATCAAATCCTTTCTGGAGGAGAAGGCAAAGCAAAAGGCAGTGCCGGTTGACTTGTGTTATGTCAACAATTTCGCCGATCCCTATCAACCCTTAGCATTGACCTTGCCAAGCGGACGAGGGCGCGCCTTACAGGCCGACATGAAAAATCTGATCGCCTTTGTGCGCCGCGATCTGCCTTCCGCCTTTGAATCAGAAGAATATATTGCCAAACGGGATGAACTGGTCAGCCGCCTCAATTTTCAGCGTAGCGAGGTTTTAAACGGCCTCAACGACAATGCCGCCAAGGTTGGTTTTGGGCTGCAAGTCACCTCCTATGGGGTGATGACCGTGCCGCTAGACAATGGGCAACCCATCAACGAAGAGAAATTTGAAGCATTGCCTCGCGCCGAGCGCGAAGAATGGCAGGCGCGCCATGAAGCGTTTCAACCACAGATCCGCCAAGCCATGAAGAGTGTGCGCGATCTAGAGCGGAATGCACAAGAGCAGTTACAAAAACTTGACCGCCAGGTGGCACTCTACGCGGTCAGCGGTTATATCGAGGACCTGTGCGATAAATATGAGTTGACTCCTGTTACCGATTACTTGAAGGCAGTGCAAGCCGATATTCTCGAAAATATTGCACTCTTTCGCCCCGGTGCCGGCGATGCTGCGCAAGGCCAACCCGCCAATGCAGAACTTGCCCTGGCTGCACCCTGGCTGCGTGAATTGCCCTACCGCAAATATGAGGTCAACGTGCTGGTCGACAACAATGGACAACAGGGCGCACCTGTTGTCGTCGAGCTCAACCCGACCCACACGAATCTGGTTGGGCGCATCGAAAAGGAAAGCCAATTTGGTGCCCTCTACACCGACTTTACCATGATCAAGCCAGGGGCACTGCATCGGGCCAATGGTGGCTATTTGGTTTTGCAGATCGAGGATTTGTTGCGTGAGGTTTACAGTTGGGACACGCTCAAACGCTCGTTGCGCAGCAAACAGGCACTGATCGAAGAGTTGGGAGATCGCCTGGGCTTCTTGACGACCAAAACCCTGCGTCCACAGCCACACACCCTCAATGTCAAGGTGCTTTTGGTTGGGCCACCGGTTTTCTACCAATTGCTCTACGCCTACGACAACGAGTTCCCCGAACTCTTCAAGGTGCGTGTAGATTTTGACACACGGATGCCCTTCACCAAGGAGAACACCCGTGATGTCATTGCCTACTTCAGTATGCTTTGCAAACGAGAAGGCTATCAACCTTTGGATGCGACAGCCGTAGCCCGCCTGCTCGAACATGCCATGCGCATGGCTGACGATCAGACTAAGCTTTCCACTCACCTTGGGCGTCTGGCCGACATCGTACGCGAAGCCAACTACTGGGCCGTGCAGGAGCAGAGCGATGTGATCAAACTAGCGCATGTGCGCAAAGCGCTCGACCAACGCATCTTCCGTTCAAGCATGGTGCAGGAGCGGCTGCAAGAGATGGTAACGCGTAACATGCTGCTGATTGATACCACAGGCAGCGCAGTCGGCAGGATCAACGGCCTCTCTGTGCTCAACCTGGGTGACTACCAATTTGGCCAGCCTAGCCGTATTTCTGCCAGCGTGGAACCGGGCAGCAAGGGCGTGCTCAATATCGAACGCGAGGTCGAAATGAGTGGCCCAATTCACAGCAAAGGGGTCTTGATCCTGGGCGGCTACCTCTCGCAAAAGTATGGCGGTGACCGTCCGCTGACACTCTCCGCCCGCCTGGTTTTTGAACAGAACTATGACGGGGTCGAAGGTGATAGCGCTTCCTCGACTGAACTCTACGCCCTGCTTTCCGCCCTTGCCCGCACACCGATCCGCCAGGATGTCGCGGTTACAGGCTCAGTCAATCAAAGCGGCGAGGTGCAGGTTATCGGCGGTGTCAACGAGAAGATTGAAGGCTTCTTCGATCTCTGCGCACTGCGGGGTCTAACTGGTAACCAAGGTGTCATGATCCCAGCCGGCAATGTGGATAACCTCATGCTGCGCGAAGAGGTTGAGGCTGCGGTAAAGGCAGGCAAGTTTCATATTTGGTCGGTGACGACCATCGATGAAGGACTTGAGTTGCTCAGTGATGAGCCCGCCACAACCATTCACCAGCGCGTGACTGCACGCCTGGATGAGTTTGAAACACGATTGAAACAATTCGCTGGCAAAGATGGACGACCTGAGACGAATGGCGTTGCGCAGTTGGTGCCAGCAACTACACCGCCAGCCAATGGGCATAGTGAACGGGTGACAAGGTAAAACGAACGGCAACGCAAGATCCGAATCATAAATTGGGTTTGTGTGTGGTATAGAGTGGCTGGTAAAGTTCATTCCGCACTTTATCGGTGAACTGTTGAATCTCCGCTGTCGGAATTTGCAGATGGAGCAGCGCCTGTCGAGCCATCTCCAGACCTGCTTCAAACTCTGGCTGCACAACTTCGTAAACGCCTTGCTCGTGCAATTGTTTCAGTTGTTCAATCCCTTCAGCTCGTGCCACAATGTGTAGGGTAGGGTTGATCTGGCGAACCTGTTGGACAATGCGCTGTGTCGTATTGATGACTGGTGTCGTAATCATCAACAGGCAAGCTTCTTCAACATCAGCTGCGTCCAATACAACAGGTTGGCTAGCGTCGCCATAGACAATCGGAAACCCTGCCCGCTTTACCTGTTCCACGCGGCGATGATCGAGTTCGATAATTACAAACTCGCGCTTGAGTTGAAGCAACAGTTGTGCAACGTGCTGTCCAACTCGACCACCACCTGCAATGATCACATGGTTGGAGATCTCACTTTTTGAAAAGTTTAGTGTTTGGATGGGGCTTGTGGTACGCCATCGTTTACTAAAGGCATAGATCGATCCAGTCAGGCTGGACACGGGTGGTGTCAAAACCATCGTGATGATGGCAATGGTTAAAATAAAGCCGTAGATTTCGTTGCTAATGGCACCGAGCTTGAGCCCCACGCGTGCTAGGACAAATGAAAACTCGCCCACCTGGAACAAGCCGAGTGCCAGTGCCAGTGGTACAACATTGCCAAAGCCAAAGAGCCGCCCCATCCCGCCAAAGATGACGGCTTTCATGGCTAAGACCAATCCGACCACCCAGAGGATCGTGTGCCAGTTCTGCAATAAAAACTGGGGATCCAGTAACATTCCGACCGAGACAAAAAAGAGCAAACCAAAGATATCTCGCAATGGAATAATATCACTGAGTGCCTGATAACTATATTCCGATTCGCTCAACACCATGCCGGCCACAAAGGCGCCTAATGCAAACGAGAGACCAAAGAGATAGGTGAGATAGGCAACCCCCAACCCTAATGCGGTAATTGTTACCAGAAACATCTCGCGTGAATTCCAGCGGGCCACAACCCCAATCAATCGTGGTAGCAGCCGTGCGCCAACGACAAACATCAGCAGGAAAAAAATCACTGCTTTCATGGCAGCGATTGTCAGTACCGATAGCCCTTCTTCGGGTTTTTCCAGTGCAGGCAGGATGATCATTAAAGGCACAACCGCCAGATCCTGTACAATCAGCATCCCGATCATGATCTGACTGGAAAGTGTGCCAAGCAGCCCTTGATTCAACAACGTTTTCAGGATTACCATTGTGCTGGAAAGCGCAATGGCAGCACCGAACCAGATGGAAGGAATCCATTCCCAGCCTAATAGTTGTCCAATCCAATAGCCGCAGAGCAATGTAACTACGATTTGGATGGGAGTTCCGACCAGTGCAATATTGCGTACAGCAGACAACTCCTTGAACGACACTTCGAGGCCCAAGGCAAAGAGCAAGAAAGCAACGCCAATTTCAGCCAACAACTCTATGTTGTGAATATCCGAAACTGTCACGCCACCCGTGTAAGGTCCCACTACCAATCCAGCCAAAATGTAGCCAATCAAGAGCGGCTGCTTCGCCCACTGCGCTAGCACCCCACCAACCAGTGCAGCAACGACGATGATCGCAATATCAGTTGCAATTCCCATGTTTCATCCTTGAGGCTCTTTACTGAAGCCTGGTTCAGAACTCACGATTGTCAATATCAGCGATGCCCCAAGAGTCTTACCACTTGCCTTTCCAGAACGGAAAGCAATTTGAGAGCGATTATAGTTGAATCTATCTCAAATAGAAAATGCTTTGAAAGTTGCACATTTGCGGAGGAAGTCTTCTCTTGTACTGCACCGCACTTGTTTGGGGATGAGTCGGATCCAGGAGAAAAAAGGGAGGTACAGTTACGAACTGTACCTCCCTTTTTGGAGCAAATTCTGTTAGTCCGTTGTGCCGTTAGGCGGGAAAATGATTGCGGAAAACTCAACCCTTTAGCGCGCCCACGGTCAGACCGCGCTGAATTTGATTCTGGAAGATGACATAGACGATCAAAGTCGGCAACATGACAATCACAATAGCGGCGAAGAGGCCGCTCCAGTCGCTTTGATAGCGTTGTTGATGGGCGAGAAAGGCCAGACCTTGTGAGAGCATATACTTCCCGCTGGACGTGAGCAACACCAAAGGCAGAATATATTGGTTCCACATACCGAGGAAGTTGAAGATGCCCATACTCACAAGGCCGTTCTGGGCTAGCGGAATCACGACCAGGAAGAAGAGTTGTAGGTTATTTGCCCCGTCCATCGTCGCTGCTTCGAGTACCTCAGTGGGCAAGGTCTTAAAGAAGCCCGTCATAAAAAAGACGGTGAAAGGCAACGAGTAGGCAATGTAAACGAGCATCAAGCCAAAGCGAGTATCGATGATGCTAAACGATTGCAGTAGAAAGAAAAGAGGCACGAGCGCCAACATTACTGGAAAGAGCATTCCTCCCAGAAATGCATAGAAGATGAAACGATTGCCAGGAAAGGTAAAGCGCGCCAACACATAGCCCGCCATCGCCGAAAAAAGCAGGGTAAAGAAGATCGATGGCAGGATGACGATCAGGCTGTTGGCAAAGTATAGGCCAATGTTCGCTTTGCTCCAGGCACGAACAAAGTTCTCGAACATCAATTGCGCAGGCAACTGCCAGGGGCTCATGAAAATCTCTTTGTCTGTTTTAAAAGAGCTGGCAAGCACCCATAACATTGGGAAAACAACCATCAATGACCAAAAAGTGAGAAACAAATAGATAAAAAAGTTGGTCACTTTATCAGAAAATTTGCTAGTCAATGCCTGGTTCATAACCTACCTCGGTTGTGATTCGATTTTCGTAACTACGAACCCCACCCTAACCCTCCCCAAAACAGGGAGGGGACTGTCACGAGACGGATTTAATTTGGTAAACAAAAGAACAAACCCTATTCTTCCCGTCACGGTTCCCTCCCCAAAAGGGAAGGTTAGGGTGGGGCGACATGGAATCAATTTAAAACTCTACTGATTCGCGCCGTGTGACGCGCATGGTCAACAAAGACAGCGTGAGCACCAATAAAAATAGTGCGACTGCAATCGCCGTAGCATATCCAAAGCGGCTGGCATCAAAAGCCTGCTCATACAGATAGGTTGCTAACACATCGGCTGGACGGCCCGTGGAGGAGCCGCTGACGACCATGACACGAGTAATGGCAAACATGTCAAAGGCACCTAAGCCAGCAAAGATCATAGCTGTTTGCATGGTGTCCCACAACAAGGGCAGGGTGATATTCCAAAATTGATGCCAGCGCGTAGCGCCATCAATGGTCGCAGCTTCGTAGAAAGTTTGCGGAATGGCCTCCATCGCTGCTAAAAATAACACCATATAAAATCCAGCCGCTTGCCAAACGACCACTGCGGCAATCGAAGGCCGTACCGTACGCGGATCGCCAATCCAAACCGGAATGCCTTCAAAGCCAAAGAGTTGGAAAAACCATTCCAGGTGTAATCCCTGCAATAGTGAGGTGAGTACGCCAATCGTTGGGTGATAAATATAACTCCACAACACGCCAATCGAGATGATTGAAATCACTTGAGGGAAGAAAAAGGTAACGCGGAAGAAAGATCCACCCCGAATCCCCTGACTGATCATAAACGCCAGAAAGAGGCTCAAAAAAATAATCATGAGTGGCAAGAAGAGCAGATATTGCAAGTTGTGCAGTAGTGCATTCCAGAAAAGTTCATCGTTGATCATGCGCACGTAGTTCTGCATGCCAACAAAGGGCTGATTGGCACTGACACCCTTCCAACTGGTGAGTGAGTTATACATTGAGCGCCCGTAAGGGTATATCACAAAGACCAGATAAAGGATGACTGCGGGTGCAAGGAATGGAATAATCACACTGTATTTATTCTTATTCATATTCTTTTGTGACTCCTTGCTGGTAGTGAGTGGACAGCGGTTCAGTAAGACAGTGAGACAGTGGATAATCGACCGTACCACTGTCTCACTGACCTACTGTCCCACTATTTTTATACTAGGATGCGCGCGTGAACTTTGTCACATCGGGATCGGCTTTGACCTTGTCTGCCGCCTTCTGTGCTGCTTCAATAAACTCAGCGGGAGTGATGCGTTTGGTGAGCAGATCGCCCATTTTGGCGTTGATTTCCTTGTCCATGTCACTGTACCAACCACCGTAGCGCATAAATGGGAAGACATTGCCAGCGCAGGCTTCGGCCATTGCTACTGCCGATTGCATACCGCTGCTGATCGTCACACCTTCTGTGCCACCAATGACAGGCATCATGGCACTGACGTTTACTGCGAAATTCTTGGCACTGTCCTTCGAGATCAAACAGCGCAGCAGTTCCATGCCTGCGATTGGATTCTTGGCCTTGGATGGCACAATAAATGGCTCACCGCCTTCCGCCAAACAAGCATTGCCTTCACCCGGTGATTGGTCAATGACCATGTTGAAGTTGTCGGGAATCGAGCCTTTCATCTCGTTTTCCAGCCAGATGCCACAGGGGATGAAGGCCGCTTTGCCCTTCAGCCATTCAGCTTGCGACTCGGTATGATTCAAACCCTCGGTGCCTTCCATGATGTAGCCGTTCTCAGCTAATTGATACATCTCGGTTACCGAGTCGACCACTGCCTTGTTTTCCCAGGCCTTATCCACCAAATTGTCGATGTCGACCATGGGCTGCACGCCACCCTTTTTGCTGATCAAGCCTTGCAGCAAGCCGAAGATCATATAGCTGGGATATTTACCTTGGTATGTCCACGGCGCAATCCCTGCTGACTTGATGGTTTCGCACAGCGACATCATTTCGGGCCAGGTTTTCGGGTAAGTCCAACCTTTGTCTTTGAAAAGGGTACTACTGTACCAAATGCCGGCCACAGAATAGGCAATATTCAGGGCATATAACTTGCCATCGATCATGCTGCCATCTTGCGAGCCAGGGAAGAGTGTGTCGCGTACGGTCTTGCCTGGGGTGTCCAGCGACGGCGCATCGAGCAATGGGGTGAGTTCCATCAACTGCCCTTCCGAGACCAATGCACCAAAATCCAAATTGCCTGCACCGCTATTGTCAATCACGTCGGGCGGATTGCCACCGACGAAGCGTGGGCGCAGCTTTTCACCAACGCCCTGAATTGGCTCTACACTCATTGTGCTGCCCGGATGAAGTTTCGCAAAGAGATCGGCAGCATATTGAATGTAATCATGCCCAAAGCCGCCCGAGAAGAAGACACCTTCACCAGCAGTGGATTCGGCCATACCCAACGGGTTGATGGCATCCGCTGCCACCTCGAACGGTAGTTCCGGCTTGGCTGCGGGTGCTGCTGGGGCAGCCGCCTGTTGCGCAGGTGCCGCAGGTGCAGTCGGTGCACAAGCTGCGAGTAGGGCGGTTGCACCAGCGCTGGCGCTCACTTTTAGGAATTGGCGCCGACTAAATGGTTGGTTGAACATTGATTTTCTCCTTTGAAAATAGGTGATTACAGCTCTCTCATGCCGTAATAGGATTCAGCATGAGCCTAAAAGACATAGGATTCCCCAAGATGGATTGGGTGATAAAGGTTATTGATGAAACCTCGTTTTAGATTTGGAGCTAGGCTTCTTAGTGTAATCTAGGATACACTGAACCGGAAATCCTAAATCGGTCGGTTTGCTCACGGAAAGGCTTTACACCAGACGCTGCCTCGCTGGGTCTCGCTAAAGCCAATGCTGTCGTACAGTCGATTGGCCGGGATCATGTCGCCTGTGTCGACAATTACATCGGCTGCCCCCATGGCTCGCAAGCGCAACAACCCTTCTACCATCAATGTTCGCGCCAAACCGTGGCGTTGGTGGTTGGGATGAGTGCAAACTGGCTCAAAGGCGGCGTGACGGTTGACCTCGTCGTAGGCGATGCCGACATAGGAGGCAAAGGTGCCATCGGGTGCCACGGCGACCAGATCGAGGTCCGGGCGATAGCAAGGAGCAAAGCGGGTAAAATTCTGAAACTCGATGGCAGTATGAAAATTGCGATTGAACGCGGCATTGAGCAGGTCGGCGATGCGCTGGCAGTTGGCAAGATCGCTCGGTTGGGTCGTGCGTACTGTATAGGGTTCGGCGATCTGCGGTGTCTCGAAGCGATGGTTGGCCAGTGTCAGGCGACGCGTGACGCCGCCCTGCGCGAGCTTGCTGTAGCCAAGCGTTTCCAGCAACTGTTGCCGTTGTTGATCATAGTCAAAGACAAAGATCTCCAACTGACGCTTGCCTTCTGCCTTGCTGCTGGCAAGGTGCGCCTCAGCCCAGGCGATCATCTCTGCTTCGAGCTGGCGAAAGTCGGGGTGTACTTGTAGATGGGCGTCCCCTTCGCCTTCACGGTTCGCCACCGCAACCAATCGCCCCTCATTCGTCTCCCACAATTGCACCTTTCCCTTGAATCGATTCTCCCAAGCGGGCTGTTCATCGTGAAAGCGGCTGCCATCCCAACGGCGCACATCCCAGTTGAAACCGAGCGGCGTGATCGGATAGGTAGCGACCAAAAACTCTCGTACCCGCCAGAAATCTTCGTCTGACTGCATGGGTCGGGAGGTGATGGATTGGGCTTGTGACATTTTCTTCTCCTGGTAAATGGTTCGCCATTGGTTCATGGGGGTGTATATCAACTTCGGGGTAAAACGTGCCATTCAGAACCCCGCACATAAGTAAGGGGCCTGCCTTCCCTTACTTACTGGGCACCCTTTGGGTAGGGTTCTGAAGTTCCGCCCCATCCTGATATACACCCGGTTCATGGTTAAGAGATTGGGAGATTTTGCTACAATCTCTTAATCTCCCAATCTCCTAATCTCCCGGTTTTTGCAGCCAACGTTCGAACCACTCCACCGCATCCTGCTCCATCTGCATGGTGATCACATGACCAGCGGGATAAATATTCAGCCGCAGTCTGTCGGGTGTGGCGGCATAGTGTGGCAGAAGTTGGCGGTAGAGGCTGATGGCGTAATGTTTGGGTTGATCCGTGTCGAAATCGTTATTCATCATCAGCAGTGCCCGTGGCGCAGCCTGTTGCAGCTTCTCTGCTGGGTCGATCTGATGAACAAAGTCGGTCTGCTGGGCGGTTACCTCACGAACTTGGGCCAATGCCTTTGCCCACTCCTGGTTGGAAAAGGTGCATTCGTCGAGGATATCTGTCCACCGTTGCCTAAAGCTGGGAATGCCAATCATCGGTACCGCCGCTTGGATCTGGGGCAGATTGGCGAAGACTAAATAGCTGACACAACCACCCATCGATAGTCCAGTGACGCCACAACGCTTGCCATCCCAACGTTTGTCGCCGCTATAGTGATCGAGCAGACTCGCCACGTCGGCCTGACAGTGGTTGATGACTTGGAAAAAGAGCGCACCTGTATCCAGCCCGGTTTCTGGAGGATAAATTCCACCCAACGCAGGATCGGCGGCGTGTTCAAGTCGAGGATCGAAGCGTTCGCCGTGTAGCCAAGGATCAATGCTGACGACAAAAAAGCCTCGACTGGCCAATTGGTAGCCGAGACTAAGCGATGCTTCCTTTTTGCCGCCGTACCCAGGAATGAAAAAGATCAGCGGACAGGCATGAGCGGAGGTTGGCGCAAGGGTTAACACTGGAATATGACGAACAATCGTGGATTCAAGCAAAATGTTCATCGTCGTATTGTAGCGACAAACACGTAAAACGTGAATGCTGCTACAGATTCACGTTTTACGTTTCAAGCAGATCTATCACGAGGGAGGCTGATTGTAGCAGTTTAGGCTTTGCGCGTAGCCATGCCAAGCATTGTGTAAATTGGGCACCAGCCAACCACGCCGGTAACCAAAAAAATGATACCAACCAGAAGGGCCAAGATACCTACGATTCCGCTAACCCACGGCGCATACCAGGCATAGATTAAGACGATGCCCAAGATTGCTCGGATCGCGCGATCCATTGTGCTTTCATTTTGTGTGAACATGGGATTCTCCTCGACTAAAGTTGACGAACCTTTCTCTCAGAATAAACCCGAGTGATAGGATGAAGATCGGTGTCCTGGTTTGTCTGCTACCTAGCCAAGGGGACAGGATTTCGCTAGTTGGGGAAGCATACCATTCAGAACCCTGCACATCAATAAGGTCGCGACCTCCCCTTACTGACGTGCGGGGTTCTGGATGTATACGGTAAAGTTCAAAATGACGAGACGACAAGATGACCGAATCAGTTTGTCATCTCGTCTGGCTTTGGTTGATGTATTCAGGATACGTCAATTGAGTGGGATCGCTCACGACTTTCCCATCTAATTCATTGATGGTGCCGTCGGTCGCACAATCAGGACCGGACAGGGGGCTGCCTGAAGGACCTTGGTCGCAACACTGCCATAGGCCCAACGGTTCATTCCAGTTCGACCATGTGTACTCATGACAATCAGATCGATTGCATTGTTGGCTGCGTAATCAATAATGCGCATCGCCGGGTCACCTGTATCAATGTCACTCTCGGCCTGGACCCTGCGATAATGCAAACTCGTCGCCAAGCTATCCATATTCTGTTTGGCTTGATCCATTGCTTGAATATGGACAATTTCTTCGCCCAGGCTCGAGATCGTGCCGATACCCACAGAGCTGACAATAGTACCGGCATTCGTTACACCGCCTGTGTTGGGAACCGCCACCAGCGATTTTCGAGTTTCGACGACCTGCAACAGAATGAGCTTTGCATTCGATCCCATCGCAATTTCTTCGGCATACGGCAAGGCCTGTATCGCAAGGTCTGAACCATCTAGAGGCACCAATATGTTTTTAACCAGATTGGACATGGGACACCCTCCCTCACAAAAATCTGAAAACCTACGCCATGCGTCTTGGCTTTACTCTAGCGCAAAGAGGAGTTGGTGGGATCGGTGCCTAGCATGGTTTGAACCCTGGTCAAACGGATAGCCTATTACAAATATAAGATCGAAATACGTGTTGTACCGCCACTGCGCACCTGGCTGGTCCCTTCGGTGAGCAGGGCCAATCCCTCGTAGATACCCGCAGTTTGACACCATTGGCGCGCATAACTGTCCCAAGGCTCGGCAAAGGTGAGCACGTGAACTGGCTCGACGGCGTAAGAAAAATGGAGTTGTTGGCAGGTCGATTCGTTGATGCTAAAGGCTACGATCCGAGTGGCGAGTTTGAAGCGCGCCAGTCGCCGCGCTGTCGCACCTGTGACGGTTGGCGTAAAGATGATCTTTGGCTCTAGTTCGAGAGCCGTGTGATAGACGCTCAGGGCTGTGCGATTTTCCACACTTAGGTCATGATGATTGATTGTCTGGCTCATTAGCGCTTCGATCGCCTCGTCGGCAACACGCTGCGCTTCGGTCACCTGGGCGATGCGCGCCATCGTAGCGACCGCTTCTTCTGCGTACTCACCAATTGCCGTCTCGCCTGAGAGCATCACACAGTCAGTCCCGTCCAGGATAGCATTGGCGACGTCGGTTGCTTCGGCGCGCGTGGGTCGCGGGTTGTGGATCATCGATTCGAGCATATGGGTGGCGGTGATCACTGGCTTGCCATAACGATTGGCTGCACGGATGATCGCCTTTTGTTTGATCGCAATCTCCTCAATCGGAATCTCCACGCCAAGATCGCCACGCGCTACCATGATGCCGTCGGCACTTTGCAGGATCGCATCGAGATGCTCCAATGCTGCGCCGCGTTCCAATTTGGCAATGATAAAGGGATGGTAATTTAGTGCATTGGCTGCGGCCCGAACCGCTTCGATATCCTTCTGATCCTGCACAAACGATTGGCTGACCGAATCAAGCCGTTGCTGTGCCGCAAAGGTGAGGAACTCCCGATCTTCGTCTGTGAAGGCGCTGATACCCAGGTCAATGCCAGGAAAGTTGACACCCTTGTGCGAGCGCAATTCGCCACCCGCGGCAACGATACAATGAACTTCGGTATCGGTACTGCGCACGACTTTTAGCTGGATATAACCATCATCTAGGAAAATGGCGTCGTCTGGTTTGACCACTCGTGGCAGCGTGGGAAAATCAAGAAAGACACGGCTACTGTCACCCACGATTGGAGTGGTTTGTAGAACGAAGGGCTGGTCGCGTACCAATTCAACCGGTTCACTGACCAGGTCGCCAATCCGCATCTTAGGACCGGGAAGATCGCCCATAATGGCGACCCGCCGTCCCGTGGCTGCTTCAGCCTCACGAATGTTGGCAATTGCGCGTTCATGGGCTGCAAAGTCGCCGTGGGCAAAATTGATGCGTGCGACATTCATGCCGGCGAGAATCAGCCGTTCCAGTACTGATTGCTCCTGCGAGGCGGGACCAATGGTGCAGATCACCTTGGTCTTCTTGCTGGGGATTTTCATCTGGTTGTACTCCTCTTGGTTCATTGCTTGAAAATGCTCCCTTCAGTGTAAATGGCACGCATACAGAGTTCAAATAAGACGTGGGTCGTTCTGAGTATATGAGCGGCGGTTTGATGCCCGATCAAACCCAGTGGCAGTGATACATAATGTCTGAGTATGTATCACTGCCACTGTAACTCGTAGTTAAGTCCTCTATGCGTGGGCCGTTGACCAAGTCCAAAAAGTCGATAGGGATAGTGCTCATAGAACACTCCTTTTATGCCTACACAGGGGTGGCCTGTACGGTCTCGCTGTACCTCTTTTCTGTATTTTGTCGCAGGACGCGGAGGATCAACCCAATTCGCACGAAGCTCCAGACTCCGGCAAAGCCGCCGCAGATCAGAGTGGTCCAGGAAAAATCCGCCGCAAAGAGCAGCATAAAACCAAGTAACTTACTGCTCAGCAGATAGATTGGAAGCGCTGCTAGTAGCAGATTCGGGAACAGCGGTAGGAGAATGTGCAGCCCCCACATCCGCCCACGGCTGGGGCGAGACTGCGGATCTTGGTACCAGCGGCGCAAGCGCCAAAGCGTGGCAGCAACGCCAACGATTTGCAGGAGCGGAATGAGGAGCAGACTACGCACCATCCAGGGGATGAACCCAAGCTGGATCGGCGCAGGCGGATTGCCTGCCAGTAGTGCGGCCATGCCTGCGCCAACCTCTGTCATGGTGAGTTGCATCATAAAATGATTGGCGTTGACGAGCAGAACTACGCCCTTCTTCTGTTTTGGTAGCAGCGCCATGTAGGTATAAAAGTCGGGAATCATCCCGCTATGCCAGATGAGCTTCGTCTGCCCTTGCTCTTCGATATACCAGCCCATTCCGTACTGTTCTCTGACGCCAAACGAACTAGCATCTACCGCCGGGCGATGTAACTCGGCGATGCCTGCGGGCGAAAGGAGTTGCGCTTCCCCGTAGCGACCCTCGTTCAGGTGCATAATCAGATAATGGCCCATATCTCCCGCACTGGAGATGAGTTGGCCGGAAGGCAGCGACCCACTTGGCACCGGTAGATTGGGCACGGCAATTGGGATGCCGAACCAGGTTTGATGGCCTACTGCCAGCCCTTCTTCCTTGGCTGCGGCCTTTGATGTGTAGCTGTGACTCATGCCCAAGGCGAGAAAGATATGATTTTGGATGTAATCTGCGTACGGTTCACCACTGGCAACCTCAATGATCAGCCCCAATACGTTGTAATTCAAGTTGCTGTACTCGAATGCTGCACCGGGAGGCTGGCTGAGTGCTAGCCTTGCCAAGCCGCGCACTTGCCGTTCCGTGGCGCCGGGATGATCATCAAAATCGGCGAGGAGTTGCCAACTGGGCAGGAGCGGCAGACCGCTGGTCTGATTGAGCAGATGGCGTACTGTCATCTGGGCGGATGCCTGGGGATCTGCCACACGGAACCAGGGCAGGTAACGTTGCACCGGGGCGTCTAGCTCAACCTTGCCGGCTTCGACAAGCTGCATGATCGCCAAGGCCGTAAACGATTTGGTGGTGGAGCCAATGAAGAAGGGCGTCTGTGGAGTGGGTACATCGCCGTCAGGACGGGCTTTGCCAAAGCCGCGCAGGTGTACAATCTGGTCACCTTCGATGATGGCGAGCGACGCGCCAGGGAGGTTTAGCCGCTTCAGTTGCTGTTCGATGTACACGTCGATGGCATCGTAGGGGGTGTTTGGGTTGGCTGGCTTTGCCGAAGCACTCCTCACGAACAGGCGCAGGATGAGCGCAATTAAGGCGCAAAACAGCAACGATGGGAAGAGAAATTTTCTGCTACACACCTTTACCTGCTTTTTGCAGCATACTTCTGAAGAAAATTGCCACTAACACGCCAGCCACAATTAATGTCACCCAATCGACTGCAATGACGAAGACTTCAAAGCGGTATTCCAGGTTGTAACCGTAGATCAGATGGTAGAGAACGAATCCACCCAGGGCCAGCAGTGAACTGATGCGGAAAAGCCAGCGTAGCACCCCGCTAAGTCGCTGTTTGCCTGTAAAAACCGGGGCAATCAAGAGGAATGTCAGGGCTAACATCACATAACCCAAATCTTCCAGGGCGATAAAGATGCTGTGTGGATTGTACTGTGAGATCAATGCTATCCCTTCGAACTCGCTACGCAACAGACTGGGCTGGATCACGGCGAGCTGAATGTAGTAATCAACCGCAATCAGTGCGGTATAGATCGCAGCAAAGATCACGCCGATTTGGCTAAAAAGCTTCTTCTCCACAGCGGCGTAGTGGTGAATGCAGACCATCAGGATCACTACGATCGGTGCTATCAGTGCGCCAGGAACCATCCAAATGTAATCGCCAGGGACATGATCGGCCACCGTCTCATAGGGATAGGTGACGCAATCGCTCACACAAAACGGGCCTGAGATCGGCATCGTTGTGATTGCAATGCCAAAAGCAACCGTAGTTGCGACTGCAAGGAGAAGCGCCATCCAGAAGCCGAATTGCACGGCGATCCTGTAGGTCGGATTGCTATGTTGAGGTTGTGAAAGTCGGTTCATAGGTATCCGTTGGATTTTTTCCACCAATAGAGGAGAAGCGGCAGGGCAAAAGTTAGCGTGTAGTAGAGATAAACATCGAACTTGTAATAGCCATCGGCTGGTTTTAATGCTTGGACAATCAACAAGTAATCGAGCACGACCGCAATCATGGTCCAAACTGCGGACACGCTCAGATAGTGGCTGAAATTGTTACCTTGCACCTGTTTCAGTAAGACCCAACAGGTAATCATCACCCCAATCGGCAGGACAGCCCAGCCAATGCGCGATGGCGGAAGGAACAAGAAAAAGACGATGCCCAAGATGTAGCCGATCAGCCACAGAGCGAATCCCCAAACGAACAGATCTTTTACGAGCTGTCTGTTGCTCATAGAACTCCTCCGAGGAACAACTAGACACTCCTTACAACGAAAAAGCGCGCCAAATAAAAGATGTTGTCGCTACGTGTCTGTCTATAAGGATCGGCTAGAATTCCTCCCCTAGCACCGGTCAGATAGCGAGATATGTCCTAGCCTTTTGCATAGGTTGGTGAGCGTAGCCAGCGTGGTGATGAAGTCGGTCGCCATGTGGATTCGAGGAAATACTGCGAGGAGGTTCTTTGTCAGTTTTAGATGGATACTGGTTTGGGAGAATCGTCGGTAGCCAAGGCAATTTTGATGGCAACTTCGAGTGATGCGCCATGACCCTGCTGATGATGTGCGGCAAACGTTGCTGCACCAAGTTTGGCGCGGCAGAGGGCCAACATGCGTTCATGTTCGGCAATGTCATCCTGGCGCAGCCGTGCCGAAATGGCTTGGAAGAGACGTTCGGCGCAACCAAAGAGATAAGCTGCTCGTTCGTATTGCTCTTCCCGCACTGCAACTTTTCCTAGACTCTCAAAATTCCAGGCCATGCTCCATTTATTACCCAATTCGTTCGCCCGGACCAAACTTTCGCCATAAAGTTGCGTCGCCTGCGTGGTCTCGCCATAGGCCAGGGCCACATCGGCCAGATCGTTGAGTAGTGCCATGACGCCAGATCGGCGGTCTAGTTCACGATAGACACGCAAACATTCTTCGTACAGTGTGCGGGCTTGCATATAGGCTCCTCTGGCGAAGGCAACGGTGCCGAGATTGCGCAGCAACCCGGTAGCGGCCACTCGATCCCCGAGTTCTTGCAACATGGCAAGAGCTTCCTCATAGAGCTTCGTAGCCTGATCGAAATCGCCCGCACCCGAGTACAAATGGCCTAGACAGGTCATGGCCTGCGCTTGACCCTCGCGAAAGTCTATTTCACGACTCAGCGCCAGGCTTTCCTCATAGAGTCGCTGTGCCGCCGCATGATCGGCTTGGCTGTCACCCAGCCCGATGAGGGCCATCACAATATCAGGCGCTGATTGTAGCTGTCGTGCAAGCGCTAAACTTGTGTTGTAATGGGCTGCCGCTGTCGTCGAGTCAACCAGTTGCAACGCCGACTGACCCGTGTAGAGCAACAGGCGTGCGCGCAGCAAATTGGTCGACTCGGCAGTAGGAAGTGCCAGTAGACGCACGAGCCATTCATACTCCTCGCGCCAGAAGCCGCGTCTCTCCGAGTAAGAATGCAGGGCATATACCAAGCGCATGCCACTTTCTACATCACCACCTGTGGTTGACCAGTGCAACGCCGCCCACAGATTTTCGGACTCAGTTGCAATCTGTTCCAGCCACAGTGTCTGCTGCTCATCAGCCAACTGAGTTTCCTCGACATAGTTCAAGAAGAAGCGCAAGTGTCGATTGCGCAACTCGCTGATTTCTGCTGCTTCCGTTAGCTTTTCCTGTGCATACTGGTGCAGCAATTGATGCAGCGTAAAACGGCCCGTTCCGCTCAGTTGTAGTAACGATTTGTCGACCAAGGCGGCCAGCAGTGGCAAGGTGGCCCCAGCCACTTTTTCGGCTGCCGTCCGGGTAAAGCCACCTTGAAAGATGCTGAGTCTGCAGAAGAGCCTCTGCTCTGGATCAGAGAGTAAGGCCCACGAGTGATCGAAGACAGCGCGCAAGCTGCGGTGACGCTCCGGCAGGTTGCGCAGCGACGTCGAGAGAAAGTCGAGACTGCGTTGAACTTCATCAAGAATCTCGCGGCAAGCGAGCAGCCTGATCCAGGTCGCCGCCAATTCGATGCCCAAGGGCAGCCCGCCGACCAGTTGGCAGAGTTGTCGGATCACCTTCAAGTCGGTTGGGGATGGTGAAAATTCCTGGCGGACTCGCCGGGCACTTTGCAGAAACAAGGATACCGCCTCACTTTCCGCACCATCTACTGCTGGCTCCGCAGTAACCGACAAGCCACCCAATTCAAAGAGCCACTCTTCTTGCAAATTCAGGCGCTCGCGCGAGGTGACCAAGAGTTTGACCCGCGTGGTATCATCCAGAATAGTCGAGAGCAGTTCCGCCCCTACAAGCAGGTGTTCGAAGTTGTCCAGCATCAAGAGCAGTTCCTTTTCCCGCAGAACGTGGAGCAATTGTTCGCTAGGTGAGACGTCTCTTTGATAGGAAACGTTGAGGGCGTCTGCGATCGCACTGTGGATCTGTTCCACCGACTCCAGCGGGGCTAATGAGACAAAGGCCACGCCGTCTGCAAAGATGGATTGATGGCTTCTCGCCGTCTCTAGCGCCAGCCGTGTCTTCCCCATGCCGCCAGGTCCAATGATCGTCAGCAGACGACATGCTGGATCTGCCAGTCGTGAGCTTAGTTCAGCCAGTTCGTGGCTGCGCCCTAGAAAATTTGTGCGCGGCGCGGGCAAAGGGCGAGGGCGGAACAGAGACGGCGTGACCACGGAACTGGGTGCTAAACTTGGCGTAACACTATCTATTACAGAGAGATTGTTTTGATTGGCATCCGGCGTCGGCACAACGGGATCCGTTGTGACAATTGGTGTTGAACCGCGCGCAAGCGGAGCAACCGTTATCGGAGAAGGCGCACGCAGATATTGCTCATAGGCTGCCTGGGTGGCTGGGCTTGGTTCGACGTCGAGTTCACGGGCCAAGGCATCAACACAACTTTGGTAAACACGCCGAATCCCCGCCCGGTCGCCACTGAGCGCATAGAGTCGCATCTGTAAGACATAGGCGGCCTCATCCAATTCGTCTTGCTGAAGTAAACGCTGGGCAAAGCGCAGCGCGGCGCGGTATTCCCCTTGTTGTTCGAGCAGTGTAATCAGTTTATGCAGCGCTTCGATCTTCTGTTGTCGTAGTTCTTCACGCAGTGCAATCAGCCAGTCGTCGTAGTTGCCGGGCAACAGGTCACCCCCGTAGCTCGCCAGCGCCTGCTCCAGCCACTGTTGCGCACGCTCGCAATCGGTCGCCTTGCGCGCCTGGGCAAGTGCGGCTTCAAAGTCAGCCACATCCAATCGAAACGGTGCGTCGGGTCGCCATTGCACGGTTAGATTATCCACCGCCAAAAAGTCATCGGCCTTGGGCAGCACACGCCGTAGTTTGTGCAATAAATTGCGCAGGTTGTTGAGCGCCTGCTCCTCGCTCGAATCGGGCCACATCAAAAAAGCAATGTGTGGACGTGGCTGCGGTGCCTGGCGATGCAGCAGCAGATAGGCAAGCAGCGACTGCGGGCGGTCGGCATTTAAGGCCGTGATCAATGTACCGCCAACCTCCAATCGAAAGTCGCCGAGTAACTGAATCTGGAGTAGAGAGGTCATTGCGATTGCCTTTTGGTACGCGGAGCAAACGGAAATTGCCGGGATAGACAAGGATCAAAACCGGTAAAAAGATCCGCAATAATCCGTTCTATCTATGTCATCCGCTTACCAATTCCTTTTTCATTACTAATTGGTGCTGTAGCCCTGTTACCAGTTCACAAATCGTGACGTGAGCATCGGAATGTTAAATCAGCGCCAACTCACGTGCCTGATTGATCGCTTTGACGCGGCCTTGCACGCCCAATTTGCCAAAGATATGATTCGCATGTGACTTGACAGTTCCCAACGTAATGATGAGCCTTTCTGCGATCTCCTGATTCGAAAGACCGGCGGCCATCAAGTGAAGCAACTCAAGTTCACGGTCAGAAAGTGGCTCCACCAATGGTTGAGTTTTGGATTTTTGGGTCGACAAACCCTCGCTCGCCTGTATCACTGCTTGTGGGAAAGCAGTCAAGACTTTATCTACATAAAGCAACAATTTGTGATTTTGCGCTGTGTTGGGGTGTAGTCCAAGCCATGTTGCACATTCAATCAACAACTGCCGCATGGCTTCGCCTTCATCGACAAAAGTACGGAGATAGCCTTCCAGTTCCGCCAGAATCAATACCTTGAGTAATGTTTCCTTAGCCGACTGGCGCTCGCCCTGAAGCTGATAGGCCAGGGCCGCCAGAACGCCACTTTCTACGACGGCTTTCATGCGACCGCTACGTTCGGCCTCCTGGGTAATATGGACGAGGAAAGATAAAGCCTCCGCCGTTCTGTGCTGGTGGATCAAAACGCGTGCTGCGCTGAGATGTTCGCCCTCACTGATCCGGTTGAGTTCATCTGTCCATTGCGGTTGTGCCTGCACAAGCCACTGCTCGCCACCTTCGTCTTGTCCAAAGAGCAGACGAATCGTCACCAGACTGCTGGCGGTTGCCACCTTGATCCATTCAAATTTGCTGGTCTGCGCGAGTTGTTCGGCTTGCCCGATCAGTGCCTCAGCCGTCGCAACTTCGCCCTGAACCCATCGGACACGCGCCAGCAGCAGATACGCTTCAATCTGAATCCAATTGACTGCCTGATCCTGGTGCCGCTCGATCCCCATTTGCAACTGGGCTGCCGCGGCTTCCAAATCGTTCCATTCATAGTGGAGTCGACCCAGATTGATGTGGACATGCGCCGTATGCGGCAGTTGCCCGATGCCGTGTTGCGTGGCTTGGTCAAGCGCATCGCGATAGGTGGCCGCAGCCAGATGTAGCTTGCCTTGGGTCAGGTAGGTGCGCGCCAAACTTCGTGCTGTGACGAAGGCGGAATAATGGTTCCCAATCCGCTGGCACAGGCGAATCGCTTCGACAAAGGTCGTTTCCGCAGCGTTCACGTCGCCCTTCATCTCATGGGCAAAACCCAGACACATCAAGGCGATGCTGCGCCAACTACCAATCGAAGCGGGAAGATCGGCCAACGCCTGCTCGGCATTGGCAATCACAGCCGCGCTTTCTTCATGTTTGCTGTGGTAGACAGCACGGATCGCTGCCAACACACCTCGCAATTCTCTAATGTTCTTTTGCGCCTCAGCCGCCTGGGTAGAAGCGGCATGTGCAAGCGCTGCTTCGATCTGCTGGAAGAGTGCCGTAATTACAGTCGCATCGGCGTCGCTGAGCACATGCGTCCAGACTTGTGCCAATAACAGGCGCGGACGATCGGCAAGCAGCTCGGCGGGTAGAAAGGAGAGCCAGTGATGCAACGTCGCAACGCGCCCTTGCATCCAGAGCGTCTCATGATTCTGCTCCAACAGATCGGCCGCCTGAGGAAGCGCCTTGCCTGCGATCAGATGGCGAATGGCATCATCCAGGAAGCCATTGGCTGCCAACCATGTTGCTGCGCGGCGATGCAGTTCGGCAACTCTTTGCGGCTGGCGATGTTGTAGCCGTTGCCGTAAGAGATCGGCAAAAAGATGGTGATAGCGATACCAGTGCCGATCCCCGTCGAGCGGAATCAGGAAAAGATTGGCCCGCTCTAGCTCCTCCAATAGGGTCTGCGCTGGCAGCGTTTGATCCTCATTCACGGCGTTGCATAACTCAGCACACATCCGTTCCAAAATCGACGTGTGCAGCAGAAACTCCTGAAGATGATCCGGCAGGTGGTTGAGCACCTCGTCGGCTAGGTAGTCGGCGATATAGCGATGGCTGCCGTAGAAATCATGGATGAAGTCGCTGCGTGCCGGGTTGCCCTGCATGGCAAGGCTGGCCAATTGCAGACCTGCGATCCAACCTTCAGTCTTGGCGTGGAGTTCTTGCACCGACTGTACCGTCAAGGCCAACTGCATGATCTCATTGAGAAGCTGGCTCGTCTCCCCTTCGCTAAAACGCAGATCCGCCGCGCGTAACTCCAAAAGCTGCTGACGCGCCCGCAGGCGACCCAATGGTAGGGCTGGATCGACACGCGTATTGATGATCCAGCGCAGGATGGGAACGTGTTCCAGCAAAAAAAGCACAGCATTATGAATCGGCTGGGCGTTGATAACATGATAGTCGTCGAGCACCAACACAGAGGGCGGCAAGTCACGGATCAACTCGTGCGCCAAGGTGTGGAGAATGGATCGTACCGGTGGAGGTTGGGGAGATTGCAGCATGGCCAACGCATCTTGGCCCAAATCGTTGTTGGTAAGGGTACGTAGTGCCGCTACAAGGTAGGTGAGAAAACGTCCCACCTCGTTGTCATCGTCTTCGAGCGAGAGCCAGGCTACCGGTTGTTTGTTTTGTGCCATCCATTCTGCAACCAGTGTGGTCTTGCCAAAACCGGCTGGTGCGGCAATTAGCGTCAGTGGACGCAATTCTTCGTGATTGAGTCTAGCGAAGAGCGCGGGGCGATGTAACAAATGAGCGCGTGCAGGTGGTGCATAGAGTTTGGTCGGTAACAACAGGTTCGACATGGACAGCTTGCTCCCCCATAGATTCTGGAACACGTCACGGTCGCTATTATAACAGAAAAGTTGCGTATCCCACTTGCCTGGTTCAAAACAATCTAACCTCGCAATCTAACTTGAGTTGGATGCGGTACCTTTAGCCTTGCACTAGAGTAGAGCCACAAGTGATTGCGAGGTGCAAGATGGAACATGTCTATCACATTCGAATTCAAGGTCATCTCGATGACGAGTGGTCTGACTGGTTCGCCGGTCTACAGATGACCCGACTTGCCAATGGTGAAACGCAACTCAGCGGGGAATTGGATCAAACGGCGCTGCACGGTGTGCTGGCGCGTATCCGTGACCTCAATCTGACCCTAATTGCGGTGAATCAACTTGGCGAAGGAACTCAATCAAAAGGAGACTAGATTATGCAGACGACATGGCTTATGCAACTACGAATCATCGGGGGCGTTGTGCTTGCGCTGGGGGTGGTCAGTGGGGGTGTGCTTTATGCGTACGCACCCCATCCACCCAAAACACCCACCCACATCACCAAGACTGTAGAACTGGAACAGTTTTTGACCCAACTTGTCGCCGCTGGTAGCCCGCCCGGCCTTTCCATCGTGGTCGTCAAGGATGGCAAACTTGTTTATAACCGTGCCTTTGGTCTGGCCGATGGCCCTAACCAAATCGCCGCCACCCCGGAGACAGTCTACCACTGGTGGTCGATGACCAAGATCGTGACTGCCATTGCTATCCTACAATTGAATGAACAGGGGGGATTGCAGCTTGACGACCCGGTGACACGTTACTTGCCGGAATTCGCTGTACAAGCTCCGGCGGGCAGCCAACCGATCACCATTCGTCACCTGCTCAACCACAGTTCAGGTCTGGCCGACCCGGTTCCAGCGATGCTTGGCTGGGTCCATTATCAGGACGAACTAGTCGATCAGACGGCGTTGCTCAAGCGCTATCTACCAGAATATCAGCAACTACAGTTTGCGCCTGGCAGCAAGGCGAGCTACAGCAATCTGGGCTATATGGTGCTGGGTGCCGTGATCGAGGCGGTGAGCGGCCAACCCTATGCTGACTATGTGACGGAACAGATCCTACGCCCGCTCGGCATGACGCAGACTGGTTTCCTCTACGCCCCAGCCCTGCAGGCGCACGCCGCTAGTGGCTCACAACCGCTGGTGCATCTCTACACGCCGCTGCTCCCCTTCCTTTTGGACATAGGTGCGCTGATTCGGGAGCGAGCTGGCGGCACCTTGTGGATGAATCGGGTCTACATCGACGCTTTACCCTCGTCCGGTCTACTGGGTTCAGCCTCAGATGTGGCACGGCTGATGCTGGCTTACCTCAACGAGGGTGAACTGGATGGCGTGCGCATCCTCACGCCGCAAAGTGTGACGCTGATGACTTCGGATAGTCAGGTGTTGGGGGAAGGTCCCAATATGGCCGCCTATGAAAATGGGCAGCACGGGATCGGTTGGTATGTGATTCCCGAAGGACAGCGCTGGCGTTTGCAACATCATGGTGGCGGCGCAGGTTTTGCGACCACCATGCGTCTCTACCCCGAAGAAAAATTGGGCATTGCCATCTTGGCTAATAGCACTGACCTCGATCGGGATGGAATTGCGGATCATCTGTCGCAAATCGACTGGGCAGTGCACTGAGGCAGGCTGAGTGCAGTGAAACCGTCCGAAAAAGTTTGGCAAGAAACCAACCTGGATAACTTGTCATTCTGAGCGAGGGTTGTTTCAAGCGAAGAAGCTTGCGTTGTCTTACAGACCAAGATTCTTCGTCGCAAACAGCCGCTCCTCAGAGTGACAAGTAACGACACATCTAATCTGCACGGTACCAAAGGAGAAAACAATGACTACATCACAAGTAACCCCGGGCAATGTGAAAGAAAATAGTGTTCTATTTACAACAGATATAACCACATCCCCACTGCCCACTGGTGTACGCGGTTGGATCAACGAACATCCACTGTTGGCCTACGTACTACTGACCTTCGGCCTCACCTGGCCCTTGATGCTGGGCGAAGTTCTTGGCTCGCGCGGCGTGATTAGGTTTCGACTCACATTTGCGGGAACGGGCCTGATCCTCACCTTATTCGTCGCCTATGGCCCCACCATCGCCGCCTTGCTGGTTACTGGCTTGAGCAGCGGTTGGCCAGGCATTCGCACCCTGTTGGGCCGCCTGTTGATCTGGCGGGTCGGTTGGCTATGGTATGCGGTGGCGATTTTGCTGCCAGGCGTGATCAGCACGGCAGCAACGGCGTTGTCTGCCCTACGAGGTGAGGTGATTGCGCCACTGCCTCCGTTCTCTTTGGGCTTGCCCTTCATGCTGGCCATCTCATTGTTGGTCCGTGGAATTTTGAATGGCGAGGAGATTGGCTGGCGGGGCGTGGCCTTGCCTCACCTGCAACGCCGCTGGAATGCACTGACCGCCAGCCTCATCCTCGGTGGCATCTGGGCATTGTTTCATCTGCCCATCTTTTTTGTCCAGAGTACTAGTGTGCTAGGCAGCCAGAACAGCATGAACCCGCTGGCCTTCTTGATTGAAGTAGTTGCTGGGGCCATCTTGGTGACCTGGCTCTTCAATCATACCAACGGTAGCCTGCTGATTGCCTACCTCTATCACGCTGCGGTCAACACCTGGACGTCGGAGGTCTTCCACCCCAACAGTTTTGACAACGCAATTGTCACCGTTGTCGTGGCGCTAATCATCGTGGTGACCTTCGGTCCGGCGCACCTGTCACGCAAAGCGGTCAGCACGAAACTGGAGTAAAGGATCACATTTTCAGATGTTGAGCGAAATTAAACGATCAGTCTACTAGTCTGGCTTTGTGAGTTCAATCTTTGGCTGTAGCCGGATCCGCAGCATTGCCTGCCATGCCGCTTGAATCATCTAACTCTACAATCTAACCCAGGATGGATGTGGCGTAACAGACCGTGCAATACACTTAAGATGTACAGGGCTGTACAGGGTAACAGGAAAACAGATCTTTCAACATTCTGGCAGGGGGAACCTATGTCTACACTTACCATCAATCCGAAAGCTGCATCTGCTCCACTGGCGATTACGGCGGCTCGTGAGGGCAAGCCGGGCGTCAAACAATTTTTGCGCCGCTTTGGTCAGTGGCGGGTTGGCTGGCAATGGTATTTGATAATTTTGTTTGGCTTTCCGGCGCTCTATCTGATCCCAGCAACGGTTTGGCTAGGTACGGCACCGTGGCAGGCGTTGGTTGCCCAATGGCCGACCTTTTTTACGGTCTACTTGGTGGCGACATTGATCTTTCCGGCCCTGCTCAACTGGGGCGAAGAAATAGGCTGGCGTGGTTTTGCCCAGACGCATATGCAAACACACCGCGGGGCGTTGCGCACCAGTCTAATCGTGGGTCTACTGCATGGGCTTTGGCACCTGCCTGTCTTTATCCTGGTGACAGGTCCAGCGGCGTTAGGACCTTTCGATCTGAGTAAGTTTCTGCTGAATACGGTCATGATTATGACTGTCACCATCATCTGGACTTGGATTTTCAATGGCGCAAACCAGAGCATTCTGATCGCCTCGCTTATGCATGCGGCCTTCAACGCTACACAGGCGTGGGTTGGCACATTGCTCCCCAATCTATCGCCGACAGTCGGCTACACCTTTGCTGTTAGCCTGGCAGTCACGGCGCTATTGATCATCGTCCTGAGCAAAGGTGACTTAGGGTATAAGCCTGAACCAACTCAAAGAGGTGGATCATGAAAACTTGTTGCTGCCGTCCTGTTGTACAGAGTCCGTTTTGTCTACTCTTTCTCCTCCTGGTATTGATAATCACGGCACGCCCTTTGGTTGCAACAGCACAACCTACTGGATTTGATCCCAAATTGATCGATGCGTTTGTGCGCCAACAAGTAGAGCGACATGGCCTTCCCGGACTTGCTTTGGCCGTGGTCAATGGCGACCAGATTGTCCAGTTGCAAGGCTATGGCAAGGCTGATCCAAGCGGACGCCCGATCACGCCACAGACACCTTTTGTCCTGGCCTCGGCCAGTAAGCCGCTAACGGCGCTGGCGGTCATGCAACTGGTCGAGGCGGGTAAGGTGGAACTGGATGCGCCAGTACAGCGCTACATTCCAGAATTTCGAGTTGCTGCGACCAAAGGACAGCCGAGCGCTTCGCAGCAAATTACAGTGCGTCATCTGCTCCAGCATACCAGCGGCATTCCAGAAGTAGGGTGCCAAAGCAACCGCTTTGACGCAAAGACCTTAGCCGAGTTTGTGACCGCACTGCAGACGATTGAACTGGACGCGCCAGTGGGTGCCCGTCATTTCTATTGCAGCGGCAACTATAACATTCTCGGTTATCTGATTGAACGTGTCTCTGGCCAATCCTATGCCGTCTACATGCAGCAACATCTCTTTACGCCGCTGGCAATGCAGCACAGTTTCACTGAGGAATCGCCCGCCAAACTGGCCGGTCTGGCTCAGGGCTATCATTGGCTTTTCGGTGTGCCGATGCCTGCACAGGTTCCCTATGAAGCGGCACAGATGCCTTCAGGCTTTCTCATCGCCAGTGCGGAAGATCTGGCCCACTTCCTGATTGCTCAGCTCAATGGGGGGCGCTTTGGCATAACACAGATCCTTTCGCCCCAGGGCATTGCCGCCATGCACGCTCCAGGTGTCCCGGTTGGTGATAGCCAAGACACCTACGGGTTAGGTTGGCGGACGACAAATCTGGGCGGGGTGCCGGTCATCGCTCACTCTGGAGACCACCCCGACGTGCATACGTTGATTTTTATGGAGCTGGAGCATCGACGCGGTGCAGTGCTACTGCTGAACTCGCAGAATATGCTGGCACAATTTGGCGCTTATCGAGAGATCGAAGCTGGCATTGCCCGGCTCTTGGCCGAACAGAAACCAATGTCAGCTACGGCGCTGCGGCTACCAACCCTCTATCTTGTACTTGATGGCGTGTTGGGTGCGCTTTTGCTACTGGCACTCTGCTCCTTTCTGCGCCTGCCACGTTGGACCAAGCAGTTGCAGCAGCGGCAGGCAGCCGGTCAATTGCGTCTGCGCTGGGTGAATCTACGTCTGTTCTGGGAACTTGGCTTTCCAATAGTCCTACTCGTTAGTGCTCGTCTGCTCCTTCATCTGTTGGGGGCACAATCGTGGGCGGAAGGATTGCTCTTGTTTCCCGATTTGGGGGCATGGCTGTGGGTGTTTGCGGCGCTCCTGCTGCTCACAGGAGGGTTACGGCTGATTAACCTGCGCCGCGTGCTGCGACACGCTGGTGGTCTAGTGGGCGCAAATGCAAATTCGGATGTGGATTGGGTTGATTCTCACACTCAAGGTGATGCCCGTGGGCTGATCTAGGGGAGCCCGTTGGGCTAGAGCTTGTTTGTCCGTGGTACGCTGATCGACTTGAGGGCAAGATCGCTTATGACAAACCTGCCCGAAAGATGCTCTTCAAACGCGAATTGAAACGCCTAATTAACGCTGAGTCGCTACACTAGCCGCATCGATTTTCTTTCGCCTTTAAACTGCGGTTGGCATTCAGAGCATAGTTTAAATGTCAGGAGTGAGCGTATGGATTGCACAGCTTTTGTTGAAATGCCCCTCAATCGCCCACATGTACAGGAAAAAACCTCCGAGCCAAGACAAGCAGCCCCGGTGCAGTCACCTCATTCGCTGATTGTCCGCGCCCAGGCAGGCGAGCTCCAGGCCTTTAATCAACTGATTGGCGATAAACAAGCGCTCGCCTATAACATGGCTTTTCGGATCCTACGAAGTCAGGAGGCAGCGGCCGATGCTGTGCAGGAATCATTGATCAAAGCCTATCGTGCCCTCGCTAGCTATCGCGGCGGCAGTTTCCAGGGCTGGTTCGTGCGTATTTTGATCAACACCTGCTACGACCTGCTGCGCGTACAAAAGCGCCATGCCGCAGCCAGTCTGGACGATCTGCCGACGGAGATTGAAGATGCAACGCAACTGGCGGATCCCATCGAGCGTCCAGAGGCGTATGCCGAACGGATGGAAGTGCGCCACTGGCTCGAACAGGGCATCACCTCCCTGCCAGCCGATCAACGGATCGCACTTGTGCTGTCCGATGTCGAGGGCTATTCCTATCAGGAGATCAGTGAAATGACCGACGCTCCGATCGGGACGGTGAAGTCGCGCATTAGCCGTGGCCGCAGCGCATTGCGTGACTATCTGTTGCGGCACAAAGTTTTATAATCTCAACGAATTTTACGCCAATCGCAAAGAAACCCACTTTGAAACGCTCTTGCTAACGCTGACAAAACGGACGCTGCTGTAAAGTAGAAACAGCGATGAGTTGATTGAAGACAAAGGAGAAAGAACAATGTTTTCCAATCTTGCACAAACAGAACGTTACGCCGATCATCTGTTGCAGAAATCACATTCATTTCAGGACGCGCAGAGTGATGCACAGTGGATGCAAGCCTGGTTCAGCCGGGGTGTGAACTATCTGGGCGATTATCTCGTGGCCTGGGGACAACGGCTGCAAACGTTTGGCGTAACCATGCGGGCCTAAAATGAATGATAGAGACTAATCCCAAAAACCGAGCAGGATGAAGCGAAGAGGAAAAACAAATGAAGTCATTGATTTTTGAGAGTGCGAGTAGATTGGCGGAAGCGATTCGCAACGGCACTGTAAGTTCGCAAGCGGTTGTTGAGGCCCATCTAGAACGAATTGCAACGGTCAATCCCAAACTAAATGCCGTTGTGCAACTGGCGGCAGAGCAAGCACTGGCCGAGGCACGTGTCGCCGACGCTGAACTAGAGCGTGGTCATCTCCGGGGACCGTTGCATGGCGTTCCCTTTACCGTGAAAGACTGGATCGAAACCGCTGGTCTGATCTGTGCGGCTGGCAATGAAGCCTATCGTAACTATGTCCCGGCTCAGGATGCCACTGTGGTCGCCCGCATGAGGCAAGCCGGTGCGATCCTGCTCGGCAAGACGAACGTGGTTGTTGACAATCCTGTCTACGGGCGCACCAATAATCCTTATAACCTTGGCTACAGTCCATCGGGCAGTAGCAGTGGTGAGGCATCGATCATTGCGGCGGGTGGCTCGCCATTGGGGCTCGGCAGCGACTCGGGCGGCAGCATCCGTACCCCGTCCCATGCCTGTGGCATTGCTGGACTGAAGCCGACGACTGGACGGGTTCCACTCACCGGCCACTTCCCCCGCATCAACGTGATGAGCGATCCGCGCACGGTGATTGGTCCGCTGGCGCGCTCCGTTGCTGATCTGGCCCTAGCACTCACCGTAATTCAGGGCGTCGATGGTGTGGATGCTAGTGTCGTGCCCGTGCCACTGTCCAATTGGCGGGAGGTAGAGTTGCGCCCACTGCGTGTGGCTTTCTATATCGAGCATGAGGAGGCGCAGCCCGATCCCGTTTGCAAACAAGCAGCGCTCGATGCGGCTCAAGCCTTGGCGGGCGAGGTGAGCGTGGTCGAAGAACGTCTTCCTCCACGCATTGACGAGACCTATTCCATCACGCGTGATTACTGGCGGAGACCGGAATCGGAGTCATGGGAAGAGTGGCAGCCTGATGGTCCCTTCAGCTTGGGCAGCGAGGAGATCGAGCGCCACCTCTTTGCCTGGGATCGTTTCCGCCGTGGGCTGATCCACTTTATGCAAAATTATGATGTGATCATCACCCCGGCTATCGAACGGCCAGCCCAGCCCCACGGCCAGCGCGAAGGCGGCATCGCCTACACCTTGACCTACAGCTTGACCGGTTACCCGGCAGTGGTAGTGCGTACAGGAACAACGGCAGATGGCCTGCCAGTCGGTGTCCAAGTCGTGGCACGTCCCTGGCGCGACGACATTGCCTTAGCGGTCGCTGCTTATCTGGAAGCACGCTTCGGCGGCTGGCAACCGCCAGCATTCTAGGGAAGCTTGTTCGCCAACGCAATGCAACGATTCGTAAACATGGATCGTCATAATCCTGAGCTGTGGAAGATTGAGGTTTGTAACGATTTCGCCTAGGTGTGATGCACTAGAAAGGAGTTACCACATGAAACAACGCACAGATTCACTTTGGTTGTGGCCAACCCTGGTCGTGGTCGTCATGTTCTTGGCCTCGTGTAGGGCCATTACTGTGCAACCCCCACCCACGGACTCTGCGGAAATGGAACCGAGCGTAGCCCTCAACCAGCGCGCTGTACTCTCCATCCAACTTGGTCTGGACCCGAATGCAATTGAAATCGTTGAAGCAACACCAGTGACCTGGCCCGACGATTGCCTCGGCAAACCTGACCCTGCCGAGCTTTGCGCCCCGAGTGAGGTTGCTGGCTATCGCATCAAACTGGCGGTCAATGGTGCCGAGTATCTCTATCATACCAACCAGGATGGCAGCATGGTGCGGCTAGCCAGTGCACCAGGATCCCAGGCCAATCAGGTGGTGGTTGAATGGACGTGGAGAGACGACAGCGGTTGCAGCACTGTGCAGATCGGTGACGGAAGCGTCGTCTTTGGACGCTGTATGAGCACCCTGATGCGTGTGCCCATGCTCTACGCCATGCGCCAAAACGACCTGGACGAATTCTCACAAACCTTCGCCCCTTTTGCTGCTGAGACACCGGCTGGCCATCTCCAGTTTAATGGCTCCGGCACAGAGATCGCCACGCCTGCCCAACAGCGCATGATCGCCGAGTGGGCACAATTGGTCGGGCTGGAGGCGCGCACAAGTGCCTCGGGTCCCAATGGTGGACTGCTTTTGGCCTGGCATCGCGAGGGTGGACTTGCCGATTTCTGCGACAATGTGATGGTGTATCGGGGCGGCGCAGTCTATCTCAGCTCCTGTAAAGGGCAAAATAGAGAACCAGAAGAGATTCGCCTCGACAGCACGCAGTTGGCGACACTCTACGGCTGGCTGGATACCTTTGTCGCTTTCAACTTTGAACATTCGACGGTGGGAGAGGCGGATAGCATTACCACGACATTCGTCTTTACCGGTCTGGGTACACAGGAGATCGACTCAGCGGAACAGGCATTGATGATGGACTTTGCCCAAAACCTTTTCCAGGAAGGTAGGATGGCGACCAGCGCACTCCCCTCGGATTGTGTGCAGCCGGAAGAAGGCCAGCAACCGGTGATTCAAGCAGAAGATGGCTACTGTCTGCTCTATCCCGAGGCTTACAGCCTGTGGCAGCAAAATGTTGGCAAGGTGGAGATCATCAGCGACACCGTCATGAATCACATCACGCCACGGTTGACAATCAGCGTTGAGGATGCTGTGGGGCGTACCTTGGATGCCGTGGTGGCCCAGATGTTGACGGATTATGCACCGCCTGGCTTTGACATCAAACCCGAGTCGATAACAGTAGCTGGCGTAGCTGCGGTGCTGCTCGACGAAGTACTTGGAGCCGATCTCACCCGGCGGGTTGTGCTGATCCACAATGGGCGGCTCTATAGCTTCTTTCTAGCACCGATCAGTGATCCGGAAACAGAGACACGCCAGCAAGCCGAGTCGCTTTACCAGATGGCCATGTCGTCATTTCGCCTGTTGCAACCATCCGAGATAAAGCAGTAATTGTGCAGAGGCAAGGAGAGCGAACATGATCTTGGAACAACTGTCAGAACCAAGCCCTTCGACAAGTGAGGGACATGAGCAGACTGGACAGCAGATTGAGTTGAAGCGACTGACTGAAGTCAACTTGAGCGAACTCGTGGCCCTGATGTCGAACCCGCTGGTGCGGAGGCAAATGCCGCTGACGCGTGACAACTATACGGAGGCGGACGCCGCTGCCTTCGTCCAGCGTAAAGAAGCATTGTGGACCCAGCATGGCTATGGCCCTTGGGCCTTTTTTATCGACGGCCACTTCGCCGGTTGGGGTGGGTTTCAACCCGAAGGAGACGACGTAGACCTCGGCTTAGTGCTCCATCCTGCCTACTGGGGAGCGGGAAAAGCGCTCTACGATGTATTAATGGCACACGCATTTGGAGCAATGAACCTTACCTCGGTCACGATTCTCTTTCCACCCAGCCGCACACGGGTAAAGGGTGTCTTGCGTTTGGGTTTCACGCCGGATGGCGAGATGGCGGTTGGCGGCAAACGCTTTCTTCGTTACCGTTTACTTGCCTCTATTTATCACTCTCAGCACTTGCAAACGTCCTCCGTTTGGCGCAGAAAGTTGCGGGTCTAGCAGAAATCGTGTGCGCCTTTGCATAGACGAGAAATTACCTTTAGGAGACAATAGCCATGAATCAAAAACGCCAATTTTCGGGAAAAAAGCTCGCTGCCACTCTGTTGGTCGGCCTGCTTCTGACAGGATGTGTGGCGATTCAACCCACGAACGGCAATCGTGCTGACCTTGCAGCCGCCGCAACTCCCGAGGTCGCCATGAGTGAGGATACGATTCTGTTGTGGGAAGGACAGCCACTCTTTGCCGAAGATGAAAATGCTTGTGGACGGCTGACCATTGATCGTTATAATGAGGTCAAGATTGGGGAGTGCGGTCAAAATGGCGGCCATCCCCAATCGCTTGGTGCAACGCATGAGCGTGAATGGCTAGAATTGCAAACTCATTTCGCTGCACCCACTGAGGTTGGACTGATCGGGCAAAGCCTGATATATCGCCCGGATGGGGAGGCATTTGGCGGAGCGTGGCAGCGTGCGCTGGTAGCGTGGGCGCAGTTGGTGCATGCCGAACTTGCCAGCGGCCGCATCAGTGCCAGTGGCGCGACTGCCATGAGTTGGTCGGTCGGTCCCTCAGCCGAACAGCCGGATCTTTGCCAGCAATTGACGGTTCTACGTTACGGCTATGCCTATGCCGCAACTCTGCCCTGTGGTGGCGGACCAACACGAACTCAGGTCGGCGGCTGGCTGACTGATGCGGAGATGATTCAATTCGACATGTGGTTGCACCAGTATAGTGAGCTTTATGTGGATGACAGCTATCTGGCTGGCCTCGGCGAACGCACCCCGAGTGCGGTTGAGCAAGATAAACTTGCCACCTGGGCCGAGACGGTCTATGCACGCCTGGCCGCTCACCCCAACACTGCTGCTCAATCCGACTCGGCAGCGTGGCAGAGCTATCGGGCTGACAGCGGCTCAGGCGCTGCCCTTTGTGGAAAGTACAAGCAGTGCAGACAACCAGGCGTTGATCGAAGAGGTGCTGGCGACTTTCCGATTTGTTGAATAAACCATTGATGCATGACCCGTGACTCGTGAGCAGTGACTTGTCCTGATTGTCAGTCCTGAAATACCTTGACAGCAAATTCACGAATCACGGGTCACGTATCATAAACCGTTTTTGCCGAACTTATCGAGTGTTCAATAACCCACCACCAAGTACCTTCGATGCAGACCCATCTCGATACTCCGGCTGATCCCAGTTGCCTCGCCCATGCGATTCTCATAGATAAACATCAGATCCTCAGCCGCAAAGGCAGGCTGTAACTCTGTCAATACCTGCTTGCGAAGTTGGGCGAGTCGGTAATCGTCGGCTGTCAAGTCCAGTGTGGTAACGTTCAGGTCGTTGGCTCGCAGCGCCTTGACCAGCGGCGTTTGAGCAGCCTCCAACGTCTCCCGTGGAAAGTCTTCAATCGTCATTCCCGGTTCCAGGCCGTATGAGTAGAAGAACGCCATCTGTCCCGCAGGACGTAACGCTTCCTTGAGTTGGTGAATCGTTATCGTGTAGTCATTGCTGAAATAGATCGTATCAATCGAGAGGATCGCATCAAAGCTGGCGGGCCGTAGGTCAAGGGCGTTGATGTCGCCTACCAGGAAGTTGAGGCGGTCTGCCTTGTTTGCGGTACGCACAGTTGCCTGGCGAATCGCTTCTGGCATGTAGTCTAATCCTGTGACATGGGCTCCAGTCTTGTCACTGATGTATTCGGCGATCATGCCGTTACCGCAGCCCAGGTCGAGCAAGTGGTGGTGGGGCGTGAGTTGCAGCGCTGTGATGGCTGCATCGAGCTGCGCCATATCGGCGAAACCGTGCTGACAGAGATTGTGGCCAAAGCTGCGCTCACAAAAGCGTGCGTGGACACCGCTTTGCGGCGCAAGGTGATAGAATTTCTTGTAGAATTCGTCCATCATTTAGGGTGACCATCCTTGCTTTTGATAATCGAGCCAGGTTGCGCGGATCGAATCTAGGAAGGAGTGCGGTTGCCAACCAAGCTGGGCCTTGGCTTTGCCATTGCTGAAGCACCAATCCGACCCGATCATATCGAAGAAGTCAGGTGGAAAGAGTGACTTCCCGGTTAGCAAGCGACTTCCCGAAGCGATGAACTTCAGCACTGCGAGTGGAATGTGCCTGTGTGGTGGTTTTTTGTCCAGGATCTCAGCAATGGCTGCCCATATCTGGCGAAAGGTAAGATTTTCATTCCCTAAGATGTAACCTTCGCCCGTTTTTCCCTTTTCATGTGCCAATAAGATAGCGGCGACCGTATCGTTGTAATAGGCAAGGCAAAGTCGATTGTTGCCATTGCCCATGATCGCTACTGGCTTGCCCGCTGCCATGCGCAGCAATGTTTGCTCATGCAGACTGGGATGGCTCGTCGCTTGTGAACAGCCGTAGCCAAAGCCGGGATAAACGATTTTAACAGGTAACCCTTGTGCGGCAAGTTCAACGGCGATCAGATCTGCAGCATGTTTGGTCTTTTGATAGAGGTTGACATAAGAGCCGGTGTTGATCGGGCGCCTCTCATCGGCAATTTCGTCCGGTCGGGTTGGTCCGAAGACAGAAAGCGAACTCACCTGTACCATACTCTCAACCCGAAGATCCTGCGCTGCTTGCAGGACGTTGCGCGTGCCATCGCAGTTGACCCGCCACCATTCGGTCTCGGGAAGATTATGGGCGACGATGGCCGCCAGATGAGTGACAAATTGGCAGCCTTCCATACCTTTGCGTACCGCACCAGCATCGGTGACATCACCGTCAACAAAGGTAACCCCCGGCAATTGGAGCGAAGAACGATTCGATTGTGGGCGAACCAGCACCCGCATCGGCATTCCTCGGGCAGAGATTTCCTGAATCAGAATGCGCCCAATCGAACTGGTCCCACCCGTAATGAACATGGTCATAGCGAATCCTCTTTCAGACTTAGCTCCTGAACAGCGACAAGCCATCTACCGTCAAGTTATAGCGTATTGGACTGAATTACCGTGCTGCCATGGTGTCGCCAAACCCAGACCAAACAAGTCGCAAGAAAGATGGTCAGAATACCACGCAGCCAGAGCGGCGGGAATAGGAAGGTTAGTGCCATCAACCCAACCATTGCGGCCACTCCAACTGCTAGAGGTTTGTTCCAATCGCTGCGTTTGATGAATAGTACGCTTGCGATGATGCCAATGACAAAGGTAACCAGCCAAACCGTGATCTCATACGGAGTCGTAAAACTCCAGGCTGTCTGTCCCTCGGCGCGCTGCTTGAGCGTACTCAACATTTTTTGTTCCATCACAACATCGGGAATTTCAAGCACAAAGGTGGCGATGGCTGGCATCGCACTTGGGTCGAAACTTTCTCGCACGACCAATTTCGTCTGGGTTTTATCCATGGGAATCAACCCAAACATAAAGGTCCAGACCGGTTTTCCAGCATCGTCTTTTGCTTGCCAGCCAAACCATTGCTGAGCTTCGATCACGCTTACAAAGCTAGTGCAAACCGACGCTGCCATGCAGATAGGGTCGCCGATCTGTGGATTTTGATATTCGGCGAGGATGTGGTCGGCGCTATGGATGTCGAACCCAAGCAGGTTTTCCAACCAATCGTAGCTGTACCAGCCACCACGCCCCTGACCAAATTGCACCAGCCACGGCCAAATCTGGTCGGGCGTGGCCTTGATCACGATTGATCGTGTCCAGCGTGCTCCAGTCAGGTCACCCGGCATAGAACGGGCAATATCTTCTCCCGTCGCGCCCCAATGCAGGTGTAAGGGGCGCATAGCAACGTAACTGAGAAGCAGTACGAGCAGGAGCATTCCGAGTCCACCCAAAACACGCGCAAACTTGCCTTTCATTATTACACCTCACATCATATGCAGTTGATTTGAGAAAATTCCGTTGTTGTCACTCTTAGCACACAAGCACCAACTTGTCAGTCGATCCGTGCGCGCGTTACACCTGTGCTTGAGTCAGCCAAACTTGACGCGCTTTGGACTCGATGAGCCTACATATCGGTTTCGTTCGTCTGAGTTCATCACACTACGCCAACCAGCAGGCATGAGCTGGCTGCAACTGTAGCGAGCAAGAGTCATCAACCATTTGCCAACTGTTCTGACTCGTGATTGATGACTGATGACTCATTTAACGCTGGTTGATCGAAGATGCCCCGCTTGTGTTGACTCTGCCCAAAGTGGGTGAGCCCAGATAGTAGACATGCGAGGCCCCACTGGCTTTAGCATCCAGTGTCCCTGTCAGTTGAACGGTAACATTGCTGGCCCCACTGGCGTCGATCTTGGCATCCTGCGCGGGAAATTTAGCCAAATCGACTGGACTGGCACCGGATGCAGTGATGGTGAGATTCTGCCCACCGCCGCTCAAGGTGATTTTGCTGGCACCAGTCGCCTCAATTGAAGCGTTCTTGACAGTGCTTTGCAATTGAATTTCACTGGCACCGGAAGCGACAAAGTCAGCGTTGTCGCCGTCGATCTCGCCAGTTAATTGACTTGCTCCCGAAGCGCGGAGGGTGAGATCGGCGGTGCCTCGAAAGCCGCTCAGCGTTACTCGGCTGGCACCGCTTGCTTCGACGCCGGTCAGGGCCGGTAGGCTCACAACACCGCGTAGGGTCACGTTACCCGACAACGTCACACCCCGCTCCAATCCAATCTGGAGCGTGTTGCCTTCTTTTACCACGCGCAGATGGGGCAGCACATTCTCATCCACTTCGATAGTCACTCGGTAGCCATCATCGTGACGAATTTCAACCTGAAAGGCACTTCCTACATTCACACGCTCAAAATCGCTCAAATCCATTTCTTGGCTAACTACTTTGCCAGAACCAACAATGACCCGTAACGGACCGAACGCGCAAGCGGCTAACAACAAGCCACTGGTCACGCCTGTCAGCAAAATAAACCATTTCGATGATCGTTTCATTGGAATCTCCTCAAAAGTGAGCTCTGTTTGAAAACGGTAGCGGTGCTCAGGGGGTAAATCGTGAAGACTCTGCCGTTTTCAAGCCAACCGCACGATAGGTGGAACTGCCTCAACGTAAAAACTTCATAAATAGAACTACGCATACGCCTACCTGTTAGGTTTCGGAATTAGGTTTGACAATGAGGGCAAAAGTAACATGCCCCACCCAGATATTGTAGCCTTTCAATCGGAGCACCACAGGTTGGACATGGCTCACCGACTGCCTTGTTGTCCATCAAACGACGATAGCCGCCAGGGCGATTGTAGAGATCTGTTTCATCATTGCGCCCGCCCTGTGCAATGGCAGCGCAGACAGTATTGACGATGGCACCGTAGAGGGCGCGCCGCTGCTCAGGATCTAGCTCCTGGATCGGGTGGCGGGGATGCAGACGGGCATGGAAGAGGATATCCTGTGCGAGGGCATTGCCAAGACCGGGGATAAGTTGATCCTGAGTCAGCAGAGCTTTGACGCTGCGCTTTTCAAGCTGGGAATCGATCAACTCGGAGAAGTAAGCCAGTGTGAATGTCGGCTCGACCGGCGTCGGGCGCATGTCTCTGATATATTGACGTTCTAATTCTTTTCCCTGTTCGTACAACTCCATCGCACCCCACATTTGTGTGGTAGCAGTGAATAGGCTGCCATCGGCAAAGGTCAAGCAGAGGTGAATCTTCGTCGGTGGTTGGCTGCCGGGCGCATGATAGAGCACCTTGCCACCACATTCGCCGAAAGTTAATACATAGCCAGGCTCTATCGGCACAAAGAGCCATTTGCCGCGGGTACGTGCTTGACCGATCGTTTTGCCGTGTGTGAGTTGGGCAAATTCCTCGCGGCTGCGGTTGTACCAGACAAACTTATGCGGCGAATTGCCCAGTTCACCCTGCTGGATGACCTTTCCTGGCAGTACTTCGTTGATCTGTTTGGTCAGCGTGATAAATTCTGGTAACTCAAACACAACGCACCTCCTTTATTCCCCCACAACGCTTGGCAAATTGCGCGCCCAGTGGAGCAAGGTGGCCAATGGGATCATCGATTTGAAATCGGCTAACCCTTCCCCCAGGGTACGATAGTAAACTTCTTAAAGCCCGCTTCAAAGCTGGCAGAGCCAGATAGAACGGAAGAGCGCATTTACATATCTCCCGCAAAAGTCCCTTCACCTTTCAGATAAAGGTTGAAAAACTGTAAGACGAGTTTGTTCATCTTTTCAATCGTTTCATAAGGAGCCGTACTGCCTCCCCCTGCACCGGGGACGACGCTGGTCATCCTGGATACGACAAACGGCGAGGCTAGCGCAAGATCAGTCAAGCTAAAATGGTTGGTGCCGGGGAGGTAAACATCATAGCCATGGGGCGCTGTGGTCAACACATGTTCGGCGGCAACAATATCTTTGGCATTCGGAATCGCATCCAAGCCACGCTTCATGTCATCGGCATAGATATTCAAGATCGGAACGGGATAGGGCTTGTCGTTCAACACTTCGGCACCATTCTCAAACTTGACGTACTCGCCGAACAGATCCCCATCAAGATTGATTACAGCACCGATGTCGCTGCGCTCCCTCGCCACCTGCGCGCTTTCGGCTCCGCCTATGGAGTGACCTATCAGGCCAATTTTTGTCGGGTCGATCAGCCGATAGAGTGCATCTGTGTTATTTGTTTGAACCTGCGCCAGGATCGTATCCACGACAAAATTCATATCAGCCGTACGCAGTGCCAACCACTTCTGTGTAAGTTGGTAACGCATGGCTGCGTCAACTCTATGATTGACCATATTCATGTATTCTTGCCAGTAACCCGAGTCGATTCGAACTAACTTGCCGTCGGATCCGATGGTAAAGAGCGAATGATAGGGGTGATCGAGCGAGCCTACAACATAGCCATTGCTGGCCAGATCGATGAAGGTGGAGGTATTGCTGGTTTTGATCCCTCCTGTACCGTGCGAAAAGAGTACCAGCGGATAGGGACCCTGCGCACCCTTAGGATACCAGAACTCCACATTGACTTTTCTCTTCTCGCCATTATTTGTAAATGTTTCGATGCGGTTCTCATCCGTATAGGTGAAAGTAGCAGTGTCAACTTCGTACTTGCCGGTTGGTTTTGGCAAAGTGAACTGTGGAAAGATCAGGACGGGTAGCAGGGCGATGAAGAGCAAGAGCAAACTCCCGACCGTACCAAAAATGGTGCGCACTGACGAAAAAGGTTTTGCCTCTGCTCTCTTTCTAAACAATCTCCACACACTGATCATGGCCCAGACCAACAGCAGCAGCGCCAGTAGATACCAGCGAAAACTCCAACGAATGATCGACGCCAACGTGAAGAGTACAAACGCTCCAAACGCAGCGATCCAAAGATAGCTTCTGACCTGCACTTGTCGAGAGTGGGTTAAGAAACAATAGGCTGCGAACCCGATTTCAACAAGCAGCGCGATCAGCAAAATAACTGTTCCCATGAAAGTTCTCCTACGAATCAGCAATGGTAGGCGTTTTCAATTTCAACTTGATTCCTGTTGCCTCCTGAGAGGGTTTGATAGAGCGGACTTCACCCGAGCAAACTCAAAAAAAAAACTGGGCAACGACGTCAGCCAAAAAGTGCGGTATCCAAGAAACGAAGATGTTCTTTGAACGCTGGTAAATCACACCGTAGAGAAGACCGTCGATGAAGACACTGAGCAGGTCAACAAAGACGACCAACACAGGTCCTGGAGAGTAATGAGCAAGCGCAAAGGTCAGAGCTGTAATAGAGATGGCAGTCGCCGGCGAAACCAAGATAGCGAGTCGGTTCTGGAATAAGGCGCGGAAGATCAGCTCTTCCAGGAACGTACCAATCACAAGCGTAATCACAACGCTTGCATTCATGGCCCTCATGTCAACCGGCAACCGGGCAAAGATATGTTGGAAAACGTCCGGGAGAAAGAAGTATTCACCGAAGACAAAGATTGCCTGCGTGCCAAAGACAACCAACAGTGACCAGCCCAGCGTGTTGCGGATTCCGTCAGGAATGCTACGCCGCGCAAAGCCATAGTCTGCCCAAGTCCGATGGCGTAGCCAGCCATCAGTGAGGATATAAATGAGCAAAAGGAAAGGGGCAAGCGGTGCCAATCCTTTTACAAAGAGTGTCACAAATAAATAAAGGCCCAGGATGACAACGATTTCCCACCAGGGGCCGCTTTTAGCCTGAAAACTTTTGGGAACTGCAAGCGTATCGGCTGACATAGTTAACACAAATCCTTGGTCAATGCCATACCACCGAAGAACTCGGTTGACACAGGAATCAAAAGCCGGAATTACAGTGCCTTTACTGATGGGGCAGCATGGCATTGATTATGATGCCAATTCCAGCCAGGATGATGAGCGCTGGTCCGAAAATTACCCAGTTGAATTTGAACAAGAAGGCAGTAGTGATGAGGGTTAACATAAGCCCAACGAACAGTGAACTGCGCGCAGTCGCATTTAACTGGTTTCCAGCATTGCGATAGCTTTGCCAAGCGGTGCCAAATGCACCAATGGCGGGAATGAAGATGAACAGCGCCCACCAATTGTCGAGGGGAAAACGGAATAGATCCAGGTTGCGTAGGAGAAAAACGAATCCTAACACAATCATGATGATGCCAGTGAGCCACACACTGCTACGACCGGGGGAACCCACCAAAGCGTGGCGTGCAGCCCGGCGCTGTGCCCTGGCTTCGCTGCGGCTCATGGTTTCGGCTTGAGGGGTATCGTTAGGTAGTGGGTTGGTCATTGTGGCCTCCTTTCTGTGGATAAAGGGTGGTGTGGCATAGCAAACGAATTTAGAAAATTTACCCGTTTTGTGTGACAAATCAGCATTTCTCAACCGGCACATAAACAAACATCGCTGGCTCGGGATCGTTTGGATCGAACGTCTCATCGTACAGTTCAAACTCAGGTCCAGGTGCGCGGCGATAGCCTGAAGTCGGCAGCCACTGAGTGATCTCGGCAAAGGTCGCTTGAAGTTTGGGCAACGTGGTCGCAAAGACGGCGTAGGTCTGCGCAGGCAGATTCCAACGGCTCATCCCTGTCGGTAAATTGTCGCCGTTTTCCACTTGTTGACCTGCCATATAGTCAAATTCGGTGGTCTGCTCGTTGCTGTTCCCCATCACACCGTAGAAGGCCAATGGATTGACTCGCTGACGTAATTCATTGGCACGGGATGGAAAAATATCCCACAGTTGTGGAATCTGCCCTGCATCTGCCATCTTGCCGTGCCAATTGATGCCTGCCACGGTAAAGGCAGGCTTGCTGATCAAAGTCGGCTTCATCATTGTTATTTCCTTGTGATTAACGTACCTGTGTATTTTCGGCAATGGACAGCGCCTCTGTCACATCGACGTTCCACGCCATTCCTTCAAAATCCCAGATTGACCAGGGTTTGCCTTGCGCTTCCCAGGTTACTGCCACTTGTTTGGGTACCTGGATGCCATTGATGGTTTGCCAGGCAACAATCTCCGCAAACCAGGGCGCTTTGCCGCCGTTCCCTTGACTGCGCATTGCCCAGGTGCGAGTGACTAAGCCAGTCGCTGGGTCAAAGTGGAAAATGAGCTCGTCCTGTCCATCGCCAAACGGGAAGAGAAGACGTGCGCTGTTCTGGTCGATGGCCTCCCAATGAATGCGCGGATCGGTCACGAGCAGTGAAGGATAAAAGGTCGCCTCGGCCCACAGAATCATATTGGCCCCTTGATCGACGCCAGGGCCACTCTCCAATTGAAAACTGGGACCAGTCATGCCCTTGTTATCAAGGTAACTGTCGAGTGCCCGCATCACCGGAATGCCGAACCAGGTGATCTTCATCTCGCGCCGAAAGGCTCGGCCGGGGAGGTGATAAAGTTGGAAGCGTACTGGCATCCACAATCCTAGATTCAAGCGAGCTGAGCCCCACGTCACCAGTGACTCGCTACGTGGAATGCGCTCCCCGCAGGCCACTTGCAGATAGCGGCGCACGGGCGCAGGTAGAGTCGAAGGTATTGCAATGCTGCCCAAATCCTGCGGGGCAAGATTGGCTGGAGCGGTGCTTTGCGGGCGGATTTGTAAACCTAACCAGCCAATGCCCGCCAAGGCGGCTAGACTTCCTGCTAGGCCTATCAAGATTCGTTTAAGCATCATCCTTTCCCTTATCAAACACAATGGCTCGCTGTAAAACGACTTGTGCAACGCATCACGGTTGAAATGACCTATATTGGGCATCTTCATTGGCAATCGTCCAGCAACTTTACAGATGCCGCACAGCCTGAGTAAGCGCCACACGATCTTGGTTTACAGTCGGTCGCCACATCAACAATGCCGCTGCGATCAAGCCAAAGAGTAAGTTTGACGATGCGGTTTCAATAAAGTGTGTCTGGCGTACGATAGTGGGCATCAATGGATTGGGAAAAAGATGGACATCGTTCTCAATCAGGGCGAAAAAGATCGCCAGTAGCACTGCTGCCAGCCAGGGTCGATCCTTCATCGTCCATATCATGAGCGCAGCCATGCCAGCCCACAACAGACCACGGAAGAATTCAAAGGGCAGTAACAGTGGATCACCGCCAATCAAATTGCGCATTTGCAACAGAAAGCTGCCAGGATCAGTGCCCTGATAGAATGCGCGCAATTCTGCGTTCTTCCATGCCACGTAGTAGCCAAAGCTAAAGAAGAGCAATGGGTAAACCACAATGCCAATCAAGGCGAATTTCCAAACCCAAGTCCCGGCGCTTGTCTGTGGTAGCGAACTGGTTTCGACCAGGGCTGTCGCCGGCTTGCGTGCTTTCCCCAATAGCCAGACTGCCAGCGGCGGCCAAAACAATGTAACTGGCAGCGTCATCGTAAAGAGCTTGGGCACCAGATCGGGAGTAATGTTGAGCATAAAATAAACCGCTTCAATGTTGGCTTGAAAGGTCTTGACACCGTAATAGAGCAACATTGTGATCACGAGCAAACGCCAGCCATAGATGCGTGCAAGCAGAATAAAAGCGCCCAGCAAGAGAGTATCCACTGTACAGACGATCAGAAGCGCGATCCCAGCGAAATTTGTTTCTGCCGGTGAAAGACTGCCAGCCATTTTCGGTCCCAAGTAGGTGGAACCTACCGAGAAGAGAACCGCCATCCAAATGACTAAAGCAAGAAATGCTAAGAAACGTTTAAGAATCAGTAGCCAGTTCATGAATGCCTCCAAAATATGACTCAATGCCAACACTAAGTGAGGAAACATTTCGCCAGGTTGGTCACCAATTAGAACGAAGCGCTCGCTTCACCAAATTCCCGGCAACAGACGATAGCGCGTCTCCTTGCTGTAAGCTGCGTAACCTGGCAATTCAGCTTGCAACATTCGATCTTCTTTGTACGTACGCCAGACCAACAACAGCGCCGCGATCACCTGCGGAGTCAACGCCCAGAGTGAACCGAGGATCAACGGCATGGCGATGCCAAAGAGAATGCCCCCCACATAGCCAGGATGCCGCACAAAGCGATAAGGCCCTACATTGCAGACCGTCTGTCCCCGGTCGAGTTGAATACGGGCAACACTGGAGAAGTAGCGATTGACATAGCGTGCCCACAAGAAGAGTCCCTGGCCAATTGTATAGAACACAATGCTAAAGAGGTAGAAAGATGGAGGCAAGTGTCCTGTCCAACCAAAGCGCCCAACATCCGCCCCGGCGACGATCGCTGCTAGTAGATACATCGGTGTGGAGAGTGCAAAATAGACCCGATCCCAGCCCTTCATTCCTTCGCCCGGATGTAAACGCTCCTCGACCAAGTCTGAGTCTTTGGGTAGCACCATCCACATCATTGCCATTGCGATCAGCGCCAGGGACAGGTAGACCCAACCTTGCCAATAGTCCCAACGGCCAGCGCTACCAAAGACAAGGACAATGATGACGACGAAGCCCAAAAGGGCACGCAGTACAATGCGCCACGTGAGCGAAGTTGACTGGGGATTGAGCGCCATAAACTCCTCTTGTAGACAAGGCGTAAGCCTATGCGCATGCATAGGCTTGGGGTTGTTTGCTGGAATTTCTTTTAAAGTTTATATAGGAATTGGGGCGCAGAGGCTAGTTACGCAATCGGTTGCAACCCTGGTCAAAGGTCTAGTCCGGTTGGGAAGGAAGGAAGTAAGACAGTAAGACAGTGGATCAGTATAGCACTGCCTCACTGTCTTACTGTCTCACTGTCTTACTGAGATCGCTCCAGCATATCACAAGGTAGCAGTTGCCACTGAGCATCCTGCTGCTGCAAGCGGAAGGTAGCGACTTCAAATGGTTGAAGGGCCACCGCACAGGCCTGATCCAGCCAATGCAATGTTGTTTGCGCACCACGACCATGTCGATCCACCAGGCGCACAATTGTATCTGATCCTTCTTCGGATTGTTTGAGTGTACTCAGCTCGACTTCTTCGGAATCCAAACTCAATAGGGAGCCTTGTACAGGTAAATGGCCAGGATGTGCATGCATGGTGATCGGCACAATTGGCAGGTTGAGCGCACGGGCCTTTTCGACAATCTGCGCCGAACGCCAATCACCGATGTGGGGGCGTAGAAGCAGGGTAAACTCCTGATAACCCTGATCGACCCAGTCGTAGCGTGCTTTGCCGCCCAGTAGATGCGGTTCATGGTAGGCATAGGGTGGGCAGCGCAGCACCGTCAAGCGCATGGTGCTGCCGTTGACATCACAGCTATATTTACCATCGTTGAGCAGCGCCGCGCCGATCACTTGCTCTGGCTGCTGTAAGGCGGGGCCGGAGACATCCATCCACATCTGGGTAGGTACTTCGGCCCCGTTGCAAGGACGTTCGCACCAGCCAAATGGCACATCATGCACGGCAGTTGGGCTGCTGGTTGCTACATCAAAGGCGAGCTTGACAATGCGCCACTGCCCTTGCCAGTTGAGCCAGTTGCGAATCAACAGCTCATCACTGCCTCGGCGCAAGATGAGCTGTTGCAGCCAGGTGCTTAGTTCATACGTTCGCTCGATAAAGAGTGAAATTTGCAGTGGTCCCTGGTCGCCGATCGTGATATGAGCGTTGGCAAATTGACCAAGCATTGGTCCTGTGTACCCCGGCACGCGGTGTGACCAGGTATCCGTCTTATCCTCTAACACTTGAGCCACATTCCAGCCGCCAGCGCCAACTAGTTCAATGCCGCTGCTTTTCTCCACGCAGGAAAGAATGGCTCCGCTGGTTGGATCAAGGCGCAGGAGTAATCGGTCATTCTCCATCTCAGTCGTTGTCACCAGCATCTCGGGCGGCAGGTCGGGCTTGGGCAGATTGGGCACAAAGTGATAGACCCGATAGCCAAAGGCCGGCAATTGGGCAGCAAAGATGATCCGTGTGATGCCCTGTAACGGTTTGGTCAAGGCTTCGTGGGTATCAGTGATCTGATAGGGTACTGGTTGCCCTTGCTCATCAACCAACTGGTATCCATTCTTTTCCCAGGATGACCAATCGGTCCACGGCTCATATTCGACATACTGGGTGGTCGGCTGCCCTGCCGGGTTAAAGAGTACAAAGCTGCCACTTCCGCTCGGTTGGTCAGGCAGGCGCGTGTCGATTTGGGTCGCTACTGCTCGACCCGCGTCGTCGATCATGCGCTCGGCGTTGGCAATGATACCGGCAAAAGTGTGAATCGCATCATCCTCGGCTTCTTTGGTCGAAGAGCCACCCAGGGTATCATGGAATTGATTGAAGCATAGGTCATGCCAAAGCTCATCGAATCGAGTTTGCGGCACAAGGCGTCCTGTCCAATGTTTGGCCATGACTGATAGCCGTTCGGCCAGGAGCAGGCGACACTCCGCCAGGCGATGAGAACGTTTGAGTGCGCTGTTGACCGAGTAGCAGCCGACGGCATGGAACTGCAATTCTTCGGCGACCGTCGGCAACTGGGCCGTATCGTCAGCAATGTCTGCAAAGTAGGCATCAGGCCAGCTAAAACGGATTGCCAGATCGTTGCGTTGCGTAGCCAACTGTTGGACGTTTTCGATCTGTGCCTTGGTGGGGCCACCGCCGTGGTTGCCTACACCAAAAAAGCACATCGTCTGCTCCAACATTGCTGGTTTGGCGGCGACTGACCGCTCGATATGTTGGGCCGAATCGACAGCACGAGTCGTATAGGCATCGGTGATGCGGAAGGTGAGGATGCGGCTGCCATCCGGCGCTTGCCACCAAAAGGTCTGTGTCGGGAGTGTTTTTTCATGTGCGCCGGGGCGCATAAAGACGTAACTGTCGAAGCCACACTTGCGCAAGATCTGCGGCAGCGTACCGGCGTGACCAAAGCTATCGACACAGTAGGCAACGCGTGGCTCAACCCCCAACTTCGCCCGCATATATGCTTTGCCCAGCAGTACTTGGCGCACAAATGATTCACCTTGCGGGATGTTCATATCGGGCTGAATCACCATGCCATTGACAACATGCCAGCGGCCCGCCCGAATCAACTCTACAATTTCCGCAAAGAGTGCCGGGTTCTCCTCCTCGATCCACTGGTAGATCTGCGATTCTCCCCGTGTAAAATGAAAATCCGCATATTCACGGAGGCGGTCCACCGCCGACTGGCTGGTGGCCAGTGCTTCGGCCCGCCCTTCCGTCCAACGCCAAAGCCAAACGGGGTCGAGATGGGCCTGACCAATCATGTGTACTGTGGTTGTTGCCATAGCGTATGTTCTATCCTTTCGGTGTTATGTCAGCGGCTGTCACTACATGCACCTTTGGACGGTATAAAAAGGGGCACGTAGTGCAGAGTATCAGTATTGAAATGTTGAATTGCGAATGGCGGAATCGATCCCGCTCGCCATTATCTGATGAGATTTTATCATGAACTGAGGAGCAGGGTTACTCTGCGGCTGCTGCAAGTTGGGCCGTCTGGAGCAATTCATCGAGTTGCGCTCTCGATAGCCAACATCCCTGTAACATAACGCCATCAATTTGACGCAAGTTAGCGACATCATCGAGAGGGTTCGCATTGAGCAGGATCAAGTCGGCTTCGCTGCCAACGGTCACTGTGCCGAATTTGTCAAGCGTATTGAGAAATCGAGCAGGGTTATACGTTGCAGTTTGAAGTGCTTCGTAAGCAGTAAGCCCAGCTTCAGTTAGATTCTTGAGTTCCTGTTGCAGCGCAAAACCTGGCACAGCACAAGGCATGGGTGCATCCGTACCTGCAAGTAAGAGTGCCCCGGCTTTGTGAAGCGCTTGAATAATATTGCGCTGGACCGGATTAATGGAGGCGTAATTGTATGCCTGTTCTCTGAAGTCCTTGGGTAAAAACCAGATTTTGAGGGTAAGTGTAGGGATATAGTCGAACATCTCTTGTTGCACGTAGGTGCGTGTCCCAGCGACAGGCTGCAATGGTTGAAACGCTGTAATGGTTGGGCAGTTCCACACGCCGGCATTTGCTGTCTGTTGTGCAATTGCTGCAAGCTGACTCTCTTCGAGTGTACAATATCCATCGAGATGTTCAATGCTTTGCTGCCCAGCCTCAATGATCTGTAATACACTCATGCCATCTGGAACGTGACCAGCGACTTTGATGCCAAACTCTTGGGCCGCTTTGGTCACATTTTGATAGGCGCTACCTGACAATCCATCATATACCTTGATAAAATCGTAACCGTCTGCCTTTTGCTCGGCCACGATATGCTCGGCACCGTCAAGGGTGGATAGAATACGCTGTGATGGCTGATCGTAGGGTACTTCATTGAGAATTGGACCGGCAGTGTAGATGCGTGGCCCCAAGAGCTCACCGTTTGCAATGCGCTGCCGCATTGCGAGTATCTCTGGTGTGCCCTTCATATTACGTACAGTCGTGATGCCATTGGCTACCAGCAGTGATAGATAATATTCACGATTGAGATGGATGTGCATATCTGCTAATCCTGGCATGAGATAGTGATTTCTGCCATCAATTAGTTGACTTCCTGCTGGAATCGGCGTAGCGGTCACTGGTGCAATCTGGAGAATACGGTGATTGGCGATGACTACGGTTTGGTGAGGCAAAATGATCTCACCTGTCATAGGAATGACATTTACATCGAAAATGACATAGCTGTCTGATGCAGTTTGCTGTAGAAGGATGTAACTTTGAAACTTATCTGCTGATTGTTGTCCTATCGCCTTGTTGGATTGAAGGATGCGGCCCAAAATCACCAAGAGGCTCACTGCGCATACAATCTGGCGAAATCTGTTCGGGTAGACGTATTTCATACCTGTTCTTCCACATTTGATCGCATATAGCGCAGCTCAGCGGAATCACTGTTGCAATCACAATGTATATGGTGTTCTCGGGATGAAGTTGTTGCCTTATCTTACTTTATCGCTGGCTACAAAATGACGCCAAAGTGGTAACAAAAAAAGAAGTCCGACTTCAAAAGTCGGACTTCTTTAGAGCCAACAAAACTGCTACATGATAACAATTTTGTCTTTCTCTTGACCATCGATTAGCGATGCAGTGCCGGGTGGTTCGGTCGATTGGACCGGCGCAGGCTCCTGAGTTAGAGGCGGTGCTGCTGTGGGAGGTTCAGCTCGATTGACCACTGCCGAGCTTGGCTGTGCGGCGACATCAACGCTTTTGGGCGTGGGTTGCCCCACCGGCGGTGGCGGTAGCGTTGAAGCTTGGCGCAGCGAGCGGTTGCTGCCATCGACCAGATTGCGGAAGAGCAGATAGCCACCGATCAGAATCAGCACAAGCGGGCCGAGGAAACCACCAAACATGATGTGTCCAAAGCGGCCAATGCGCACGACAAGCTCGAAGAAGACAAAGCCAATCGCAAACATCACTGCACCGATCTGCGCAGTCTTGCGCCCTTTTTCCACTAGCCCAGGCTGATCGCTCCAGACACCGTTGATCATCATGCCGACGCCAACAGCGGTGGGAATCAAGGCCCAGGCATAGGCCCAACTTTCAAAGTAGTTGAACGTGTTCTGGAATAGCATGAGCAAGCCAAGAGTGGTGACAATACTCGCCGGGATCGCCAATCCACCGGTCGATTTGCCACCAGCTACCATGCCTACGAAGAGCAGCAAACCGGGGATCAGTATGGTAAAAGGCCAGGCAAGCTCCCAGAAGCGGGCTCCGACAAACTGCCCAACCAAAAACAGCAAACCAGCCAAGATCAAGACTGCCCCAAGGGCAAGTGTTGCAATGTTGTTGGTTTGATTGTTGTTCATAATCAACCTCCCGATTGGATGACTGAATGACCTGATGACAATTGTCATCACTTTATCTCGTCATCCCGTCATCCTTACCCTTCGCGGATGATCTCGACTTTAACGCGGGCAATCAGGGCAGCCATCGCACCCAATGCGGCTAGCACCGGTGCAACCACGGTAAAGACACCGCCCACTGCAACACCGGCGGTCAGTGGCACTTCGAGCAGGACATCGCCATCTGGCTTGCGGATGATCAATCGGCGCACATTGCCTTCCGCAATCAACTCCTTGACACGGGCGACCAATTGCTCGCTGGCGATTTCTATCTCCTCTGCCCAGGAATGACCCTTGCTGCTGGCAGCCCCTTCGCCACTGGTTTCACTCTTTGGGGTTTCCGGGGTTTCGACTTTTTCTTCGTTTAACATAATTGTTCTCCATAGCATTGATACAACGATGTAATATACAAGAAGCAGACCGTAAGTCGCTTTTCTAACTGATGTTATTCACTACGCAGGAAAGTGGATATCGGTTTCATTGATAAAGTAATTGGTTCAGATCGGTGCGCTCTATCTATTAAACGCCGTCTTGTTTTTCGTTACCTCGGTAATGTGACGAGCCCTTAACCTAGTCAAGTGGCGGAGATAAGCTTTGTGGATGGTCGCACAATGGCGTCTGCCGCTTAGGCTGCAACCTGATCTCTATATGCGTTAAGTTTTGGTGTAAAATTACAGAAAAGTTATCTAGCAAAATTGTAGATTACACAACTTCGATTATAATGTATGCCTCGCAGTACCGAAAGCAATCATCTTTTATTCTTCTTATTCCCCAGCTTTTATCACAAAGGAGAAATCATGTCTTGGTCTTATCGGCGTTCCCGAGGCCCGCTCATTTCTACGTTTTTCCTCTTTCTGCTCATACTCAACTACCTACCCGTTAGCGCCCACACGGATGCCACCAAACCACCTGCGTCAGAAAGTCGTTTCGATGTTGTACAGCAGCCACGCACCCAAGCAAAGCAACTTGTCAGCCCACCTGCATCGGGCGATCCGTTGCAGATTGCGCTGAACTATCTGCACACCAATCGTTTTGAGTTGAAGCTCACACTTGATGACCTGGCAGACATCGTAGTCAAAGATCGCTACGTCAGCCAGAACAACGGGGTGACTCACCTTTACCTGCGCCAACGACTCGATGGGATCGAACTCTTCAATGGCGATATCAACATCAATGTCATGCCCGATGGACGCATTCTCAATCTGGGTAACCGTTTTGTGAGCGATCTGCGCAGCCGAGTCAAACAACAGCAACCCGGGATTGATGCCATTGCAACGCTCCGTTCTGTGGCTGGACAACTAAACTTGGCCGTTACGCAGCCATTGGTGGCTACTTCGGCGGCGCGCGGTGTAGATCAAGTTACCGAGGTGAGCAGTGGTGGATTCTCAAGGGCATCGATCCCGATGCGCCTGATCTACCAACCGCTCGATGGCGGACATGTGAAATTGGCCTGGAACATGCAAATTCAGCCAATCAACAGCAGTGACTGGCTGGACATTCGGGCCGATGCCTTTACGGGCAAGATTCTTTCACAGGTTAACTGGACCAAAGATGCCGCCCGCGCCACGCAACTTAATAGTGAGCAAGTGGCAATCGAAAGCTCGGTTGCTAGTCCAAGCCTAGCGCCGACCTCGGCTACCTATCTTGTTTTTTCACTTCCCGCTGAAAGCCCCTTGGATGGCGTTCAAACGTCGGTCACTGATCCGGCGGATGCAACTGCTTCGCCCTTTGGCTGGCATGATACGGATGGCGTCACGGGTCCCGAATTCACCGTGACTCGCGGCAATAACGCCTTTGCCTACGCCGATATTGCAGCTCCAAATGGCTTTGACGGGAGTGATGTGACAACGGAGGGTGGTGCATCGCTCAGCTTTACCTACACGACCGACTTCAGCCAACCGCTAGCACCCAATCGGAACGCAGCGGTTACCAATCTTTTCTATGTGACCAATCGCACCCACGATCTGCTCTATCACTTTGGTTTTGATGAAGCAAGTGGCAACTTTCAAGCCAATAACTACGGTCACGGTGGTCTGGCCAGTGATTATGTTTTGGCAGAAGCGCAGGATTTCAGCGGTGTCAACAACGCCAACTTTACCACCCCGCCCGATGGCGCGCTTCCCCGGATGCAAATCTATCCCGGTACTGTCGCTCCAGTCCTCAGTGTCCTCACCCCGATCACAATCGCAGGCACATTGCTATCGTATCCTGCTCGTTTTGGACCCCAGAACTATTCGGTAACAGGCGACGTCGCCTTGGCTGATGATGGCGCTGGTGTCAGTGCTAATGATGGCTGTGAGGCATTAGTCAATAATGTAGCTGGCAAGATCGTCCTGGTCGACCGAGGAAATTGTTTGTTTAAGGGCAAAGTTCGTAATGCAGAGTTGGCAGGGGCGATTGGTGTTATCGTTGCCAATGACGACTTGGCCGACCTGACTGCGATGAGGGACGACAATAGCATCCCCGCGGTTACTATCCCCTCTGTGCTGATTGGAAAGTCGGATGGCTTGACGATTAAAAATGCATTGTCCGATACAGTAACTGTTTCTTTGAATGGTGTTCAGCGCGATGGTGCTTTTGACAATAACGTGATTATCCACGAGTACGGACATGGCCTCTCCACTCGACTCACCGGTGGCCCGGGCAACAGCAATTGTCTGGATGCGATTGAATCGGGTGGCATGGGTGAAGGCTGGAGTGATTTCTTGGCCTTGGCGCTCACTGCCAAGGTCACGGATACGGCGACAACGTCGATGTTCGTGGGGCGCTGGTTGGGGGGATACTCGGCAGTTGGCCCAGGTTTTCGCCACTATCCTTATACCACGGATCTGAATGTCAACCCTCAGACCTTCGCTTACACTGACCTCTCCAGTGAAGTGCATGATGTCGGCGAAATATGGGCTTCGATGCTTTGGGAGGTTTATTGGAACCTGGTCAACAAACATGGCTTTGCCCCAGATCTGCTTGATGCCAACAGCGGCAACCATTTGGCGCTGCAACTGGTAATCGATGGCATGAAATTGCAGCCTTGCAGTCCTACCTTTGTCGATGCGCGCGATGCCATTCTGGCCGCCGATCTGGCTGACACCGGAGGAGCCAATCAATGTCAGATCTGGGAAGGGTTTGCTAAACGCGGGCTGGGCTACAGCGCCGATGCTGGGACAAGTGACGATGTTCAAGATGGGGCGGAGGCTTTCGATTTGCCTTCCTCCTGTACAGTCAATGTTCAGCCAACCATACTGGACGTCTGTGCGCCGGATAATGCACAGTTTACGGTAGCACTTGGTGATTCGTTCCAGGGCGCGGCCACCTTGAGTGTCGAGAATCTGCCCGCCGGTGCGACCAGTTTGTTCTCGGTCAACCCAATCACTGCACCGACCACCTCGACCTTGACCCTGGGCAATACTGCCGTAGTGACGCCAGACTTCTATTGGATCGATGTGGTTGGCACAGGCAGCTCGCAGATTTTTACGACAACCGTAGAGGTTGATTTGGCTTCATCCACACCCAACTCGGTGACATTGAGCATCCCCGCCGACGGCGAAACTGATGTTTCGGATGCTCCGTTCTTTATTTGGGATCCGGTGCCACAAGCCAGTAGCTATCTCTTTGAAGTAGCGAGCGACGCCAGCTTTACAACACTGATTTACACCACAACGACCTATTTCTCCCTTGCCGATATCCCCTTCTATTTGCGTTCCGCGCGCACCTACTATTGGCGAGTGACTGCACAAAATGGCTGTGGAAGCAGCGTTGCAAGTGCGGCCAGCTTTACGGTACGCACCTTCCCACAACTCCTCTTTGTCGATGATGATAGCCAGACCGGTGGCTATGATCTAGGCTGGGTCTACGACGATATCTTCAGCACTCTGGGCGTCTCCTACGACTATTGGGATACAGGCAACAGTGGCAATTCAGAACCAACCAGCCTGGATGATATCGCCGATTACACTACCATCATCTGGTTCAATGGTCCCTATGGGGCAGCACCGGAGCCAGAGACCGAGCCAATCCTCGCCGCCTACCTGGATGAAGGAAAATGTCTCTTTATCAATTCGCAGGATTACTATTACACCCGCGGCTTGACACCGTTCATGCACGACTACCTGGGCGTAGAGGCTGCGGTAGACGATCTCAGTGACGGCCTTAGCTGGCAGAATGTCGTCACAGGCACCGCACCGATCTTTGCAGATTTGGGTCCCTATACTCTTGCTCCCTGGGATGGCAACTATTCCGACATCATTACTCCCACAGCCAGCGCGGGTGTCGCCTTTGTGGGTGACGCTGGCAATGCTGCGGTCTATAAGGACGGCGGCCATTTCCGCACCACCTACTGGGGTTTTGAATACGAGAATTTGCCCGACCAAGACGCTGCCATTGCTACAATCAGCCGTGTGCTTGACTTCTGCAACTTCCAAACCAATCTCGGCATTGAGCAACAAGTGACACCCGCGGGCACAATGCGTCCGGGGCAGCCACTCACCTACACCTTGAGCTTCAGCAACACGGGCGTCACCACTGCCACCGGTGTGCTCATCACAGCCACCTTGCCCAGCGCACTGACCGATCTGGCTGTTGTCAACAGTGGGGCGATCATTACCCAGGTAGCAACGTCACCTTATCAGTGGCAGGTCGAAGAGTTGGCACCAACCGCAGGCGGATTGATCACCGTAACAGGGATGGTCAGCCCGCTCCTGAACAGCGATCAATATCTCCTCTTCCGATCATCGATTGGGGGGCAAAATTACGACCAAAATGCGAGCAACAACAGCACGACGACCCTGACACGCACGCTAATTGTGCCACGCATTCAATTGCTCAGCAACGCAACGAACGTCGCTGAAGGGGTGGGTTTCGTCACCATGACGGTTGGCCTGGATCAGGCGAATCCCTACGCCGATGCGGAAGTTCTCATCGGCACACAGGGCACGGCGCAGGTTGGTAGCGACTATGGCTCGCTCCCCACAGGCATCATTGTGCCGGCTGGCCAAGTGGCTGCGACACTCTTCCTGCCCATCACCGATGACAGCGAAGTGGAAGTGACCGAGACCTTGACCGTGTCGCTGGCAAGCCCGACGGGTGCTGCACTTGGCAACCAGAAGGATAAACAACTCACCCTCATTGACAACGATCAACCGCAAGTCAGCTTTGCCAGTGGACACTACACCACTAGCGAAGCCAGCGCACCCTACACCATCACCTTGCTGCTCGATCAGCCCCAGCCCGCCCATCCGGTCAGCATTACAGTCCAGAGTAGTTCCGGTACGGCGACCATGGACACTGACTATGTTGCGCTCAGCCGGACCGTTACCTTTGCGGCTGGCCAGAACAGCGCGGATGTTGCCGTGGAGATCAAAGATGACACAGCAGTGGAGGGTGATGAAAGCATCCTGTTGACGTTGTCGAAGCTCAATGGGGTCGTGCTTGGCGCACCGATCAGCAGCTCGCTTGTCATCACCGATGATGATCTGCCGCTCGTTCGCTTTGCCAGTGCAATCTACACGGTCAGTGAATCCAGCGGCCTGCTGACAGTAACTGTCATGCTCGACCAGCCAAATCCACGGGCGAATGTCTTGGTCAACTACCAAAGTGCCGATGGCAGTGCCCTTGCTGGCAGTGACTATACGTCAGTCAGTGGCACCCTGTCGATCCCCAGCGGCCAACAAGCAGCCACGCTGCTTGTTCCACTCATCAGCGACCAGACCGTTGAACCGAACAAGAGCTTCCATCTCACCCTGCTCGCCGCCCAGAATGGCATTCTCAGCAATCCATTGGCGGCAACAGTGACCATCACGGACGATGACCAGCCGCAGGTCAGCTTCGCCAGCAGCAGTTACACAACGACGGAAGTGAGCGGCCAAGTGACGATGACCCTCGTACTCGATCAGCCAAACCCCAGAGATGATGTCGAGGTGCACTATCAGACGTTGGATGGAAGTGCGCTCGCTAATAGCGACTATACGCCCGTGAGTGGCACGGCAAAGATTCCGAGTGGACAACAGTCGGTGACAATTGTGGTTCAGCTTGTGGATGATAGCGAGGTTGAGAATACAGAAAGTTTTGCCTTGCAGCTCGGCAACGTAACAAATGCATTGATTGGCACGCCAACAACGACGACTGTGACCATCGTCGATGGCGACAGTCTGCCGCCCGCCAATCCGACGATCACCATCAGCGCCAATCCACCTTCGGGGACAACACTGTATGTGGGTGACGAAGTTCAATATACGGTGACGATTCAGAACAACGAGGTGCCAGCAAACAACATCGTAGTTACGGCAACCTTGCCCAGCAATGCTGCCTATGTACCTGGCTCGTCTACACCCAATCCAGAGCTGGCTACAGCACGCTCTGCGTTGGCGCAACCACTGGTTTGGAAGATCCCAACCCTGGCCGCCAATGGAAACTTCACGATCACCTTTGCTCTCGATGTCACTTCGGCGTCACAATCTCTGCAAAGTGCTATCACAGTGAGTGTGGATGGTGCAGCGCGTAACGTTGCTCATCAGGTAGATCATCCTGTGGATGAAAGTCGTCGGCTTTTCCTGCCTACGATCAGTCGGTAGAGGGGTTTTGAGTAACTCAGAGTGCATCGCTCGGGGATGGGAAGAGCTCCCTATATCGCAGGGCGATGCCCGTGGGTTAGCTTAGGATAGCCTGTTAGGCCGAAAGCTGAATTTGCATTGTCTATGAGTTGCGGATGATGTTACCGTCATCCGCAACTTATAGACAATGCAAGTCAAAGAAGGATCATTTTAGGGCATCCGCTTGCCGGTGCCCTGCTTGCATTAGCGAATGGGCAACCGCAAGGGTGTGCCCCTACTCATTGTGATCATGCAATGTCTATCTGCTTTGTCTATCTGTTTTGTCTATCAGAATGACAGTCTACTTCAAATTATTCGTAATTGGATGGATCCAAGCGCAACGGTGACGTGGATCGTTAAAAGTGGTGTACCACCGGCAAGGGCAGCTTGCGTGCAAAAGGCACCTTGTTGCTTGGTGAAGCCATCGCCGACATTGATGCTGCCGATGGTCGTCTCGCTGATGATGCGGGCGGCTGTGGCGGCTGGGACCTCGATCTCTACCGATGAAGCTCCTGCATTAACGCGAACCGTCGCATTCTCCTGCAGCTTGCCGTCAAAGTTGAGTTTATAGCCGGCAGCGCCGCCTGCCACACTCAGTTCAGCAAAGTTGGCGTCGCCCAGACGGTTCATCTCCAAGCTAGCTGCGCCGCCTTCGACACTGAATTTGGTCAGCCGTTGCGGATTGGGCATCGAGAAATCCACAGCAAACTTGCCAGCTCCCTGACGAATCTTGAGGGCGCTGAGCGGCAGTCCGCCCAATTCTAAGGCACAGTCGCTGGCACCAGTTTCCACCGTCAGGGTATAGGAATAAGCTTTGCCTAGACGTAAATCGAAGCTTGGCAGTTGATTGCCAAAGATCGACCACCATTCAGAGCCAGAAAATTGTTGGCTGATCCGGGCTACGTTGCCTTTTGTATCGACTTGCAACGGCAATGCATTGCGTGGGTCATGGTAGGTGCCAGTCACCCACGGTTCAGCGCCACCAGGTGAGACTTTCAGCTTGCAGGCCCCTACGCCAATTTCTAGTTGGCGACTCTCCGTTGCTGGGAATGGAATATCGATGCCGATATCAGGTTTGGGGGCGGGGGGTGGAGTGGTTGTGGTCGAGGGCTCGGGTGTGGCAGAGTTTTGTGTTGTCATCAAGGTGCCTCTTTTTGTTATGGCCCCACCCTAGCCCTCCCCAAAAGGGAGGGGACTGTGAAGGAACGGATTAAGTTCAAGGGAAAGTCGAAATAACCCAATCTTGCCTGTGACAGTCCCCTCCCCAGGGAGGGCTAGGGTGGGGCTCTCTTCTCTCTAATAACTAACAACTTGCCTTCTGTACACGAACATCTTTGCTTGCGACAAAGTCACGTCGATCCTCATGACAAATTAATTGTATCACATTTCTTCCCGACATGGCCACCATTGGCACGCCGCCCCCCGGTTCAACCCACTGCCCGGCCATGTAGAAATTCTCCAGCCCGGGCAAGGTCTTTTGCATGCCAGTAATCATCATCGGCATCGTCTTGGGGGTGAGCAGCCAGCCAGTGCTTGACCCCTGCCAGTTGCCGGTAAAACGTTCGTAGCTGAGCGGGGTCGCTTCGTCCACTACTTCGATTTTAGCGCGCAGTCCCGGGTAGAGCCTCTCCAGAAAGTCGATGACAATATCGGAGACCTGGGTCTGTTCGGTATCATAAAGGCGTTTGCCGTAGATGCGCTGCCAGTAGCCATAGTGCGAGGTAAGCATAGCGATCAACACCGATTTTCCGGGCGGTGCCAGGGAAGGATCAAAGCAGTAATGTTTGACACCGATCTCAAAGCGATCTTCACCTGCAATCGTTAACGGCTGGTCGAGCAGATAGGTGACCCAGTGTGGCTCCTGTGAAAAATCGTGATCAACGCCGAGCGAAACTTGGAACTGCGAGTGGAGCGGCAGATGGCCATCGTAGTTGTGCTTGAGCTTGGTGTCGACAAACTCGCCTCCCAGCATGTCAAAGATGGTGCTGCGGCCATCGGCTGCCGAGATGACGATGTCGGCGGTGTGGATCGAATCGTCGTAGAGGCGCACGCCGGTGGCTCGTTTTTTGCCGCTGGCGCTTTCACTCACCAGAATCTTCTCTACCGGTGCTTTGTAGTGAATCTCGCCACCCAGTTCCAAATAGCATTGTTCGATGGCGCGGACAAACTCGAGCGATGCACCTACTGGGAAACCAGCGTTGCCCGTGTGCATCGAAGCCAGCAGCGACATCCCGACAAAGACCGGCACATCCGGCCAGGCAAACATGTGGGGAACCATTTTTTGCAGCAGCGGACTTTTGAAACTCTTAGCAAAATTACGCGCTGAAACCAGACTCCAACGTGCCATCGGCTCGGCAAAGGAGATCAGCTTGGGGCCGATCACTGACCAGTCGTTCATGCCCATCAATTCGCGAGGCTTCTGCTGCATTAGCGACATGTCGAAGCTGGTGAGTTTGCTGATGCCAGCACAGAAGCGGTCGATCCGGGCGGCATCTTCGGGGGCCAGCAGCCGCATCTGAGCGCGCAGTCGATCGGGGTCGCAGTAGGCAATCAGTCTGTTGCCAGCCGGATCGGCGACGCGCGTCAACTCCTCATGGTTGACAAATGGGCGATTGTCCACCCCTAATTCTTCCCACAAACGATGAAATGGCTGCCCCACGCCCGAACCAAATAGGTAGTGGATGCAGCCATCAAAGACATAGCCCTTGCGCTCCCAGGCGGTGCAGAGTCCGCCCGGCAGATTATGCATTTCGAAGATTTGGGTGCGGTAGCCATTCATCTGGCCATAACAGCCAGCCGCCAAGCCGGCAATGCCACCGCCGATGATGATGATCGACTTATTCAAACCAGGGCTCCTTTGGGGGAATGAGGAGATTGAAGGATTGGGAGATTGTTTGCAAAACTCTCCCAATCTCGCAATCTCAAACGACCTCATGCCGAAACGGCTGTTCCAAAGTAATCATTCGCACTCGATTGCATGAGCACATACAAGGTGTAAGCGCCAATCAGCGTGCCAATCGGGAAGTTGATCAGGCCGAGCAATCCCACCACTATGCTAAGATACCGCCCCCAGGCGCGACGTAACAACAGCCCAATCCCAGCCAGGATGCCAGGTAGGCCAAGCAAGGCGATGAACGAGCCTACAAAGGTACCCACCAAGCTAAGGATCGCCACGGCATCGCTATCACGAGTCGCCAAACCGACACTGGGCAAAAAGAAAAAGAGAAAGGCCCCAACTAGGATAAAAAAGAGGCTTGTTGCAATGTGGACCCAGCCTAAAATAGTGACATGAAGCGCTACTTCCTGTTGGGTGAGGGATTTCATAGCTTACTCCTTATTGGCAGGCACGAGTTGCGGAGGCGAATCATCCATCTGCCCGCACATAGATAATCCAACCCCTATTCTACCGATTTGAATAAGGGTTAAGCTCCACCATCACCCCAATTCCTGGTGGCTAGCTGGATAGTTTGTTCACTGGTCATTTGGGGAGCAGGGGCAGTCCGAACCCCGCACGTCAGTAAGGGGACGGATGATGAATGCGCAATCTGTAACTTTCCCCTACCGATAAAAGAAGTGCTTAGTCACTTCGGTGCAGAGTACGTAAAGCGCAGTCAGAATTAGCAACGTTAGCATCAACTGCGGCGGCAGCGGCACAAAGCCAAACAGGTTGGTGAAGGGTAAATAGGGGATGACAAGGGCGATCAGAGCCACCGTCAGGGTAGAAAGCAATAACCATCGCCCTGGTTGGCTGCGGAAGAAAGGACGACGAGTGCGTACCACCAAGGCAATCACCAGCTCGGTGAGCAACGACTCGATAAACCAGCCAGTACGAAATTCATCCGGCCCAGCGCGTAGCCAAAGCAACAGCACGCCAAAGGTCAGATAGTCGAAGAGCGAACTGACTAGACCAAAGACGATCATGAAGTTGCGGATAAAGGACATGTTCCAGCGCTGCGGACGCTCGATCCACTCCGCATCGACGGCATCGTTGGCAATCGTCATGCCGGGGATGTCGGAGAGAAAGTTGTTGAGCAGTATCTGTTTGGCCAGCAAGGGTAAAAAGGGCAGAAAGATCGATGCCCCGGCCATGCTCAGCATGTTGCCAAAGTTGGCGCTGGTGGTGGTGAAAATATACTTGATCGTGTTAGCAAAGGTCTTGCGCCCCTCGACAATGCCCTTGACCAGCACATCGAGATTGGCTTCTAAAAGTACAAAATCTGCCGCCTCCTTGGCCACATCGACTGCGCTATCGACTGAAATGCCTACGTCGGCAGCATGCAGCGCGGGCGCATCGTTGATGCCGTCGCCCATATAGCCCACCACATGGCCCATCTTTTGCAGCGCGCTGATAATGCGCTCCTTCTGGTTGGGGTCCACCTCGACGAAGAGCGACGTCTTGTCGGCCACGTTCCACAGCGCCTCATCGTGCAACTGATTCAGCTCAGCTCCGCTCAATACCCCGCCGCCATCCAGACCGACCAGCGAGGCGACATGTTGCGCCACAGCTCGACTGTCGCCCGTAATAATTTTGAGTTGTACCCCAAGCCGTGTCAACTCAGCGATCGTCACATTGGCATCCTCTTTGGGTGGGTCGAAGAAGATCAAATAGCCACAAAAGGTAAGTGCCTGCTCGTCGCCTTGTTGATAGTGCGATTGAGCGGAACCTGGCAGTGTGCGTGTCGCCAGACCCAAGACTCGAAAACCCTGCTTGCTCCAAGTGTCGGCCCGGCGCTGAATGGCTTTGCGCTCTGTATCAGAGAGCGGCACTGTTTGCTCGTTGAGTTGCACCAGATTACAAACTTCGAGGACGCGATCCAACGCGCCTTTGCTGATCAAGGTTGGGGTTGCGTTCACGCCTGTCACCACTACGCTCATCCGCTTGCGCACAAAGTCGTAGGGGATTTCGTCGACTTTGTCGAAGCCACCCAGCTCGAACGTCGCCTGGTGTGACGCCTGCAAGATCGCTTCGTCCATTGGGTTGGCCAACCCAGTTTGAAAGTGGGCATTGAGCGCAGCCCACTGTAGCAACTGAGTGGAGGGATTACCACGTACATCCAACGCCCCATCCAGGTGAACTACCCCTTGCGTCAATGTGCCGGTCTTGTCGGTACAGAGCACATCCATGCTGCCCAAATTCTCAATCGCATTGAGTCGGCGCACGATCACACCTTGGGTGGCCATCAACTGCGCACCCTTGGCCAAGGTGACGGAAACGATGGCTGGCAGCAGTTCCGGTGCCAGGCCGACTGCCAGTGCCATTGCAAAGAGCAGCGAATCGATAGCAGGTTTGGCGGCAAAGACATTGGCAGCAAAGACAACCAGCACGAGCACCAACATCACCTGGGTCAAGAGATAGCCAAAGTGACGAATGCCTCGCTCAAAATCGGTCTCGGGCGGGCGCAAGGTCAGCCGATCAGCGATCTGACCGTAGGCACTTTCCAATCCAGTTTGGACAATCAGCACTTTGGCGCTGCCGGTGCGCACGCTGGTGCCCATAAAGACGACATTGTTGCGCTGCGCTAAACTGGCCAGTTCAGCGGCTACACCTGGCATCTTCTCGACCGGGAAGGTCTCCCCCGTCAGCACTGCCTGGTTGACAAAGAAGTCTTTGGCCTCCAGCAGTGCGCCATCGGCAGGGATCAAACTACCTGCGGAGAGCAACACAATGTCGCCCGGTACGATCTGTTCAGAGGGAATTGCCTGGATCTTACTGTCGCGCAATACATTGGCCTTGATCGTCACCCGCGCCCGCAACTTCGCCACGGCGTTAGAGGCAGCATACTCCTGACCAAAACTAAGCAGTGCGCTGCTGATGACCACCACGATCACGACGGTCGCATCGACCCATTCCTGCATCACGGTCGAAATCAGCGCAGCGACAATTAGAATCAGGACCAGCGGATTGGTGAATTGGCCGAGCAAGACCCGCCAGGCTGTTACCTCGCGCTGTAATTTGAGTGTGTTCGGTCCGACCTGTTCCAGTCGACGCGCCGCCTCTTCACTGCCTAAGCCCTGTTCAGAGGATTCTAGCGCTGCCAGCAAACGTTCTGCCGGTTGGCTCCAATAATTGTCCAACTCATAGCCGATCATAGGACACCTGGCTTATTGGCTGGGACGAGCCTTCTTTATAAGGGATGCACCGCTGAAGATCAAGAGTATGCCAGTCGGTAGCAACGTTGGAGAGGGGCTGCCACTCCCAAAGAGATAAACAAAGGCGCTGATCAGGAGCGCAACTACACCCACCGCCAACACGAATCTGCCAACGTTACGATTGTTCATGCTTTGTCCTCAGAACCCAGGTTACGACACTCGCCAACACGACAAATCCTACCAATCCCGTCATGCCGCCTAATAGCGGCTGTGCATCGGGGACAATGATGCGCCAGATGCCGTAGGCCTGCGAGTTGAAGGCCCCATGGATAAACGCCGCCAGGATCGTACTGTTGTAGCGCAGCGTCCACTCATTTTCGATGATACCGATCAGCGTGGTTAAACCACACATCCACAGAATACCCCACCACGGGTAGCCAGGATAATTGAAGCCCATCAGAATCAATGGTGCATGCCACAGACCCCAGAGGATGCCGCTGATCAAATGCGTCTGCCAGCTCCCCAAGGGCAACAAATGGGGCAGCAGAAAGCCACGCCATCCATACTCCTCACCAAAGGCGAAGATGCTGTTGATGAAGGGCGAAACCAGCGACGAGAGGACGAAGAGCAACAAGATAAACTGTGGCGCTGGCATGGGCAATGCTACTGACGTTCCCGATGCAGTTTCCATCATGTGCAAAAGCGACTGTAGCGATAGGTCAAGCGTGCCCAAGCGCAAGAGAAGGGTGATTGTATAGACCAGTGCAAAGCCCACCGGCGTGGCGAGCAGTACCCACAAATAAGGACGTAATGGACCAACATGCAAGCGTGCATCAGCCACGCGCAAACTTTCATGTAGAACAAATCTGCGTACAAGCGCGGCACCAATCGCCGGTGCCCACATTAATCCTGCTACCAGATATTGCGCCAGGATCGGTGGCACGCCGAGAAAGGAGAAACCACTCGCCAACATGACCCCTTCAACGCCCCATGTCAGCCCAAAAGTAATGATGAGAAACCAGAGTAGCGCTTTTGTATGTGTAGACATAAGTTAAATTGCGGAATGCGGATTTCGGCATCACCAGCCCCAGCGGGCACCTTACGACACCCTATGGGCAACGCCCTGGGAATACCTGAGCTATACCCTCACCATAAACCACCTACATACGAAACGCACTAGTCACCTGGCGTATTACTGGGACAGTCAGACGCATAGTTTGCTGAGTAACTTCGTGCTCCTTCTGTCCGTGTGTAGTCTGTAGCAGCCTCAAAACGACTTAACACGGACAGAAGGAACACGGAATGGGAGATTGATAGAGTTATACTAGCGGTTGCCACTAAGCAACACTTGTTGCGGTATAAAAGTATTGCTTAGTGCAGAGCATCAGTATGTTTTGTACCGTATTGCAGGAAAACAGGTTGTTACATTCGTCTTAACCATAACACCACTTCGCAACATTCTTATAGAAGAGGAGTCTCTATGCAAAGAAAATGGTGGAAAGAAGCTGTGGTATATCAGATCTACCCACGTAGCTTTGCCGACAGCAACGGCGATGGTGTGGGTGATTTGCGTGGCATCATCCAAAAACTGGATTACCTCAAAACACTCGGTGTCGATGTCGTTTGGCTCTCGCCCGTCTACCAGTCGCCCAACGACGATAACGGCTATGACATCAGCGACTATCAGGCGATCATGGCCGAGTTTGGCACGCTGGCTGACTGGGAAGAAATGCTCGCTGGCATGCATCAACGGGGGATTCGGCTGGTGATGGATCTAGTTGTCAATCATAGTTCGGACGAGCACGCTTGGTTTGTCGCCTCGCGCCAGTCCAAGGAGAACCCCTATCGTGATTACTATTTTTGGCGCCCCGGCAAGGCACAAGGGGAACCGAACAACTGGATGTCGCTCTTCAGCGGTTCGGCCTGGCAATATGACGACACCACCGATGAATACTACCTACACCTCTTTTCCAAGAAGCAGCCCGACCTCAACTGGGACAATCCCAAGGTGCGGGATGAGGTCTTCTCGATGATGCGCTGGTGGCTGGACAAAGGGATCGACGGCTTTCGCATGGACGTGATCAACCTGATCTCGAAGGTGCCAGAGTTGCCAGATGCACCTACCTATGTCCCTGGTCGTTACCAGTGGGGCGGTCAATATTTTGTTAACGGGCCGCGGCTCATGGAATTTCTCCAGCAGATGAAGCAAGAGGTGCTTTCGCGTTATGATATGGTCTCGATTGGCGAGACCGTGATGATGGACACGCAACAGGCCGAGATCCTGACCAACGAAGAAACTGGTGCGCTGAACATGCTCTTTCACTTTGAGCATATGGGGCTTGATTCGCGTCCGAACTCGATGAAATGGGACATCCAGCCCTGGAAATTGACTGATCTAAAGCAAGTCATGACCCGTTGGCAGAAGGAACTAGAAGGTAAAGGCTGGAACAGCTTGTACCTCTCAAACCATGACCAGCCGCGCGCTCTCTCGCGCTTTGGTGACGATGGTCAATATCGGGTAGAGTCGGCCAAATTGCTCGCCACCTTCCTGCACATGATGCAAGGCACCCCCTACATCTATCAGGGCGAAGAGATCGGCATGACCAACGTCAAGTTTGCCTCAATTGAGGAGTACCGGGACATTGAGACGCTCAATATGTATCGAGACTTCGTGGGCGAACGTGGGCTAGATCCACAAACCGTCATGGCCATGATCTATACCAAGGGCCGCGACAATTCGCGCACCCCCATGCAGTGGGATGATACCACCAATGCCGGTTTCACGACCGGCACACCCTGGATCCAGGTTAACCCCAACTACACGACGATTAACACCAAACAAGCTCTGGCCGATCCCAACTCGATCTTTGCCTACTATCAGCAACTGATTCGGCTGCGCAAGCAGCACCCGATCATCCCTTACGGCAGCTACGACCTGATCCTGGCTGACGACCCACAGATCTATGCCTTCACCCGTACTTTTGAGGGCAAACGGTTGTTGGTGGTGCTCAACTTCAGTAAGAATAGTTCTGTCTTCGCCTTACCTGCTGAAATTACCTGTGCTAGCAGCGAACTGCTGATTGACAACTATACGGTCGATCCCACCGATAACATTCGACAATTTACGCTGCGACCCTATGAGGCGCGTGTTTATTGGCTGCGTTAAATCAGAGCCCCGCACGTCAGTAAGGGGAGTTGCCACCCCCTTACTGACGTGCGGGGCTCTGAAATTTTACCTGATTGCGGCGGGATCTTACCGATTAAGCAACGGCAGAAAGATTTTCTTCTCTACTGGCTTGGCCGTGATCGTAAACTCAAGCACATTCGAATTGTAGCCACCCGGTTGCGGGTTGACAACGACAACGCTGGCTGGGTTCGCTCTTTCAACCTGTGCCGCCGACACTTCTGCCTTGATCTGTGAACTGCTGACTACTGTCGTTGAGAGTACTTCGCCATTCCACAATGCTTCGGCTCCGGCTAAGAAGTGGTTGCCCTGGATGGTAAGCGTAAACTTGTCTGCACCTTCCTGTACTGTGTTAGGTGTTAGCGTCGTGATGGCTGGCAGTGGTGCTTCGACGATGAAGCTGGCAGGCAACGAGTCGCCGTTGTCGGGATTACTCACCTGGACATGGATATCAGCAGCATTGGCCAACTGGGTAGCGCCGATCATTGCTTGCAGTGTCGTCGCAGAGAAGTAAGTCGTAGAGAGCGCCTGTCCATTCCACAAGACCACTGCATCGGCGTTGAAATTTTGTCCAGTGATCAACAACGGAATCGCAGCGCTGCCCATCGTCGCCGTGACAGGATCCAGCGAGCTGATCTGTGGTTGGGTGCCCAAGACTGTGGTACCCCAGGTAGAGGGCTGCACAAATTGAGCGGTGCGCGGCCACGAATGATTGCTATCGGCTGCATTGACTGCTTGGTGGCTAACCGCCAGCCCAATCTGATGACCCCAGCTGCCGAGCATGTTGGCATCGATACGCATCTCAGCGTTCCAGTAGCCCGCCATGGGGAAGTTCACCATCCCTTGTAACCCACCAGGTCCAACTGCTGCAAAGCCGCCTGCACCGTCGCCTGCATAAGTGCCGACGCCGCCATTTTCATCGACCACAAAACGATAGTCATCACTTTGCGCTTGGCTTTCTCCGCTATGGTTGCCATCGACCATAAGCATGGCCGCACTATTCACAGGCAGCGTGTCAGTCAGCAAGCCACTAAAGCAGACCCAGAGGGATGTGCTGTCACGCACCAATTGGACATAGGCTTGTTCAAGATTCGTGTAGGCAGCGAGCGGGATCAAAGCGGCACCGCTATAGAGCGAATCATTGCACAAACCATCCAGCGTTGGCTGGTCGCCGCCAAGGGGCACGACGAGCGGCGCTACAGTCAAGGTGGCTGTGGCGCTGCCGTTGGCATTGAGCGAATCGGTAGCGCTGAGTTTGGCCTCGTGCGTACCGGGCGCAACTCCCCAAATCTCAATCTCCTTACCTGTACCTACTGGCTGGCCATCGATCTGCCAAGTGTGTGCACTGTCACCGAGTCCACCCTCTTCTGGATCAACTGCGATGCCGCGCAAAGAAACCACCTGTTCTGGAGTCTGTAGCGCGCCATCTCCTGGTGAAAAGACGGTGACAATCGGTTTGCGATTGGTCAAGGTGAATGGGTTAGAGGTAGCCACGGCTGTATTATAGCCATCACTGACACTGACCCGCAGCAACGCCTGGTTGGCTGCACTGCCTGGCAAACTCGCTGGATCGATCTTGACACTGTTGCCCTGCCCATGTTGCACCGGGTAGTTGATCAGCAGGGCCACCCAGGTCTGCCCATTGTCGGGGCTGTACTGCACGGTGCTGATAAGTGTATCGCCGCTATCGGCGTCGTCGGCCTGCCAGGAAGCCGACAACGTATCGGTAATCGTTTCCCCGCCAGCGGGTTTGAAGATGGCAACGGTGGGCAGTGCGCCGCCTGGCGAGGTGGCAGCCAACAAGTTGTCTCCATTGCGCAACTCTAAGCGTGCCACTTTGCCCGCGGGTGCAGCAAAGGTAAGGGCAAAAAGTTTTGCAGTTACCGGTCCACCATGATTGTCGTTATCCGAGGGGGTGACGGGTTGGTCACTGAGCAGTTGATTGTTGCCATCGAGCAGGCGCAGATGGAAGGTATCGGTGTGAACACCAGTGACACCGTGGCTGTGGACACCGCGGGCATGGACGAAATTGGCGTTCAATCCTTGCCACTTGCCAAAGAGGTCGCTGCCCAGCGCACTATTGGCAAAGACCCAGGCCGTGTTCAGCGCACCAGCGCCACCTGTTGGGCTGATGTAGCCGCTGACGTAGACCGTCGAGCCAGCCAACAGCGCTTCAGTCTGGCCGGCGCTGGCGACGAGCGGGCGATCGCTCAGTTTGTTCATCATCGAGCGCCAGGTGTAATCACTGGGCCAACGGGGTGGACAATAGGACATCAGATCCGCCACTTTGCTACTCCCAACTTGGGGCGCAATTGATGTCTTTGTGAGCGGGTCAAAACCATAATATCCGGTGGCACTTCCAGGGGCAAAGAGTGAATTGTCATACGGGTAGAAGAGATCGTTGCCGCTCGGCCCACCGCAATTGACATGAAGGCGGCTGAAGTTGTGACCTAACTCATGGGCAAAGGTCTGACCACTGTAAGGCCAATAGGGGGTGGCTGGGGCAGTCGCACCTGGTGCAAGCCGTGCACTCAAAGCTGTCCAGGATGAATCGAGCCCCAGGTGCCCCATGCCACCATTCTTATTGCCTTGGTTGCCAGCTTGCGAGATGATGCCCACGTAATTGGTGCCAGCATGGATGGCTTTGCAGACCTTCGGATTCGAAGTAAAAACAGCCCGAGTGTTGACCGCGGTCAGCACATTCAGACTATCTTCGTCCATCTCGAAGGGCGCATATTGTCCACCTGGCCACTCCTCAACTGGGTTAAAGCTGTAAAAGGGCCATAACTCGGATACTGGCATCATCCGTGTCGCCAGATCGAGGGTAGGTGCCATGATTGGATCGAAGGTGGTGGTGTCGAGGAGATCCGGAGTGTGGGTACGTACTGGAATTAATACGACGCAGAGGGGTGCCTTGTTGAGAAAGCTGACAGCGAAATTCTGGCTGTTATTGGTGAGATTGGGGTCGCTTTGCGCATTGCGTGGGTCGGCCATGAAGGTGAGGGCAACCTCGCCGCTGCGCCAAGCCAAGGGCAACTCGAAGAGCCAGGTGCTGGACGCATTGTCACGTGAGAAGGGCGCACCTACCTGAAACTGGGGTAAACGTCCAATCGGACGGAGCGGTGAGCCGGGTAAGGGCGATCCATCGCGCATCCCGGCCAGCGTCGCTTCTACCGCCATTGCATTCTGGCCGCTGATTTGTTTACCCATCACACGAACATAGGTGGGCTTCTCAACGACTAAGGGCACATCGTTGGCAAGATTCTGGATGCCTTGGGTTACCTCGATATTGCTGATGGCGACATCGCGAGCAAAGACGCTGGCACTGGTTGCAATTTTACGAATTCCCTGTGGCCCGGTGACGCGCTTGGTATCATAAAAGTAGACAAAGTTCTGGTCGGCGTAGACAGGATAGGCGTTGATCGTATTGAGATTTTCGACGATGGTTTGCGCTATGCCGTTGGTCATGCGCCGAATGCGCGCATTATAGGTGAACGTTGTTTGGTCGTAGCCCACTTCCTGCCAGAAGAGGCTTGTTCCGTCGGTGGCTGGCGTGCCAATATCCCAAGTAACGGTGGCACTGGAAGGAGATGGGTAGGCTGTGCTGGTAGAACAAAACTCGATACCACAGAAAAACGAGACGATTTTGCCGCCATCTCCTCGATCAGGCCAATAGATGCTAAAATTGCCGAAATCGGCTGTAACTAATAATAGCCCGCCTCCATTGTTCGCTGCCGCCTGAAAAGTCTTGTTACAGGGCAACGAGCCACAGAAATAGTTTGTCTTCCATAGCCCCGATGTTTCCATCCAATAGACTTCCTGACGTGCTTCGACAATGACAAAATCGTAGGCATCGGTCAGGCCGGTAGCAATTTCAGCAAAATCGCTGCCATCTTTCTTGACGCGCACAATCCGTGAGTGGTTTTCGATCCAGTAGAGATAATCACCGCTGATGCGGATGTGCCTGCCATCAACCCCACTCGCGTTGTAAATCGTCATCGGTGAATTGGGCGAGCCGCTAGGGCGAAATTCGATGTGGCTGGGGCTGGCATCGCCGTTATAATAGTAGAGCCCGCTGGCATCTGCCATCATGGAGCGGAAGTTAATACAGGCTTCCCGTTCGAAGCTTGCCAATGTGAGTGGAGTGCCGCCGCTGGTTGGTTGGCGACGAGCATAGCCTGCGTTACGAAATTCATCAACCGGGATCGAACAATTATAAGTCCAGTAAAGCAATCCGTTACTCATCCACCACTCAGTGAGCGCCTCGTAGGTCACATTTTGTGGTGTGTCAGTGACAAGGGCAGGGGTTGCTGCTTCCGCTGGGCGCAAACTTCCACTCCAGAAGGGGAGTGCGCCGAGAAAAAACAGCGAGAAGAATATAAAGAGTAGCGATCTTCCTTTTGGCATAGAATTCCCTTTCGATGCGGATGTACACGCCGCTGGCATGTGCATCCCGGCTATAAATGATAAGTCTGTTTGCAAAACAAGAGGACGATCCTTGTTCTACAAACAGACTCTATCGGAAAGCTATCTCCGTACTATCTCCGCAGCGAAGTTGAATCTCGGGTGATGAAATCTACCTTTGCAATAGCGGCAGAAAGAGCTTCTTCGTTGGGTCTACCGGTTTGCTTGCCACAGTAAAGCTTTGCGTAACGGGTGGAGCCGCATTGAAAGATCCATTGCCCGCTTGCGTTGCCCGGATTGTACAGGTGCCAGCCGCCACCAATGTCACGGTCGAACCACTGATGGTGCAGACGGCGAGCGTTTGACTAGCGAAGCTGACTGCTAACCCTGACGATGCGGTCGCACTGAGGGTAAAGGGTGCGTCGCCCATCGTCTTGTTCGCTGGTTTGACGAAGGTGATGGTCTGATCCTGCTTGGGGGCCGAGCCAAATTCAAAGGCACCGACGTCGCAGGTGTTGACTCGCGCCGCGCCGCGCTGGTCAGCGGCGGCACAGGTTGCTGCATTGCCCTTGTTGATGGCCGGACTGCCAGATTGGAGTGCACGAGTCGGCGTTGCTCCTCCATTGTTGGCCAGGGCTGCTAACTTAGGATCGATCGGTGTCGCGCCTGTGCCAAGTTGATCGCCTGCTGCGCTACTAAAGGTGCAATTGCTGTTGTCGCCGAGCAGGTTGTTGCCACCTGACAAAACATCGTTTGCACAATCGGGGCCGGTAGAGGCGCTGTTTTGGGCCAGAATCGTATTTGCCAAGGTGATGGTGTTAGGATTGATAGCGTCGCCGACAAAGTCCTTGTCCGTATAGATCCCGCCACCACCACGATTGTTGCTAGCACTGTTGCCTGCAATGGTCACATTATTGAGTTCGGTCACTCCATTGTTCTGATAAATCGCCCCTCCTTCACCAGCGCTGTTATCGCTGAGGGTGACGTTGATCATCTCCAGGTTGATGGGGTAGGCTTCTCGCTCCGAGCTAAACTGGAAATTGCTGTATGCCAGAATGCCACCGCCGCTGGTGATGGCGTGGTTGCTGCTGATCGTGCTGTTGACGATCTTCATGGTAGCTAGGCTGCAAATGCCACCACAATCGGTCTGGGATTGATTGCCGTTGATGTACACATCAGTCAGTTGTGTTGTGAGTGGGAAGATATTGTTGCTGCCCTGCGTGAGATGGCTGTCGAAGAGTGCGCCACCCAAGTTGGCGGCAACGTTGCTCAGGATATCCGTGTTCGTGATAATTAGCGCATAGGCTTGATAGTTGCTGATGCCACCACCTTGACCCAATACAGTTGAGTTGTTGCGGATGATGCTGTCGCTCAAGTAGAGCACATCATTATTTTGAATACCGCCGCCGCGCACGCCAGCCTGATTGCGGTCAAGGGTGACATGGTCAATGATAGCAGGCGCATCCATCGAACTTTGCGTGACGACAATGGCACCGCCGTTGCTCTCCGCACTGTTGCTAATAAAGCTGCTGTTGTGGACCGTGCTGTTGCTGCCGATGCGCAGAGCGCCACCCGAACCTGCCGTACTGTTGTTTTCAAAAGTCGAATTGCTAATACCAAAGAAGCCACCACTGGGTTGACCACTGCCGCTTACCGCGCCCCCGCCGCCGAGAATTGAGTCGATAGCCCGATTGTTGGTGAAATGGCTACTGTCAATCGAGGAAAAAAGTACGCTGCCTGTGGCAATAGCTCCCCCTTCTGCCAACGAAATGTTGTTGTCAAAGGTCGAGTTGCTCACTGTGAAGGTGCCACCATCATCGTAGATGGCGCCACCGTTGTCGCCATCGGCGATGTTGTGAGTGAAGGCGCTGTCTTCGATATGAACCACGGCAAATTCCATATGGATCGCACCACCCCACGCGGCTCCGCTGATCAACCCGTTGTGGCGATCTGTCGCCAGATTATCGGTGAAGGTCGTCTTGGTCAGGTAGACTGTGGTATTGAGCAGGTCGCCGCCGAGCGGTGTGTAGCCTTGGGCGATGTAGAGACCACCTCCGCCATAGCGGATGATGCCGCTGGTCGAGGTGGACAGGGCCGTATTGGAGATCACGTTGCTGTCACTCATCTGCAAGGTGGCTGCACCGCCGATCATCATGCCACCTCCATTGAGCGTCGCTCGATTGTCATGGAGCGTTACATTGTGGGCGCTCAGCGTGACTGGTTGTGGGCGACCAAAGGCGTTCACCGAAAACGAGATGCCGCCCCCGTACGTTTTGCTGCTATTGCCCTCGATCAACACCTGATTCAGCGTCAGAGCTGCCTCCCAAGCGCGAATGCCTCCTCCTCCCTGTCCCATATCAAAATCCGAACCGAGCGGGTCAGGATCGGCACCGCCCGTAATGGCGATACGACGCAAGCTGACGTTGCTGTCGCTGTGCAGATCGAGCACCCGATCCAGCCCCGCGCCGTCGAGGATCGAAGTGATCGCCCCGCTGCTGCCAGCACCGATTAGGGTCAATCCCCCTGCTGTCACATCGAGATCGCCGCTTTGTCCTGTGTCTTCACCTGCACCCGCCAGCGAGAGCGTGTAGGTTGTCGCAGCGAGTGTAATTGTGTCATCGCCATTGAGCGCATTGGCTTCGAGAATGGCGGCGCGCAGCGAGCATTTACCATCGGCATCGGCGCACACTCCATTGCCGGGAGCAGTATCCACCGTGTCGGCGGTACTGTTGACCGTGAAATTTGCCGCTTGGGCAAGAAGAGGGAAAAAGAACAATCCCCATAAGGCCACCAAAAAAGAGGGAATGAAGCGAGTCGTGAGAGATTTCATAGCAGCTCCAGAAAAATGTTTAGACATTGAACCCAGTAAAGTTGTAACGCTGGACATCCACATTGTCTAGCGTTATAACTCGCCTTGCTAACCACCAGTCTAGAGCCGATTTATCTCCGCGCTATCTCCAACGATGAACGTGCAGATCATCTACATGCCCACACGTCTCGAACATGCCATCCTTTTGCCATATGTACGATTCTAAAGCCGCCCTAGGCTGGCTTGAGCCTGACCCGTCTCTTGCCTCGAACTGCCACAAAAAAGCCGAAAACCATCGCCCCGAGCCACAAGTAAAAGCCAATCAATGGCGTTTCCAGCATGAGCTTGCAGACATTGGCTTCGTCGGCAGGCACGCTTGTGTCAATTAGCATAAAGCTGGTCAGAGCCAGTACCAGGGCGATGAAGAGTAAAATCCGAGCCACCCAGCGAAAGTTGAAAAGATAAGCGAGCATCCCAAAGAGCCAAAAAGGATTCGCATACCAGCCGATCATGCCCACAAAAAGCCCCATCCAGCCCAGCGCCAGTGCACGGAGACCTTCCCAGGTTACCATGTCATAATTTGCTGGATCGCTACAATAGTGGCGAAATTCGAGCGCCGGTACCGCACAGGCAAGGATGAAAAGTAAAATGGTAAGCAGAAAAAAGATCAGTCGCATGGGGTAATGATAGAGTTCAAACTCAGGTTACTTGTTGACGAGCTAATAGTACAACGTCTTCCATCGTCAATTGCAAACCGTAATTCCACCAACAGTCAAACTCATCATGGCAGATACGGCTGTGGAGTGTTTGTCGTATTTGTTGGTAGAAATAGTTATCAAAAGCAAAAAAGCCTATCCCTAACCTTTGACTGATAGCAGTCGCCGAAGCCAGGAGTTGGATAGCATAGGTGAGAAGGAATTTTGCTTCGGCGATGGCGGCGCTTGCGATGAGGCTGCAACTAATCATACTCTGTGCGTTGGCTTGTACCGCCACATCCAATGAGCGCAGGCAAGCGATAAAGGCTTTTGCTACATCTTGCTGGCCTAACGCCAGATAGACCAGCAGTTTGTTGGTTGCGTGGGTAAAGATCATATCTTCGATGCCATCCTGTTGCATCAACTGCAATGCTTCGTTGAGCAAACGGTCGCCCTTGCTGTACTGCTGAGCAATACAGGCAAGTTCAGCCAGGTGACATAATACGGTAGCGATCTGGAGCGCACCGCTTAGGCGCCGATGGATGGTAAGACTCTCTTCGAGCAGAATCTGTCCTGTGCTCCAGTCGCCTTGTCCCATCACCGCACTGGCAAGATCCTCCAAGGCAAAAGCCCTGCTGCGTTGATCTTGCAACTGGTCACTCAGGGCGAGGCTGCGCTCGGCATAGTGCTTGGCCTCGTGATAATTGCCCACGGTGTAGGCAATCTGGCTGAGGTTGAGCAGGGGATTGCTCAATTCTTCCAAGTTGCCCAACTGTTCCAGGATGGTTAGACTCTCGACAAAGATTGTCCGGGCGCGTGTAAACTGATTTTGCTCCATGGCACTGACACCGAGGCTGTTGAGGACTACAGCAGTGGTACGCGGGTCGTTTTGCTGGCGTAAAAGGCCAAGGCTGCGTTCAAAGTAGGCATTGGTAACCGCGTAATCACCAAATGAGCGTGAAAGCCGGCCCGCATGAAACAAAGTGCGCGCATAAAGCCGCGCCAGTTCAGATGCGGGATCGGCACTCTCGACCCTGGCTGCATTGGCATCTAGCGCATGTTGTACCCACTGCCCGCCTTCCCGGTAATAGCCCCGGAAGAACCAGAATCGCCCCAGCCAACGGACCAGACGTAGCGTGATCTCATGTTCCCGTGCTTCTAGCGACCAATGTAGGGCTGCGCGAAGATTGTCGTGCTCGCGTTCCAGCAGGTTGATCCAATAGGCTTGTTGTGTACCGGTGAGGTTGCGTTCGGCCTGCTCGGCCAGTTGCAGAAAGTATTGGGCGTGTTGCAGTTGAACGGTCTGTGTTTCAGATGCTTCGTTCAAGCGCAGGCGAGCATAGTCGTGGATCGTTTCGAGTAACCGATAGCGTCCTTCGCCCTGCCGCTCGAAAAAGAGCACCATCGATTTGTCCACCAGGCGGGTCAACCATTCCAATGTGCCATCGCCGCAGATCGCTTCGGCACTTTCCAAACGGAAGCTGCCAGCAAAGATCGAGAGTTGGCGCAGGAGGCGGCGTTCGGGCTCAGCCAACAAGGCGTAGCTCCAATCAATGAGGGCGTGGAGGGTCTGTTGGCGGGGCAAGACGTTACGCTGTGGGTTGACGAGCAGGCGAAACCGATCGTGTAACCGTTCGGCAATCTGGGCTACACTCATCATTTTCACCCGTGCCGCCGCCAATTCAATCGCCAGTGGAATGCCATCCAAACGGCGGCAGATTTCGATCACGGCTGGGGCATTTTCGGCGGTCAACTGGAACGTTGCCCGCACTGCTCTCGCCCGCTCGACAAAAAGCTGGATGGCTGGGTAGATGAGTAAAGTTGCAGGGGTGCAGGTGGCAGGTGGCAGGTTGCCCCTTGCCCCTTCCACCTCTGGCACAGCCAAGGTCGGAGTCAGCCAGACGACCTCACCAGCCACGCCAAGCGCTTCACGGCTGGTGGCCAGGATCTGTAGCTTGTGGCATGATTGCAGCAGACGTTCAACCAGCGCGGCACAGCCTTGAACCAGGTGTTCGCAGTTGTCGAGCATCAACAACAGCTCTTTGTTGCCCAGGAAGTCGCTTAGCTGTTGCAAGGGGTCCTGCTGAGTGGACAAGGCTAACTTCAAACCCTGTGCCACGGTTTGAGTCAGGAAGCTCTCATCCCGAAGCGCAGAGAGATCGATCCAGCAGGCACCGTCGAGGAAGGTATCAGCCAGTTCACGGCCAATCTCAATCGCAAGGCGGGTCTTGCCGCTGCCTCCTGCCCCAGTGATGGTGATCAAGCGCTGGTTGGCAAGCAATCGCCCAATCTGCTCTAATTCCTGCTTGCGCCCGATCAGATGCGTCAAACTCTTGGGCAGGTTATGCATCGGCGACGTGGTTGGATGCTGTGCGCTGGCGGAGACTGACTTCCCGTTTGTGGCCGGGTTTTCGACATAGGTCGGTGTGCGCTGAAGCGTATCAAAGAGGGCGCTCAGGTTGGGGGAGGGCTGAACGTTCAACTCCTGCTTTAGGATGGCAGCTAACTCGTGATAGCTGGCGATGGCCTCTGCCTGTCGCCCCAAGCGGGCAAAGGTGCGCATCAACCCGGCGTAGGCTTCTTCGTTGAGTGGATCATGCAGGCGCAAGCGTTGGTAACTGCCATTAGCCGCTTCAAAGCGTAGCTCTTGTTCGTGTAGCGATGCGAGTTGCTGCAAAAGCCCAAGGAACAGCTCGTGGTAGTAGGTCTGAATCGGAAGCAGCCAGTCGGCGTTTATATCCGGCAGCAGGTTGGCGCTGGTGAGCAGGTGATCGCCACTGTAGAGGGTAATCGCCGCTTGGAGTGCTTCGGCGTTGTTCAAGCTGCGCAAACGATCAAATTCTGCCACATCCAGTGTGACATCAGCAGGCAGGTGGAGTAGCAGTGAGGAGCCTTCGCTCACCAGCCAGCTTTTGCCGATCACCTGTTGTAGGCGGTAGAGCACATTGGCAAAGTTGCGTCCGCTGCGCTCTGATTCATTGTCGGGCCAGAGCAACTCGATCAGTTTTTCTCGCTGATGGGGACGATCACGGTGGAGAAGGAGAAAGGCCAGCAAAAGCCGCTCGCGCAGCCGTGCGATCTGCGTAATCTGCTCGCCTGTCTGAATTTGCACACCACCGAAGAGCTGGACAACGATCATTTTTGCATTGTAGCCAACAAGGTGGTTTCAGTCAACTGACGTTTTTTCGCCGAAATCGACAGGTTGTGTGAGGCGGATCTGGGTGATGCGTGAATTTTCGAGAGCTATTCACGCTTCATGGATCACTCTTCATATGGAATAGTACTGTTCAACCTAGCGCTCGGTAGTATCTGGGCCAGAAGGTGCGAGATCTCGTGTAGGGAGTCGAAGTAACGGATTTGTGAGTCACCTACCAGTTGAATCGAGCCACGCCAATGGGGGGCGAACTCATGGGATTGGGCGACGTCAGCTTCGGTGGTTCGCTCTGATTCTGCACTGCTGAGCGCTGCATCCAGCATTGAATTTCCTTGTACTTGCCACAGGCGAACAATCAAGGCGTAGCGCTTGTTAGGCATGGCTCTCCTCTCCAGGTGGATATTGTGCCACCATCGGTAAGTGGAAGGATGCCAGATCGCTGTCTCCGCGCTATCTCCGCTAAAGCAGGTGTCCCTACGGGACAGGGTGTTGCAACACCATCAGAGCCCCGCACGTCAGTAAGGGGCCAACTTCCCCTTACTGACGTGCGGGGCTCTGATTCACGTGCGGGGCTCTGATGGACTTTTACCGTTGTACGAGCGGCAAGAAGACGAATTGATTCAAAACCGGAACGTCGCTGATCTCGATGGTGGCGATGTCATGATCGTCTTCGTCGTTGCTATTATCAATGCTGTTATCGAGCACAGGATCGTTGCTTGTGTCTGCGTCGGCAGTGGAATCGGTGTCATAGATGGGGCTGTCGAGACCATCTTCTGCCCCGACGATTTCAGCGTGGTTGGTATAGCTGCCAAGCGCCAGCGTTGGGGCGGCGCGCAGGATGATCGAGATGCTGGCCGAAGTGCTTGGGGCAATTGGCCCGGGAATGATGCCGAATGCCTGACTTGGCGCTGGTGCTGTGAAGGTGACAGTCTGTAACTCGGCGTTGTCCGGGAAAGTACCGCTGACGACTTGCGTCCAATCCATGCCATCGCTGCTGACGGAAAAGCGATAATCGCCGATTCGCCCATTGCCGCCAGCTTGACGGGGTAGATAGCTGAAGCCAGAGAGCGTGTAGCGTCCACCCAGGTCGATCTGAAGTTCGTGAGGATGGGGTGGCTTTGCTGACCACCACATCGTATGCCAGTACGTGGCAGGGTCGCCGTCAAAGGCATAGGTCGCAGGTGCATCAGGATTTTCACTGTCGGCATAGCGCAACAGCCACTGATTCTGGGGAAGCGGCTGACCCTCGCCGCCCACTATGTTTAATTCTGCTATTGTTGTCCACGGTCCACGGTCGCCCGCTTCGGAGAATGCCTCCAATCGCACATAGCGGTAGCCGTTGCGCCACTGGTTGGCCGGATTGAGCGGGCTGAGGCTAAATCCAGCGGGTAGAGTATCGACAACTTCTACATTCTTGACCGTAGCCGTGCTCTGGTTGAAGACGGTGATCGTAAAGGTCACATCTTCGCTTCTGGTAATCGTGGCAGATTGGCCAAAGGCCACTTCGTTGCGCAACGCCAAATCGCCGGTATAGGGGGAAAGATAGCGCCCATCGATCACCTTGCGCGCTTCACGTGGGGTGGAGGGACCAGCGGGGATTGTCCAGGCAACCGAGACATGGTCGCCACCACCCTCTTCCTTGTGGATAACCTCAACGTAATATTGACGTCCTGCCTCCAAGACAACTGGCTGTGAGCGCTGGATGGATGCAACAGTGGCGTCAAAATCGCGATAGCCAGTGTGTTGCGTCAGCGTGAGCAATGCCTGGGCGTGGATGGGGTCTTCGTCACTGCTCAAGCGCAATTGGGCAGCGTCATCGCCAGCCAGCCAGAATTCATAGTTACCCGTGACGGGTGGATGGAGATAGCCGCGCAGGCGTTCGCCATAGTTGCTGCCCCAATCGCGTGGACCTTCCAGTGTACCAGTGATGATCTCCGTGCCTGTGGGCTGGCCGGGATAGCTGGGCGCATTGAGCAGATCGTCCAGAGTAGTACCAGGAAGGTTGCTCCACCATTCGCGACGAAGGTTGCCGTTGCCGTCGCCGGGATAATAGAGTGGTTTGGCTCCATCAATCGTCCAGGGCTGCACGGTCAATGCCGGTTTGTTGGCACAGTAGCTTTTGGCACTGTCGGAGATCGGGAGAGTCCACGCTTCGAAGTGAGGCGTGAGATTGCTGTTGGTCAGATCGCAGAGAATCATCAAAAATTGATCCCGTTTCTTTTGGTCGGTGTCGAGCGCATTGTAGTCGCTCGAACTCATCTCGCGGTAGTGACGGATCAGTTGTGTCCACAGATTCCAATCCAGTTGGGGAAAGGCGAGCCGGATCTGATCAAGGAAGACCAGTTGCTCAAAGGCTCCGGCGCTTCCCCATTTGTCTGTGATCGTGTTGTCGTTGAGGCGGGCAATCGCTTCGGAATAACTGTCGCTATCAACAAGACGTGAATTGCCAAAGAATGACTCCTGCGCATAAAGTGACCAGAGATTCACGGTGGCTTCAGTGCCAAAGACATAGGACCAGGCCCCCATCTGATGGTTGTGGCCCAATTCATGATAGACTCCCCATCCCGCTGATTTATAAACGGCTTCTTCGGGGACGCCAATATGCCAGGCGTTGAAATACATGGCAGGAAAGCCAGAGTGACCCCAGCCGCCACCGATTTGAATGTCTTCCACATGGCGATGTTTGCCCTGCGGCGTTTGATTCGGCAGAGCGGCATCATCACCAAGTCCAGAGAGAGCATAGTGATAGCGCACCATTTGCGTGTAATAGTCGGCTACTGCCTGAATATCGGCATAGCTGACTGTGTTGATCTCACTGGTTGGGACATGCAACACTGCCAGTTCGCCTTCGATCTCGGCATAGGGTACGCCGAGGCCGCGCCGTGCCAGCCACTGCTCCTCGCTGGTTTCGCCACTTTTAAAGTAAGGAGCCTGCACTGCATTGGCGACTTCTACCGTAATTGTTTTATCGAGCGATTTGTCGGAGACCAGGATGATCGGCCCACCGTAGGGGGAACGCACGAGATTTTCGCCTGGCAGCAGTCTCACCCGCAGCACAACACTCGGATGGCGTAGAAAATTGTCACCTTGCACATTCCCCGAGTTGGGAGTGAGGTGATCCATGTGTACGCCAATTTGGGCATAGACGGCTGCCAGATCCTCGGCTGTGGCATCACGTACGCTGACTCGAATCATCTGATTGGGCGGCGCGTATAATCCAGTACTTTGCCAGTTTTGCGGTGGGGCCGCCATACGCAAGTAGTCAGAAGCCTTAAATTGCAGATTGAAGGCGAAGGTTTGGGTAATGGACGGCAAGCCGCTATCGACTGGACCAGGAAACATGGTCGTGCGCACAGCGGTATCGGGAACGATGTAGGGCGGCTGTACTCTGCTCACTCGATCACAGGCGAGTTCGCGCTCATAGGTGGCAGTGTCACTGGCAGGGAAGGGATAGGTGATGGCACAGCCCTGTGCTGTTACCGTTGCCAGATCGTCCTGAAACCAGCGCCATTGTTGATTGGCATTGCCATGTTTGGGGTAAAGACCTACCTCGCTGCCGTAATTGTCCAATGCCAGCGTATCGCCTACTACGTTATAAACTGCTGAATTTGTCGCATCCGGCGTAAGCTGCAAAGTACGCACATCGGTGCAAGGCAAAACGGTCAATGTCCAACTGCCGTTGCTTTTGCGTGCCAGACAATAGTTGGTGTCGGCTCCGCTATGCCACTTGCCATCTCCATCAATCTGCCAGGTTTGATCCGCTTGGCCACGGCAGACGAGAGGCTGAATTGTGGGCAACGCTATGAGTTCACCCACAATGGTAATACAGACACCGGACGCATTGACCGGTGAAATCATATCCCCTACAACTATTTGCGGGACAGCAGCGGTAGCAACGCTGAAACTTGCCAGGCAAGCAATCAGTAAGAGAAAAGGGAACAACACGAATTTCTGCATAGTTGCTTTACTCGATAAAAATATTTTTTGTATTTGTTTGATTACGAAAAACTGAATTTTGTAGTATAGCAGGACATTTATTTTTCAATAAATAGCCAGTAAAGGCAGGTGTATTTCAGCTTGACACTGAAATACACCTATAAAGGTAGGGCAGTAAAACAGAAAGGGCGGGGTCACATTTGCGAACATGACCCCGCCCTTTCTGAAAATGTTACCGCCCAATCTTACTTTGCTACGTCCACGATCCGCCCCGTGCGCGCCGACTCAAAGGCTGCCCGCAATACGGCAATGTTGGCCATACCCCGCTCGCCAGAGATGACCGGTGTCTCGCCACGTAGGATGCAGTTCGAGACATGTTCGATCTGCGGCACATAGACATTGACTTGCGGCAGGTCGAAGTCAGTCACCTCTTTGCCGATCTGCATATGCAGATCGCCACGATAGTCGCGACCCCACCAGGCGTTACTCCAGATGCGGCCATTCGTGCCTTGAATCTCCAACGAGTTTTGCAGACAGCTAAAGTGCGATTGGATAAAACCATGCGCTCCGCTCTCGAAACGGGCGAGGATGCTGGCTGTGTCTTCGGTGTTGAAGTGGTGCGTGCGCTGATCTGCCCACGCTGCTACCTGGGCGATCGGCCCCAAGAGGCGGGTGATGCCATCCACCGCATGGACGCCCATGTCGTAGAGAATGCCGCCGCCCATGTCCGAACTATCCGTATTCCGCCAGCCATTCGAGTTCTGTGAGGCAGGATAGGAGGCGGTAATTGAGGCGCTGATCACGGTGCCAATGGCGTTGGATGCCAACAACTCCCGCGCCTTGACAATCGGGCTGCCAAATTCCATACAGTGCGCCACAGCCAGCACCACATTGTTGGCACGCGCCGCATCAATCATGGCCTGACATTCGGCTAGTGAAGGCGCCATCGGCTTTTCGCAGATCACATGTAGGCCATGTTCGGCGGCGTCGATGGCGTAGGGGGCATGTTGCGTATTGGGCAGACAGAGGAAGACGCCATCCACGACGTTCTTGTCAATCTCAGCAATCGAGGTGAAAACATGGGCGACACCCAACTTTTCGGCTGCGGCCTTTCCTCGCTCGGCGTTGCGGCTGACCACTGCGCTTAATTCGGCGTTGCTGCCCAGTTGGATGCCACGCGCCAACCAATCGAGCGCAAAGCCGCTTGTCCCGACAATCGCCCATCGTACTTTAGTCATTGTTTCTTCTCCGGAAATGGTAATGAGATTGGGAGATTGAGAGATTAGGAGATTGTGTAAAAGTCCAATCTCTCAATCTCCTAATCTTCCATCTCAATGGTGAATCAATCAGATCGTACGGATCATAACACAAGGCGACAGAAGCCGCGAAAGCGAGGGTTTTATGCTAAAATAGAGGAGACGGGTTCCGCTGGGTGCAGAAAGATAATAACCTCGCAAACGTTCCACAAACGCCACGAAAACGACATACTTGCCATAATTTGCACGGTTGCCAGTAAATCGTGCTATGATTCATGTACTCATTTACTCCCGCAACTGTTGAAGAACCGTTTTGGAGAAGGACGTTTTTGATACAAGGGTGAATGCAGCCTATGCAATCACAAGTGCGGGTTCTAGACTCAGCCCATAAACTTACAACAGATTCGCTTTCCCACATCGCAGCCCAGGCCACCAGCGTCACTATAGACCAGCCGATTGCAAGATTTGCTTCGCCTTGGAAGGCGGAGATGCCGATGGAAACATCTACGGATGCGCTACTCTCGCTGACACTGTTAGGGGTGCCCCAACTTACCTTGGCCAATCAATCGATTCCCTTGGCCCGTCGTCAGATGCGTGCGTTGCTCTTTCGCCTAGGCGTTACGATGCGCCCACTTGCGCGTGATCAACTTTGCTTCCTCTTTTGGCCCGACATTGCCGATACGATGGCGCGGCGCAATCTGACGGTCCTGCTCAATCAACTGCGTCAGGCACTCCCTTTTCCCGACATGGTTCAGACACAGGGGGATCTCGTCGGGCTGAATTCGGCACGTTTGCAGGCGGACACCGTTACCTTTGCCGAAGCATTGACCGCAGCTACTCAATGCGGGACGGTGACCCATCTAGCGGATGCACTGACGCTCTATCGGGGTCCGTTTCTAGAGGGCTTCTCGCTTGCGGCTAGTGCCGAGTTTGATGCTTGGGTTGTCCAAGAACGTCAAACCTGGGATCGTCACTACCTGGATGGCTCGGCCCTGTTAGTCAACCATTATGTTGAACGCCATGCTTATGCTGAGGCCATTCCCATTGCCCAACGCGCCGTTGCCGTCGATCCCTTGGCCGAGGAGATGCATCGCCAGTTGATCATGCTCTATGCGGCTATGGGTGATCGCACTGCTGCGCTCCGTCAGTTTGAGCGTTGTGTGGTGGCGCTGGAGCATGAACTCGGTGTCAGCCCGTTGCCTGAAACACGCGCCGTCTACGAGGCGGTGCGGCAAGGGGCCGCGAGCGAGGGTGCGAGCTACATCAAGGTAGCAACGCCGCATCCAGTAACCAGCAATGGGAGCACATCCACATCGGAAGTAAGTGCAGCTTCCCCGATTGTACGCAGCCGCCCTTCGTTGCCAGTTGCGGCGACCCCCTTGATTGATCGACACGCTGAACTCACCTCGATCCGATCCCTGCTCAGCAAGCCGACCGTTCGCTTGCTCACACTGACCGGGCCGGGGGGCAGTGGCAAAACTCGCTTGGCACTGCAAGCGGCTTGGGAGTGCGCCGCGCAGTTTGCCGACGGTGCCGCCTTTGTGCCGTTGGCCGCTCTGCGCAATCCTGAATTGATTGTACAGACGATTGGGCTGGCCTGTGGTCTCAAGCAGACCAACGCCACGGCCCTGGCTGATTATTTGGCTGAGAAACAGATGTTGCTTGTGCTCGATAACTGTGAACATCTGTTAGCTGTTGCTTCCGAAATTGCAGCGTTGCTGACCGTTGCGCCCCAACTGCGCGTGCTGGCGACCAGCCGGGCTGCGCTCAACCTTCAAGGGGAGCATACGTTGCCCGTGCCGCCGCTCCCTTTGCCCGATCTGACGAATCTGCCAACCTTAGATAAGTTAGCGGCGATTCCTTCCGTGGTACTTTTGTTGGAGCGAACCAGGGCGCTCAACCCTCAATTCCATCTGACAGCGGACAATGCGGCGGAGATCGCCAGTATTTGTGTACGCCTGGATGGGCTACCGTTGGCGCTTGAGTTGGCCGCAGCACGCCTGAAGTTGCTTGCCCCCCGCGACCTGGTACGCCGCCTCGACAAGCGACTTGCCCTCCTGACCAGCGGGCCGCGCGACCTACCCGAACGCCAACAGACCTTGCGCGCCACCATCGATTGGAGCTATCGCCTGCTCAACGTGGAAACGCAGATTTGGTTTGAGCGGTGCAGCGTCTTTGTCGGCAACTGGACGCTGGCTGCAATGGAAGGTCTGAATCGCCAACTGCACAAGCATAATACAGAAAACGGGCAATTCGGGGAGTATGCGAGTAGTGATGATCAAGCGTTGCTGGATGTGCTTACGACATTGGCGGACAACAGCCTGGTGCAGGTGCAAGAGAGCGATTCAGGTGAATCCCGATTTACCATGCTTGAGACCATTCGCGAGTTTGCGGCTGAACAGTTGCAGGAGCGTGGTGCCGCAGACGCCGTTGCCCAGGCCCACGCCGACTACTACCGCACCCTGATCGAGCCGTGGGATATCAACGCCCCCACCTGGTTGGCGGATATAGAGCGCGAGCTAGACAATTTGCGGGCAGCCTTGCGCTGGTATCTCATGCATTCTGAGCAGATCGAAACCACGATGCGCTTTGGTTATCGACTTGGGCGCTTTTTCTACTGGCGCGACTGGACAACGGAGGGCCGTTGGTGGTTAGAACAGATCGTTGCCAACAGTGCTGGCATCGCTAGTGAAGCGCGCTCCGAAATCCTGACAGCAGCGGCATTGCAGGCCATGGTGCAAGGGGATACAGGGCGCGCAATCGAGCTACACACCGAAAATTTGGCGCTCAGTGCACAATTGGGGCTGGATAAATATCGTGCCCGATCCCTGAATGCGCTTGGCACGATTCACGCTCGCAAGGGCGATCCTCTGCGTGCCATCGAATACCTGGAAGAGGCGCTCGACCTGGCACGCCAGGTCGGGGACCCTGATACGCTCTGCAATGCTTGTTATATGCTGGCTGGCTTTTTAGTCGACGCAGGACGCGACATTGAACGAGCGATAATGCTATTTGAAGAGTGCTTACACGTTGCTCGTGCCCATCAACGCCCAATCGTTGAGTCAATGACGCTGGCTGAACTTGGCCATGTTTATACCGTCACCGGCAATTTGACCCGCGCCGCCGAGTTGTTACCGCAGGCGCTTGCGATGCAGCAGCAGATGAACGCTACCATGTCCTTAGGCTGGACGCATGTCTTTTTGGCACTGCTTGCTTTTTTGCAGGGCAACATTGACCGCGCCGCGAGCGAGTTTTTGCAGAGCCTAGAATCCGCGCCGCAAGGTGGTGCCCAATACATCGTTCCGTTTGCACTGGAAGGGATGGCTGGCATCTTGGGGCAGCGTCAACAGCCAAAGCTTGGGGCCTGGTTGCTCGGGGCTGCCGAAAACTTACGCCAAAGCCTTGACCATCCGCGCTCGCCAATCGACGTAGACTATTACAACAAGATTCTAACCGGGATCGAAGCGCAGGTAGACACCGATAGTTTCCAAAAGGCCTGGCAGGGCGGGTTTCAGCTTACTACAGCACAAGCGATTGCTGAAGCAAAGACGTTTATTCAGGGTCGCGGCCACTATATCGAGTAGCGTCAATTCGTCGAACACGCCACAATTTACCGCCTAACGGTAATATCGCTCAGGCCGAATAGCAATCCACTGCTATCCGGCTTTTTCTTTGATTTCACCCTCACCTTCGACCCATCTACAACATATACCTCAACTTCGCCCAAACATTACCCACTTTGTAGACCCCTCTGTCGATAGTTTGTCGACCTGCCACCGCTATTCTCCCCTCATTGCAATGAGGCCTCATCGCAATGAGCGATCACAGTGTGAAAGACTCATGAGCAATGGAGTTACAACATGGATAGCGGAGGGTACGAATCATTTCTTGTGCGTTGCTGGCGCGAACCATTACATCATGGGTAACCAATCTGCAGATTGGCTGGTCAGGATCTACCATGCCATTGGTGTGGAGAGATTGAGCACATTCAAAGTGGCAGGCGTTGGAGCTTCCGAAACTTGAGCGAATTGCTTCTCTTTCTGCAGCAAGCCGTAAGCACCACAGTACCAAACGTACCATCCAACCCAGACGGCGCATCGACTAACCAGTGAGCACAGGCGTAAGTGAGGAAATGATGTTCGCAATCCCAGTGACCCAATTGCATCGGCAAGTGCCCTTATTCGTTTGCCAATATCTACTGGCAGAAGCAGCGGGTTTACTGGTAGCCGTGTTGAGTATCACACTCGCCGCTCGGCTGACGGACAACTCCCTCATTTGGATCGCAGCCAGTGTGTACAGCAGCAGTGTCGGTTATTACGCCGTCCTCGCTGTTTGTATCTGGTGCTTTGGGCAAGGCGACAGGGTGCTGACGGAGCCGAACCGACGTCGACGTCTGATGCACACCATGCGCACGCTTGTGCTGGAGTTCGGTAGTGCTGAGTTGCTGGATAGTCTGCTCTTTTCGCCCTGGTTGCTCTATCTCTCGTTGCGTCTGCTGGCCAATCCGCAGCTTGCGCTTGTCCTGAGTGAGTTGCTGAGTACAGGTGCCTTTTACATCACACTTCTCATTGTAAAAAGTTGGCAAACAAAAGTAGCTAATTCGAAAAAGGAAACAACCTATGCCATACCAAGAACATCTCATGCTACTGCTTTCTACAAGGCAACATGAACATTATTCAAACCAAACGATGCTAACAAGCGAAGAGAACAACCACATGCGCTCTCCAAATCCTGTCAATGGCATCGTCGCCACCATCGTCCTATTCGGTGTTGCGCTGATCATCGCGTCCTGTGCGGTGATGGCAGCAGCGCCTGCGATTCCGGAGATCACCATTCGTTCCAGCGACTACAGCTTTGAGGCGCCAACCGAGGTACTGGCAGGTCTGGTCACCATTCTGCATGAAAATGCCGGCCATGAGACCCATCATGTGCAGATCCTTCAGTTGAAGGACGGCGTAACCACGGATCAAGTGATTGCCGCCCTCGCCCAAAGTGAGGACGCGATCTTTGCCCTGCTCAAGGGCTTTCCGGGCGGTCCTGGCCCCACAGCGCCCGGCAACCAACAGCGCGTCACAGTCAAGTTAGAAGCCGGCAACTATGTCTTAGTCTGCTTTCTGCCCGATGCCCAGGGGGTTCCTCATCTGGCGCACGGCATGATTGCCGCCTTCACGGTCACAGGTACAGCGCCTGCCAATCAGCCGGAACCCCTTGCCGATGGCACAGTCAAGCTGATGGACTTCTCCTTCGCCTTGCCCCAAACCATGGCGGCCGGTAAGCAAACCTGGAAGATCGACAATGCAGGAACCCAACCGCATGAGATCACACTGATCAAGCTCAACCAAGATAAGACGATGGAGGATCTGATGTCCTTTATGGATTCACCGCACGGCGCTCCCCCTTACGTCGACGCTGGTGGCTTTCAAGCGATTGAGCCAGGGGCAAGTGGCTGGGTACATCTCGACCTGACATCCGGCAACTACATCGCTATCTGCCACGTCCCCGACCCAGCCAGCGGCAAGTCGCACAGCCAGCTTGGCATGATGATGCCGTTTCAGGTTCAGTGAGTTAGTAGCCGATGTGGCTAAAACGGAGAAAAACATGGAGCAAGCGACGATTGCACTCGTTCAGCAATCTTGGAAAGACCTAATACTGATTGTCCCCCAGGCTGATGTTCTGCCAAACACCAGCCTGCCGATGGATGCAATTGAAGGATGGGCGCGTGACCAGACATGCGATCCGCATTCTTGAATCTCATCCCTCACCCCTCCAAAACTGTTACGCATCAATCACGCCATGTACAAAAATTCAAATGACCCCTGTCGGCTCAGTTCGGCAGAAAGGAAAACTCTTATGACAACTCGTAGACTTATTGAACAGATTCTAGCTGCAGAGAACTTTGCACCTCGTGTAGAACAGCCGATGAACTCGATTCAGGTTGCTTCGACTTCGGGCAAAGAACATAACGGGGAGGCGCACGGCCATTCTGATGGCGTCACCATCCCAAAAATGGACGGCTCAAGCAAAGATGCTGTTCCCATTGAGGCGGTTGCGCGCGGCGTCGACTATTCCGTCATTCCCGATGCCGAGCTGCTGCAATACCCGTGGTCTTGTATCGGCCGGTTGGAGGCAGCCCCGAAAGGCACCAATGATTTTCAACTGGCTGGCACAGCCACGCTGGTTGGCCCCAACATGATTGTCACGGCCAGCCATATCTTCTCTGTGCGCCCACCAAGTGATTGGCTCTTCAAGTTTGTGCCGGGCTACAAAAATGGCCCACGCCCCAAAGATCCGAGCGGTGGTACGCACACCAGCGCCTATCTGACCGGTCTGATGCTCACTGGCAAACCCAACGGCGACCACGCCAATGACAATCAGGTAGTCGGCTGGGACTTTGTCATCTGCGAACTCACCAAACGGCTGGGCGATACCTGGGGCTACATCACGGTTCATTATGGCGGTCGTGACTTCTACGATGACTATCGCTGGACCAGTGTCGGCTATCCCCTCGGCATGGGCGGTGCGGAGCCGATTCGCTTTCCGGGCATTGATATTTCCGACGTGGACGACGACAGCTACAGCAGCAAAGAGATCGAGACGGACGATTACAACTATGACACCTTCTTCCCCGGTGACCAAAACTTCGCCCCGGGCTGGTCTGGTGGGCCGCTGTTGGATGTCGTCAATGGTGCCTGGTGGTTGGTCGGTGTCATGTCTGGGCGCGAACCGGATGGAGTGTTTGATTTGATTGATGGCGTCAACGTTTTTGCCGGTGGCAAACGCTTGGGCGATATCTATGAACAGGCAACTAAGGAATGGTTGCCATCACGCGCCGTAGTGCCAGGCTGGGCCCATGTGGCGGCCATCTCGCGCAGCAAGGATAAACTCGATCTCTTCGTCACTGACGTGGATGGCAAGATCCGCACGGCTTCGTGGGAACCGGCCTTTAGTAACGGCTGGCAAGGTTGGCGTGAGATCAACGGCGGACGGGCGGGTGCGGGCGCTCCGCTTCATGTGATCTCGCGCAGCAAAGATAAATTGGACCTCTTCGTCATCGGCTACGAGCAGATTGTCTACACCGCGGCCTGGGAACCGGCCTCCACCGATGGTTGGCATGGCTGGTGGGATGTGCGGGCCGCCAGGTCACCCGGCGGTCGCATCACAGGTGTGTCGCGCAGCAAAGACAAGTTGGATATCTTTGTGGCGGGTGCCGATGGGCGGATCTACACATCGGCTTGGGAACCCGCCTCCACCGTTGGCTGGACTGACTGGCGGCCCATCGGTGATGTCAAGGTGCCGAATGGTGCCTACATTCACGCCGTCTCCCGCAGCACCGATGTCATCGATCTCTTTGTGGTCGATGTCAACGGCAAAGTTCGCAGCGCAGCCTGGGAGCCGAGCTTCACTGACGGTTGGCATGGCTGGTGGGAGATTAAGGGTGGACGTGCGGCACCAGGGGCACCGGTTACGGCGGTCTCACGCAGCAAGGACAAGCTGGACATCTTCGTGGTCGGAACCGATAACCGGGTCTGGTCGGCGGCTTGGGAACCCTCAGCTACCAACGAGTGGTACGGCTGGTTTCCCATTGCCGATGTTCGTGTGCCAGCGCAGTCTGCGGTCAACGTGGTTTCGCGTAGCAAAGATAAACTGGACCTCTTTGTCACCGATGTCAATGGCGTGATCCGCACGGCAGCCTGGGAGCCAGCTTTTACCGATGGTTGGCGTGGCTGGTGGGAGATCAATGGCGGACGTGCCCAGCCTGGCGCACCGGTGACGGTGGTCTCACGCAGCAAAGATGTAATGGATATTTTCGTCGTCGGGCTCGATGGCCTTGTCTGGAGTGCTGGCTGGGCTGGAGGCTCGGCAGCCGATTGGCACGGCTGGTGGCAGATCGCGGCGTAGTCTACGCTGTCGACAGCTTTGTCGATAGTTTGTCGACCCGCCTCGCCTATCCTACAGCCATCAGAAGTAAGCAGTCACAACTTCAAGGAACACGATGGTCCAATACATTCAACGTACCGGCCCAGGCCAGCAGAAAGGATAAAAACATCATGGCAATTCTCATTATGGCCGATGCCCCTAATCAAACTCAGGAAGGATATGACGGTGTGCTGGCGATGGTCGAGCCGCTGATCAAACAGGCACCAGGGTTCATCATGCACGCTGCGTACCCTGTGGAAGGTGGCTGGAAGAGCCTCGAAGTGTGGGAATCAAAAGCGGCGGCAACCGAGTTTTTCGCCAAACACATTGCGCCGAATCTCCCGCCGGGTGTCAAACCCAAGCGCACGATCCAGGAGCTGTACAGCCTGGTCTGCGACTGACTCAGCAACTGTTTCAACGCAAAGTCGCAAGGACGCAAAAGGGCAAAGAAGTAAAGCAGGCAAAAGCGAATCAGCAAAAGTACGCCTTGCGACTTTGCACCTTTGCGTCCTTGCGTTGATCTCTCTCGATCTCTTTGTGCATCATGAACTGTTCAACAAGGAATCAATTTGTATGAATCAATTACCCTTTATGCAATGGCGTGGCTTATTGCTGATGCTTATCATCGCCGTGTTATTACCTGCAAACACTGCTGTTGTCCATGCCCAGACCGTTACGGAAATCATAGTGAACAGCACCGAAGATCGGGCGGATGCCGATCTCGTGGACGACATCTGCGACGCCGATCCAGGGCCAGCGGTACAGTGTACCCTGCGGGCGGCGGTGATGCAGGCCAACGTCACTCCTGGCGAGCATATCATCCGCTTGCAGCCAGTGCTCTACCGCTTAACCATTCCAGGGGCAAATGAAGACCAAGCGCTAAGAGGTGACCTTGATCTACTTGGCAAAATAACCATTATCGGTACTGTCGGCGGTGGCAGAAATCGAACCATTGTTGATGCAAGTGGCCTGAATGATCGTGTCTTTGACGCCCGCAGTTCAAAGTCGACGCTGCAAGGGTTGATCATCAGCGGCGGCGCACTGCCGACAACGACGGGCCTTTCTACCGAGTTCGACGGAGGTGGCGTCCGCGCCTTTGGAACATTCACGTTGCTCGACAGCACGATCCGTAGCAACACAGCGGCGCGCGGCGGTGGAATCGCCATCTTTGGGGGTACATCGACCATCTTGCGCTCGACGATTATGGACAACAGCGCAACGGCTGGTGATACGGGTCTGATTGCCGATGGCGGCGGCGGTATTTTCTCGATTAACAATGTCTTTACGCTGCGCGACTCGACGGTTCAGAACAATACCAGTGCGCGTGACGGTGGTGGTATTACCCTAGCACCCGAATTTATTCCTGCCACCCCAATGCGCATCGAGCGCAGCCTGATCGTTGGCAACAGTGCGCAAAACGATGGCGGCGGCGTGTTCATCACCGGTAGAAACGAAGGTAAGGCACTGATCGATAACTCAACCATCAGCGCCAATCGCAGTTCACGTTTTGGCGGCGGCCTCCGCGCCGAACAGTTGCCGTTCGACAAGCCGATGCTCCTGCGGGCTACGACCATTGCCGGTAACAGCGTACCCTTTTTCAACGGCGGTGGTATCTCGGCAGACTTTATCAGCACAGTCGAAGCCACCAACGTTATTTTTGCCAACAACCTCGGCGGCAACTGTTCTGTCTCCCATTTCGAGCAGAGCACCTTCAATCTTTCGAGTGATTCGTTATGTGGCTTCAACCCGAGCGACGGCAGCAAAAACAACACAAGCGCCAAGCTTGGCCCGCTGGCCTTCAACGGCGGCCCAACCCGCACCCACGCCTTGCTGGAAGGCAGCCCAGCCATCGATGGTGGCGTTTCATTTGCACCAATTGCGTTCGATCAGCGCGGTGCATTCCGTTTTGCCGAGTTCCGACCCGGCGGCAATCGGTTCGATATCGGTGCCTTCGAGTTCAATGGTCTCGGCGTGGGTTCCTTTGCCTTCACGCCTACCTCATCCAGCATCAGCAAAAGCGAGACGGTCACGCTGACGTTGACCTGGACGCACCCAACGCGTTGGCGTGACCTCAACCAAGTTGATGTGCAACTGCGCCATGAAGAAGAGATGCCGCTCTGGGTGCGCTTTACCGAGGGTGTCACTGAAACCGCTGGCATCTCAACGACTAATGGTCTGGCGCTCTACAACAGTGATGGTTCGCTCGCCGGTGTGGGAATGCCGGGGGAATTAACCCTGTTGGAAAGCGACCTGGCCACATTAGATTTGGCGCAAAGCCATGTGCAAGGCAGCGGCCCTGACGGTAAAGAGGTGTCGCTGACCCTGGCGGTGAGCTTGAAGGATGCTGCGGCGAATCGGGTCTACACTGTTACCCTCTTGGCCAACAGTGATGATGGAACCCAGCAAGGCCCCAACGATGCGGGAACCCTCGCCGTGGGACCGTTCCGCCTGCTGTTGCCTTTGATCGTAGCTTCACAATGAGTTTAGGACTGTTTTTAGATGAACATTCAAAAGTAAAAGGAAATGACAAGCCAAATCATCATGCTGGAGATGGCAGCCCAAAGCAAAGTCTCATTAGCGCAGGACTTCACAGTTGAGTTGACCGATGGCGTCGAAAGCGTGGGCGTCGGTCTGGTGAGCAGCGAACGGGCGCAACGTTTGCTGCCTGCACCCTTCAAGTTGGCCAACAATGGCGAACCAGTTACTCCCTTGGTCGTGTTGGCGGCCCGTTGCCAGGGCATGGCAGTCAATAGCGGCGAAGCGATCCGCGGGGCGTTTGCGCAAATTGGACTGATGGTTCTGCCGCCGGATAGCACAGGTGAGCTCAATATGTTTACGCTTTGGCACTTTACCACCCATCTCACCTTGGTACGTAGCCTGCAAAACATGGGCCTTGCTAGCCAGCATGTACCAGAGATGGGCTACAGCGTGACCCTGGGCGGCAAAGCTGGCTCGACCGAGATCACGCTACCGGCACCAGCACAGCCACCCTTCAGCCTGGCCGGGAAGATGAGCGAACCCAGCCAGCCTGTCACCTTCAACGGCAATTGGTGGGCCAAGGCGGGCAATCGTCTGCTCAAGATGAATTCAGTGGTGCCGGCAGCGACCTTTAGCGAGTCTCAGTTGACGTTGACCACGCGAGCGAATAACCCACTCGGCCAGCTCATCGGTGGCGACACACTGAACTTCGCCATTTTGCAGCGCTTCAACATCTGGGAGACGGTGCATACCACCATCAGTCTCCTTCATGCATAAGCAACATAGATAAGGAGTAACGTATGGCAACACAACCCTTCACGTGGCCGGCAGAAGTTGGTCAGCGCACACCGGAGACCAAGCGCAGACGCCAAAAGCGTCTGCGTGGGATCATCCTGGTTGGTTTGCTCGGTCTTCTTGTGCTGGCCTTCGCCGTCATCTACGGGTCAGCAGTGGGCGTCTCAATCGTCGCTATGACCTTATAGTACAGCCGCCAACGATCCCAAGCGACGCCGCCAGCCTTGCCTGTGGTCAGCATCTGGCTACTGCCATCACTGGCTGCACCGACTGTCATGGTGCGGTATCTCTCCGGTCATACTTTTGCGGACGCACCACCTTTCCTGCTCGTAGCGAGCAACCTAACCCAGGGTGTGGGCGGAGTGGGCGGCAGTTACAGCGATACTGACTGGGTACGGGCGATCCGTGCAGAGTTCATCAATACTCTGCGCACAGGTCGTCGACCCGATGGGACAGCGCTCTAGAGTGCCATACCCTGGTGGGTTTTGTCACAACAGACCGATGACGAGTTGGGGGCGATCTACCGCTACCTACGTTCTCTGCCAGCGTCGTCAACTGAAGGCAGATAGCAACGGACAAAGCAGTTCAATCATGACGAAATCACAGTCGAGATTGCCGGTGACCCATAAAGTTATAGCGGTTCAATCTTGCTCGGACTCGATTTTTTGAGATTCGTTGATGTCGCCTCTCTCCCTGGCAAAAAGAAGATGGCAAAGACTGCCAGCAGAATTGCACCAGCGCCCAACCACTGGCTTGTCGTCAAGCGCTCTTGCAAAAACAAGAAGGCGCCACTCACCCCAAAGACTGGGATGAGGTTGATACAGGCACCGGCAACAGTAGCACTGACCCGGGACAGGCCGCTAAGGTAGAACCAGAAGGCCAGCGCATAATACAAGAGGCCGGATGCACCTGCCCGTAGCCAATCCGCCGTCGACAAGTGAAGAAATGCCTCGCTACCGGTGACGTGCAATTCAAAGGGCCAGATTGCCAGCGCCCAACCCAAGGCAAAACTCTGTTGGAGGGCAACAGCGAAGAGCGGGCTACAGTATGATGCAAAACGGCGGGCCAAGACGGTATAGAAGGCACAACATAACACACCAAGCAGAATGAGACTGCTTCCATGGACATTGCCACCAGTCGGGCCAAGCAGCGTGGACCCACCAATCAGAATCACACCTCCGAGGGCGATGGCGGAGAAAGCAATCAGTTTTGGTGTAAGTTGCTCGCCCAACAACAGCCAGGCCAACACAAGAATGAGGACCGGCTCGGTCGCCCACAGGAGGGTGGAGACGCTGGCTGTGGTTGTAGTCATGCCAATCAGACTGAGTGTATAGGAGATGCCGGGGTTGAGCCAACCGAGCAGGCCAAGTGGCAAAAGGTGGCTGTGCTTCTCAGGGACATGATTGCTCAGGTAAACGAGCAACCAAAGCAGAAGAACGCTAACAAACAGTTGCATCACCAAGAGGGTGATGGGTGGAATACTCGTGAGAATACTTTTGGTTATGACGGTAGCAACGCCCCAACAAGCGGCAGCGGCGATCAGGGCCAGCACGGCCCAACCGTCGGCAATTTTGTGATTCATGTGGACACTCCATAGAAAAGACCAGGGTAGATGTTCGATGTGACGAAGTTGCCAAGTGTAAACGTTGGCAGGCGTCATCATCGCAACAATCAGAGCCGGGTAGGCGGAATGGCCGGTAGATCACAGGCAATTGCTTCATACAGTCATTTTAGCATGAGTTCGGCGGAAGTAGTAGGGGAAATCAACATGTCAACCTATAGTCATTCTTATGTAATCGAAGGTGGTCAGGCTGGGAAAGTACGCCTGAATGTGCTGGCTCAGGCCCTGGAACCGACGACGCAGGCTTTGTTCGAGCGGGTCGGTATCGCCCCGGGCACGGCTTGTCTGGATATGGGTAGTGGTGGCGGTGACGTTACCCGGTTACTGGCTCAGCACGTTGGACCCGGTGGAAGGGTCGTCGGTGTGGATTTTGATGGCGAAATTGTGCGTTTGGCCACTGCCGATGCCCACGCTGCTGGGCTGGATCAAGTGAGTTATCAAGTCGCCAATGTCTATGAGCTACAGCCCGAACCGAGCTTTGATCGTGTGTACGTTCGCTTTTTGTTGACCCATTTGTCCGACCCATTGCGGGCGTTGCGCAAACTGGTGCAGATGCTTAAGCCGGGTGGCGTGCTCATCGTCGAGGATGTGGAGATGAGTGGACGCTTTTGTTATCCAGCATTCCCACTCTTCGATGCGGCGGTGCAACTCTACCGCACGGTGGCCCGCCGCAAAGGAGGTGATCCGGAGATCGGCCCCAAATTGCCAGGATTGTTGTACGCTGCCGGATTAAAGGAGGTGGATGTGAACTTGGTACAGCCGGTCTTTCTCCACGGCAATGGTAAGACCATGCTGTCACTCACGCTGCGCCGTGTCGCCGATGCAGTGCTGACCGAAGGGCTAGCCACAGCCAGCGAATTTGAGCAATTGGTAACGGATCTGGCCGCCTTTGAAGCGCGGCCAGACACCCTGACAAGTTTGCCACGCATCTTTCAGGTGTGGGGAACAAAACAGTGATGAAGTATCGAAGGACGGATAGCTATTTCCATAAAGGAGAAAAACGATGCAAACCCAACCTACCGAAGCCGGCTTTCACCAGTTCTTGAAACAAATGGACGCTGCAACTTGCCGCGTTCTCAATGGCGACACCAGCCTATGGAAAGCACTCTGTTCACATGCCGACGACGCCACAATCTTTGGTGGCTGGGGTGGCTTTGAGCAGGGATGGATGCGGCTCGATACCAAATATAGTTGGGCAGCAGCACGCTTTGTGGAAGGCGAGCTAGAGATCGAGTATCTGGTCACCAACGTCAGCGGCAACCTGGCCTATAGCGTGGCGCTGGAACGCAGCAAGGTCCGTCTGATCGACCAGACTTCGCCTGCATCGATGGTGCTGCGCGTCACCCAACTTTACCGCTACGAAGAGGGCGGCTGGAAATTGCTCCACCGTCACGCTGATCCGCTGATGAACATTACGCCGACGGCGGCTGTTTTACAGAAATAGGAGAAAACCATGTCAAACATCAATTTCGCTACAGTCGTAACTGTGCACGATGAGAAAGAAGGTCAGTCTGGTCTGCCAGTGTATCAGTGTGCAAGTCCAAGCTGCACCAGCGGTCTTTGGACTGTGGAAATCCTCTCTGCTCATGATCAACTGTGGCGGGTGTGCAGTGCCAGCGATGGTTCCTATCGCATCGCTGGGCTGACACCTGCCTGTCCTTGGTGTGGTGGCGATCTGATGGTTGCGACTACGTTGGCTGATTTGCCAGGGGAATACGTAGAAAGTAAGTCACAATGGAATTGAATGAAGCACAATCATCCATCAACGAGGGAAGATTGACCTGTTTGTTTAATAAGCGATAGTAACTGGAGAAAATCAATATGCATCACTTAATCAACCAACGCTATACGATCAACCGCTGCTTACTCGTGCTACTGTTTGTCGCTGCCCTGGCACTGACGGGAGGTACTGCCCTGGCGCAGGACCCTAACACCATCATCGTCAATCGCAGCGAAGACGCCGTCGATGCGCTACCAGGCAACGGCGTTTGCGACGCTGATCCGAATGATAAGGTGCTGCAATGTACGCTGCGAGCGGCAATCATGGAGGCCAACGCCCTGCCCGGCGCACAGACCGTTTGGTTGCCGAGCGGTACCTATCGCCTCGCTCTTCCTGGTCAGGATGAGGACGCAAGCCGTACCGGCGATCTCGACATTACCGGTGATCTGACCCTCATCGGACGGGGCCAAACACAGCCGATTATCGATGGCGGTGCCTTGGATCGTGTCATCCATATTGTGAAGAGCGACAATACGCAGGCGGCATTGGAAAACGTGACCATCCGCAACGGGAGCGTACCCTTCTCGGCGGGCGGCGGCATTGTGATAGAAAGCGCTTCGCATCTGACAGTCACCGACAGCGCCTTGCTCGACAATGTGGCGAACAACGGCGGTGCTTTACAATTTGGGCGCGACACCGAAGTAACGCTCGTGCGGGTGCTGATACAGAACAACTTTGCCAAGTACATGGGTGGTGGTATTACGGCCAACGGTCGCGCCACAATTCGCTCATCAACCATCATTGGAAACCGCGTTGGTCAACCGAATGTTGCGAATACGGGCTGGGGTGGCGGGATCATGGCCGGTGGCGACAAACCGATTGTGATCGAACAATCGACCATTGCTGGCAATAGCGCGACACTGATCGGAGGGGGCATTGGCTCGGTGCTGGTGGGCACAAATCTCATGTTGGTCAACAGCACAGTCAGCGGTAACAGCGCCCCTAGCGCGGCCGGCATCCAAATTGAAGAACCGATTGTACTCCAACATACCACCGTGACCAACAATGACGGCAACGGCATTCGGGTTGGCGATCCCAACGCAACGGTGCTCTTGCATAACAGCATCATCGCTGACAATACCGCGCCAGCTTGTGACCTGGTGTCGCCTACGATTCTGTTAAAGGGCGAGGGCAACCTGATCGGCGATAGCAGTTGTCCGTTCGTGGTGCCGACGGCCAATATTTCCAGCACGAATCCGCTGCTGGGGTTGCTGCAACTCAACGGTGGCACCACGCCAACCCATGCCCTGTTGCCCAGCAGTAAGGCCATCGATAGCGCGAATAATGCCTTCTGTACCCCTGTTGATCAGCGCAACGTAGCCCGTCCTCAAGGGGCAGGCTGTGATATAGGTGCTTTTGAGGCTAGCCAGTAGCAGTTCAAACATCAGGACCGTACGCTAACGCTAACGGCTCTGAACCGCACATCAGAACCCCGCACGTGAGTAAGGGGGACGTACGCTGACGCTAACGGCTCTGAACATCATATGCTAATGCTTCAAGCTTGATCTGTCCCTTTCAACAAATCCCCAACTCCTCCCCTTCGCAGTATAATGAGCAGGATGCGGAACGAACTCCGCATCCTGCTTCATCTTTTATGCTGCAAGGGGGCATCTTATGCGCACACTTACTCGTGGCTTTCTCCCAGTCGAAGACCCGCTCATCCATCTGCCGCCTGCCTTCGCCGAGTGGCAGGCGGTCGCAGGCGAACTCTCTAAATTGGCGATCACGCGACATATCCGACCCGCTATCGAACAGTTGCCTTCTTTTCCGGCTGAACAATTAGCCACTGCTCCGCAACAGGAACGGGCCCTATCGATGCTGTCCTACATGGGCAATCTCTATGTTTTTGCTCCCAACCAACCGGTAGCGACCCGCCTGCCTGCCAATCTTGCTCGCGCTTGGGTGGCTGTGGCCGATCAGCTACAGCGCCCGCCCATATTGACCTATGCCTCGCAGGTGATGTACAACTGGCGGCGCATTGACCCGAATGGCCCGGTTGCCGTCGACAACTTGACCTTGATTCAGAACTTCCTGGGTGGTATGGACGAGGAGTGGTTTGCCACGATTCATATCAACATTGAGGCCGAAGCCAGCCGTGGCCTGCAAGCCCTCCAACCTGCCCAAGCCGCCGTGCTTCGCGACGATCCCCAATGTCTGGAGCAGTGTTTAAGCGAAGTTGCTGCTACCTTGCAAACCATGCACGACATCCTACTGCGCATGACTGAACGTTGCGATCCATACATCTACTATCACCGAGTGCGACCGTACATGTTTGGCTGGTATGGCAACCCGCTGCTGCCAGAGGGCATGATCTACGAAGGGGTGGAACGTTATGGGGAACGTCCACAACAACTGCGTGGCGAAACCGGTGCGCAGAGCAGCGTCATCTATGCCTTCGACGCCCTGCTCGGCATCGAACACGAATTTGACGAGATGCGAGCCTATCTGCTCGACATGCGCAACTATATGCCAAGTCAAGATCGTGCCGTGATCGAGACTGTCGAGCAGGGACCTTCGGTGCGGAACTATGTCTTGAGCCACAGTACTTCGCATCCTTCGCTGCGTAACCTGTACAATCACTGCATTGAAAAGCTGCATCAATTCCGCAAGTTGCACATTGAATATGCTGCGCTCTACATCATCAAGCCCGCCCAAGGTGCTGGTCAAGGCGATGTGGGGACGGGAGGCACGCCCTTCACGGTTTATCTCAAGAAACATATCAAGGCGACGGCGGAGCATGTGGTGGCAAAATAATCAAGCCGAATCTGGCTAGTCACTACAAGGTAAATAATGTTCTTTGATAATTGTCATTCTGAAGAGTGGCTGTTTGCGACGAAGAATCCTGGCCTATCTACTCCGCAAGATACTTCGTTCGAAACTGCCCTCGCTCAGAATGCCAGATCCTTGTACTGCCGAAATACCAAATTTGCGATGTAATTACGTCAATTTTGTATATTGCCTCGCCCGCCCCCGCTTCGGCATCTCAATTAATCCATCCACCTGGCGCAAGCAGTAGAGCATCTGTTGTGCCAGCCGCCGCTGTAAGCCGAGTGCCTGTGCCAACTCGGCGGAGGTGAATGGTTCAACCATGGTTGTGGGCAGTAGTGCAACCAGATCGTTGGCATTATGGAAAACGCGCCATTCGACCACTTCGAGAAGTCGCCGTTCCTCTGTCACCCAGCCGCCTCGCCGCCAGGCACGTCCCGCCTCTTGACGACGCACTTCCTCTTCACGAATTAGTAATACTTCCAGGGAAAAATTGGGATGGTTGATCAAGCTCGGAAAGCTGACCAATTCAGCAAAAAGATCGTATAGCGAGCCTCGCTTGGGTGATTTGCGCCTACTTTGCGGGGTGACACCATCAGCAGCCAACTTGACGATCCAGCGTTCCTGCGCAATCGGATGAACCAGACGCACCGGATATGTTTCCAGCAATTCCACCAGTTTCCCCTTCATCGAAGCAAAACTGCGCGTCTGAATCTCGACCAATTGATGCGGCTGGACGAGATCGATTACATAGCGTCCAACCGGCTGCTCAAATTGATCCTCTGGGTCAGCGTACCAACGTTTGAGTGCAGCGTGGAGTGGTTTTTCGTTGTAGGTAGAGAATTGACCAACCATTGTTTACTGAACGCGACCCGCCTTCACATCGCCATAACTAACCAACTGAATGTTGCGGCGGGCGATAATCTCCAATACCTCAGCATCGGTCCACGCTTCAACGACACCTTGGCGATCAACTGCCACATTTTCGTAGCCGACATGATAGATTGCCCGACTTTCCGGCATATCATAGGCGGGATGATCGACAAAGATCCAGCGACCTGGCGTGAGCGTCTCCAGATTTTGGCGCAGGGTTTGTACCTTCTCTGCTGGCGACAAGGCTTGACTTTTTTCACCAAAGCCACGCCACCGTTCAAAGCCATTGGCGGTCAGATCGACGCGCAGGTCATATTCATCCACCAGCCGCTCGACGACTCCTTGAAAGTTGGGATTGTCGCGCAATCCACCCATGTGTGTGGTTAGGTGGCTCGCCCAAGTAATATGTTTGCGCACCAGTTCGATCTGGGCACGCACCTCTTTCTCGATATCTTCGGGGCGCCACTCTGTTGCCTCGAAGACGATCTCATCAGGATAGTGGTCGTTTTTGCGGTAGGTGCGATGGAAATAACCATCTTCGTTGACAATGCTCTTAGCATCCGAGACGGGACGCCATTTCATGTTCTCCCACTCGCTGGTCATAGTGAGATGAACGCCGACATCATAGTTGGGGTGCGCCTTGAGCAACTTCACCGCTTCGGGAAACCAGGGACAGGGTGCCATTAGTTCCACTGAGCGGCATATGCCGTGGGTAAAGACGTCGATACAGGCCAGATTTGAGGCGTGGCAGAAGCCGATGTCATCAGCGCGTACAAGAAGGTAGATTGATTCTTGAGTCATGGGTGGGCCTTTTGATTGACTTGGAGGGGCGAGGTTTGAGGAACTCACCTTTATCATAGGCGATTAGTGAATCACGGGTGACAATGAGAAAACGATGCTAATTTGAGTAAATGAACGTCCCGGCAACTCCTGCCAGGCCTAACAAGAGGGGTACGGGGACGCGCTTAGTCAACGCCAGGGCAATGCTGGCTAATACAATCAGCATGCTGCGAAGCTCAATCCCCGTCTCGTTGAGCAAACGAACCACTACCACCAGAAACAATCCCGACACTGCTAGCCCCAAGCCATGAACAAAACCTTTCATCAGCGGATGGTCGCCCACACGACGATGAAGCGCATCGACGGCCAGGACAACAAAGGGAGGCAAACTGATGGCCAGCGTCGCCAATAGTGCCCCGCGCAGATTGTCGGTGAGATAGCCAAAGCATATCACCCACAGCCCAGTCGGGCCGGGGCTGATCTGCCCGATCGCCAGCGCCTCGGCAAAGTTGCGGTCGGTTGCCCAGCCGCGAGCAAGAAAATCAGCGTGGATGCTGGGAAGATTGCCGGTGCCGCCTGTGGAAAAAAGCGAAGCTTTGAATAAGGTCCAGAAGTAGATAAATGGGTTGATCATAGGAATTGCGAGTTGCGAATGGTGAGTTGTGAACTAGAGACAGTGGTGGGCGAAGCGCAGATGTACACTTTCCTACTCTGCCACTTTGCCACTTTTCTGCTTTGTCTCGTGATACCACATGGCGAGACCACCGAGCGCTCCGGCGCTGCATAGGACAAGGATCACCGGCAACTGCCAGACGATCACAGCCAGACCACTGCCGACGAGAATCACAATGCCAACGATCAGGTTGAGTGTGCTTTCGCGTTTGCTTGCCTTTAGCAACGGGCTTGCCATGTTGATGGTGAGCAGCAGACCCAATCCTATGGTGGCTGGGACAACGCCATGCAGTGCTGCCTGGATCACTGGGCTGTTGCGCAGATCGGCGTAGAGTGCGGTCATGAGAATCGTGATGCTAACACTCGGCAGCATCAGCCCCAACAAAGAGACCAAGGCACCGACCATGCCAGCCACACGACGGCCCACCAAGATAGTGATTCCCAACAGGTTAATGCCCGGTGCCGCCTGGACGAGCGCCCAATCTCGGGTAAAATCCTCGGGCGAAAGCCAACCATATTGCTCGACTGCTGCTCGTCGGATCAGAAAGAGGGTTGCAGTTCCGCCGCCAAACGATTGGAGGCCAATCAAAAACCAAATGCGTAAAAGTTGAAAGAGGGAAGGTCTTACCCGGTGTGTTTCAGCCACCATCATTGTGTCCATTCTTTACTTACTGTAACTTACCAAGTCTTCTTGGTCATATCTGGTTTGGTTTGTCCATGACAGTCATTTTCTGCTAAATTGCCTGCCCCTTAAACTGGCTCATGTAGAGATGATGATAGAAGCCACGCTTCGCCAGCAACTCATCATGGGTGCCCCGTTCGACAATTTCGCCGCCGTTGATCACCAACACCTGGTCGGCGTCGCGAATGGTGCTGAGGCGGTGGGCAATGACAAAGCTGGTGCGCCCTTCCATTAGCCGCAGCAACGACTTTTGAATGCGCGCTTCGGTGCGGGTATCGACACTGCTGGTCGCTTCGTCCAAGATCAGAATGCGCGGGTCGGCGAGGATGGCGCGGGCGATGGCCAGCAACTGGCGCTGCCCCTGGCTCAGATTGCTGGCCCGCTCGGAGAGTTGCGTTTGATACCCCTGCGGCAACTGGCGGATAAAGTGATCGGCGTCCGCCAATTCTGCGGCATGGATACACTCTTCATCCGTGGCATTGAGGCGACCAAAGCGGATATTCTCCATCACCGTGTCGGAGAAGAGAAAGGTGTCTTGCAACACCAATCCCAACTGCTGGCGAAGATCGGCCTTCTTCATCTGGCGAATGTCCACGCCGTCGATTTTGATGTCACCATGATTGATCTCGTAAAAGCGGTTGAGCAGATTGATAATTGTTGTCTTGCCCGCCCCGGTGGGACCCACCAGCGCAAAGGTCTGCCCCGGTTTCGCCTCAAAGGACATCTCTTTGATAATCGGTGTGCCCGGGTCGTAGGCGAATTGCACATGCTCAAAGAGGACGTCGCCCTGAATCGCCTGCTTGCGACCTTGTGCCTTGGCGTCATCCACTTCCGAGGGAGTGTCGATCACTTCAAAAACACGTTCGGCACCGGCCAGCGCCCCTTGAATGGCGTTATACATGTTCGCCAACTGGCGCAGCGGGTTGACGAAATTCTGGGCATAGATGATAAAGGTCGTGATGACGCCAACCGTCACCAGACCGCGCAGTGCCAACCAGCCGCCCAGTGCAACCAGCACAATGATAAAGAAGTTGCCCAGCACCGTGGTCAGTGGCATCAGCAGCAGCGCGTAGCTGTTGGCCGTGATCCCAGCCTTGTAGACTGCCTCGTTGTGCTTACGAAAGTCTGTCAGCACCGATTCGTTGCGCCCAAAGGCTTTGATCACCTTTTGTCCGCTGATCGCCTCTTCCATGACAGCATTGAGTTCGCCCATCTGTTTCTGCAACTCACGAAAGCCGCGTCGCGTATACTTGGCAACGAATTGGGTAAACCAAAACATAATTGGGACGACTAACAACGATGCCAGCGCCAGCCAAACGTCGAGTGCAAACATGGTGACTAGGATGCCGACCATCGACAAGGTGCTGGCAATCAACGTGGTGACATTCTGCGATACTGCCTGATTGATGGCGTCGGTGTCATTGGTCAGGCGGCTCATCAGTTGCCCGGCGGGGTTACGGTCGAAAAACTGCATGGGCAAACTCTGGAGGTGGGCAAAAAGATCCTGGCGCAACTGTTGCAGCGCCTGTTGGGAAATCGTGGCCATCCTACGCCCGGCAATCGCTTGAAAGAGGTTGTTGAGAATATAGGTTCCCAACATCACCAGGGCAATGAAAGGCAACATATTCAACCGTTTGGGGACGATGTATTGATCGATGGCCACACCGATCAAGTAGGGTCCTAAGAGGCCCAGCAAGGTATAGAGCACCACGCAGACAAAGACAAAGAGTAGCCCGCTACGGAAAGGTTTCAAATATTCCACCAAACGGGTCATGGCATAACGTGCGTTCTGTGCCTTCTCGACACGACCAATCATCGACGGATGCCGACCTTGCATCGCCGAACGGGCAGTAGAGGATGAATCACGTTGATTTAGTGTTTGAGTCATGAAATGTGTCCCAAATGTAAAATGAGTCTAAACGTCCAGGCAAATGTGCACAACGAAGGATGAAAATAGCAGGTGGCAAGTTGCAGGTGGCAGGTTTTTCGCAATTCGCCACTCGCAATTGTCAAAGAGATTACGCCATCTCCAATCTCTGCTCGCGTATTCCTTCTCCCAACTGACTTGCATAGATTTCCTGATAGATGGGGCTGCGTTCCATCAGTTCACGATGTGTCCCTTCGGCGGCAATGCGACCATGTTCGAGGACAATGATCTTGTCGGCTTTGAGCACGGTGCTGATGCGCTGTGCGACGACCAACGTTGTATGGTTGTCGGCTTGCTCTTCCAATGCGTCCTGGATTTTGGTCTCGGTTTCAACATCGACGGCACTGGTGCTGTCGTCGAGAATCAAGATTCGTGGCCGTGTAAGCAGCGCCCGAGCAATGGCGATACGCTGTTTTTGCCCACCCGAAAGATTGACTCCGCGCTCTTCGACATGGGTGTCGTAGCCTTGGGGAAGTTTGAGAATAAAGTCGTGGGCCTGCGCCGCTTTGGCCGCTGTCACCACTTGCTCTTCGCTCGCCTCAGGTGCGCCGTAACGGATGTTATCACGCACGCTGCCCGAGAAGAGGATCGTCTCCTGCGGCACAATCGCCACCTGTTCGAGGAGTGAATCCTGTTGCAGTTGGCGTACATCCCTGCCATCGATCAACACCCGCCCATCCGACACATCGTAGAAGCGTGGCACGAGATTGACCAGCGTGGTCTTGCCAGCACCCGTCGCACCCAGGATCGCCACCGTTTGGCCCGCTTTCGCCGTGAGGTTGATGCCATCCAATACTGCCTCACTCTGATTGCCGTTATAGTGAAAAGCGACATTCTCAAAGACTACTTGCCCGGCTGTGGGATTGGGTAACTTCTGGGCTTGAGCAACTTGTTGAACTTCGGGCACTGTATCTAGTACCATATTGACGCGCCGTGCCGAAGCAGTGCCGCTGGCCCAGGTGTTGGAAAGCATCGTCATCAGCAGCAGCGGACCCATCGTGCTGAGCAAATAGTTGGTGAATGCGACGATCTGCCCGACCGTCATCCCGCCACTGACATTGCTCAACCCGCCGAGCCAGACGACGATCACCATGCCGATATTGACACAGATGGTGAGGAGCGGCATCATCAGCGCCATAAAACGCATCACCTCTACTGAGTTATCCGTAAAGGCCTGGTTGGTAGCAAGAAAGCGTTGACCCTGTGAATCGGCCCGCACAAAGGCCTTGACGAGGCGTGCCCCTGCGATGTTTTCTTGCAAAACCGTGTTGAGGACATCCAGTCGTTCTTGCACCAAACGGTAGAGTGGCTCCATCCGCTGGATAAAAAAGATCATGATACCGGTCGTGACCAGCAGAAGTGGCAGCAAGGTCAGTGCCAGGGTTGGGCTGGTGGTGTACATCAGCAACATGCTGCCGATGATCATCATCGGTGCGCGTGTGCCGATGCGCAAGTTGACCTGAAAATAACGCTGCACTGCGGCGGTGTCGCTGGTAAGACGGACCAGCAACTGCCCGGTGCGCATGCGATCCAGGTCGCCAAAGGAGAGCGATTGAATCTTGACAAAGAGCGCATCACGCAAATCACGGGCCACGCCTTCACCCACCTGGATCGAGGTGAGATTGTTCCCCACCGCCACAAACACGGTCAGGATCGAGATAGCAATCATGATCACTCCGGTCTGGATGACCACGGATTGATTTTGCTGGCCAATCCCTTGATCGATAATGCGCTGGATGAGACGGGGAATCGAGAGGTCGAGAAAGACCTGCGTCGTTAGCAGGATCAGTGCTACGACTGCTGGCTTCCAATACGGCTTGGAAAAATGGGCGAGTTTGAAGATATCTTTCATAGGACGAAAATGGTCTAAGCAAAAACCTTGACAAAGAACCTTACCTTAATTACATATGTTTCATGATTACAGCGATTACTCAGAAAAATAGGGTAACCATACCAGCCGAAATCGGACGGCTTTTTGGTATCAAACCTGGTTATGAGCTAAATTGGCAACCTATTGAAGGTAAAGAGGAAATCCTGGTGCGTATCATACCTCATCGAGGCGAACTCGCACGTCGTCTGCTCGGAACTGGGAAACGAACGAGCAAGCGAAGGTTGATAAGATGCGCTATTTATTTGACGTATCGGCTTTTCTGAGCCATTCCACCTAGATTTACCGAGGCAACGCTGAAATTTGACCGGCACTTTCTTGTACAAGCGTATAGGGAAGCTCAATTTCGATACATCTTGACCGTGAGGTGCCGGTCATGTTGGCGTTGCTTATAGAGATGACACTTAAACATTGCAAAATCTCCAAGGTATAAATTCTGAGGCAGATTGTGCAATGTTTAAATAGCGTGTCTATTAGCTGTTACTTGCCCACGAACCCCAACACTGTCTCCATAAATTTCTCCGGCTGTTCACGACGAATATTATGCCCTGCGCCGGGAATGTTGACAACCTGCAATTGTGGGATCAAACGCTGCATGGTGGCTGCTCCGTCGGCAGTGACGATGGCTCCGAGTGCCGTATCGGCGGTGAGCAGGAGTGCTGGGCATTTGATCTTAGGCAGTTCGCTCTCCCAATCAACATAGGACATGGGGCGACTCATGGCGTGAAAGCTGAAACGTAACTTGGAGTCTGCCCAGGGACCGAGTTCTGCTTCGGGCCAAGTTGGTGAGTTGATGCGACAACCTGCAATCATCTCCTCACGGGTTTTGCGTTTGATCTCGACAATCCAACCTCCCATACGATTCCGTCCAGCATTGGGGTTGTTGGGATCGGGCTTGGGTGGATTGAACATGCCAGCATCTTCAATCACAATCTTGTCCGGTAGATCAGGGTAGGTGGCAGCCAGCATCAACGTGGTTGCCCCGCCCATTGAGTGCCCCATCACAATCGGCTTGGACAGTCTTAAGCCTGTAATGACGCCCGCCAGATCGTTGGCCATGATGGTGGTACCATACCCTTCTTCGGGACCTTCGGATCGTCCATGGCCACGTGCATCGACCATGATCACATCGTACTGCTTTTCCAGTTGTTGGGCAATCGGAGTCCAACAAAGTCCATCGTCCGAAAAGCCGTGGGCAAGGACAAAAGGTGGTTTATCACCGCCTGTGCGCGTGTAGTAAAGTTTGACGCCATTCACTCGAATTGTGTCTGATTTCCAGTTGGACATAAGTAAGTTCCTTTCTAATTGATCCAATGAAATGACAGTGAGATAGTGAGACAATTAATCAGAGGATTAGTAAACTGTTTACTGTCCTGCTCTCCTACTGTCTCGCCCCGACTCCGTGCAAAACAACATCGACAAGGCGCTCGGGCAGATCGCGCATTGTATAAGCAGTTGGTGAGATTTGCGAGGTGAGCAGGTGGAAGAACGCTGGCCCCATAATCATACTTACAGCGAGCCCAATATCCATATCGGAGCGCAGTTCGCCACGCTGCTGGGCCTGTGCAAATAGTTTTTCCCATTGTTGACGACGCGGTGTATAGAAGCGAGCCACCAAGGTCTGTAAGAATTCGGGTCGCTCCTTGGCTTCACCCAACACTCGTAAGATCAAACCCTTGAGTAAGGGGTGAGTTTCGATTTGATGAAAGAGATCGCTGAGAAAAGAAACCAAATCTTTGTGGATGTTGCCGCTGTCAACGATGGGAACTTGCGCATGCAATTCGTTTAGCGCATCGAGAACAAGCGCTTCTTTGGTGGCCCAACGGCGATAGATTGCGGTCTTGCCCACACCCGCTTGGGCGGCAATGGCCTCAATACTGGTGCCCTGAATGCCATCGCGCGCTACGAGTTCGAGTGTAGCCTCGATGATCGCCTGATGGGTTTCAGGACTGCGTGGACGTCCTGCTTTGCTAGTGGTTGTTTCGCATGAAATAGTCATGGAAGTTGCAGAGTGGCAAAGCGGCAAAGTTGAGCAGTTGAAAAGTTGCAAAGTTGAAAAGTCGAGGGACTGCTATTTACTCTGCCACTTTTCCCCTTTTCAACTCTTCCTCTATCCACCACTTCCTCCAAAATGAACATCGGCGGGCATCCCTGGTTTCAGTTTGCCGCCACTTGGCTCCAATTCGAGCGTGATTGCATAGACAGTGGTTTTGCGGCTGTCGGTTGTCTGCACGTTGCGTGGTGTAAATTCTGCCTTGTCCGAGATGTAACTGACTGTGCCGTGAAAGGTATCATTCGGAAAAGAATCCACAGTGAGTGGGTAGCTTTGTCCCAAAGAGACTTGCCCGTAGCGATCTTCGGGTAGATAGACCTTGACCGTGAGCGCATCGAGCGGGGCAAGGATCATTACAGTGCTACCTGGGTTGGCCATCTCCTCGGGTTCAACCAGTCGTTCCAATACCACACCATCCAACGGGGAGCGTACCTTTTCGTTGATCTTTGTGTTTAGGTTATAGACGGTGACCAACGCCTGACCTTGCTCAACCTGATCCCCTTCATTGACATACACCTGCTTGACGACGCCGCCACTGTGCGTGGGAACGTTGCTTTCGGTGGCTTCGATCGTGCCCGAGAGCACAAATTGACCACTGCTCGCTGCCGCCATCTGGGTGTAATAAAACCATCCTCCTCCGCCTAAGACGAGTATAAGCAGAATGGGTAAAATGATCCGCTGACGCATAAGTTCTCCTAACAAGTTGCAAGTGGCAGGTGGCGAGTGGCGAAATGCGTTTATGACTCGCCAGTCGTAACTCGTTACCCGCTACTTTCTCGGTGTATTGACCGATGAGATAAAGACATCTTCTAAGGTGGGTGCAATCCATTCGATAGAGTGCACCTCAATTCCCTGCTTGACCAGCAATGAGTTCAAGATTGGCTTGTATTCTTCTGCCTTCGGTACAACCGCATGAATCTGGGCGCCATACAGTGCCACTTCATCCAATGGAAGTTGTCCGCTATTTTGGGCTGCTTTGAGCAGGCGCATTGTTTGATCCGGTTGGCCGACATTGATCTCCAGTACGTCGCCGCGCATCTGCGTTGTTTTGAGGCGGGCGGGGGTGTCGAGCGCCACCAACTTTCCTGCACTGATAAAGCCGATACGCTGGCAAAGTTCGGCTTCGTCCATATAGTGCGTTGTCACCAACACGGTGACCCCTTCTTTGGCCATGCTGTAGATCAAGGTCCAGAAGTCACGGCGGCTGATCGGATCGACTCCGGCGGTTGGTTCGTCCAAAAAAACAACTTTCGGGCGGTGAACGATGGCGCAGCCAAGGGCGAGTCGTTGTTTCCAACCGCCGGAAAGATTGCTAGTGAGCGTGTTCTCTCGTCCCTCCAAACCTGCCATCTGAATGATCTCGGCCTGACGCTGGCGCAGGTCACGATTAGGGAGACCATAAACCATGCCGTAAAAGCGAATGTTCTCTGCCGCAGTCAGGTCGTTGTAGAGCGTAAACTGCTGCGACATGTAGCCGACCAAACCATGCATTTTCTTGGTCTGCGTCGCTGAATTTAACCCCAACACATGGGTACTTCCCGATGTCGGATGTAACAATCCCAACAACATACGGATGGTCGTCGTTTTGCCAGCCCCATTCGGTCCCAGCCAGCCAAAGACTTCCCCCTCGTTGACGCTAAAGCTGACATGATCGACCGCCACAAACTCGCCAAACTTCTTGGTGAGATCATTGACCACAATGGGATGGGAGAGGTCGATGGGGTTGGGTAAGGTTTCGGGCATAATCAAAACTTGATTTCTAGATGAGATTAGGAGATTGATGCATTGTTGGGTGGAATGAGTTATAAAAACGGCAACGCTACCTTCTCTTCGTCTACCAATTCCACCTTAGCTCCAGGCCGATTCTGCCGCTGTACCAGGCTAATAAAGGCCTCTTCCATGCGTACCTCGATTTGACGCATGGGATCGTGGCCAATACCAGCATTGGCCAATACAGCCTCCACTTGCCGCTGACGCAGCGCCACATGGTCGACAAAAAGGTGTAGCTTTTCGCCATAGGTTTGTACTTCCAACACACCAGGTAGATCGCTGACCAACGCCTGCGCCGCCGCAAAGTTGGCTGGCGTAAACTCCAACACATGGCCCGGGATCATCGCTTTGATCGTTGTCGGCGTGCCGTGTGCAATCAGTGATCCGCCGTAGATCAAGCCGATCTGCGTACACCGCTCGGCTTCGTCCATGTATGGGGTGCAGACAAAGATCGTCAGCCCTTTTTCCGCGCGCAGATCGCCGAGCAAGTTCCAAAACTCGCGGCGGCTGACCGGATCAACACCCAAGGTTGGCTCGTCGAGCATCACGACTTGCGGTTGGTGAATCAGGCTACAGGCCAGGGCCAGTTTCTTTTTCATGCCGCCGGAAAGTCGCCCTGCCAGACGACTGGTAAAGTTGCTAAGCCCAGCAAAGTGCAACAGCTCGGGGATGCGCTTCGCTTGTTCTTCCTGGCTGACACACTGCACCGAGGCAAAGAAGCGCATGTTCTCCATCACGGTAAGATCGGCAGGCAGCACATTCTGTTGCGCAATGTAGCCGACCCGTTCGCGAATCTCATAAGTGTCGTTCATTGAATCGAAGCCGAGGATGCTGCTTTCCCCTGCTGTGCGCGTCAATAGCCCCAGGATCACACGTACGGTTGTACTCTTGCCTGCACCATCCGGTCCGATCAGGCCATAGGTTTCGCCTGGCTTCACTGCCAACGACAGATCTGAGACGGCTGTGATCATCCCGCCGGGTGTTTTAAATTGTTTGGTCAGCCCCGTAGCTGCAATGGCAAGTTCAGTCATATATATAGTTTCAACCGCTGCCAACTGATTCAGGGAACGGATTGAGCGGATTCATGGGCTTCATAATCCGTTACAAATACCTGTCTCGAAGGTACAACGATTCGTATGCGAGTGAGTCTAGGAACGGATTATCGATACTCAATCCGTTCAATCCGCTCCCCAAATCCGTTGGCAGCGCGCCTAATCCAACCTTTTCTTAAAATTCCTGGCGGCAACCAGGGTAATAATCAATGTATAAAATGCCAGCGCCAATGTATCGCTCCACAAAAATTGAAGCCCAACCCCTTTGGTAAAGACACCACGAGAAATGCGTACGAAATAGCTCATGGGCAAGATGTTACCGATCATCCTTGGGATAAAAGGCATGGCCGCACGAGGATAGATCATACCGCCGAGCAGTAGGCTGAACATCATCAACGCTAATGCCTGTTGTTGTGCCTGGCGCTGCGAGGTGGCTCGGTTGGAAAAGAGCAAACCCAATCCTAAGCTGGATGTGATAAAGAGCAGAGCAAGCCAAAAATAGAGAATGAGATTGCCTTGAAATGGTACCCCAAACCAGAAGATACCGATGCCAACCACAAAGGCCATCGCACTCATACAGAGCGCCAACAGCGGTAACATCTTGCTAAGTACCAACTCCAGCGGTCGGGTGGGAGTCACCAGGATCTGTTCAATCGTGCCTAGTTCGCGCTCACGTACTACGGTCAGGGCCGCCTGTTGCACGGCCAAGGTCTGCAAGATCAAACCAACCAGGCCAGGCAAAAGAAAGCGCACATCCACCAGATCAGGGTTATATAGAACTCGAGTCGAAGTCGTGATCGGCAGAGTTGTGGCACTAATAGCGGTAGCAGTGCGAATCCCTTTGCGACTGAGTTGTTCGGCGGTCAACTGCAAACCATAAGTCTGCGCGACCAGAGCAGCCGAACTGTAACCCGAAGAGACACTGGCGCTGTCCGAACCATCCAGTAAAAGGAGTACATTGGCGCTGCCACGATCCGTGGTTGTGGCAAAATTGGGCGGAATGATCAAGCTGGCTCGCACCTGTCCTCGGTCAATCGCATCTACTGCTGCATCTTCGTTGTCCAGCGACAGCGCGATGTCAAAGTATTGTGAATTGACCAGCGCCTGCACAAACTCGCGGCTTTTGCGGTCACGGCTCTGATCGACCAAGGCTGTTGGAATGTGATAGACCGAAGTATTGACCGCATAGGCGTAGAGAAAGAGTTGCAGCAAGGGCAAGCCCAGCATCAACGCCAGCCCGCGGCGATCACGCAGCAGTTGGGTCACTTCTTTTCGGGTCAGCGCAAGAATCCGTTTTAGACTTTTTGACATAATGAATTATAAGAGCACTACACAGAGCGCACTGAGGAGGCACAGAGGGCACGGAGGAGAAAGCAGAGAGTTTGTTTTTCCTCGATGAACTCTCCGTGGTCTCCGTGTCTTCTCTCGTGTGCTCTGTGTCCTTGTTTAATCCAAACTTTCTCGGAACAAGCGAGCTGCAGCAAAGAGAATGATTGCCAGCAATACGAATGAATAAATCACATCGTTCCACATGGCAGAAAGGCCAACTCCTTTGGTGTAGATGCCGCGCACGATTGGCAAATAGTAGGTCATCGGAAAGATCTTGCCGATAACACGCAGTGGCAAGGGCAAGGCATAAGCTGGAAAGAGAAAACCCGCCAAAAACATGCCGACAAAATTCAACATCATCCCTAACTGCTGCGCCTGCATCTGACTCTGGGATGCCACCGAGATCACTAGACCTAACCCCAACCCCGTAAACGAAAAGATAAAGGACAAGAAGTAGAAGAGCACCAAACTGCCCCGGAATGGTACGCCAAAGATAAAGACCGCAACGATCAAAATCGAGGTCATGTTGGCAAAGGCAATGATGATGTAAGGCACTGTTTTGCCCAACATCAGTTCAATGGGTCGCAGCGGCGTTACCAAGAGCGCCTCAACTGTGCCTACCTCGCGTTCACGTACCACCGCCAGCGCCGTAAAGTTCATCGTCAACGCCTGGATCAAGGCCGCCAGCAGACCGGGCATGATAAACCAAAGTTGATTGAGATCAGGATTGTAGAGAATCCGTGTGCTCAGGCTGAGCGGCGTGGCAATGGGTTGGCGAATCAAACCAATTGCATACGATTGAGAAATGGCGACTGCCGTACTGTACGCTGAGTTTGTCGTGTAGGAGTCGGAACCGTCAACCAACATCAGCACACGCGCCGTGCGTTTGGTGACAGCCGACGCAAAATCAGGCGGAATCACGATCCCCAAGCTGGCCTGACCGCTGTCAATTGCCGCCACAATCTCTTTTTCACCTGTGACCGAAGCAACGATATCGAAGTACTCCGAGTGCACTAAGGTGTTCAAGTAGGAGCGGCTCTCATTGCTCATGCTTTGGTCGGCCACCACCATCTTGATATGTTTGATATCGGTGTGCATGGCTGAGGCGAAAAGCGACAACTGGATGATCGGCAGCAATAAGAGCAACATCAATGTTGCCCGGTCTCGAAAGACCTGGATCAGCTCTTTTTGGGTCATCGCCCAGATACGTCTCAGCATGGATCATTCCCCGCAGATGGCGGTTTGTGTGGTTTATACTTTTGTACTCTTGAATACTTCGTTGCTATCATAGCATAAGAATATCGAAACGCAACTGTTTCGTATTGCATAACTGAATTAATCCTGAAATCTTGACATTTTCTGAAGAATTCTGTGATAAGATCAAACCATAGCTTCCACAATCTAAACTATGCTCTGAATGAGAAGCGAAGTTTGACTTATTGTGAATCATCTGCAAAACTCCGCTTCACATTGCAACCGCAGTATAGAGGAAAGTTGAATGGGAAAAATCATAGGACGAATTGTCGTAGTTTTACTACTCGTAGCCCTCATTGCTAGTGGTGTTTGGTACTTTGTGGGCAACCCATTTGCTCAAGCCACCTCAACTGCCACCCAAACGCAATCCCTAACCCAAACTGTCGCCGTCACGCAAGGCGACTTGAGCGCAAACGTCAGTGTCGTGGGTCAACTCGATGCTCCGCAAAGCCAGGAAATGAGCTTTGATCACTTATCTGGTGCCGAATATTTACTGTCGCTCGAGGTGAGCGCGGGAAATGTCGTTACAGCGGGACAAGTCCTAGCGACCCTTGACCCTACTCCGTATAAACAAGCGCTCGAGCAAGCCGAACGTGACCTGCAAGATGCCCAGACCAAGTTGGATGACCTACAAACCCCACCCACGGCACTCGAATTCTCGCAGGCCGACCTCACCATTGCACAGGCCGACTTGGCTGTGCAAAAGGCCAAACAGGCAGAAGATGATCTGCTAAACCCCGATCTGGCTACGCTGCAAGACAATGTCTCTCAAGCGCAATTCAAGCTGACCGAAGCCAAAGCCAGCCTTGCCACGGCCCAAACTGACAACAGCAACGAAGATCAACTGGCCAAACTCCGGGAAACCGGTGGCGACCTGGGGGAGGATGCGAACCGCCTCGCTGCCGAAACCTATTCTGATGCGCTCTACCAAGATCGACTGCGCCTAGCCAACGAAGCGGTACTCAACAACCAAGACGCAATCGCACGCATCGAACTGCAACAGCAAGTCAATCTGCTCAACGCCCAAATCAATGTACGTAAGGCTGAACAGTCATTGGCGAGTGCTCAAGAGGCGCTGGCGGATGCCCAAAAAGGCGCCGATGAGTTGGATCTTGCAGTTGCCAAACAGAATATCGCCCAATCGCAGCTTGACTTGGCCCAAGCCCGCCAGGATCGCGCTGATCTGAACGCTGGGCCGGACGAAACCGCACTGGCCTCAGCCAAGGCTAGCGTCGCCAAGATGCAGCAAGCAGTCGATGACGCTCAGGCCGATCTAGATGCGGCCACGTTGCGTGCGCCCTTTTCTGGCACGGTTCTGCAAACCAATTCGGCGGCTGGGAATCTCATCTCCTCAAGTTCGGTCATTCTTACCTTGGCCAATCTCAAACAGTTGCAAGTGGTCGCTTCGATTGACGAGACCACCATCCGCCAAATCCAGCAAGGTCAGCCTGTCAAGGTCTCGTTCGATGCCTTCCCCGGCCAAAGCTTTACGGGTGAAGTGCTCTCCATTCCGCTGCAAGGAACACTACAAGGCGATGTGATGGTCTATGACGTACCCATGTCGCTGGTCGGTGCCGAGCAGTTGCCCTTGTTGGTCGGCATGACTGCCAATGTAGAAATTCAAGTAGGCCAAGTGAAGAATGCGATGTTGCTGCCCAAAATGGCAATTCGTTCCAGCAATCGAGGCAGCAGTGTACTTGTGCCCAACACCAGCGATCCTACCGGTGATCCACAAGTGATTCCTGTCGAAGTTGGCCTCAGCGATGGCGTCTACACCGAGATCCGCAACGGGCTAAAGGTCGGCGATCAGGTTGTCATCCAGGTTAGCAGCAGTAACAACAACAATTTCCGCTTTCCCGGCGGCGGACTCTTTGGCGGGGCCATCCGTGTGCCGGGTGGAAATGGTGGGAACAATCGCAATAATCGGACGAGATGATGGGTAGGCAAGTGATAGTCAAGAATGGAATTCAGTAATTGAGTAATTACGTAATCGCTCAATTACTAAATACACGAATCAAGATGAGATTATGAAACGATTTCTCCAAACTCTAGGCTTTCTCATTATCCTCGGTGCACTCGCAGGTGGCGGTTATTGGTATTACTTTCAGCGCAGTCAAACGACAACCGCTACCGCCAGCACCAGCAATTTGACCCAGCTTGTCGAGGTTCGCCAGGGCGATCTGAGTGCGAGTTTGACCGTGGTCGGCCAGTTGGATGCAGTGCAGAATAGCACATTACATTTCGACAAACTCGGCACGGCCACCAATCTGCTCACCCTGGACATTGTCGCTGGCAACACGGTGACTAAAGGGCAGGTCCTGGCTACCATAGACCCGGCTCCCTACGAACAAACGTTGGAGCAAGCCAAGACCACACTTCAAGAAGCGCAAAATACGCTGGATGACTTACAAACGCCGCCAACCGAACTCGAACTTGCCAAAGCAGAAGCCGATGTGAGCAAAACCGAGCTTGACCTCAGACAGGCGCTCAAAAAGCTGGTTGATCTTCAAGAGCCAACCGACCTGACCGATCTACAAAATGCAGTGAAAAACGCCCAAGATGACCTGGCACTTGTCAAACTGCGTCAGGAGCTTTCTTCCCACGACAGCGTCAACAAGAGCGTGCGTGATACACAATATGCGGTCGATTGGAATCAGCGGCGCTATTGGGAGTTGAAGGATCTGATTGCCTCTGGCAAGGCCAATTTGGAGCAGACACAAGAGCTAGACACCGTTCAAGAGACACTCGACGGCTTGCAGGTGGATCTCATCCGTGTCCAATCACAACAATCCGTCTCGCAACAGAGTGCCGAGACCTCAGTGAGTAATGCGCAACTGGCACTTACTGAAGCGCAACAAAATCTCACTGATGCCCAAAAGGGCAGCACCGAGCTTGATGTCGCTGACGCAAAGGTGGCAATTCAAGCCGCAACCGTAGCCGCCCAAAAGGCCTGGCAGGCGCGCGACGATCTGAAAGCCGGGCCAGACGAAACCGATCTGGCGTCCGCCCAGTCCGCTGTGATCAAGGCGCAACAGGCCGTGAGCGATGCCGAAACTGCATTGGCAGCGACGAAGTTGCTCGCTCCTTTCGATGGCACGATTCTTGAAACCAATGCCATTCCTGGCACCCGCATTACCTCAGGCTCCAACATTCTTGCCTTGGCTGACCTAAAGCATTTGCAAGTGGAGGTGCCAGTTGACGAGACCACCATTCGTCAGGTCAAGGTGGATCAGCCCGTGCGCATCACCTTTGATGCTTTTCCTGGCCAAAGGTTTGACGGCAAAGTGCTTTCGGTTCCCATGCAAGGTACACTGCAGGGCGATGTGATGGTCTACGAAGTGACAACCTCATTGGAAGGTGCCGAAAAATTGCCCCTACTGGTCGGCATGACCGCCAATGTCGATATCGCTGTCGGTCAGGTGCAAAATGCACTGTTGGTGCCCAAGATGGCGGTGTTATCGGTCAAGGGCGGCTCGCAGGTGCTGGTTCCCAATCCTAGTGATCCCACAGGGCAACCTCAGGCAGTACCAGTTGAAACGGGTCTAAGCAATGGCATTTTTACTGAGATCAAAAGTGGTCTGAAGGCAGGCGATTCGGTGATCGTCCAAGTATCTACCAGCGACAGCAACCAGTTTGGCTTTCCTGGCGGTGGTGGCCTATTTGGTGGCCCAGGCGGACCGCTGCCAGGTGCAGGCGGTAATAACGGCAACAATCGTAGCGGCAGCAGTGGAGGTACGACCCGTAGGAGTGGAGGCGGGTAGGGATGAAGGGGCGACAAGGGGATAAGGAGTACTGTTCACCTTGTCAGTGCCTGCAACAGACTAACACGAAAGAGATAAAACATGGCGAATCTTACAATCGTCTTTCCCATTGCCTTTCGAGCGATTGCCTCACATGCGCTGCGTTCCTTTTTGACGATGCTTGGTGTCGTGATTGGCGTGGCTGCCGTAATTGCCCTGGTGGCAGTGGGACAAGGCGCACAGGCTCAGGTTGTCAGCCAATTTGAATCGCTCGGCTCGAATCTGCTGAATGTCTCCTCGCAGACAAACTTTGGCTTTGGCCCCGGCGGCTTGCAACAGAATCAACGTAGCCTCAACAATCGTGATGTCGAAGCGATTACGACCTTGGCCACTTCGGTGCGTTATGTCGCCCCGCAATACAACAGCAACGCAACCGTGGTCTACGGTGCCAACACGACCAACGTGCAGATCAACGGCGTCACTGCGATCTATGCGGAGGTGCGTAACTGGAAGGTATCCAGCGGGCGCTTCCTCAACGAAGAGGATGACCAGAATCTGACGACCAATATCGTGTTGGGCCAGACGGTAGTGGAGGATCTCTTCGGCAGTACGCAGGTCAATCCGGTGGGTGAAACCGTGCGCATCAATCGCCAGAATTACACCGTGGTCGGTGTGCTACAGAGCAAAGGGCAGAGCGGCTTTGGCAATCAGGACTCTGTGATCTTTATGCCGCTACGTACGGCTCAACTCAAACTGGGCGGGGCTGGCAATCAAGATATCAGCCAGATCAGCCTGCAAGTGAAAAGCGCCGACGAGATGGATTTGGCGCAAGGGCAAGTAACCGGTATTTTGCGCTCACTGCATGGATTGGCCGCTAGCGATGACGACGACTTTCGTGTGCAGAATCAAGCCGACATCGTCAGCAGCATCTCGCAGACTACTGGTACCTTTACAACCTTACTCGGTAGCATTGCGGCCATTAGCCTGCTCGTGGGTGGCATCGGCATCATGAACATCATGCTTGTCAGCGTTACCGAACGGACGCATGAGATTGGACTACGCAAGGCGGTGGGAGCGAAAAAGGCCGATATTCTGGTCCAATTTCTGACTGAGGCAATGGTGCTGAGTGTGGTTGGTGGATTGCTGGGCGTTGCATTGGGTGTCGGCGGGGCGCAAATCATTACGCCGCTATTGGGCGGCAGTAAGGCATTGGTGACTACGAACAGCGTTCTACTGGCGCTTGGTGTCTCGTTTGGGATCGGTGTTTTCTTTGGGCTCTATCCCGCTAATCGGGCAGCAGGACTCAGCCCAATTGACGCGCTGAGGTATGAATGATCGTTGGATTCATAGAAGAGCATCACTTGAAAATCCTTTCAAGTGATGCTCTTCTATGAATGGTAGTGTGCAGTTATGCCTTTTGTATTAGCTTTTCTCCCACAAAGTGCTGTTGCATAAAGGGCAGGACCTTGCCCCGCACCAGATTGCGATGGCTGAAAATGGCGACATGTTCGCCCCCTTCGACCGTCAGTAACTCGGCGTTCGGTACACGCCGCTCATAGAGCTTGGCGTTCTTCTCGTAGCTTACCAATGCGTCTTCTGTACCATGTACCACCAACACGGGTACGCTTAACTTCTCCAACGGATAGGTCGCTGTGCGCGAGATGTTGATGTCATTCTCGGTGCCGACCAGTCTTTGCCCCATCCGATCATAGGTACTGAGCAGCATGGTCGAAAAGATCGGCCAGGTTTCGGCATCGTTGACCGTGCGCTTTAGAATTTCTGGGTCGCGAATCGAGCGTTGGGCTGTAGCGACCAGATCGTTGGCTGCTTTCTGGCGGAAACGTGTCACAAACCAGGGGATACGGGCGAGCAGGGTCATCAACTTGAACCCTGATGGAATTTTCATATCGACCTTGTCCGCACAAGTTGAGACCAGCACCAGTCCATTGCAGCGGTCGGGGTGACGCAGGCCAAACTCAACTGCACTTGGCCCGCCCCCCGACACTCCCATCATCCCCGCTTTGGCGATGCCAAGTGTATCGAGCAATGCGGCAACCAGGTCTCCCTGTTGCTCAGGCGACTTGCCAGAAGAGATTGGCGTTCCCAGGTAGCCCGGTCGACTGATCGCCAGATAACGATAGCCTTCATCGCCGATGGTCTGCGCCAGGAAGAGACTCTGATCGTAACCGCCCATTGCCCCATGCGCGGTGACGACGGCAGGTCCCTCTCCGTATTCGACATATTCCACCACGCCCATCGCCGTTTTGGCCGTTTTCGGTGTAAGTTTGTAGGCGAGCTGTGGATCTTGTAGTGTGTACGACATAAAAATTTCCCTTCAGATAAGATGGATTGGTACGCGGATGACGCGGATTTTACGGATCAATGCGGATTTTTTTCGATTTTGATCCGCATCAATCTTGTTTATTTCCGCCTGATCCGCGTACCGATCCTGCCTTCAAAACAATGTGAATAATCACTTTAAGGTAAAAAGACTTTCATCAACAACTCAGGATCGGGCGCTTTGAATTTATCGCCGTGGAGGGCGCGATAAATCGCCAGTCCTCGGATCGAACTCCAGAAGACGAGCGCCAATTCGTTCGGGTCGTGCGCTCGAATGGTGCCTTCCGCTTGCCCTTGGCGCATGACGCGTGCGATGGCTTCGTACGGCAGTTGATTTTCCTGCTCGATGATCGCCCGCGCCTCGTCGGGAATAGATTCGGAAGCGGTCGCCTGGGCGATTAGCAGATGATAGCGAGCATGATCGGCGTTTTCCTGAATGCCTTGCAGCAGCGTCGTGATCGCCATTCGGATTTTTTCCTGCGGTGGGTTTGGCATTTCTTCTAAGACGCAGCAGGCATAGTTGATTCTCTCAAACGCACTTCGGATCAACTCGGTGAAAATCTCTTCTTTGGCCTTGAAGTAGTGGTACATCAAGCCCTGTGACATGCCAGCAGCGTCAGCAATGTCCGTGACTTTGGTCGCAGCCAAGCTTTTGGTCGCAAAAAGCAGCAGTGCTGCCGAGAGGATGCGCTCCCTGCGTTCATCTTTTAGCTTTTGATTCGTTTCCTGATTACGTGCCAATAGCAAAGTTTCCTTTGAAAATCCATAATATTGATTGAATATTCATTCAATGAATTGAAGTGTAGCAGGGGTCTGGGAGATTGTCAATTTTGCATGTGAAAATAGGCCTTGATAGGGCGAGACTTCGGTCGCCTTATGGATATGCAGCTACCCACTGAACCGCAGCCAACGTGCTACAAAGGCAATATGCTATAATGTGGAGAAATTTTAAGCAGCGAGAGAGCAATCGGAGCGTTCACTTCATGATTCGGCAATTTTTTGCTTACTATCGCCCTTACAAGAGGCTTTTCTACCTGGATTTTGGCTGTGCGGTAATTGTTGGCATTCTGGAATTAGGCTTTCCACTGGCGATCAATCAATTTGTGGATAAATTGCTCCCTGGCGAAAACTGGCCGCTGATTCTGCTGGCAACTGCGCTGCTACTTGGCATCTACGCACTCAACACGGTGCTTCAGTATGTGGTCAACTACTGGGGTCATATGCTGGGCATTAACATTGAGACGGACATGCGCACAACGCTGTTCGACCATATCCAGAAGCTCTCCTTCCGTTACTTCGACAATACCAAAACGGGTCATTTGATTGCCCGTATCACCACGGATCTGCAAGACATTGGTGAGCTGGCGCATCACGGCCCCGAGGATGTGTTTATTGCGATCATGACGCTGATCGGTGCCTTTGGGTTGATGGCAATGATTCACTGGCGGTTGGCGCTGCTGACCTTTCTGGTCGTTCCTGTGATTCTCTGGGTTGCGACTTACTTCAGCAGCAAAATGACCGTGACCTTTCGTACCCTTTTTCGCAGCGTGGGCCAGTTCAATGCCAGGCTCGAAGATGCGATTGGCGGCGTGCGTGTGGTCAAAGCGTTCGCCAATGAAGAGCATGAACGCCAGCTTTTTGCGGTCGATAACAACCGCTACCGGGAGACCAAGCTCACAGCCTACAGTATCATGTCGAAAGCCCTTGCGCTCAGCTACATGTTGATGCGTTTCATCGTCCTATTCGTCATGATCGCAGGCACATGGTATGTCATCCACGACGAACTGACCTACGGCGAGTTTGTCGCCTATCTGTTGCTGACCAATGTCTTTTTCCGCCCGATCGAGAAGATCAACGGCGTGATCGAGAGCTATCCCAGAGGGATCGCAGGTTTCCGACAATATCTGGAAATTCTGAATACAGAGCCTGACATTCAGGATGCCCCCGACGCCGTAGAAGTTGCCCACCTGAAAGGCGATATCTGTTTTGACCAGGTCGCTTTTGGGTACGATCCGAATCGAGCCGTCCTTCACAACATCAACCTGTCGATCCGGGCAGGCGAAACGGTTGCCTTTGTGGGGCCATCGGGCGCAGGCAAAACCACACTGTGCAGCCTGATTCCCCGTTTCTATGAAGTGAGTGGCGGACGTATTACGATCGATGGTATCGACATTCGCAGCATGACTCGCTCCTCGCTGCGGCGGCAAATCGGTATTGTTCAGCAGGATGTTTTCCTTTTCTCCGGCACGATTGGCGAAAACATCGCCTATGGCAAACTGGATGCGAGTGAGGAGGAGATCTGGGAAGCCGCACGCCGGGCACAACTGGATGAATTTATCCGCGGCCAGTCGAGCATGTTGGAAACCATTATCGGGGAGCGAGGGGTTAAGCTGTCCGGTGGACAAAAGCAGCGGCTTGCCATTGCACGGATGTTTCTCAAGAACCCGCCGATCCTGATCCTGGATGAAGCAACGTCCGCCCTCGATACGGCGACCGAAGTTGCGATCCAACAGGCACTTGTCGAATTGTCTAAAGGGCGTACCACCCTTGTCATCGCCCATCGGCTTGCGACGATTAAGAACGCGGATCGGATCATGGTCGTCACCAACGATGGCATCACCGAAGAAGGCAGGCATGATGAACTGCTGGCGGCGGGTGGAATCTACAGCACACTCCACAAGGCGCAGTTTGGCTTTTACGGGAACGGCCACGCTCAACAGGAGCCTGTTATGCCACGCATCTGAGGGATATTGTGGATCAGGACTTACGCAAGACGCAGCAGCTAACCGTGCAGCTAACCGTAGCACAAGATATTTTCTTGTGCGTCGTGATATCGAAAAAGGAACAAGAAAGTATCTTGTTCTACAAAATATACGCTCGTCTTTCGGTATGTGGATTACACTGAAATGACCAGGATGAACACGAATCAAAACCACTAAAAAGATCCGTAATCATCCGTGAGATCTGTGTGATCTGCGTACCAATCAATTCATAACAGGTGACGTGGTGAACATCGCTGTATGGTTATTGTGGTGATTGTTGCCGTGTAGCTTGACCAGGGCATCGGCGTCGGCGGCACGGAACTGCATCGAGTAGAGGCGGGCATAGAGGCCGTTGTGCGCCATCAACTCTTCGTGGCTACCCAATTCGAGTAGACGACCTTCGTCAAGCACGGCGATGCGATGGGCGACTTTGATCGTACTCAAGCGATGGGCAATGATGATGGTCGTGCGCCCCTGCATCAGCCGATTTAGGGCCTCCTGCACCAACTCCTCGGATTCATTGTCGAGTGCGCTGGTGGCTTCGTCGAGCAGAAGGATAGCAGGGTCTTTGAGGATAGCCCGGGCAATCGCAATGCGCTGGCGCTGACCGCCACTCAAGTTCATCCCCCGTTCACCGACGACGGTGTCGTACTGTTTGGGGAAGTTCATGATAAAGTCATGAGCGTTGGCAGCTTTGGCAGCTGCGATCATCTCGGCCTCGCTGGCCTCAAGTTTGCCGTAGAGAATGTTCTCACGAATCGTACCGCCGAAGAGGATCGTCTCCTGCGGCACAATCGCGATCTGGTCGCGCAAACTCTGCTGCGTCACCCGGCGCAGCGACTGACCATCGATGCGTACAACACCGCTCGTCGTATCGTAAAAGCGGGGTATTAGGTTAAAGAGTGTACTTTTGCCCGCTCCGCTTGGCCCGACCAAGGCTAAAATCTCACCCGCTTTGATCTCCAACGAGACGTCTTGCAAGACCGGCGTCTCCCCATCATAGCTAAAGGCGACATCCTCAAAACTGAGCTGACCGCGCACCGCTGTCAACTCGACCGCCCCAGGGCGATCACGCACGGTCGGCTTGCTGTCGAGCAGTTCAAAGACACGCTGCACGCCACCCAACGCCACACTCAATTGTCCATACAGCCCACCTAATCCGCCGAGGCTGCCAGCAATCGTGATGCCATAGATTAGAAAGCCGGTGATCATGGCCAGCGTCAGTCGCCCTGCCATCACCTCACGTCCACCATACCACATAATCGACCCAATGGCGGTAAAACCAAGAAACATCATCAGCGAGCCAAAGAGCGAGTTATAGACCGCCATCCGCAGTGAGGCGGCAAAGGTCTTTTGCATGGCCTGATTATAGCGCTTTGTCTCATACCCTTCACGGCCAAAGCTCTTAACGATACGGATGCCTTGTAAGCCTTCTTCGGCAACCACGGTTGAGGCGGCCAGTTGATCCTGCACATCAGTGCTGCCGCGGTGGATGCGCCGGCCAAAGACGACCGCCATGCCAATCAACACTGGCAAGAGCGCCAGAATAAAGAGGGTGAAACGGGCATTCATGCTCATTACAATCGTAATCGAGCCAACCAGCGTCACGACTTGGCTGAGCAGGGTGGTGATATTGCTGGTCAACATCGTGCGCATCTGTGTCACATCGCTGGAAAGGCGCGAGACCAGATCGCCGACCCGTCGGTTGGCATAGAAGTCGAGCGAAAGCTGCTGGAGATGCGCATAGAGCGAGGTGCGCAGGTCAAGCACAATGTGCTCTCCCACATAGGCCAACAGGTAGGATTGCACAAAGTTGAACAGCGCCTGCAAGAAGAAGAGGCCAATTAGGACACCTGCCAGGAGATTGAGCGAGGCAAACTGGCCCGATTGGGTGACACTTTCCAACAGACGAACAATCATCGCAGGGAAGGCTAAGCCCGACGCTGTAGACAGTAGCAGTGCCAGGATTGCCAAGGTCATGCGTCCCCAATAAGGGCGCAAATAAGCCAGTAGACGGCCCCACTTGACCGCCTTGAATGAAATCGGTGTGGTATTTTCGCTAGGTGTCATATTCCGTTCTGAATGTGGATGAGTTGCCATAATCTCCGTATCTCTCCTTTTTTCGATCCGCCTCCCTGTCGATGGGCAGCGAAGGTTTTGTTTAGCAGGAGTATACAGGAGTTTGGTAAACTCAGTTTAAACAGGGATAGGGTGATGGGACAAGATGATACTGATTGACTATCGTACGATAGGTAGGTTCTCATTTGGAACGATTCAAGAAAGTAACTTTGATAGCACAAAGGTTGAATCTGTCATTCTGAGGGCGGTTGTTTGCCCGAAGAATCCTGGTTGGCAAGTCCACGCAAGATTCTTCGCTCGAAACAGCCCTCGCTCAGAATGACAAATCTAACGTTCTTGTAAGAGAGTCAATCGGTATCAAAGCTGAAGGGATGACAAGATGAAGGGATTACAGGATGAGAAGGTGGACTTAATAATCATCTTGTCATCCTGTCACCTTGTCACCTTGTCAGTCTTTACTGCTGTCTGACCGATCCAGAGCCACTGACTGATTGTTGCACATCGGGATTGCCGACATAGACCACACTGCCAGATCCGCTGACATCGGCGTCGAGGGTTTGGCTGGCATTAACCAGAACATCACCACTGCCGGAAACACTAACCGTCGCATCTTGGCTGCTGATGATCGCACCGTCGTACTCGCCAGAGCCACTGATCTCAATGTTAAGTTTGCTCACGCTGCCGTTGCCTGTGACGGTACCCGAGCCAGAGATCTGGATATCGAGTTGGTCGCCATCTAACTTGTGGATCGTCGTGTCGCTGCTGCCCGTGATCTCAAGTCCTTCAAGGCTTTTTACCGTGACATGATATTCGATTTTGCCGTTCATAATCGAAGTATTGGATTTGGTGCCGAGGATCAGCTGCCCACCAGCCACGTTCGAGGTTAAAATAGGTAACAAATTATCGTCAGCTATTACGAGTAGTGACTCTTCGCCACTTTGTTCGATGATCAGATCGCCACTGCCTGTGATCTCGATCTGGTTGAAGCCGCTGACCTCACGCCGTTCTTCGACAACGTTGCCCGAGCCAGTGATGACCTGACAAGCTGATAGCAGCCACAGTGAAAGCAAGGCCACTAACAGGAGAATGGGTTTGAATGATTTGAGTATACGTAACATCTTTGTCTGTCCCTTGGTTGAATGAATTGAAAAATTACCAACCCCACCCTAACCCTCCCCTAAACTGGTGAGGGAACCGTGAAAGGATAGATTTGGCTTGCTCTGCTGTCCACAAAACAGAATCCTTTCCGTGACAGTTCCCTCCCCGAAGTCGGGGAGGGCTAGGGTGGGGTGATGGCTATTACTACGAGGCAGACATGATTTTGGTTGCACGATTTTGAGGAAGAGCAGAGCGACCTGATCAAACCGACTGCTCTTGCTGCAGGAGCGTGCGCAACGAGGCAGACCATTGCTCTGGCAGATCGAAATAAGAGAGATGGTTTCCGGGAAAGGTGACGAGCGCGCAAGCCAGCTTCTGGGCAAGAATCGGGGCGGGTCGTCCATAGAAGAGCGCTTTGTCCAACGTATGTTGACCGACAGCGATTGACATCCGCACGTTGTTTCGTTGAATTACGGCAAAATTAGGGCAGTAACAGGCAAAAGGTAGCATTTCATGCTGAACAAAGAAGTCTTGATTTCGACCATTACGTTCGCTAAACTCTTTGGGCACACTGCGCATTGTGTGCCACGGAATCCCTAATGAGAGTGAAAAGCATAGCATTGCCACTTGAGGACCCAAGAGCCAACTCATCCAGTAAATGCTCGCCATAAAGCGCTGCCACCGTTTGTAGTCCGGGAGCAATGATATAATCGGAGCTTCATGGATCACAGCGGAACGAATCACCTGCGGCTGTGTTTTTGCCATGTCCAGTGCAATGATGGCCCCACCGCTATTGCCAAAGACAAACGCCGAGCTTTCACCCGCGGCATGGAGAACCGCAACCGCATCGCGACTTTGCTGGCTGATCTCAAAATTTTGGGGATCGTGTCGACTACTGCGTGAATTGCCGCGTCGATCATAGGTGATCACTTTGAACTCGTCTGCCAAAATCTCTGCCACAAGGGAATAGAAGCCTGCATCGCCGCCGCCGCCGGAGATCATCAACAAAGGAGCACCTGTGCCACGTACCTCGTAATAAAGGTCATCGCCCTCTGAGTTGACATAACCAGTCGTTATTGGGGTCGTATTCGAAGCGATCATGGTTTGCCCTCTGTATGGTCACCAAGGGGCAATTGCACGATAAAGGTAGCCCCTGCGCCTAAACTGCTCTCAACACTGATGTCACCCCCATGCATCTCGACAATTTTTTTCGCGATTGCCAAACCAAGCCCGCTGCCACCCAAAGCGCGATTGCGGGCTCGATCGGCTTTGAAGAAGCGCTCAAAGAGACGGGGCTGGTCCTCGGCAGCAATGCCAATCCCTGTATCGTTGATCCGAAACTGAACATTCTCTGCACATTTCTGCAGGGAGAGGCTGATTTGCCCTTCTTCTGGGGTGAATTTGATGGCATTGTGCAGCAGATTGAGCCATACCTGGCCGAGTAAGTCCTCATCAGCGCTGAGCGAGAGTTCGGCCAGGGCAAGCTCCAGGTTGATCCTTTTGTTCGACCATTGTGGTTCGCAGGTCAGGACGATCGTGCGAATCTGTTTGTCGAGGCGGTACGTTTTGGGATCGAAGTGCCTGTTGTCTGCTTCGAGCGCGGCTAAGGCGAGCAGGTTGTCGCTGAGTTTAGAGAGGCGGACGCTTTCAGTTTCAATCACCTGGAGATAGTGACTGCGTTCCTCACTGCTTAGTTGTTCATGGTGGAGCGCTTGGGCAAAGCCACGAATCGAGGTCAAGGGCGACTGAATTTCGTGTGAGATGTCGGAGATAAACTCCTGGCGCATCGCTTCCATCTGTTTGAGCTGTTGCGCCATGCTGTTGATGCCTGTGGCCAGTTCTCCAAAGAGTTCGACTTCGCGACCTTCGAAGTTGTGGTTCACCTGCACGTCGAAATTGCCACGAGCGATCTTGTCTAGTGCCTCCAAAATTGGTCGAATGACATTCATCTGCTGTCGAAGCAGCTTGGAGCGAAAGAGGCGCATCACGCTCCCCAGCACACCAAACGCAATAAAGAGCCCGAGCAGCGAATTGAGAACTTGCATCCAAGGGGCAGCAAGCCGCCATCCCGTCACACGAATGAGATAACTGGTGACAAAGAATGCCACAGCAAACATGAGCGACAGATAGAGGAGCATCCCGACAAAGCTGAGTATTCCGAGCAGCTTCCGCTTGTTCACTTGGGTCATGCTCGCACCTCCAATCGATAGCCAAGGCCACGGATGGTCGTAATCTTGAAGCTGTGCGCGATTTCGGGAAAACGCTCGCGCAGGCGGTTGATGTGCACATCCAGTGTGCGCTCGTTGCCGTCAAAGTCGTAGCCCCAAATGTCCTCGATCAGTTGGTCGCGTGAGAGGGTCTGCCCAGGATAACTGGCGAGTTTGAAGAGCAGTTCGAACTCTTTGAGTGGCAGCGTCAACCGTTCGCCCTGCACTAGGATTTCAAACGTCTTGCGGTCCATAAACAAGCTGCCGAGCTGAATCGTCTGCGAAGCGGCAATGCGGTAGCGTTTGAGCAATGCCTTGACCCGCACCACCAACTCCGGCGGGTCGAAGGGCTTGACCAGATAATCGTCGGCTCCCAGTTCAAAGCCTTTGACTTTTTGGCTGGTCTCGCCCTTGGCTGTGAGCATGAGCAGCGGGATATCGTAGACGGCGCGCAGTTGGCGACAGAGTTCCCAGCCATCCATCTTCGGCATCATCACATCCAGGATCACCAGATCCGCCTTGAAACTTGCGAGTTGATCGAGCGCGTCCAGGCCGTCAATCGCTTCCGCCAGTGTGAAGCCCTCGTTGCGCAGAATCAGCACCACCAATTCTCGAATATGCGGGTCGTCATCGACGATCAATACTTTGCTCATAGTCAGAAAATTATAGAGCAGCTATGTAAACTTTATGTAAATGGCAAAGCGAAAGAGTAAGTTAGGAAGAGGATTCACCTGCCTTCATAGATTAAGGTGTTACGTGGCGAGAGATGTTATAATTTTCACTCGTATGAATATATACATTCTGCACGAAGGGGTCTTTCCCTGGGGTGATTATGGAAGCATTATGGTACATGGCATGCTCTCACCCAGAGCACCGGAGCACGAATTTGTTCAGCTTGAGCGATTTGGCCCTTATATTCCTCCTATCACGTTTCCTTACGGGGCCACGATCGTAACCGATCAACTACGTCAGCGGGTACAAGAAGAGCAGTTTACTGGAGTTTCTTTTCGTTCTGTATCACTGTACCATATTGTGAAGCTAGACTGGCACCTTTGGGATCGGAACGCTGAAGAACCGCCAGAATATCCAGAAGGTGGCGAACCCGAGAATTACCTGCTAAATCAGCCACACTCTCCTGATGCAGCATCCGCACTCGGCACGTTATGGCAGTTAGTTCCCAGTATTGTGGCAGATGCACAGCGAAAGGGCAGCAAATTTTATACAAAAAACTATCGGGGTGAAGATGTTTGTCAAGGATCGAGGTGGGGTCATACCTATGTTTCTCAACGCTTCAGAGATTGGCTTGAGTCGGAAGCTTACCCATGGATTGATTTCACTCTAGCAAAGACATCTCCTGACTAGATTTTGGGTAGTATAGCTCACATTAGCAAACCTATAACTTAAGAAAGTAGCCTCTCCAGAAAAGTACAACACATGCACAAAACTATATTTTCTCTAGTCTGCGTTGCTCGATCGCAGCAATCCCAAGAAGGCTGCCAATGACCCGTCGTGAATTCACCATCGCCAACGAAGTTCATTACAACCATCGCTCCCCGATCCGTTGGCTCTTTTCGCATATTTGGCGCTATCCCTGGCTGCTCATTCTCTTCTTCCTGACCACGGTCGGCATGGCTGGTTCGCAGAGCATGTCGGCAGTGATGGTCGGACGCGCCTTTGATACGGTCAATGAGAGCAAGGGGGCCGCAGCATTGGCCTGGGTCGCCTTGCTTACCGTTAGCGCCTATGTTGGCTATGGTCTGTTCGACATCGTCAACAGTATGGCGATCCGTGTGCTTGCGCAGCGGGTCGAACGTGACGCGCGTGACGAACTCTATCTCAGCCTCCTGAGCAAGAGCCAGACCTTTCATGGCCGCCAACGTGTGGGCGACCTGATGGCGCGCGTCACCAATGATGTGCAGCAGGTCAACCAGTTTGTCAGCCCAGCCTTGGGCATGACGACGGAGTCGCTGCTTACCTTGATCATTCCGCTGATCACGATCACTACGCTCAACTATCGGCTGCTGCTGGTGCCGATCTTCTTTCTGGTCAGCCTCACGCTGGCGCTGCGCTATCACAATCAGAATTTGCGCCCGGTGGCTGGCATGTTGCGCGAACGCTTTGGCACGATGAACGCCGGACTGGCCGAGACGATCACTGGGATCGAGGTGGTCAAAGGGTTTGCCCAGGAGCCAGCCGAGGAAGATCGCTTCCGCAATAATGCTCGTTCCTATCGCGATGCCTTTGTGCGTGAAGGCGATGTCAATGCTCGCTATCTGCCGCTGCTGCTCTTTGGCGTCTGTTTGGGACTCTCCTTCGGTCATGCGTTGTTGCTCTTCCGCCAAGGCATCATCAGCGTTGGCCAGGTGATCAGCTTTATGGCGCTCTTTGGCACGTTGCGTTCGCCGGTCCGTTTTCTGCTCATGACCTCCTCGACGGTACAGCAAAGCCTGGCCAGCGCCCGCCGTATTCTCGACATGATCCT
>JAXLWB010000017.1:0-192691 GCA_046328715.1 Caldilineaceae bacterium | reverse complement strand
AATGCTCAGTCAGCCTTCCGATTGATGCTTCATGCCCATCAGATCAGTGTGCCTGTAGACTCGACTGGCAACATCAAAAGCTTTGTGGCACCCTTACCAAATGAATTTTCCACGTTGCTGCATACTTCGCTCAAGACCCACTCAAAGTAACCCCACCGGTATACGAGCATAAACACAACAACAGATTACGAAAATAGCTGATAATACGAGCGTATAGACCATTTGGTCCTTTCCAAATCTGTTGTTGTGCTACCTGATGGCTCGTACCGCCTCAAGTTCCTCCACTTTCCGAACCGGGCAGACGGCGCTGATTGCGCTCTAGCTCAGCCAGTCGCTTCAAAATCGACTTGACTTGCAAAAGCAGTTGACCAATCGCCTGCTCGGCAGTCAGTTGCTCCGTCGCCCACAATTTAACCAATTCTTCCATTGGGTATTGACTCATGTTTCTCCTCCAAATTAACAACAATTTACACGCTTGCGAAGTATATGTTACAACAAAACGTGTATAATGTCAATCGCAAAATTGAAGATTTTTGCTGACAATTTCGCGCTTTTCTTATTCAATATGCAAGGTTGTTGATATTGAATTAACTGCACAAGAAATTTGAGGATGCAGCGCGTGAACTTCGATAGCGCTTCACGCATCACGTTTCATGAACCAATGACAAATCCAGCTAGAGATCAGCAAGAGAGGATTGATCTTACTCTTTGGTTTCATACTTAAAACCAGCCTGTTCGGCAACCAAAGTAAGTAATTTGGAGGTGGAGCGAGTCGGGGCGTAGAGTCCAGTTTCCCATTCACTGATGGTTTGCTGGCGCATATTGAGTTGGTCGGCCAGCTCTGCTTGCGACCAATCCATCTGCTGGCGAAATGCCTTGATCAGTTCTGCATCCCAGAGAATGGTGTTGCCCACACGGTTGACTTCGTAGATGCGCTTGGGCTTGCGGAAGGTAACCTGTTGCTGGTCGAGATCTAATGCTTCTACGTGAAAACCAGCATTCATCCAAGCATGTGCTTGCACTGCACCGCGGCGACGATTGCCCCACCACATGCGCTGTGTGTGCGCACTGGCTGGCAATGGTTGACCCAAGAGCGCTTCGAGTTCAGCGAAAGTCAGGGTGACTTCCTCACGCCCACAATGAAGCAGATGATCGTAGAGTGGTTGGTACTTGCTAGAGGGTGTCATATAGGACATCCATCACTGGGTTGGCTGGAGAAGTGTTGAAAAGTTGAAGAGGGGAAAAGTTGAAAAGTAAAGGTTGCTTCCACTTTTCCACTTTTCAACTCATCCCCTCTTCTCGATACGTTCCCAAGCGGATTTTTTGATACAGCTCACTGGTTTCCGGCAAGGGCGGCACGCCAAATTCCTTTTCAAGAATATCTTCGCACTGTTCGTAGGTGCGTAGGGCAAGTGGGCGATTACCCTGGATCATGTAGGCACGCATTTGCAGCCGATAGGCATCTTCCCAAACCGGGTCATAGTGCAGAACACGCTGGGTCAGACGAATCGTTTCCAACGGTTCACGCGACAGCAGCAATTCACCCAAGCGAATCATGGCACCAAAAGCAAGCAACTGTAACCGTTCCCGCTCAGCACTCGACCAGTCTTCGTAAAGGCGGTCAGGCAAATACTCGCCTTTGTAGATGTGAACGGCGGCATCATAACAGGCGATGGCTCGTTCTTCGTCACTTGAATTCTGCAAAAGTGCTTCATTGGCGGCTTCGACCAAAAGTTCAAAAACTTCGCTATCGAGCCAGATGTTACGCATGTTAAGTGAATAGGCCAAGTCTCGCCGCTGGACAAAATTAGATTCGCCCCAAGCTTCGCGCTTGGGTTCTAGCGCTTTGTTGACCGCGTTAAGCGCCACTTTGAAATCGCGGTCCCCTTTATCAATCTCCAGATCCGGCCATAAACGGTCGATGATCTGTTCCTTGTGCGCATACTGCCGGCGTAATGTCAACAAAAACTGAAAAAGATGAATCGCTTTCTCTCGCCCCCAGACGCTGGGTAGCAGTTCGACGTTATTATACCAAATACGAAAGCCGCCCAAGGTTTGCACACGCAAGGTAGCATTTGATCCTGGGTAGCCGGGATGATTGGCGAGGAGAAAATCGGCGCGTTGAAGCAGACCGGTAGGCAGTGGAGTCGGAATGATGGCTGGTGTGTCGGTCTTCGTTTTCGCTACCATGAGCAATTTTGACAAGGTGACAAGGTGACAAGGTGAAGAAAATTCCTAGTCACCCTGTCACGTCCGACCTGGGGTCGGCGTCTTCCAGTCATAACCGATGCGAAGCATCGGCGTCATCCCTTCATTGGTTCTTCCACGGTAACTTCTACCCGGAAGTGCTTGGTTAATTCATTGAGCAGCTTCTCGCTAATTGTACACCCATCATTCGGGAATGATAGTTCGGCGGTGCGAGTTTCGCTAACCAATTTGATAAAAAAGTGATCACGTCCACGCGGATCACTGACCGCATCATAGATCTGTTTCAAGCGATATTTGTCACGCTCGATATCGCCGCTACGGCGTAATGAGATACGCAACTTTTTGGCACTGGTAAAGCCATTGGAGCCGTGGCCATTCATCCCCTTGCTTGCGGAAATGGCCCCATTGGCATTTCCATTGCCAGAGGGCGAAGGTCGACGATGTGCTGGCTCTTGGGTATCATCGCTCTGCGCAGGCGTCGCGAAAACCTTTGTAGCTGGGGCAGGTGTCGTTAACTCAGTATTGGATGAACTTTCGTTCGCCACCAGCGGTTCTTCCATGCTGGTTTCTGGCGTCGACGGTTCAGGTTTGCTAGACTCTGTATTCTCTAAGCTTACCGCTTGCGTGGTTGGCTGAGCTTTGGGCTCCTCATCATCTGCCATACTTGCCTCTTTGCGGGCATCGAAGTCGTACCAAATCGCTGACGGTTCAGGCAGCGAACGTTTGGCTGGCTGGGCAACTTTGGGCGGCATAGCAACTGCCGATTCCACCGTTTTGGGCAGCACTTTAGGAGGAAGAATCGGTGCAATCACTCGCGGTGCACCGATTTCTGATTCGATGGCAGGTTCGTCATCATCCAACGGTGGTGGCGGAGCATCATTGAGCCAGGTTGGCATCTCACCAGCAAAGGGGCTGCCTTCGCTGGTCACCATCACCTCTTCTTCATCCAGCTTTGCATCGGCGTGTTCATAACTCAATCCATTGACGGACGGAGCATCAAGCAAGGGTCGTTGATACTCCAAGCTAGGATCAGCACCAATCGCCACCGCCTTGTCGATGTGGCGCTGAATGCCGTCGGCGAGCAAGCTCGTACGGCCTTCGCGGGTTTGCGCCTTGCCCTTGATCAAGAGCACCATATCCTGTACCAGTTGCTCTTTGAGTTCGGCGTAAGTCTTGGGAAAGAAGACCACTTCGCACGATCCTTGCAGATCTTCCAGTTGGACAAAGGCCATTGGATCACCCTTTTTGGTGGTGATCGTACGGATGTTGCTGATCATCCCGCCCAGGATGATGTTTTTGCCATCGTGGCGCTCATCCAATTCAGCGCACGAACAGGTAACAACCCGGGAAAGATCTGCACCAAAGTTGTTCATCGGATGACTGATCGAATAGACGCCCAAGAGTTCCTTCTCCCACTGTAACTTTTCTTTGCCCTTAGCTTCTTCCATCTCGGGCAATTTGATCAGCGCCACCGAAGTTGGGGAATGATCTTTGGCTTCGTTGCTGCTAAAGAGATCAAAAATGGATAACTGACCACTATCCTGTGCATCCCAGGCCGCAGCTGAGTTAGCGACCATCGTATCGAGTACAGCTAGAAGCTGCGAGCGTTTGCCGAAGCTGTCCAGACAGCCAGCTTTGATCAAACATTCCAACGAGCGCTTATTCACCTTACGCAAATCGACACGACCGCAGAAGTCTTCTAGGGTCTTGAAGGGACCGCCATCCTTCCGCCCATGCAGGATCTCGTGTACCGGACCTTCGCCCACATTTTTAATGGCCGCCATCCCAAAACGGATCGCTGAGCCATCAGGAATCGGAAAGGGATAGGCGATTGAAGGATCACGCTGTGCGATGCGCTTTGTTTCCGGTGGTACCTGCTGAATATCAAAGTCGAGACCGGAATAGTTAACATCAGGCGGTAGCACTTCGACGCCCATACGCCGACACTCGGTGATAAAGTTGGTCACCTTCTCCGTCTTGTCGCGCTCGATCAGGAGCTGCGCTGCCATGTATTCGACGGGGTAGTGCGCTTTCAGATAGGCGGTCTGTACCGTAATAACGGCGTAATCAGCAGCATGGCTTTTGTTGAATCCATACCGCGCAAAAAATTCAATGTCGTTATAGATCGCTTCCGAAATTTCCGGGTCAATGCCGTTCTTTTCGCAACCAGCGATGAAAAGTTTCTTATGCTTTTCGATATCGCTCGCTTTTTTCTTGCTAATGGCACGGCGCACCAAATCGGCTTCACCTGGCGTGTAACCAGCGAGCTTGCTCAAGACCTGAATGATCTGTTCTTGATAAACAATAATGGCGTAGGTTTCGGAGAGGATCGATTCCAGCATTGGATGCTTGTAAACGATCTCTTCTTCACCATGCATACGACGGATAAATTGGGGAATATACTCCAGAGGCCCAGGGCGGTAGAGCGAAATCATGGCGATGATATGCTCGAACTTGTTGGGCTTCATCTCAGTGAGCACCCGGCGCATCCCTTGGCTTTCTACCTGGAAGACGCCACTCACTTCGCCGCTGGAGAGTAGTTTGAAGGCTTCTTTGGCAGGCTCGCCCTCAAAGGGAATGTTTTGCAGGGTATACTCGATGCCATGCCGCTCTTTGATCAGGCGACACGCCTCGCGCATCACCGAGAGGGTGCTCAGCCCTAAAAAGTCGACCTTGAGCAGACCGATCGATTCGAGAATCGGAAATTCGTACTGGGCGATGGTGCTGGTGACCGCCGACTTGCTGCTGCGCATGAGTGGCGTGTAGTGGCTCAACTCGCGATCGGCCACGATCACGGCGGCAGCATGGATACCAGAGTTGCGCGCCACCCCTTCAAGCTGTTTGGCGGTTTCCAGCAGTTCACGCACCCACTGCTCATCCTGATACATCTGCAACAGTTCGGCACTGTAGAACTCGTGGCCTTCGGTCAGACAATCTTGAATCGTGACCGGTTTGCCAGGAATACCAGGGATTAACTTAGCAATTTTATCGACCTTGGCCAACTCAATACCTTGGGCGCGACCAACATCGCGTACCGCCGCTTTGGCCTTCATTCGGTTGAAAGTTGCAATCTGCGCCACCTGGGACTCGCCGTAGCGCTGTACCGTATACTTGATCATCTCTTCGCGTTGGTCATCCGGGAAGTCGAGATCGAAGTCGGGCATGCTGACACGGCCAGGATTGAGGAAGCGCTCGAAGATCAAGTTGTTCTTCATTGGGTCGAGGCCAGTGATGCCGATACAGTAAGCAACCATCGAACCAGCACCCGAACCGCGCACGTTCCACCAGATGTTGCGGCTTTTGGCAAAATGGCAAAGATCAGCCACGATCAGAAAGTAGATCGAAAAGCCCATCTGGGCAATGACACGTAACTCGCGCTCTTTACGCTCCTGGATAAAATCACTGTTGGCGCGTTCACCATAGAGACGATGCAGACCTTCTTCAGTCAACTGGCGCAGATAGGTGTCGTAGGTATGCCCTTCGGGAATCGGCAGATCGGGAAGATGATAGTTTTTGTCTTCCAAATCCACGTCACACATCTCCATGATTTGAAGTGTGTGATCGAAGACGTAGTCGGGCAGATCGACAAAGGGACGGAAGGTCTCTTCCATCTGCGCTCGGCTCTTGAGAAAATAGGAGCCGTCGCTCATCTTCATGCGATTCTTTTCGTGGACGGTGACTCCCGTTTGCACGCAGAGCAGCACATCGTGCGGTCCGCCATCACTCTCGCGCACATAGTGGACATCATTGGTGGGCAGCAATTTCAACCCGAATTCTTTGGCCCAGGGAACTAAAATCTTATTGACAGGGCGCAACTCTTCGATGGTATGCTCTTGCAGTTCGACGAAAAAATTCTCTTTGCCAAAGACATCGCAATACCAGCCAAGCTGTTTGTAGGCTTCTTTTTCTTTGCCCTGGAGCAATAAATTGGGAACTTCCGCACCCAGACAACCGGTCGTGCAGACGATCCCTTCGGCATGTTTGGCAAGAAAATCGTGATCGACACGCGGTCGGTAGTAGTAGCCATCCAACTGGCTGTGGGTAGCAATCTTGAGCAGGTTGCGGTAGCCAGTCATGTTGCGCGCTAAAAGCAGCAGGTGATAATTTTCACGGTCAAATTGCGAGTCACGTCCGCCCATGGGGCGGCCATGAACGGTTTGATAGGCTTCAATGCCGATCAGCGGTTTGATGCCATTCTCTTTGCAGGCGCGGAAGAACTCAATCGCGCCATGCATGACCCCATGATCGGTCAGCGCCAGCGCTGGTTGGCCGAGCTTCTTGGCTTCTTTGACCAAGTTCTTAATTCGCCCCAATCCATCCAACATCGAATACTCGGAATGGACATGGAGATGGACAAAATTATCAACTGTGTCGCCCATGGTTGGTAGTAGATGATGCAAGTTGCAGGCTGCGGCCTGCTTTTTCACATGAAATTGCTAGAGGAGACCTACCTGCAACGTGAAATGCAGATTAGTGTTCTAGTAAAATAATTATAGCAGAACTAAACCTAGAAAACGATTTATGATTGTGTTTAAATGAAGAGTTGAAAAGTGGCAAAGTGGCAAAGTAAAGAGCGACGCATCAACTTTGCCACCTGCCACCTGCCACTCTGCCACCTTTCCTTATGCAACTTCTGATACCTGCCGACATCCACCCTACTGTACGGATTGCCAACGATCACTCGGTTATGCCTGGGCAAAGTTGGCATAACCGAACCATTCCCGATTTGCAACTGATTCTGATTATTGATGGCAAGTTTGAATACAGCGAGGGTGAGCAGCTTTGGCCAGTTTCACAAGGCGACATTTTATTGATCGAGCCCGGGGTGATTCATACCTTTCGGAGCTGTGAAAGCGCACAGGTGGGGCGCATTGCAGGGATTCATTTGGAATTGATAGCGGAGGGTTCCTGGGCTGCAGGCGACTATCGTTTGGCGCAGATACCCGAACGAATTACCCAACCACACGACATTGATTACATACAGAGCCGTTTTAAGCGTTTGGCAGTTATTTTTGCTAGCTACGACCCTTACCGCCAATTTCTTCTAAATACCATCGCCCACGAGGTTGTGCTGTTGTTGATGAGCGAATGGCGACGAGCCGTTCCTGCGCAGATCAGTCTACGCATGCAGGAGATGATCAAATTTATCCGTACTCACCTGCAAGAACCACTCAGCCGTCAAACACTGGCCAACGAGTTCAGCCTCTCGCCGGAGCATATCAACCTGCTCTTTCGTCGCGAGCTCGGCATGACACCCTCGGCAGTCATTAACCGCGAACGGATCATGCTTGCCTACCGCCTGATCCACGAGAAAGGCCATTCGGTCAAAGAAGCCGCCTTTGCAGTAGGCTTCTCTGACCCGTTTTATTTTTCACGGGTGTTTAAGGAGATACTCGGCGTGCCACCGTCGCAGGTGCAGTGAAGAAAAGTGGCAGGTAGCAAAGTAGCAGAGTAACGTTGAACTTTGCTACTTTGCCACTTTTCTCAATCCAGATGGAATACCTCTTCCAACTCCACCATCATCTCATCGGCGTGGGTGGTGCCCATACCTTCAAAGTAGGGGGCCATAAAGTCTTGCCAGCGTGTGTTGATCTCTTCTTTGGACATGCCGTCCAGCGAAGCTTGAAAGCTCTCTTCGGCCTCAAAGTAGCCAAAGAGCAACCCATCGGGGCGCATAAAAAGTGAATAGTTGTGCCAACCGGTGCGGCTCAGGGCATTCAACATCTCTGGCCACACTGCTTCGTGATGTTTCTTGTATTCTTCGATTTTTTCTTGCTTCACCTTGAGCAAAAAGCCAACTCGTTGCATGGTTTTACCCTCTCACTTTTTGTAATTGTTTTTAGACTATTCCATCACGACCAACTGCATATCCAACATGCGCGCCAGTTTGCGAATCTTGCCGATCTGGTGACCGACACCCAGTGCTACATGGTGCGTCGGCCCTTCCTGTGCCCAACGATTCATAAATTCGGCGGGGTCGAGATTGAACTTGAGTCGGGAATTGGTGTTGCCGATCTGCATCGTGGCTCCGGGGATCGATTCGCCTTCGGCTGCCAACAGTTTGAGCTTACCTTCGGCTGTCTGCGTCATACCCAGGATGGTGATGGGGCCAGTCTTCACTTTGAATTCAACCGAGAGGCCGTAGCCGCGCTTACCGTGGAAGAGACCCAGCCCACGCAAGAGCGGCTTTTGATCGCTGATCTTGATGTGACCGGGGCCATCGTGCCCCATCAGGATAAAGTCATCGACAAAGTCCATAGCGTAGAACTCGGTGTACGAGCCGCCTGCACCCAGCCGGTCCATGATCAGCATCGCCATGCAGGTCTTGAGGTCGCCTTCACCCGCCGCAGGTACGCCGCGCGCCGTGAGTAGCGAGTTACCAACGATCAAGCCAGCGCCCAACTCCTCATTCGGATTGCCGTTGAGACCACGATAATAGTAGGTTAAGCCGTTGAGGTTAAAGTCGCTGACCATTTTGTCGAGACCACAGGCGACGCGGGCTGACCAGCGCATTGCTTCGTCGGTGACGGGCTGAGAAATCTTGTCGCGCCCTGGCTCGGCAATGGCAAAGACTCGTTTGATCTCGTCAATCTTCTGCGCAAGGTCGCTCTCGGTTGCCGACTGAACTCGCTCATGTAGATCGTCCATCTCCAGCACTTCAATGTGTGTACCAAGTTGGGCATGGTGCATGGTGAAGTCGGAGTACATGTCGAGCATGCCGGGGTAGGTATGGCCGAGAAAGCCAATGCGGCTGTAGTTGAGTTGGCGCAGTACGCCCGCCGCCTGCACCCAATCGGCGATCTCGGTCCAAGCCCGTTCGTGATAGCGGTTGGCGTTGCCCTCTACTGGTTGCAGCACGCCGGAGACCACGTTGAACTGGATGCGGCTGCGGGCAAAGGCATTCGAGATCTCGGGCACACAGCAGGCACAGCAGTTGGCCAGCCATTCGCCCGTGTCGGTGTTGGGATAGTCCATCGACGCCGCGGGCTGCAAGTTGAGGATCAGCACCGGGGCACGGCGACGTTGTACGGCGGGCAACACCTGCGATGAGGTAGCGTAGGTGCCGACGTAACAGACCAGTAAGTCGACATTGTGGCTGGCGAAGAGATCGCCAGCAGATTGTGCGGCAGGCGCAGTATCGACCAAGCCGGCGGAGACGACTTCCGCCCCTAGTTCGCTAATGCGTCCTTCGACATAGCGTTGATAGCCTTCCAGCCGTTCCTTCAAGCCTTCAAACTGCGGCCAATAAGCCGCCAACCCGATGCCAAAGACACCGATTTTGGTTTTATGGGAGGTTTGGGTCATAACATGTTGATTCCTTCCTATGGTTTGGGATGTTTGTATGATCGTAGATCAACATGGTTTGACATTCAAATCTCTCGAAGGGCTTTTTGACTGTTACAGGCTGTCGCTGGCAGATGACATCTACAGTACATAGGATCTATGAAACATCTCCAGATATTACATCGTCTAACTGGTAGTTGCTTTTTTACAAACATATCAACATTCAAAGAATTGATGAAATGTCTAACGATTCACAGTTGATTTTCAAGTTATTGGATGATGCTATTGGTTATTACAAAAAACAGATTATTACACTGCTTGTCTTTTTCATTGCAGGGCTTTCTCTACTGATTTGGTGGATGCAACCACCCCCTCCCACTCCTATCGATCCTTCGCTGGCAGACAAATGCCTCAAATTGCCCACTGCTGAACAACGGGTCGATTGCGTCCACAATCTTCCTGAGCCTCCAAAACACTTTCGTCTTGCACGAGATGGGAGTGCGGTACTCTATTTAGTAGCTGTCCATAGCAGCCGAGGTGCTTTTCAGGCACATGTTCGCTATTTTGATAGTGGCCTGGATAAACCACTCAATTCCTATTCCTCGGAGGAAGCTTTATATGGGTTGTACTATACCTCGTATCTTTCGCCAGAAGGGCGCTATTTGATTGAATCTTCTGCACGCCCTTCACATCAGGATAGAACGATTTATGATATTGAGAAAGACGATTACGCCTGCATCAATACAGGGCATATTTCCCATTGTCCAGCACTGTCGCTACACAATGGACGTTGGTGGTCTCCTGACCACGGTTTCATTTATGAGAGGAAGATGCCCGATTGGGTCGATGAGGCAATGGCTCTTGAACCATCCGCCGATCACAAATATTGGGCAGGCATGATTCGCCGGAAACCGCAAAAGGAATTTTCTGAAGCGGTTTTATGGCCTCCTGCCGAATTTTTTGTGATCGCCAGTGATCTGTCCAGTGAATACCGCGCAACTGTGCCTCCTAACAAATTTGGCGAGAGCAGCTATGGTTATGACACACGGATTGTTTGGAGCGATGATTCAAAGCAAGTGGAGTTTTCGGTTATTTCCGGGTTAGCACACGACCGCTCTTTGAGTAAGAGAATCAGTGGCAAGAAGTATATTTACAAAATTGATCCTGTCAAAGGTAACCTTCATTTAGAGAAAGAGTTAGATATTTACTCCATTGAGTAGCGAAATCTGTATAGAACCGCGGATTTTAAGTTGCGCAGATTGGTAGCAACAAATAGAACAATCTGCGCAACTTAAAATCCGTGGTTCTCCTCTTACGCACACACCGGATTCTCTGACGTCCACCTATTAAACTTACCTGTACCCTCGGTCGCCAATTTATATCGCGTATCGGCCCAGAGTTGATGCCACTGTTGCGGGTCGTGCAATTCGCTTTCCGGGTGTTGGCGGCTGCGGGCAACAAAGCCAGGGAAGGCACCGCGCCCGGTCGGTTGACCGATCGGGTTGTAGCGCAAGTCGAAGCTCCAACGGATATTCTCACTGTTATTGGAGTGCGAGGCGTGAAGAGTAAGCTTATCCATAAAGAGAGCGCTGCCCCGTTTCATCTCGGCAGAAATGGCCTTGCCACGCACATATTTGCCAGGAATCTTCAACCCAATATCGGTTGGGCAATGATCCAACAAGCCCTGGCGATGGCTGCCAGGCCAAACCACCAGACAGCCATTCTCCACGTTCGCATCCCACAACGGGAACCAGACGGTAAGAATCTGCGTGTTGTCGGCCTCAGGAGTGACGACGCCATTGTCTTGATGCACCGGGGTTTTGCCCAGTTGCACCTGCCCCTTTTCGTTTTTGGGGCAGAGATGCTCCGGCGGTTTCAGGCGCACATGTTGGACGGGATTCGAGTAAATTTCCGAGCCAATCAGCGATTCGACAGCGTCGAGCAAGCGCTCGTTGCGCAACATGCTAAAGACTGCCGGTCCCGCCCAAAAGGGAGTATCGTTTTTTACATCGGCCTGTGGCAGTGAAAAATCAAAATATTGGGCGTGAACTTTGCCGCTCTCCTTGTAAATCTCAATCAACCGTTGGCCAAAGGGGAGATCGGCATAGGTCGATGAAATTTCATGGTTCGCATAAAGTTCATTCGCCAAATTGTCCAACACACTTTTGTACTCATCGATGATCGGGTCGATATCCGCGGCTGGATCGAACAGATCTTCGACAATCAAATAACCCTCTTCCTGAAACTGCTTAATTTGTTGTTGTGAAAGATGCCCCATTGCTTCCTCCTGAATTGTCTCGTTCCAGACAAATATACTGATGCTCTGTACTACGGTACACTTTTTATACCGCAAAAAGTGTACCGTAGTGACAACCGCTAGTATAGCGGAACGAGTGTTAGCCTACATGCCCCATTCGTAATACACTAAATAACCTGCCAGCCAATGCAAAAGCGATGACAATCGCCTGCACTGTTACCATAAAAACGACAAATGCGACGACCAGCGTCACAATTTGCTCTTGTGGAATGATTGGGATGAGTGGCGGCAGCGCAATTTCGGGGCGTCCTGTAATGCGAAAGAAGGGGGCGAACAATTGCGCAGTCTGCACACCGATCAGCCAACCAGCCAGTGCACCAAAGAGGGTTAGGATACTATATTCAAGTGCGACTTGCATCAGTGCTTGCCGTTTGCGGATACCGATGGCACGCAAAACGCCAAATTGATAGAGCCGCTCTTGAAGCGATGCGTAGCTATAGATCAACAACGCCAGGATCGCCATCAGCGTTGCTGCCAAAAAACCTACGGAGAGTGTGCCGAAGACACCTACACGCTCAAATTTACCGCGTTCTTGCTCAATTAGCAAACGCGCATCACGAGCCTGCCCTGGAATAATGCCCATTTCATCCTTCACCTGTCGGAAAACGCCGGTGGTATTATTTGTATTCCCCAATGGGTCGAGCGAAGAAACCAACTTGCCATTCGTCTGCATCCACACATCATAAGGCAGATCAATGCCAGTCAGCAGAAAGAGATAATCCAGATTGCCAATCACGGTCAGATCATCGTCGTATACGGTAGGAAAATATTGATAGGTGCCAGCGATTTTAAAATCTTCGGTCACTGTAATTTCATCGTAGTTAATGGTTAATTTGATTTTGTCGCCCACATGAAATTTGGTGAGTTCTAAATAGCGCTCAGGCACGAGAACATTGGCATCGTCGAAAGCCAAGAGATTCATCAAGGCACCCAAGGGTTGATCGGCGAAATCATTGCGGAACCAGGCTACCCGAGAAAAATCAGCCCGATCCACACCAAGGAAGTGGCCCCGAATCTCTCGGTCGCTTTCCGAAGGAATACGCGCTGGGTAACGCCCTACACGACCCGCTGAGATGACCCCATCCAGATCGCTAAATTCCGCTTTGGTAGGCACCCAGGAGGAATCGGCAGCATCGGTGCCGCTACTGCTGCCTGAATCCCCACTATCGCTTCCGGGCGGCATTGGCAAAAAGCTTACATCGGTACCCACACTGTAATGGACACGGTCCAGCAACCATTGGTCGAGACTGGCGGCCAGGGTAGCGGTGTAAATGCCCAGCCCCAGCACGACAATAATTAAGAGCAAGGGCGTTACGGCATATTGTCCAGCGCGGCTGATTTGGCGCAAGGAGAGATGTAGTGGTAACCAACGTACCCAGCGTGCCAACCAATCAAAAATGCGCATGATGATAAAGAAAAAGCGCATCGAGAGCAGCGCAGCACAGAAGATCATCAAGGCAGGGAGCAGCACAAGCAAGGGATCTTGCAGGATATCCTCTGGCCTATCCCCTGTTAAGGCACCGAGTGAACCGCGCAAGGTCAATTGCTGATAGGCATACCAGGTCGGCAACAGCAGCAAAATGTCGAGAAAAACCCGCTGGAACCACGGTGCACGCAAGGGGCGGATACGGGTCCGCTCTTCGGTCACGACACTTTGTTTGCTGGCTTGAAGTGCAGGCAAAAGTCGCGCCAACAAGGCAACAGCCAATGCCGCTGCCACATAGCGATAATCCAACCCCTGCATCGAGACAGGCAGCGGGTCTCGGCTGATAAAGGTCAGAAAACTGGACGTATACCCCATCATCCGCGCTAGCCACATGCCAAAGAGAATACCAAGCGGCACGCCCACCAGGTAGAGAATCGCCTCTTCCAGAGCAGTCAGCGCCAACACAGAAGGCGTCCCCATGCCACGGCTGACCAGAATGGCTGTCTCGCGCCGCTGCCAATCGGCAACGATCATGGCAATTAACATCAGGAAGGCAAGCAGGAAACCCAAGGCTGGCAAGTTGAAGCTGATCAACATCGTGGTCAGGGTCGATTGCCGTTGGACAAATTTTTCCAGCGGGTCCAACGCCGAAACATCCAACTTCGCCCCTGGCAAGAATTGGTTGATGATCGTCATGCCGCGTTGATAACCCTGGGCATATTGACGTGCGTGTGCAGGATTCATGGCGCTGTCATCAAGCATAATCGGCCAGGAGACACTTCCCGACCCGGCTGCCATCATCGGCTCGGCAAATTGAATGTAACCAGATCGTTGAATTAGAAAGGTGTTTTTCATCGCCTGGTCAGGATTGCTAAACCAAAACGATTCGTGGGGATCTTTGGCTTGCCACAAGCCACGTACACGCACTGGAACAGGAAACTGACTCAGATTGACGGTAACGCGAAAGGTTTCACCAGGGCGCACCCCCATCTCCTGTGCCAGACGATTGTGCATCCAAACGTCCAAAACGGTTGCCTGAGGGTTGTCAGCCGCCCCGTCATTTTCAGCCGGGAATGGATCGCCGGCCACGATGGTAAGGTGGTCGGCCACATCGGCAATATATTGCAGCGAGATCTGGTTGAGCAACTTCTGGTCATTGCCATAACGGAAGTCGCCTTCGGTTGGCAACAACATCAAGCCAACACTTTCCACATCCGTCCCTAGGTGAGCGATGGGCAAGCCGATCTCGCCAGAAAGTGCGCCAGCAATATCTTTGCCGACCGTCTCTGCTTGGGCAAGCTTCATGGGGCGTCGTGCGGTAGGGAAGACGTAGACGCGAGTCGCAAAGGGATGACGCCCAGTTTGTTTGCTTAACTTTGCTAACTCTTCACGCAACAAAACGCGATCTACTGCTTGTGAAAAGAATGCAGTGCTAGAAAGCAAACCAACAGCCAACACAACGCCAAGCAGTGCTAGCAGGGTCAAAATCGGGCGGCTGACCAGCCGTCGAATCGTTAGGACAAGGAGATCGACCAGAAACATGGGATCATACTATACATGACAAGAAAAAAGTCGAAAAATGGTAAACGGTTAGGAGGCGAAACTGAGTTGCAAGCAGAAACAAAGTTTGCAACGCCCTTTTTAAAAACAGATTCCCACTTTTCATTCAACACTTAGGCTATGAAAGAAATCCATTTGAAATCTTACCATGATTGGTTGAAAAGTGCGCATTTCTGCGCATTGTTGTCCACTTGCTGATCACTTTTGTTTATTAGTGCTTGACAAAGCCCAAAACTCCCAGTATACTTTAACCAACTCCAACGTTAACGAACTAAATACCGAAGTCATATAAGTTCATGTTGTACAAAACAGAACTCTGCTCTATTGTCCATTCTAAATGCTGATTGTCATCGGCAACGCCCTCAGCACTAAGCGTAAGGGAACTCATGACACTTACATCGCAATTAGTATTTCGTGTTACGCACGTAACCGGGGAATTTGGCAAGTTCACATTGTTTGAATCAACAAGTGCGTAATATGAGTCAGTATTCCATAGTTGCCAGGCATTATTGGGAGCTACCTGATTGACTCCCACTTATTCCATTATGTATTCAGCTGAGCGGCGACAAAGAATTTTAGAATTGGTCGAAAAAGATGCCCGCGTGAGTGTAGCAGAATTGGCGTCTCAGTTCGACGTGAGCCGAGCCTCTATCCGCCGAGATCTCAACTATCTTTATGGCTCGGGCCTGTTGGAGCGCACCTATGGCGGGGCACTGCGCGTTTTTGAGAAAAACGGCGAAGCGCCTTTTTCCGAGCGGCGTATAGCCCAGTTGGATGAAAAAGAAAAAATCGGCAGAGCAGCGGCTCAATTTGTGCCTGAAGGTGGAACCATCTTTCTGGATGGCGGAACCACCACAGAATACATGGCACCTTATCTTCCAGCCAAAGCACCCTTGACTGTGGTCACTTACGGGTTGAATGTCGTGAATCGTTTGGTTGCGTGCGAACAAATCACCGTGATTGCGATTGGTGGCACACTCCAGCGGCGCTCGCAAACGTTCAGTGGCGTCTTGGCGCTCGACATGTTGCAGATGCACCACCTGCATTTTGATGTTGCCTTTATTGCGGCCAGCGGCGTCAGTGCCCAGGCGGGGGTAACCAATGCCACGCTTGAAGAAATATCGATCAAGCGCTATGCTGTAGCAGCCGCGCAACAGACCGTTTTGTTGGTCGACTCTTCAAAAGTAGGTGTCATTGCCACGGGGCGCATTGTCCCACTCGACCGAATCCACCGGCTCGTCACCAGTAAAAAAGCGCCCAAAGCCGAGCTTGATGCATTACGCCTGCAAGGAGTCGAGATCGAGTTGGTTGAGTAGCGGGAAAACCGTTGCTCATGTCTGTTGAATCCTGTCGTCATCAAAGGCGGCAGTTTCAAATAAGTACCCTGATTGAGATCAAAAACTACGATTTTAACAACAGGAGGACAAAGTACCATGAAGCAGTACAAAATTTTGAGTCTGCTCGTCGTCATCGCCATGCTGCTTGCAGCGTGTGGTGGCGGTGCCGCAGCACCTGCACCCGCAGCAGAGGCACCGGCAGCAGCAGCGACCGATACTCCAGCCGCAGCCGAAGCAGCCGCCCCTACGGATACCCCAGCAGCAGCCGCTGAAGCCCCAGCTGCCGCTCCCGCCGAGGCAGGTGCGAAAGAAGCCCCCGTGTTGGCCAAGATGGTTGCAGATGGCAAGATTCCACCTCTGGAAGAACGTCTGCCCAAGGACCCATTCGTCGTTGGCCCTGGCGTACTCCTCAGCGAGACTAGCCTCGCCAATTGGGAACCTGGCCAATATAAGGATGGCAGCGTGATCCGCACTGCCCACAGCGTAGCCGACTGGGCACCTGATGTCTTCGTCATGCTCAATGAGCCACTGCTCCAAGCTCCGGACCTCGGTGTACAGAACATCCAGGGCAATGTGGTCAAGAGCTTCGAAGTTGCCAATGACAACAAAGAATTCACCTTCCATCTGCGCGAAGGGCTCAAGTGGAGCGATGGTGAACCTGTCACAACCGAAGATGTGCGCTTCACCTGGGAAAACATTTGGAACAATGAAAAAGTGTCACCCAGTGGCGTGCCCAACAACTTCCGCACTGGCTACTCGCCCGATGGCGATCCAGCGAAGTTGGACATCGTTGATGACTACACCTTCAAGCTCACCTACTCTGCATCCTATGGTGGTTTCCTCCGTGCAATCACGATCGAAGGTTGGAATGGGTACACTCTGTTGATCAATCCGGCCCATGTGCTCAAGAAGTGGCATGCCGACTTCACAAGCCTTGATGACATGAAGGCCGAACTCGAAAAGAACAACCTGAAGGATGAATGGTGGACCCTCTTCACCCAAAAGTGGTGCCAAAACTGGAACGTCACTGCCGAACGCTGCATTGGCTATCCAACCCTCAATCCGTGGGTTTCGGTTGCTGCCGATACACCGAGCACCAAGATCTTCGAACGCAATCCCTATTACTTCAAGGTAGATACTGAAGGCAAACAGCTGCCCTACATCGACAAAATCGTTTCCCAACAGGTGGAAGATGTCGAAGCTGTCAACCTGAAAGTCATGAATGGCGAGGTGGACTTCCTGCGTGAAAGCACAGGCTTGGTCAAGGTACCGCTCTACAAGGAAAATGAAGAGAAGGGTGGCTTTAACACCGTGCTGCTCGATATGCATGTCAACTCGAGCGTGCTCTTCCTCAACCAGACCTTTGACAATCCCACATGGCAGAAATTGGCACAAGATGTACGTTTCCGCCAGGCACTCAGCCATGCCATCAACCGTCAAGAGATCATCGATAGCGTCTACTACACCTTCGCTGGTATGCCATCTACTCTGGTTGGCGATGAGAATGACAGCTATGATGTCGATAAGGCCAATGCACTGTTGGATGAATTAGGGATGAAGGACAAAGATTCTGATGGCTTCCGCAAGGGACCCGATGGACAACCTTTCTCCATTTTGTTGGAACATGGTGCCCATGCCCCTGACCTGGAGCCAATCGCCGAATTGCTGGCGGCACAGCTCAAAGAAGTTGGCATCAACTTGCAGGTCAAGCGCATTGACTCCACTTTGTGGGGACAACGACGCGATGCCAATGAATTGCAAGCAACTGTCTTCTGGGGCAATGATCAAGGCTGGGATGATGATCGCCTGGGTGGCAATCCCAATATCTTTGGTCAAGAATGGAACCTCTGGCACACCAGCAAGGGTAAAGAGGGAACAGAAGCTCCCGATTGGGTCAAGAAATATTGGGACCTGAATGTTGCGCGCTGGAGTGCGGTCTCAGGCTCCGATGAATACAACAAACTTGCACAACAAGGGCTGGACTGGGCAAAAGAAAATCTGCCACAAATCACCCTTGTTGAGAATGTGAAGTACCCAATGATTGCCAACAAGAAGTTGCACAATGTGCCTTCGGCTGGCTATGCTATTGCCTGTAACTTCGCAGGTGAGCAGTTGTGGTACGGTGAGTAATTGACAAGATGACAGGATGACAAGATGACAAGATGACAGGATGAACATAAAATTCACCTTGCCACTTTGTCACCTTGTCACCCCTTCACAGTTTCTGGAAGGGCAAGAACCATGTTCCTCTATATCATTCGCCGGGTGATCATGTTGATCCCCATCATTTTCTTGATTTCTGTAGTCGCATTTATCGTCATTGAACTACCGCCTGGCGACTGGGTCAGCAATTACATCAACAACTTGCGTAACTCTGGCATTGAGCTGCAACAAGGCGAAGCCCAACGCTTGACCGAAATGTATGGCTTCGACCAGCCTTCCTACGTGCGCTATTTGCGTTGGATGCAGGGAATTGTGACCCGCGGTGATTTTGGCTGGTCCTTTCAGTGGGGCAAGCCGGTCAATGACGTCCTAAGCGACAAGTTGCCCTACACCTTAATCATTTCCTTTAGCGCCTTGATTGTTTCCTGGCTGCTTGCTATCCCAATTGGCATCTATTCAGCGACCCATCCCTACTCGTTGGTGGATTATATTGCTACCATTTTGGCATTTGTCTGGGTCGCTACCCCAGGATTTTTGCTGGCCTTTGTGGCTGCCTATTGGGTTTATAAATATCTAAACTTCTCTCCCCTTGGACTAAACTCGACCGACTTTCTCGACGCGCCCTGGAATACTGCCAAATTGTTTGACCGTATCAAACATCTCATTCTGCCCATTCTCATCATCGGACTTTCGGGCACAGGGGCAACCATTCGCGTAATGCGCGCCAATTTGATGGACGAATTGAAAAAACAATATGTCACCACTGCGCGCGCCAAGGGGCTGCCCGAATTGGCGATTCTCTTCAAATATCCAGTGCGCATTGCATTTAACCCGCTCTTTAGCACAATCGGCTGGTTGTTGCCAGCCCTGATCTCGGGCGAGACCATCATTTCAGTCGTACTGAGCATCCCAACCATGGGACCAACATTACTGCGTGCAACGTTGGCGCAGGATATGTATCTAGTAGGCAGCATCGTACTTATTTTGAGCACTTTAACCGTGATCGGCACGCTTATTTCGGATATTTATTTAGCTTGGGCCGATCCTCGTATTCGTTTTGAATCGGGTGGGAAATAAACAACTCTACAAGGGAAACTTCAATGACCGTTGGACAAGCAACAGCGGATAAAAACATCCCCGTATTAGAAGATCAACTGGATGCCAAATCAGAGCGGTTCTACTATGCCAAACAATGGCAATTGATTTGGTGGCGTTTTCGACGTCACCGTCTGGCCATGATTTCGCTCATTTTGTTGATCGTCTTTTATCTCATTGCCCTCTTTCCTGGCTTTACTTCGCCCTATGATTCTCAGACACGCTTTGAGAATTTTCAACAAAGCCCGCCTGTGAAAGTACACATTTTTGATGAAAATGGCGGCTTGCATCGACCTTTTATTTATGGTCAGAAGCGTGTGCTTGATCAAAAGACCTTCAAGTACAACTACACAGATGACACATCTGTTTTGCATCCAATTCGTCTCTTCGTGGATGGCGATCAATACTCTGTCCTGGGACTATGGAAAGCAAAGCTCCATCTCTTTGGAACCGGCAAGGACGGCCCACCGTTGGTCTTGTTTGGCACAGATAAGTTAGGACGCGATATTCTCAGCCGCACCTTTTATGGCTCTACCATCTCATTATCGATTGGTTTAGTAGGTGTCTTGCTGAGTTTCTTTATCGGCATTACGTTGGGTGGACTCTCCGGCTTCTTCGGCGGCGTGCTCGACGAGGTTATCCAACGTATGATTGATTTCCTACTTTCGATTCCGCAGCTACCCTTCTTTATGGCGTTGGCCGCCGCGCTGCCCCGCGACTGGTCGGTGACCAAAACCTACTTTGCGATCACGGTGATCTTGTCGGTGGTAGGTTGGAGCGGGTTGGCACGCGTAGTACGTGGTAAATTACTGGCATTGCGCGAAGAGGATTACAGTTTAGCCGCACAGGCGGCAGGGGCCAGTCAACCGCGCATTATCTTTCGCCATCTACTGCCCGGCTTTACCAGCCATTTGATTGTCTCATTGACCTTGGCGATCCCTGGCTCCATTCTAGGCGAAACTACCCTGAGCTTTTTGGGCTTGGGCATGCAAGCACCGGCAGTCAGTTGGGGCGTACTGTTGCGCGATGCGCAGGACATGGTCGTGGTGGCCCAACAGCCCTGGCGTCTGATTCCCGGGTTATTTGTGGTGGTGGCGGTGCTACTCTTTAACTTTGTGGGAGATGGTCTGCGTGACGCAGCAGATCCGTATTCAAACTAGAATAATTTCGAATTGCGAATTGCGGGACAAGACTCGCAACTCGTAACTCGTAACTCGCAATTAGGTTTCATGATGAACAACCAACAAGACGTCCTGGTCGAAGTTGAAGATTTAAGTGTCCACTTTTACCTCAGTGAAGGCACAGTACATGCAGTCAACGGGGTCAGTTTTACAATTCGTCAGGGGAAGACGCTCGGCGTCATTGGTGAAAGCGGTTCGGGGAAATCGGTATCGGCCCAGGCGATCATGGGGATTTTGCCAATCCCCCCGGCCAAACTCGAATCAGGCCGTATCACCATGCACATTCCTGAAAATGGTGCCGGCTTTCGCAGCGTCACACTAACCGAATTGCCCATTCGTGGCAGCGAATATCGCTCCATCCGTGGCAAAGAGATTGGCATCATCTTCCAAGAGCCAATGACAGCTTTTAGCCCTGTTCACACGATTGGCAACCAGATTATGGAGTCGATCTTGTTGCACATTCCTGGTATCACTAAGAAACAAGCGCGCGAACAGGCAATTGAAATTCTGCGTCGAGTCGGCATTCCGCGAGCTGAACGACGTGTCGACGCCTATCCACACCAATTCTCAGGTGGGATGCGCCAACGCGCGATGATTGCCATGGCGTTAGCCTGCAACCCCAAATTGGTGATTGCCGACGAGCCAACGACTGCGCTCGATGTCACGATCGAAGCCCAAATTCTCGAATTGCTCAAAGATTTGCAGAAAGAATTTGGTATGGCGATCATGTACATCAGCCATGATCTGGCCGTCGTTGGCAGCATGGCTGACGAGATCATGGTGATGTACCTGGGATTGGTGATGGAACATACGAGCACCGCTCAGCTTTTCGAAAATCCACTCCATCCCTACACCCAAGCATTGCTGCGCTCCATTCCCACCATTGATGGTGATCTAGAGCGCTTATCCACGATCAAAGGAGCCATGCCCAGCCCCTTTGCCGAACACAAGGGTTGCCCATTCTTCTCACGCTGCGAAAAGCGCATTCCCGGCACCTGTGACACCACTCGCCCGCCGCTAATCGAAGTGGAACCAGGCCATAAGGTGCGCTGCGTGTTGTATAAGTAAGATCGGACATAACGATTTATCAATCTCCCTGCGGGAAGGATCATTGGAGCAACCTTCATGGTTGGACAAGCCCTTCCGAAGAGGGGTCGAGAGATTTCTCAAAAGAGGATGACGTGCCTGAATCGAATAATCTCCTGCTGGAAGTGCAGGGACTGAAAAAATATTTCCCAATCCAACAAGGCTTTATCAAGCGGACAGTTGGCTACATCAAGGCGGTAGATGACGTATCCCTGCAAGTTGCAAAGGGTGAAACATTGGGTGTCGTCGGCGAAAGTGGCTGCGGCAAGACGACGATGGGGCGCTGTCTGGTCAAACTCTACGAGCCAACTGGCGGTAAGGTCTTGCTACACACTCCCGAAAAGACTATTTCTGTGACCGAACTCGATCCACAGGACAAGCGGCTTTTTCGTAGCAACGCGCAGATCATCTTTCAAGATCCCTTTGCGTCGCTCAACCCACGTATGAATATCCTCGAAACCGTGGGCGAGCCGCTGCTCGTCAACGGCATTGCCAAAGGACACGAGCTAGAAGATCGTGTCAAAAAGGTGATCATGCAGGTGGGGTTGCGGGTGGAACATTTGCGCCGCTTTCCGCACAGCTTTAGCGGTGGACAGCGCCAGCGCATTGGCATTGCACGTGCGCTCGTGGTCAACCCCCGACTGATCGTCGCTGATGAACCAGTTTCGGCCCTGGATGTATCGATTCAAGCCCAGATCTTGAATCTGATGAAGGACTTGCAGTCGGAGTACGGGCTAACCTATATCTTTGTTTCGCACAATATGGCGGTCATTCGCTACATTAGTGACCGCATCGCTGTCATGTATGCGGGAAAACTTGTAGAGCTTGGTGAGAAAAATGAACTACTCGCTCACCCTCGCCATCCCTATACCGAACTGCTGCTGGCGGCGGTTCCACGTACCGTGGATCGCCAACAGGGCCATCGTTTGGTAACTCCGGGTGAGCCACCTGATTTGGGCAACCTGCCTAAGGGTTGTGTCTTTCAAACGCGCTGCAAATATGTTAAAGAGCGTTGTCGACAAGAAGAGCCACAAATACGGATGGTCGAGAGTAACCGCTTCGCCAGTTGCCATTTTGCAGAAGAGCTTGATCTGCAAGGCATCACCCTACGTTCATCAGTAGCTGCATAGAGACGGCGTTGATAGATTGAGATTAAAGATTAGAGGTTTGCAGGCAAATCCCGATCTCTAGTCTCTTCGAGAAGAGATAAATCTATAATGGACCAACCAATCGGCATAGCCCGCTATGCACTGGCTTATTTATTCTGGGCAATTACGATTGCTCTGGCTTTTGTCGCGCTGTTGGTTTGGCGCAGCACAGCTTTCATCATCCTGGGAATGACACCGTGGGATCGTTATGCGGAACATGCATTGAACCAATTTGGCTTTTTGTTCCTTGCGATCGTTATTTTAGGAGTGATTATCTTTGCCGAGAATTATCTACGGACTGGGGTTGAGAGGAACCGATTATTGCCAAGATTCTTTCTGATTGCACTCATCGAAGTTACGGCAATTTGGATTGCTCATATCATCCAATGGATCGGCGGGATTGTATTGGGATTTCCCGAGTGGCTAGTGAGCCCACTCGTTATCATCCTTGAACTGGCGGCTGTGATCCTGTTTTTTATACTCCACAGGCAATTCAGAAAGCGTGCAATCACGACTTCGCTATGATACGCTGGTACCATTGGTTGTTGCTCTTGGGAATTGTGTTACTCTTTGCGATCCCGCTACGCACACCCCTCAACATCTACGATGAAGGGTTAGCCTTGGTCGGTGGAATGCGCGTTGCTCATGGCGAAATCCCCTTCCGTGATTATTGGGCGATCTATCCCCCAGGACAATCGTACACATTAGCCGCAATTTTTCGATTAGCCGGAGTCAGCGTGCTGGCCGAGCGGCTTTATGACAGCTTGGTACGGTTGCTCCTGTGTGGTGCAATCTATGCAATTGCGCTTCGCTTGCTCGGTTCTTCACGAGGCGCATGGGTTCCGTTGGTATCGATTGCGACGCTCTTGGCTGCGGCTCTGTTTTACGGCTATGCAGTCTTTCCCGCCTTGCTCTTTGCCTTTGCCTCGCTCGCACTCTTTTACAATGCCTTGGATCGAACAAGTCGGCCTTTGCTTTGGACAACGGGATTGAGTATCGGCATTACAGCACTTTTTCGGATCGATACAGCAACCTATGTCAGCGGCGGGATCTTGGTGGCGCTGCTTCTGGCTGAACTGAATGACAAGGTGAGCAAACAAAGTTGGTGGCTGCGGGTTTGGCAAAAGGGATTTGCCATTGCCCTTCCTGTTTTGCTAATTGTCGTGCCGATCTACGGCCTTCTGGCCTGGGTCGGCAACGCAGGGCAGATGGTCAACAATCTGCTCGTCTTCCCAGCCACCACCTTTCACGATGTGCGCCATCTGCCTTTACCCACCTGGCTGCCTGATTGGTCGCGCTGGGAGCAGCGGGGTACCTGGCTTTCCCAGTTCGATTGGACGCTGGGCGAATGGTTACGCTTTTATCTGCCATTGCTGACCTATGTGTTGTCAGCAATCGTGATTCTAATTTCACTGCTGCGTAGTCTCTTGCAACGGCAGATGATTGTGCGAAGTCATGCTTACGCAAGTGCCTTGCTGATCTTGGGCATTGGCCTTTTCATTCAAGCGATGAGCCGCTATGATGCCATTCATGCGCTCCCGACTTCGCTGCCGACGGTGTTGCTTATCTGCTGGTTATGGCGAGAATTGACCCGTGTGCGCTGGTGGCGATCTGCTTTTTCGGTGCTGCCTGGCATTGTTTCACTACCAGCCCTGGCCGCTTATGGTCTGATCCCGATTCTGTTGCTGGAATCGTATGTCGAATACTTTCCACTGACCCGCTGCTATGCAGAGATTGAACAGGCAAGTTGTGCCCCCATCAGTCCAGATCAGGCACAGATTGTGGCAGCATTGAATCAGCATGCAAGCTCAGGCGATGCGGTTTTCGTTGCTTCCGCAACCCATGATCGCATCTTTGTCAACGATGTTTCGCTTTACTTTCTGGCGGGGCACCCCATTCCCACCCGCTACCATGAACTGCACCCTGGCGTGGTCACGACTCGTCTGGTGCAACAGGAGATCATCAACGAATTGCAGACCAAAGCCGTGAAGTGGCTCTTTGTCGTCGATTGGCCCAATCCCAACGAACCGAACGACAGTGCGCTCAGCAGCGGCATCACCGATCTGGATGACTTTATTCACGAGAATTACCAACGAATCGAACAGTTTGGGTTCTATCAACTTTGGGAAAAGAAAATGTGATGCGTGAAACGTGATCCGTGAATTTAGTGTTATCTCCACTCGGAGCAAGCCAAGAGCAGAATGGAGTAAGACTTGTACCTCACGAATCACGCATCACGCTTCACGATCAATAAGGAGAAATTAACATGGCACTACGCGTCGGCATCATCGGCATGGGCAACATCGGCAACACACATGCACCGGTTTACGTCGCCGATCCACTGGCAGACTTAGTGGCTGTTTGCGATATTATCCCCGAAAAGGCAGACAAAGCCGCTGCCAAGTATGGAGCTAAGGCCTATTACAGCGTGGAAGAGATGCTCAAACACGAGCAACTGGACATGGTTAGCGTGACGACCGCGGGCAAGGAAAATGGTGGCGATCACTATGAGCCGACCATGCAATGTCTGGAAGCCGGTCTCAATGTGCTGGGCGAAAAGCCGATCTCGAACGACATCGTCAAGGCACGAGCCATGGTCAAAAAGGCAGAGGAGAAGGGGGTCTACTATGGCATCAACCTCAATCACCGCTTTGTGCCGCCAGCCGCCAAGGCCAAACAGTGGGTCAATGAGGGCAAACTAGGCCATCTGCTGCTGATCAATATGACGATGTGGATCGGCAACCCCAACGAGACTTCGCCCTGGTTCCACATTCGTGCCCTTCATCCCCATTCGCTCGACATCATGCGCTACTTCTGCGGCGATGTGAAGCGGGTTCACGCCTTCTTCAACCATGCGCCAGGGCGCATCTGCTGGTCGAACGTTCAGGTCAACCTGGAGTTTGAGAACGGCGTTGTCGGTCATCTTACCGGCAGCTATGATACCAATCCGTCGCACAATCTCGAACGCTGCGAAGTCATGGGCACCGAAGGGCGCTTTGTGCTCGACAATCTCTACGAGGAACTGACCCTCTATCCCCGCCGCAGCAACGAATTGACCGTAATCCGTAACTCGATCATGGGTGGCTTGAGCGGTTTCAACGCCACCTTTACCAATCGCATCCATCGCTTCCTCGAACAAGTGCATCAGGAAGTGCCGTTGGAAGAGTTTGAAGCATCAGGCAAGGAAGGATTGGCAGTACAGGAGATCATTGAAGCTGCGATTCAGTCACATGAGGGCGGGGGCGTAGTCGAGGTAGCGAAGGTGTAGCTATGTTAAAAACCGCGGTCATTGGAATGGGACCTATCGGCAATATCCATTCCACCATGTACAAAGAGGACGAACTGGCGAACTTCGTAGCGGTGTGCGATTGGAACAAGGAGCGCGCCGACGCTGGAGCTGCCAAGTTCGGGGTAAAAGCCTACTACGACGTACAAACGATGCTCGAAGCGGAACGTCCTGATGTGGTGAGTGTCGCCACCGGTGGTCACGAGTATGGCAGCGAGCATCATTTGCCGACGATCCAGGCGCTGGAGTTTGGCTGCAATGTGCTGGGCGAGAAGCCAATCTCCAACGAGATCGAAGAGGCCGAGGAGATGGTTGCAACGGCCAAGCGTAAAGGCGTGCGCTATGGCATCAACCTCAACCATCGCTTTACGCCAGCGGCACGCATTGCCAAACGGTGGGTCGAGGAAGGACGTATCGGTCATCAGCTCTTTATTAACATGAGCATGTGGATCATGAACCCACGCGAGACCTCGCCCTGGTTTCACCTCAAGGCACTGCATCCACACACGATCGACGTGATGCGCTACTTCTGTGGCGACATCGAGGCCGTGCATTGTTTTGCTACCAAGGCACCCGGGCGCAAGATTTGGTCCACCGCCGTCTTCAACATGCGCTTCAAAAATGGCTGCGTGGGCACGTTGACTGGCAGCTACGACATTCAGCGCGGTCATCCGATGGAGCGCTGCGAGGTTGCTGGAGTCAATGGGCGTTTTGTAATCGACGACATGTATCGTGAAGCTACGCTTTATCCAGCCGGCAATCTGGAAAAGACCGTTTACACTAACCCGCTCTTCGGCGGCTATCGAGAGTTCAACGATACCTTCCGCGAGCGCATCCACACCTTCCTACGCCAAGTGACTGATGGCGTCCCACCCGATCAGATCGACGGTTCAGGCGCAGAGGGCTTGGCGGCGCAGAAGGTGATTGCGGCTGCGATTGAGTCGCTACATAGCGAGAAAGTAGAGTATGTGAGGTAGTCGCGCAATCAGGCGTATTCAAGCACAGATGGCATTTCAACTGATGTGATGGGAATGATTTCAGCCATCGAAGGGGTAAAACTAGAAACTTTGAGAATCTGATTGACAGGTGGGGATGTGATGATGCCGATTACCATTTGCTGCCATTCAGGCTCAAGTTCAGACAACCCAGATAATGGGAAACTTCGTGGGCCAAGTTGCGTAAGTTGAACAAGTACAGAAAAATCCATAAGTGTGAGCCCAATCGCACGCTGTTCTTTTTGATTGAAGCGGAGCAGGATATTCTCATTCAACTCAACAGCCGCTGTTGGCACCTCTCCTGGAGAAAAGCTAATGTACAGAACATCTGCTTCGCGATCATATGAATAGGTAAAGTTCTGGTTCATAGTTATCGATTTTTTGGGAGGATATGTTTCATGAATGCTGTCGCTACATAATTGTTTGCGACTGTGACACCGTGAATATCTACATCAAAGCCAAACACTACAATTGCAACAATATGGTTGAACCCTGCGGGCAAATCATCAAAATGTAACGAGTAACGATATTTGCGCGGATTCAGTGGTTCTTGTTGTCGCTTGGCTCTTTGGATGGCCAGTTTTAGGTATTCCTCAAACGGAACCATTTCTGGATGATTGTTACTATCAACAATATGAAGCCAACGTTCTTCGGACAAATAGATACGATTCTTGTCTCGATCTGTCACTGTCCAACGTTTACCAGGGGCCATAAACAAATCCCTACGAAACTAGCTTTATACATCGTTGTTAGTATACCATGAATTGACTCATTTTGGTTAGCAAATTCATATGTTCAACGGAGAAACAATGCTGAATTCGCCGACTCTGTCACACCTCACATCTGCCAAAAAGCAAATTGACACCTCACCTAGCCTCTTTGGCGAGCTGACGGATTGCTCGCCCTTGTTGGGCAAACACGATGCTCTGCAACGGCACATGCAAGAAGAAGGCTATCTGCTCTTTCGTGGCTTACTCAACCGAGACGATGTGATGGCAGCGCGCATGTCGATGTTGGAGAAACTAGCAGCCGAAGGGCACATCGATCTCAGCCATCCGCTGGTGGAAGGGATCGCTGCCCCCGAAGCGCGTGTTGCTTTCAAACCAGACATTGCAGTGAAGAACCCTTCTGTCCAGAAGGTGGTCTATGCTGGGCCGATGATAGCGATGTTCGAGCAGTTCCTCGGCGGCCCGGTGCGCCATTTTGATTTTACCTGGATTCGGGCCGTTTCACCTGGATTGGCGACACCGCCGCATATGGATATTGTCTACATGGGACGCGGTACCAAGAATCTTTATACGGCCTGGACGCCCTATGGTGATGTGCCACGGGAGATGGGCGGATTGATGGTTCTTGAAAAGTCCCATCTCAACCAGCGCCTGGTCAATGGCTATGGCTCGAAGGACGTGGACAAGTTCTGTGAGAACAAAGTCGGCCCTGGCTATACCAAGATGGGCGGCGGCGGCAATATCACCCCTGGCGGCTGGCTCTCGCGTGATCCGGTGACCCTGCGCGCTCGCCTCGGTGGCCGCTGGCTGACCACTGATTACCGCATGGGCGACGTGCTGATCTTTTCGGTCTTCCTGGTTCATTGCAGCCTGGACAACAACAGCAACCGCATCCGCCTCACCAGCGATACTCGTTATCAACTTGCCTCCGAGCCGGTCGATGAGCGTTGGATCGGCGAAAATCCGATTGCGCACGGACCAGAGGGGAAGCAGGGAATGATTTGTTGAGAAGAGTTGAAGAGTGGAAAAGTGGAAACGTAATTTGTCACTTTTCCACTCTTCAACTTTTCAACTCTTCAACTTTTTCCCATTCACGAGGTGCCTATGTCCGAACATACCGCTTTTCCAGATTTGCAGAGAACGTTGCAGTTCTTTCCGATTGAGAATCCGCACCCCAAAGTGCTGACGCCGACGCAGATTCAGCAGTACAATGAGCTGGGCTACATTTTGCCGTTGGATATATTTTCCGCTTCTGAGATCGAAGCGCACCGTGCCGCCTTCAATGATCTGATGGCGCGCGCTAATGCCAAAGGCTGGGATAGTTACTCGATCAACGGCTGGCAAAGTTACTGCACGGAGATCTACGACTTGGTGATGACGCCGCGCATTCTCGACCATGTGCAAGATCTACTCGGCGAAAACCTGATCTGCTGGGCGACTCACTATTTTGCCAAGATGCCGGGCGATGGGAAACGAGTCAGCTTTCACCAGGACGCGTCCTATTGGCCTCTGACACCCAGCAAAACGGTCACCGTCTGGCTGGCAATCGATGACACTGACATTGAAAATGGTGCTATGACCGTAATTCCACGTTCGCATCTGCACGGGCAGATCATGTTTGAGCGCAGCAGCGCCGATGAGAACAATGTGTTGAATCAAACAGTGCGCACACCGGAAAGTTATGGTGATGCGCCAGTTGCCTTTGAACTCAAAGCTGGGCAGATGTCGCTCCATTCCGATCTACTGCTGCACGGTTCAGAGCCGAATCTCTCCAATCGGCGGCGTTGCGGCTTGACGATGCGCTTTGTCTCACCGGATGTACGTGAACTCAAGGGCTGGCGGCGCAACAGCATCATTGCCCGCGGCAGCGATCCGAGTGGACATTGGCCCCACAATCTGCGACCGACTGAAGATCGCATTCCTGAGAAGGAAACAAAGGTGTTCTAAACAACGGGAATAAACTATGACTGCTCCTATCGGCTTCGGCATCATCTCCTTTGCCCACGGCCATTCCAATGTCTATTGCCAGAAGATGCTCGGCTTCGATGATGTCAAGTTGGTTAGGTGTTGGGACGACAACGAAGAGCGTGGCAAAGCGGCGGCGGACAAATTCGGCATGAATTACTCGCCCCATGTCGAGGACGTTCTGAACGATCCCGCCATTCAAGCCGTCATCGTCACCTGCGAGACCAATCGCCATGCTGAGTTTGTGATGGCGGCTGCCGCAGCGGGTAAACACATTCTCTGCCAGAAGCCGATGGCACTGACCCTGGCCGACTGCGATCGGATGATCGCCGCCTGTGACAAAGCAGGAGTCAAGTTTGGCATGGCCTACCAGATGCGCCACGACCCCTCCAACCAGAAGATGAAGGAATTAGTCGATGCTGGGGTGTTAGGCCGCATTGGCTTGCTGCGCCGCCGCCATTGTATCCCGGTGCTCTTCAGCGACAGTTTCGTCAACGGCCCGACCCGCTGGCACTACGATCCAGTCAAAAACATGGGCATGTTTATGGACGATGCCAGTCACGCCACCGACTTTATCCATTGGATGCTGGGCAAACCGATTAGCGTGATGGCCGAGATCGAGAACACCTTAACCACGATTGCACCCGACGATACCGGTGTCGCCATCTACAAATTTGCCAGCGGTGCAATGGTGGAACTGGTCAACTCGTCGGTGACACTTGCAGGGGAAAACACGACTGAAATTTACGGGGATAAAGGAGTTCTGATCCAGAACCATGATGATTTAGTCTCGACCAGCAACGCTCCTACTGGGGCGGTAGCGCTCAAGCTCTACACCAAAGAGGAGCCCAAGTGGGTCGATTTGGGCATTCCGATCCCGGCGCAACATGGCGAACGGCTGGCCAACGTGCCCCGTCCTTTCATCGACTCGATTAAATATGACACACCCGTGCCCGTTTCTGGACATGATGGCCGAGTTTCGGTCGAGATGGTACTGGGCGCTTATCAATCGGCACGAGAAGGTAGACGAGTTCAATTTCCGCTGTAGACCCAATAGGAAAACTGCGTGACCGGTACGCAGATGACACGGGAAAAACGGGATCAATACGGATAAAACAGATAAAAATTCGCATTGATCCGTGCGATCTGTGTCATCCGCGTACCGATCCCCTGTCCAATCTGATTAGTGCCGTAGGCAGAGTACCTGGTGTAAAAATAACGAATTGCATTCTGCACCCTGCCCCTTGCACCTTACAGGAGTCAACCATGAAAATCATTGATCTCAAGTGCGCCGTCATTGGACAAAGCCCGATCGTACGCATTGTCACTGACGAAGGCATCAGCGGTTATGGGGAAATTGAGTCGTCCAAGCCCTATGTCAAACCGCAGGTGCTCTTTTATAAGGATCTGATTGTCGGCGAAGACCCCACCAATGTCGAGCGAGTGATGATGAAAATTCGCCGTTTGGGAGCCTTCAAGCCGTGGGGCAGCGCTGTCAGTGCGATTGAGTTTGCGCTGTGGGACATTGCAGGCAAGGCAGCGAATTTGCCAGTCTACAAACTGCTCGGCGGCAAGGTGCGAGACAAGGTGCGAGTCTACAACGGCGGGGTACGTTTCCCAATGAAGGGTTATTCACCCCAAGATTATGCCGAAGATGTGGCAAAGATGAAGGAGTGCAAGGAAGGCTTCACGATTGTCAAAGAAGGCATTGCCTTTCACAGCCAGATGCCCTACACCGTGCCTAACCTTTACTATGGGGAAGTCAATCCACCCGGACGTTACGTCAACCGTGGGCTGCTGACCGAGCGGGGCTTAAAACATTTGCTTGCCTGTGTCGAAGCCATGAAAGAGGTGCTGGGCGATGAAATCGGTCTGGCATTGGACTGTGGTCCCGGCTTCACCGTACCCGATGCCATTCGTTTTGCCAAGGCTTGTGAACCCTACAATCTGATGTGGCTCGAAGATATGATCACTGGCGATTATACACCGTTCGTGCTAGCCGATCTCTATCGCGAAGTGACGCAGAGTACCTCAACCTTGATCCACACTGGCGAGGAAATTTATTTGCGCCAGAACTTTATCGACTTGATCGAAAAGCGAGCCGTGAGCGTGGTCGGCCCCGATCCGGCAGATGTAGGAGGGCTGGCCGAGCTCAAGTGGGTCGCTGAATTTGCCGATCTGCACGGAGTTTTGATGGCCCCCCACGGAGTGATCGACGGGCTGATTGGATTGGCTGCGCTGGTACAATCATCAGCAGCCATGCCTCAAAACTACATCGCCTTCGAGTATCCAATTGGTCGTCCCGAATGGTGGAACGACATTGTCGAATGGCTACCCGATCCGATTGTCAAGAACGGCTTTATCGATGTCTGGGATCGACCGGGACTAGGGATCGAGCCGAATCCAAAGAAAGCCAAGAAATACCTGACTGCCGGAGATGAGGATTTCTTTGCATGAGCGCTAGCAAAAGCTGGTATGAAAGTCTGCCCCAAAAACGAATGGGAGCGGGAGCATTATTTTTGAATGAGGCAGGGCTGTTGCTTCTGGTGAATCCAACTTACAAACCACAATGGGAAATTCCAGGTGGCTTGGTAGAAAAGAATGAATCACCTCGTGCTGCTTGCATTCGTGAGGTTAAAGAAGAGATCGGTTTGGACAAAATCCCTGAACGGCTGCTCTGTTTGAACTATCTTCATCCCGAAGGAGAACGAACCGAAGGTTTGATGTTTGTTTTTTGGGGTGGTGTTTTGACCGCAGAGGAGATTGCCTCAATTCGACTACCTGAAAACGAATTGAGTGAATATCGCTTTGTTACGATCGACGAGGCTGCGCAATTATTAACGCCCAATATGACAAATCGGTTACGCAGAAGTTTGGATTTTTTACCAACTGGACAAACCCTTTATTTAGAGAGCTGAAGAAATGTCACTTATCACAGTCATCGGTCGTGGTCATGGCGGCACACGAGCAATGTCACACACGCTCACCGCAAGCGGCGTCTACATGGGCTCCTTACTTAATACATCGGGCGATCTGTTGCCGCCAGGACCGATGTATGATGCCTGTCGTGTCTTCGCCAGGTATATCACCTGGAAGGGTGATCTGGAGTGGGATTTTAGCCAAGTGCTGGCGATGGAGCCAACCGAAGAGTTCCAGCAGTTGGTGCGTCAATTTCTGAAAAGTGTGTTGGAGAACAAGGGCGAGCACAAAGGTTGGAAATTGCCCGAAACCACGCTTGTCTTTCCTTGGATCCTTAAGATGTTTCCCGACGCCAACTACATCTTCTGGATTCGCAACCCGCGTGACTCGATCCTTGACAAACATCTCACCGACGACATGCGCGACTTCGGCATCGACTATCCCGCCACCGACGACATGCGTCTGCGCCGGGCTATCTCCTGGTATTATCAATATAAGCTGGTCAAAGCCACGCCCAAGCCGCAAAAGTGGATTGAGGTGCGCTTTGAGGATTTCATCCTGAAACAACAATCAGTCTTACGCCGCCTCCAACGCTTTCTCGGCTTCAAAATGGGCCGCATCATCGTACGCCCCGATGCGGTGGATCGTTGGAAGAAGGCGGATGGAGTGAGCTACTACGACTTTTTTGAGCCAGCCATGAAAGAGTATGGCTACGAAATGCCTGTTAGCAGTCATTGAGTAATTAAAATCATCCAAATCATAAGGAAGAATTCATGCCACCCAAACGCGGAAACCGCCTCCCCAATATCGTCCTGTTCGGCATCGACTCGCTGCGTGCCGACCATATGAGCTGCTATGGCTACAATCGTTTGACCACGCCGCAGCTTGATGCCTTTGCCCGACAGGGAACACTCTTTGAAAACACCTTTAGTGCTCACGTTCCGACCACATCAGCCTATGCGTCGATGTTGACAGGGCGCGATGTTTTTGGCACCCAGGTGGTAGCGCTGCGCCACAAGGGGCCGCTGCGCGCCGAAGTGCCTACGTTGGCGGAAATTCTGCGTGAGCAGGGTTATGAAACAGTCTGTGTCGGCTTCAAGGGTAATCCCTCGTCGCGTGGTTTCGACCATTATATCGAATACAAAGCCTGGGGCAGCCGCGAAGAAAAGCCACTGACCAAGGCACAAAACCTCAACGATGTCGCCATTCCCGAAATCGACCGCTTGGTAAAAGGCAAGAAGCCCTTTTTCCTCTTCCTGCGCCATATGGACCCGCATTCGCCCTATCTGCCGCCCGCGCCGTTTGAGCGCATGTTCTACCACGGCAACGAGACGGACAAGCGCAATAAGTCGATGGAGCCAGTACTCAGCTTCAAACCATTTGCTGATTTCTTCAAATCGTGGATGCCAGATGGAATCACCGACAAGGATTACATCGAAGCGCAGTATGACGGCGAAGTGGCCTACATGGACTCTTGTCTGCCCACCATCTGGACCGCGCTACAAAAGCATGGCATCCTCAACGAGTCGATCATTGCCATCAACGGTGACCACGGCGAGACGCTTTACGAACATGAATGCTGGTTCGATCATCATGGCATGTACGACAATGTGCTCCACGTTCCGCTGATCATTCGCTATCCAGGCAAAGTGCCGGCTGGGCTGCGTCTGAAAGGTTATAACCAGCACAAGGATCTTGTACCGACACTGCTCGAACTGGCAGGGATCGATGGCTCCAAGCTAACCTTCGATGGGAAGAGCCTGCTGCCGATGATCCGTGGCGAGGTGACAACCCATGAGACGGAAATTTACATCACCGAGTGTACCTGGATGCGCAAACATGGCTGGCGCACACCACAATGGAAACTGATGGTGGCGCTCGAACCCGATTTCCACTTCAAACCACCAGTCGAACTCTACAATCTGATCAGCGATCCGCAGGAAAACAACAACGTGGCCGAGCAAAATCCCGACATCGTGGCCACATTGCGTGCGCGTATGGAGGCATACATCACCAAACGCGAAACAGAGGTCGGCCTACCCAATCCGATCAACAACCAGCCTGGCTGGCACGGCAAAGAAGGAATTGACTACTTCACCACTTCGCAGCAAGCCTACGACAGCTTGCATATTGGTGGTGTCGCTACAGCACAAAAATTGCAGGCTGAGAGTCGAAAAAAGTAGTGTAGCACTTACTGCGAGAATGTGAATTCAGAGTTGGGCTGTTTTGCCCAACTCTGTTCAACTCATTTGGCTACGAACCTACCAGCCCCATCGGGGCGATCTACGATAACCCACGGGCAGCGCCCTGGGCTGCTAGAAGTCAACCTCAACCACATCCCCAATGTGAATCACCCCGCCGTTCACAGGAATCATGTTCTGCCCAAACATCACCCCCCGCTCTTCCATGTAGCGATAGCTAGCCAGTGTGGTGAGCGGTTCTTTGCCTACCTCAGCGCTTGCCTGATCAATCGTCGTGATCTTGCAGCGGGCGCACTTCTTCACCCCGGCAAACTCCACATTCCCAATCCGAATGCGCTTCCAGTTGTCTTCGGCATAGGCGTCACAACCGCTGACCACAATATTGGGGCGAAAGCGATTGAGCGGCAGCGGCGTGGCGAGGCGTTGGTTGAGATCGTCGAGTGATGCTTGGGCGAGAAGCAGCACAGGATAGCCATCGGCAAAGGCGGTTTCGTCATCGTCTCGTAAGCGATAACGTGCGTCAAGTTCTCGACGAAACTCATCAGCAATGCGCACCAGACGCACCTTGTAGCCGAGAAAATCGCTGAGCCAACTCGCCACTCCATCCCCCTGATCCACCGCCTCACACAGGCTTTGCCACACCGTGACCTGGCGCTGACGCCCTTGATTGGAAGTCAGAAAGGTCAATGGTTCCATACCTTCCGCACGCAGTGTAACCATCTCGCCACAATTTTGGGGCAACAATTCGGTGCCGATCAGCGCCATACGTGGCAACTCGCGCTGGGTCAAGAAGATTCCTGTCTCATCGACAAGCATCAGAGAACGGTCAAACTCCAGACCGCGCCGCGTCACCAAGGCAGAATCGACTGCGATTCCCCGGCACGATTTGATCGGATAGTAGTGAAGTTCGGAAACAGTATATTGGGGCATAGCGGCTCCTAATCAGTCATTATCGAAGCATTTCTCAATAGCTGGCTTGTTAACAAGATATATTCAAAACGTACACAATCGGGCTGACTCAATTGCGCCAAACATTCGCGGCGGATCTGGCGGATGGCAGGTCCACATTCCGTCAATGATAGATCAGCTAACAGCGATGACAAACTCAGCGCACCTTGTGCTACCTCCTCATGCGAAAACGCTTCAATCGATTGGGCAAAGAAGGTATGGATAGCAGGGGATAGATTTGGCTTCTTTTCAAAAAGCTTCTGCAGGTTAGAAAGATCCTGTGCCAGAGCCAGGCCCGGCTCACGACGAGTCGCTCGCCAGAGTTGGACAAAATGGGCTTCACTGTTCAGGATGCGTGCCAGGGCCAACGTCAGTTCCATCCGCACCGACTCTTGTTCTGCCGAGCGTAAGAGCGTCAAGAGCGGTCCCGTGGCCTGCATCACGGTCAACTTCCCCAAGGCACTGACAAAGGCAAGCTGCAAGCCCTCATCCGGTTCACCAGCCAATCGTTCCAGAAGGATGGGTGCGGCATCTTTATCGCCCAGGTTGGCCAACGAACGCGCACAATGTGCCTGAATCGAACGGTAACGGGCATTCAAGCCTTGGCGCAATGGCTCCAGAGCATGTCGATCCCCCATACGTCCGAGTGCCCAGGCCGCAATCGCACTCAGCGCCGGCGTGTCATCTTTCAGGATAGCAACCAAAGCATTGACCAGCGAGGGATCGGAGGGCATACGCGCAATCGTGATAATCGCCTCGAAGCGCACGTTGAAACGGGGATCGCTTAGCGCCTCCAGCAACTCATCGCTGGTCAAAAGGCTCTTTGCCTTGCCCAACTGTTCCGTTTGCAGGATCGTATCTTGCTCAATCGTGGCACGGTGGAAACGAATCAGCGAACTGATGGCGGTGACGGGGTTGCCATGCACAAACAGTCCGGCAAATTCGCCAAAAGAGACTTTGCTGTCGGAACGGATGCCTTTGATCAAGAGGCTGGTCATGCCTAACATCAAGGTGCTGAGGACAAAGAGCAAGCCGTAATTGTTGAGCGTGAGACCGCCGAATGATGCAGAGAAGTCGCGTGTCAGATCCAGGAATCGTCCGCCGACCAACTGACTGATGCCGGCGGCAATTCCAGCCCAGGCAAACCAAACGGCTAGGTAATCGGCGTTTCTTTCAGTTGGTACGATACTGGCAAAGAGCAAACGACCCGCCCCAATCCCCCAGCCCAGGTTGGCAACACCTTGGCCAAAGGCAAACAACAGCGCAAGGATGGTGTTCAAAGGTGCCTGGGCCGGAATCAGCCACCAGAGGATCGGCATGAGGAGCAGCAAGAAAACACTGGTTAGGGTAACCGGTCGGCTGCCATAGCGATCCGCAGCCCAACCCCACAGATAACCCGAAACGATCGAGCCTGCCATCGTTCCCAGTTGAACAAGGATGGCAATACTCGAAGGCAGTTTTGCCTGCTCTTGCAGATAGAGCGGCAAAAACGAAGCGACTGGGGCTGTTCCTAGAGTTACGAGGGTAAGTCCGAACAGGTAGAAGAGAAAATCCCGATCTTGCAAGGTAGCCCACATGTTACGCTGAGTTGTAGGGCGTTCGGCTGGTGCGGTCGTCGGTGCGCCGCCTGGTATGAAAGTGGCCAGCCATGCAGAGAGATAGCCCGCTACAATGCCTGCCGCCATCAAGCCCATAAAGCCACTCAACCCTTTATAGGTCCCTACAACATAGCTCGCAATGCTCACCGCAATCATGGCAGCAATGGCAGTAAAGATATTGTTGATGGCGGCGTACTTCCCCAGCATTGAGCGGGGCACAAATTCCTGATACCAGGGATTGTAGGCAGTCTCTTCCACAGAACGCACCAGGGCAAAAATACCGACAACGGTCGCTACAAAGAAGAATGCAACCGTCGTACCATAGCGGGTGACGATCCAGGGTGTCAACAACAGCGGGATCGTTGCAGTTTTGCGCAGAAAGAAGAAAAGCACAAAGGTACGCTTATGGCCAAAGCGTGCTGCAAAGGGGGCTACGACCAGCGCCATCGCATTGGCGAAAGGCACCAACGAGAGGACAAAGCCGATTCCTGATTTGCTCAATCCCAGCTGATCGAGAAACAAAATAAAGGCAGAGCCAAAGTAGGTGAAGTGAACAAAAAACTGATTGGCGACATTCATCGAAATCGCCCAACGCAAGCCTCTTAATTTTTCGATGGTTGTAGGTTGAGCAGACATGGCTTATTGGTTCAAAATATGGGACTTACGCACCACTCTGAAAAAACTAGCAAGTTCACCTTGTTTGTTGAATGTTGTTGACTCCATTGGTATAGTATCAGACATTCTCCAAATTCAGTGTTTGATGACAATCAATTCTCTCACACAAACAAATCAATAACGCCGCAACAACGATAAGCCGTTATTCAGAAAGCTTAGTCTATAGGTGACTTTATGACAAAACTGACCGTCAAAGACTTATTCGCATGCAAGGGCAAACGCCAACTCACCGAAGTCTATGTACGCACCGCCAAAGAAGCCAGCGCCTGTGATTTGGCTGGCATCGACATGATCATCACCTCGGAGCGCAGCAATGGAGCAGAATTCCGTGCCGCCGCGCCGAACACCTTCTTCACGATTGGATTGGTCTACGGCGATTACACCAGCGAGTCAGAGGTGTTGCGCGGTGGATTTAAGGCACTGCGCAACGGCGCTGATGCAGTCTATTGTGGTTCGAGCCTGAAATTTGTCGAGGCATTGGCAAATGAGGGTATTCCCGTTGTGGGCCATGTGGGTTTTGTACCCTATAAGAGTACGTGGTTTGGTGGCTTTAAGGCAGTGGGCAAAAGCGCAGTCGACGCGCTCAAGGTCTATCAAAAGACAGTTGATTACCAAAATGCCGGCGCAATTGGCGTCGAGATCGAAATTGTGCCCTACAAAGTAGCGACTGAGATTTCCAAACGGGTCGAAATTCTACTGATCGGCATGGGGAGTGGGACAGGCTGTGATGCGCAATATCTCTTCTCAACCGACATCCTGGGTGACAACGAGGGACACATTCCACGCCACGCTAAGGTCTATCGTGACTTCAAAAGCGAATATCAACGGCTCCACCAAGAGTCAATCGCTGCCTTCCGCGAATTCAAGCAGGATGTCGACAGTGGCACCTACCCGGCTGCCAACCAGTTGATCGAAATCAAAGACGAGGAATTTGAGAAGTTTATGCAGGGAATATCATAAAGGAACCACGAAAGGCATGAAATACACGAAAAGTACGTGGGTCGGCTAAGTGGTAAAACACAGAGACACATCATAGCCATTGAGGTCTACCAAGACCGTTAACAACAAGCCGTCTCTACAAAAGCCGAATTTTTTCGTATATTTCGTGCCTTTCGTGGTCAAAACCTTCCCAAGTACTCTTCCAACACAGACAACGCTTCCGGCAAATTGTTGCGGCCAAAGCCGATGCGGAAGTGATTGCCTGGGTGATCGTAGACAGAAGCTGGCAGCAGTAGCACACCTGCCTGGGTGACAAGATCATGGGCAAAGTCGTCAATCTTGCCGACCAGAATCCTCGGAAAGGCAATCGGGCCAGCTTTGGGTCGTTGCCAGACAAAACGGTTGGCATGGCGGGCGAAGAAGTCATCCAATAAGATCAAGTTGCGCAAAATCAAGGCCCGGTTGCGTCCTGCCAACATCTCATGCTGGCGCACAGCCAGCTCGCTCAGAAACTCACTGGGTGCGCTGTTGCAGATGGTGGTGTAATCTTTAAAGCTGGCCATCTTTGTCAGCAAGTGGGCATCATGCGTAGCGATCCAGCCAATACGCAGACCGGCCAATCCCCAAGCTTTGGCAGTGCCATTTAATGAGACTGCACGCTCGTAGCGGTCACAGGCAGCGGGCAGTCGATCTTCCACTTGATATTCCGATTCGCGGTAGACCTCGTCGGAAAGCACGTACAATCCATGTTGGCGGGCAAGGGCGAGCACTTCGCCAAATTGCGCTTGCGGCATCAGATAGCCAGTTGGATTGTGCGGTGTGTTGATGACGAGGGCTTTAGTGTTTGGACGAATAACCCGTCGTAATTCATCGACGTCGAGTGCCCAACCGTTCTCTTCCCTTGCCACCCACGGTGTAACCTCTGCGCCAATCGAGCGTGCCACTTCAATGTGCGATTGATAGCAGGGCCAATGGGCGATCAAATGGTCGCCAGCTTGGAGCACGGCGTGCATAAACCAGAAGATTGCCTCCTCTGCCCCCGAATGAACGAGAATCTCCTCCGGTTGGATCGACTCGTAGAGCGTGGTCAGAGCGCTGCGCAGCGATGGCGCTCCCGCCGATTCAGTATAGCCCAGCCAGGTCTGAGCAAACCTTTCTGCACTTCCTGGCTCCAAAGCCAACAGATCGGCAACACTCATCGCCTCGCAATCCGAGGAGCAGAGCAAATATTTGACGGAGAATTCATATTTGGCAAAGTAACGTTCGAGTTTGAATGGTTGTAGCGACATAAGCAGTCGACCTAACTATTACAATTGCGGTGTTGAAATATGGTAACTGGTAATTATGTAATTACCAGTTACCATGTAAACGGCCTAACCCATTCCTTCCCAATAAGTTCCAACCTCGCCGCGCCAAAAGCGAAAGGCATAGAGTAGGCGATCTCTATGGCCCAGGTCGAGATCTTCGGGAAGTTCGGCTTCTCTAAACCAACCCGTCTCTAGGACTTCCTGGGCATGGCTGGGTGGAGCAGTGGGTTCGTGCTCTAGAGGACGACAAAGAAAGATCTGCATATAGAGCTGATGGCGCCATTTTACCTTCAAGAAGCGTGAATCAAAGATGCCGACGAAGGCTATCGCTTCGCAGTGGATACCTGTTTCTTCCAATACCTCGCGCACCACGCCTTCGGCTGGGGTTTCGCCTACACACAAGGCACCGCCTGGCATGGCCCATTGCTTATTATCTGCACGACGAATGAGCAGCATGCGCCCTTCCTCATCGATGACTGCGGCGTCACCCGTAGTAAACGGAGTGGAGCGGCTAAAAACCGTATCGCGCAAGGGTTCCAAATCTGCCAGTGCATCTCCAGTAGCCAGCGCTATCATCTCCAGAGCAATTTGGCGAATGCGTTCGTAGTTGTCTCGGTCATAAGGGTTATTGGCAAAGCGGTGACCATTGGCTGTAATGTCGCGCAATTGGTCAGCCCAAAAGGCAAGTTGTTGTGCAGGAGTCATAAAGAGAACTCGCGGAAGTCGTCGATAATCCGTGCCACGCCCAATATGCGTAGTTTTGCCGCCAACCCGGGCGAGGATTGTACACCAATCACGGTTGCATCTGCTGCCAATCCCGCTTGTGCGCCAGCCAGCGAATCTTCAAAGACCACACAGTTTGCAGGTTCTATGCCCAAACGTTTGGCGGCCAGTTGGTAACAATCTGGCGCGGGTTTGCCCCGAACAATATCAACCGCTGTAATCGCAGTACGAAATAAGGGCTGCAACTCTAACTGCTCAAAAACACGTTTCACCTTCCAGGGATGACCACTGGTCACAAGGGCCGTGGGTACACCTTGGACCTTTAGTATCTTGAGGAAAGACAGCACTCCAGCAACTGGTGTGTAGATCTGTGTCAGTTCATCCTGCTCCAACTCTGCCATGATCTGCCGACGCACCTCCCCCGTCACCATTGGAAAGAGCTTGTCGAAGGTATGATCGGCGGGCACACCATAAATGTGTGTTTCAAAATCGACCGCGGTTAAATTCACACGATGCAAAGCAGCCAAATCATTCCAAAAGCGTGTGACCGGCTCATGTGTGTCAATCACAACGCCATCCATATCAAAGAGAACTGCTTGAAAATCCATACAAACCTTTCTAGGAAGTTGCATAGGCATATTACAAGTTGCAGAGGCAATTGCGCTTCGGCTTGCAGCTTGCCATCCTTTTCCTCTATTTGTATCACAAATGGCTATTTTTGTATTTATTTTTCCTACCTTTGCCGGATTCTATGGAAGGTGGAAGTTGTCATTTCGACGAGGCAGTTCCGAGAAGAAATCTTTATTGGATCAGTCCGCACAGGATTTCCCGCCGCAAAAAGCCACTCCTCGAAATAACACAGCCACCGTACTTCGGGCTGTTCGCTTTCAGCTGTCTAGGCCACAAAATTCAGCAGAATCACTATTTTTTAGATGAGGGCGAACCTTTACGCAACACACAACATGTCTCCACATGATAGGTCTGTGGAAACATATCAAATGGCTGGGCAGAGACGAGTTGGTAGCCAGCCTCTATCAATTTGTGCAGATCGCGTGCTAAGGTTGCCGGATCACACGACACGTAGAGGATCAGCGACGAGCGCAATGCGATGATCCGCCGCAACGACTGTTCATCCACGCCAGCACGCGGCGGATCAAGCAGAATTGCGTCCCAATGTTTTGAGGCAATCTCAGCCCGCTGTAACCCCTCTGCCACCGAGGCTGTCAGGATCTGCGCACAGCCTGGTCGTTGCTGATTGAGGAGGGTTAGATTTCGCTTGGCATCAGCCGTCGCTGAGTCGTTCGCTTCGATGCCGATCACCAAGGCGGCTTGATGTGCAATCGGTAGCGTGAATAGACCTACCCCACAGAAGAGATCCAGCACCGCTTCCCTGCCACTCAATTGCAGCGCAGCCAACGCCCAATCAACCATATTGGCCGCAATGTGTGTATTGGCTTGAAAAAAGGATTGAGGGGAAACGAAATAGTCATAGTCGCCCACCCGCAGCGTCGGCGTTGACCAACGAACTTCGTGATCTTTTTGCTTGGCTTCGGTGGACTTTTGTTTCTTCAAACGCTGGTTCTGCGCGTTGACAATCTTTGATTCCAACGTCGCCTCTAGAATCGGACACTCTTCAATCTCCACAACCTGATGTGAAGCAGCCGCACGATAGCCCAGACGCCCCGAAGGTGCGACCGCCAGTCGTGCATGATTGCGGTAGTGATAGGCACCCTCACTAGGCATACAGTCCAAAACGGGTGGATTGTCCAACTTGCCAATGCGTGTTAATTGTTCGCGGACGATCTCGGTTTTGAAACGAAGCTGTGCGGAGTAATCGATCTGCTGCCATTGACAACCACCACAGATGCCAAAGTGTCGGCAGTGCGGCATGACTCGATCAGATGCAGTTTCAAGCACACGCACAATCCGCCCACGAGCAAAGGTGCGGCGTTGCTCCACCAGTTCCACTTCCACCTTTTCGCCCGGAACGCCCAAGGGTACAAAGACGACCATCCCCTCGTGGCGGCCAATCGCATCGCCGCCCGGCGTCATCCCGGTTAATTCCAATTCGATAGTCATAGTATGATTTCAAAATTCATACAGCACTAATCAGAATGAAACAGGGATCGATACACGGATAACGGGGAGCTATTTATCAGTTTTGATCCGTATCCATCCTGGTACTTTCCGTCTAATCAGCGTACCGAGCACCCTTTTGCAGGGCAGGTGCTTCTACGGTTATCATTGAAACGGAGAGCCATCCAAGTTGACGATGAACCCTTCCTGCCAATGGTCGTCCACCCACTGTGGCATAAGCCCGTAGCTTTGATATCCTCGCTGTTGCGCAAACGCCCAGCCCACCAACCCGGCCATCAACGCTTGCAACTCATCGTGCGTGGGGGTCTGTTCGAGTCGGATCGGAAAGTTCTTGGGCAAATACGATAACCACTGTGCTACCATTTCGTTTGAACAGGCTGGTTTGGCGGGCAGAGCTTTTACACCCAAAGCGCGCCAAGCCGCAGTCGGAAAAACTTCGATTACACACTTCCCAGACATTGCTTTCGCGCTGTTTTGACGCTGCCAGCCTCGTACTTCGAGCGCCATATAGAAATCGATGGCAAACCGTACAAAACGGAGTGAGCTTGAAGGCTTGCAAAAGCCAAACAGGCCAGTCTTGGCCTGGGTACGCAATGCTTTCTCGCTAACACGCTGATGTTCTAGCCCATTATCTGGCGCTTTCCAGGCTTGCGGGCCATCAATTGCAATCACACGAACGCCATAATTGTCGGCAATTTGGGCGATGTAGTCTGCTAATAAATCAACCATTGGCGGATCAGCAAGCTGATGGTCACTGGGTCGCAAAAATTGGCAGTTGATCTGTCCGCCTTCTTCTTGTAAAATGGCAATCCCAATGTCGCGATAGCGGCGTGTTGCCAAATCAATCCCCAAAATTGAATCATTCATGGCGTTCATCAATGACTGCGCGGCTGTGAGCTAACTTTAAAGGCACAGCAAGTTTTGGATTACAGTTATTGTCTGGTAAATTTGTCAGGTTGCATAGCAATGCTGCGGTCAGATACACATACAATAGGATATTGTTCACCTGAGCAAAGCAGATTTTTCCGATTTATTGTTACATTCTAATGAAAAAACTAGTAATTGTTGAATCTCCGACTAAGGCGAGAACTATACGTGGCTTCTTGCCTAAAGAATATCATGTTGAAGCGAGTATGGGACATGTTCGCGACCTTCCCTCATCGGCGGCTGAAATTCCGGCAGCCTACAAAGGGGAAGCTTGGGCGCGCATTGGCGTCAACATTGAAGATGATTTCGACCCGCTCTACGTGGTTCCCAATGAGAAGAAAAAGGTCGTCTCGCAACTGCGCAAAGAGATGGCTGAAAGTGATGAGTTGATCCTGGCGACCGACGAAGACCGCGAAGGGGAAAGCATCGGCTGGCATCTCTCCGAGGTGCTCAAACCCAAGATTCCAGTGCGACGTATGGTCTTTCACGAGATCACACGCGAGGCGATTCAACAGGCACTGCGCGACACACGCCAGGTTGACCTCGATTTGGTTCATGCGCAAGAGACACGCCGAATTCTGGATCGGCTGGTGGGCTATACGGTTTCTCCGTTGTTGTGGCGCAAGATTGCCCCAAAGCTATCGGCTGGGCGGGTGCAAAGTGTGGCCGTACGCCTGTTGGTCTTGCGCGAGCGTGAGCGACGTGCCTTTCGTTCGGGTACCTATTGGGATCTCAAAGCGCAGCTCAACAAACGTCCCGATCAACCTTCCCATCGTTTTGAAGCAACTTTGATTTCAGTCGGAGGTCAGCGCGTTGCTAGTGGGCGGGACTTTGACGAATCGACCGGAAAGTTAGCCGCCGATTCCAACGTTTTGCTACTCAACCAGACGCAAGCGGAAGCATTGGCTGCCCGCCTCAATCAGGGAAAGTGGATCGTTGTTGAACTGGATGAAAAAGAACAGACGCGTTCTCCTTATGCACCCTTTACAACCAGCACGCTGCAACAAGAGTCCAACCGCAAACTCGGCATGGGGGCCAAAGAGACAATGCGTGTGGCGCAGTCGCTCTACGAGAACGGCTACATTACCTACATGCGTACTGACTCGGTCAATCTGAGCGACCAGGCGATCAACGCCGCCCGCCAACGGATCACTGAACTCTATGGTCAACAATTTCTCAGCCCGCAGCCACGACGCTATTCGACCAAGACAAAAAATGCGCAGGAAGCACACGAAGCGATCCGTCCCGCAGGCGATCAGATGCAGCCAGTGGATCGCTTACCCCTCTCGGGGGCCGAAGCGCGGCTCTATGACCTGATCTGGAAGCGCACCGTAGCCACGCAGATGGCCAACGCCCGCCTCAAACTCACCAATGCTACGATTGGCGTTGCTGATGCGCTCTTCCGCGCCACTGGGCGCACAGTACTGTTTGCCGGCTTCTTGCGGGCCTATGTCGAAGGATCAGACGATCCAGAAGCTGCCTTAGATGACCAGAACACACCGCTACCGCCGCTCGCTATCGACGAAGAGGTTGATTTGCGTGAGCTATTACCGCAGGGTCACGAGACCAAACCACCCGCACGTTACACAGAAGCGACGTTGGTCAAAGCGCTCGAAGCGGAAGGAATCGGTCGTCCCAGCACTTATGCCAGCATCATTGACACCATTATCCAGCGCGGCTATGTTTTTAAGCAGCGTAAGGAATTAGTGCCCACCTTCACCGCCTTCGCCGTCACGCAGTTGATGGAAGAACATTTCCACGATCTGGTCGACCTCAGTTTCACAGCCAACATGGAACAGAAGCTCGACGATATTGCCAACGGCGATGCTGAGTATCTTGCCTATTTGCGCCACTTTTATTTGGGGCAAGAGGGACTGGAGCAGCAGGTCAAAAGCAAAGACAGCCAGATTGAGCCGCGCACGGCCAGCAATGTGACCCTGGACGACTTGGATGCAGAGGTACGAATCGGTCAATTTGGGCCGTTCGTGGCCAAAGAGATCAACGGCGAGCGACACACAGCAGGAATTCCTGGCGACCTTCCTCCCGCCGATCTCAGCGCCGAAAAGGTCATGGAGTTGCTTACCCACAAGGCCGACGGTCCCAAGGTCGTGGGTATCGACCCCGAAACAGAGCAGAAGATCTTCCTCAAGGTTGGTCCCTACGGACCCTATGTTGAGGTGGAGGAAGAAGCGATAGAGGGCAGCAAGAAAAAGAGCAAACCCCGACGAGCCAGTCTGCTTAAAGGCATGGATCCAAACGAAATGGATCTAGACACTGCGCTGCAATTGCTTAGTCTACCGCGCACTTTGGGCGAACATCCGGAGACAGGGAAACCAATTCAGGCTGGCGTAGGCAAGTTTGGTCCCTATGTTGTGCATGATGGCAAGTTTACCAGCTTGAAGGCCAGCGATAACGTGTTGGAGATTGATCTTGAGCGGGCGCTGCAATTGATCGCAGGTGCCGCCACCAAGGCCGCCGGCAAAGATGGCAAGGGCCGAGGAAGCAGCGCCAAGTCTGTGCTAAAGGAGTTGGGAGATCACCCCGATGGAGGCAAGATTCAGGTACTTGATGGTCGCTTTGGCCCCTATGTGAATTATCAAAAGATCAACGTCACTTTGCCCAAAACCGTCAAGCCAGAAGAGGTCACGCTCCCACAGGCGCTAGCATGGATCGCCGAAAAAGCAGCAAAAGGTGGCAGTACTGCACCAAAGAGGCGAAGGTAATAACAATTGCGGTTGTAAAAGCCATGAATTTTCCCCGCAAATATAGCTGAAATTCAGGGCTTTCCAGAGGACAATTGATATAATATGAGTAGCTACAGCAATATTCTTGTCCGCACTGAAAATCGCGTCGGTATTGTACAACTCAATCGTCCGAATGCCCTTAACGCCCTCAACGGTGAACTAATGGCGGAGTTAACCGATGCTCTGCAAACGTTGGATATCAACCAGGCGATTGGCTGTATTGTGATCACAGGCAACGAAAAAGCCTTTGCAGCTGGTGCTGATATCAAACAGATGGCCAACGCCAGCGTGGTTGAGATGATTACCAGTCCGTTTCTCAATGCCTGGGATCAGGTGCGGCGCATTCACAAGCCGATTGTGGCGGCGGTGAGTGGTTGGTGTTTGGGAGGTGGCTGCGAATTGGCGCTGCTCTGCGATACGATCATCGCCTCGGAGAGCGCTAGGTTTGGCCAGCCTGAGATCAACCTGGGCGTCATCCCAGGCGCAGGCGGCACGCAACGTTTGACCCGCGCTGTTGGCAAAGCAGTTGCGATGGACATTATTCTTAGCGACCGCAAGCTAACCGCTCAGGAGGCGTTACAGTTTGGGCTGGTCAGTCGCATTGCACCGGTGGATCAGTATTTAACGCTGGCCATTGAGGTAGCTACGACGATAGCAAGCAAATCTCCTGTGGCGCTACGTGTGGCCAAGGAGGCAGTCAATGCTGCCTATGAGACCGGCTTGAGCGAAGGGGTAAATGTAGAACGTCGTCTCTTCAATCTGCTCTTTGCGACCGAAGATCAAAAGGAAGGTATGGCGGCCTTTATTGAAAAACGCCCCGCACAGTGGAAGGGCAAATAACCGATGGCCTATTCTCTCGGCGATCCCTTCCGTCCGTTGCGGTTGGTCATGCGCCTGAATGGCAGCGTGCTGGGTCTGGTTAGTGGATTTGCCCTGCTGGCACTACGCCAGAGTAGACTGATCGACTTAGGGATTCTACATGGCGAGAGTGGTTGGCCACTTCGTCTGGCAGGATCGGCCTTGATTGCCTTAGGACTTTTCTTAATCCTCGCTGCCAACGAACGAATGATCGAACTTTCGGTGCTGGTGAGTATGGTCGTAGCTCACACACTCTTTGCCTTGGTGTTGCTGAATAGTTATCTGCGCGATGAGTTTGCCGGTCTCAACCTCTTCGGACAATTTTTGATCATCGTCATCTTCATTCTCTGCCTGATCGGTGCCGTTTCGCCGCTACGCTACTTCCAGGCCGAATATCGCCCTTATTAGAGACAAGAAGACAAGATGAAGGGATGACAAATTCTCCTGTCATCCCTTCATCTTGTCTTCCGGTCAGTTGTTTCGCTCCATTCGAATCTTCAAGTCGCCTGGCTTAAAGAGCATATTATTGACCACGACGCCTTTGTGCTCCAATGGCAGGGCTGTAGTTTGATTCACAGCAGACTCGAGTGCTTTCATATCGATCTTTAGCGTCTCATTCATCACGTCCTTCATAATAGGACTCGAAACCTGATCCACAACCAACTCCACTGTCTTCACTGCCGGTTGAAGTGGAGTCCACGGCTGTAACTCATTAAACTGAAGCGCCGCTGCGGCCAGCGTTGCGCGCCAGGCAGCGGTCGAGTTGACAATCATGCCCGCAGGCGGCGTGTCCCAAATCACGACCATTGGCATATGCAGATTCCAACGTTTGGCCGTTTCCCAATCGACATCGATACCCCAACCGAGGCGCAACAGACGTGGGATATCGTGACGTGCGGCTACGTCGGTGACCAAGTAGGGCCCTTCTACCGTGTCATCACTCACCTGTAGCCAAATCTTGCGATTGATATCTCCAGCCCGCAGCAACGCCACATAACCGATACAATCGGCACAATCTTGAATCTGGTGCATCCGCTGACGGTAGGTAATCACCTTTTGCATCACGCCTGGGTTGTAGTACATGGCTTGGCCGCGCACGGGTAGAGGTGATTGATCGGCGTAGGTAGGGGCCAAGCGTTGCCATTCGGGCAAGCTTCCTTTGATGACCTGCTGCGCAAACTTGACAGGTGTGTTGGAGCCAAGCGCCAAATTTACAGGTTCAGCGCTCATCGTTGCGGATTGAATATTGGAGAAAGTGTCATCTGCATAGACCACAGCCGCCGGAATCAATAATATCAGAAGAATAAAGGTTGCTTTGAAGAATGTGTGCATAAATACCTCTAGAGAACAAATTACAATAACGAAAATCTGATTAAGATTTTAGGGCAAGCATGACTGTTCAAAGAGCGATAAAGACAAAAATTGACGGTTGAGTTGTGGTCTAAAATCAGAGGAAATTTACAGAGAATCGCTTACAACGCCCTGGTGAATCTGGAGAAGTAAAAATCGGAGTTTGCTACAAAATATATTTTTACTGGAATTCCATCTTACGATGGCGCATACTGACACTTTCAGCCAAACCAATCGCTGCCATCATCGAGAGCAAACTACTTCCACCGTAACTCACAAAGGGGAGCGTGAGTCCTGTTACGGGTAGAATACTGAGGTTAAAGCCAATATTGATAAAGACTTGAAAGAAGACAATTGCAGCGACACCAATCGCGATCAAGCGGCCAAACTGATCACGGGCGAGGTCGGCAATGCGTAGGAGCCGCCAAACGACAATCAGCGAGAGACAGGCAACAAACGCCGCGCCGATCAATCCAAATTCTTCGGCAATCACGCTGAAGATAAAATCTGTATGACGCACACGCAGAAAGCGTAATTGGTTTTGGCTGCCGTGCGTCCAGCCTTTGCCTAACCATCCACCAGCGCCCACAGCAATCGTGGCCTGTTCCACATTGAAGTTGGTTGCTTGATCAGTATCTGGTTCAAGAAAGATCAGGATACGGTTTAACATGTACCCGTACACTTTGTTGTCCTGTAGATTGATCAGAATGCGACAGACCGATTGTTGCATATTGTTCATCTCAAGGCCTTGTTCGATCTCTTGAGATGACTGTACCACTTGACAGATCCTGGCATTGCTGGGAATTGTGAGATCGGTAAATTCCCAGTTTGAGGGCAGGGAATTGACCATTAATACTAATGCCGCTACGACACCTGCAACAGCAACACTTCCCATAAAGAAGACCTGCCAGATTTGGACCCCACCCGCTAGAATCAACACCCCCCCGATAAAGGCATACGTGATCGTCATACCAAAATCGGGCTGGGTTATTACCAGGTAAAGCGGGGCTAAGAGAAGGGCAAGGGCAACAAGCAGGTAAAAGAGCGTCGACATGCGGTCATAGAACCAACTTAGATACCAGGCGAAGAAAATAACCAGCAGAAATTTTCCGGCCTCGGTAGGTTGGACTAATGTGCCTCCAACGCTAATCCAAGCCTGCGTTCCACCTTGATCTTCACCAAACAGCGCGACGACCACCAGCAAAGCAACAAAGACCAGAAATGCAGGTAAGGCTAACACTTCCATACTACGATAGTCGAGCGCCGCAATCGCAAACAACACCACAATTCCGATTCCTAAAAAGGCGATTTGGCGAACCCAAACATCTTCCAGTTCAGGATCAGGCGCAGTAAGCGTTGCGCTATAGATCATAGCAATACCAATCAGGCTAAGAACTATGACAATGGTAAAGAGCGTCCAATCAAAGTGGCGCCAAACACGTTGATCAATCATTGCTTACTATAAAGTAAATCAGAGATATCCAGAATTACAATATTCTTACACAAAGCTTTACAGTTCATTTCTTGGCCAACCTGGCCGTCACTTTCTTCTGCAAGCATGAGGAAAGTTATATTTCCAACACACTTTGACCGTGAAATGCCGGTCAAGTACTGTTCTCTATCGTCGTCCAAAGAAGCGACGCACTTTTGTCCAGAAACCTGGCTCTTCGAATTCCATCAAAGGCACATTATTTCCTAAAATCCGTTGCGCAATATTATGGTATGCCTGTGCGGTTGTAGCATTAGGGTCAAGCACAATCGGAATACCACGGTCACTGCTCAGTACCAGGTTACTATCTTCGGGAACGACGCCAAGCAGGTCAATCGCCAGAATATCAAGTACATCATCGATGCCACGCATTTCGCCTTTGCTCACCAGGCGTGGATTGTAACGGTTGAGAATCAAGCCAGGTGGGTAACGGCGTTGGCTCTCCAATAAATAAAGCACCTTATCCGCATCACGCAAAGCACTCACATCCGACGTTGTTACGACCAGCACTCGATCTGCCGGGGCTACAGCGCTTTGAAAGCCATGTTCAATACCGGCAGGAGAATCAATGATGATAAAGTCAACATTGTGGCGCAAGCTCTGGCAGATCGTGGTAAGCTGGTCAATCGTTACATCGGCTTTTTCGCGTGTCTGTGCCGCCGGCAGCAACCAGAGCGAATCTAAACGAGTGTCTTTGACCAGGGCGTCCTGTAGCTTGCAGCGCTTTTCAACCACATCAACAACATCATACATGACCTGATTTTCCAAACCCATGACCAGGTCAAGGTTGCGCAGGCCAATGTCGCCGTCAATAGCAACAACCCGTTGACCAGCCAGCGAAAGTGCGGCTGCGATGTTGGCAACTGTGGTCGTTTTACCGACCCCGCCCTTGCCGGATGTGATGGTGATAACTGTACCTGGCATAGATCAGAAAAAGGGAATCAGAGTCACTGGTTTAGAAATTTTATAAAATGGTACATTTTACAAGTTATCGGCGTCGTTTCAATATGGGCGAGCCACCGGTTTTGGCTTCATCCCAGGCTTCAATGATAATTTGGCCATTGACAAGTCTTGCTACTTCGGGTCGCTTCTCGCTGTTGCGCGACCAAAGCCAACGGTAGCCTTGTTCGGATTGAGCGCCGCTACCGACGGCGATAGCATCGGCAATGCGCAACTGTACCGGGTCGATGTCAAAAGCCGCAACAATGGCCCGTGTGTCTCCCTCAACGCCGGCGTGGGCAGTGCCACGCAGACGTCCCCAAATCAGGATATCGCCAGTAGCAATCACTTCAGAGCCAGGATTGACATCGCCGACGATCAGAACGTGCGAACGGCGCTTTAGGATTTGCCCCGAACGTAATGCGCCTCGATAGACATAGTGGTTTTGTGCTTCCTGATTCGACGAAGCAGCCTGCACTGTCTCTAATGGCCGGCCATCCTTGGATTCTAGCGTGCCAGCCAATCCTAACATCAAGGCCGATTGGAAGGTGCGATCCGAAGCTGTACGTACCAATGCCGGTTTCATACTATGGGCAACGAGTAGATCACAAAGGCTGCGCAAATCTGACTCTTGTAACGAGCGTTCAGCCAGATCGAGCGCCACATTGCCTCCACGGAAGAAGCCACCTGCGTGATCGAGCCGTTTACGCAATGCTTCAAGCAAGATCTCCCAATTGCCACGCCCGATCTCAACGATCACACCATCAGCGCGCCCCTTGATATTGATCGCCATGCCATCACTTTGGTAGGGATCGGGTGACAGTTGCGGTTGCTCTGTGGCCGATTGTTCCTCACTGACCGCTTGTATCGTTGCAGGTTGCGCACTCACCTCTTGGGATGCAGATGCGCTTTTTTCGGACGGCAAAGCGTCAAGCAAGGGAAGCTCTGTACTAGCTACGGTTGGCTCTTGTGCTTTTCTGGGTTCCTCAGGCATAGTCTTTACAGAGGCGTAGCCATTGGTCGCAGCATGATGAACCGAAGCGTCTAGGATTGGAAGAATAGAAGAAGCCTTCTCGTGAGATACAACCGCTTCTTCCTGCGCAGGCGTAGGCGCTTTTTGCTCGGCAGAGACCGTTTCAGATGTTGATTCGCCATTTACAGAGGCATAATTTGCTTCAGGGTAAGTAGCGGTGGTCAGTAACGGCTTTTTTACCGTTACATCGTCAAGCAAGGCAGAAACAAGATTGGCGACACCGTCAGAGCCTTGTGTTTTCCTACTATCTATCATACCCTTTTGAGTCAACGACTCGAGTTTGTCCATAGCGCTATTTGCTGACTTAAATGTGAATTGTGGATTTACTGTGTCGGCGTTTCAACACTCGGTGTTGCAATACGATGCGGACTAATCGTTGAGAAATACGTCTCCAGAATCTTTTTGGCGACCGGCAAGGCAGTTCCCGAACCTTCGCCTCCATCATAAACAAAGACGACAACCGCAATTTCGGGAGCTTCATACGGCGCATAAGCAACAAACCAGGCATGAGTGGGCAAGTTTTCTTTGTCGTCGCGACGACAACCATCCGTCTTTGGAAACTTTTCTGGCTGATAGTCACAGAACTCAGCGGTTCCTGTCTTAGCTGCCAAGGTAATGCCTGGAATGCGAGCGGCAATTGCTGTTCCTACGGAGCTATTGACTGCCTCATACATGCCTTCCTCAACATAGCGCAGGTTTTCTGGCGTTACAGGCAATTCGCGTGCAATTTTGGGTTGGAAATTGCGCTGCAACCCGCCGTTGGCATCGGTAATCTGATAGACAATCTGCGGCTCCACCACTTTGCCGCCATTGGCCACTGCCGAGGCAGCGACCAGCACTTGCAAGGGGGTAGCCAACACATACCCTTGCCCGATCGACATGTTGTAACTATCGCCCGTGGTCCAAGTCTCCGCCAACGTTGCACGTTTCCAACGATCGTCTGGAATAAAGCTAGTTACCTCTGCTGGTAAATCGATCCCTGTCACTCTACCATATCCGAAGAGTAATGACCATTTTTCCATCAGCGTATCGTTCAGCCCACGCACATTGTTTGGCGGATAACCACCGCCAATCCAATAAAAATAGATATCGTTGGAAAGAGCAATTGCCTGCACGACGTTGATTGGGCCATAATTGATCCCAAGCTTGTGATTCCAACTTACAAAGGATTGGCCTTGTGTTGGATCGTTGGGGAAGAATTTGTTGGGCAGATAGAGTGGACCCGCATCCATGACGGTGTCAGTGGGACCAATAATTCCTTCTTGTAACGCTGCTGTAGCAGGGACAAGCTTAAAGGTTGAACCTGGGGGATAGAGACCGCCAATGGCGTAGTTGATCAGCGGCTTGCGTGGATCATCCTGTAGCGCAAAGTACTCTTTGCCGATGCCCTTGGAAAAGATGTTGTTATCAAAGGATGGAAGACTTACCATGCCCTTGATCAGCCCGGTCATGGGGTCCATGGCAATTGCAACACCCCATTTGGCCTCTTTGGCATCCAACGCCTCTTGTAAGTACTGAATCATGGCTCGTTGCAAGAGCAGATCAATCCCCAGCACCAGGTTGCGCCCTGGCACTGGATCACGTGAACTCACCGTGCTCACTTCACGCCCCAAAATATCGACCTGCACTTGACGGTAGCCAGGGATGCCGCGCAATTCATTCTGATATGAATACTCTAAACCGCTCAGCCCGACTCTTTCGTTCGGGTTCTGATAGCCGGTCGCTGGCTTATAAGGAACATCAAGCGTATTGTCCAGATCAAATTGACCAGCGGGAATAGGTCCCATAAAGCCAAGTACATGGCTCATTTCGGCACCGTACACATACTCGCGCACCGGATCCTGTTCCACGCGCAAGGCAGGAATGCGGTAGCTTTCTGAAACGATCTCAGCGGCTTGTGTAGTGTCCACCAGGTCGAGGATCGGCTCAGGCACTGAGGCCGAACCTTGGCGGCGCAACTCGATCAGGCGCTTAACCAGAACCACTAGACCTTCCAGCGGCAGAGGGACGCTGGTATCCGGAATGGTAATAAGCGGAATTGTTACATCCGAAACCACAATCGTTCCACTCAGCGATGGCGTCTGTTGCAAGACCTGGGGCAGAATACGTGCGACATCGGCTGGAATGTTCGTCGCCGAAGGGTCGGGCACCGAGATCGTACTTACCTGGATGCCTACATTTGGATCTTCCAGGCGCGCACGGTAATCTCGCTGGCCCAAGCGGCGAAAGAGTAACTCTTGAATGCGAACTGCGATCTCTCGATCTTTATCCGCACGCAACAAACGTAAAATTTCACTGAGCGCGACAGCCTCTTCGTCCACGTTCTCGGTAGCATCATCATCCGGGGTGACATATTCGGGAACCAGTGCGATTTGAAAGCTGGGACGGTTGCGCACCAAAATAACGTTGTTGCGGTCATAGATAATGCCACGCAGCGGACGAACCTCAAAGGATTCGTAACGATTTTCATCCGCACGTCTGCGCCAATCTGCACCGGCCAAGATCTGCAATTGAAAGAGGCGAAACACAACGACAAAAAAGACCAACACAAGTCCCAGGCGGAAAAGCACCAAGACAATCGGCCCAATATCGCGTGAAGTAGGTCGAGGCTGAATCATGTTACAGCTCCACTTCCACTGTGTCGGAGAGTCGATTGATCAGCGGTGTCAAGAGCAACATAATCATGCCATTATAAAATGTAACTGGCAGAATCACCGATTGTAGGGTGAGTTGAAGTGGGAGTTCGATGCGCGGAATCGGATATTGCTGCAAAATCGTAACTTTACTCAAAAGCGCCAAGAGTCCAAGTACCCCAATATAGACCAAACTGTACACCGCAGTTGCACTGATCATCAACCCCACAGGAACTATCACATTAAAGCGAGACAGAACCGTATGCCCCAAGCTGGCGACCAAAGCAGCCCCAATCATCGCCAAACTTGAACTGCCCATCGGGCCACCGCTGAAGAGATCGACAAAAATGCCACCGATCAACGCCCAAATCAACCCAGCTTTAGGTCCGTACACCATTGCACCGATCACAACCAGGATGAGCGCCAATTCTGGTTTTACCCCCAAAATTCGTAGCCGTGTGGTCAAGGTGGACTGAAGGAGAGCAGCAAAAAAGAGCAGAACTGGTAGCAAGTAATAGAGTAACCCACGGTTAACAGCAGTACGATTCATGAAGTGAAAAGGTTACGGCTGAGTCGCTCCACCGGAGGCTGTTGGCGTGGCAGCAGGAGTTGGCCCCGTTGGCGTCGGCGAAACAGTGGGTTGCGCGCCGCTCGGCAACTCGGGACTGACCAAATCTGGATCGACCTCAAAATTGGTCACAATCGCAACCAACTCTAACCGGTCCACATTGACCAACGGCGCAATCGTCGCCCGTTGTAACACCTGATTATCACTACCCGACTGTTCGGTAACGATCCCAACCGGAATTCCTTTGGGAAATGTTCCACCCAACCCCGATGTGAGCGCTAATTCGTTGCGGCTGAACCCCGTCCCTTGCGGGATATAATCCATTAACAATTCGCCTGCTGGGGTGGCCGTCAAGACGCCGTTCAGAAGACTTGTTTGCAAATAGACTGGTACATAACTGTTGATATTTTGAATCAACAACACATCCGAAGTTGACTCGCGCACCTCGCTGATGCGTCCGACCAGGCCCTGTGCGGTTAGGGCAGGCATACCAACTTTTATGCCCTGGCGGCTTCCCAGATCGATCGTGATATAGCGCAGAAAGTTGCTGCTCTCCTGACCAATCACACGGGCCAGCACCTGCGCACCGCGCAACTCCAAGCCAGGGCGAGCGCGGGCAAAGCTTAGCGTCTGTTTTAGCTCCTGGTTTTCGCGTTCTAGCTCAATTTTGTCGGCAACTTCGGTCTTGAGGCGAGCGTTCTCCTCTTGCAGCGTTTGTAGCTGTTGACGAATCGTGCCAAAATCCAAAACAAAATCGACCAGATCGGCGATCGTTTCTGAAAAACTGTTCGATGCCAATTGTGCGGGTGAGGTCAGTTGAGTCACACTGCCTTTGATCGGCTGAAGGTAGCCTGTGACCTGGAGAGCCAACAGCAACAAAGCTGCCAGCAAAACCAGCAGCAGTCGGAACAGAATATCACCAAAAGTGCGAGGGCGTCGTTCAAAATTGCGCATGAAGAATCAAATTGCGGGTGGCGGGTAGCGAATCAGAACCCCGCACGTCAGTAAGGGGATCCTCCACTCGCCACATGCTTTTACGACCGTACGGTACTCTTCCGTTGCATACTGGTGAGCGTTTCTCGGTAGAACTCAGGCTTTTCCAGAATCATCCCGGTGCCCATCACCACCGCGGTCAATGGATTGTCAGCTACATAGACATGCATCCGCGTTTCGTCTTGCAGGCGTTGCGCCAGTCCTTGCAAAAGTGCGCCGCCACCGGCCAGCACAATGCCATACTCCATCAGGTCAGCAACCAACTCAGGAGGCGTTTCATCGAGCGTGCCCTTCACCGCATCGACAATGACCTCCACAGAGCCTGACAACGCTTCACGAATTTCGACGGAGCTAACTTCCACCGCCTCAGGCAGCCCCGTGATCAAGTTGCGACCGCGCAGGATCATCGTACGTTCTCGCTCAAGCGGATAGGCCGAGCCTATTTCGATCTTGGAACGTTCAGCCATGCGCTCGCCGATCAACAGGTTGTACTTTTGGCGGGCATAATTAATGATATCTTCGTTCATTTCGTCGCCAGCAACACGGATCGAGCGCGAAACAACGATACCACCGAGCGAGATCACTGCCACTTCGGTAGTACCACCGCCGATATCCACGATCATTGAGCCAACTGATTCGGTCACAGGCAGGCCAGCGCCAATCGCTGCTGCCATCGGTTCTTCCACGAGACCCGCTTCGCGTGCCCCGGCGCTGATTGCCGCATCACGCACGGCGCGCTTTTCCACTTCGGTCACACCGGAGGGAATGCCGATCACCACGCGCGGGCGAGCACCGCCTACAGCGCGGTTACCGTGGACTTTGCCAATAAAGTGATGGATCATCTGCTCTGTAACATCAAAGTCTGAGATCACACCATCTTGCAAAGGACGAATGGCGACAATGTGGGCAGGCGTACGGCCAACCATCTCCTTGGCTTCTTTGCCGATCGCTTTCACCCGATTGCGCCCTCGCGATGATTTGTCAATTGCTACGACGGATGGCTCATTGATGACGATGCCCCGATTTTTGACATGTACAAGCGTATTGGCGGTCCCTAAATCAATGCCAATATCCAACGAAAAAAGCCCTAATAACCAGTCAAGGGGTGTTGCCACGTATCTATAATTCCTTCGAGCCGTATGAACGGCTCGCAAATGTCATTCCAAAAAGTACTTAGCCATTCAGGCCATTGCAAAACAAACAGTCCAATTCCACAGCTTTTTGTAATGGCTTAAGCGATTTCATTGAATTCGTTCTATTTGAAATCACCTCAATGCCGCAATCTTAAACGCCTCTGCTATCAACAAAGACAGGCTTGAGCAAGCACCTGGCAAGCTGACATTCTAGCCAGAGCAAGAAACGTCACAGTTTTTAGATTGGGCAGAATCATGACTGTATCTTGTAATCGTTGAGAATTATATCACAACCAAAAAAGTATCAAAAAAGACCTGCTAACTCTACGCTTAACAATTCGCTTTACAGTATAATCAAGTGATGAGCGCAATTGTTGAACCCTTGCATCCGCTGATCCAGTCAGTAGTGCGCGCCCAACAACGATATCATCTCTTTCCGTGGCCTTCCGATACACCGATACCCCTCGTCGTCGGCGTCAGCGGTGGTGCGGATAGCACTTGTTTGCTACACGTCTTGTACACATTACAGGCGCAATGGGGGCTGGTGCTACATGTTGCGCACCTGGATCATGCGTTGCGTCCCGATTCGGCGTTGGATGCAGCCTTCGTCAAACACCTCGCCCAGCAATGGCAGTTGCCCTTTCATACTCAACGCCTACCTGATGACCTTTGGCAGGAGAATCAAAATCGTGCGCTGCCCAACGAGAGTACACTACGTACATTGCGCTACAGATTTCTTTTTACAGTTGCCCGCAAGGTTACGCCAACCGAGCAGGTGCCAAAAGTTGTCGTTGCCCATCATGCCGACGACCAGGCAGAGACGGTACTCTTCCGTCTAACACGGGGAGCAGGCGTAGAGTCATTGAGTGGCATGGCCGCCGTTACAGCGCAGTTTGCCCCTGATCTTCAGGAGTATGTACAAATTGTAAGACCCTTGTTGGACGTACGTCGGTCTGAAATCGTGCGCTATCTGCACGATCACAAGCTGGCCTGGCGTGAGGACCCCAGCAATCACACGTTGACGTATGCACGTAACCGCATTCGCCATCAAGTACTACCCGAGTTGCTCAAAATCAATCCGCAGGCAGTGGAAGCGATTGGACGTACAGCCGCACTTTTGCGCGAGAGTGCTGCACGTTTAGCACGCTTGGACCAACAACAATTGGATGCACTTCGGATCGGCAAGCCAGATCAGCAGCGAGTTTTGCTCGATCTACGTAAGTGGCAACAGCTTGAGGCTGTCGAACAGCGTGCAGTCTTACATCTTGCGCTTCACGAGCTACTTCGTGGGCAAGAGGTACAATCTGAGCTGAGTTATGAACAGATTGAGAGTGTCCGCCAACAGATGCAGCTTCAACAAGGGGCCAGCGTGCTGCATCCGATTGTTGGCGATCTAGTTTGGAGCGTAGTCGCAGCACAGGCAGAGCGGCCATTGGCGGTGAGTCTACATCGTTCAACCCTCACGGCCCAAGCTGTTGAGCATCCGCTTCTACCTAAGACCTTTGCCGCACAGCGAATTGAAGCAGGGACAACGATTCAGATCGGTGAGTGGAGTTTACAAGTCACCGAATTAGCCTATCATGACCTTCCCGCAGACTGGCGCAAGAATCCAGATCGCTGGCGAGCCTGGCTGGATGCAGACAGAGTGGGCGATCTAGTGCTTTGTGCTGTGCATGAAGGGATGAACATTGCACCCTTGGGCATGGCAGGGAAAAGTAAATCGCTTGGTGACTTTTTTACCGACCGCAAAATTCACCCCTCGCTGCGTACCCTTTGGCCGCTGATTGTCGATCAAGCGAGTGAGCAGATTCTTTGGGCCTGTGGATTGGCCGTAGCGCACAGCGCTCGTATCACAGAGTCAACGGAGCGAGTTATCTTGTTGAAGTGGCAAAAAATAAAAAAAGTGTAGTGTAACAGTAGGATTTGTGACTTCTATGAAATCTTTATGCATAAGCGGCCCAACGCTTCGTAGTAACGGACAAATTGTACCTTCGACTCTGCGCATTGAACAGGGCAAGATCGTTTCAATCGAGGATGATATCACCAACAATGCCGATATCATCAGCAAAGGCGTGATTGCCCCAGGCTTTATCGACTTGCAAGTCAATGGCGGCTATGGCGAGGACTTTACCGACAATCCACAAGCTATTATCCCAGTCGCCGCTCGTTTGCCCGAGACTGGGGTCACAGCCTTTCTGCCGACACGCATTACGTCGGCCCTCACAAGTTACCCCGATTGGTTACGTACTGCGGAAGAGGCAGCGCAGCAGGTGAAGGGGGCTCAGGTGCTAGGCTTTCATCTCGAAGGGCCCTTCTTCAATCTGGCCAAGAAGGGTGCACACAACCCTGCGCTTGTATACAGCGAGATCGACCTCGCTGTGCTGGACAGCTATGCCGGATCATCGATGGTTAAAATTGTCACACTAGCACCCGAGTTGCCAGGAGCGATCGAGGCGATTGGCTATTTGCGCAAAAAGGGTATCATTGTCAGCGCAGGTCATTCAAACGCAACCTTTGACCAAGCTCAGGCGGGCTTTCAGACTGGCATTGGCTGGGGGACACATCTTTTCAATGCCATGAGCGAGTTCAAGCAACGTGAACCTGGTCTGCCCGGAGCCTTGCTCACAGCACCCATTGCCTGTGGGCTGATCGCTGATGGCATTCATGTCCATCCGGCGGCGTTGCGCATTGCCTGGTTGAGCAAAGGCAGTCAGGGAATCACGCTTGTCACCGACTGTATGGCAGCTATGGGGATGGCTCCTGGCGTTTACCGTCTAGGCACAGCAGGGGCAGTGACCGTGGATCATTCTACAGCGCGGCTGGCAGACGGCACTTTGGCGGGCAGCATCGCCACGATGGATCAGTGCGTGCGCCTTATGCATACCTTGAGTGGCTGTCCGCTGGCCGACGCACTCATCATGGCCTCGACCACGCCTGCTGACTTGCTCGGACTGTCCCACAAAGGCCGCCTCGCCCCTGGCTGCGACGCTGATGTGGTCGTGTTGGATGAGGAGATGAAGGTGCAGATGACAATCATTGGCGGAGAAGTCATTTATCAGAACTGATATTGGGGGGTTGAATTTACAAACCCTCACTCAGAATGACATTTTCCACCGAATTCGTGAACTACTGAATCTCTTACTCTCCCACTCTCTTGAACTCCTATGATCAAACTTGGCATCGAATGTTTACTCGAATCGCAGCTTGACCTACTGCACAATCGACGTGTCGGCTTGGTGACACACAATGCAGCCGTGATGCCTGACTTAACGCATATACTAGATGCGCTGTGGTCAGTGGATGCACCGCTGACCGCGCTCTTTGCACCTGAACATGGACTCTCTGGTGCGGCCGTTGAGGGAGAAAAAGTAGGCGACACGATTGATCCACGCTCCGGATTGCCGATTTACAGTCTTTACGGCGCGGAATTTACGCCGAGTGAGGCCATGCTTGATGCAGTGGATCTCTTCCTCTTCGACATGCAAGATGTCGGTTGCCGCTATTTCACCTATTTGAGCACGCTCCACTACCTCTTACGAACGGCCAGCCAACATCACAAATCAGTGATCGTGCTTGACCGTCCCAATCCAATTACTGGCACTAGGATTGAAGGAGCATTGCTACCAGCGAAAAATTTCTCCTTTGTCGGCATCGCTGCCTTGCCCAATCGACATGGCTTGACCCTGGGCGAAGCAGCGCTCTGGCTCAATCGTGGCGAGGCATTCCCGCCTGCCGATTTGCAGGTGATTGCGATGCAGGGGTGGCGGCGCTCCATGTGGTTCGATCAAACCGGTCTGTATTGGGTACCGGCTTCACCTGCCATGGCCCATCTGAGCGCAGTGACACTCTATCCTGGTAGTTGTCTGCTCGAAGGGATCAATGTCACCTTGGGGCGGGCTAGCGCACTGCCCTTTGAAGTCTGCGCCGCTCCCTGGCTGGATGGCAACCTCTTAGCCGAGACGATGAACCGACTAGGTTTACCTGGCATTCGTTTTCGACCACACAGCTTTATCCCGTTTGCCAACGTCTATGCCGGTCAACTCTGTCATGGCGTGCAGATGCACGTGACGGATCGTGATGCCTTGCAGCCGCTGCATATGGGGCTGGAGTTGATCGCCATGATTCGCCACCTGTTTGGAGAGCAGATGCAATTCAGCCCGCACTTTGATCGGCTGGCTGGCGAGGCACGAGCCAAGATCGAAGCGAGCGAATCTCTAGAATCGCTCGCTCAAGAACCGGAAGGGTATCGGGCTTCGATACAAAAGTTTTACTTGTACGAGTAACAAGAAGTTTTGCTAAGGTGAAATGGGTTGACGACTAGCGAGCAACAACAGGCAAATAAATCAAATTGCTGGCCAGCGGCTCCATTATCACATCTTGCGGGGTCGTGCTCCAGGCATTGCCGTTGCCTAATCTTCCATTGGCATTGTGACCCCAACATTTGACGCCACCGTTGCTGAGAAGGGCACAGGTATAGAAATAACCAGCGGCAATGGCTTTTACGTCACTGGTTAGACCAGTTACATCTCCTGGCACTGGACGATCAGTTGTTGTACCATCCCCTAGTTCGCCGTGTGCATTGTTGCCCCAACATTTAACGCCACCACTGTTTGTAAGCGCACAGGTATGGATGCGCCCTGCAGAAATTGCAACTACGTTGCTAAGCCCGCTCACATCGACTGGGATCGGCGAGCTATTGGAAGAATTATCGCCTAACTGGCCGTCAGAATTATCGCCCCAACATTTTACAGTACCTGCTGTGGTCAAGGCACAAGTATGAAAATAGCCAGCGGCGATGGCAACCACTCCGTTACTTAGTCCACTCACATCCACAGGTGTTGCCTGTCCATCAGTCGTGCCGTTGCCAATTTGTCCAGAAGAGTTACCACCCCAACACTTGACGCCACCTGTATCAAGCAGAGCGCACGTATGGCTTCTTCCAAGGGTAATTGACTTGACGCCACTACTCAAACCACTGACATCGACAGGAGTAAAGGGTGTAAATGTCGAGCCATCTCCTAGTTGTCCGTTGCCGTTACTTCCCCAGCACTTTAGTCCACCATTGGTGGTGATAGCACAGCTATGATCAGTACGTGCCGCAATCACACGAACTCCACTCGTCAAACCGCTTACCATAACTGGCGTCGTTTGCTTGTCACTAGTACCATCGCCTAATTGGTGATAATAATTGCCCCCCCAACATTTGACGCCACCATCATTGGTCAACGCACAACTATGACCATCTCCCACCGTTACAGCGCTGACATTACTGGCCAAACCACTTACGTCGTTGGGAGTTTGTTGATTGTTGGTTGTGCCATCGCCAAGTTGCCCAGAATAATTATTGCCCCAACACTTAATACCACCCTGCGTTGAAAGCATACAGGTATGAAAGGCATCGACAGAGAGTGCCTGAACGCCACTACTCAGCCCACTGACATCTACAGGCGTCAGCGTATTCCCTTTCTTGCCATTTCCCAATTCGCCCATGTTGTTTGTGCCCCAACAGTTGACGATACCATCGGTGCCAAGCGCACAAGTGTGTGCGTCGCCTGCGGCGATAGCACTGATATTGTTCGTGGACAAGAGTACATCTGTTGGGGTTGTGTGACTACCGGTCGTGCCATCACCGAGTTGACCATTCGAGTTGTCACCCCAACATTTGACCTCACCTGTATTGGTCAAGGTGCAGGTATGTGCCCAACCGGCAGTAATGGCTGTGATGCCGCTGCTTAATCCACCGTCCTCAGCTTGTCCTGCGTCATTTCTCCCCCAACATTTGACACCGCCAGCATTTGTCAATACACAGGTGTGCTCATAGCCTGCGACAATCGCAACAATTCCACTGGAGAATCCACTGACATCTACGGGCGTTGATTGATTGCCCATTACTGTGCCAAGTGCACCGTTGCTATTTGAACCCCAACATTTGACTCCACCGCCAGTCATCAATGCACAAGTATGAAAGCCGCCTGCAACGATAGCGACAACTCCGCTGCTCAATCCACTTACAACGACAGGGGTCAAACGCTGCGTGTTTGTGCTATCGCCCAGTTGTCCACTATTATTGGCACCCCAACACTTAACTGCGCCACTGTCCAGCAAGGCACAAGTATGTTGCCGACCGGCAGTAATCGAGCGAACGCCGCTGCTCAACCCGACGACATCAACTGGTGTGAGGCGGGGGTCAAGTGTATTATCTCCTAATTGTCCGCTGCCATTGTTGCCCCAACATTTGACACTTCCGGATTTAGTAACCACGCAGGTGTGAGCAATACCCCCTGCGAGTGCAACGACAACACTGTTCAATCCAATTACATCTACAGGCACAGGTCGATCGATAGTAGTTCCATCCCCGAGTTGTCCAGAGTCGTTGTAGCCCCAACACCTAACTCCGCCCTTGCCAGTTACGACACAGGTATGTGAAGCGCCAGCAATGAGTTGCACATTACTTCCTGCGGGTAATAATACGGACGAATTGGAAATTGATGGAGTGTTAACAACGATTGGAGAAGCTGCCTTCAGATGGTGCGTGTATTGTTGCCAAAGAACGACAGTTGCTACGATCAGCACAATTGTGGTGAGGGACTTGTTGCGGGTCATGGGGTCCGACCTTTCAGAATTTTGGAATTATCCTCAATGAACTACAAGTGAAATATAGCATAAATGGCAACTGTTGTCTACGGATTGCCTGCAGGTTGGATAGACAAGAAATTGACTATTGAACCTATTCACGCCCATTTTCACACCAATCATGCTCCGAACGCCACGAATTCCAGCCCCATTGAGGATGAAACTTACTGGCGTTTGCAACCACAATTGGTATTACTTTCGGGTAAGCAAAATTTGATGATAAACTTAGAACAAGATGAATTCACTATCAGCCCAATTGAATCGTATTCTGAAAGATAGCGTACCTACTGTTACACCAGCACTACAGTTGGTGGTTTTGCAGCATGGAAAGACAATCTACGATCAGGCAGCAGGTTGGCTCGATCCCGAAACTCGTCAACGACCCGTTCGCCGCGACACACGCTTTGACCTGGCTTCGGTGACGAAGCTTTTTGTCACCACGGCATTGATGACGCTGTGTGATGCTGGACAGGTTGACCTCCGGCAGCCAGTTTCGACCGTTCTCCCGGAATTTTCGGGCAAACGTCCGATCCAGCCCTATGAGCACCCTTTGCAGAAAAATGAATTTGTCTCACTCTGCGAAGAAGGAGGCGAGATCGATGCCGGGCAGATCACCTTTACCAATCTACTCACCCATCGCTCGGGGTTGCCAGCATGGCGACCCCTTTTCCGTCAGGCAGATGCCGTCCATGCTCGCCGCATGGCAACTGAGACCTTTTTCAGCTATCCAACCAATCAACATATCGTCTACAGCGATATTGGGCTGATTCTGATTGGGTTGGCGCTGGAACGCCTGACTGGGCAACCTTTGCAAGAAGTAATCCGAGATCGAGTGCTGACGCCGTTGGAGTTACGCCACACGCGCTACTATGGCTTGCCGCAGCGCTCAAGTGCCGTTAACGTTGCACCCACCGAATTTTGTCAATGGCGGCATCGTCGGATCGTGGGTGAGGTGCATGACGAGAATGCAGCGCGTTTGGGTGGCGTTTCGGGTCATGCTGGGTTATTTTCCACTGCCCGTGATGTCGCTCGCTTTGGGCAACTCTTCTTAGAGGGGGGTAGCCCAATCTTGCATGCCGAAACTGTAGCGGAGATGAGCCGACTCCACGCCGAAGAAGGTGCAGTGCGGCGCGGGATTGGCTTTGTGCTCTGGTCACCCGATCCCGAAGCAAGCGGCAATCCCTTTAGCCAGCAGGCCTTTGGCCATACAGGCTTCACCGGCACATCACTTTGGATCGATCCCGTGCGACAACTGGTAGTCGCCTTGCTCACCAATGAAGTCTACTACGGGCGTGAAAACCGCAAGATTGCATCCTTGCGCGTCAACATTCACCGAGTTATCGTGGAGGGATTGACAAGATGAAGGGATGACAGAGTGATAGGGGATAAATCTACACTTCATTCTGGCATCCTTTCATCTTATCATCTTGTCTGCTTTTCTTTGCAGAAGGACACCCTATGTATGTAATCGGCCTGATGTCAGGCACATCGGCGGATGGCACAGATGCTGTGCTCATGGAGATTGAGGGATCGCCGCCGGCGTTGCAGTGGCGCGTGATCCAACATATCAATCTCCCGCATCCACCAGAATTGAGTCATGAGATCTTTGCCTGTTTTCGACCAGAGACTGGCACCGTGGATCGGCTTTCTACGCTCAATTTTGCCTTGGGACTGGCCTTTGCCCAGGCATCGCTACGCTGTATCGAAGCAGCAGGGATGCAACCAAGCCAGATCGACCTGATCGGCTCACATGGACAGACGCTTTGGCACGACCCAGATGGCGCAATTCCCAGCACGCTCCAGTTGGGTGAACCAGCTGTGATTGCCGAAATGACAGGCATACCGGTCGTGAGCAACTTTCGCACACGCGATGTCGCTGCCGGAGGGCAAGGGGCACCGCTGGTCGCCTATGTCGATCAGTTACTCTTTACCCATCCAACCCGAACCCGAGCACTGCAAAACATTGGTGGGATTGCCAACGTCACCTTTCTTCCGTCACTGGCAGCGGTTTCTTCCGCCACTGCGCCAGCCTTTGCCTTTGACACTGGCCCGGGCAACATGTTGATCGATGACGCCGTACGCCGTGCAACCGGAGGAACAAAGTCATTTGACCAAAACGGCGAATTGGCGGCACAAGGGCAAATCGATGAAGCGTTGCTGTCCGATCTGTTAGAGGATTCGTTTCTTGCCCAGGCACCGCCCAAAACGACAGGACGGGAACGCTTCGGCGCCCAGTTAGGTGCAGAATTGTGGCAGCGAGCGCAGCAGCGTGGGCTCTCCAATCAAGACTTCATCGCCACCTGTACAGCGATGACCGCTTTTAGCATCGCCGACGCCTATCGTCGTTTCCTACCCCAGCTTCCCGATGAAATGATCGTCAGCGGTGGTGGGGCGCGTAATCAGACTTTGATGAGCTACTTGCGCACTGCCTTGCCTTCGGTGCAGATCGTACCATCCGACGAGGTCGGATTACAGGTGGAGGCGAAGGAGGCCGTTGCCTTTGCTATCCTCGCCTATGAAAGCTGGCACAAACGTCCCGGCAACCTACCCGCAGCGACCGGAGCCCGCCATGCTGTCATTTTGGGGTCAATAACGTATTAATAGTTGAAGAGTGGCAGAGTTGCAAAGTTGCAGAGTAATACCAAAATCTTGCCACTTTTCAACTTTTCAACTTTGCCACTTTTAGAACCTATGACACTTTCAATTACTGAAACAAGAAACCCAGCAAGCAGCAAAATTGATCAGCTTGCGACGCTGGAAATGGTGAAGCTTATCAACAGCGAAGATGCCAAGGTAGCGGTCGCAGTTGGCGCTGAGGCCCATTCAATTGCAACTGCTATCGACGCTATTGTCGAACGGATGCGGCGCGGCGGACGGCTCTTTTACTTTGGTGCAGGAACATCTGGCCGGCTGGGTGTGCTGGATGCGTCAGAGTGTCCGCCGACCTACAGCGTCTCAACCGACATTGTGATCGGGCGAATTGCAGGTGGGGATTTTGCGCTGCGCAATTCGGTGGAAGGGGCCGAGGATGATGAATCTGCTGGAAGGGCAGAGGTGGAGCAGTTTGCGCTAGACGCAACAGATAGCGTTATTGGTATCGCTGCTAGTGGCTCAACGCCTTATGTGCTTGGAGCGATGCGGGCGGCACGGGAACGTCGAGCACTGGTCATCGCCGTGGCCTGCAACCGTCCCTGTCCAATGGAAAGTGCAGCCGATATTGCCATTTTGCCGTTGGTAGGGCCAGAGGTTGTTACCGGCTCTACGCGCATGAAGGCGGGCACGGCGCAAAAGTTGGTGCTCAATACGTTGTCAACAGGTGTGATGATTCGATTGGGCAAGACCTATGGCAATTTGATGGTCGACGTGCAGGCGAAGAACACAAAACTGCGTCGTCGGGCCATCCGCATTGTCGAACAAGCTTGCAATCTGGACGAGGAAACAGCCAATACGCTTCTGCACCAATGCGACGGTGAAGTCAAAACGGCTATTGTCGCCCATCTGGCACAACTTTCCCCGCAGGCGGCACGTGAACGTTTAGCAGAAGCCAATGGCGTTGTTCGCCAGGCGGTTGAAGGGATGATGAAGAGATCAGGTCGGACATGACAAGATGACAAGAGCTACGGTGACTCCGACCCAGTTTCTTCTTGGCGTGGATGGCGGTGGCAGCAAGACAACTGCGCTATTAGCCGACGCCGAAGGTAGGATACTGGGACGGGGCAGTGCGGGAACCGCCAACCATTTCACAGTAGGCATCGAACAAGCATGCGCGGCCATCGAGCAGGCAGTCGCCGCAAGTTTTGTCGAGGCTGGGTTGAACAGAGCACCGATTTCGGCACTCTGTTTTGGATTGGCCGGGGTAGATCGGCCTGATAATCGAGTACTATTTGAGCCATGGATTGCAGAGCACTTTCCCAACACTAAAGCCGCATTGGTCAACGATGCGGAGCTAGTCCTAGCAGCAGGCACGCCTGAGGGCTGGGGGATTGCGCTGATTTGCGGCACAGGCATGATCGTGTTTGGTCGCAATCGCCAGGATGAGCGAGGACGTGTCGATGGTTGGGGATATCTCTTGGGCGATCAAGGCAGTGGCTTTTCGATTGGATTGGCCGCCTTGCAAGCGGTGATGGCTGCCCATGATGGCCGAGGAGCGCCCACCTTGCTCACACAGATGATTTTGCGCCATTGTAACCTAGAGTCGCCGCTTGAGTTGGTTCGCTGGATCTATCGAGAGCGGGTGCCCACCTCAGAGATTGCTTTCCTCACCCGTTTCGTTGACGCTGCGGCTGAGCAAGGTGATTGTATTGCACAAACGATTCTTTATCAGGCAGCCGATCAGCTTGTACATTCCGTACAAACTCTGGTTAAAAAGCTTGGCTTCGAGTCCGAGATTCCCTGCGCAGTGGCCGGTGGCGTCATTACTAACAACCTGCAAATCAGCCGTTCTTTTGATCAGGCTATAGCGCGGCAGGGAATTACGTTACAACCAATTACAGTTGTGCACGAGCCCGCGCAAGGAGCAATTCGAATCGCATTGCGTTTGCTCAACAGATAAGCATGAGAACAAACTGCAATTGTAAGCTAACAGAAACAACTAAACTGATAATTACAGATGTACCCTTTGGCGTTAAGGGTATATAATACCAATTGCGGTTGCAAAAGCCATGCGTTTTCTTCGTGAGTAAAGCTAAAATGCATGGCTTTTCAAAGGACAATTGATGTAATGTGATCACAACCTATCCCTCCTTGCGAAATCTAACATGAGTCTAAGACGAAAAGTTCTAGCTGCTATCATTGTGACCCTCGCCGTATTGACAGTATTGTTCTACGGCTTGGCGCGCGTTAGTTTTTTGCAAAAGTTTACCCAAGTAGAAGCAGACCTCACCACTGTAAACGTAGATCGCATTATTGGAGCTATCGAGAGCGCTGCCGATGCTCTCAACCAAAGTTGTACCGACTACGCAATTTGGCAAGATACCTACGATTACGTCGAAAACCAAAATCCTCAATTCATTGCCACTAATTTCGGAGCAGATGAGACAACCGTAGATGTCAAACTGATTATGATCCTTGATTTGTCGGGTCGTATCGTGTACGAGCAGACACTGATGCATTCCGATCCATCCGATCTCAGCAAACGGGTGCAGGTTGCAGGGGACAAGTCGGTCTATGACGAGCTGGTGAAGCTCGCGTTGCAACACAGTGGCAAGACGGACATTGTAGCGATCCAAGGCAAATATTGGCTGGTTGCGATTCAGCCTATTCTCAAAGGGAGGGATACGCCGCTTCCCAGCAATGGCTACGTGATCTTTGCCAATCTGTTTGAAGATTCCATTCTGCCCGTCATTCAGGAAGTTACGAAGCTGGATTTGACGATCACACCGCCTGATGTTACACCCGTTCAAGCTTCTTCTGCCTCTACAGTGGCAAACTATGCCTATCTGCCCATTGTTTACCCAACCAACCACACAGTCAGTGGAGGAATGCAATATATAGGGCCGAATGGTGCTCCTGTCTTTGATATCCGCTTTACAACAGAACGGAAAATTTACACACAGGGGGAAACAGGCCTCTGGTATATGCTTTGGGGTGCCTTGGCTGTTGGCCTGGTGACGAGCCTCTTGGGCTATGCCACCTTTGAAATGTTGGTGATGCAGCCTATCCTACGTTTAGACAAGCGAGTTCGTTCGATTGCCGATAGCGGTCGATTAAGTGACCGCGTCTCGACTGAAGGCGCAGGTGAATTCACACCACTGGTGAATAATATCAACGACATGTTGGAAGGTCTCCAACAGGCGCATCGATCACTGCTGGAGGGCGAAGAGCGTTTTCGTATGATGGTCGAAAGTGCGCCCGAAGCCATTGTCGTGATCGACCCGAGCAGCGGTCATTGTGTGGAGGTGAACAACAAGGCGTTATCGCTCTTTGGTTACCAAAGCCGCGCCGAGTTCTTTCAATTTTCAGTCTACGACCTTCTTGCCCTAAGCGAGCCAGCCGAAACTGACTCTGTCAAACAGCAGGCAGAGCGCGCATTAGCCGGCGCAACTGTAGAATTCGAAACTCAAATTCATCGTCCCGACGAAAGTGAAATTCCTTGCGAAGTACGTTTGGTCCGCTTCCCAGGCCAAGAACGACGTCTATTGAGAGCTACTGTGATCGACATCTCCGAACGCAAGCAGGCCGAAGCACGCCAGTTGCAAGCGCAGAAATTGGAGAGCCTTGGGCTATTAGCTGGTGGTGTTGCTCATGATTTCAACAACCTGTTGACAGGCATGTTGGGGCAAACCTCCTTGGCCTTGCGCAAACTTCCGCCAGAAAACCCGGCACGTAGCCACGTCATTAAGGCAATGAGTTCGGCTGAGCGTGCCGCCATCATGACACGACAGTTGCTCGCCTATGCAGGGAGAGGGGCAGTTCACTTTGAGTTAATTGACCTAAATCGACTGGTTAACGAGACGGCCACACTACTAGAGACAGCACTCGCCCGACGCATTCATTTAACGATTCAGACAGCGCTTGATCTGCCTGGTATCGAGGCAGATTTAGGGCAGCTCCAACAAGCTGTGATGAATCTGGTGATCAACGCAGCAGAGGCGATCCCTTCGGAACAGAATGGCGAGATCGTCATTACGACCGGTGTCGAGACGTTGGATGACAGCGTGGATTACGAGTATGTGGGCGGACAGCCACCAAAGCCAGGCGATTATGTCTTTTTGCAGGTAAAGGACAACGGAACTGGCATTGAACCGCATGTACTTCAACGGATTTTTGATCCCTTCTTTACCACCAAAGCCACGGGCAATGGTCTTGGTCTGGCAGCCACATTGGGTGTGGTGCGCCGACACAATGGAGCGATCCAGGTAACTAGTCAGGTGGGGGAAGGGACAGAGTTTCGGCTGTTGTTCCCGGCCCGGCTCAAGCCCGAAGTAGAACCCAGTTCGGTTGTCTTGCCCAGCGACAGCGAAGTAAACGGCATAGTGTTGGTCATCGATGATGAACAGCCGGTGCGAGAAACAGTGCGTGACATTCTCGAGTCGAGCGGCATTTTTGTGATTGATGCTGAAAGTGGACGTGCTGGAATTGAACACTTTACTCGCCATCACGATGAGATCGACGTGATTCTCATCGATATGCAGATGCCTTTTATGAATGGCGCTGAAACGCTGCAAGCACTACGCAAGATCAAACCCACCGCACGCGTGATTCTCTCATCCGGCTATAGTGAACATGACCCAACTCGGTTGCTATTACAAGGAGAAAACACGCTTTTCCTCCCCAAGCCCTATGACAGTGAGAGTTTGTTGCGCAAAGTGTACCAACTGATCAAGCCAGTGTAACCGTTAACTCCGGTGATCACGATTGTTAAAAAAAGAGTTGTACTGTATGAGCCTGATTCATACAGCACAACTCTTTTTCAATTGCATGATATCCGATAGTAAACTTGACGCGCATACCAAAAGAACCTACGATCTATGGCTAAATCTGTTTAAAACAGGTTGCCAAAAGGCTCAATTTTTCGCTTCAAAATTGTGATGGTAATGAGAAGCAGAGTGCCAATGATCTTTCGAGAAGCAAAGCTCGACTTTTCATTCAGGGCTTCATTTAAAACGAGGAGAATAAATAAATGCGTTTGATTCCACATAAGCTTTTTTTAACCCGTGGCGTGGGCGTGCATAGGGAAAAGTTGACAAGCTTTGAACTTGCACTACGCGATGCTGGGATTGCGCACTTCAACCTGGTACGTGTATCTTCGATCTTTCCCCCGCGTTGTCAGATCATCCCGCGCGAGGAAGGTCTCAAATTGCTGCAACCGGGTGAGATTGTTTTTGTGGTTTTGGCTGAGATGTCTACCAACGAAGCAGGAAGACGCATTGCCTCGTCGATTGGCATTGCCCGCCCGGCAGATATGGATAAATATGGCTACCTGTCTGAACATCACTCCTATGGGCAAACTGAACAAGAAGCAGCCGACTACACCGAGGACCTGGCAGCAACCATGTTGGCAACCACCTTGGGGATTCCCTTCGATGCCGATAAGGATTACAACTCGCGTCGTGAGCAATACCTGATGGGAGGCGAAATCGTCGATTCGACCAGCAATACTATCGCTGTCACTGCCGAGTCAGGCGGGGTGTGGACGACGACCATTGCAGCAGCAGTTTTGATCTAAGCCTATGACACCCGATAACTTTCTAGGATTGCCCGAGGAATGCTCTAGCTTTGATGCTGCACGCGTCTTGATCTTACCGATTCCCTTTGAGGCAACGGTGAGTTACGGTCATGGCACAGTCAAAGGACCCAAGGCCATCATCACTGCCTCGCAGCAGGTCGAACTCTATGACCGCGAGTATGACCGCGAAGTAGCTCTGGAATATGGCGTTCACACCTTGCCTGCGCTAAAACTCTCTGAGAAGCCAGCTAAGGCTGTAAAACAAATTGCCGAAGCCACAGAAGAAGCTGCGCAAAGTGGCAAGTTGGTGGTCGGCTTGGGTGGCGAGCATACGATCAGTGTTGGCTTTGGACGAGGAATCTTGCGTGCCTTGGATAGACCGATCACGATTGTGCAACTTGATGCCCACAGTGATCTGCGCGACGAGTACGAAGAATCATCCTTTAGCCACGCCTGTATTGCCCGCCGCCTATTGGAAGATGAACGAGTAGAGCAGTTACTACAACTGGGCATTCGTTCCGTCTGCCCGGAGGAAGTTGCCTTTGCTCGTGCCAACCCCGAAAGGGTCCGGGTCTGGTATAGCGAAGATGTGCACGCAAACGGTTGGCAAGCGGAGTTTATTCGGAGGATCCAGGGGAAGCAAGTCTATCTGACCATTGATGTGGATGGACTTGACCCTAGCATCGTTGCCGCGACCGGTACGCCTGAACCGGACGGTCTGACCTGGCGTGAAGCAATGGATATCTTACAGACGCTGGTCACGCATGCCACGGTGGTTGCTATCGACTGTGTCGAACTAGCGCCCATCAAAACGCATCATGCATCAGATTTCGCTGTAGCGAAGTTGTTGTATAAGGCCATCTCGTATGCTTTGGTCGGAATGAAATAAGATTGGAGATTGAGAGAAAGATTTATGTAATCTCCTGATCTCCAAATCTCAGTCGATCATAATTTGTCATTCTGAGCGGCAGTTTACGAAGAATCCTGCGTTATCAACCTAAGATTCTTCGGCAAAAGCTGCCTCAGAATGACATTTTCCCTGAATTCGTGAACTACTGAATCTCGATTTCATTCTTGCCGTAAGAGGAAGTAACAACTCAGTCATAGAGACGAGCATATTTGGTAAGACAGCTCATTTCGAAGGATGCAACCAATCCACCCTTCCCGATATCCGCGTCTCTAGAGCAGTCCGAGGAGTTACAAAAGGAAAAAACTAATGAATCACGCAAACAACGTTAAAGCGTTTATCAAACACCACTACCGCCACTTCAACTCGGCTGCACTGATTGATGCAGCCGAAGGGTACTGCAAACATCTAGAAAAGGGTGGTATCATGTTCCTGGCCATGGCTGGGGCAATGAGCAGTGCCGAAATGGGTCTATCACTGGCCGAAATGATTCGTGCCGGTAAGATTCATGGCATCAGTTGTACAGGCGCAAACCTGGAAGAGGATGTCTACAATCTGGTGGCGCACGATCACTACGTACGCATTCCTAACTACCGCGATCTGACTCCCGAAGACGAGATGGATCTGCTGGAACGCCATCTCAACCGTGTTACCGACACCTGTATCCCCGAAGAAGAAGCGATTCGCCGCATCGAACACGCCATCCTTAACGAGTGGACCGAGGCAGACCGCAAGGGCGAGCGCTACTTTCCTCATCAATTTCTCTACCGAATTCTACTCAGTGGACGGCTAAAAAAATATTATCAAATCGATCCAAAAGACAGTTGGATGATGGCGGCAGCCGAGAAGAATCTACCGATCTTTGTTCCAGGGTGGGAAGATTCCACGACGGGTAATATCTATGCCTCGCACTGCATGAAGGGCAACATCAAGAACGTTCACACTGTGCGCACCGGCATTGAATATATGATGGAGTTGTCCAAGTGGTACACCGCAACAGCCAAAAACCAGTCAATCGGCTTCTTCCAAATTGGCGGCGGCATTGCTGGCGATTTTCCGATCTGTGTGGTGCCAATGTTGCGGCAGGACATGGAAGACGAAACGATCCCGCTCTGGGGCTACTTCTGCCAGATCAGCGACTCGACGACCAGCTACGGCTCCTACTCCGGTGCCGTGCCCAACGAGAAGATCACATGGGAAAAGCTCGACATTACCACCCCCAAATTCCTCATTGAGTCGGACGCTACCATCGTCGCCCCGCTCGTCTTTGCGTATGTACTTGCGGAATAATCAGTAGGACAGTAAGACAGTAAATCAGTTCACTGACCCACTGTCCTACTGTCCTACTGTTTCACTGACTCACACTACCAGCAGTACATTCTCCAACAGCCCCATCTCATCCAGCGTTTCATAGGCGTAGGTATGGACCATATAGTTGCTGTCGTTGAGGCAGTGATATAGCACGGCTGCGGCTGGCATGGTTGCGATCTGACGCAGGGCGAGAGTCGCTCGCGTACGTGCGCCTTGATGATCGCCTTGTAACACAGTGGCCAGGGCGGGCACGGCGGCATCGCCACATTGCGATAAGGCATCGGTGGCCGCTTGGCGAACGGTCCCTTCGGGATCGGCAAGCAGTCGAGCCAGTTGCGTCAAATGCGGTTGTACCGCGGCTGGCTGTCGGCCATAGAGCGCGGCTAACGCCAGTAGAGCTGCAGAACGCAACATAGGATCGGAATCATCCAACTTGTGCAAGAGGGGAGCAACACTTGCGCGCTCTCCTATGAGCGCTAAGGCCCGCACAGCCCACCAGCGGACATCGCTATTCGTGTCGTCTAATGCGGTGAGTAGTGCTGGCTCATCGGCAGGGGTTAATTGAGCAGCCAAGGACTCAGCCACATCATCGTTGGCTTCGAGTGCTGCGGACAGAAAATTTGTGATTATTGTCATGATTGCACTGGCTCCAGTCGAATCCGATCAAAATCTACGCTGGCATTCGCATCGCCAGTTGCTGCGGTCCATAATCCTGCATCGCCGCTCTGCGTTGACTCCTCAGGGCCGAAGGTATGTTCAAAGAGCCGTGTGCCATTAACCGAAAAGCGGAGCAATGAGCCATGATCTTCAACTTCCAAAACATTGCCAACGCCCGCTGCATTGACTGCATTCGAAGGCATCCAGGGCAGCAGCAGTTGCCAGTTACCCACACCGTTGGCATGCAAGACTTCAAAGCGCCCCTCGCCATCTACGGCAAAGAGGTAAAAGTGATTGGCATCCACAAAACGAACTATCAATCCGGCACTGCTTTGTGGAAAATCGATGGCAATACGAGCACTGGTCTCCAGGCGGAAGGAGCGCAGCGATGAATCTCCCAGCAGGCTGTAGGCGGCGTTGCCGGGGCTTGCATTCATCCGGTAGACGCCCTCTGTGGGTATCACTTGCTGAGAATACGCTCCATTTTGGGCATTCGGCAAAATCGATTGAATAGAGGAGAAATCATCAAAGAGGCGCGGCACTACAGGTCGCCCATTTGGCGACATAGTTTGTGCTTGAATGCGCTTGACCGCCCCTTGTAACCCTTGCAGGTTGAGCTTTCCTTCTGTAACCTGGGCGAGATCTGTATTCACCGTAGACAAGTCAGTCGGCGATTGCAAAAAGCGGGCCGCCACCAACAAGAAGGTTGTCAACGCCAGCAACGATAGAAAGAAAACCAACCACCAGCCACCAAAGCCACGAACCGGTGCCCCTGCATCCGCTTCCGAGTCAGGCGGACGCAGCACCGTCGCTCGCGCGGTTGCTCTCCGTGCTGATAGACCGATCTCCTGTCGTTTACGCGCAGCTTCTTCGCTGAGTACATTGTTGCGTGTCATATTAGCAGCATTATAAATCAGTTACTCCCAAAAAAGAACCGACAATATGACAAGATGACAGGATGAAGGGATGACAAGAAGAAAGAATAGATACAAAAGGGTACAGTCCTTGTCATCCCTTCTTTTCAGCGTTGGCGTTTTGTGCTATCGTACAGCTATGCAACCCAACACCTCACAAACGATGCAATCTCCCGAATTTCGCAAGCTATTGGATCAATGTATTCATTGCGGACTCTGTCTGCCCGCTTGCCCGACCTATGCTGTCTTTGAAACCGAAATGGATGCCCCGCGCGGGCGGATTGCGCTGATCCGAGGTGTGGCCGATGGACGCATCGACACCTATGAGTTGAGTCAAGGACTCTTCCGCCAACACATCGACCGCTGTCTGGGATGTCGCTCGTGTGAGACGGCCTGTCCCTCGGGTGTCCAATATGGCAAGCTGCTCGAAGTTGCCCGCACTACGATCGAGGAGCAACGGCACCCTTCAGCAACGGAACAAGCGATCCGCGACATCGGCCTGCGCCAGTTGATGCCCAAACGCGCCAGATTGCGCTGGTTGGCACGTTTGCTCTGGGTTGCACAGCGACTTGGGTTGCCACAACTTGCCACGAAATTCTCCTTTTTGCCTGCACAGATGCGCACGATGGCGGGCATTTTGCCGCCACTCGATATTCGCACGCCCGACTACAGCCGACCTGCACCAGCCGTGGGAGAGTTGCGTGGCAAAGTTGCCTTTTTCCGCGGTTGCATCCAGGATGCGTTTCTAGCGGGTGCCAATGCAGCTACCGTTCGTGTACTCCAACGCAACGGCTTTGAGGTTCACTTTCCTGAGGCGCAGACATGTTGTGGAGCTGCCGGTCTCCATATTGGCGAACACGAACTAGCGTTGCAACTGGCACGACAAAACATTGATGCCTTTGGCAGCGACGAGTTCGTTGCTGTCATCAACAATGCGGGTGGCTGTGGGGCTACGCTCAAAGAGTATGGCTGGTTGCTTAAAGATGATCCGGCTTATGCCGAAAAAGCACAAGCCTTTGTAGAGAAGGTCAAAGACATCAACGAATTCCTAGCAGGAAATTTACATCAGATGCCTCAGAAAGCCATCACCCAGCGCGTGGTCTATGTGGATTCCTGCCACCTGCGCCACGGTCAAAAGGTAAGCAAACAACCACGCCAACTGCTACAATCGATCCCCGGTCTGCAACTGGTAGAACTCAAACAGCCAGAGATGTGCTGTGGCAGCGCCGGTGTCTACAACATCATGCAGCCCGAAACGGCCAATCAAGTGCTCGACGCAAAACTCGCCGATGTCACTGCCGCTCACCCGGATATTATTGTCACCGCCAATACGGGTTGTCATATGCAAATGATCTATGGTGCGAAGAAAGCGGGGCTAAAGGCAGAGGTGTTGCATGTGGTAGAGTTGTTGGATCGGGCGTACTGAGATTGGAGATTGAGAGATTGAATATGCCATCGGCGAGTGGAACGATTGTGCTATAATGATAAGCAAGTCTTGAGTGATCTGCGCTTTGCCGGATGGAGGGGTGCATGAAAAAAGTAGCCTCGGTTAAGAACCAATATTTGGGGATCAACGCTCATCTACATAGCTTTTGGCAGAAGATGGGGGGCTGGAAAGAATTTCACACAAGTCATATTGTCGATCTGACTCGAACTTTAAAACAGGAACTTTTGCCACTTGGCTACACTGCCGGGATCGAAGATTCATTACAAATTCGACGCAGTGAAACCGAAGAAGGACGGCCCGAATCGGATATAGCCATACACGACCGTGATCCCATCCGTTCTCTTTTGCCCTATACAGGGGGCACTGCAATTGCTGGTAAAGCCGAAATATTAACCATCTCAGATCTTCTACTTGACTATGAAGAGTTGAGTGAATATCGCGCCATTGCCATTCGCAGCCAGCGGAATAAACGTCAGGATGGTTCATTGGTTGCTTGGGTTGAATTGCTTTCGCCATCGAACAAACTACAAGATGTAAAACTCTATCGCACCAAACGTCTCGATTTATTGAAGATTGGTGTTGTCTTTGTTGAGTTGGACTATCTGCATGAGTCGCCGCCCACATTCAACCGCATTCCGAACTATGCAGGTTGGCGACGGAGAAGTTGGGGCTCTCCCCATGCGCACCCTTACCGCATTTTCGTGATCGATCCACGACCAGAGTTGTACGAAGGCACAGCGGTTCATTATGAGTTTGACGTTGATGAGCCCATTCCGACAGTTAAAATTCCACTAAACGACAACGATTTGTTAACGTTCGACTTTGGTCCAGCCTATCACAAAACGTTGGCAGAAACTTTCTTTGCCTACGAGTTCGTCGATTACAGCCAATACCCGGTCAATTTCGAACGCTACAGCCCAGAGGATCGACAGAAGATTGTGACACGCATGGTGGCTGTGTTGGAGGCCGCCAGAGATAAGGTGGATCTCGAAGGTGGTCCCTTTGAACGACCAGATATCTCGTTTGAAGAGGCAGTACAAAGAATTGAACGGTTAAGAGAAGTTGTTTAAAAATTCTGCTTGAAACAGTAAACCATTCTTTAAGGAGAATTCCATGAGTATGTCATCTCAACCGCTCTCTGAAATTAAGTGGTTTGGCAGAGGTCTTTCAGTAGTAGCTTTGTGGGTAGGAATGATTCTCTTTGTTGTGCCAAGGATCGATATTTTATTTCCGTTTTTCTTCAACGGTGGGTAAGCCAGTTTTAGAGAAAACAATTGGACTCTTCGGTGGATTATTGGGCATTCCTATCTTCCTCGTGTACGTAACAGTTGCTGGCTCATCAGCAGTATACTTCCTACTTGTGCCTCTTGTTATGGTAGGTGCGATTTATGGACTGGCACAACGCGATTGGGGATGGTTTACAAAAGTACTGCTGCTATTGGTTCTGGCCAGTGTGTTGTGGTTCATGTTCGCACCTTTATACTACAACAGTGCAACCGACAGATGGACACCAGATGACTATCGTAACAACACCTCCTTTTCTGTTGCTGTTTAAACGGTAGTCAATCGATTGCGGAAGCAAAACCTTGTCGCTATAACGTATTGGGCTGGCAAACCAATCAACTCTATTATCAAGCAACTTGCGGAAAAGAAGTTACTCAATGGCAATTTGATATAAACACATCTGCAAGACGTCCGTGCTCGACGCAAAACTCGCCGATGTCACTGCCGCTCACCCGGATATCATTGTCACCGCCAATACGGGTTGTCATATGCAAATGATCTATGGTGCGAAGAAAGCGGGGCTAAAGGCAGAGGTGTTGCATGTGATAGAGTTGTTGGATCGGGCGTACTAGGAGAGTTAGAGATTAAGAGATTGGGATAAAGTCATCAACAACGAAGATTTGAAGTTCTGTGACTCTTTTCCACGCCTTATCAATTGTCATGACTAGTTTGGGGCCATTCATTACGCAGTTGATTTACATAGGACTGAGCGTCTATGCCCAACCATTGTTTTGCACCTAGCCCGTGCAGTTCCATAATACTATGGCGATGCTCGTCCATTGAAGATTGATCCTTCAACAGTTTAGATAGCCGTGCATAATCTTGGTAACCGATTCCAATTGCTGGTCTATAGGTAAATCTTCAATCCATTCCCGATAAATATATTCTGTATTGCTCATAGTTAGTCCGCATAACACAACTTTGTTCGTGTTATGCGGTAGATCATAAGGATGCAGTACAACACTACACAAATTCGCCTATGTCTAACCGCCTTCCAACCCACCCCTTTTCCAAAACTCAACTGCTGACCAGCCCAGTCGAACTGCTCACCTATGAGGTTGACGCTGGGTTTGACCGTGGCAAGCCCGATGGTGTCTTTCTGCCTGAATCAACGGCTGATGTGGTCAAGCTGGTCAACCTGATGCGTGAACACCAGGTGCCGTTGATCGCCCGCGGTGCCGGAACGGGGCTTTCGGGAGGTGCGGTGGCAGAACATGGGGGTGTGATCGTCAACTTTGCCCGTATGAACCGCGTGTTGGCCTTCGATCCTGCCGGGCGCAGCGCACAGGTGGAGCCAGGTTTGGTCAATCTCAAGTTCGATGGCCAGGTCAAGACCCATGGTCTCTACTATCCACCCGACCCCTCCAGCCAGCGCTCATCGGTGATCGGCGGCAACATTGGCATGAACGCAGGAGGGCCGCACTGTTTCAAGTATGGTGTGACGACCAACTACGTGACTGGTCTCGAAGCCGTGTTGATCGATGGCAACGTCCTCCATACGGGTGGCGCAACGCTCGACTATCCAGAGTACGACTTTACGGGCATCTTGGTGGGCAGTGAAGGAACGTTGGCCATCGTCACCCGTGCCGATCTGCGCTTGATTCGCAACCCCTTAGCCGTCAAGACGATGATGGTCTCCTTCGATTCGGATGAAGCAGCAGGAACCGCAGTTTCGGCCATCATTGCGGCGGGATTGGTGCCGGCGGCCTTGGAGATGATGGACCAAAAAGTGATGGGCATGATCGAAGATTTTGCCCATTGTGGCTTACCGGTCGAGGCGCAGGCCGGGTTGATCGTCGAAGTTGATGGCTACCCGGAGAGCCTGGATATCCAGATGGAAGAGATCGCCGATATTTTGACTGAGCACAAAGGCTACAATCTACGAATCGCCCGCAGCGAAGCCGAACGACAGCAGATATGGTATGGGCGCAAGAGTGCCGCCGGAGCATTTTCGAGGTTATCCCCGGCCTTTTATCTGGTCGATATTACCGTGCGACGCAGTCTGCTGGCAGAGATGCTGCATGAAGTAAACCTGATTTCAGATAAGAATCGGGTACGGACAGGCCATGTCTTCCACGCAGGCGACGGCAACTTGCACCCCGCCATCCTCTGCGATCCGCGCGACGAGGCGTTGATGCAGCGGGTCTTTGCCACTTGCGATGAGATTGTGCAGCTTTGTATCGAGAAAGGCGGCAGCATCACGGGCGAACATGGCGTCGGCATCGAAAAGCGCAAATACATGCCCAAGATGTACAATGGCTCCGAACTTTCGGCCATGCTCGATCTCAAAGCGATCTTCGATCCGCAAGGGCTGCTCAATCCCGGCAAAATTTTCCCTGCCGATTTGCCAGCGCCATCTTATGAAGCACCAATTTTACCCAAAGGTGACATTTTTGCCCCCCAATCCGCTCAAGAAGCCGCAGCCAACCTGCGCGCCCTAGGTGAAGCTGGAAAGAAAATACAAGTATGTAGTGCACCTAAAGAAATTCGCAATTCACTCACCCTGTCAACAGCAAAGCTCACCGGCATCCACGAATTCGCCCCGCACGACCTTTTCATCACCGTCGGTGCCGGGACACCGTTGGCCGAGGTGCAGCGCTTTCTGGTGGAGCACAAGATGCAATTGACGCTGGCTTCCCCGTGGGCAGAACAAAGCATTGGTAGCCTGGTCGCCAGCAATCTCAACTCGCCGCAGCGAGTTCGTTATGGTGCGATCCGTGACAATCTACTCGCCACAACGGTAGCCCTGGCCGATGGCCGTGTGATCCGTGCTGGACGTTCTGTGGTGAAAAACGTAGCTGGCTATGATCTGCCCAAGCTCTTTGTCGGCTCTTATGGTACGCTGGGCGTACTCTGCGATGTCACGCTCAAGTTGACGCCTGCGCCCCGCGCGCGCAAAACGCTGGCGATCCCACTGACGACTTTGAACGCCAGTGTTGCACTTGCTGAGAAGCTACTGCCTCACCTTGCCATTGCCTCTGGACTGGTGCTTTGTCAGGGAGCGCAGGGTCAAGATCTCCCAAATGCTGATTTCACGTTGTTCTACACGGCTGAGGGGTTGCCGGAAGATGTCGATGCGGAACTGGCCGAGGTTGCAGGTGCATGGGGACTCTTGGATGGCAGGTTGCCGCTGCGCGTAGAATCGCACAGTGCGCTCTCAATTTGGCAGGAGTTTTTGCAGAAAACGACAACGGATGAACTGCTGGTACGGGTTGCAGTGCCGGTGGGCAAATTAGGAAGTTATTTAGCGTCACCCGCAGTGAATGGTCACGACGGGTCAATCTGGCTGACAGATGTGGCGAACGGGATGGCTTATGTGCGCTATGCACCTGTCGCTTCCAACGATGCTCGCCGCTGGTTGGAGGCGATCCGTGTTCCAGCGCTGCGACTTGGAGGTTATGCACTTGTAATGCAAGCGCCAACAACCTGGGAGGGTGAGATTGATCGCTGGGGTTATACACCAGAATCGCTGGCTTTGATGCACCAGTTAAAGCAGAAGTGGGATCCCAAAGCGGTGTTAACCAGTGCATTTTCTGTATCACAAGAATGATTCTTGTGATACCTTGAGTGCTCCATCAACCCATTCCCAATTGGCCTTTGGCCTGTGACAATTGCCGGCGCAGCTCGATTTCGTGCTCCTCAGCGGCGCGTTTGCCTTCTTCGAGCGCTTTATCCAATCGGGATTGATAATTCTTGTCGAAGGTTGTGTCAGGCGCAGGGCCAAAAAGATAGACGATGACAAAGCCCGCCAAGGCTCCAATTGCTGCGCCGATGATGGTACTAGATGTTTTGCCCATATTTACCTCTCTGTAGCACAAGAAAGCATTCTTGTGCTACGAAAAAATTAAACTACAACAAGTCACTGCCCCTTCTGCCTTGATCAACTCACCAACATCAACCGTGCAAACTCGAATACCTTGGGCTTCCAGTTTGCGTTGGGTGCGTGGGTAACAATTTGGATAGACAGTCGCATCGTCAATCCAAACGGCATTGGCAGCGTAGGTTTCTAACGGATCGATTTCTACAAGTTTCCAGTTACGGAAGAGCGATGGGTCAAGCCAGGCTGGATTGACCAGCAATGTATCCTCTGCAACCTGTGTCACCGCTGATTTGAGATGAAGACAGTCGGTCACCTGAATTGCTTGAATCTGATAGCCATATTCGCCCAATGCAGCCGCCATCTGTTCCACCGCAGCTTGATTGCTGCGACTCGATAGCCCAACATAAATGGATTTACCCAAACGCAAAACGTCACCGCCATCCACTGTAGCAGGTGCAGCGATCTCAATTAACTTGCGATAGGGAGCCAATGCCGTTGCAATCGAAGCTGTCTCCGGTCGGCGTGAACATGCGCCAGGACGGGTAAGCAGTGCTACCTCGTCAAGCACCAGTGCTGTATCTTCGACAAAGACTGAATCAGGCAGTGTCGGCTCTTGGGGCAGGCGAATCAACTGGCAGCCCAGCGATTCGAGCACCATTTCATAGGCATGGTGCTGTTGTCGGGCCAAGTTGAGATCAATCGGCGAACGTGCCAGATGGGTTAACTCGCACTGATTGATAGCAGATGAAACTTGACGTGTAATGGCGTAGCGCATATAGAGGATTATACTATAGCGGTCGGCAATCTGTTGTTTTCGAGCAATAGAAGTAACGGTAAAGGAACTTCGTACCTGCTTGGTGCGTTGAGGGACTATGCCAGCAAACCCAAAGAACGATCTCTCACGTCGCCGCTTTCTCCTACTCGGCGGACAAAGTATAATAGGCATGGCGCTCATCACCAGTTGTGCGCCAGCTATCATCCCAACAGAAAATCCATTGCCCGCTCCTACCACGACATCGTTCACGCCTATGCCTACTACACCAATCCTGCCCAAGCCGACGCCCACAACCAACCCACCTACACCTCAGCCGCTTGACATCAATCTCATGATTGGTCAAATGGTAATGGCTGGCTTTCGAGGCATACGTGCAGCGGATGCACCGACCATTCTGGCAGATATCGAGCAGCGCCAACTCGGTAATATTGTCTATTTTGAATACGATGTCCCATCACAAAACCCTGTACGCAACGTGGCATCGCCAGCCCAATTGAAACAACTCAGTGCGGATTTACAAGCTGCTTCTGCGACGCCCTTGCTGATTGCGATTGACCAGGAAGGGGGAATTGTCAATCGGTTGAAGGAGAAGTACGGTTTTCCCACTTCGGTGACGGCACAATATTTGGGTCAACAGGACGACCTAGCCATCACTCGCCAATATGCCACAGCAACGGCCAAGGCACTGGTCGCAGCCGGCATCAATCTCAACCTGGCACCGGTCGTCGATCTGAACATCAACCCGCAGAGCCCGGCGATTGGCTACTACGAGCGTAGCTTTGGTGCTGATCCCGATCTTGTCACGCGCCATGCATTGGAAGTGATCCGTGCCCACCATGAGCAAGGCGTGCTTTGTACACTCAAACATTTCCCCGGACATGGGAGCGCCAGCACCGATTCGCATCTCGACCTGGTCGATGTTACTAAGACCTGGCAGGAGGCGGAATTAGAACCATACCGTAACCTTCTGGCAGCGGGCGAAGTCGATGCCATCCTCACTGCCCATGTCTTCTCCCCACTCGATCCCGAAAATCCAGCTACTCTTTCCAAAGCAACCATCACCGATGTGCTGCGTGGCCAAATGGGCTATGAAGGTGTAGTGATCACAGACGACATGGGCATGGGGGCGATTGTCAAAAATTATGGCCTGGCCAGTGCCATTGAGCGAGCGATTAACGCTGGTGTGGACATAATCGCTATCGGCAATAATGGCTATCTCTACATCGATAATATCGTAGAGCAAGTTGTCACGGCCATTCAGCAGATGGTAGCCGAAGGCAAGATCAGCCCTGAGCAGATCGAACAGTCGTATACAAGAATTCAACGATTAAAGGCAAGAATCGGCAAAGTACCCGCCAATCGTTGACGTCCCTCAAATATTTCTGAAACTTGCGCATCAAGTACAACCTGATTCATTTCCAACACAACTAAAGGAACCACACATGCTTGTCATCGATTCTCATCTCGATCTCGCTTGGAACGCATTGCAATACAACCGCGACTTGTTGCAGTCGGTCTATACCATTCGCACACAAGAGGGACATACCGGCTCAACTGGTGGCGGTGGGCAGGGAACGGTTGCGCTGCCCGAGATGCGCAAAGGTCGTCTCTTTTTGGCGGTTGTTACCTTGATGGCGCGCCACACGGGTCGTCCTGCGGCCAATATTGATTATGGTTCCCAAGCGCAGGCAACGGCGGCAGCGCAGGGGCACCTAGCCTATTATCGAGCGTTGGAAGCGCATGGTCATGTACGGATTTTGACTGACCTTGCAGCACTCAATGCACATGTAGCCGAATGGGAAAGTTGGGAGAGCAATGGAGCCGACGGCAACAAAACGCCACCCTTAGGCTTTATCATCAGCATGGAAAGTGCTGATCCAATCTGGCAGCCACAACATCTGGAAGCGTGGCACACCGCCGGAGTGCGTTTGATTGGTCCAGCGCACTACGGGCCGGGTCGCTATGCAGGAGGCACGGCTACGGAGCATAGACTCAGTGAAATCGGAGTGCAATTGCTCAAGGAGATGAGGCGTGTCGGTGTCATCCTAGACATGACCCATCTCTGTGATCAATCCTTCTGGCATGCGCTGGATGTCTATGATGGTCCGATTATCGCCAGCCATCAGAACTGTCGGGCTTTGGTGCCTCATCAGCGACAGTTTGACGATGCACAACTCAAGCAGATCATCGCTCGTGACGGTATCGTAGCGGCAGCCTTCGACAACTGGATGATTCGTGCCGGCTGGACAATCCGCAGTCGCCACGAAGTTCCAGTCACCATTGCCCATGTGGTCGATCACATCGATCATGTCTGTCAATTGGCAGGGAATGCCAATCATGCTGGTATCGGCAGCGATCTGGATGGTGGTTTCGGACGAGAACAGTCACCCGGCGATCTCGATACAATCATCGATCTACAAAAGGTTGCCGAGATATTGCAGAGTCGTGGCTATTCGGGAGCGGACATCGCCAATATTATGCACGGGAATTGGTTGCGGGTGTTGCGTCGAGCGTGGGGCGGTAAATGATAGGATGACAGGATGACAAGATGACGTACAATTCGATCATCTTGTCATCCTGTCCGATTCAGTATTGCACGCCATATTTCTCGCGCAGATAGTCCATGTCCTTCACCACTTGTTTGGGCAAGGGAATGCCAGTGGCGAGGCGCTTTTGTTCAGTTTCGTGTTCGATTTCGCCGGCAACGTAAATACGGTCGTGGCCAGGGAGTTTGGGCGATTCGTGCAGCGAACGGATCATGGCGTCCATGCCGCGCTTAAACTCGTCCACGGAACGGAAGAGATCGATGCGCATGGCAGCCAGAAAATGACCATCGCCCTGGGTTTTGTAGCCGTCGTAGGCTTCGGGATCCCCTTCATGTAATTGGTCCCAGCCGCTGGAAAGCACGTTGCAAAGCGCAGAAACCATCATTGCCAAACCGTACCCTTTGTGCCCCCCCATTTCGCGTGAACCTCCCAGTGGTAGCACCAACCTGGCTTTCGTGGGATCAGTGGTGGGTTGCATTTTTTCATCGACCGCCCACCCCATCGGCAACATTTCGTCGTTGTCGCGCAACATCGTAACGCGGTTAAAGGGAACAACCGAGGTTGCCATATCAAAGTTCCAAACAGGCTCCTTGTCTGTGGGGAAGGAGATGGCCAACGGATTGGTGGAAAATTTGGCGGTCGAGCCATAGGTGGGCGGCACACCATAATCACGCACATTGGCGTAGAAGCGCCCCGTCATGCTGATGCCAATCAGATCCTCTTGAGCCGCCAGCCAGGTGTAGTAGCCGGCGGCACCGTAGTGGCGGGAATTGCGAACTGCCACCATGCCCATACCACTTTGTTTGGCTTTTTCCATCGCCAACTTCATCGCCCAGGTGGCTGCGACCAAGCCGTTTCCTTCATCTCCATTTACCCGTGCCGAGATCGGTGTTTCGTGCTCGATCTGATAGGTTGGGCGCAAGTTCACGCTCTTGTTTTCGATCTCACGCATATAGATCGGCAATAAATTGCGAATGCCGTGGGTATCAACGCCGCGACGACTGGCATACATCAACACATCGGCAGAGGTCGCGGCATGCTCTGGCAGCATACCTGCCCGTTCAAGCACAGTGCGAATAAAGGTATGAAGCGCGTCGGCGCTGATGGTAGGACGTTGAGACACGAGCTACTCGCTTTCTTTTGTGAAATTGCGAATTACGAGTCAATCCGCAATCCGCATTCCGAAATCCGAGATTCCTAGTTAGGCTCTGCGGCCAACTGCACATCGAGTTCCATTGGTTGGCTGTCGCGCCAGACCGTTACTTTGACTGTATCATCTACGTGGTAATTGTTCTCCAGCAAGGTATCAATTTCATCCCAACTCGTTACAGCTTTGCCATCAATGGCAGTGATGATGTCGCCCCCGGTATACACTTGTTGATTCTGTACAACGACCTCTTGTTGCGCGCCCTGTGCACCCGCGGCTTCGAGTGGGCTGTTGCGCAAAAATTGAACCAGCAATACCCCTTTATCGACTGGCAGATCGAGTGTGTCTGCCAGCCACGAGTCAACTGTATAGGCATAGCGTACTCCCAGCCAGGGATGACGATAGTAACCTAGCTGCAAGAGATCGGGCAACAGGCGCTTCACGGTATCGATTGGTACAGCAAAGCCAACCCCTGCATTGACACCCGTGGGGCTAAAAATCGCACTGTTGATGCCGATCACCCGCCCACTTGAGTCGAGCAGCGGGCCGCCCGAGTTGCCCTTGTTGATCGAGGCATCGGTTTGAATGATTCCTGTGATGGTGCGGCCATCTTGCCCTTGAATGGTTCGGTTGAGGGCGCTAATGACACCGGTGGTTAGGGTGCGATCAAATTGACCAAAGGGGTTACCGATCGCAATCGCCCGTTGGCCAACCAAAAGGTTGTCGGATTCGCCCAATTGAACAGGCGTCAATTGTTCGGCAGCGGTGTCGACTTTGAGCAAAGCAATATCGTTGCGCGCATCGGAGCCAACCACCTTGGCTGTCAAAACGACAGAGTCATTGAGTGTCACGTCGATCCGTTGGGCGCCATCGATCACATGGTAATTGGTCAAGATGTGCCCATCAGTATCAATGATAAAACCAGAGCCAGCTCCTTCTTCGGGAACTACATCAAAAAAGAAGCTGCGCCGCAGCACCTGAGTGGTGATATTGACCACCGATGGTGAGACGCGTTGATAGACATCGATCACCCGCCGTTCAGCAATATCCAGGCCAACTGCGTCGATTTCTGCCACTCCTGTAGTATCCAGGGTTGGTTGTGCCAGTGCGGTAGGAACTGCCAAAACCGTGGGTGTGGCTGTGGGAAGGGCAGTTGCCGACAACACCGATTGCTGGATCGGAAGCGCGCCTAACAAACTCGAACAACCACTTAGAATGCTCGCAAGAATAAGAACAAGCGTAATCAAAATGGAATGCAAGGATGGATTCTTTTTCATAGATCCGACAGTAACGATTGTGGATTAGGGCAATGTGAATCCGCCATAAGATGCTTGCTAAGAAAGCATTTCACCCTGATAGTTACGATCTCCTATTACGCATGTCACCGAGAAATTTGGTCAAGTTCCGCCTGTTTAAACCGACAAATGCGTAACATGAGTTATAAGTTCACGGCTTCTTCTAGCTTGGCCAGCCCTTCTTTCAAAGCATAGAGTGCGGCTTGTGTGCGGTTGGCAAGATGCAGTTTGCTCAAGATGTTGCTGACATGCGTACGCACCGTGCGCTCGCTGATCACCAGCATGTCCGCAATTTCCTGATTGGAGAAGCCACGCGCCACCATGACCAACACTTCCACTTCACGTTCAGTTAGCGGCTCATCGGTGGGGGGTAGTTGGGCGGGACGATGAAGTTCACGGATCAGTTTGCGCGCAATCAGCGGATCGAGCGCAGACTCGCCGCGGGCGACATCGTGTACGGCATTGAGCAAAAGCGGAATGGAGGAATCCTTCAAGAGGTAACCCAGAGCGCCGGCCTTGATAGCAGCAAAGACCTTCTCGTCGTCGGTGAAACTGGTAAGGACCAATACTCGCGCCTGGGCGTTGAATTGTTTAATCTCAGTAATCGCCTCAATGCCATCCTTGCGCGGCATGTGGATGTCGATCAGGATTACATCGGGATTAAGCGTGCGTGATTTCATGACTGCGTCCACACCATCCACTGCCTCGGCAATGACTTCGATGTGCTCATCGGTTTCCAACAACTTGCGCAGTCCGCCGCGCATGATCGTATGATCATCAGCAATTAACACACGGATTTTATCTGTCATAAACAATCTCCTTAGAATGTTTTGGTTGTGATCATGCGCCATCTAGTCACAGTTACAGCTCGGATGGCACCACTCCCAATGGTGTATATTATGGTTATAACCTGTGGATAAAAGGATCAATAAGCTGTGGATTTGTCCAATATAGTGAGGATTATTCGTTTCTAATTATCACCCTTCTTGTAGACATCTTCTTACACTCTACTATATCTAGATCGCAATCCTTCCCTAGAAATTGCACTTATGCCTAAGGGTTTGAATAACTCCTGACACTGTTCTTCACTTATCAACAGCAACAATAACGCAATCTCAACTACTTGGTTCGTATATCTAGTAGTTCCTTTATCGTCACACCTACATCTTGTAGCAGTGTTTATGTTCCAATAACAACTTTAAAGAGTTATTCACATATCCACAGGCCCTACGAATAAAACGATATAAATATTAGATTTGAGTAAGACTATCTTTGCTTCTTATAACTGCAAAAGTGTCTTCTTTCTTCCACAATGAAATTTTCTTCAAAGCGATGATTAAATGACTTACCCTGCAATAGAATGATTTTACCTTTATGGACGACGTACGATTGCTTTCTCTAAAAGCATTGGGTGTAAAGGTTCACGCTGGTCGGACAGATCAAGGGCCTCGTCCTCTTGTGGAATATCGACCGAATTTAAGAAGGGAGTAGGGTCGGTAAAGCCCCCATAGCCATCTTGCCGATTGAATGGTTCAACCCGAATTGCAAAATGAAAAAAAGGCGACGATTGTTTAACACTATCAGGTGTCGCAATCATCGCTCCACGTGCAATCAATTGTCCGCTATCAACCAACACATCGCCCAAGAAGGCATAAAAGGATTCACCCCAGCGGTGCTCAACTTTGATGTAACGTTCAAAGCCGCCTCGCTCCCATCCCACCTCGATCACGCGCCCCTCATCGGCGGCGAGGATGTGTGCATTGGCGGCAATCTTGAAGTCCACACCATTGTGTCCCTTGAGCGGAATGCCATTGTAGCGATATTCGCTATACTCGTGGGCGTGGTCACCCCAACCCTGGAGAATGCTTCCTTCACCCTCAAAGGGTTTTTGCAGGTAAATGCCTTCTGGTTCGTACAAACCAGTGGATAATTTTTGTGTTGCAAAGCGGAAACTCATACAATTATTGATTATACTGCACTTGCTTGCGAGTAAAGAATTGATCAGCTATTCAGTTGTATACCGAATGTAACCTTAGTGCGGAATTTGTACTAAACTGCGGTTGTAATGAAAAGCCGAGTTTTTCCAAGCTGCTCCCGAGAAGCGAAATTCCGCTTTTCATTCAGAGCAGAGTGTAATACGAAATATAGAGGGAATGAGTTATGCCGATTTATGAGTTTTCCTGCACGAGTTGTGGTGCAGAGTTTGAAATGAAACGCTCTTTTTCCGATTCTTCGATGCCGGTTTGTCCCAACTGCCAAAGTAGCCATGTACAACGCTTGTTGAGCCGCCCAGCCATTCACTTCAAAGGCAGCGGTTGGTACATCACAGACAGCAAAAACAGCAGCAAAGAGGGTGCCAATGGCAAAGCTGCGCCCAGCGAAGGTTCAAGCGCCGAGACAAAATCCAGTGAAACCAAGAGCGAGGAAGCAAAGCCAGCTGAGAGCAAACCCAGTGAGACCAAATCCGAGGATAACAAGTCGAAAGCATCGTCTGCTCCGAGCAAGAGCGAAGCTTCTGCCTCGTAAAGTCTCTGCGTTGATGTCAGCGATGTAGTCATTGGGTAATTACGCAATTGCCCAATGACTATTACAATCGTCTCAAGGTCTTTTGACCGGTGTTTGGTTCCTCTCCACCTTTAACCACATTTGTTCACCATCGCTGGTTACTTCGATGGCTCCTTGAATATCGGTACGCAAGATTGGCCTACCCTTCAAGCGCTGCAATGTGGCCGCATGAGGATGGCCGTAGTCATTATCTTGCCCCACCTGGATCACGGCAACCTGGGGATTGACGGCCTCAATAAAGGGTTCGCTACTGCTGAACTTGCTGCCATGATGACCAACCTTGAGCAGCGTAGCGTTCAGTGGGCTATGTCGTTCAAGCAAGGCCGCCTCGCTCGGTGCTCCAATATCTGCGGTGAAAAGGCTGCTAAAGCTGCCATATTCTAGCCTCAACACCAGGCCATTCTCGTTGTCATAGCTCGTATCGACATGATCGTCTGTCTGTGCCTCGGCTGGATCAAAGCCCCCTGCCGGCGGCCACAAAACTTGTAATATTACCCCATCGCCCAAATCGATTTTGCCGCCCTCTTGTTGTAGATCAACGGTAGTTCTCGCTTTGTTCATCGCCTCGATCCACTTTTCGGCGTCGACGCTGGCTTGGGTAATCGGTGTGATCAGCGCCTTTGCAATCTCATACTGTAGGGGCAACTGCTCCTGCGCCCACATATGATCACCGTCGGGGTGGGTCAATACCACCAGATCCAGCGAACGATCCCACCAGGGTAGCACCTTGTTGAGTTGATGAATCAGACGATCGTACTCTTTGCCGCCGTCAATCAACACTTGTCGCCCACTTGGTGTCTCAATCAAAATGCCATCACCCTGACCAATGTCGAGAAAGTATAGGTGCAGGCGATGATCGGGCAGGTTGCTGGAGATAAACCACAGACTTAGCATCGCAATACTCAAGGCTCCGGTTGCCAGCGAGCCGGTCAGCCGCACCTGCCAATAGGTCCGATCCCGCCCAATCCATTGCCGCCAGGCTTGGATGAGTGTACCCCGCCAGCGTAGTAAGCTGATCAACAAGTATGTGAGAACAAGCTCCCCTCCTGTGTAGGCAGTGATTCCGATACTGGCGTTAGGAAAGCTGGCGGTCCAGGTGACAATCGTTACAGTCCACCACAGAACCCCTTGCGCAATTTTCAAGAGGAACCAGGCAACACTCTCGAATCCAGCCACGCCGATTAGCACACCAGCACTTCCTGCAAAGAGAATCGGAGGCTGTACTGGGACCACCAATAGATTGGTCAGGATCGACACGATCGAGAGCCTACCGAAATAGTAGACCACCATCGGCAAGGTAGAAATGTTGGCGGCTAAGGTAGCAATTAGCGCTTCGGAAAAGAGTCCCACAAAAAAATCTTTGATGCGGACAAGGAACGACTTCGGTTGTTCTTCTTGTAACTTTTCTGGCCTCGCCTCGGAAGGTTGTTGCTCGGTTGTTGATTTGCTCCGAAACAGGCGCGCAAAGAAGCCTTCCACGCTTGGCGTAAAAAGGATCAAGCCCGCTGTTGCACTGCTACTTAGTTGAAAGCCTACATCCCAGACCGTCAGTGGATTGACCAATGTCATCACCCAGCAGGCAGTGGCCAAACTCACCAAGGCTGTCGAGCGCCGCCCCAATGTACTTGCAACTACTACGAGGCCCCCCATTAACGAGGCACGCAGCACTGCAGGGTCCCCACCGACCAAAAGGGAGTACGCCGCAATAGCGATCAATGTTGCCCAGATGGCATGACGTTTGCCAAAGATCCGTTTGCCCAAGGCGAGGAAGACCATCGAGATCAGGGCAACGTTGCTGCCCGAAATCACAATGACATGACTCGACCCGGTTGCATTGAACTTGTCGTACAACTCATCGGGAATCCCGGCGTCGATGCCAAGCAACATGCCGTTGGCCAGGGCAGCATACGGTTCGGGTAGTAGTCGATTGAGTAACGCTTCGCCGCGACTGCGAAAAAGATAGAGCCAGCGTTTGATCGGATTACCGACATTTGGACCGTTGAGAATCTCAATCTTGGCATCATAGACCACGCTATGGACACCACGGCGGGCCAGATAATCACGATAGGAGAAGCTGTCAAATTCGTTCGGTGTGACCAACCGCCCGCGAATCACAACCGGTTGCCCATAGGCGAGTTTTTGGCGCATACGGACACTCATCTGCGCCTCACCACTTACGGGATGCTCAACTCCATCGATCAGAATACTTGTGACCTGTACAGTACTCTTTTGCAGACGATCTGCGAGCAAAGGGTAGCTGCTGACCGAGCCTTGCATTAATACCTTCGTTGCCTGTTTATCGAAGGCTGCTTCCGTAGGCAAGTTATAGTAAGCAAGGTCATTGACGTCCCAACAAGGGGTGAAGGGGTTAGTTGCGTAGCGTAGGACGCCTGTGACAAAACAGAGTAGCAGCGCTGCCAATAGCCCAGGCGAAGGCCCGTAGCGCGGAGGGCGAAAGCCAAAGCGCTGTGACCATCGCAGCGGCTGTGTATTTGGAAACAGCCGCCAAATTCGATTGATCAATGGCGTTACTGGCAAGAGCCCAAAAGAGATGCACCATGCCCAACTTGGAAAATCGCAGCCAAACCAGCTTGCATCCCACAGCCACCAGCCGCAAGCCACGCCGAGGATGTAAATGATAGTAAGATAAAGAATTGTCATTTGTTAATTTATCTTACTTAAACTTGCGAAGTTTGCCAAACGGAATTTACAATAATGTAATCTAATTTCATTTGAACTGCACAAAATGTCGTATGCCCCCAGTTAATTTTATTTCACAGCAAAAAGGTGACCAGCACTCTACTGGCCACAACATCAATGCACGTTGGCAATTTCGCCTGCTGCTCGTACTTTCCATTCTTTTGACCTTGCTGTTGCTCCTGATCAGCAAGTCACATGCGCAATCTACTGTCTCGCCTACGGAAACGCCCAGTGAGACTCTTGTGCTAACAGAAACAGTAACGGAAACACCGACCGAAACAGCAACTGAAACGTCAATTGCGCCTTCACCCACAGTGACGCCATTAGCCACCGAAACACCGACGGTGACTGCCACGGAAACTGCGACCGTCGTGTCCACGCCCATGCCCACCGCTACGGATACAACAACCAGCACGGCTACCGAAACTTCCGCTGCAACCTTTACCACCGCCCCAAACCTTATCGATACTCCTACTGAAACAGCGACTGTCACTGCTACAGCCCTCGACACTTTGACAGAAACAACTACGCCAACTCCGTTGCTACCCACGGACACCGCAACCGTGACAACCACGCCAAGCGAAACTCCAACTCTGCTCGCTAGCGCAACTTCTACAGATACCATCACACCCTTGCCCACAGAAACCACAACTCCGACCCCAACTTTTACCGAAACTTCGATGCCGACGCCTCTGCCCAACGTGCTGATCAGTGAATTTATGGTCGATCCGCAAGCAGTAAGTGACACGGTAGGCGAATGGATCGAGTTGGTGAATGCTGGCAGCACAGCAGTCGACCTACGCGGCTGGCAACTCACCGACGGCATAAGCGGCGGAGAGTTCTATACCATCGGCGTTGATCTTGTCATGATGCCAGGAGACTACGTGGTCTTGGCGCGTAATGGCACAATTAGTGCTAATGGTGGAGTCATCACCGATGTCGTCTACTCAAGGTTTACGCTGGCCAATCCCAGCGATGCGATTGTACTGATCGCTTCAAATGGCAGTGAGGTGGATCGGGTCAGTTGGAGCAATGGCACTGTCGCTGGCACTTCTGTGCATATTACTCCTGGCAAGAGTATTGAACGCATCAACTTGGCTATACCTGCGCTCTGGACCTTGGCTACCTCGCCCTGGGTTGGCTCTGCAGGAGATTGGGGAACGCCCGGAGACGCCTACATTGCGCCAACCCCGACCGCCACGATGACCGCAACGCCAACGATTGCAAACAGTGAAACGCCTACGGAAACTGTTACTCCAACTCCTACTGCTACCCCTGTTGTCGGAACGCCGACAGAAACAGCGACCTTCACCGAAACTTCTACTCCAACACCGTTGCCCAAAGTACTGATCAGCGAATTCCTGGCTGATCCCAAAGCTGTAAACGACACCGTAGGTGAATGGGTTGAACTCGTCAATGCTGGCAGCAGCGCAGTCGATCTGCGTGGTTGGCGCATTACAGATGGTAAAACGGGCGGCGAGTCCTATACCATTGGTGTGGATCTGGTGATCATGCCAGGGGATTATGTGGTATTAGCGCGTAATGGAGACACATCCGTCAACGGGTACGTAGTCGCCGATCTGGTCTACACTGGTTTTTCGTTAGCCAACGCCAATGATGCAATTGTGCTGTTAGCCCCAGATGGACGCGAGATGGAGCGAGTAGAGTGGAGCAGCGGCGTGATTGCTGGCACTTCTATCAAGATTACAGCCGGCAAAAGCGTCGAACGCAGCAACTTGGACACGCCGCCTGTCTGGTCTCTAGCCACGTCACCCTGGCCCGGTTCGGCAGGGGATTGGGGCACGCCAGGTTCATGGTACACTTCACCCACACCAACGGCTACTGTCACGGTTCTGGCAACGTCAACTCCTACTGAAACTGTCCCGACCACGCCTAACCCTCAGATTTATATCTCAGAGTTCTTGGCTGATCCCAAGGCGGTGAGCGACACCAATGGTGAATGGGTCGAGCTTTACAACGCGGAAACCTATGTGGTCAACTTACATGGCTGGAGTCTGGCCGACCTGGGGAGTGAACATTTCACGATTGCGGTTGATCTCATGATTCAGCCTGGCGGTTACCTCGTTTTGGGGCGCAACCTGTCACCAACATTGAACGGTGGCGTCGTAGTCGATCTGATCTACACTGGGTTCACACTTGCTAACAGCAGCGATGAGATTTTGTTGTTGGCACCTGATGCAACTGAAGTTGACCGAGTGGTTTGGGGCGGCGATCTCAAGGTCACTGCGGGCAAAAGCCTGGAGCGAGCCTCTTTTATACCGGCGCAATGGGTAACGGCCAGCGCCGCCTGGCCGGGATCTTTTGGCGACTTTGGCAGTCCAGCCTCAGCGTATACACCCATCGCAACTGTTACGCCGATAGCTACAGCGACAGAGTCGCCAACGTCAACCTCAACTACCCCTACACCCATCCCGCAAATACTGATCAGCGAATTTCTGGCCGACCCAAAGGCCGTCAGCGACAGCAAAGGCGAATGGGTCGAACTGCTGAATGTGGGTGAAGGCGCGGTCAATCTGCGCGGCTGGCGTCTAGCTGACCGCAATCGAGATAGCTTTACCGTTGCCACAGATTTGACTGTATTACCCGGTAGCTATGTGATCCTAGGACGCAGCAATGTTATTACCGAAAACGGCGGCGTTCTGGTCGATCTGGTTTACACCAATTTCACACTTTCGAATAGCACTGATGAAATTGTGCTCTATGCCGCCGATGGCAGTGAAGTCGATGCAGTCGCCTGGAGCAGTCAACTGTTGATTGGTCAGTCGCTTAAACTGCAAGCGGGTCACAGCGTCGAACGCACTACGCTAACCTCGGCAGCGACCTGGGCCTTGGGTACAACTGCCTGGCCTGGTTCGCTCGGCGATTTGGGCACGCCACATGGTGCCTATACACCAGTGTCACCCACCCCACCCGCCACAGCGACCTTCATCGAATTACCAACCCCAACGCTAACTACGGGGCCGCTACCTTCAATCTTCATCTCTGAGTTCCTCGCTGATCCCAAAGCCGTGAGCGACAGCAACGGTGAATGGATTGAACTCTATAACGCCGGCGCCGCTCCTGTAAACCTGAACGGCTGGGCCATTACCGATCTGGGAACCGATCATTTTACCATCACAAGCGAGTTGATGATTCCTGCTGGTGGTTACGTGGTTTTAGGGCGCAATGGCGATCCTGCGCTCAACGGTGGCGTGCAGGTCGACCTGGTTTATAGCAAGTTCAGCATGGCCAATAGCGCCGATGAAATCCTGCTCCTGGCACCAGATGGGCGTGAGGCGGATCGGGTGGTGTGGGGTGACACGATCAAGCCCGCTGCTGGAAAAAGTTTGGAACGAACGAGTTTTAGCGGGCCTGCACAGTGGGTGAATGCTATCAGCGCTTGGCCTGGTTCATCTGGCGACTTTGGCACACCGTCTTCTGCCTATCAGCCTCCCGTGCTGACACCAACGCCGACTGTTGGTCCCTTACCCAAAATTTACATCTCCGAGTTCCTGGCCGATCCCAAAGCCGTGAATGATAGCGATGGCGAGTGGATTGAACTCTTCAACGCAAGCGAAGCGGACGTTAACCTGAATGGCTGGACGATTGCCGATCTAGGGACAGACCGACATACCATCGCAACCGACTTGATCATCCCAACGGGCGGCTATCTGCTGCTCGGTCGCAATGGCGATATCACAGTGAATGGCGGCGTCACCCTGGCCTATACATACACCCATTTTAGCATGGCGAACAGCGCCGATGAGGTTCTGCTGCTTGCTCCCAATAATCAGGAGGTTGACCGCGTTGAATGGGGCTCAGGCTTGTCTATCGTGGCTGGCAAAAGTCTAGAACGCACTGCCTTTGGCAACGATGGTGCTTGGACTATAGCCACCAATCGCTGGCCCGGTTCGGCTAGTGATTGGGGGACGCCAGGTGGCAGCTACATCGTGCCATTGCCCACAGCGACGCCAACGCCGACTTCGGCAGTGCTTCCTTCGATCTTCATCTCGGAGTTTCTGGCTGACCCTAAGGCTGTCAGCGATGGGCTGGGTGAATGGGTTGAACTCTACAACGCAGGTGATTCACCCGTCAACCTGCGTGGCTGGGCCATCGCTGATCTGGGAACCGATCACTACGCCATTTCGAGCGATCTTATCATCGCGGCTGGCAGTTATCTGATCTTGGGGCGCAACAACGATTCATCTGTCAACGGTGGTGTGGTCGTGGATGAAGTCTACGCTAAGTTCACCATGTCCAATAGCGCCGATGAAATCCTGCTCCTTGCCCCCGACGGACGCGAGGTGGATCGGGTAATTTGGGGAACGATGCTCAAACCCAAAGCTGGCATCAGCTATGAACGCAGCACCTTTGATGCATCGGGTCAATGGCTGCTTGCCTGGCAACTGTGGCCTGGCTCCAGCGGTGATTTGGGGACGCCCAAAACTAGATACGAGCCATCGCCGCTGCCGACGGCAACACCGACCGCCAGCACAACTGCCACGCCCATCGACAGTCCCTGGCCAATCGGCGATGGCAACAGTCCACTCTGGATCGAAGAAGTAAATTATCGCGGTAGCGACGCCGAGTACATCGTGCTCTACAACCACAGCCAGGAGTCTGTGAATCTGAGCGGCTGGCTAGTGGGCGATGCCGAGCAGGTCGGCGATGGTGAGGGACTCTATCGTTTGCCCGCCGACCAACAGCTTGCTCCAGGCGACCTCTTTATCTTTGCCCGCAACGGCCTCACCTTTCGAGAACAGTGGGGGCAACAGGCTGACGGCGAAAGTGATAATGCCGATGATGGCACGCCCAATCTGGAGAAGGCCAAGGAATATGCTCACGGCTCGCTTTCGCTCAGTGATAGCGGGGATGAAGTCGTGTTGATCGATCCAGAAGGTATGCTGGCTGACGCAGTCGCCTTTGGCAATGGTGAATACGCCCTCTTAGGTTTGAGCGGCTCACTGCGCACCACTACCGGCTTCTCCTTGCAGCGTGTCCCTGGCGCAGACTTTCCAACAGTCAGCGATGTCCGCCACCGTTTTATGATCGCTCCCGCCAATCCACTCGATCGGCAGTCCCTTCCTACCACGACAAGTCACGATCATCCGCAACTGGATAATGGGTTGATGGCTGTTTGGGGTACATTGGGTGCGCAGAGCAACTTTTCCAGCGCTGGCACGGTTCCGCCACACTATCTACTGGCGGCTGCCAATGTGGCTGGCCTTGACTTTGCCGCTATTGCCGATCCCGAATGGGTAGCGCCGATCCTGCTGCCCGATGGGATCGTTTCCCTTTCTGCCTGGCACTGGCAAGGAAGCGACGATAGTGCCATCGTCTACAATCAGTCGAGCCTGGCGATCAGCGATACTGTTGCTTTCTTGAATGCTTTGGCCGCACAACAAGGGTCAGCGCAGTGGTTGACCTCTGCTGCGCCTGCGGCTGAAGTCATTGATGCCTTCGCCGGCGACAAAATTGATCTGCCCGCCGACGCCAATCAACTGGTCAAACAATGGAAGGCAAGTGGACCACTGCTGCCAGCCGGTAACAGCAATCCGCCCTTGCCCAGCGGCCTCAACCCAGCCCCACGCTACACTGGCCTGTTGGTTCCTTCAGTCGATCCAACCACGTTGAATCAAGCCATCGCCGCTCATCGAGGATGGTTGACCAGCGCGGCTGGCTTCTGGCTTACCTTGCAAGCCGAAGACGCAAATGGTCAACGCCATTGGATGGGCGAAACCATTCTCTCTGGCAATGTGCGACTGGCCGTGCAGGTCGGTGACCGGAGCGGTCAGATGGCTAGCGTCGCTATCTGGCAAGACAACAAGCCGCTTCGCCAACTCGACACGCCGCCAGCCGATGGTCGATGGTCGATTGATCTGGCACTGACTCCGGGAACAGTGATCTATGCCGTAGCCCTACAAGCTGATGGCGACTTTGTAGTAACGGCTCCACTGGTGGTCTTACAGGGGCCGCCTCCTACTGCAACGCCTATCCCGCCTCCACCCCCTGAAGATCATGATCCAGCTTTGCCTGGCGGCAAGGCTCCTGATTTTGAATCGACCAACGGTCAGGCAGGCGGCACACCTGCCTCCGTAGCCTTTGCCAAGCGCTTTGGTTTGGATGTTTGGGTAGAATTCCGTGCAAGGGTGACTGTTCCATCCGGCCTGCTGGACAACGTCATCTATGTCGCTGATCCCACCGAGGATGGTGTGACTGCGGGGATTGGCATCCAGGTCTACTTGCGCAAGGGCGAATTCCCACCCTTGCAAGAAGGAGATTACGTACTGCTGCGCGGCTTTCTCAAAACCTTCCGCGGTGAGATGGAGTTGCAGGTTGAAAACCCGGATTATCTGTGGAAGATTGAGCCACTGTCACCCCTGCAACCCTTGCCTGTCAATCCTTCCCAAATCAACGAATCGCTAGAAGGACGTCTGGTGACCTTCCGCGGCGCAGTCACCGGCTGGCAGAGCGACAGCATCTTCCTGCAAGACCTGAACAATCCCAGCGCCGAACCTGTGCGCGTGACCATCCGCACGACCCTGCCCTGGAAACGACCCTATGTCAAAGTGGGTGAAATCTACGAGGTGACAGGCGTGGTCAGCCAATTTGCTGCAAATCATCCCTGGAATGGGGGGTATCGAGTACTAGTGAGATATCAAAGTGATTTGAAGAAGGTGAAGCAATGAGGCAAAGCACTGTAAAGCAAGATACTTTCTTGCGCTAAGTTTTTGCAGTCGCTTGACAAATCAATACTGTAGTTACACAATTGTAACTACAGATAAACGATTTGGAGAGAACTGTATGAAGAAGACAACCTTTAGAAAACTTAGCTCAGAACAAGAGGCAATGCTGAGAGAATTGGACGCCCTACCTGAAGACCAAATCGACACCAGCGATATTCCAGAGATCACAGATTGGAGCGGTGCCCAACGTGGTCTGTTCTATCGCCCGGTCAAACAGCAAATTACGCTGCGGCTGGATGCAGACGTGATCGCCTGGTTTAAAGAGCAAAGCGAGAACGAGAATGGGAGAGGATACCAGACACGCATTAATCAAGTTTTACGAGAGTATGTCGTACAACATGCAATGAGAAGATGAATCGTCTCATGCATTCTATGCAGGTGATAGGTATGAACTAACCGATGAAATCGCCATCGCCCGCGCTAACCAAGCTTTTATGAAATTTTTAGATGAGCAAGAAAGTCGCAAGCAAGTGGGTAAAGGTACTTCGCAAACTTTAATCAATTTGCTGCGGGTGATGGCTGTACTAATTGATAGCCTGCTGTGCGTCGATTTTGAACATACTCCCATTCTGGTTCTAATCCTTTAGTCAGTTTTTTGTTCAATCGACCCACTTGCTGCGCAAGCTTCTGCTTCATGTCATGTTGGATGTCGTTTGATTCAAGTTTTTCATGTGGGTAGACATATCGATAGAGTTGTGTAAAATTGGCATACCCAGCATCAGTATAAAATAGTAAACACTCTAACACACGAAATTCGGTAGGTGTAGGCTGTTCTGTAAGAGGTAAAGAGCCACGGTAGACGATGTGATTTTGAATACTAATATTTTCTGGGGTTTGTCCCCCTTGGCGGCGAACAAATTCTTCAAATATGCGCGAGAGAAAGTGAAGATGACTATCTAGAACTCCAATTCCTTCGAGATAGTTTGTCTGTTTTCTATTGATTGAGACCGGTTTTGACTGCTGTGATTCTTGTGTATCGCTCTCTGAAGACGAAAGACACTCCTTTAAAATTAACTGTTCTTCAGTCGACAAAGTTGCCCAAAGCTCGCGGCAGCTCTCCTGTATCGATTCTAATTCGAGTAATTTAAGCAGCCAAACATTAGGGCGATCTGACTTCTCCAACTTACCCTGAACCAATGCCGTACAGGCTAGTTTAAGGAAGGTAGGTGAACCTCCACACAACTGAAACAAAGTGTTGATCTGAAATTCATCTAATTTCTGTGAATAGCGCATTTCAACCTGATGCGCTACCCATCTGCTATCAGTCGAAGTCATTGGACCCACCCAACATGTATGCATGATCAAGAGATCGTACAATTCGCTATAGGTGCGAGGATTGCGCAGGCGTGATAATGGGAAACGGGTAAACGCCACATACGAGAGCCGATCTTTGAACTGGTCGCGAAGGTGACGCAAGCTATTCAGCACACCAGTATCAAGTTCAGTACAGCAATTATCAAAACGATCAAGAAGCCAGACGATATTTTTATTCGATGAAGCGAGTATCACTTTGTGCGCTTGTTGGAGTGCAAAGTATTGGGAGAGCGAGTCATCTGACTTTTGTGCTTTCTCAACGATAGCAGAAAGTTTAGCAGTGAGTTCGTCATCGGATTCAAATAGGGTAGCAAGTGTGTAAAGAAGGCTGCGATAAAAGGCAACCGTAGTGACAACGGGAAGCGTATTGGCGTCAAAGTGGATGATGTAATAATCATCAATGGACTTAGGCAGATATTGATTTATAACATCGGGGCGGTTGGCGATATATCCGGCAATGTTCGATTTGCCACTACCACTACCGCCGATTACAACACCGCTTTCGCCTGGAAGAATCCACTTTGCAATCTCTTTTACTTCCGCAACTCGGTAATTTCCTGGAAAGTTTGTCCACTTGCTTTGCTTTATGGGTTGGAGAGACATAGGTTAGCGCCTTTCAAAAAGGTTATTAAAGAGACAAATTGTCAAAAGAAAGGATTCGGATTGTTGCATTAAAAAAAATGTGTATTATACTTGCACAAGCATTGATAGAATATGTTCACCTTGAACGTATTCTATTGTGCTCCTGTTAGTGTTGCTTCTCATCATATTTCAAACCAGCGTCTTAAAAATATCAGCTTTCAGACAATTCTATATCCATTTTGACAATTTTGACAGCAGCGATTGATGTTCAAGCTGCAAGCCATTGTTGCTATTTAGACAAGCGAGGTCATTGATGAACACAAAGAAGATTGACTGTACAGCGGGTAACTTTGCGCAATTTCCCCAAATCATTTACAAAAATGATGATTTCAAATCTTCCTTTGTAAGCGAAGCCAATTCTTTGATAAAGGCTGCATTTGAAGGAAATAAGGATGTAAGGATCAATGAGAAGTTGTCTGGATATAGTGGTGCACATACATGGCGTGTTGTCACAGATACAGACGGTGTTTTTGTTGTTAAGATAACCAGCCAAACAGGAATCGAACGAGAGACTAAAAACTATGCTGACTATGTGAGCGGTAAATACGATAATGCTGTCGTGCCTGAGGATGTAGTGATCTGTGATGATGGTAACTGGGCTTTGCATAAAACAACCTATGCAGGGCTTAGTTCATCAAAAACACTTCTTCAGTACTTAGAAGACAAACGAGAGAAGGACCCGAGGAAACTCTTAACTGAAACGAAATTGATTCTTGATGAAATTTTTGATCGGAACGGTATAGGATGGTGGCAAAAGGGTGAAACGGCCAAAGAGAGTACTTGCTCTATTTATTATGATCGGTTACTGCCAGAGCATCTTCGACTTACAAAGTTTGATATTCCAACTCCTTCTGCAATCACGTTGAAGTCAGGAGAGATTACACCAGCACAGTTGTTAAAGATTGAAAGAGGAACAATTGTAAAGCTCGTTGGTTTTACTGTTGACAAAGTGAGGGGAAACTCATCAAATCTGAATGCAAAATCACCAGAAGATATTGAAGCCCCTAGAATTCGAATTAAGATTGATGGCTTTACTGACTTCCCACCTGGAACTGAAGTTGCCGAGATTTACGGTCAAGTTACCTCACAAAGACAGGAATTACTTAATGATATAATCAAAAAGTTTTTGCCTGGTTTTCTAGTTGAAAGTAAGATCATCCGTACTGAGGAAATTACCCCCCAATGGAAAGCAAATATCAGCAATCCGCTCTATTTTCTTCAAGACCTATTGAATAAATCCCGCAATATGTATGTTTCAACGATCCATGGCGATTTGAATCTTGGCAACATTCTTGTTAAGACAGGAGGGCAAGATCTTCAATATAGAGGGCACAGGCTAATTGATTTTTCAGAAACGGGTAAGGGACCGATTCTATTGGACATGCAATGGTTTGAAGCAAATGTGATTGCTTGGCTATTGGCTCCAGCAATTGAGAAAGCAAATCTAAATATCGATACCTTAAATGACATATTTACCGCATTACATCATCGCCGCTCCCTTACCAGCCTGCCTACACGTTTAAGAACAGCCATTCAGACTCCCTATACAGTGTTGCTGGCGTTACGGCAATTAATACAAGAGCGCCAGTATCTTGTGAGAGGTTGGGATGAGTATTATCAAGGATTGGCTATCGCCCTGGTTAGTATTTCTCGTTTTGAGGAGCTGAAAAGCGATTTTTGTCGCCGTACTGCCTTCTTAAGTGCAAGTACTGTACTTAATTGGGCAGACATTGGAGCAGTAGAGCCAAAAAGGAAAGAATCTTGGGGGCAATGGTTTAGAGATAATGCTACACAAGTGTTGCTATCAGTTGTGTCAATTGCATTGTTTATTATCATTCTTAGATTTATGCTACTATGGCCGCCGATACCTCCTATATCAACCCCGAGGAAACTTGTGGATGTTACAATCTGTTATGCTGTAGACGAAAACGATAGAGATGGACCATTGGGAAGCGATCAAGCTGCAGCGATTAAACTTGCTGCTCAGTATTATAATCTATTGGATATCCAACAGCTTACTGGATTGAATATTAAATTAAAGCATAATGCAACCAACAACACATTGGAGGATGCCAGGAGGGCATTTATAGCATTAGCAGCACCAGACAAAAGCGAGCAACCTTGTGATGCAATCATTGGTCCTACCTACTCTACACAAGCTCAAAATCAAGATCAATCTTATAAGCTCGGAGATGATGCTCATGATATAGCGGAAGAAAACGGAATTCCGACCTTTGCGCCATCAAATACTGCAAATGATATTTTGAAAGGGCGTAAAGTTATTATTAGGGTTTCGGCCCCAGTCGCAGTTAGCGCAAAATACGTTGTCCGAGCAGTTATAAATAAAGCCTCTGGTGGGAGTAAGATTAGAAATGCTGTGATCTTGTATGCTGGTAAAGATAACTTTAGCTTATCGGAATCAGATGCAATTTCACAGGAGCTCAAACTGCAACAAATCGAACCTTTGGCAGTGCCTTACATTAATGATAACTATAAACCAACGGCTTGGTTACATCGTTCGGCAGACTTATTTGTAGTATCTGGCAAATTCGACGATGCTGAAAGTATCGTTGAATACTTGAAGAATATCGTGCCTCTTAAGCTAATCATTGCGGGCAATGGGCTTAATGCCTCTCCGATCTTCACTCGCTGTAATCCCCAATGTGGAGATATCTTCATCGCTGAGGCCTATCGTGGGATAACGTTTACGATCGATTCAAAAAGTGAAATTTATCCAGGTATTAATAAACAGAACATGGAACTAGCACTACAACCACAAGGCAACAACGTCTCTACTGAGCCGGTGTCTTCCCAGATTATGGCGCAAGCATTTACGGCTGTACAAGTCATTGTGGAATCATTCGCTGAGCTAAATAATCAGGGAGCATTAGCTGGGAAGCCCATTACTGAGAGGCGAACTCTATTACTTCAAAAGGTGAAGACAAAAGACTTTCAAACACTGTTAGGCGAGATTTGGTTTGATAGTCATGGTGAGATTTGCCAGACAAATTTTAGGGCAGCCAAAGTAACGTTCCCAGATGCCAAGTTCCAAATGGTTCAGGATTTCGACGAAACTATCAGTAAGAACGAGCATGGCAGTGAAAATTATAGCTGCTATCCTAAAAATACGTCTTTGCAGTATACCCTACCTTGACGCTGAGTTCTTCAAAAATAACATGGTTTTGGCGCTGCTTCACAAAAGCAGCGTTTTTCTTTTCTCATGCTTTGTTCTTCTTATGCTACGTCATTAGATTTTGTAATAGAAGATGTTGCTCCAAGGATGTTTTAACTCTGCAAAATCACCCTTTTGAAAGTGCCATTTGCTCCTCTGTTAGGCATCAGGATTTAGTTGCCTACTCATACAACTTGCTCAAGACTTGGTTCTGTTGACATTTGCTTCGTATTTACGAGAAGCAAAAAATCATGGTTGACTCACGGTTAAAAAGTCAACAGAACCTAGGAAAGACCAGGAATTTCTCCTATTAAGAAACTGTCTTCATGTCACTCCGTAGATTGGCAACGAGCGCAAAGCAATGTAAATGCTGGTCATATGACATCTTGTGTAAATTCTGTAAAAGTCACAAATCGTCAAGCTTGTCACTAAATTGACGCTAATCCTATCAATCTTCCACCCCGCAAACATGATACCTTTACCTCAGTCAACGTAGCTTGGTTGACCACATTCTTTCCACACAACACCCATACAAGGAGCAACTTATGAGACGCATTCTGATCAGTTTGGGTATCGGCGCTCTCCTCTTTAATCCAACAGGGCTGCATGCAGCGCCAGAAGCAAAAGCGGAGAAAGCAACAACTTCAAACGCGGTACATAGTTATACTGATGTCAAAAAAGCTGTTGTACGCGTTGAAGTCGAAGCTAGCTTTCTGGATTTGGATAACATGACCGAAAGCAATACCTATGTGGGCTCGGCATTTCTCATCAACCGATCGGGGTTAGCCGTTACCGACAATCATGTGACTGCAGGTGCCGCAGCGTTAAAAGTGTATGTTGATGGCGAAAGCAAGCCGCGCAATGCCAAAGTATTGGGTGTTTCGGAATGTAGCGATCTGGCTGTGATCGATATCCAGGGCAATGATGATTTTCCCTATCTGGAATGGTACGATGGCGACATTGAACCAGGATTGAAGGTTTTTGCTGCTGGATTTCCGCTAGGTGACCCTGAATATACGTTGACAGCTAATGTGGTGAACAAAGCGAAAGCGAATGGGCAGACTTCTTGGGCATCTCTTGATTATACGGTGCAGCATGGTGCTCAGATCATGGGTGGAAATTCAGGTGGACCTTTGGTGACAGAAGAAGGAAAGGTCGTTGGGGTTAATTTCGCTGGTAATGCTTTGGGGCAAAATTTTGCCATTCCTAGTGCAATTGCCCAGCCAATTGTGGAAGAGTTAAGCACTGGCCGCGATCGCGATACGATTGGCATCTTTGGTCAGGCATTCACAATCAATGAACAAGGGAAACAAATCTCTGGGATCATTGTTCAAGCCCTGGCATCTGGTTCACCAGCGGGTAAAGCTGGCATCAAACGCGGCGATATCCTGCTTTCGCTGGAGGGGCAAAAACTCGGTGAAGATGGAACGATGTCAATGTACTGTGACATTCTGCGCAGCCATCAACCCGATGATGTCCTCAATGTACAGCTTGCGCGAATAACTGGCGAGGGTGAAGTACAGGCCTGTGAAGGGGAATTAAACGGGGTACCTCTTACCTGCAATAAAGTACCACCCCCACTACAGCCCATTGATCCGACTACATTCAGGACTTGGACAGATCGAAATGAAATTGTTTCAGTCTCTGTCCCAGCGGAGTGGAACGATACAAATACCTTCGATTGGGTCTATAAAGACGAAACGATTGGTGTAGTACTCCTTGCCTCCACAGATCTGTCTGGCTTTGATGGAGGATGGAGTGCACCCGGGATGTGGGTTATGGCTAGTGACAAACTGGGGTCATGGTCACATGAAGAGGTGTTGAATACATTCGCCGACCAAGGCAGTGCCTGTAAACAGAATGGCCCCTATGACTTCGAAAATTCGAAGTATAGCGGCATCATGTATGTCTGGGAGCCTTGTAATGGTGATCCAAACGTTTCTAATCTAATGTTCTCACTCACACCAAAACAAGCACACGACATCAAGGTCGTGGTTGGTATTCAAATGGTGAATGGCAAGAATCCAGACCTCGTTTCGGCAGTGATGGATGGAATTAAGTTGTTGAAGCGCACTTCACCCGAGTTAGCTGTCGCTGAATCGGTAGTACGCGGACTAAACCTGCGAGCAGGGCCGGGTACTTCATACAAAATCATCGGCAATCTGGTGCAAGGCGAACGTGTTTTGGTAGTGGCGCAGGTCAATAACTGCCAGTGGCTGCATGTGGTAACTGCTAATCGTCAGGAAGGATATGTAAGCGGTGCCGCACAATTTGTAGCGTTGAGTACTTCCTGCGCAAAGATTCCAAGCGAATAAAAGTCGACTTAGATTGCTCCCTACAGTTTAGCACTTAAACTGTAGGGAGCCGTGATTTTTGTAACCTGGTATATGCCGAATCTTATGAACGAGTCAAGACTTTTGAATTATTGAACTACGAGTTATGTACTTGAGTAGAGTCTATTTTAGGAACGGTGAGAAAATTAATCATGGAAAACCGGGATTATTCTCTAACAATCAAAAGCGGTGGTAAACTGTTCTTTACTCGCTGGGTCTATGACGAAGTGGCAAATGAAGGTAGGTATGTTGAAAAGGATGTAACTGAGCAAGCCCCGCATTATTTATTCTATACTTGCTGGCTTGATGATGATATATTGTTAAGAGATGTTTTCCTTCTACTTAAGCAACACCTTGATATCTTTCGCATTGTTATTAGTGAATGGGTTAGTGAAATAGTCGCTGAAGGGCTACATCAACCTGTAGCGCAAGGGGCAGATATCTCCTATCTGGAGTTATATTGGATGTTTGACTATTATGAATCAGAGAAACAATTAATGGGTAATCTTTTCCCTGAGTTTCATGGGGTCGGAGACGTTGATCAAATACCATATAGTGTTGCTTTGACGCCCACCAACGAATTAGCTGATCTGCCACTTCGTTTGTGTCGAACATTGCGAATCTGGAATGAAGATAAGCAGGAGCTTCGCGAATATGAAGGTCCGGAGTTTTCTTTAGGGCATATTCTTCGTGGCATTCTGTGGGAAATGACTTGGCATGGCTTTCCAGAGAGGCGAGACGCATTTAAAAACTCTTTACTCTCAAACAAACGATCTTAATTTACTTCTAGATTAGAGATACTTGTGTACTACATGACGCGAGCGCATATGCGTCATGTAGTGGTGTGACTGAAGCTTAAGAGTTCGCCTCGTTGCCATTCTCTTATCATAATTTGTATCTATCCATCACATTTTCTTGTCCCTTTAAACAAGACCTCTCCCAAAGCCGCCTCTTGAAACCTACATCCGAAAAACTGTTTCTCAATTGAGTTTTGGGAGAGATAAGTAGATCTATCCTCGAGAAGCAAACTCTCCGCACATCATTTAGCAATTGCCTTAACTCACCGATTCACCAACGGCAAATAAACTCGCTGATTCACTTCCGGCTCGAACGGTTCTTCGCTTTCTGGTTCATTGATGTCGGGCAGTGTACCAGTGATAGTGCCACTGGTTGAATCTACTTCCTCACTATTCTGCACAACCAGGGCTTGAGTCACGCCAAAGACAAGTTGCATGCTTTGTCCTGGCGCAAGTGTCACTTTGTAACAAGGTACACTCAGGACCGGATCGATCAATCCGTATTGTGTATTTGTCCAGCCGGCTTTGGGCGTTTCGCAGATCTTAAAGCTGCCAGGGATCATGTTGCTCTGTTTGGCAGAACCGGCGGCGTCGGTCATTTTGTGGTTGATTAAAGTGCCGTCGCCCTGGTAGAAGCGGAATTCCCAGTCTCGCAGAGGCGGATCATTTGCGTCGCGCACATGGTTGGCGTTGAGATCGTTGTAGAGAGTTGCCTCCAGATCGACCCGCCGCTGCGTGACAAAGGTACAGAGCATTTGATCGCCCGCTTTGACTGTGATATTCACCGAGTGCATGAGCAGATTGTTGCTGGATTGTCCGCTGCCTGTGCAAACAATGTTGGCCAGGTGCCAGGATTGAAAGACACCTTCGGCAAAATTGTAGATACCAGGATTGACGGTGTAGCTCACGGAATTCTTCACTACATCGCCATCATCCGGCTGTGGATCATCAAGGTAGAACTTGCCAAAGGGTCCGTAATAGGCAAAGTCTTGCATGCTATCCGGCTGTGTATCTTTGCGGATCACAATCGTCGCTTTGTTGGTCGGTGGAGCCGGCGCTTCGTAGGCACCAATGTCGCAAACTGCATTGCCGTCGCCGTTGCCATCCTTGGGGCGTGCTTGATTCCGTTGATCGGTCGCTGGACAGAGGGCGTTGCTGCCTGCATCGATGGCTGGACTACCAGGAAACAGGGTATGGGTAAAGGTAGGTCCACCGTTATCTTTGAGCCCATCGAGTTTGGGATCGACATTATTTTGGTCGCCACTGGCGGTGAATGAACAGGAGCCGTCACTGGAGAGGTTGTTGCCCAAACTGATGATGGTGCCCGCACAGTTCGTTTTGCTATGGGCCACTAGGGTATTCGCCATTTTCAGTGTGCCCTGGTTACGGATGGCATAGCCTGTTTCCGATTCCTGATAGACAAAACTATCGTAAATGGTGCTATTTGTAATCGTCATGACACCGCCATTGTCAATCACGCCCATGCCTCGATCCGTGTAATGGTAGGAGATTGTACTATTGGCAATGGTGGCGTTCCCGCTATTGGTCAGCCCACCCGTACCCTTCTGCGCAGAGTTGCCAGACATCAGGCTACGTACAAATTCCAATGTGCCATAGTTTACCAAGGCCCCACCGTAATTTTCGCCGGTGCCATTGCCTACAATCTGTGATTCTACAACTGAGAGAAAACCGCCATTGATCAGCGCAGGGCTGCCATTATAGCTTGTGTTCCATTGGATGGTTGTGTTGGCGATTCTCATTTCGCCATTGTTGACAAAGCCTGCCCCACCCCCAGCCTCGTTGCTAATAATCGTGCTTTTACCAGGCAATTGCTCCCCATTCGGCCCGATCTGAATCCAGATCTTGCCACCACTAGCGTTGGCGATTCCTCCTGCAAATCCACTGAACCGCTCTGCCACGTTTTCAAGAATTTGGCTGTCACGCATGTAGATGACGGCATTTTCATCATTGGCGATTCCGCCGCCATTCGAATATGTTTCATTGCCACGGATTGTTACATTTTCCAGATGTAAGATGCTATTGGGGGCGTTGTAAATTCCACCGCCTTTTGCATTGGTCGTCATTGACCAATTATGAGCGACAACCACATCCTTGAGTGTAACATCACCCGTGTTATAGAGTCCCGCTCCTGATTCTAGAGTCATACCGTTGCTTAGTGTCAAGCCGACGAGGGTGATGCCAATCGCAGAAGTACGCATGGGGCGAAAGCCAGTGCTATAGTCATACTTGCCGTTGATAGTCAACTGTGATCGCCCGGGACCGTGGATCGTCAATGCCTTGTCGATAAGCAACTCGCCTGCTGTGAGGTTGATCGTGGCGGGGAAAGGCAACGCAAACTCAATCGTTCCACCTGCGGTTACTACGGCAATTGCCTCGCGCAGCGTACATTCGCTGCTGTCACATACCCCATTCCCGGGATCGGCGGTTGAGTTCACGATGGCAGACGCCAGGGGCGCAATTGCAGGTAAAGAAGAAGACTTTGCCGATGCGTTAGAAGCTGCTATCGGCGTAAGCTGGAACAGCAAGCTGAGCAGCAAGGAAAGGGTCAAAAGTCGTTTGGGTTTCATAACAAATCCCCCCTGTATGCCGAATCTGTACGCGGCTACATTGGAAAATCTATGACTTATTCTGGGAAAAATGTAGTGGATATTGCTACTCTATCACGTGACTCCTTTTTTATTCCTGATCTTTTGATGGGTGGATTTACAGGACAAATGTAAGAGCATACCTGAAGTAGATGAATATTCGATAAAGGGAGTGATTAATCTCCTTATTGAATCATGGCGAGTGGGTAAGTGCACAGGATGATCGGAATGTCTTGCCTGTCAGCCCTCGTCGAAATGACATCTTGCGTAAGTTCTGGGATTTTTACAACCAAAATCAGTGAGCCGTCGTAGCCATTCAGAGGGTTTTCTTCCGAGGAGGAGCTTGCGCAAGCTCCTCCTCGGAAGATGTTTACTTGTGTCTTGATGACTGACTCGCTTTGTTTAGCGATTGATCAAAGGCAGGTAGAGATTGACGCTATTCTCCTCCTCAAATGGCAATTCACCGCCATAAGTGGCCAAGAACTCCTCGGCTGTATAGAAACCTTCTTGACGCTCTCCAGGATTACTTGCAACGGGCACAGTACCAGCAGTCATAGCTGTCTCGTCCGTAGCGCTGGCAACCAGCGGATGATCGCTGTACCCAAAGTGGAGTTGGAATGTGTAGGCAGGTGACAGCGTGACTGTATAACAAGTCCGATTACCGAACTTTGGATCAAGTGCTGTTGGCCAAGAGTTATACCAGCCACTGCGCGGATTCTGGCAGACGGTGTAGGTGCCGGGCCGCAGGTTGACAACCTTCCAATTGCCAGAGGCATCGGTCGCATTGCTGGCTTTGAGTTTGCCAGTACTATCGTACAAAGTGCTCCACCAACCAGCTTGACCGACGTCGCCGCTGTCAAAGGTGCGATTGCCGTTCTTATCCCAGTAGCTAAAGACAGTAACGCTAGCACTTGCCTGATTAACAAAGGTGCAGTTTACGGTATCCCCACCTTTCACGTTGAGCTTGACGCTGAACTGCGCTAGATTGACTGTTGCCAACTCGGGGCGATCACAGCGAACTTCGTTGAGGAACCAGCCGAAGGGTTTGTTCCAGGTGAAGTTATAGCTGCCAGGCGTCACTGTGTAGCTGATGGAATTGAGAACCGTATCATCCGTATTCGGGTAGGCATCATCCAGCAAGAAGGTGCCAAACGGCCCATAGAAGCGAAAGTTCAAGATATCATCGGGTACAGTGTCGACGCCAATCGTGATGGTTGCTTGTGAGGGTACTCCCTGCAACTCGAAGGCACCGCGATCACAGCGCGCGTTGCCATCGCCGTTGCCATCCTTTGGACGAGGTAGCCCGCGTTGATCGGTGGTTGGACATTGGCTGTCGTTTGCACTATCGACGGCAGGGCTATCGACTGCTAATGCATAGGTCTGCGTGGCTCCCCCATTCTCTGCCAGTGCGTTCAATTTGGGATTGGTGGCATTTAGATCATCAGCCCGATTGAAGGAACAAGAGTTATCACTGGAGAGATTGCCGCCTAAACTGGTGATGGTTCCCGAGCAGTTGTAGTTGGTGTTTCCACTTACGATCGTGTTGACCAATGTCGCAGTAGCATGATTGCTGAGTCCGCTTCCAATCGGTCGATACGGATCGCTGATTACGTTATTGCTTACCGTACTATTGGTCATGGTGAGCACACCATTGTTCGCGATCCCTGCCTCTTCACGAGCGTGATTGTTGCTGATTGTGCTATTGATGAAACTGGCGTTGCCCACGTTGTAGAATCCACCAATCGTATCCGGCGTGTAATTGTTTGCCAGAAGGCTACGTACCATTTCAAAGGATCCCTGGTTCCAAATGCCAGCGACGATGCCTTCTCCAGCGCCATTGTTGACAAACGAACTTTCCACCATGGAAAGTGTTCCGTAATTCCAAATGCCGCCGATGCCAGTGGATGAGAAGTTATTGTTGATCGTTGTATGAACCATTCGAATCTCACCCATGTTCTGGATGGCTCCAGCAGAGGTTGCTTCATTCTTGGCAATGTTAGTTGCGCCAGGTAGCCAGTTGCCATTCGCATCGATTTGGATATAGATCTTTCCGGGGGACAGATTGAGGATCCCACCCCCTAAGCCGCCACTGCTGCCACTTTCATTTTGGGAAATCTCGCTGTTACGTATGATAACTACTCCACCATTTGCTAGCCCGGCTCCCGATTCGTTGCTGCGGTTCCCACGAATCAACACATGGTCGAGTGTTAGTTTGGCACCATTTGCATTGTAGATGCCCCCCCCCATCGCAAGGGGTGGAATTGACCAATTGCCTGTCACAGCGACATCGCGCAGTGTTAACTCGCCGCTGTTATAGATCCCACTCCCTGCTTCTTTGCTCATTCCGTCGCTGAGAGTTAAACCTTGCACTACAATTCCATTTGCGCTGGTTTGAAGCACGCGAAAATTGTACTTGTACTCTCTGCCGCCACGAATCGTCAACTGATCGATCCCTGGCCCTTGCAGCGTCAATGGTTTATTGAGCACCAACTGATTGGCCGTGAGGCGAATAGTAGCCGAGAGCGGTATCGAAAAGTTGATAGTGCCACCGGGTGCCACCAGTGCAACGGCTTCGCGCAGAGTGCATTCATTGCTGTCACAGAGTCCATTTCCGGGATCCGCAGTCGAGTTTACCGTGACATGAGGTGAAAGGATCGGGTTGGCAGCTAATTTATAGACCTCGCTCCCCGCCAGCAAAAAGACGCCCACGCCAAAGTCAGTCGTGGAATCAACCGCTGCGCCGCCAGGTTGAGAGCCTTCACTCTGTACATACTGTAGGAATCCATCTGCCCGCACCGCAGTGGTGGCAAGCCAATTCCAGGCTTTGTTGACTGCATTTCTATAACCATCTCCAACCAGGTGACCATTGTTGATGCCCCACGCCAATCCATAGGCAAAGAGCGAGGTGCCGCTGCTTTCGCCACCTGGGTTCTCGGCACGCTGGAGCAGGTTCGTGGTCCAATAGCCTTCGGGTTGTTGGGCTGCGATGATTTTGGCCGCCATGGCTTTGAAATCAGCCAGATACTCGCTGTAGTAGGGTGCTGTGGGTGGCAGGATCTGTAACGTGCGCGCCAACGCCGCAAAGACCCAACCATTGCCGCGCGACCAAAAAATCGGCTCACGAAGCAAAGGGATGAGTGAAGGTTGGATATAACGTGGATCGCGGTACCAGAGACCATAGTTCCGATCCAAAAGGCCGCGCATGGTGTCTCGCCCTGCCTCGTCACGTGCGTAGTGATAACGTACATTCATCACTTCTGCATAGCGTGGATTGTTCTCAAGCAGATAGAATTGAGCATACGTCGGCATTGACATGTAGATGGCGTCGATCCACCACCAGTTCATCGAATCGCGCTTGTGTGTAACATATTCGGGTGGTGGAAACGAAGCCGCCCAGCGGTTGTTGCGATTTCCGTCAACCAAATTTTTGCAGCCATTGGCTGGTTGCGGTTCGCTAGAACAGGTAATGGTACGATTAAGTGCCAGGTTCGTCGTGGGCGAGCCGATTCCAAAAAGCTCAAGTTCGCCAATACTTACCCAGTTTTCATTGTCGTTGACATTTTCGCTCATCTTGCCGCCATAGCCCTTTGCACCGATCACAAGCACACGGACGTAACGAGCCGCCGTGGGTGTAAAGGTATCGGTCAAGACAGCCGCTTGTTCGGCGTTGGCGTGTCGATTGACGACTTGTGTGTAAGGTCCCCCAGTGGTTGTCGCAACATCGACATAGTAGCGATAAGCCCGGTTGTTGTATGGATACAACTTGACCTGATTGAGGGTCTTTGTAGCACCAAGGTCAACTTCAAACTGCGCCCAGACCATGCTACGGTTGATGCTCTCTTTCAAACAGGAGATTTTCCAATCGTATGGCTCTTGTTTGTAGAGCTCCAAATAAGTTTGACCAACTGCTTGATCGTCAGCATCGACCGACACAAATTGCCAACCGTTCTCGTATTTGCAAGGTTGGAAGAGTGCCCACTCATTCTGATTCGCCCAAGTGTCGGCATATTGTAGCGTCTGTACGTTGCTGCTCATTTGGTAATAGGCCATGTCACCTGCAAAGTAAACCGCTCGATTCCAACGGGTATTGCCGGGATCGGTATGCCCATCCATCCAATATTGGTTTACCTTGTACAGAACTGCTGATACTTGACTCTTATCGGGGAGTGGCGTGGCCTGCGCCGCCACGGGAAGCGCAGCTGCTGGAACCAGTTGAAAAAGTAAACTTAACAATAAAAGGGTCACCATCGTTCTGTTAGATTTCATAGAAGACTCCTTTTCTGTAGACATCATTTACAGCTTTAGTGGCTGATCAGCGGTAGAAAGAGACGTTGGGTAAATTCTGATTCAATCGATTCTTCACCTTCTGGTTCATTGATGTCGGGCAATTCACTGACTGTAATGCCACTGCGTGGATCGATCTCTTCTCCTGATCGCACAACGGGTGCCTGCGTGTTGCCAAAGAGAAGTGAAGCATTCTGTCCAGGTTGCAATGTGAGGTTATAGCACGGTAGATGGAGCGATGAATCAACTTGTCCAGGCAGGGTGTTTGACCAGCCTGCCTTAGGCGTTTCACAAATCTTGAAGCTACCAGGAATCACGTTACTCTGCACGGCAGAACCGTTGGCATCGGTCACTTTGTGGTTGATCAGCGTGCCATCACTCTTATAGAAGCGAAATTCCCAAGGGGTCAATGTTGGTTCGTTAGGCTGGCGGATGCCATCAGCATTGAGGTCATTGAACTTGATGGCTTGCAGGTTAACACGGCGCTGTGTGATGAAGGTGCAACTAAGCTGATCCCCTCGCTTGACCGTAATCGCTATCGAACGGTTGGCCAGATCTTTCAAGGTTGAGCCTGTCCCAGAGCAAACGATGTCGGCCAGGTACCAGGATTGGAAAACACCTTCAGCAAAGTTATAGGTGCCAGGGTTAACCTCAAAGGCCTTAAAGCTGCCAAACCCATCGTTGTCATCGGGCTGGGCGTCGTCCAAATAAAACTTGCCAAAGGGACCATAGTAGGCAAAGTCTTGCGTGCTCTTAGGTTGAGTTTCTTTCATGATGGTGATTCGCGCTGGGGGCAGCGAGACTCGAATGCATTTGCTAAACTCTGAAGTGTTTCCATCGCTGTCGGTGGCAGTGGCCGTGACATAGTAGCCATCGGGTAGTGTACTCAGCTTGACTCCAAACTCCCTGTTGCCGTTATTATCTGTGGCGATATCTATGCCTGTAATAAACTTTTCGCCTTCTCCGTAGCCGGATTCGTCACAGGTCGGACCATAAAACAACTCGATGTGATAGGAGGAATCGGGTTTACTGTTGAGCGTGCCGACAACAACTGTGTTGTTGCCGCCATGTTCGAGTCGGGTTAGCTCAGGAAAGTTCTGGAGTTGATTCACACCGACATCACTATCGCCAATGTCGTTGGGAGTGACCCCATTATTGCCTAGATCGATGCCCAGACCGCCGTTGTTGAAGATGCTGTTGCTGCTAATCTTGACCTTGTTATCAGCTGATCGAACCATGACAATACCTGCACCACCATTGCCATCAATGGTGTTTTTGCTCACCTCGTCAAACAAAGAGTCAAAAAGACGGACACCTGCACCGCGGTGTGCTTCAATCGTATTGGAAACTAACCGGCTGCCATAACTAGTATCAAAGGTCACACCATCGCTTGTGCTTCCCTTAATCACGTTATTGATAATCTGGTAGCTACCATTGCCACTTCCATACAAACTGCCGCCTTCGCCCAGAATTTTCTGCCCAGTCACATCGACTCCTATATAGTTGCCCTGAATCTCTAATGGTCTTGAGCGATCCACATTGATCTTACCAACAATGATATTGCGAGCTTCAGTGGCTAGGCCTCCCATCGTGATGCCACCTTTGCCCACAGAAATATCGCTCTGTCCAAGAAAGATCAAACCACTGCGGTCAACCCCTACCAGGTTGCCTTGCATTTCGATTTGGCCGTTCACTGTCCCAATCGAGCCAACGATTAAATTGCGCGCTGTAGGGGTGATATCACCAATCCGCAATGTGGAACCGGGTGCGGCAAAAAGTGCGCCACCGCCCACGTTCACCTGACCCGTAGGATCGACCCCGATAAAGTTGCCTTCCAAGTTGCCAATCGAATTGACCAGCACGGCATAGCCTGCAAAGCGATTGATCGCCAGCCCGCGCACGGTGACTGTACCGCCGGAGATTGTCAATCCATTGCCGCCAGCAAGGCTGCCATCCAACTCGATTGTCAGGATTGTGTTCAATCCTTGAGAGGTAGGATTGGTGTTGGCCTGGGCTCCTGGTTGACTGTAACCATCAATCACAACTGGAAAATTGAACTCCGGCAAAGGTGATGTTGGACGAATGGTGTGGATCCCCGAACCTGGAATATTAAATCTAATTTCGTAGCTAGTAGTGGGTTGAGTATTGCCAAACTCAATCGCCTCGCGCAACGTACATTCACGCCCATCGCATGTACCGTCGCCGTTGTCGTTTGTACTGTTGACGACTATTGTAGTGGATGACTCGTTTTGATAAATTTGATAAAGATGAGCAAAGACGTCGTATTCTTGTTCACTTTGTTTGATGTTCTGCCAGGCGACTACAAATTTGCCTTTTGCGTCTATAGCCGCAAAGGTAGGAAATGAAATGATGGATGTTGAATCGGGTTGTATGCGCTCACCCATTCGTTCTCCATTGGCGCGGTAGGGCTGCACATTGATAACGCGTTTTTCTATCGTCGGTTCATATGTAAACCAAGCGATGACAAAATCACCATTGGCTCCCATCGCTGCAGTGGGGCATTCCACATTGATATTTGAATCCACCAAGAAGTGGCTTCCCTGACGTGTGCCTGATTCATCATATCGTTGTCCATAGATTTCGGCTGTACCAGGTGTTGTGATCTCTCTCCAAACAATTACAAAGTTGCCAATTGCATCCATTGCTAACATTTTAAAGGGGCAGCGACTGCTAAAATTGCTCACTGGAAATGCATGTGCCAGAGATGTACCCTCTGCACTATAGCGGTGGGCATAAAGAGAGTATGGATTATTCCAGAAGTAGAGTATGAGGAAGTCGCCTTGGGCATTCATTGCAATGTCTGTGGCCTCGAGTGCAACATTGGGAACAGAATCCACAAGAAATTCTGGTCCTAAGGGAATGCCCGTTACGTCGAATCGGCGAGCGACGACGGTTGAATAAGGAGTACTATAATCCGTCCAAGTAACAACAAAACTGCCTGAATCGTCGAGCGCAACATGGGGCCTGTTCTGGAGACCAGCCGTAATTGAATTGATTTGGAACTCGCCACCCATCGGTGAGCCATCAGCCGCATACCGTTGCCCAAAGATGCCAAATGAGTCACCATCTTGTAGGAAACTTGTCCACACCAAGATCAACATCCCGCTATTGTTGATGTCAACCGACCAAAGTGCTTGATCTCCAGTCGTATATGTATTCACTTGGAATTCGTTCCCTATTGCTTTTCCGTTCGCATCGTAGCGTTGGGCGTAAACGCCCAGTCCACTACCATCTTGCGCAACGCTACGCCAGCCAATCGCAAATTGTCCCGCATCGTTCATTGCAACTGCTGCGTAGTCTTGCCTATTCACCGTTGTCGTGTTGACGAGAAAAGTGTCACCGATCGAAACTGCCGCCGAAGCAGATGCGTTTTGAACAAGAATCATGATGAATAGCACAAGAACGAATAACAACGTTTTATATACTCGAGTAAAATTGTTCATATTTCCTCCGAGTCGATAAAGTGGTGATAGTCTGTGCATGAGCATACTTCCTTTTTGAAAATAGGAATAAGGCTCTTACAATAGCCATGCACAGAGTGGCACGCCTTATATCGATCAAGCCGCACGAAATGTGCTAACAACTTGTGCGACTTGAAAATCTTCATATTCTTTTCCTTTTTCGAGATGCGTCCACTGTGATAGATAACTTGTCTATCACAATGGACGCTGGTATTTGTTTTCAGAAGCCTGCCACTATTGAAGTTAGGATCACTGCACAATCATCGGCAGGTAGATCATGCTACTGCCACTTTCCTCCTCGTTCGGTGTCTCGAACACGGTGACATCCAAACCACTGCGGTCTGCCATATCGTCCTCTGCTGAAGCGACAAAGGGGCGATTAATCCAGCCAAAGTAGCCGGTGACCAGACCCGCCGGAGCGACGTTGAAGCTGTAGCAAGGCTTGCCATAGCGCGGGTCGAGCTTGGCGGGTTGCGTATTCCACCAGCCGCTTGGTGCGGTCTGGCAGACGGAGTAGCTGCCCGGAGCCAGGTTGAAGGCACCGACTTGACCGTTGGCATCGGTGAAGTTGGCAGCCACCGATTTGCCTGTGCTATCGAAGATCTCGGTCCACACTCCGCTCTTCCAGGGTTCATTGACATCGTAGAAGCGGCTGGCGTTCTTGTCCCAATAGGAGCGAGCATAGACAGTCACGGCTTGTTTAGTGACAAAGGTGCAGGTGATGTTATCTCCCTGCTTCACCTTCAATGTCACACTGCGGTTGGATATGTTGACCGTAGCCAGTTCAGGGTGGTCACAGCGGATCTCGCTGACCCGCCAACCGGTGACCATCTGTTGACTGAAGCCATAGCTGCCCGGAGCCACGTTGAAAGTCATGCTGTTGGGCACACCGTCCTTGTCGTCAGGCAGCGTGCCGGTGTCATCGAGGCGGAAAGAGCCAAAGGCGCTGTCGTAGACATAGTTGCGCGTGTTGTCGGGGATAGCATCCTGCACGATGCGGATCGTGGCAAGAGCTGGGCTGTCACCTAAATAACGAGCTACAGCAAAGTTATCATTCATCCGCCCGCTAACGACGAACCTGCCGTCAGGTTGGAGCAGTAGATCGAAGGCCTGGTCATAGCCAAAATCAGTGAAGACTTTGCCGTTGCTACCGAAAGTAGGGTCGAGTGAGCCATCTGTGTTGTAGCGCATCAAGGCATAATTGAAATTGCCGCCGGGTTGGCCATAACCAGCGACAACGACTTTGCCATTTGCCTGGTAAACTACGGCGTTCCCTTGCTCATAGCCTCCCAAGTCGACGATATCTTTGCCATCGCTGCTAAAGGTGGTATCGAGTGAGCCATCGCTGTTATAACGAATGACCAAAAAATCACCGCCGTTCGCCGTTCCGGTGCCCACCAACTTGCCATCGGGCTGGAGCATGAGGCCGGTGATGTATTCATTGCTCCCAAAATCGGTGAGGAGTTTGCCATCACCATCGAAGCTGCTATCGAGTGAACCATCGGCGTTGTAACGCACTAGGGCAATGTCCCTGCCGGTCGCAGTCTCGTTCCACCAGCCAGCACCACCAGCAGCAACAAATTTGCCATCGGGCTGGAGGAGCAGATCCATTGCCAAACTCGTACCGGGAAGGTCGGTGAGGACTTTACCATCTCCATCAAAGGAGGTGTCCAGTGTGCCATCGGGGTTGTAGCGCACCAGGGCAAAATCTACACTGCTACCTGACGCACCCCAGCCCGCAACGACGAGTTTCCCATCGGGCTGGAGAATCACTGCATAGGCGTTATCTGAGCCGCCGTAATCGGTAACGACTCTACCGCCGTTGCCAAAGCTGGTATCAAGTGAGCCATTCGTGTTATAGCGCACCAGCAGAATATTCCACTCACACATCCCTGTAATGACGATCTTGCCATCGGGTTGAAGCAGTAAATCTGTGGCTGCTTCATCGCTAAAATTTGTGATGACCTTGCCATCACCATCAAAGGTGGTATCAAGCGAGCCATTGGGGTTGTAACGAACGAGTAGCACATCCCTATCGTTACTCGTGTATGCCGTCCCAGTGGCGACGATCTTGCCATCGAGTTGGCGAACCACGGCCATAGCGCTATCTTCCCTGCCAAAATCAATTACGACCTTGCCACCATCCCCAAAGGTTGGATCGAGATCGCCAGCGGCAGCGTACACAGAAGCAGGTGTCATCACCATCAGCGCACAGAGCAAGGCTGTAAAGAGACTGCGTAGCCAGGATCCTGCGAAGTAATTAAATCGACGCATAATGCCTCCTATTCTTGTAAATTGTATTGCCTCAGGTTAGGAAGATGTGCAAAGAGCTGGCAGGTTTGGCAAACCTATAGAGAACATCGGTTCGTAGAGGCTACCATACCCATAAACCAAACCGCCAAGCCTCCCATTCTTACACTTTCTGTAGAGGAGCGAATTGTATTTTTTAGTTCTGGCGTAGGAGCTTAAATAGATTAGCCTCCTCCGGTTATAAAGTGAGCAACTAAGGCAAAGGCAGAAAATGAAGCAGGACAAACAAGGGACTGTAAGTGTAAGCGTTTATAGTTATTATTTTATGACAAAACAAGACTGAGTTTAACTGGCGTACTTACGAGTTTAATGCCTAATCATGTGGGGAGGAAGTAGTTAAGTTTTAAAGTAAGCCAGACAAATACTAGCTGATAATTTGGTCATCTCTAACCGTAACGAGATTGAAACTAATTTGCGAAAATGTAAATATCGAGACTGAAGAGATGTTTTGGCAAAAAAAGCGCCCTCAGAGAAAATCTCTAAGGGCGTGACCGGCGGGGTTCGCACGATAAAATGAAGATACGACTCTGCCAATCGATAATAACGAGGAGGCGAGAGGTAGCATGTTTATTCATTTACAACTTCATCATATACGATTTCAATCTGCTTGAACCTGGACAGTCGGTTAGTCTATTGCGTAACAAGTGTCGAGGATCGGATGATTTTACTTTGTTGTTCTGTCTCTCCTCATCTATCATTATGACAGAACCGAAATTTTCCAACTGAAATGCAACTGCTCAGGCACGACACCGAGATCGCTGAGGAGGTACAGAGAACACAGAAAGGGGCTCTGAGTTCTCACTGTGATCTCTACGCCTTTTCCATGTTCTCTGTGTCGCTGAGTAGTTATTTGCAAACTACAACAAAGGAACCTTGTAATGAGTGAGATCGGCTTGCCCAAGACGCAATTAGACACGCCTGCTCTATGGACAGATTTGGATTGTCTGGAACGCAACATTGCCCGCTTGACTCAACACTTTAAAGGTGCTGGTATTCAATGGCGACCTCATACCAAAGGCATCAAGACACCGGCCATTGTGCATAAACTCTTGGCGGCGGGTGCCATCGGTGTCACCTGTGCCAAGGTAGGCGAGGCCGAGGTAATGGTTGCATCGGGTGTACAGGACATCCTAATCGCCAATCAGATTGTGACTCCCAGCAAGATCACACGATTGGTCAATCTCCAGCCCCATGCCAGTGTCAAAGCTGCGGTCGACAACGCTGATGTGATACGCCTGACCGGTGCCATTGCCCAACAGAAGGGCGTTGAAGTGGGATTGGTGATTGAACTCAACACGGGGATGGACCGCGCAGGTGTACTGCCAGGTGAACCGACACTGGCAATGGCCCGACTGATCGAAGCTACGCCTGGCGTGCGCTTAGCCGGATTGATGACCTGGGAAGGGCACGCTCTCTCACTCGAAGAAGATGCCAAACGCAAGGAGATTGAGCGCTGTATTCAACTCCTCACCGACACGGCGGATCGTTGTCGCCAGGCAGGCTTTCCGATTGAGATTGTCAGTGCAGGAGGCAGTGGTACCTATCAAGTGACGCCCTTTCTCCCGGGTGTGACCGAAACGCAGGCCGGCGGTGCAATCTTCTGCGATCTCACCTATCAATCCTGGGGCATTGACCTAGAGCCTGCACTCTTCGTGCAAAGCACCGTTACCAGCCGCCCGACGGCGACACGCGTCATCTGCGACGCTGGTTTCAAGACCCTACCACGTGGTTTTGAGACTCCCAAAGCACTGGGTTTGGAAGGAGTGACCAGCGCTGTTTTTTCCGCCGAGCATGGCATCATTACGCTCGACCGACCGAACGAAAGTCTCAAGGTCGGTGATATGCTTGACTTTATGGTCGGCTACGGTGATGGCACCGTCTTCCTGCATGACGTGATCTATGGAATCCGCAAGGGTGTAGTTGAGACTGCCTGGCCGGTCTTGGGGCGGGGTAAACTGCGCTAAATCCTTGCAGCGGAAAAGTGACAAACAGAATCAGTTTTGTAGTTCACCTCCGTCTTCCCTGGTTTCCGTGTTTATAAAAAGGCTTTATGAACACGGAAATCAGGGAACGTGGAATCTATATTCAAGTCAGCACTTGACTAACTCATGAGGTAATTACTCAGCCGACCAATTACTAATCTTCGCACATCCTCTAGGGGCAACGCATAACGCACATGGCCATCGTGTCCTTCAAGCGTAGTGGCCATACAGAGCGAGTTTAGAACTGCCTCTTCAACACTTTCGACCACGGCAGGAAAGGCCCAATGCATAAACTGCGCTTCATCCCCCAGCACAGGCAGTGTTTGAACTAGCGTTTGCGGCTGATGGGCAATACGGCGTGCTGTGCTAAAGGCAATCACAAAATCGCCGCTGCCGTGATGAAGCGTGCTACCAGTCCGTGCTAGACCTGCCGCAGCGCGCACGCATAGGCGATGAAGTTGGCGACTGTCAAGCGGCGCATCGGTCGCCAGCACGATCATGATCGAACCAGGATCGGGTCGCTGGATGGGTTTGGTGGGCGGTGTGAGCTGGCGACCGACCGCTACGTCGCCAATCATCAATTCTTCTGGTGCACCAAAGTTGGATTGCACCAGTGCGCCGATCGTATAGCTGCCTGCTTGTGCGCTCATTTGGCGGCTGGCTGTGCCAATACCACCCTTCCAGCCAAAGCAGGTGGTTCCGGTCCCTGCACCGACGCAGCCCTCTTCTACACTGGTAGTGGCCTTGGTTAGCGCCTCCCAGACATGTTCGGCATGAACGTGAATTCCTTGGATGTCATTCAAATAGCCGTCGTTGGTCTCGCCTACCACCGGATTGACCGTGCTGGTACGGATACCAATCTCCGGATTGTGGCGGATCGCATATTGAGCCAGCGCTTCGGCCACGCGCCAGACGTTGAGTGTGTTGGTCAGCGCAAGCGGCGTTTCGAGGACGCCTAGCTCGCGCACCTGTTCGAAGCCACATGCCTTGCCAAAGCCGTTGATGGTGTGGACAGCGGCGCAGACTTTTTCCTGAAACAAGTTTCCATGGTGCGGCAAAATAACCGTGATTCCGGTACGGATCGGGCCAATACCTGGACGCAGCGCGCCTTCCCCTTCGATCCGGGTGACGTGACCCACACGTACACCCGCCACATCGGTGATGGCGTTTTGCGGTCCTGTGGCACATTGCCAATGGCTGATGCCTAGCGCACGGGCACGTAGGCGAGTTTGCTGATTCATAGAAATTTTCGATCTAACACAACAACGAAGAGAGAAAGGAACGAATGGTACGCAGCGAGTTTTTTGTTGCTTTCTTAATTCGTTGTTGTCTTTGGCCATGCCGCATGGTCGGCGATGACAGTAACATTGGCTGTCTGTTGCAAATACGAAGCTGGGACATCCGGCGTGACTGGCCCTTGCAGGCTTTGCTTGAGAATCTGCCGCTTGTGCTCACCCGAGACGATCAACACAATCTGCCTGGCACCCAGTAACTGCTGCATCCCAGCGCTAATCGCCTGTTTGGGCGTTGCTTCGCGGCTACCCCAGCTCTTGCTGCCCGTGGCAATGCTCGATTCACTGAGGTCTAGCACACGCGTCGGAGCGGTGGCTGTGGCGGGCGGATCGTTGAAGCCAATGTGTCCGTTCGGTCCTAAGCCGAGCACGGCGAGATCGTAGCCACCTGCCTGGCTGAGCAATTCGTCATAGTGGCGGCAGGCGGCGACAGGATCGGCGGCGTTGCCGGGAAGCTCTACAATCTGCTCGGGACGAATGCCCAGCGGGTCGAGAAATTCGCTTTTGAGCCAAGCATAGAGCGAGTTGGGATTGGTGGGTTCGACGGGATAGTAGTCGTCCATCTGAAAGATGCGCAGGCGCGATGGATCAAAACTCCCGGCACGGTGGCGGGCAATCAATTCTTTAAAGAGCCCTACTGGTGAACTACCGGTGGGCAGCACGACGACTGCGTTGGGTTTGGCGGAAACGGCGTTACAAACAATATCCGCAGCGGCGCGGCTGAGGCTGGCATAATCTTCAGTGATGATCAATTCCATAAAAGTACCTTTGTTGGGCAAAGTGGGTAAAAGCAATTAAGACCTACGGCTCTGTCGTGAGTATACCTCAAACGATGGGCCGATTGCACGATCGCTGCCTGTGCAATACAATAGCGTCACCGATTTTGCCTAATTCACCCTTGATCAGGTGGTACGCTACTGCTGATTCTTTGGCGATAGTTGTAACTGCCGTTCAGAAAGGAACCATCCTATGTGTCCACCCAAACTCCTATCGCTTTTAAAAAACATGCCCTTTCCTGAGCAGGCTGTGGAGCGTGCTGGCGGCGGTGTTGTCGATGACCGCCCTCGCTCGGCTTCCCGAAGTTTAAATTTCTCCCATATTGTCGATCTCACCCATACGCTCAGCCCTACATCCCCGGTATTCCCTTCCTTGCCCACCTTCAAGGTTGAGACCCCTTTTGCCACGCACGAGGCCAATCACGTTTCGATCAATCGCTACACCGTTAGTGATCACTGTGGCACCCATTTGGATGCGCCCTATCACGTTTCACCGACAGGTCTGTATACCGATCAGATTCCGTTGCAGTCGTTGGTTGCATCAATCGCGGTGATCAACATCGGTGAAAAAGTCAAGAAGGAACATGCCAGCCAAGTCACGCCTGATGATATCCTCGCCTGGGAGAGGGTCCATGGCCGTCTTCCCAAAGATGCCGCCGTTTTTATGGCTTCGGGCTGGGCCTCACGCATTGGATCCAGTGCCGACTACGTCAATATTGATGCCAGTGGCGTGGCACAATTCCCTGGTTTTAGCGTTGAGGCGGCGCAGATGTTGGTTCACGAACGGGAGGTTGTCGGTATCGGCGTTGACACGCTGAGCCTTGACTTTGGCCCGTCGCCGAATTTTGCCACGCATATGGCCTTTTTGCCCACCAATCGCTGGGGTATCGAATGTCTGGCCAATTTGGAAGCGATTCCTGCGAGTGGGGCAATGCTGGTCATCGGTGTGCCCAAAATTCAAGGCAGCTCGGGTGGCCCTGCACGCGCTATGGCCATGTGGTAAAGCTCATGGTAGGCACACATTTTTAACGCAAAGCTGCAAGGATGCAAAAGTGCAAAGGAAGGCGATACAGATTTCAAAGGCTTTATTGCGCCTTTGCCTCTTTGCGCAGCATAAGTGATTAAGGAGCATTTGGATGAATGTTGGAATTCTCGGTGCTGGTTTTATGGGTGGGACACACGCCCGCGGCTACGCCAAGATCGATGGTATAAAGATTGCTGCCATCTCTTCGCGCAGCTTGGAGAATGCAAAGAAGCTCACCGATGAAGTCGGTGGTATACCCACGACGGACGATCTTTCGATTCTCAATGACCCGTCGATCGACGCCGTCTCAATCACATTACCGACCTATTTGCATAAAGCAACGTTGTTGGCTGCCTTGCAGGCTGGCAAACATGTTTTGCTCGAAAAGCCCTTTGCCCTCACGGTTGCGGAGTGCGATGAACTGATCGTCGTCTGGCAAAAGAGCCGCAGTTTGCTGATGATTGGCCAGACATTGCGCTTCTGGCCAGAGTATGTGGCACTGGTTGAATTTGTTCACAGCGGTGCGCTGGGACGGCCATTCAGCGCAGTGGCAACCCGTCTCTCGCAGCGACCCGCTTGGTCCTCCTGGTTTACGCAGCCCGACAAAAGTGGTGGTGCCGTACTCGACCTGATGATTCACGACTTGGATGCGCTCAATTGGCTCTTGGGTGAGCCAAAGACAGTCTATGCCCGCGGCCAACAAACCGATGAAGGAAGTTGGAACCATATGTTGACCACAGTTGACTATGGATCTGCCAGCGCTATGATCGAAGCTTCGGCGCTGCTGCCGCAAGGCTATCCCTTTAGCATGTCGCTGGCAGTGCTCTGCGAAAATGGTCGGGTCGAGTACAACTTCAAAGCAGGCGGTGTGAGTGTAGAAGAGGGAAGTGGTCTGAATTCGTTGATGGTTTACGAATCGGATCTTTCTTACCCTCTAGAGAGCAAACCAGCCGCCAATGGAGACGCCTGGTCAGCAGAAGTCGCCTATTTTGTAGAATGTGTCCGCAAAGGCATTCAACCACAGATTGGTCATCCGGAGCAGGCTCGTTTGGCTGTCGCCTTAGCCAATGGCACTCGTCAATCTCTAGAGCAAGGAACTGTGATTTCCTTCTAAAATGTGACGGCGGCACCCATCCGGTGCCGCCGTCTTTTATCGCAAGTGCAATTGGATTACCGTGTTACCACTGGCAGGAAGATTCTGTTAGATAGCTCTCCCTTCTCGGTCTCGGCGGGAACCTGATCCGAGGCGATCAGTTGGGTGGATGTATCTGACATCGCTGCGCCCACCGGAGCTTCGCCGCCCTTGCAAATTTGTAGACCCCAACTGTTCAACGTGCCCGAGTCTGAATAGGGATCGTTGTCGATCACCTTCAACGTCCAGATACCGTTGCTTTGTCCACCATCAAACAAACTTAACGGGTTGTTGGGTTTGAAGGAGCCATTGATTGACGGGATTGTCTGATTACATTGACTCTCAACTGGTAACAGCGCTTCATCGCCTAAGGTTGCCACAATGTTGTCATAGGCACAGCCGAAGCTGGTGGCTGGATTGCCAGGTCGATCGATGATCGTGACACTCTTGTTCGTGCTTTGTTGTGTCAGGATGAATGTCAGATCGCCGATGTAGGTGTGTGCCATGTTGACATTGACATTGACATCGGAAATAGTGACCGCATTCGGTACATTTAAGGTTGAGGTCACGTTAAATGTGCCATTGGGTAAGGGGGCCGGTACATTGGTGCTTGTATAGACCGTACAGGAAACCAGTCCAGGCGTTGGGGTGATTGTTGGCGTTGCTGTCCGTGTCGGTGTTGCTGCCACAGTAGACGTGTTCGTGGGTGTTGGCGTACGTGTTGCTGTCAATGAGGCAACAGGCGTCAGTGTACGCGTCGCGGTTGCGGCGACCGTTGCTGTGCTTGTCGGTGTCAATGTGCGCGTCGCTGTTGCTGTAGGAACGACCGTATTGGTTGCAGTCGGTGTGACGATGGGTGTTGTCGTACCCGTAATCGGTGTGCTTAGTGCGTCGAGCGGGTTGGTCGCTGTCCAATCACGTGGCGAGAGTGTAAAGTTGTCCCAGTGGGCCGGCATAAAGTTTTCGTCTTCGTCGCGCACCAGGTGATGGAAATTGATGCCGTACCAAACAACCAAATCGCTTCCATCCGTATTTTCCCCGTTGACAAAATCAGATACGTTGGCCATACAGGGAAGCGGGTTGTGCGAGACAAACTTCTCGCATGGGTTGTAGACGGTCACATAGAAATCATTAAAAGTGAACGGCTCGTAATCTGGCCCCTGGTAGTGAGTGGCGCCACCGGATGGAACAATGTCGTAGGAGATATAGTGGCCGTCACTGTTGGTGATGGCTTTGTCACGGATGCGCCAGGAACGCATCAAGTCGGGATTGCGCGAGCGGGCTGCTTCGGTGAGAAATTGAGTCACACTGATGGTGCGCTCTTGGTTGAGGTTGGCAGGCATGAAGTTGATCTCTTCAACTAGGTCGTTGGTTTTGTCGCCAAGGTCAAAGTCGAGCCGCCAGTAGTAGTTATGGGTGTGGGATACGCCACGAACAACTTGGCCTGCCTCAGTGCGCAGCGGCCAACCATGCAGATCGTCGACATAGGCACCTAACCGTTGTAGTTTGCCTGTGGCACCCACCTGGGGCTTGATCGCACCGTCGTCGGAGAAGTCCCATTGTGCAATATAGTTGTACTCACCTACATGAGAAATGCTAAATAGCCGCATTTGGTAGCCCTGCAGACCCTGGTTTACGCCAGAGGTGGTGTATTTGTAGGCATAGCCTCGGCTTTGCACTTGTAGACAGAGAATACTGCGACCCACGTCTTGTAGCAATGTACCGCCAGGACAATCAAAGCCGGTGAGGTCGGTCAAATAAGAGCCGCCTAAGCCGCTGTCGGTTGAATCATGGTAGCGGGCACCATTGTCATCATAGGGAACGTGAATTTGTGCCAGATTTGCCTGGGCTAATACCTTACGTGTAGCATTGCCGACTGGCGTGTAGTAGACATCGTAGAGAACGACTCCCTCCAATTGGCGCGCTTCCCAGCACATTTGCCAGCGTGCACCTGTAGGGAGCACCTGGTCGATAAAATACTGACCGCTACAGTTTGCGCCTGCCTGCGCCATGAGTTGCTGATAGCCAACAAATGCAACTGCGATTCCTGTCAGTACCAGCAACACGAGCAAAAAATAGCGAAGAAATCTTCGTTGAGATTGATTTAAGCCATCGACATGGGTATTGAACATACTTCAAGGTCCTTCAAAGCGTTCTATCCGGCAAAATTGCCACGTTCTATACTGCGGACATACGCCTGTCACTCATAAATGGGTCAAGTATGCCCTGCGAAGGGTTGACTCGTTGAACCGACAAAGCGTAGGTCCTGATTTGGTTTGCTTTTACTGTCCAGGCTGCAACACTGTAGCGAGCTGTTGCGATGACAAATTGACAATAGGCGATTGTTCGAATGCAATCATGTCCTTGGTATAAACCATCAATTGGACACAACGTTCAATGCCACAAACTTTTGCGTTGCCAACATTTGCAGTGCCCATGGCGCTAGCATGAAAAATAAAGGCCTTGGATGCCAGTTGATCAAAGGAAACGAGTTCTTCTCCCTTTAATTTTTTGTACCAGGCCGCTAAATCGCTATGGAATTGGGGAGCATTAAAGGCAAGATCAATCGAGGTCTGAATTTCGTTCGCAGTCGGGGGAAGTTGGACACCTGAAAAGACTTCGGTAACATCGATGGTGTTGCTGGCAAGATTTACAACGCGATGTTCCAAGGTGTTCGCATCATAGTTGTAGACGTAAACATCGGCTCGCCGCGGCCATACCCCCTGCCGATAGATATCCTTGGACTCTTGATGACGTTCGACCAGCAAGATCTCACTTCGTACACCCGATCCATTGATGCCGCCGCTGACACCGCCGGCATTGCCTAACGCCATATTGAGTGCACGCTGTTGTTCTGCCGCATTTAATGGATCGTAGCCGACTCCAGGTGAAAGGCTGTTGTCAAAGCTAGGTGCTGCCATTGAAACACTCACGCTGCCCAAAATCAGAATGAGTAGAACAATCAGGGCTCGCTTTCGTAGTACAAATTTTGCTTTCATTTTCCAAATTCCCTGCTCCAACGCTGTAGCTTTCAGAATTGAAAGACGAACAGGTAGATTCATTATTTATCTACCATTATTCCAAATAATCAGCATTAACAACAGAGACATTTATAAGATTCTAAACATGCTTAAGTGTTTGAAATTCGTAAGATTATAAAGAAATATGTAAGTTTTTGGTTTGCCAGTATTACAGTTTTAGGGATTGGCTTACGAAAATTTTGTTAAGTAGCTAATGAAAAGAAGACTCATATAGATGAGATATGAGTTGCGGAGAAAGCAAAAATCGAGGTAATAGCTCATTCTTGCGCGTGACAGACTTGGACGACCGAAAATTGAGTAAAAGCCTCGTGGGCCATTCTGTCATTCCCGTAGAGAATCTACGGGAATGACAAGTCTATTTATCAGGAACAAGCGATGCGATTGGTTGTTTAAAAGCGCTAGGCTCAGTTTCTATTGCTCAACAAAGGGAAAGTAGTATTGATAGACTGTGTTTAACACCACTCCCACTCGTGCTGGTCGGCGTACAGGCTGGCTGTTATCAATCGTGAAGTCTGCACTGGTAGCACTGCCCTCACCCACCTGAACGCGGTAAAGACCCTCTGCTGTGTTTACATTGGTGACAAGTGTGAAGGACAACTCACCTTGCCCATCACTTTGAATGGAGCCAAGGGTCTGCACGTCACGAACTCCCGCAGCGACTTGATTGACTAAGGCGAGTGTCACCACCTCGCTGCTGTGGGCTGGGTAATGGCTGCCGTGGAATGTAAACTCGCTGCCTGCCGCACCGACTGTTTCGCCAGTGATTGTCAGCAATGGAGGAACTGAAGTTTCTTCGGTCGGCGGTGTCGCAGTCGGTGTTGCTGTGCCGGTCGCGGTGGGAGATGGTGACGCCGTCGCGGTAGGCGTTGGCGTAGTAACAATCGGGGTGGCGGGTGTGCTCGTCGCTGTGGCAGGTGTTTCAGCGATTGGTGTCTCGGAAGGTATTGTCGTTGGGGTAGAAGTGGCCGTCAACGTAGGCGTTGGCGTGGCATCTTCAGCAAACGTCACTAGATAGGCACCATCTTCATGTGGAGCGAAAATCGCATGTTGTTGCAGCCCACCATCCGACCAGGAGACGAACTTATAACTCTTGTTTTGCCAGGTTTGAGGACTTTGGACCCCAATCACAATGTGTGAGTTGGCCCAGGTAGTAATCGTGCGTGGTGTGAAGGTTGAAATCAGGCCGATTTGTAACACAAAACTGCCTGGTTCAGTATTAAAGAGCAAATCTACATGTTTAGGAAGCAATGCCTGGGTAATTACGGTTGAGGCACCAAACGAGTCTGTGGCTTTCAGGATCAGTTCCAGATAGCTATTATAGGCGTAGCTATCTTCCATATCCGGCGTAATGATCTGAATGTTGTTTCCAGTGGTTGCTGGCAACCAGGGATGTGTATGGCTATTGGCAATATTGAGTGCATCTACATGATGCTGAATGATCTGCCAAGTGAGTTTGGCATCTGCCAGGTTCCCGTCTTCTTGATCGGTGGCTGCACCTACCAGCGTGAGATGTTCCCCCACAAAGAAGCGATGATCGGTTGTGGGAGCTAGAATCGAAGGTACAGGCGGCGTATTGCCTACTTCAATCATGATAGGTGCGGGATCCGAGACGGCATTATTGCTATCCTTGACGGTTACACTGGCCTGGTAGCTGCCAGTATCTGAGTAGGTATGTTGAATGGTTGAACTGCTGTTATTTGCAGATGTTGCACCATCGCCAAAATCCCAACTGTAGGTCAGCGTATCGCCATCCGGATCGCTGCTGGCCGAAGCATCAAAATCGACGGTTAAAGGAGCTGGCCCTGTGGTAGGATTGGCTTGGATGCGCGCTGTGGGGGCACGGTTGGCATTGCCTGTATAGCGAATGCGCCGGATCTGGCCGCCGGTGGCACAGTCGTTGTTCTTGGGACAGGCAGCATAGTAGAGCGCCTGGGTCGATTCATAGGGGCCAAAGAGCATATCCACCGGGGCTAGGTTATTCGGTGTTGTGAAGGTGTCTGCGCCCACATAGTGGAATTGATAGGCACCTCCTTCGCCGGTGGTATAGGGATCCACTTGCGTCAACTGATAGATTTTACCACAGACGTAGTCAGCGTAGAGATAGGCGCCGGCATAAGGCGCAGGCCAAACGCCACTTGGTACGAAAGCTGCACCGGTCACGGCTGAACAGCCCGAAGAGTGATTGTAGGTATACAGAGGCGCTGTGTCGTTCGGATCGGGATCGGTACCGCAACCAGAGCCTCCCAGCGGTGGGTAAGGGCATGGTCCTTCGCGTAAGCGCCAGCCATAGTCGGCCCCTGACGCACCTTGGTTGATCTCTTCCCATTGATTTTGACCGACATCGTTGATATAGAAATTGTTCGTCCCTGGTTGGAATGTAAATCGGAAGGGATTGCGCAACCCTTTAGCAAAGACCTCACCACAAGGACCACTGCCACTGGGCATTCCTGCTGGATCGCCACAATGGCGAACGTCACTCGCTGAGGCATAGGGATTGGTGGCTGGAAACGAACCGTCTGTGGCGATGCGCAGAATTTTGCCGTTCAGATGTGTGGTCAATTGAGCGTTAAGAGCTGGAATAGCACTGGGCTGAGGTGGAATTCCCCCATCGCCAACGCTGATATAGAGATAGCCATCGGCTCCAAAATGCAGGTCGCCACCATTGTGGTTACCGCTATTACTTTCAATATTGCTCAACAATACAGTTCGGCTCGCCAGGTCGATCTGGTTATCATCAGAAAGGACAAAGCGCCCAACCTGATTGGTTGGATTTTCTGGATTCGAAGCGCGACGTGGGCAGACACCGTCAACATTGATGTGCGATTTGTCGTAGGTATAGTAGAGATACACGTAATGATTCGTGGCAAACCCAGAATCAATGGCAACACCCAAAACACCCCGCTCGGTATCATTACAGATCAGACTATCTGCATAGTTGCCATCGTGGTTAGGGTCGAGCAGGTCGACAGCAGGGTTTGGCAGCAGGGCACCATTCTGAAAGACGCGAAGTTGTCCGTTTTGCTGTGTAATTAGCAATCGGCCATCAGGGGTAAAGGCCATGGAAGTTGGGCCAGAAACCGTTGTGAGCAACTCATCAATAAAACCAGAGGGCACTTGGGCCAACACGGTCTCGGCAGGTCTGGCAGCAGCAAAGCTGGCCGTGATCAGCAGCGTGAGAAGCAGACCAAACAAGTGACGTAAAATCCTACGCATCCATAAATAGGATGGCCCTCGGAGCGTATTTCTCATCGTTTGTTCTCTCCTAAAATCAAGCCAACCTGCCCTGCTTTTAAATCGTTTTGTACACATTCTTGTCTTCTCTTGACTGATAAAGCTGTATTTTGTAGTACATATTATTTGATATTTGGTTTCATCTCTACCTTTGACAGCAAAGGCTCAGAAGTCTGCGGAACCACCAGGTAGCGATTTAGCAAACCCAAAATAAGCTGTTTGGAGACTGAACCCCACTAAAAGTAACAGTAGCTGCTGCGACGGCTTGAGGAGGTGCTACTGCGGTGAACGGATAATCGAGGAGGAAAATAGGACTAAGTTTATAAGTTACCATGGCGATCTAAACGTAAATAGGCGTTCTTAGACAATTTATTTGTTCAGAATATCACAAACAGCAATATTTTTTTACGTCAAAATGTTGTATCTTTTCTCCTTGCTCCTTACAAATACGGATGGTACTGAACAGTAGCGGCTGTCTGGAATTTTCATCATATAGCGAATTGAAAGCTGGCACAGGTAGTTTTTTAAGCGCTTGGTATCATCTCTGGGAACTAGACATGATACTGATTCGATAAAAGCACTGTAGGTGCCGGTTTCCCTATTGCACGTTGGAATCTTCCCGTAACATATAGTGTCTTCTATAGCATCGCCAATACTAGGGTAAGTGTAACTGCGCTTAAGAGGGTGGAAAAGAGGACAGTGGTAGTGACAAAATCAGGCAGAAGATCGTGTTCGAGGGCAATTAGCGAGGTGAGAACGGCTGCGGGCATGCTGGCTTGAATGATTCCGGCTCCCCGCTCCACACCACTCAAACCAAACCAGGAAGCCAGCAGTATTGCAAAGGCGGGTCCAGCCAGGAGGCGGATGAGACTAATCAAGATCACATCGCCGTCCAAAAGTTTGGGGCGTCCCATGCCAGCCAATTGAATGCCCAAGGTAACCAGCATCACTGGTACCATGGCGCTGGCTAACAAACTCACCGCACGGGTAAGAAACAGAGGAGGCGCAATCCCGAATCCGTTGAAGAAGAGTGCAGGTAGCAGGGCAACTACGCCTGGTGTGGTAAACGCTGACCAGATCGCCCCTCGCCCGCTGCCTTTATGCCAGGTAGCTGCTGTGACGCCAACAATAAAGCCAAAGGTGATGCCAATCAGAAAGTAAAAGGTGGCAGGCAAAATACCGCTGTCACCGAGCTTGAATTGAATAATGGGCAGGCCAAAGTTGCCCACGTTGCCAAAGGCTGCCACTAACACGTACGATGCACGCATCTGGATCGACGCCCCACGCAGCCAGGCCACAATCAGCGAGACCAAGACGCCACCCAAGGTCACGACAATCATGTATAGCGCCATGCGAAAGGCCAAGTTGGCGCGAATTTCTGCTGTGCTAAATTGTCCAAATACAAAGGCCGGAACCAGGATGTAATAGGCAAAACGAGAGAGAGAACGTGCCTCAATCTGTAGGCGAGGACCAGCCACATATCCTACTGCCACCAAGCTGAAGACTGGCAACAGGATATTGAGAAAAATTGGGAGTAATTGAGACACGAAGAACCTGCAATCTTACTCGAACAACTGGATGGGTATGATTCATTCAAAAGTCGGTCAATGGGTGCAGCTAGGCTTTTGTCGGCTCACAAAGTGGTGTCGCTAGATGCATTTTCCGTGGGCTCGGTTGCTACATCGGGAGTTGGGGCAGGAGCATTGAAACGCGCCAACTCGATCTGATATTCCTCTTCGCTCAACCAACGACCGCCAAATTCTTCATGCGCCATCAGTTGCCGATCTTTATTGAACCAAAGCTGCACTTCAACCTGTCCAAAACAGCGACTGCGACCCGAAGTGTGCAATACTTTTCTGACAAAGTAGGCATATTCGCCATCTTCGGTCAGGCTCAACTCATTCATGGTGTCTACTTGCCCCATAAGTGGTTCTTTGCAGCGGTGGCTTAACACATAGATCGGGAAATGGCGAGTGGTAGAAGAACCTTTGGGAGTAAAAAGATTGAAAAGACGTTGAAAAATGTTCATGTTACAAGAGATGCAGGGTGCAGGAGGCAAGATGCAATTTGCTGATGTTTAGATCATGCGCCGTGATGCGTGAAGTTTCAATAAAACTTCACGCATCAGGCTGCTTATTGCATCCTGCACCCTGTACTATTTATCCTTAAGTACGGCCACGCCTGGCAGTACTTTCCCTTCGAGAAACTCTAAGCTGGCACCGCCACCTGTGCTCACGTGGCTCATCTTTGCTTCGACACCTGCATCGCGTACTGCCGCGGCGCTGTCACCGCCACCAATCACAGTGGTTGCACCCTGTAGACCGGCCAGAATTTCGGCAATTGCAAATGTGCCTTTGGCAAAGGGTGCCATCTCAAAGACACCCATAGGCCCGTTCCAAACCACGGTCTTGGCTCCGGCCAGTCGATTGGAATAGTGAGCAATCGTGGCTGGGCCAATATCGAGCGCCATCCAATCCGTAGGCACTTCATCTACACTCACGACCTTGCTTTCTGCATCCGCAGAAAATGAAGACGCAACCCGCAGATCGACTGGCAACTGAATCTTATCGCCGCTTTCACTGAGCAACGACTTGGCTGTCTCAACTGCCTCCCCTTCGACCAGACTTTTGCCCATGCTCTGTCCCTGGGCGGCGAGGAAAGTATTAGCCATGCCGCCGCCAATCAGAATGGCATCGACTTTGGCCAGCAAGCTCTTGATCACGATGATCTTGTCGCTGATCTTGGCCCCGCCCATGATGGCAATGAAGGGACGCTTTGGCTGATCGAGTGCAGCACCCAAGTACTCAAGTTCCTTCTCCATCAGAAAACCGGCCACGGCAGGCAGATAGTTGGCAACACCGGCTGTGCTGGCATGGGCCCGGTGGGCGCTGCCAAAGGCGTCGTTGACGAACACATCACCCAGTTTGGCCAACGCCTCGGCCATGGCTGGATCGTTCTTTTCTTCCCGCTTGTCAAAGCGAGTGTTTTCTAAAACAAGAACTTGACCGGCTTTGAGAGAAGCTGCTGCCGATTCTGCTTCGGGTCCAATTGTTTGTGGACAAAAGGCAACTGGCGCTTTAATCAATGTCGCCAAATGGTCGGCAGTCACCTTCATACTGTATTTGGGATCGGGTCCACCCTTGGGGCGTCCCAGGTGGCTCATCAAGACAACTGCCGCGCCATGCTCCAACAGATAGTTGATGGTTAGCAATGCAGCCTGGATACGCGCATCATCGGTAATGGCACCGGTGTCGTCTTGCGGCACATTAAAATCTACTCGAACCAACGCCCGTTTTCCCGTCCAGTTTATGTCACGGATGGTTTGTTTGTTCATAGTGAATTGTGAATTGCGAGTTGCGAATTGCGAGTTGCGAGAAACAGTCACAATCGGTTTCAAAACTCGCAACTTGCCATTCGCAATTCAAATTAGATTCCGGCATCCGCAATATGCTTCGCCAGATCGGTGACGCGCACGCTATAGCCCCATTCGTTGTCATACCAGGCAATCGCTTTGATCATATTGCCACCGATCACCAGCGTATCAATTGCGCTGAAGATCGAGGAATGAGTGTTGCCCTTGAGATCCATCGAGACCAGGGGTTCCTCGGTATAAGCCAGAATGCCTTTCATGGCACCTTCGGCGTATTCCTTCATGGCGGCATTGATCTCTTCAACTGTCGTGTTGCGACCAAGAATGGCGGTGAAGTCAACAACCGAAACCGTTGATGTCGGCACGCGGAAAGCCATGCCAGTGAATTTGCCCTGTAAGGATGGAATTACCAAGCCTACTGCTTTGGCAGCGCCTGTCGAAGAAGGTACAATGTTGAGCGCCGCGGCACGTGCATCGCGCAGGTCGGGTGCAGCCAAATCAAGTAGACGTTGGGAGTTGGTGTAGGCGTGGACTGTGGTCAAGATGCCTTTTTCGATGCCAAACTTCTCGTGGAGCACTTTGGCAACCGGGGCCAGACCATTGGTGGTGCAACTTGCGTTGCTCACAACGTGGTGCTTGGCCGGCTCATATTCTTTCTCGTTGACGCCCATGACAAAGGTCTTGACATCCCCTTTGGCGGGAGCGCTAATGATAACCTTCTTGGCACCGCCGGCTAGATGCAATTCTGCTTTTTCCTTGGCGGTGAAGAGACCAGTGCTTTCCACTACCAACTCGACGCCGAGATCGCCCCATGGCAATTTGCTTGGATCACGTTCGGCCAGTACCTTGACACGATCCCCATCAATGAGAAGGTCGCCACCATCGACGCTGACACTGCCTTTGTAGGGACCATAATTGGAGTCGTACTTAAACATGTGGGCATTGACATTAACGTCGCCCAAATCATTCACGGCTACAAGGTCGAACGAACTCTTATATCGTTCCTTGAGAGCCTTTGTTACCTGACGGCCAATGCGGCCAAAGCCATTAATGGCGATACGAGTTTTTTTTGCCATTTTATTTCTCCTAAAATTTGAATTTTTTGCTGATTCGCCAGATGTTTGGGTTAACAACCAGTCAGCGCACCTTTGAGCTAACTATATAGTGTAGCATAACCCTGTCGAACTTCGGCACTCTGGCTTCCTGTGAATAGAGAATTCTGACGAATTACCCTTGTAACTACGAAGCCGTGCCAACTTGACCGCCACTTTTGCATAAACGTATGCAGGAAATGTCTGGCTTTTGATACGTCTTGAGTGTAAAGTGCCGGTCAAGTTTTAGCGTAACCTGGCAGCCGTTGCAGTACGCAAGCTACAATCTGCTCATGAATAGATTCTATCGATTGTGCTGCATCGATCACTACCCATCTGGACGGTTCTGCCGCGATTAACTCTTGATAGCCTTGACGTACGGTCTCGTGGAAGAGCACGTCCTGCTGTTCGAAACGGTCACGGATCTCCACATGTTTGCGGCGAATTCCTTCGGCGGCTTCTATGTCCAAATAAAGGGTTAGATCTGGCATTAATCCAGCGGTGGCGATCTTTGCAAGCTGGCGCAGCAGTTCAATCGATTGACCTCTTCCGTAGCCTTGGTAGGCATAGCTGCTATCGACATAACGGTCACAAAGTACGATTTGCCCTTGCTGTACAGCCGGTTGAATGACTTGATGAACCAGTTGTGCTCGGGCGGCGAAGTAGAGCAGTGCCTCGGTACGGGCGTTCATTTCAGTATATAAGGGATTCAAGAGCAGGGATCGGATAGCGTTGCCAATCTCGGTTCCTCCTGGTTCGCGTGTGGCGACTACTTGTATGCCACGTGCCTGGAGCGCATCGACCAACAAGCGAATTTGTGTACTCTTCCCTCCGCCATCGGGACCCTCAAAGGTGATAAACATAACTCTTCCTGGCACAAAGAGAGGTGAGGGTGTATGCTTCGCCCCTCACCTCTCTATTGAATTTTAGTGATGTAATTGTAGTCGCTTACATTCAGGATGCAAGAACAGAAACTCTGCAACCGTTTCTCTTACTTGCGGAAGATGCGCACCCGACGATGGGGTTCTCGTCCATAGCTGTGGCTAACCAAGTTGGCTGCCCGCACCAGTTGATGTTGCTGGCTGCGGATTGCCGCCGATTGTGGACTCAGCTCGAAGCCATCGGCCCCGTTCAATACACTCTGAATCGCATCTTGGGTCTCGCGCATCGCCTCACTAAAGGCATCCCGAGTATTGACACTCATTTGGAAGATGTCGGCCAAAACCTGCTCCATCTGTAAGGAAGTGTTGCTGCGCAGGATATAGACCGGTATGCTGCGCCGTTCGGCTTCGGCCAGTGGCTGTGGCTGCTGGCGGTAATAATTCTTCAGCGTCACAACCACATCAGCAGCACTGAGCGTATCCACCAACTGAATTGGCACACCCAGCGAAGAAGCCGCATCGCGCAGACGATTCTGCCCCACCCCATAGGGATAGATGCGAACAGTCTTGCGACGTGTTTGCTCATCCTGGTTGGCTTCCGCCACATAGACCGGAGATTCTTCCTCGTCAAAGCCTACGTCTGTATACTCCCATTGCGTCGGTGCCATGGATGGCGTTGCCGTTCGGTGCGTCTCGCCGTGATCGCGGGTTGGCTTCTGCCGACCAAAGCTCGTTCCCTCGCTGCGCCGATAGCCGGGTGCAGGTTCAGGGGCTCGTTCGATGCGCACATTGCCTTGACTATCCAGATAGCGAACTTCTGGTTGCAAGGGGCGTCCGCGCAGGAGCGAATCGACTGCGGCGGAAACATCATTGTGGATGGCCATGCGCTGACGATCCTGAATCTCAATTAGGACGTCAAAGGTCGGAGGAGCCTTGCGCTCCAGCACACTCTTCTGCGTACCACGGCGCCTTGCCTCTTCATCGGAAAGCGTCACCGAGTCGATGCCACCGACCAGATCGGAGAGCGTCGGGTTCATCAGCAGGTTTTCTAGGGTAATGCCATGCGCTGTCCCGACTAGTTGGACGCCGCGCTCGGCAATCGTACGCGCTGCGGCTGCTTCCAACTCACGTCCAATTTCGTCAATGATGATCACTTCGGGCATATGGTTTTCCACTGCCTCGATCATCACTTCATGTTGTAAGTTTGGATTTGGCACCTGCATGCGTCGTGCGCGTCCAATCGCTGGATGGGGGATATCACCATCTCCTGCGATTTCGTTGCTGGTGTCTACCACTACCACGCGTCTTGCTTCACCGCGCACGCGTGCTGCTTCGCGCAGTAAGGTTGTCTTACCTACGCCTGGCCGCCCCAACAGCAGGATGCTCTTATCGCTGACTACAATATCACGAATAATTTCAATCGTTCCATAAATTGCGCGTCCCACGCGACAGGTAAGACCGATGATCTGACCTTTGCGATTGCGCATCGCTGAAATACGATGTAATGTGCGCTCAATTCCAGCGCGATTGTCTGCACCAAAGTCACCGACACGGCTGATCACCATTTGCAGGTCGTCGGATGTGATCTCTTCGCTGCTTAGCACATCTTCGCCTGAGGCAAAGCGCGCTTCTGGCAATCTGCCCAGGTCGAGAATCACTTCGATCAATTCTGCAATACGCTCCGACTGACGAAGCGCTTGACAGATGCGATCAGGCAGGATGTTGAGCAGCAAATCGAGGTCATCACTAATCTGCAAGGTAGTGGAACGATGAGGCGTGTCTGCTGAAGTTGTGTGTGCACTATGAGTTGGACTATTCAATGTACTAGATGTCACAGTTGGTTTCGTTGATTTTACAGGTGTTAATTGGTTTGATTCAGATGCGATGTCGTCAACAACAGGTGAATGGTATGACAACGTATGCTCCTAATTTGATTAAAGATCGCTTTACGAGTCGCTCTTTAGGTTCAAATTCAAGTGATAGACTGCAATTCTCGTCAAGCGCTTTTATTTTATAGATAACTGTTACTCACCCAAGATTGGTCACCAATTTCATTCCTGGGACAAGTGAGAATCACGTGAACAGTTACCTGCCAACGATACAATTTCAAAACGTTTTGCTACTCCTTGGAGTTCCAACAAAGTATCAATTGCATTAACTTGCCGATGATAAGGTGCCGAGGGCACACTGGGTAACGTTTCAAGGATGGGCATGCGCAACCGAATCCCTTCCCGGATCGGCTGCATGGTCTGTTTTACCGCTTTGACCACATCAGTAAAGGGTGCAAACCCGTACTCAACCAAGATCGGTGCAATGCCTCCTTGGTATTCATCTACGCCAATATAGACCGGAAGGTTGCAATTCACTTCATGGACCGAGGTGATGCCTTGCTGTAGCAAGAGGTGAATCCGCTGTGGTGCTGGCTGTCGGGTATCTACCCACAATGTTAGCCAGGCACCAAACGCTCCCACGACGGTTTGCACACAGCCGTTGATCCGCCCATTTTCAACCAGCACATAGCTCTTACTGCTGCCCGAAATGCGATGATCCAGGAGCGGTGCACTCACCTCCCGATCGCTGTGAGCGCCCTCCGCTAGTTGCACAGCTTTGGGCGTGGATTGGGCGTAAAGACGTGTCAATCCCCATTCATCGCCGATACATTGCAGACGTAGCTGGTTGTAGTCCAACTTGGGTGCTTTTTCGGGCAATGCGCCTGTCAAACGCCATACTGTCTGTCGAGAATAGGCTCGAAACCCCACGCTGTTCAGGGTGTGAGAGATGGTCGGCTCATCTGGTGCAGAGATATAAATGCGACTGACACCCAGTTGAACGGCTGTTTGTGTAAAGTGGGCAAGCAATTTCTGCCAGATCGCAGGATGACCATACTTAGCATCGAGCCGGGGCGCAAGCAGAGTCACATCTGCCTCGGGTCGCCCTGGGCGTTTTCTAGCTTGTAGCAGGCCAGCACGTGCTACACTATTATCACGTTGGTCTAAAATATAGGTAAACGTTTTCGCATCATCTAGTGGATTTATGGGAAGCAGTGCTCGCCATAACGAAGGTCGAGGACAGGTAAGCGACTGCGCCGGATTTAGCCTTGTGGCATGGCGCAGAAGACGCTGTGCAAGAAAGATATCAACAATTCGGAATGTACGAATCACTAGTGAACAGACTCCGCAGAAGCAAGAACAATCTACCAGTAAGGTTACCTATAGATCCATAGCTTCTTTCCCAACTATTCAATACTACGTTTATCCCTCGTCAACCCCGTTCTCTAAAAGAGAAACAAACCAAATTTACTCAAAATTTCCTACAGAATAGGAATCCCTAACTAACAAAATGCTACAGTTTCAACAACAAAGTCTGTGGCAATCCATACTGAATCCATTTGTTTGCTAGGGTTATTGAATAAACCAGATCACCCAAATTTAAAGCTTTTTGCAATGGCTCAGCCGATTTCAAGGGAACTCTTTTTGTTTTGAAATCGCTTAGACGAAGAGCATTGTTCTGATTTGCAACTGTGGTTTAGGATGAGGCTATCTTGCTATTCCGTACAAAATGTTACTGTGCCATCACCATCTTTAGAAGACACTACTTCTGAACGTTACATGATAGTTGGTGAACAAAGTGTCAAAGCAGCTTTGATTCTGACTCAAGTGCGACGGACCAAGAAAATGTCAGAGAAACGAAATGGTTACAAATAATCGTACGTAACCATTCGAGACGAAAATCGTCTCTTGTTTATACCATCGAATAACGTTCCAGCAATGCATTTTCTGGAAGGATGTTCAACTGACTTTGCAAATTGACCATTGCTCTCTAATTATACAGCACTTTCAAGAGATTGACAAGAGAGTTTTGCCAATGGTCTTCAATTATTAACCTAATCTTAAAGGTAACTATTTTGCAGACAGTTTACAAAGTTTGTGAGCCGTGTTAGGATGCTATTATACAAAGGAGTTTCCTTTAGCTAATAGGCCAATTACGTTTGCAAATACCTAAAATTCTATTTCTGTTCAGTTTGAGGGAGGATTAAACGATGAAACGAATTTTGATTCTTTTCCTGGTTCTACTGATGGCACTGGCTCCGACAGCTGTCTTTGCACAGTCAGACGAGACCCCGTACGTCTTTTGTGGGGACCTTGATCAAGAGAGTTGTGATCTGCTTCATCAGTCTCAAGAGGCGATGAAGGAAGTTTCGTCATCGGTACAAAACAGTGAGATTCAGCTTTCCTTGCAGAATGTACCAAATTTCCCAATCAAAGATGCTAGCGGTAAGATCAATCTTGACACGAATTTCTATGTGGATACAGCGTTCATGCAGGAAATGCAGGACATGATGAAGAACGCTTCCGAGTCAATGGCAGATGACATGGAAGGCTTCATGAAGGATTACATGGATAAGGTCGCTGGTGTCTATAGTCATATGTCCTTTGACATGGGCATGGATATTCAACTCAGTGACGAAGTTTCCGAGTATCTTTCTTCGCAGGCAGGAATCGATATTCCAAGCGATCTCACGATAGAGATTCGTCTGGTCGATGGTGTAATGTACATCAACCTGGATGATATTTCTTCAGCGTTGCCAGATTTGAATATTCCCACCGGTTGGTATGGCATTGACATTGCTACGTTGATGGAAACACAGATGGCCAGCGCAATGGATCAAATGTCGAACCCCAGCGAGCAGACACAGGCCCAAATGGCAGGAATGATGATGGGCATGTCACTAGCGAACTTGAGTGAAAACAAAGATCTACAAGATGCGCTTAAGAACATCGTCATTTTAGAGCGCCTGGACGATAGTGAAGTAGATGGTGTGCCTGTAGCGGAGATTCAAAGCACAATTGACTTCAATGCCTTGCTCACCAATGAGACGATTTTGAATATGGTCTTTGAGATGTTGAAGAACAGCGGGCAAGATATTCCGCAACTCGATAGCACCAGCCCAGCCGAAGTTGCTGGTATGTTGCAATTGGTTGCGCCGATGCTGACCCAAGGCTTGGACTGGGTGCAAACTGCCCAGATCGGTCTGGATGATGGCTATGTTTACGGCCAAACGATGGACATGAATTGGGACATGAGCTCCGTAATTCAACTCGCAGCGATGGGCAGTGGTGCACGTCCGGCTCGCTCGAAAGAGAAGACGACCTTTGAGATGCACGTCACCAATAATGCCAGCGATTTCAATGATGCGCCTGAAATTTCGGCTCCTGAAGATGCGGTCCTCATTCCGTTAGACGCAATGCAGTAAATTTGATCAAAACGACCAGCCACATTTCAAGTGGCTGGTCGTTTTGTTTTACCGAAAAAGTTTCACGGTCCTCTCTTCGCCTGCGCCCTATTTTTCTAGACTCAACAATGCGCCGAGCGCTGTACCGAAGCCAGCATGTTCAGGTAAGTACATCTTAGTCGCATAATAAATGCCGACTGACTCCAACACACGGCGAATTCCACTCATATCAATCAAATGACCAATCACGACAATGTGTTCAATCCTCTGAGCATGTGCAGCATTGACTGCAATTAACCCAATCGTCTGCCCTACCAGGTTGATGATCCCAGCCGCAATGTCTTGGCGGCTTGCTTGAGTCACAGACCGTGCCAACCGCCCGAAGTTTACAGCTGTTGCGTTGGCGGGTAGTGAGCCGATTGGGCCAGTAATCACATCCGCCAGGGAAAGGTCGACGCCATTCGGGTCGCCTTGTTCTGCCAACTGCTGAATTTCCAGCGGATCAACAGTGCCGAGCAGCAGGCGACCGAGTCCCAGCATCGTACCGCCACCGACGGCGGTGCCACTCACATGTTGAACCGTTTTAGCGCGTGCCGCAATGATTGCCGTCCCCGATCCGGCACTGATGACAAGCACCGGTTTACGCTTCTGGTTGTCGGGCAATTGTGCCAGCGCACGCCCTCCTCGGCCAATGGCTTGCACCTCGTTAACTGACACGATCTCGCAATGGTCGATCGTGCTTGGTAACAGTTTGTGGCGTCCACCCGTGACTGCCAATTGCGAGAGTAAGCCAAGGTCAACCTCGCCTTTCGCAAGGATTCGGTGTACATCGTCTGGATCGGGATCGCCATCGTAGGGTTGGGTCCAGCGTCGCCATTCGCCATTTACTTGCGCAATTGCATCAGTGTTGCTGATGCCAAAGTCGATTGCTGCACGAACTGAAGGGTTGGGCATAGATATTATCCCTTGATTAGTTCCTCAAGTCGTTGCTTTGCCAATGCCGGATCGGCCTTGCCCTTGGTTGCACGCATGACTTGCCCCATGAAGAAGCCGAACAATTTCTCTTCGCCGCTGCGATAGCGAGTGAGTTCGGCTTCGCTTTTAGTAAAGATCTCTTGAATGGCCTGATCAATGACACTGGTGTCGCTAACCATTGCCAAACCTTCCCGTTGAATGATCTGGCTGGGTTCTTCTCCAGTCTCGACCATTGTCTCTAGCACTTTCTTGCCTGTATTTGGGTTGATTGCTTTGTCGTCGACTAATTTTACCAAAGCTGCAAGCTGTGCTGGCTTGACCTTTGCATCAACAATGGATCGGAGATCCGTTCCTGATCCATCGCTGTAAAGCAAGCGGAATAATTCGGTCGTGAGCCAGTTCGCTAGACGTTGCGGTTTACCTTCGCCATTACCGTAAATAGCCACTGCCGCTTCATAGTACTCGGCCACCAACTTCTCGCTAGAGATCAGTTCTGCATCAATGCGGCGGACGCCCCATTCGTTCATGTAGCGATCCCGTTTGGTCTCCGCTAGATCGGGTAATGAACGGCGCACTTGCTCCACATAGATAGGGCTGACACGCAGCGGCGGCAGATCTGGCTCGGGAAAGTAGCGATAATCATGGGCACTTTCCTTACTGCGCTGTAACACAGTTACTTGCTTGTCCTCGTCCCAGCCCATGTTCACCTGCTCTACTTTTCCGCCTTTCTCGATGACTCGAACCTGCCGCTCCAATTCAAAAGCAATGGCGCTGCGCATGGAGCGAAAGCTATTGAGATTTTTTACCTCGACTTTGGTCCCGTACTCATTACGTTCCTTCTGGGCGAAGGTGCGTACACTGATATTGGGTTCGCAGCGTAGTGCGCCTTTCTCCATATCTCCGCTGTTGACACCCAAATAGCGTAAGATCGAACGCAACTTAGTCATGTAAGCATAGGCTTCATCCGGGCTGTGGATATCTGCCTCTGACACAATTTCCATCAGCGGTACCCCAGCTCGATTTAAATCGATGTAGGAAAAGATGCCTTGATGCATCGAGCGCCCGGTGTCCTCCTCTAGATGAACACGCCGAATTCCGATGCGTTTGGTGGAACCATCTGGCAGATCGATCTCGATCCAGCCATGCTCACATAGTGGAAGCTCATACTGAGAAATTTGATAGCCCTTGGGCAGGTCAGGATAGTTATAATTCTTGCGAGCAAAGACAGCAGTTTCATTGATGGTGCAATGCAATGCCAACCCTGTTTTGATGGTTGCCTCGACTGCTGCCCGGTTAATCACCGGCAACGAGCCTGGCATCCCCAAGCAAACAGGGCATGTTCGGGTGTTGGGCGGCGCACCTGCGTAGTCGGTTGCACATCGGCAAAACATTTTCGAACGCGTCAGTGCTTGCGCATGGACTTCCATGCCAACCACCAATTCGTACCCGGATAGGGCACTGGCTTGTTCTTGTTGCAAACTTGCTGTCATCAGATATCTACCTTGTTCAAAACTTTTTGAATGTAGCAATTTACTCTCATTAGTAGCACACTGAGCGAGCGAAGGACCTACTGCTACGCTTCACAAATGAGTTTAAGAACCGTTTTGTTTGGAACGTTTATCACAACTCAAACGTTAATTGGGTTACTACACAATGCTTTATCTTGTGTTACCATCTCGGCTACACAGTTGGTAGTTCAGATAATTTAGACTTATCAAATGCTGGGTGACATGTGTAATATGAACTACGATAGTGTAACAAAACCGATGATACCAAATTCACGATATGCTCTCAAATTTGATATTGGGTTTCACCTCTTGATGGGTGTTAGTCAATTGCATGATTTTATGTTTTCTAGGGTTGTAAAAACAGTTTTTTTAGTGGTTATCGTTCTGGCTCTGTCCGCTTGTGGAGAGGATGACTCGCCTACACCAACTCCGACCGCTACACCAGAGTCGGTAACGTCGACAACAGCTCAGGAGAAAGTTTCGAGTGCTGCTGCTGTACCTCCTACTGATGCTATACCTACAGTAACCCCAATTCCACCTCCTACTGCAACTGCTGTTCCTACGCTGTCGCCTTTAGAACAGCTTGATGACGGACAATATCAATTGCGTTATGGTGATTATGCCGCAGCGCGCAAAGAATTTCAGGATTTTATCGCATCGCCTAACAATGATCAAGAGTTACGCCTTCAGGCCCAATTTGATTTGGCACGCGCATACCGAGCGGATGGAATGTGGCAACAAGCGCTAGATACGCTGGCGACTTTTACCTTTACGGTTGCAAGCGACACGCCTTTCATCAATCGCCTTGCGCCTCGGGTTTGGTTGTTGCGTAGCGAATTACAGCAATCCCTGGCCGACTATGCGGGTTCAATTCAAAGCTTGCAGCAGCTAGCCATACTCTTGCCAGCAGCTCAGGAAATGGTTCAATCGGAAATGGCAAGTGCCTATGCTGGTGCAGACAACAGTGTTGAGGCGGCTAAGGCCTACCAACTCGCTGCTGGAGCATCCAGCGATGAATCTGCCAAGGCGCATTGGTTGGAACTGGCAGCACAGATCGAGGTTGATGCAGGACGTTACACGAATGCAGTGGCCATCTACGACACCATTCTTACCTTTGCCAAGGTGCCCGATTATCGAGCAGAAATATTGTATCGCTCTGCTCAAGCCTACGCTACGGCTAGCGATGAAACCAAGGCGATCGAGCGTTGGCAGGCAATCACAAAAGAGTCTCCAGAAAGCCAATCTGCCTACTTAGCATTGATTGAATTGGTAAATCGCAACGAGAACTTCGATTTGTATGATCGTGGAATCATCGATTACCACGCTCAAGCCTGGTATCCTGCAATTAATGCCTTTCAGAGTTACCTGAACAGTGTTCCGATCACTGAAACTCGTTATGCCTTAGCGTTGCAAGGGCTTGGAGAAAGTCAACTCGGTGCGGAAGACTTTGATTCTGCCATTCTGGCTTTCGACCGGGTGATTACCGAATTTGCCACCTGCCCTTGTGTGGGCCAGGTATGGATGGACAAAGCATTGGCACAGACAAGACGAGGGCAAAGCGGCGAAGGCCGACGCACCTACCGCACCTTTGCTCGCCAATTCCCCAACGATCCTCTGGCCCCTGAAGCATTATGGAAGAGCGGGGTACAGGCACTTCAGGAAGATAATGAAATCGAAGCTGCTGCTGACTTTCTGGCCCTGGCAGATACCTTCCCGCAAAGCCCGCGCGTTCCATTTGCGCTCTATGCTGTTGCCACAGGTGCTTATCGAGGCGGCTTCTTTGCACAGGCTACATCCATCTATCAGCGCCTACAGCAAGACTACCCGGACAAGATGTGGGATGCAGTTGCATATTGGTTAGGACGCTCCCTGGATGCTCATGGCCAGCCCGACCAGGCGAAGACTGCCTGGCAAGGATTGGTAACCCGTGCTCCCGATATCTACTATGGTGTCTTGTCAGCCATGGCAATGAAGCAGACGTCGCATACCGGTGGACAATTTTTAAAGGCAATGCCTACAGTTGCAGGACCGCCTTCGAGACTCGAAGGAGATAATGGTAGTCAAGCCTTTGCTGAGCAATGGCTGCAGCAATGGCCACTGCTCAATGTTCCTCAGCCAGGCGTACTTTCCCCTACCATTGCCGCTGATATTGATCTCATTCAAGGCGAGATCTTGCTCAACGTTGATCGGCGTTATCAAGGTCTATCCTATCTGAATCGTGTTTTCGACCGCTATAAGGACAACCCGCAGGCACTCTATTCTCTCAGTTTGGAATTCGAACGGCTTGGCGCTTACCAACTTAGTATTGTCGCCATGCAAAGATTTGTCCAGATGAGTCCTGCTCACCTCGTTGAAGATGCCCCAATTTTCCTGCAAAAGCGTATCTATCCACAACCCTTTGCTGAGCTAATTATCAAGGAAGCGCAAGCAAATAAAATCGATCCTCTGCTATATTTTAGTTTGATTCGACAAGAGAGTCTCTTTGAAGAGGGGGCCCGTTCGGGTGCCGCTGCACAAGGTCTGGCACAGATTATGCCTGCGACCGCACGTGAAGTCGCCGAAAAGATGGGCCATGCCAACTGGTCCGACGAACTGATTTACCGACCCTATATTAACCTTCGTTTTGGAGCCTATTACCTCGATTGGACACGCTCGTATCTCAATGGGAACTTGGTCTCTGCACTGGTAGGTTATAATGCGGGTGTCGGCAATGCTGAACAGTGGCGTGAAACCTCTGGTGAAGATGATATGCTCTTTGTCGAAGTGCTGACCTTAAATGAACCTCGCATTTATGTACAGGCTGTAACCAGCAACCTCTATCATTATACTCGTTTATATGGCTCGCATTAATTGATCGGACGTACGCATAATCGGGATGATAAGAGCGTATGTCCTGATCGAACAACTCAATATTCAGGAAACGATGGGAGAAAGACAATGGAAACGCGCAAATTTTCCGACAAAATTGTCACCATTGAGCGCTATCTTCAGGAAGAGCAGGCCGCTTTCCCGGAAGCGACTGGTGTTTTGACCAACTTGATGTACGACATAGCGTTGGCGGCAAAGATCATCGCAAGCAATACGACACGTGCTGGGCTTTCTCAGATCCTTGGCAGTACCGGAAGTGTCAACGTACATGGTGACACCGTTCAGAAGCTAGATGAGTTTGCTGAACTGACGATCTATCGCCTCAATGATCACACAGGGCGTTTGGCTGTGATGGCCTCCGAAGAGGAAGATGACATTATTCCGATCCCAGATCATTATCCAACTGGGAAGTATGTCCTACTCTACGATCCGCTTGATGGTTCCTCCAATATTGATGTCAACGTGAGTGTTGGTACGATCTTTGCGATCCATCGGCGCAAAACTGAGTCAGGCCCTGGTACGCTAGAGGATTGTTTGCAACCTGGGCGTAGTCTGGTGGCGGCAGGCTATGTCATTTATGGCTCAAGCACCATGCTGGTCTATTCAGCAGGCAAGGGTGTACACGGTTTCACGTTGGATCCTCGCGTGGGCGAATTCTTGTTGTCACACCCCCACATTCGCATTCCTGACAAGCCCAAATATTATAGCGTCAATCAGGGCAACGAACGTTACTGGAGTGCAGGTGTCCAAAAATATACAGATTGGCTGCAAGGAGATAACCCAGAACGAAAAGAGCTTTCACTGCGTTATATCGGCTCGTTGGTCGCTGATTTCCATCGTAATTTGTTGATGGGTGGCATCTTCTACTATCCATCCGACAACAAGGATCCCAAGAAGCCTGGTGGCAAACTGCGTCTTCTATATGAAGCTGCTCCTTTGGCATTCTTAGTAGAGCAGGCTGGCGGAAAGGCCTCCGATGGGACAACACGGATCTTAGATATTGAGCCGACCCAGCTTCATCAGCGTGTGCCTCTTTACATTGGAAGCAAATCGTTGGTAGAGAAGGCGGAGGAATTTATTCGCGGTTACGATCAGTAAAGCTGTTAAGAAATAAAAAGCGGCGACTCACTGAGTCGCCGCTTTTTATGTTTCACGTGAAACATTTTGGAAACGTTTCACGTGTATAAAGTAATTCTAGCACCAGTTTACAAGTAGTCACGTAGTTTGCGACTGCGGCTGGGGTGGCGTAGTCGGCTAAGGGCCTGCGCCTCAATCTGGCGGATACGCTCACGCGTTACGCCAAACTTTTTGCCTACTTCCTCAAGCGTATAGCAATAGCCATCTACTAGGCCAAAGCGTAGCTGGAGGATGCGCACTTCTCTCGGGGTCAAGCTTTGGAATATCTCGTCGATCACCTCGCGCAAAAGTTGCTGTCCTGCGGCTTCACTAGGCGCTGCAGCATCTTCGTCCTCAATAAAATCTCCCAGGTAGCTGTCTTCCTCTTCACCTACAGGCATTTCCAAACTCAATGGGCGCTGGCTGACACGCATAATGTGCTCCACCTTGCGTGAGGAGACACCTAACTCGCCAGCGATTTCATCGGTGGTTGGGTCGCGTCCAAGTTCTTGTACCAATTGACGGCTCGTGCGTGTCAGACGATTGATTTGTTCGTACATGTGCACCGGCACGCGAATGGTGCGTCCCTGGTCGGCAATTGCACGTGTAACCGCTTGACGAATCCACCAAGTGGCATAGGTGCTAAACTTGTAGCCACGGCGATAGTCAAACTTCTTCACAGCACGGATCAAACCGATGTTTCCTTCTTGAATCAGATCCAGGAAGGGAACGCCGCGTCCTACGTACTTTTTTGCCACACTGACAACCAAGCGGCTGTTGGCCTTGATTAAGTGTTCCTGTGCAGCCTGCCCATCACGTACAAACCAAAGGTGCTTCTCACGCTCGTCCCAATCATCGACGCCTTGATTCAGCTTCTTACGCGCCTCACGTCCTTTTTCCATGCGCTTGGCTAAAGCAACCTCTTCTTCGGCGGTCAAAAGTGGCACTCTGCCGATTTCCTTGAGGTACAAGCTGATCGAGTCATCGATCTCGATTTGGCTCAAGTCAAAGTTTTCTTCTTCTACCAGCTCAGCATCTACATCGGGACCTTCTTCAGTATCTTCTTCACGAACCTGACCCACCTCAATGCCATGCTCAAACAAGGAAGCAAAAAGATCTTCTAGTTGCTCCATATTTTGTTCTGCATCAGGCAACACACTTAATACGTCGTCGTAAGAGACATAACCCTGAGTTCTGCCTAAGTTGAGCAGATACTCCATTGCTGCTTCTGGGCTAAGTGCTTGCACTGGAGGTGTATTTTCGGCATCGATCTCATTTAGATCGTAGGAGGCCTCGTTGCGCTGTTCCGGCTCTTCATCTAATGAAAAGTCGCTATCGAACTCGCCTTCCATTTCGAAATCGAGATCGGCATCAACCTCAACTTCTTGTTGCACTTGTTTTTGTTTTGCCATGTTCGCACCCGTACTTTCGTACCTTACTCTACAGAATTTACGTTGGCCGAAACCATCTCTCTGGCGGCTACAGTGAGTTAGTAATCTTGTAAATTCTGATCTCTTTATGTTGTGTGTTGATCAGTTGAAGCAACAAACTCAATTGCTAAAACAATAGTTTTCACGACAACTACCAGTTAGGCTTCAACAGGATCTTTAAAATCCCACACACCAAGCTTCCTAGTATACCTACATTTACAACTTGTACACAGCAAGCTGTCTTCCTCTGTTCTTTGCAATGGTGTTGCAAAACATTTGGGACAGCGAAATAGTGATGTTACATCGCCTGGTTTTGTCGATATCTGCGATGCTTGTGCTGCTTGTTTCAATTGCAACTGTAAAAAAACACTCGGCGAAATTGGATAGTGCCTGCCTACCTTAAAAAGTAGATGATCCAATTCGGCGAGTAGACCAGTCGGCAAGGTCCGTTTTAGCAAACCAAGCCGTAAATGCGAAACTGCTAATTGTTCTTTTATCGAAAAATCTGCTTCGGACAAACGTTTAGCCATCCATATAGGATGGAAATCAAAATTGAGCTTGACGAACTCGACTGGATCTAACGCAAAGGGCGACCAATCTTGTCGTTTACTCCACCAGCGTAACAGCGCTTTCATATTGCGCTTGTTGGCATACTCGACAACTGCGGTGCTCTGTTGGTGTATCACCCGCTTGAGCTCGGACAACGCATGGGGGACATCAGCCAAGTGATGCATGACACGCACCATCACCAAGGTATCTAGGACGCCATCAACAAAGGGCAGCGCATAAACATTGCCAGCGACAAATACATAGCGTGGGTCACTGCCCAAACGTTTTGCCGCAGTTTGTAATTGTGACCGGCTGTAGTCGAGCAAAATAATCTGCTCATAGCCCTGGTAAAGATCAACGAGACGGCCAAAGGCCGCGCCAATTTCGGCAATCCGTCGTCCTGAGGAAGGCAGCAGTTGACGCAGCGCGATACGTTCAACGGCATCTTCATATGCTCGGCCCCGCCCCACCCAAAAGTCTGTCTCGTATTGACTTCCCTCGTAGTCGATTACAGGTGGTAGCGCTGACTGGCGATCCGTTTGTTGATGAATTGTCATTTCAATCTATTTAATTTTCTTTTTAGCTTGGGATGCTATAACCAATGTTTCACGTGAAACATACTTATCAACTTGAACAATCAAGCAGATAGTCTGTTTTGCCACGCTTTGGTCAGTATAGCAGAAAGATATTACACTTTCAATCCCCCAATTTAAGCAAAATTTCAAATAATTATGATCTTCTGTATTGTTACGGTTATTTGGTTATGTAAACATCTATGTATATACGAACTATGTAGCAGATAAGTTACAAAACATATTGCTTTATTATAGACTTTTGGGAAAAGCTCCATTGTTCCATCAAGTGTCTCGATAATCGTAAAAAATAGCAACATCATATTGACACCCCCCCCTGCTCATGATATTATCGAATTCATGATTCATTCCCGATGTCCTTTGGAACGTGATACTTTTGGAATCAAAGGTGTGACAGCCTCCCCAGATTTTTGGTGGAATGAATTCGACTTACTCTGCAATTGTGTAAATTTTGGTTATAAATCTTCTGCCAGGCCGATCTGCCTACAAACCGGATAATAATTCTGGAATTGTGCGCGCGGGAACGGATTTTATTCCACTAGCAAAGCTCTCCAGATGGAGAGCTTTTTTATTTATTGAGCGATATACAGAAAGTAATAGTGGGGCAGTAAGCTACAAGTAAGTGCTATATCGATAGAATTTGCCACTCTATCATTGGATCTTCATATTGCACTTGGCAGGCACCCAAGGCGTATAGAGCGAGTGCTCTTAGGGAGAAATCATGTACAAAGCAGGTATTGCGGGAGCAACAGGATATACAGGCTTTCAACTAATCCAGTTGATTCACCGCCATCCCCAATTACAAATCGCTTGGGTGACAAGCGAAAATAGCGCTGGCAAATCGATTGCAGAAGTTCATCCTGTGCCGTGGACCTATCCATTGATCAGTCTGGAGGAAGGAATTCAACGCGCCAAGGAAGTGGATGTAGTCTTTCTTTGCCTGCCCCATGGTGAATCGATTGCAGCCGTGCAAAAGTTGATCGATAGTGGCGTGCGTATCATCGATCTGAGCGCTGATTTCCGACTGCCGACCGCTGAAATTTACAAACGCTGGTATAAAAACGACCATGCTGCACCGCAACTCCTCCCTCAATTCACCTACGGCCTCTGTGAGGTCAATCGCGAGCAGATTCGCAACGCAACCCATATTGCGGTCCCAGGCTGCTACCCCACTACCGTGAACTTGGGACTCTATCCGCTGGCAAAGGCGGGTTGGCTTGAGCAAAAGGTGATCATTGACAGCAAAAGTGGAGTAAGCGGCGCCGGGAAAAAGGCCAAGCCACTCTACATGTTTGTCGAGGCCAACGAAAATATGACGCCCTATGAGGTTGGCTATCGCCATCGTCATATTGGGGAAATGGAACTTGTTCTCAACAATGTCAACGGCCACAAGCCGCACAAATTTACCTTCACTCCTCATCTTGTGCCAATCAACCAGGGCATGTTGAGCACAATGTATGTCTCCGTGCAAAAAGGGGTCAGCGAACACCAAATACGCGATCTCTACGCAGAGACCTATGCCAACGAGCCATTTGTCCATCTGCTACCGGCAGGACAAATGGCGACAATTCATCACACCATGCACACCAACCGTGTCGCCATTAGCATCACGGCTGCCAACCCAACCGAACCCGATGGCCAAGACTTTATCATTGTTTGCACCGAGGATAATCTGATCAAAGGGGCGAGCGGACAGGCGCTGCAAAACTTCAACATCATGATGGGGTTGGACGAGACCTTGGGATTGATTTGAAAATATAGAAAGGTGAGTTCAGATCGTGGAAGAAACGACTGCGATAGAGACTGCTTCACGCTACATTGTTGTTCTAAAAATCGGCGGCAACGAACTCGATGATGAAGCATTTATTTTTGGTTTGGTCAAAGCAATACAGGCTGTTTTAGCCGAAGGCCACTTCCCGGTGATTGTCCACGGCGGTGGCAAGGCCATTACTGACTATGGCAAAAAGCTAGGATTGGAAGAAAAGCGTATTGATGGCCTGCGTGTGACTGACAGTGCAACCCTGGATCTCTCCGAAATGATCCTCAGCGGGTTGATGAACAAACGTCTGGTGCGCGCCTTCGTCAATGCCGACATTCGCGCCGCTGGGATCAGTGGTGTCGATGATGGCACGATCTACGTAGAAAAGATGTGGCACCCCGCCGGTGATTTAGGGCGCGTGGGTGAAGTACAGGATGTCGATCCTTACTTGCTCAATACCTTGATCGATGCCAACATTGTACCTGTGGTCAGCCCAATTAGCTTCGGTGCCTTGGATGCACTCAGCTACAACGTCAATGCTGACCATGCTGCGACTGCAATTGCCGCCAAACTGGGAGCAATTAAGCTCATCTTTGTGAGCAATGTTCCAGGCATCTTGGTTGCTGACCGGGTGGTGAGGGCCGTCACCGCCAAACAAGCCGAAGATTGGATCGAACAAGGAATTATCTTCGGCGGCATGATCCCCAAAGTACGCAGCGCACTGGAAGCTGTGCGCAATGGGGTGGCACAAGCCGTGATCACCAACTTGGCTGGCGTGCAAGAAGGTAGTGGAACAGGCGTGATTAGTGGGTAAGTTGCGGTGTGGCGAGTTGTGGGTAGTTGTCAAAGCGTGACCGTCTGCATTAATACGCTTCGACAGGCCATAACAATCCGAAATCCAAAATCCAAAATAATCAAAGGGGGAGCTTTGAACGCACAAGAGATCATCGATCTGGAACAAAATCATGTGCTGGGGGTCTACGGACGACCGCCTTTTGTCCTAGAGCGAGGCGAAGGCTGTACGCTCTATGATTCGACTGGGAAAGCCTACATTGATACCGTGGCCGGCATCGCAGTCAATGCGCTTGGCTACAACGATGCAGGCACCAAAAACGCCATCGCCGAGGCGCTTTCCAACGGCGTATTGCATACAAGCAATCTCTACACCACTGCGCCACAGGCAAAGCTGGCTGCTAAATTGTGTGAAGGCAGCTTTGCCGACAAAGTACACTTTTGCAACAGTGGTGCCGAAGCGAACGAAGGCGCATTCAAATTCGCCCGCCGCTATGCGCGTGATCGCTTTCCAGAGAAACCTGACAAGGTTGAGATTTTGGCCTTTAGCAACGCCTTTCACGGTCGGACAATGGGTGCCCTGGCTGCCACCCCACGAGAAAAATATCAAGCACCCTTCAAACCACTCATGCCCGGCGTGCGCTTTGCTGAATTTAACAATCTGGCCGATGCGACTGCCCAAATGGACGATAACGTCTGCGCCATTATTGTGGAGCCGATTCAGGGTGAAGGCGGTATCCATCTTGCAACCCATGAATTTCTCCAAGGCTTGCGCGATTTAGCCGATCAGTATGGCGCTCTGCTCATTTACGATGAAATTCAATGTGGTGTGGGCCGCACTGGAACTTTGTGGGGCTATCAGGCGTATGGTAATGGTAACGGCCAGATGATAGAACCGGATATCCTGACTGCCGCAAAGCCCCTGGCCGGTGGTTTACCGATGGGCGCGATCTTGATGCGCCAGAAGGTTGCCGATGCCATGCATAAAGGAGATCATGGCAGTACCTTTGCTGGCGGTTTGGTGGTGACCCATGTGGCCCGCTATGTGGTAGATCGCATTGCGCAACCAACTTTCCTGGCTGACGTTGCCGCAAAGGGCAAACTGCTCAAGGAGATGCTTGAAGAGCTCAACAGTCCACATATTGTCGAGATCCGTGGGCGGGGATTGATGGTAGGTGTCGAGCTGGATATTGACACCTCTGCTGTTGTCAGCAAAGGGTACGAGCAGGGTGTACTTTTTGTCAATGCCGGACCTAATGTTGTTCGTTTTGTGCCACCCTTGATCATCACAGAAGCGGAACTGCGCCGTGTGGTTGAAGTACTGGGACAAATTTTGCAGGAACTTTAGGAGAGTTGTGGGTAGTGAGTAGCAAATTTTACTCGCTATCCGCCATTCTTAATTCGTTGTTACACCTGAGGAGGTCTTCATAAATAGAGATGTCCATACACTTTCGTTCTGCACAGCCCGATGATGTGCCGCAGATTCTCGCCTTAGTAAACCGATTTGCTGCACAGAACATTATGTTGCCGCGTACCGAAGACAGTGTGCGCCAAACATTGCCAGATTGGATTGTGGCCGAAAGCGTGGGTGAAAATGGCCCACGGTCGGTGGAAGCAAACATTGTTGGTTGTGGTGCACTGGTACCCTTGACTGACAAGTTGGCTGAGGTACGTTCGCTGGCGATTCATGAAAGCCAGCAAGGCAAAGGACTGGGTGGTGAGTTGGTGTTACGTCTTGTCGCCAATGCAAAGGAGCAAGAGTATGAACAGGTTTGCGCACTGACCTTGCGCGAGAACTTCTTTCTGCGTCTTGGCTTCAAGATGGTGGATCGCTGGAAGATCAGCCCTAAGGTATGGCAAGCTTGTATCTATTGTCCTAAATTTCATCGCTGTGATGAAGTTGCTGTCTTAATGGATCTGCGCAGCAAGCGTGAAGAGGAAAGTGATGATCTGGTGCGCAATTCTGGTTGGAACACGCTGCTAAAATGGGAGGCATGGCAACCGCTCAAATTAGCCTATCGAACCGATCCGGACCAATTGAAAAAGCCGGAAAATAATTGAACCCATGTTGTCATTGCTGATTCGAGAAGTGGAGCAGGTGGATACGCCTTTTCTGTGGGAGATGCTTTATCATGCGGCCCACATGGCTGAAGATGGTGCAACTCACTGGGAGACGGCCAAGGAAGTGCCCTTTCTTACTCAATATGTGCAGGACTGGGGCCAACCTGGGGATTTTGGCCTCATCGCAGTGGATACAAAGTCTCGGCAAAAGGTAGGGGCCGCCTGGCTGCGACTGCTGATTGAAGACAAAACAAGTGTAACCTACCAGGACGATGAGACGCCTGAATTGGCGATTGCAATTGTCCCTGACTGGATTGGATGTGGCGTTGGTACGGCGCTTATGACAAGACTAGTCGAGTCAGCACGCCAGCGTTACCCAGCGCTTGTCTTGAGCGTCCGAGCCGATAACCCGGCGATTCGTCTCTATCAACGGTTTGGCTTTGTCGAGACCGAACAAATTGTAAATCGAGTAGGTACAATCTCCTACAAAATGTTGTTGAAATTTGAATAGATCTCGTGTATAAATATCCGTAAAGGTAATTGCTGTTACCTTTACGGATATTTATATATGACGCCTACTCTGAAAATGTAGTGCAGCGCATTTGTATGCAACTCTGGGAGTGAATCAATAAAGATGAAAGCCTTGCTTGTTTTGGAAGATGGGACCTTTTTTGAAGGTCAAGCGTTCGGTGCTGCTACGACCGTGGTTGGCGAAGTCGTATTTAACACTAGCTTGACCGGGTATCAAGAAGTGATTACGGACCCTTCCTACCGGGGACAAATGGTTTGCATGACTGTCGCCCATGTAGGCAACACAGGTATCAATCCCGAGGACATTGAAAGTGATAAGCCGCAGATCACTGCCTTCATCGTGCGCGAAGTGAGCCCTGTGGTCTCTAACTGGCGTGCCAATGAGACGTTGCATACCTATCTTGAGCGGCATAACATTCCCGGGATCAGCGAGGTTGACACCCGAGCTCTGACTCGTTTGTTGCGCGAAAAGGGCGTCTTGCATGCTGCACTCTGCACTGATGGCACGAAAAGTGCAGAAGACTTGCTACTGATTGCTCGCTTTTGGGAAGGGTTGGATGGGCGGGATCTCGTGCAGGAGGTCACTTGTCATGAACCCTATAATTGGGTCGATGGCACACGCGTGGAATGGACACCAATCTCCTCTGGACAAGAGGCTGAGAAAACTGCTTACGACATAAATATGCATGAGGCGGTAGAGGTAGCGACGGGTGTATGGCGCGTAGCAAATGCTGATTCTGCAACCCGTGATCCCCAATCTGCACCCCCAAAACCGCTTGTGGTGGCCTACGATTTTGGCATCAAACACAATATCTTGCGCCGACTGACCAGTCATGGGCTGCGCGTCACGGTTGTCCCTGCCAATACAACTGCCGAGGATGTCCTTGCTCTCAAACCAGATGGCATCTTCTTGAGCAATGGGCCAGGCGATCCATCGGCAGTGCCTTATGCTGCCGATGCGGTCAGCGAGTTGCTTAACAGTGGCATTCCAACCTTCGGCATCTGCCTAGGTCATCAGATTATCGGACTTGCATTGGGTGGACAAACCTATAAACTCAAGTTTGGTCACCACGGTGGTAACCAGCCAGTCAGTGATGTGGATGCCACCAATGTGCAGATCACTTCACAAAATCATAACTACGCGGTCGATGACAAGACGCTGCCGAGCAACGTTATTGTTACCCATCGTAACCTCAACGATGGAACGGTTGAAGGTCTGCGCCTCAGCGATCAGCCGGTCTTTTGCGTCCAGTACCACCCCGAGGCCAGCCCTGGCCCCCACGATGCTGATTTGCTCTTTGCCCGCTTTTCCGAAATGGTCAAGGGGAAGAGCCGACAAAGTGGCAGGTAATTGCGGATTGTGGATTGTGGGTTGCGGATTGAAGCGTTAATCGACCCACGCCACACTCGGTTTCTATTTTGTTCTGTCGACTCAGACATTTGATTCTATTGAGTGAAGGGTGAGCTTAGCAGTGCTCATCTTTCACTCGTCTTTTAACTCCCAATATACTTCTAACTCCCAATATACTTCCATGAAAACGATCCGCACTGCTCTCATTGGCCTGGGCAACGTAGGGCGTAATTTCCTCAAGATTCTTGAAAGTAAGTCGAAGCAACTTGCAACCCAGTACGAACTGCGCTTTCAAATTGTCTGTGTAGCAGATAGCAGTGGCGTGGCGGTGAATCTCGCCGGCTTTGATCCGGCGATGTTGCGCCAACAGAAGGAGCAGGGCGGAAAAGTTTCTGGACTGTCTGGCTATCAGGCACAAAAGACACCCGCCCAAGTGTTGGAGCAACTGGAATGTGACTTGGTGCTTGAAGCCTCCCCTGTGAATTTGCAGACGGGTGAACCTGGTCTTTCAGCAGTACGCACAGCGCTAGGGCGTGGTATTCATTGTGTGTTGGCCAATAAAGGGCCAATGGTTCTTGCTTTTCAAGAGTTGCACGAACTGGCTCAACAAAACCATGCTGGGCTGGCCTTCAGCGCAACTGTCTGTGGCTCCTTGCCCGTACTCAACATCGGTCGCCGCGATTTGGTTGCAGCGGAGATTACCCTGCTGCGTGGTATTTTTAACAGCACCACCAACTATATCCTCGGCGAAATGGAAAAGGGACGCAGTTACGTCGAAGCACTCAAAGAAGCGCAAAGCGCTGGCATTGCTGAGACCGATCCCACCCTCGATGTTGAAGGCTGGGATACCGCTAACAAACTTGTCATCATCACGAACAGCGTTCTCGGCGCAAAAGTCATCCTCAGCGATGTCACAGTCCGTGGCATCACCCGAATCAGCGCCGAGCAACTTCAACAAGAACTCCAGCGTGGCAACACGATCAAACTTGTCGCCATCGCCCGCCTACTCCCCTCATCTTCCCATCATCCTACTACTCCACCCCATTACCGACTTACCGTCGAACCCACCATTCTCCCCCAATCCGACTTCCTCGCGCGCTGTGCTGGCTTTGAGATGGGCGTAGAGATCCACAGCGATCTCTATGGCATTCACTTCTACAAAAACCTGGAAGGCGATGCGTTGCCTACGGCAGCAGCAATGTTACGGGATTCAGTGAATTTAGTGAGGTAAACTCTAGTCCGATCTCCAATGTTCCAAGAATCTTCTTGCCCTTGATCGTTAAGTAGAGAATAGCAAAAACGTAAGCTGTAAGGTGAAACCGTTCACTCAGATATGAGCTTTTGTTGGAAGTATTTATACGGACGGTTCCGGTTTTGAGTCGTGGCTTTCACAAATGCGTCAACAACCCAGGTTGTTGACGCATTTTTTCATGGAATTAGTAATATAGATTATTTATTTCATAGTGTAAGTTTTCTAATGATCAAATATTTTGAAAACAGTATATAATGTTTTGGTTAATTAATCATAGCTTAAGGTAAAATTGAATGTCACCAAATACGAATAACATACGCCAGTCACTTTACATCATTCTACGAATTGAGACATTTCAAAGGAATAATCTATGGCATACGAGAACTATCAAAAGTGGAAAAGTGAGGTGCTTCAACAAGAACCACTAATTTCGGTTGTTATACCTGCCTATAACGAAGAAGAGCGAATTGTGCCAACGATCGGGGCGATTGCCTCCTATGTTTCGGATCTTGGCTTCCTTTGGGAATTGATCGTTGCAGATGATGGCTCGCGCGACAAGACAGCTGCGCTTGTGGAAGGCTTGGGCTTTGCCAACTTGCGTTTATTGCGAGCAGAGAAAAATGGTGGAAAGGGTAGCGCCGTTCATCGCGGTATGCTGGCTGCTCGTGGTCGCTATGTGCTCTTTGCTGATGCCGATAATTCAACGCCAATCGAAGAGATTCGCAAATTGCTGGCGAAGGTGCGTGATGAAGGCTACGATGTTGCGATTGGCTCGCGGGCTGCGGCAGGGGCAGAGGAGGGACATAAATCAGCTTTGCGTCATCTGCTCAGTGGCGGTTTGCGCTGGATTGTACGCAATATCTTTCGTATTGGGGTGCGCGACACGCAGTGTGGGTTCAAAATGTACACACACGATGCTGCCCATCGGTTACATCAAGCCCAAACTATCATGGGCTTCTCCTTTGATCTAGAAATTCTTTACCTTGCCGCCAAGTGGGGCTATCGCGTGGCCGAAGTCCCAGTCAATTGGATCGATGCTCCAGGCTCCAAGGTGGACACTGCCAAAGAAGTACGCCGCTTCCTGCGCGACCTCTTCCGGATTAAGTGGAATGATCTACGAGGTGTCTATGCCAAAGCCTAAGCTACATGTCGGCGTTGTCACCACCTATCCACCTGGAAAAGGCTCGCTAAACGAATATGGCTACCATTTTGTGCGCGGCCTCTACAAAAAAGAGGAAGTCGGCCAGGTGACACTGTTCACCGATTTTTTGCCCGAGGGGCAATGCTATAGCCAAAACTCGCAAGAACCGTTAGCCTCGCCAGACGCCGCACAAAATGGTCACAATGAATGGCGTGCACCAACCAATTTTGTACCTTGTTGGCGCTTTAATGGTTGGTCTAATTTTTGGAGCATTTTGCGTGCGGTGCGCCAGGCACAACCGGATGTGGTCATCTTTAACATCCAATTTGCCAGTTTTGGTGATCAAAAGATCGCTGGTGCCTTAGGATTGTTGACGCCAGCATTGTTACGCATGTTTGCTACACCAACGGTGGTGTTGCTCCATAACATCATGGAAACAGTCAATCTGCAAAGTGCGGGCTTTACCCAAAATCCGCTGGCAGAGCGTTTTATCCGCTTCGCAGGTTGGCTGCTCACCAATCTGTTGCTGCGCGCCGATCTGGTTGTGGTCACCATTCCAAAGTATGTAGAAATCCTAGAAAAGCGCTATCAGGCCAAGAACGTTTTGCTGGCTCCCCATGGTGCCTTTGAGCAATCTGCAGCACCGCCAAAATTTGAATTGCCGGAAGGTCCGTTGCAGATCATGACCTTTGGCAAATTTGGCACCTACAAAAAGATCGAGACGCTGGTCGAGGCCTTTCGCATTCTTCAGAAGAATCACAACGATCCGTTGGAACTGGTGATCGCTGGAACCAATAGCCCAAATTCGCCTCAATACCTTGAAAACGTGGCTCAAAAATATGCCGATGTTTCCAACGTTCGCTACACCGGCTATGTGGCCGAAGACGATGTCCCCCGTATCTTTGGCGATGCTGCGGCGGTAGTCTTTCCCTATACCAGCACAACGGGTAGCTCTGGTGTATTGCACCAGGCGGGCGACTATGGCAAAGCGGTCGTTTTACCACAGATCGGCGATCTAGCCGAGTTGATTGCCGAAGAGGGGTATACAGGCGAGTTTTTTGAACCAAATGATGTTCAAAGTCTAGCAGATGCAATTGCACGCATTATCGATCACCCAGATCGTCGTATCGAAATGGGGCGGCGTAATTATTTAGCTGCACGTGGCTTGCCTTTGGAGGAAGTAGTCGATTGGTATTTGTTGCATATCGAGACACTGCTGAAAAAGCAGTAGGAGCCGATGATGGAAATAGTTTTAGCGACAAAAGGTCATACCTCAGTGGTGGGGTTGGAAGGGCGACTAGATGCACATCAGAGCCAGCAAGTGACACAGAAATTGAGTGAAGCTGTATCTGCCACTTCGCATATCGTTGTGAATTTGGGCAAGGTCAATTTTATCGATTCTACAGGATTGGCAACTTTGGTTAAGGGGATGCGCCATAGCCGTGAAAAAGCGGGTGATTTAGTCTTATGTGAATTGCAGCAGCCTGTTCGTATCATTTTTGAATTGACGAAATTGGACCGCGCTTTTCAAATCTATACTTCCGAGCAAGCAGCACTCGAGGCTGCGCGGTGAACGAAACGATCCTGAATTCACTGATAGAGTCGCAACACCCTGTCCTTGAGCAACTTGCCAATGCTTGGGAAGCGCTGGGCGCGTCTGAATTTTCGATCACGGCGAAAGATGTTCACGAACCGCAAAATCAAGTAGCAAGTGACGAGAACCTGCTAACTGAGATCATTTGCGTCAATGGCTCGCCTGTCGGCTGGTTATCCGTTCGTGGGAGTAGTGACTTGCGGCCACGGTTACGTGCAGATGCGCAGATTATCAGCACGCTGGTACAACAGGAATATGAAATCGAAAAGATGACATCCGAGTTGATCGACCAACAAGATCAACTGATGGCGCTGCACCAATTGGCAAATGCGACGCGCCGTCAATACGATTTTCAACAAATGTTGGAGTCCTTAGCTGCGGTAGCGGCTCGTCTCTTGAAGGCCGAAGGTGCCTTTATGGAATTGCGCGTGCAAGAGAATGAACCGCACTTAGGTGTTTTTCCGCGCGAAGAGTGGGCACAACGCCTCTGGAGTAGCCTGATCATAAAAATGGAAAGTGCTTCTGTACGTAATCCATTGTTACTTCAGGGTCAAGACCCGGCACTAAAAAAGCTGGGCATACCGATCCGCAACCTACTTGCGAACCAGATTTGGGTACGGACTGGTGTTTCCCTCATTTTAGGAGTTGTCAATAAACTAGGTGGGGACTTTCAGACGCCCGATGTCAAGCTGCTGAGTACCATTAGTGAACCGACTGGAGCCAGTCTGGAAAATGCACTCTTACAACGCGACCTGCTCAACCAAACGCGCATCCAAACTGAAATGGAACTGGCCAAACAAGTCCAAATGCGGCTGTTACCACAACAAATTCCTCACTTCGCAGACCTGGACCTCGCTGTACATTCTCGCCCTGCTTTTCAAGTAGGCGGTGACTTTTATGACTTTGTTGAGAGCAAAGATCATCGATTGAATTTTGTGGTAGGTGATGTTTCTGGCAAGGGAATGCCGGCCGCTTTGTTGATGACGATGATGCGGACAGCGCTGCGCGGCAGAGTGCAGGAGAGCCAACTCCCTGCAGTAGATCGAATTTTGGATGGGACGAACCAAGATCTCTATCAAGACTTTTCCGATGTCGATATGTTCGCCACTGTCTTTCTAGGGCAGTATGATGCGCAAACTCAGCTTTTGCACTATGCCAACCAAGGACATTCTCCAGTCATTTATCGTCCGCAGGGAGGATCTGCGAAGCTATTGATTGCAGATGCACCGCCGCTCGGTGTGTTACCACTCAGCCTGGCGCAAGCGTACACCATCAAGCTGTGCGTCGGGGATCTGTTGATTATGGCGAGCGATGGTTTCAGTGAGGCCGAACGAAGTGACGGTGAAATGTTTGGCTATGATCGGATGTTGCAACTAGTTGATCAATTTGCTGATGAGTCTGCAAATGGATTGCTCGAACGGATGTTTGAAGCAGTTCAAAATTTTGCTGCCGGACATCGCCAATCGGACGATCAAACCATTCTGGTATTAAAAAGGATATAGGCCGATGTTATCCTCTGCGGGTCAAATTACAGTAAAAATACCTGCCCAATTGTCCGCTCTGGTTGAACTGGGCGAACAATTGCGTGCATTTCTGTCGCTCATTCCCGACTTAGCTGAGCCAGAAATTATTTTGTACAACATTGAGTTAGCAGTTCAGGAAATTGCGGTCAATATCGTCAAGCACAGCTACGCTCATTATCCCGGAGAAATTTTGATGAGTGTAGCCTTAAGTGATGTGCCGTTGCAACTGACTATTGTGCTGGAGGATAACGGCATCTCGTTTGATCCTGACGCGATCCCTGAGCCACGTTTGGGCGAGATCCAGGAGCATGGGTTTGGCCTTTTTCTGGTACGCCAGTTGATGGATGAAGTCGAGTACCGCTCCGAAAATGAGCAAAACTGTTGGAGGCTGGTAAAGACTTTGCAGCGTATACAAGACCCAATGGCCTCTGAAACGCAATGAGTTTCGGCTCCAGTGACGGGAAAACTCCTGGGCTTGGCGACCGCAATGGATATATGGATATCACGTAAGGAAAACGAATATGGCTAGCATGCTAACGATGAATGTGCAAGAAGAAATTACACGAATTGTGACCCTAACGATAACGGCTCGCTTGGATGCATTTAGTGCCCCAGATTATCGGACACAAATACAAACACTCCTTGAACAAAAAGTGAGGCATCTGGTGATTGATTTGAGCGCAACGCCGTTTCTCGATAGTGCTGGTATTGCAGTACTCGTCAGCGCCTTGAAACAATGCCGACAACGTGGCGGCGATGTGCGTCTCGTCATTCCGCAATCCGAGGCGGTCAAACGGATCTTCGAATTGACCAAGTTTGACCGTGTCTTTGAAATGAAGTCTTCAGCACAGGAGGCGGTTGCCTCATTTTATCGCTGATTTCTATTCACAATCATGGGAACTGTTTCGTTCGCGCCTCGGATAGGCAATGAAAGAGTAGCCAATCGACACATAATTTAGACATGGCACATCTGCCGATGAACCAAAGAGCGTGAGATTTTGCTATTTTACGTGTTTTCCCTATCAGGGCGCAAAAGAGTGATAAATGCACACCGACCTAGTTGTAACCATTCAGGGAGAGCGAACTCGGATTGAAACTCTGACAATTCGCTCTCGCCTTGATGTTTTCAACGCACTTGAATTCCGTACACAACTACAAAGCATGTTTGACCAGATGGTCATCCATTTAGTTATTGATCTAAGTCAAGCATCGTTTATCGACAGTACAGGGATGGCGGTCTTAATCGGTGCGCTCAAACACTGCCGCCAAAAAGGTGGGAATGTGCGTCTCGTGATGCCACGGATGGAAGCCGTAAAGCGCATTCTCGAATTAGTACAGTTTGACCATGTTTTCGATACCAGTTCCAGTGTAGAAGAAGCGGTTGCCGCATTTCAGATAGGATGATCATGGCGACAATTCTAGTTGTAGATGATTATGTCGTGACGCTACGTGTGTTAAGTGCACAGTTGCGTAAGGGTGGCTACGAGGTGATCACTGCTGCGAGCGGACAAGCTGCTTTGGAAAAGCTGGAGCAGCAGCGATTTGACTTGGCCATTGTAGATATTGCCATGCCCGAGATGGATGGCATTACCTTGCTCACAGAATTGCGTAAAAAAGATAGCCACAAGGCTTTGCCAATCATCATGTTAACAGCAAGTGTGCTTGATGACGACCGTTCCCGTGCCAAAAAAGAGGGCGCGACTGCATTTCTTACAAAACCCATCAGCTCGTGGGATCTATTAGACATCGTTCGGCAACAATTAGGAAGTATCGAGTCTAAAAGTGTCGATAGCTATTCCAGCGGCAGAACTACCTAACTTCGAGTGCTGTCGTACTCCCGAAGGTGCTCTGATCATGCTTTACCGTTCAAATCGAGCAATTTCTGACTTGGCTCGAGGCTTGATTCACGGTTGTGCCTGTCATTTCAACGAAAATATTGAGGTTGCACAAGCGGAGCTTTCCAACGGTTCAGGCTTACTCGTTAGATTTGTACTTAGACCGATTGTATAAATTATGGATGAGATCGCCATTCTCAAACGTTCCTTAGAGCGTGAACGAAGTGCTCGCAAAGCTGCAGAAGATTTTCTGGAACAGAAAAGTTCGCAACTCTACCAGATCAATCAGGAGTTGCGAGCTTTGGCGGCCCACTTGGAGGAGCGTGTTCAAGAACGAACCAATGAATTGCTGGACATCAATGCTCGACTTCAGCACGAAATTGCCGACCGGATTCGAATGGAATCTGATTTGGCTGCGGCACGCGATCAGGCATTACAAGCCTCGCGCTTGAAATCTGAGTTTCTGGCCACGATGAGCCACGAAATTCGCACGCCGATGAACGGCATTATGGGCATGACCGAATTGTTGTTGGAGACTGCCTTGTCGGATGAGCAGATTGAATATGCCTCAGTTGCCTATGAAGAATCAAAACGGCTACTCAACATCATCAACGATATTCTTGACTTCTCCAAGATTGAAGCTGGCAAGTTGGTTCTTGAAAAGAGCGAGTTTTCTCTGCCGGAGATGGTGCAAAGTGTCACTAAGTTGTTGAGTAGTAAAGCTGAAGAAAAGGAGATTGCGCTCTTTAGCTATGTTGCACCCGATCTACCGCAAACAGTCGTCGGTGATAGTGTGCGCTTGCGCCAAATCTTGATGAATTTGGTCGGCAACGCAATCAAGTTTACCAATGAGGGCGAGATCATCATCCGTGTCCAACGCGGAAAACAGCTTCCTCCGCAATTAACTGCTGGACGTGAAGAGCCAATCATTCCCGTCCAAATGATAGTACGCGATAGCGGCATTGGTATGAGCCCCGAAACAGTGCGCCGTTTGTTCGATGCCTTTATCCAAGCCGATAGCTCAACTACCCGTCGTTATGGTGGAACTGGTTTAGGTCTGGCGATTACCAAACGGTTGATTACTTTAATGGGTGGTGAGATTGAAGTGGAGAGCGAACCAGGGATGGGCTCGAGATTTACCGTCACGCTGCCATTGCCGATTGGGCAACACTCGATTGGGCGTAATGGTACGCTCGCACACGTTCAGAGTAGCAGAGTGGAAGTATCGCCAGCGGTTCCCCAACCAGAACTGCTTGAGTTACCGGCACCAGCACTTGAGGTTGCCGATCACCCTGTGATACTGATTGTAGAAGATCACGAGAATAATCAACGAGTTGCGCTGGCTCGCCTCAAGAAACTGGGGCACGAGGCCGATGTTACCGACACAGGACTCAAGGCAATCGGCATCATTCTCAACAATCCTCGCCGTTACCGACTGGTGCTGATGGATTGGCAGATGCCTGAAGTGGATGGTCTGGAAGCAACACGCCGTATCCGTGCAGCAGAACGCGAGACGGGTGGGCATATCCCGATTATTGGCATGACAGCGAATGCCATGAAGGGGGATCGCGAAAAGTGCCTAGCGGCTGGCATGGATGACTATATCAGCAAGCCATTTGATGTAGAAAAGTTGCGCCAGGTCTTGAACACCTGGTTGCCTGGGAAAAGTTAAAGAGTTGCAAAGTTGAAGAGTATCGAGTCCGATGCTACTTTGCTACTTTTTAGGACGAAAAACGATGATGCGTCTGGCGAGTAGTTCAATCAAAGCTGTGATGGATCGGCGGAGCAACGGGCAGGGACAAGGCCAGTTGCTTTCGGGCGCGGCCCTGCTCTTTATCAGTGCGACCCTCGTCAATGCTGGTAACTACATCTTCAATCTGCTTCTAGGGCGCTGGCTTGGCCCAGCCGATTTTGCCGACCTTAGCCTGATCGTCACCCTATTCTTGGTGACTTCCTTTCTCACTGCTGGGTTGCAGACGCCGATGGCACGTTTTAGTGCGCTTTACAGTGCCGATCAGAATCCTCAGGCCATTGCCGATGCCCGCCGTTGGATGTTGCAGCTTGCAATGGGAATTGGGGCTGGGCTGGTGGTGATCTTTTCCCTCGGTGCCGTGCTTTGGTCGGGATTTTTCGACACAAACTCAACCGTGCCTTTTGTCGTCTTTGGCTTATTTGTCCCCTTTTATTTACTACAAGGGGTCGATCGCGGCATTTTGCAGGGGCGGACACGCTTTGGCTGGCTGTCCATCAGCTACCAAAGTGAAATGGCCTCACGCTTGATCGTCAGTCTGCTGCTGGTTGGTCTGGGCTGGGGTGTGAATGGTGCAGTGATTGGCATTGGACTTTCCTTTGTGGCGACCTGGCTGGTAGCGCAGCGCGCGGGGATTGGTCTGCCCAAGGCACAGGCGTTGAATCAGCAGACCCGGCGCGAGGTGTTGGGCTATTGTGCGCCTGTGCTGGTGGCCCAACTCGGCCAGATTCTCATCAACAACAGCGATATTCTGATCGTGCGTCGTTTCTTTGTTGCCGAAGAAGCAGGTTACTACGCTGCGTTAGCTTTGAGCGGGCGAATCGTCTTCTTTGCAACCTGGTCGATCATTACGGCAATTTTCCCGATTGCGGCCCAGCGCTACCGACGAGGAGAAGCGCATCGACCTTTGCTTTTTGCTGGATTGGCCGTGGTTGGCGTTGGCTCCTTGGTGATTATCGCCGCCATGTTCTTCGTGCCTACGGCGATTGTCAACCTGCTCTTTGGCCCTGCCTACCTTTCGATTGCGCCGATGCTTTGGCTCTATGCCTTGGCTACGATGTTTTACGCGCTGGCGAATGTGGTTATCAACTATCGGCTTTCGATTGGCAACACTGCTGGCAGCTATTGGAGTATTGCCGCAGGTGTCGCTCAGGTGCTTTTACTCTGGTTTTTGCACAACACGCTCGGCCAGGTGGTTTGGGTGCAGGTTGGACTGATGGCCGTCCTATTTGTGATTACGCTGATTTGGGATGGGTTGAGTAAATGAAACAAAAAAAGATTGTTTTCCTTGGCACACATGGTCAATACAACATCGGTGACGAACTTTTGTTAGAGACGTTTTTAACGCAACTGGGCGAAGAGCACCGCTATTCTGTCAATTCCTACGACCCGGCCTTTACAACCGCACAGTTACAACCGCGCTTTCAGGTCGATGTCTTCCATACTGCGAATGAGCGTGGACGTTTTTTGCGCTCGCTATGGAATTGTGATCTGCTCTTCTTTGGTGGGGGCAGCATTATCAAAGAACTTTATGCCAGTGTTGGACGAAGTCGCTATTCAACCTTGATGATGGTGCTACTCACTGTCACCTTCACGCACTGGCTAGCTCGCAAACCGATTGTGATGAGTAATATCGGTGTCGGGCCAATCAAGACGCCATGGGGATTGCGATTGGCTGGTTTGATTCTGCGTCAGGTTGATATTCTCTCGGTGCGCGACAAAAAGTCCTATGATACTTGTTTGCGCATCGGTCTGTCGCCAGAAAGAGTACGACTTGTCCCCGATGCTGTATTTGTGACGCCGCCCGCTCTGCTCAAAGCTGAGGAGTGTTGGTCCGCTGCCAAGAAAGTGCGCATTGCCCTCAATCTAAACTACAACATCGAAAATCCCAACAATTGGGAAACGTTCATGCAAAGCCTAGAGCGTGGACTGCGTGCTTTCAATCAACACCACCCAATCGAGATTCATACGCTGCCCATGCAGTCACAGTTTAACCCAGACAACGATTATAAGATGTTAGCCGCTTTTCGGGAACGGATTCCGGAGATCGAAGTTCATCAACATCGGCCTGAGACATTCCGTGAGGCAGCCGCCATTATCGATCAATGTGATCTGCTGTTGGCCGAACGTCTGCACTCCTTGGTCATGGCGGCGATCTTGAATAAGCCGTTCTTGGCATTGATGTACGATGTCAAGGTGAGCGAATTGGTCAACGGATTAGGGATGAACGACTATGCGATTGATATTAACACCCCCTTTGCGCCAGAGCAGTTAGAGACTCGCCTCTCCAAACTGATCGAAAACAGTGATGCGGTGGGCAAACATCTCCAATGCCGCAGTGGATCGTTGCGACAAGAGTTGACAGAGTATTTCCAAACGTTGAAACAACGCTTGGCCCTGTCGGGGAGCAAATGATTCAGTGGCGATAGTTGCGACGGTACACAAAACAACTCCGGCATCTTCGGGCATACGGAGCAAATTGTACTTGTCGGCACGCTGGATTGCGTTGCTGGTGGCTGTCCTTTACTTTGGAAGCTCGCTTTTTATCTTTCGTGGTGTCGCTGCCAGCATTCCATCAATTTTACGAGGCGATGCCGTCATCAATGGCGATGAATTGGTGCCCTTTTTTAATCCAACCAGCCAATTGATCGACCAGGCTGCTGGCAAATTCAACCAATTGACCAATGGTTACGAATTTCGGGTACGCTATGCCATCCTGACAACTTGGGTGCGCTATTATAAGGTTCTGCCCTTTGCTATTATTCTGGTGATTCCTGGTGTCACCTATGCCGCCTACCTGGCGACCAGTCGATTTCTCACCGTTAGCCTGGCAACGCCTGTTGAGAACGAGCCAGAAGAGGAAGTGCCAGAAGTTGAGTTGGTCCATCAAAAAGCCGCCGGCCCATTTTCTGTTTCGCCCACCGCTGTCTATGTGGCATCAGCCATGCCAGTCGCACTCATCTTTCTGATCCTCACCTATTCCAAGGTTACCCACTTTTACACGCTTGTGCTGGGTTTTAGTATGTTTCTGATCGCAGCGGCCCAATTGACCCAAGGGCTGATCTTCGAGATCAAACACCCCTATCGCAACATTGCCAATTCGTGCATCATCACGCTACTAAATCCTGCCGTTCATTATCTGATCCTGTTTGCGTTGTATCTGAGCATGACCGTGGCGAGCTTGGTACTTTTGGAGATCATCGTCTATCTCTCTAGTGGTGCGGTGCGCAACTTATTCCCTTTGGGCAAATGGCGTAAATTCTTCTTTCCATTGCGCCAGTGGTGGCCCTATTGCTCGCCTAAAGGAGTACGACAGATTTGGGGACTCACCCGCTATTTCACACTTACGCGCTGCATCATGTCATTTGTGCTGCTAGGCTTTCTGACGTTGATTCCCTACGGCCTCTTTGTAAAATTTTACGCGCTGCGCGGCGTGCCGAACCTTTCGGAGACGGTGCCTGGTGACTTCTACTTTATCACCGACGCTTCGATCTCCTACGATCATCTGTTGGCCTTTGACATGGCAGGCATTATGGACAAGATGATCAGCGGTGATTACCTTGCCAAAGATCCCCGCTATCCCAACGCAATTTATACAATCTTGCTTTTTGTTCCTCTCCTTGTGCCAGCGTGTCGTCGTCAAGTGTTCAATAGTTGGCCACGACGGCAATTTATGGTAAGCGCTTACTTCAATGTCTTTTTTTCGATGTGGGCCACCCTGGGCTATTCCAAACCAGAATGGATGCCGACGTTTCATCGCACGATTGCCTTTATCAGCCTCGCTGCCAATGATATGCAATCGACGCTGGGCGATTTGATCATCAAATTGACCAGCACCATCGTTCAGGTCTTGCGCTTTCCTCACCGCTTTGAACTGATCCTATTTATGATGGCTTGTCTGTTGCTGCCGATCACCGTGTTGTGGATGACAAAGCAGTTGGAACGTTGGTTGCGTTCGTTTGCACCGCAATTCAGTATGCTGGTCCTTCCCTTCCTCACCCTGATCTTTCTCGTGCCACTTTTTAGTAGTTGGCAATACCGAACGACCTTTTCCTCGGGCGATTTTGGTCATTTTTTGGCTCCCTATCCAGTGGCACCACTCAAAGAAGTGAAGAACGTACTCGAAAAAATGCCACCGGGCAAGGTCGTGGTCTTGCCGCCCACCGAAACGGCCAAAATTATCGAAGATATTTCTGGGGTTGAACACAAATTCATCGACAAGTTCCACATCTACTATCTCGATCTGCCGAGCTACTATTACGGCCTGACCGGTGATTCCGACAACAAGTTTGAGTTCTTTTTGCTCTTGCGCGGCCTCTACTATCAGCAGGATTGGTGGATCAACATCTCGCGCGATCTCGATCTCCGCTACATCGTGATCAACAAGGAGTTGATTGCCAATACAATGGGTGGCGCTGAATATTTGCGCGAAATCGAGAAGGTCGTCATTCCTGAACTAGATCATCTGACTGATTCACTGCGCAAAATCTTTGAAAATGATAGCTACGTGGTTTACGAGGCCATCGATCTTCCGCGTGCGCCGCGCCCTCCCTTGCTGCTCGACACCAGTTGGAACACCTTCATGCAGTTGCTCTCGCGTAACCTGAATCTGACCCGTTATTACGATTTGCGCCACTTGGTAGTTTCGGATGACCTGACCAACTATCCGAGTCTTACCCTCCTGACTGACGATGTGCATGCTGCCATGCTTGACCTCCATATCAAGGCCAATCCGGACACATTTTTCGGTCCAAGTAGCAGCATCTTTGCCTTTCAGCCTGCGATCGTCCCCAGTTCCTACTATCTGTCGCCAATGTTTCGCCTCTTTCAATTCTTTTCCGATAGTAAGTGGAATCGTCTCAATATGATCACACCTGGCCTGTTCGGGACGATTCGAGGAAGCTTTATTGGCCTACCACAAATCAGCCAATTCCGCATTGATGCCAAGTTTCCCGAAGCAGGCAAATATCGCATTTTGTTGCGCGGGGCTGCGACCGTCAATAACCTGGAGGTAACGGCAAAAAAATTAGGGTTTCATACCAACCTTGAACTCAAAGCAACACCAGATTCGCTGGCCTTTTTTGATTCGCGTACCGTTTTCGACAGCAACCGCACACCGTTGGACGTTAGCCAATACTCAACAGAAGAGCTAGCGAAGCTGATTCCTAGTGAAATCGTGGCCGTGAACTATCGTTATCAATATTTTGACGTTGGTGTGGTTGACGCTCCCAAAGGCTCAGCTACCTTTTATTTTGATAAAAAAGATGGCGATCCGTTGTTGGTTGAGGGGATTTTGTTGATTCCCGAAGATAGCTATCAGAACTTGACTCTCCCCAAGAATGTTCATTTGGTGCAATCTTTGGACGAGCTTTGTTGTAAAACCTTGAATCTGCAAACAGATTCTTCTTTAAAGTAAACGATATGAATAAAGTTACAAGTATAAAAGATCGGTTCAATTTCGTACACCGGTTTACCTTGGTTCCCCACAGCAATTCCAAACTTCTACGTTTGGCTGGGGGGGGATTGATTGTATTTGTAGTATTGGCGATCCTCTATTTGGGGATGTCCCAGCTTTTTGCCAATGGTCAACGGCTTGAAGCCTACACATTGCCCTATGTACAGAACTTTGATAACGTTGACCCCAAACTCTGGTTTTCAGAAAATGGTGTTTGGCAGATTCGTAACCAGGCTTTGGCGCAGATTGCAAACCTAAACAAGCCTACCCATCTCTTCATTCCACAAAAGCTGGCTTCCGACCAACTCTATCATCTGAGTACCTATCTCACGCTTTCCAAAAGTGGAGATGCTGCCGGCATCCACTTTAATGCTCAATACCCACAACTAACCAAAGAGTCGCATCTTGTCTACATTACTCATACGGTGACTGTGAGCGGGCAAGTGGGTGCCGAGATTAACCCGATGCAATTGGTTGCAGGCTACACCGATGAGAACGAAACCTTTGTGCCGCAGGTAACCGTGCCTTTGACGGTCGATTCGCACACCTATCGACTCGACCTTTATGTTTTAGGCAATACATACACGGTGCAACTCAACGGTCAAAATCTGATCGAGCGCCGCCCGCTCTTTTATACAGGTGGATTGGTTGGCTTTTACACCCAAGGAGCAGCGACTTTCGATACGCTCAAATTGACGACTGCTGACCCAAGTGAACCCGGCGAAATGATCTATATGAGTGATTTTGACAAAGCGCCAGGTGCCGCCGGCTGGGTACCCTTTGGCGATGATTGGTCGGTTTCGGAAGGTGAGCTGGTCCAGGCCAATCCAGCAGTGCAAGAGAGCGGTATCGGGTATGAGGGCAGTTCCTTTGAAAATTTTGCCTTGCGAGTTACCTTTCATCACCTGGCTGGCGTGGGTGGCGGTGTTCTCTTTAATATGCCTTCACCCTATCAACTCAATGGTGCACAGGTCGTCCGTTTTTCGGATCAGACGGATGCACTTTTTTGGGGCTATTACGATGAGCAGGGCAACTTTACACGCCAGGGATTTGTCCCTGTGCAGCCGCCAGGCAATGAGCCTCACCAAGTACGTATCTTTAGTGGCGAAAGCAACTATAAAATCTTACTGGATGACCAGTTGGTTGCTAGCGATGTTCCATTGCAGCGCACGAGTGGACACATCGGCTTGATTACTGCCCGGAGTAGTGTTGCCTACAGCGAAGTCGATCTATTCCCACTCTTTGGTAATGAACCACTACCCGCAGTAAAAGCTAGCCCAGTTTTGTCGGAAGTGGTCGCCGAAGCCGCTGTAACGCCAACGCTGACTGTCACAGAGCTAGCCCCAACCGCCACACAGCGTGCCACGCCAACACCGCGTCCAACCTTGACCACAACGTCCGCACTAAGCAAAACTGCAACACTAACCGTTACCTCTTCGCTCGCTGCAACTCGAGCACTGAGCACAAGCAGAATGATTTCGGGCACCGCGGTTGTTGCAGGAATCCCGACTCTTCGACCTATACAACAGTTTACTGCCACTAGAGCGCTGTCAACCCCGATTACACCGACACCGGCATTGCTGATTGGCAAAAATGCCGTATTGCGTAGCGATTTCAACAAGCCTCCCCTTGACCCAAAGTGGCATCCGATCAGTAAGGGATGGCGCATAGAAAATAATGGATTGGTTCAAAGTGATACGTCCGGCTTTGACCAAAGCGTGATCTATACGGGGAATACATTCCGTAACTACGCATTCGAAGCAGCCATCACGCATATTGAAGGCACAGGGGCAGGCATGCTCTTTAATATTCCCTCTGCTGGCCGTATCAACGGTGCACATATGGTCCGTTTTTCTGAGCGACGCGCAGGCGGTATCTTCTGGGGTTATTTTGATGAGAATGGGAAGTTTATCGGTCAGGGCTACGCAACGGTAGAGGATCCGGGAACGCAACTGCATCGTCTGCGCGTGGAAAGCTGGGAGACAACCTATAGCCTTTATCTGGATGATCGCCCCTTGGTTGAAAACCTATCATTACAGACGGTCCGCAACGATGGCTATATTGGCTTAATCACCTCGCAAAGTTCTGCTGCCTATGATTGGGTTACAGTCGGGAATGTGGAAGATGCAAGAGTAGTTTCCGCTACACCTGTGTCGAACCCAGTGCAATCCTCGCAGACCTTTGCCGACCAACGAATTGTCAATGGCGATTGGACAGTTACTAACGGAACCTATACACAAAATATCCCTGACGCTGCAGATTACATCCTAAATACAGGTATTTATGCTTCAGACTACACTGCCGAAGCACTGATTACACTAGCTACCAAACCGGATAGCAGCGGCGGACTGGTTTTTCACATGCCTGACCGTGGGCGAAAAAGTGGTGCCTTTATGGTGCGCATTATTCGAGGCGGCGCAGCGATCTTTTGGGGGAGCTTTGACGAATCGGGAACCTTTCTGGGGCGTGCTTCTGCTGAACTGCCGAAAAGTGAGGATAGTATCTATCACCTCGTCATCCGTGTTGCTGGCAATCGCTTAGCCATCTCGGTAGATGATCAGGAAATCGCCAAAGATATTCTTATGCCACGCTCGGAGGGCTGGATTGGACTCTTGGCCTTTGGCGGCCCCATCACCTTCAGTGATGTCAAAATAACCGTAGGATTGACACAATGACACTTTTATTAACCAGAGGGAAGCGTTTGCTGACCCGCAGCCAATCTCTTTGGAGCTATGGTTTGCATACTTGGCTGCGCTACCTGGAACTCACACAATTCTGGCAGGAGCGCGCACTTGTATTATGGGCGCAGATGGATTGGTTGTTTCAGCCGGCCTTGGTCTTTGCACTCTCGCGTCTGCTGATCTTCGGTGTTGGATTGATTGGCGATGTCTTCTTAGCAACTGCTGAGAATCATTGGGTGGCCGATCCAAGTAGTCTATTTCTAAGTATGTGGGCCAAGTGGGATAGTCAATGGTATGTACAGATTGCACGCGACGGCTATACATTCCAACCGCTTGGTCAAAGCAATGTTGCCTTCTTTCCCCTTTATCCGCTTCTGATGCGTTTACTCGCCCTGGCGCTTGGCGGCAATTTTGTATTTGCTGGCTTTTTGATTAGTATGAGCGCCTTTTTTGTGGCACTCATCGTCCTCTATCAGTTGGCCCAACTAGAACTAAAGGACCGAGATGCGGCACGCCGCACACTCTATTATCTGGCTTTTTTCCCAACTGCGTTTTTCTTTCATGCAGTCTATACGGAGAGCCTGTTTTTATTGTTGGCACTCTCGGCCACCTATTTCGCTCGTAAACAGCAGTGGGCCATCGCAGCAGCTTGCGGCTTGTTAGCCGCCGCAACGCGTAATCTGGGCATTGTACTCTGGGGCTTGGTAATGTGGGAGTGGTTACGTCACCACGGTTGGCGTATTACTCAGATCCATCGCAGGCAAACTTGGCTCAACCTTTGGCGTGCCATCAAGCGGCACTGGAGTGAGCCACTTCTCCTTGCAGCAATTCCAGTCGGTTTGCTGCTCTATATCTTTTTTCTAAAATTGAACTTTGAACGTCCATTTGCCTTTATTGAAGCGCAAGCAGCCTGGGGGCGGCAAAACATTGGACCCCTAGCGGTGCTATACAAGGAAATCATCTATTTGCCAAACTTCAAGATGAATATGGGCGGAGTGCTACACATCCTAAACCTCATGGTGACACTTTCTGTGCTGGCAACTATTCCCTTTATCTGGCGCAAACTGGGGGAAGGCTATGCACTATACGTATTGATCCTGCTGCTGGTGCCGATCTCTAGTGCCCTGATGAGTGTGATCCGTTATGTGCTTACCCTCTTTCCTGTCTTTATTCTGCTCGGTGGATGGGGGCGTCACGCTTGGGTTGATCGCTTTCTGCTAACTGTTTTTGCCGCGCTGCTCGGCGTACTGACAACCGTCTTTGTCAACTGGTACTTTATTGCCTAGAGCGAGCCACCGAGTTTTGAAACCGCTCTGAAAGGGTGCATATCAAGTTCGGGGCAGGTTATGAAACTTTGCCGTCCTGTTATACACCCGTTCTGAAAATACGGGTTACGAAATATGAATGAGTATGCTATACTTTAGCCTGTAGGGTAAGGTAATAATGCTCAAAGAACCTGTGATCAAACAGCTTGATTCAATTCCTCAACCGATAATGCCTCCGGATCGCGAGATGCGTATTCCGATGAGTTATAAAGAATTTCTGGCACTCAGCGGCGGACATCAATACGCGGAATGGGAAGATGGAGAGAAAATTTAATGCAACCATACCGCGGCAAGGTCAATGCTCCCGAATTCAATAGCGGATTGGATTGGATCAACGTTGAGCAGCCGCTGACGCTAAAATCTCTGCGTGGTAAGATTGTTCTGCTCGAATTCTGGACCTTCTGCTGAATTAACTGCCATCATAATGTCCCGCAGTTGCGGCGACTTCGTCAGATCTTCCCGAATGAATTGGTTGTGATTAGTGTACATTCGGCCAAATTCCCTTCGGAAAAAATTACCGCCAACATTCGTAAGGCTGTCATGCGTCATGGCATCCACCACCCTGTGATTAATGACGCCGATTTTGAGGTATGGAATCAATATGCGGTGCGTGCCTGGCCCACCGTTGTCTTGATCGATCCCGCAGGCAAAGTCGTAGGCCAACAATCAGGCGAGATCACGGCGGAAGGATTTGCTCCGGTCATTCAGGCGATGATCAACGATTTTACTGCGCAGGGTAGCCTGGATCGCACCCCAATTGCTGGCATCCTCGACGAATCGACTTTGGAAATACCCCGTCTGCTCGACTATCCCGCCAAACTCTGCTACGCCGAAGGGGGAAGGCTCTTTGTAGCCGACACAGGTCATCATCGCCTCCTAGAGATACAGTTGAGCGAAGATGGTCTTTCTGGCGAAGTAGTTCGCATTTTTGGCTCTGGCGAGGCAGGATTGAAGGATGGCTCGATCTACGAGGCCCAATTTCACGATCCGCATGGCATGGCCTTTGTGCAAAGCGCCAGGGGATCAACTCTGTATGTGGCTGATACCGAAAATCATGCCATTCGTGCAATTGACTTGGTAAACGAGCAGGTGCGTACGATTGCAGGTAACGGTGCCCTGGGACGCGGACAACGTGCAAATGAATCCGAGCCTACGACGATTGCGCTGCGCTCACCCTGGGCTTTGGCAGCCCGCGATCAACTGCTGCTGATCGCAATGGCTGGTTCTCATCAAATTTGGGTGTTGATTGACGAAAGACAGATTGCGGTCTTCGCGGGCAATGGTGTAGAGGCACTCGTCGATGGGCCGCGCAGCCAAGCCAGTTTTAACCAGCCGAGCGATCTGGTGTTGGACATGGGGCATCTCTTTGTCGCTGATTCGGAAGCAAGCGCCATTCGTGCCATTTCACTGAATGACAATCCGCAAGTCTTTACCTTGGTCGGACAAGGTTTGTTTGAGTTTGGCGATGTAGATGGTAAGGGTGCCGTGGTACGTCTACAACATCCTACCGGACTTGCCAGTCATGCCTCGCTTCTCTATATTGCTGACTCCTATAATCACAAAATCAAAACGCTTGACCCTGCCACGGGCACAATGAAAACGTTGCTAGGCAGCGGTAAAGCGGGAACGAATGATGGCCCTTTCGCCACTGCGGAATTATATGAACCGGAAGGAGTGGTTTTGGGCGAAGGGAAGCTGTATATTGCTGACACTAACAATCACTTGATCCGCGTGGCCAATATTGCAGACAAGAGCGTAGCAACCCTCAATATAAAACCTCTTTAGAACCTTTGGCAACTGCTTTGTTTATTTCCTCTACTCTGTAAATCTCACACAACGGGACCGTCAAGTTACCCACAACGACAGTGCTCACATGAAGGCTCAATCCTATGTACCTCTGACAGAACAAACCGTGGTATAGAGAGCAAATCTTTCTTTGAACAAATTTACAAATGCTTGCTTTTTATTTAATTTTATATTACAATATAGTAAGGCGAGGAGATGATTCGGAAATAATGCTGTATTGAGTGAGTGGCTTGTGGAAATAAGGGAGAGAATGCCATGAGTGCATCCCGCTATCGCATTGGATTTATTACACTAGAAGCGATCAATTCCTATACGACACAGCTTTGGCTTGGCGTAAACGACTGTGCTGCTCATCTCGACTTGAATATTATTACCTATGGTGGCTTTCAAAAGTCTGTGTCTGATAGTTTCTCAAATGAGAAACCTGATGGCAAATCTCAAATTGATCCATTAACGCGCCTGATCGATGTGCGCTCCCTAGATGGTGTAATCATCTGGACTGCAGGGATTTTGAGAGATCACACCTACGCTAAGCAGTTTCTGTCTCCTTATGAAGGTGTGCCAATGGTTAGTATCGGTGTGGATGTCGAAGGAATCCACCGCGTCCTCATTGATGGTTACCAAGGAATGGTTGATATTGCGACCCATCTGATTACGCATTGTGGACGCCGCAATCTTGCCTTTATTACGGGAACCCCAACCAACATCGATGCCCAAAATCGCCTTCAAGCCTACAAAGATACACTGCAGCGTTATGGCTTGCCACATCGAGACGAATATATTGTTCCCGGAGCCTTTGCCTGGAATTCACGCGAAATCGGCAGGAAAGCAGTAATCGAACTGCTGGATGGTCGAGGAATACGACCTGATGCAATTGTTGCGGCATCGGACGATCTTGCGATTGGAGCATTGGAACTCGTACGCCAACGAGGGATTCGTGTTCCAGAAGAGATGAGCATTACGGGATTTGATGATATTCCTGATTGCACTTCGGTCTATCCAGCTTTAACGACTGTCTCACAAAGCACGTATGAATTGGCATGGCGTGGTGTCGAAATGTTGCTTGCCAGAATCCAGGGCAAAGCAACTGAGGAACGTATCGTTATTCCCACCCATCTGGTAATCCGTCAATCGTGTGGATCGCACCTTTTCAGGCAGACCACAATACAACGCAGTGAGGACAAACCATCAGACAACCCAGAAAATGGTAAAGGCATCGAAGCGAAACCGACACTTCCAGAGTATCTAGCTGCAGCAAAAGCTGGTTTTCAAGCAATTTTCGAAGAGACCTGCGCCAACTCCTCGTTCGAAAAGATCGAGGAGCTTTATCATGCCTTCCAATGGTCAGTAATGTTGGCAGAGCCAAGCCATTTTTTTAATGCGATTCAGAACCTGATCTATATCGCAAAGAAACGTGAAGCTCTTGAAAAAATGATGAATCGCTTGCTCACCTTCACCACGCGTATGTGTGAGGATATGGTCTTAACCCGCATCGAAGTGACTGCACCGTACGATAGAGGTTTGCTGATTACAAGTCTAGATTTGATGACCACGAAGCTTAACTTACTCAAAGAGCAAGCATTAGGCGCAATGGAGCGAGAACAACACGCACATGATCAAGACCAATTAGCGCAGCTGCAAATCGTCAATCGAAGCCTTTTGACTCCCTACGAGCCAGCGCGCCTGGCTGAGATTTTCGCTCAGCAACTGCCTCAACTTGGAATTGATCTGGCATATGTGGCACTTTTTACATCCTTTGATCAGCCAACAGACGAGGTCCGCCTGATTGTTGCCTATGATCGACAGAAAAATATGATAGAGTCATCCCAAGATCGCTTCTTTAAAGTTTCGCAGCTCTCCGCTGGAACTTCGATTCTCGAAGGGCGCCAGATGAACCTACTTCTCATTCCAATCTATTCTACCAACCTCTATGCAGGCTTTATCCTCTTTTCTTTTGGCCCGCGCAACTACCAGTTTTATACTCAGTTGAGTAGTACATTGAGCTATAACATTGTCAATAGCATATTGCTGGAACAGGTTCGCACCCATGCCAACCAGATGGAAGAACGAGTCGCACAACGAACCCTTGCGCTGGTTGCTGCCAATCAGCGCCTTCAATCCGAGATCTCTGAGCGCATTCGTATTGAAAGTGAATTGGAAGTAGCCCGCGATCAAGCTCTCGAAGTATCGCGACTCAAATCGGAATTTTTGGCCACCATGAGCCATGAAATTCGCACACCCATGAATGGTATCCTGGGCATGACAGAATTGCTGCTAGAGGGGGAACTGGATGATGAACAACATTCCTACGCCCAAGTCGTTCATGAAGAAGGTATCAAATTACTGGAGATCATCAATAGTATTCTTGATTTTTCCAAAATCGAAGCTGGCAAAGTCAGTATCGAGGAATTAGAGTTCTCGTTAGCTGACGAAATTCAAAGTGTGATCAAACTTTTGAACCCAAAAGCCAAGGGCAAAGGGTTGACGCTTCTAAGCGCGATTGCACCGAATGTGCCGGAACCAATCATCAGCGACCCTGTGCGCATCGGCCAGATTCTTAGAAACTTAGTCGGCAACGCCATCAAGTTTACCGAAAGCGGCGAAGTCTTTGTAACCGTTCAATGCGACTTTAACGAAAGTGCCACTCGTTCCGCAAGCGGCGAAGAGATTCAACTGCTGCTGCAACTCACTGTGCGTGATACAGGAATTGGTATGTCACGTGCAACCATTGAAAATCTATTCACACCCTTCTCTCAAGCCGATAGCTCTACCACGCGTCGCTATGGAGGAACTGGCTTAGGATTGGCCATCACAAAGCGTTTGGTTGACTTATTAGGTGGAACGATCACGGTCGAAAGTGAACCGAATGTAGGTTCTACCTTTACAGTTAATCTCAAATGTCGCTGCCGCCACGAGGTATATCAAGCCGCCTTGCAAAAGCTAACACCGCAAGTGACTCAATTCTTGCTTGTCAGCTCTGATCCTGGAATCTGCCGCCAATTGGCTAGTTACTTGGACACTTGGACAATTCGAGCATCATCCTATACCGAGGCGGAGCTTAGTAATGTTGTGCTCTTGTTGCACCTCTACCAGAAGATTAGTCACGGCGTTCGTTATATGGGTGTCGTTATCGACCAGCAGAATAGTGCAATTGAGCCGCGCACCTTTGCGCGCTCGATCTATGCCGATCCTTTGCTCAAACAATGTGAGCTGCTCTTGATCTCTTCCAACCAGTCTGCCAGCTTTCGCCAGCAGGTATTGGATGCAGGCTTTAAGGGCATTCTCCATCCACCGATAACCCAATCTGCTTTACATCAGCATATTATGCACTTTCTTCCCAGACCTTATGCTGGTTTATTAGGATGCGACGAAACCCAGACAGCGCAAGTTGCGATTGTAGACCCGCTAAACCGGGGCAAATTGATTTTGTTGGTTGAAGATTACATCAATAACCAGCGAGTTACCTTGGCTTATCTAAGAAAGTTAGGCTATGCAGCCCATGTTGTTGAAGATGGGCAAGCAGCGGTCGATGCAATTCTCAGCCAAGGGCATCTCTATCAATTAGTCCTGATGGACTGGAATTTGCCGATCTTGGATGGACTTCAAGCAACCGAAGCGATCCGAGAACATGAAAAGCAGAATCATCAACATATTCCGATCGTTGGTATGACGGCCAATGCCCTCAAAGGAGATCGGGAACGCTGTCTCGCTGCCGGTATGGACGACTACATCAGCAAACCTGTACAACGCGAAGAATTGGGGCGTGTGCTCAATCGCTGGCTTGTGGAAAGCCCTCCCTCATAAATCAACCTCTTTGAAAACGTACAACTGCTAAGCTGCGCTATCCCATCCTCCTTTTGAAGTACACCTCACGCTGCGCTATTATATTCAGTATCTGCTTGCAAGTTGCCCCCGACAGCTTTGTAGAAGCAACCGTAATTTGTTCATGTCTTTGAATTGCCTTCAGGCTTCATGTAGGACTTACGCTTGCCGCCGACAAATTGGACAAGTGTCAAAATTTGAAGCACCAAGGGCGTAAATCCTATCTTCACTTCTAATCGATCATGACTACACCCATGCGGCAGCAATATCTGTCGCTCAAAGCACAACACCCCGATACTATTCTGCTCTTTCGACTGGGCGATTTTTACGAAACCTTTGATGACGACGCGAAGACCGTTGCTAAGGTTTGTAATGTCGTGTTGACCAGTCGCCCAGTTGGCAACGATGTACGCGTACCGTTGGCTGGTGTGCCTTATCACAGCGTGGATTACTACATCAAGCGCCTGGTTGATAGTGGCCATCGGGTTGCCATCGCCGAGCAAATGACCGAACCTGGCAAGGGGCTAGTCGAGCGCGAAGTGATTCGGGTGGTCAGCAAAGGTACCGTGGTCGAGCCAAAGATGCTGGATGCCAAGCGCAATAATTATCTGGCTGCTGTGGCATTCAACGGTAAAGTTGCAGGAATTGCCTACTGTGACATCACGACTAGTGAGTTTGCCGCGACTCAGATTAGTGGCAGCAGCGAAGAAGAAACAGAACGCAAGGTGGGCGAAGAGTTGAGTCGCCTCCACCCGAGCGAACTGATCCATGTAGATTGGCAGCCGCTTACCTCTACAGCACAAGGTGTGATTAAATCACTTGCGCCGCTGCTGAGCACGGTGGAAGCCTGGCAGACGGCACTTGACACTGCAACCGATGCGCTCAAACGCCACTTTCGTGTCACGAGCTTAGATGGCTTTGGCTTATTGGGTAAAGACCAAGCTATTCGTGCATCTGCTGCGATCTTGGCCTATATCAAACAGATGCAGCCGGCTGCCCTGGGTCAGTTGACTCGCCTCCATTCCTACGAGACGGGCGAGTTCATGATGTTAGACGAATCGACACGGCGCAACCTGGAACTCACCTCAACCATTCGCGGCGGCGACAGCAAGGGCAGCCTGCTTGATGTCCTCGATAAAACGTTGACGCCGATGGGGGGACGACTTCTACGTCGTTGGCTTTCTCAGCCGCTGCTGGATGTCAACGCAATCAATCAACGGCTTGATGCGTTGCAATCCTTCTTCGATTGTACAACGGTGCGCATCGAGGTTCGTGAAATTCTGAAAGATCTCGGCGATATTGAGCGCTGGACTAATCGAGTGATCCAGGGCGTGGCATTGCCGCGTGATCTGGTAGGGATCAAGGATGTTCTGCAAAAGATTCCGTCGATTAAAAAAGCAGTAGATGAAGAAAGGGCAGTTGTTCAAACCAACTCTCTGCCTCCTCATCTCCCAATTGCCTCACTACTTGCCAATTTGCCTACATGCGAGCCAGTGTTAGCCCTGCTTGAATCGGCGCTTGCCGAAGATCCACCCGCTACCCTAGCTAACCCTGGCATTATTCGTGACGGCTTTAGCAGTGAACTTGATGAACTAGTCTACAAAAGTCGCCACGCCAAGGAATGGATCGCAAATTTAGAGACGACGGAGCGGGAACGCTTGGACATCAAGAGCCTCAAAGTGGGTTTTAACAAAGTATTCGGCTATTACATCGAAGTCACCAAGACTCATCTCGAGAAGATTCCAGCGGAGTACATTCGCAAACAGACTATCGCCACTGGGGAGCGCTATATCACGCCTGACCTCAAAGAATACGAATCGCTCGTACTCAATGCGGATGAGCGGCGAATCGAGATCGAGCAACAGATCTTCAAGGATATTTGTGGCCGCATTAGCCTTCACGCTGTTGAACTCTTGCGACTCGCCCACAGCTTGGCCGAGATTGACGTTTACGCCTCGTTAGCCGAAGTTGCCTTGCTGCATCGTTATGTGCGACCGATTGTCGATGAAGGCGCAGGGATCGAGATCATGGCGGGGCGTCACCCCGTGGTGGAGTTAACCCTTACAGATGAGCCCTTTGTCCCCAATGACACTCATCTTGCGCCCGACAGCATGGTACAGATCATCACTGGGCCCAACATGGCGGGCAAGAGCACTTTTTTGCGCCAGGTCGCTTTGATTACGTTACTGGCTCAGATCGGCTCATTTGTGCCAGCCGATCGCGCTCAAATCGGAGTGGTCGATCGCATCTTTACGCGCATTGGGGCAAGCGACGAAATTCACCGTGGACAATCTACCTTCATGGTTGAGATGGTTGAAACTGCCAACATTCTCAACCACGCTTCGATGCGCAGCTTGCTTGTATTGGATGAGATTGGCCGTGGGACAAGTACCTATGACGGGTTGGCCATTGCTTGGGCCGTGATTGAATATATTCACAATCATCCTGAACTGCGTGCAAAAACGCTTTTTGCTACCCACTATCACGAACTGACCGACCTCTCTGAACGTTTGCCCCATGTGGTCAACTATAATGTTGCTGTTGACGACAATGGCCATGATGTTGTCTTCCTGCGCCGCATCATTCCTGGCAAGGCTGACCGATCCTACGGCGTCCATGTTGCACGAATGGCTGGTCTACCGCATACAGTCATCGGGCGTGCTGAAGAGATCCTGACTGAGTTGGAACTCAGTGGGGCTGCTGGCCCGAAGCGTCTCTTTGAGGTGCAACAAAAGAAGGGAAAGACAAGCGCATTACAGGTCGGGCTGTTTGCTGAGGTTCATCCAGTGGTGGAGGCAATACGCAAGATCGATGTGAATGGCTTGACCCCACTAGACGCGTTGAACAAGCTTTATGAATTACAGAAGTTGGCAAAATAGGTGATCAGTAGACAGTAAATGAGTAGGGCAGTAGTTATTTTTACTGATTTACTGTCTACTGATTCACTGTCTACTGATTCACTGTCCTACTGTTCCAGTGCCACCGTACCATATATCTCTGCCAGACGTTTAACAAAGGGACTTTCCTCTTTGTATGTATTGTTGGCAAATTGGGCAACGACGCTGCGTGCAGAATTTACAACGAAGGTAGAACCCTCACGTTCGGCAATTCGAATAAAAGCTCGGGCAACTTCAGGATCAAATTGTGAGTTTGCACAGCGCGCGACCTCGACGCAGATTTCGTCGAGCGACAGCGCGCGATGATAAGGACGATCCGACGCCATTGCCTCTACTGAGTCGCACAAGTTCAGAATGCGTGCCTCAAGAGGAATCTCCTCGCCCGTCAGTCGATACGGATAGCCTCTGCCATCCCACCGTTCATGATGATAACGAATAAAAGGTGCAAGGTGACGCAAACCACGACTGGATTCGATAAAGTTGGCACCGATATCGCAATGGCGTTTGATCATTTCGTACTCGATCTCCGTCAGTTTGCCGGGCTTGTGCAGAATTGACTCTGGTATGGCAATTTTGCCGATATCATGCAGGTAGGCCCCTTGACGAATGATCTCGACTCGTTCGGGTGGCAGTCCGAGCTCATTGGCGATTGCGACGGCATAGGTTGCCACCTGTGCTGCGTGCCCACCCACAAAGGGATCGCGCGCATCGAATACTTTGGCCAAGGTAAAGAAGAGATCGTCATTGACCTGGCGAATGGCCTGATTAGCTGCGGTAAGCTCCATATTAAACCGTTCAAGCGATTCCAAAGCTTCGTCCTGAACCTTGGGCAGCAGAAAAGCTTGGTAGACAAGCACAATTGGCGCAAATGCAAAAGGCAAAGCGAAGGGATTTTGGCTGAGCAACACTGCACTGATCAATCCAATGCTGGCGAGCGGTACTTCAATCCACAGCGCATCGCGCAGGATACCTGCCTGGCCAAAAGAGATACCGCGCGCCAGATACAACGCAAGCCCTAGTAACACTTGGTTGAAGCCAACATAGCTTACAATACAGAGAACAATGGCCCCTAACTGGGTAAAGGAAAGTGGCTCATTGAGCGAACTGTTCATGAGATACCAGATTGCATGAACAATAGCGCCACTGAGAATGCCCTTGGCCATATTGAATGGTTGAATGTACCAAGCGCGAATGACATTGCTGTCTGTGATTCGCTCCTTAACCCATTCAATCCCGTGCGCGATGATCACCAACAGTACAAATTGCCAGAGCGGCAATAACAAGGCTCCTGCAAAAAAGCCAATGGTTGACCCTTCATACATGCGATGACCGGGGGCAAGAACGCGAAAAATACGTAAGAAGGTGGCGATAACTACAAAGAACAAAAAGAGCCAAATCGAGGGTGTTTGGAAAGCGCGCTCTAGTAGCGAATAGCTACCAACGCCTACTGCTACAGCGAGTACTGTTAGTACGTATCCCCAGGCAATTCGTGGCATGCACATACTCCGCAAAAATGTCTACTTGCCTACAACTTTCAATTTCAGGACTTACATTACATAAGTAAGTCACCCTCATATTGTTGTACCATGATGAGGTGTCATGATCGGCTTAAATGCCTCTTTGTCATCTCACCAGCGCATTACAGAAATAGGCTCAATCTGTAGGTTGAGCGTTACTACTTTAGTTTGATGTCACCAGGGGTAGAAAGACCGAGTTTTTACTTGTTTCACCCTCTGGCTTATTCTCTTGATCGACTGAACTCTCAAAAATGGTCAGATCCAGTGATTCTTCTTTGATCAGATCTTCAATCGGACCATTTTTCCCATCTTCCCAATAGTCGCTGCTCCAGGAAGCTGAGCTCCAACTCACACTACTCCAGGAGACCGAACTCCAACTAACGCTGCTCCAAGAGACCGAGTTCCAACTTGTATTCGCCCACTTCGACTGGGAGGACAGAATACTTTCGGGTCCGGTTGTCAGCAGGTTGCTGACCAGAGTTCCTGTATTGGCGCTTTTTGTTGTGTTGCTCTGAATCGCAGCATAGACATCTAGTTCGCCTGCGCCTGCTTGTGCTGCGTTATAAGCACGCCAATTTTTGTTGGCAGTAGACACTAAACGATATTTTACCTGGTCGGGAGTCAACGATGGCTCATCCTCTAACAGGAGTGCCACTGCACCACTGACAATCGGCGCTGAAACAGAAGTGCCCGACATCATAAAATAATTCTGAGCGACAATGTTCGAGCGATGCAGCAATGCCAGCGTGCTTTTGCTACTGGCAAGAGGTCCCACAATATACCGCCCCGGTGCAACCAAATCGGGTTTGGCAAATCCATCTTTGGTAATGCCGAAGGCAGAAAAAGCCGGAACGCTATCGTCGACGATGGTGGCAGTACCCATCTCATCAATTGCACCAACCGTAATGACAAATGGATCGTTGGCTGGCGGATAAAGCTTGCCTGAACCGTTATTGCCCGAGGATGCAACCACGACGATACCATTAAACCAAAGAATCTCGCAGGCGGCTGCCAGCGGGCTCTTATGATAACTCTGTTCAACCGCACTGTTGATCGAGAGATTGACCACACGAATCTTATAGGTCGACTTCTGTTCGTAGATCCACTGCAGCCCTGCAATGACATCTGATTCGAGCGCTTCGCCCAAAGATCCTGAAACTTTTACATTTAACAAATTGGCTTTGGGCGCAATGCCAATATAAGTACCGTTGCCCGCCGCTCCAGTGCCAGCAATAATTCCTGCAACAAAGGTGCCATGACCAAAGGAATCCCCGGTTCCGGATTTGAGTCGGAAACTTTTTTCCGCAATCACGCGATCTTTGATATCGGCATGCGCGGTATTCATTCCGCTATCGACCACTGCTACTGTAACGCCTTTGCCTTGCAAATATGGAGGCGTATTCCATACCCGCGAGGCGTAAACGGTTTGGTTATAGCTATTCTTGAGATTCGCCGTAGAGACGCACTGTTTGCACCCTGTCTCCACCACTGGTGCATCTGGCGAAATCCAGCGCACTGCGCGATTTTGTGCAATTTTGCTGATATTCTTGGCTGGCAACTCAGCCGCTATGGCATGAATTATGCTCAGGTCCTTCGTGATTTTGCCGTCGAGTTGCCTAATAAGTTGCTCTAAGTCGCTGCCGTTATTATTTTTTTGAATAATTACTTTTATGATGGCTCGGGGATTACCCTGAATTTGCTGCAGCAAAGATGGCTCGATCGTCACCAAGGACGAAGCAGTGGACGAAGAAGGCAATAGGGGGAAGAGTAAAGCAAGTAAAAAAATAACAAGAGTAATTTTTTTTGAATTCAAAACAACTTTCGATCTGCGCATAACGCATTCCTCAAATTTGGGTTGGCCGCTGTGTCGTCTGGCTTCTACTAATGTAGCATTAAAGTTAATTCGCAATATCTTTCAGTTTTCTGACACTGGCCTGGGTTTGAGATCCAAAAAAGAGTAGGACTATATTTTTCCCTCCCAAAGCTGCCAATTTTCGACTTGCAGCCAACCGCCCCCCCACTCATCCAACAGCCAACGCCCTTCTGCCAAGATGGGTTGCCAAGAGCGAGGTGTTGCAAGTTTTTCTTGGGGGATCGCAACCCCATAGGTAATCCCATCACTCACATAAAACCCCTTTCCGCCTGTCCACCCAGGCAGCCGATAGAGTAAAAGTTTGCCATTGCGCCCCACCCGGGAAGCTGCTTGCTCCAAACTGGAAATACTTTTGCTGTTGGTTGTAGGGCGTTGTGCCATTGCTTGAAGTGGATGTAGGCTGACCGGCTGGCCAAGCAACTCTTTTTCCCAACGCAGACGCTGGCTGGCAGATTCAGGCTCAATCTGTGGCTGGGCGAAATCAAAGGCAAGTTGTTGGGGCGTAGCAGCTTGGTTCTTTTGCAGTTGAGCTAGAATGGTTGCCCGATTCTCGGCCAATCCATCCAATCCGCCACACTGAACCAGGTTGACGAGTTCGCGCTGTTGCAACACCACTCTTTCACGCAGATCGTCCAGTGCAGTAAAAGGCTGCCGATTTCTCTCTGCGATCATTTCTTCAATAGCGTTGTAGCGCAAATGTTGGACTTGACCTAGCCCCATCCAAAGCATGGGTTGTCTTTCCACAAAGCCTAGTGTGAATCCATGCCCGCTATGATTGATATGCGGTGGGAGTACTTGAATACCGAGGCGTTGGGCTTCCGCAATATAGATCGCAGGGTGGTGAAACCCGCCCTGTGTGGCAAGACGAGCCGCCAGAAAAGCCGCCGGAAAGTGCGCCTTGAGCCAGGCCGAGCGGTAACTTACATCGGCATAGGCGGTAGCGTGCCCTTGGTTGAAACCATAACCAGCAAAGGCCTCTACCTGGTCCCAGAGCGTGCTGGCCTGCTCTAGGCTAAACCCGGAAATGTGTTGGCAGCCTTCGATAAAACGTGTGCGAATTTCTGCCATTGCGCTGGCCTGAAATTTGCTCATGCCCTTGCGCAAATAATCGGCTTCGCCCCAACTTAAGCCTGCAATTTGCCGCCCAACCCGCAACACCTGTTCCTGAAAGATCAAGACACCTTTGGTGAAACCGAGAATCGGCTCCAGCGCAGGGTGAAGATAACGGGTTGGCTCATCGCCCCGATAGCGGCGAATAAAGTTTGTGGCCATCCCGCCGGTGGCTGGGCCAGGTTTGAAGAAGGCATTGGCGACCGCCAGATCAGTCACGGTCTTCGCTTTTAACTGGCGTAATGTGCGCCTGGCCCCAGAAGATTCACATTGAAAGACCCCAATTGTGTCGCCGGCAGCGAGCATGTCCGCAGTGGTTGGATCGTTAAGCGGAATGGTTTCTAGACGGAAGGTTGAGTCAAAATGTTGATGCACCAACTGGGTCGTGGTTGCCAGCACTGTCAACGCTCGGATGCCGAGTAGATCGAGCTTGGCAAGGCCAATCGCTTCGGCATGCTCATGGTCATATTGGATGATGAGGAACCCTTTAGGCGTCCACTGGACCGGCGCAAAATCAGTCATTGGCCCTGGCGTGATGACGACACCTCCAGGATGAATGCTGAGATGGTGGGGCGTGCCGATCAGTTCGTAGGCGGCGCTGACAATGCGGCGCTCCTCCTCTTTGTCCAACTTGGCCAGCAAGAGATCGCGCGTGCTATGCACTCGCCGTCTTGGATCGGGGTGCCACTCGTCAGGCAGCAGATTTACCAACCGGGTAGCTGCTTCTTCGTTCAGTCCATAGGCTTTGGCTGTTTCGCCGATAGCTGAACGAGGACGCATTGTGCTCACTGTGGCTACTAGCGCAACTCGATCTTCA
>JAXLWB010000016.1:0-201812 GCA_046328715.1 Caldilineaceae bacterium | reverse complement strand
AGTTTTCTGGCCTTGCCACTCGGTTTTTTGACCGCCAGTATTGGCAGCTACTTTATCAACCGTTTTGCTCGACGTACCTGGCCCGGCAGCAAAATGATTGCCCGCCCCGACGAATTGTTGGAGCGCAGCCTCAAGGGCTTGGATGACAAACACGCCTATTATGCCTACAGCTTGCCTGTGCCATATGCGCTGTCAGGACCGTTTGGTCTGATCAACCTCGCTATTCGTAGTGATAAGGGCAAAGTAACGGTGGAAGGCAATCGCTGGCGCGAGCCATTCAGCTTTACACGTCTTTTTACTATCTTTGCCCGTGAAGGTGTGGGAAATCCGAGTAAAGAACTTTCTGAGCAGGAACAGTATCTACGCAATTATCTGCAAAAAGTCCAAAATGGTGCGGCACAGGAAGGCTCTGATCTCAGCCAGATTCCGATTACTAGCGCCGTTGTCTTTCTCAATGATGATGTACAACTTACGTTGAACAATCCAGATCTGACAATATTACGCGCAGAACAACTCAAAGAATTTATTCGTCGGCGCACCAAAGAGATTAAGGTCCCGGCGACTACGCAAAAACTATTGCTCCAAACATTGGACGAACACGCCATCCACCAGGATGGGGTAGCGGAAGAAGCCTGAGGAGAAGGGAGATGAGGAGTTTTCCTTATCTCCCACCCTCTCCATCTTCCCATCTCTTCACCTCATACACCACCAGCAACATTCCCGATTCAATCTCCAAACTCGCCGGTGAGGCGACGATCTCATTGCTAATACCGCGTGTGCTGCCAAAATTCAATGTGGCATTTTCCAATGGGTAGGCCATGCTTTGATAGGTAATTCCAGTCACCTGCTGCGTAAGTGGCAGGATGCTCAGGGTTGCGCCAATGTAATCGTGCAACTCTAGGCGCTCATGGCTGTGTAATACTTGAGCGAGTTGGCCATTACCAAACACCTTGAGCTTGACGGGCCATTCACGCTGCGCAAGCAGCAGCAGGTTAGCAAGTGACTGGTCAAGGCGCCCACCGGTAGCGGCAACCAACCAGATCTCCTCGGCCCCATCCTTGATCGCACGTTCAATTGCCAATTCGAGATCGGTTTGATTTTTTGCCACATCATGACGTTCGATTTGGGTGCCACTGGCTGCCAATTGCTCGACCAGGTCGGCATCCAGGCTGTCGAGATCGCCAACCACAACATCAGGTCGTCGTCCCAATGCCAAACAATGAAGCGCCCCCCCATCGGCAGCGACCAAATAGTCATCCTCGCGCAATAGCTGAGCGACTTCGTCTCGATCCTCGAACTGTCCGTTGACAAAAACAATTGCCCGCATGCACACCTAATTCCCAATAACGATCAACCATTTATGGCTTCAGAAAGAAAAAGTATACCGTCACTGATATACTTTAGGTTTTCTCCAACCCTTACAAGGTTGCAACCGCAAAAATAAAGAGACCTACCATCAACAGCGAAATAATCACTTCAAGGATCGTGTTAAAGAGCATGCCCATCACGTAAGCTTTGACCACGCTCATGGCACTCTTGCTATCACCACGAATGTTATATTCTACCAACCACATGCCGACGATGGCCCCAACCAGGGCACCTCCAATTGTCCCAATCACGGGGATGAAGGTAAGAAAAAAGCCACCAGCCAGGCCACCGATAATGCCACCCAGAATCGCACGCCAACTGGCTCCGGCGCGGCGGCTCATCAGAGGTCCAAGCACAAAGTCCAGTGCCCAGGAGATGATGGCCAGAACTCCAGCCAGCGCCAACATTCCCCAGCCCAGTCGTTGAAAGTTATCTGCCCAGGCCCAAATCAGCATCCCAACCCAGATCAGCGAGGGACCGGGTAACACGGGAATCACCGAGCCCGCTAGGCCAATCAGAATCAGCAGATAAGCCAGAATGCTCCATAGATTGAGCGGTGTGGTTGAAAACCAATCGTATATTGTCATAATGGATGGCTGCTCATAAAAGAGTTTATAGGAATTTATTTTTGTTTATTTTATAGTTTATTGGATTCTACTCCGTACCATTATACCTCAGCCGACCGCACTCTGCCCTTTTCGTCTAGGAAGTAGAGTGTACCACAAGCGGCACGTGCGGGCTCTGCAGGGTATTCCGTGTTAGGTGGCGTTGTTAGCAGCGTTGCCGCTGCATGAATATGGGGCGAACAACGGTGCCCTGTTTCTGGATGAGTGCCGCTTGGGGCGCCAATACTTAAAATGGGTGCCAAGCTGCTGTTGGCAAGCAAGATCATCTCACGTTCGCGCCCTTGCGGATCTTCTGCTTGGTTTGACGCCGTGATGGCCTCGATTAGAAGGTCACAGGGTGGCAATTCCCAACCTTCTTCGGCCCAGGCAAGCGGTACACCCATGGCTTGTAACTGCTCAAGCGGTGCTGCCACCCAATCTGCGGCTGCTGCATATTGAAAAACACAGACCGTCTGTACCCACGCACCTATTTCCCACAAACGACGTGCCGCAACCAGCGCTGCTGCTCCATGTTTCCCTTGCCCCGCCACCACCACAATTGGGCGTGCCTCCAAATCCCCTGCCAACAATTGCTCGGCCAGGGCGGCTACACTTCTACCAACCTGCTCTATCATCTCCGATGGTGTCATGCTTTGTTGTTTGCCCTCACTCTCAACCTGTTCTTCAGAAAAACGCTATGCGCGTAACGGAAGATACGGATGACCAAAAATATCCGCTACTAATGATCCGTAAGATAAGCCTGCACTAACAAAAATAATTAATATTTCCTTACAGTACATATGCAAATTTAGCTAGATTGAAAGATCTCATGGTATAATATGTTTACGAAAAAGTAAGATAGCTTTAATAAATCTGTCTATCGTTTTAGACTCACTTTGTGCGAGTGATTTCACTCTCCTGTGCCGATTTGCTGATTTTTTGGCATGGTGGGTGTCAATCACTGGGTAATTGTATATGTGTAATTCATGTAATCGTTATGCGCTCACAACATCATAAGTTATCGTTTCGTTTCATAAGTTTCTCTTTATTAGGACGGAAGGGTCGTATTCTCGTTGAGATTCCCCCGTACCTTCAGCTATTGGGAATAGGACTCGGGTTATTTTTCACACTGTTTGTATTCGCTGCTCCCATTGTACTCTACGCCGATGACACGCCCGAAGCAACACCGACCCCCACCCAACAGAATCAGCGTACTACCTACGATCATCTACGTGCCGCCAAGGGCGGTTTCTGTGATGGTCTGTTTAAGCTTGTAGGGACCGACTATTGCACTCATGGACCAGACGAACCGCCGCCTGGCCTTAAGGTAGATCAGCAAACTACGCCACTTCTCTTTGCTGCTGGAACCGATGCTGATCCAGTACTCTGTGACGGCGACGGGGTCAGTGGCAACCGCGTCCAGGTCATATATGTACATCCTGCCGACCAGCTTGATCGTTTTGAGCAATATCGTGAATCGATCCAGCAGTGGGCTGCTGAGGTGGATAATATCTACAATCAGAGCGCCCAAGAGACTGGAGGCACCCGTCACATTCGCTTTGTTCACGACAGCAATTGCCATGCCGAAATTCTTAACGTTGTTATTCCCGCTCACGATCAGGATTCATTTACCGCCTCGATCAGCGCCATCCAAGCGCAAGGGCTAAATCGCACAGACCGCAAATACTTGATGTTTGTCGATTCCAACATCTTTTGTGGCATTGGTGGCATGTTCTCGGATGAATCGGTTGATGCAAATAATCGTAACAACATTGGGCCAAGTTATGCTCGGGTTGATAATGGTTGTTGGGGGGCACGTGTGGCCGCACATGAGTTGATGCATAACTTTGGCGGCGTACAATTTGGTGCACCCAACTCGAGCGCCGGCTACCATTGTACCGATGAGTGGGATGTGATGTGTTATTCCGATCCTCCCAATTATCCAACCATCACCATCAAATGTCCGGATCTAGCCCATGACTCGCTGCTAGATTGCAATCACGACGATTATTATCACACCAATCCCCCGGCTGGCAGCTATCTGGCAACGCATTGGAACCCTGCCTTTAATCAATTTCTGATCTGGGAGAATCAGCCGTTGCCGACACCTACCTTTACGCCGACGACCATGCCAACCTTGTTGCCCAATTGTAGAAGCTATCCCGCTCTCTCGCTGCCAGCCCCAATCTACGACCAACAGACGGTCACAGCGACCATCCAAGTGCCTGATGCGATTGTGATCGATCGGCTGCGACTCTTCAACCTACAGATTCGCCACACCTATGTTTCCGATCTCAAAGCGACTCTGCTAGGCCCGGACGGAAAACAGGTGATGTTGTTCCAAGAAGTGGGGGGCAACAAACGCGACTTTATGGGCACCTCGTTTACTGACAATGCTGCAACCGCGATCGGCGACGGAATTGCGCCTTTCTCCAATAACTATCGTCCTGTCAACGCGCTGGGTATTTTCGCTGCTACACTGGCCCAGGGCGAGTGGAAACTGGTGATCACCGATACCGCGTTTCGTGATGCTGGCTTTCTGGCCGCTGCCGATCTGGAAATCTGTTCTTCGCAGCCATTGCCTACGCCAATTGCCACTAGTACGCCAACGCCTTCGCCGACAGCCACCTCAAACGCACGAGAAATTGGGACTGCTACCCCCACCAATACGCCAGTGATGACACCAACTCCACAGAGCCTAGCTAAACTTACGGTAAATCTGGTGGTAGAACCGGAAAGTATTCAGGACTTTCGTTTTACCCTCAACGACCAGACCTTTACTCTGGACGACCCGCTTGCCGATGATGGGGATGCCATCAGCAGCCAATATACGACCTTCTTGGAGCCTGGTGATTATACTTTGACCCAACTGGTGCCGCATACCTGGTTTTTGACCAACATCGGCTGCACCTTGAGTGCTGAAGTCAACATGCACATCACCAATCCAGCGGTTCATCTGGCACTGACACCCGGTGCCGATATTGCTTGCACCTTCCGCAGCCAGCGCAACGTGATCGTGCGTACTCTGACCTATGAAGATACCAACCAAAATCAACAATACGACGAGCAAGAAGCTTGGTTGCAAGATTGGCAGTTACAGCTTTATTCTGAAGAGGGCGTGCTGTTACAAAGCCAACGCTCGAACAGCTATGGCAAGGCGAATTTTAACGGTCTTCCCGCTGGCAGATATCAGGTTTGTCAGGTGATTGAGGCCGACTGGCATACGACACACCAGTCGGGCCGGATCGGTAACGACGGAACACAAAGCTGTTTTCAGCTTCTTTTGGCACCGGCGCAGATCGCTACTATCCGCTTTGGCAACATTCGTATGCTCAACGCAGCGACGAACCCACCTGTTCAACCGCCGGTGGAGCAGCTTTCGCAAGACAACCTGAACCAAGGCGTTGAGATTACGCTCTTGGCCGACGTCGCTGACGATGTGGATGGCTATGGCAATTCGATTTTGGAGGATAGTGACATCAACATGCCAGTACTGACCTGGCACAATTTCTTGCCCTTGATAAGTGGCAATTAATGGTTGGCGCGCTCCATGGGTGGGGCGGTTGCGGTAAAATCGTTGGCAATCCGCTCGTTGTAGTGGGTCATCAACTCCTGGACTCGAGTGTGGCTGGACGATTTTAAGATAAAGCCAACATGATGTTTTTTGTGCAAGCGCCAGACAACCTCTGGATCATTATAGCTGGAGGTGTCTGGCCACTCTTGACGGGCGAGTGAAACAATCAGTGCTGCATGATTTGGCTGATGGATAGGGATTTGGTAGGTTTCACCGCGCAGTCGGCAGACTTCAACTTTGGCCCATTCCTGCCAGGGGTTGACGCCGGTGGCATGTTCTACCATCTCGTCGATGCCAGCCCCGCCCACACGTGCCGCCATTTCCAGGAAGTAGAACTGGCCATCGGCATAGGCTCGGATGAACTCGGCATGGGTGACACCATTTTGCAAGCCCATAGCCCCGATCACCTGACGATTGATAGCGAGTAGTGCACGCTCTTCATCGGTATTATACGGGATCGTGCTCGTACCAAAGACGCCGCCACCGTGGTAGACCGTCATCGGCGGTTTCCAATATTTACTTGCCGCTGAAAATTGAATCTCCCCTTGCCAAATCACCGAATCGACATGATAAACGTCGCCAGGCAGAAATTTTTCGAGCAGAAAATACGATTGGCGGTCGCCCAGTTCGTGAATTTTGGGCCACAACTCGTCCGGTTGGTTAATCTTTTGAATGCCCATGGCGCTGGCTTCGGCGCGCGGTTTGAGCACCCACGGGCCTGGCACACGAGTCATAAAATCGTGCAGCCGTTGATGGTTGAGTACGTGAATAAAGTCGGGAATGCGCACACCTTTTTCCGCCGCCCGCACTCGCATTGCTAATTTGTCACGGTAGAGCAATGACTCCGATGTGTTCAACCCAGCCATGCGCAGATGATCGCGCAACTGCCCCGCAGTCTCCACTTCGTAATCATCCAACGGCACAATCGCATCCACCACTCGCTCGCGCAGCAAATAGGTGACAGCGTTCGTGATGTCGGGCTGGTTGAGATGTTTGAGTGGCAACATGTAAAACTCATCGATGCTCTCCCGCGGCCAGGCTTCCTCGCGCAAACCCTCAATCGTGATCAGGATGACGTACGCGCCGAGTCGTTTGCATTCGCGCAAAAAGGGCACACCTTTAAAATAGCTGGTAATGCAGAGAATGACGGGTGTCATGATGGCCTCCGAGAATGATTAGCGGTTGAGCAGGGTGTAAGTTGCAAGATGTAAGATGGTATTGAATGATACAACCTGCACCCTGCAACTTGCAACCTGCATCTTGCACCCTGCCCTTAGTTTGACGAACGGGGCTGAAGTGAGTACACTGTAGCTACTTCAAATTGCCCTCATAGCTCAGTGGATAGAGCATCGGCCTCCGGAGCCGTGCGCGCAGGTTCGAGTCCTGCTGGGGGCGCCTACACCTTCACTGGTTCACCCAACGTCTGCATCAACCGATTCGCCCAGGCAAACATGGCTGCCGCATGAGCCAGATCAAGAATCTCCCAATCTGAAAATTCCACGGTACGTAAATCGTTTAGATCGTCTTCGTTCATTTGACTGGGCTGCCTGGTCAATTTGACCGCGTAATCGACAATGGCGCGTTGGCGTGGCTCCAAAGGCGTCTCAATCCCTTCTTCCCACAGGCGAGTGACAATTTCCGGCTGTTTGGTAAGTTGCGCAAAACGTTGGGCATGGATCGACGCACAATAGGGACAGCCATTGATGCGTGAAACCGCCAACGCCGCCAACTCGCGGTCGGCACGCGCCAATCCACGTGGTCCATACATGATGGCATTGTAGAGACGGGAACGGGCACGCAGCACCTCCACATCCTGCACCAATAAAAGATAGTAGGGTGAGGTCTTGGCCGTCGGTGTACTTTCCTCAAGCACAGCAATCTGCTCGGGCGTAGCGTCGTCTAGTTTGACCGTGTCGAGCCAGGCGTTCCACCCCAGTGCATCTAGGGTAAAGCCTTGCTGTGCATGATAGATTGGTCGGGGCTGCCAAGAGTGTGGATGGCTGCTCGGCTTCGTCTCCAGCGTCCCAGCCAACAGTTGCAGGGCGGTCACAATGCGCGTCTGAAAACTCAAAAAGGCGATTAATTGTGAAAGCGTCACAATATTACGTGTGCTAAAGCCAACCGCCTGTAAGGATGTTACGTCAGCGGGTGTGGCGGCTGCTGGTTGGTGTGTTAACAGATCGACATGGCGAAGCATTGCGCTAAGCGGTGGAGAAAGTTGAACGCCTTCGGGAAACGTCTCAATCGCTTCGATGGCACTCGGCTCTTCTCCTAGCTGGCTAAGATAGTGGCGATAGTGCGCAAGCAGGCGAGGATTCTCGGTTAAGCTTGCCACTCGCAGCGCCGCCTGACCCCGTTCTACCAACGAGAACCCCACCACATCGGTCGGTTGCAAGAGCGTTTCGTAGCTGTTCTGCGCATATTGAACGACTTCCGGTCGTTGTCTTCGCAACGTAGCAACTGGCGATTCGCTTGAAATTCCCACCAACGCATCAATTACATCTAGCACATTGGACATTGTCGAAATATCCTTTCTCATCGACTGAATGATGTTACGTCCTTCCCACAGAATTACCCCGTCAGTGACAACGTACACTGTTCCACCATCCTACTATCTTACTGTCCGCTACTTCGGCACCGGCAGCGGATTGCGCTCGGTAAAGTTGCGTTGGTGCCAGTAGGGATAGATGGGCGGGATGAAACTGGCGGCATCCAGTTTGGCAACCTGTTCACTCGTCAGATTCCAGCCAACGGCACCCAGATTTTCATGCAATTGTGCCTCGTTACGCGCACCAAAGACAATGGAGGTAATGGTGGGACGTTGTAGCAGCCAATTGAGCGCAATCTGCGAATGGGTCTTGCCTGTTTCCTGTACGATTTCGTCCATCGCCTCAACTGTGCGATAAAGGGCCTCGTTGTTGCCCGATTGGCTGGTTTCGGAGTTCACGCTGGCACGGCTACCAGCGGGCGGTGGCTGATCACGACGTATTTTGCCTGTCAAGCGTCCGCCACCGAGCGGGCTCCAGACAATTGTGCCTACCTTCTGGTCAATGGCAAGTGGCATCAACTCCCATTCATATTCCCGACCAGCCAGGGAATAGTATGCCTGATGCGCAATGTGACGGGGCAAGCCATACTTCTCGGAGATGGCTAGCGACTTCATCAAATGCCAGCCGGAAAAGTTAGAACAGCCGATGTAGCGAACTTTGCCGCTACGGATCAGATCCTCCAACGCCCGCAATGTTTCCTCAAGCGGGGTGAGCGCATCAAACCCGTGTAGCTGATAAAGGTCGATATAGTCAGTGCCTAGTCGGCGCAAACTCGCTTCGCAGGCGCGTAGCAGATGGTGACGTGAAGATCCCAGGCCATTGGGTCCTGCCTCGCTGCGAAAGGTCGCCTTGGTTGCAATCAATACCGCGTCACGACGCTTGCCGATCGCCTGCCCCAAAATTTCCTCCGCCATCCCGGCTGAATAGACGTCGGCAGTATCAAAAAGATTGACACCTGCCTCCAACGCAATATCAACCAGGCGGGTTGCTTCTTCAACCTGTGTACTTCCCCAGGTACGAAAAAATTCATTGCCGCCACCAAAGGTCGCGGTTCCAAAGGCCAGCACCGGTACCTTCAGCCCCGATGCGCCAAGGATTCGATAGTCCATCTCAGTCTCCTAAAAAGTAATGTGTACGATGCAAGATGAAAATTGCTTTGTCGACATGGTGAATATTCATTGTGATAAAAGGGGCAAAGGGGCAAAGTGGAAGAGTTGAAAAGTAATCGCACACTTTGCCACTTTTCAACTCTTCCACCTTTCAACTTTTCAACTCTTTCCTCACCACCGGCGCAACCTCGGTGCCTAGCAATTCAATCGCCCGCATCATCTTTTTGTGTTCGATGGCACCGAGGCCGAGCTGCAACAACAGTCGTTGATGACCAAAGATTTGGTGTTGAAAGAGAATTTTTTCAATGATTTCGGCTGGGCTACCGACAAAATCCGAGCCGCGCAGCGCCTTCGATGCCTCCATCTGTTGGCGATTCATCGGCGACCAGCCACGCTCACGGCCAATGCGGTTCATCATGACCATTGCCGCCGGATAGTAGGCGTCAGCAGCGGCACGCGCATCGTCGGCAATAAAGCCGTGCGAGTTGATGCTGAGCGGAATCTGCGTTGGATCGTAGCCTGCTTCAGTGGCAGCCTGGCGGTAGAGGTGGAAGAAAGGCGCAAACCGTTCGGGCATGCCACCGATAATTGCCAGCGCCATCGGCAAGCCTAAACTGGCAGCACGGATCACCGATTGCGGTGTACCACCAACGGCCACCCAGATCGGTATCGGCTCCTGGACTGGGCGAGGATAAACCCCCAAATTGTTCAAATCCGCTCGATGTTGACCCGACCAGGTAATCTTCTCGCTCTCACGCAGTTGCACCAACATTTCTAGCTTCTCGGAGAACAGAGTGTCATAGTCGTGCAGATCGTAGCCGAAAAGTGGAAAGGACTCGATAAACGATCCGCGGCCCGCCATGATTTCGGCCCGTCCGTTGGAGAGCAGATCGAGCGTGGCAAAGTTCTGGAAGACACGCACCGGGTCATCTGAACTGAGCACAGTGACTGCCGTGGAGAGACGAATCGACTTGGTGCGTGCTGCCGCTGCACCGAGAATGACCAATGGTGCCGAAGCCAAGAACTCCTCACGATGGTGTTCGCCAATCGCAAAGACGTCCAATCCCACCTGGTCGGCCAGTTCGATTGTCTCAAGCAAATTCTGCATTCGCTCCACAGGGCTAATTTTTGCTCCCGTGACTGGGTCAGGAAAATGTTCAACAAAGGAGTAAATCCCTAGTTCAAAAGAGTTTATGCGCGTGGCCGCAGGTGAAATAGGTTGTGTTTCATTCATAATCGAATCAGTATTCTCCGTAAGAGATTGGCGTCAAGCAATTAGACTTCCCGAAGTATAGAGAGTCTAATTGTAGTTTGACTAATTTGATGTCGGCCTGATCATGCAACGTGTTGTGGGTGGCAGTGTTATCTAGTGTGAGAAATTGATGCACCTATCAGGATTCTTCACTCTTTATATTCAAGGGAAATCATCATGACCAAAGCCGAACAATGGATTCAAAGCCTGACCGCTGCCCGTCAGGAGTTACTCACCTTTCTGCAATCGCTTACCCAGGCGCAGTGGCAGCAACCCGTTTTCAGCGAAGGCACGCCCTGGACGGTGACAACAGTGGTGAGTCACCTGATCGACGCTGAACGGGGTATGAGCATTCAAGTTCATAGAGCGCGCAATGGCGAGCCCACGGTACCCGAAGGCTTTGATATCAACCGTTGGAATGCGGGCGTGCAAGAGCGGATTGGCGCACTGAGTCCAGAGGAACTGCTGTCAAGATTAGAGACAACTCGCGCCAAAACCCTTGAAGTCTTGAATTCGTTGGGTGAGCAGGAGTGGTCTATGACTGGGCGCCACCCCTCGCGTGGGGTTATCACGATTGAGCAATATTACGAAACGATTGCCGCCCATGATCGGGTGCATTTGGAGGACATCAAAAAGGGCTTAGCAACTTGAGGTTAGGAGACTGGGAGATTAGGAAATTTTTGTATTCAATCTACTATTCTCCCAATCTCTCCATCCCACTTCTTTACCCCTTCCGCCGATTCGCATAGATTGTCACCGCCTCGCGCATAAATGGGGCGAGTGCCGGGTCGATCTGGTCGAAGTTGGCTTTAAAGCGTGGGTCATCGTTGTAGCCGTTGACCAGGCCGAGCAATTGTTCTTCGTTGGGTGTCCAGAAGGCTTCGATGTTGCGCCGCCAGCGCTCGACACAAGCTTGAACCTCGTCCGAGGCTGCTCCATTTGGCATCAGGCGTAGGAAATCCAGATAAATCTCGTTGCCCTCTTTGCCGATGCGTTCCTTCTCGGCGGCGCTGTAATTCTTCCACGTCTTCATCGACGCTTTGACGGTGGCAGGATCATAAGCTTGCATCGCTTCTTGTTCGTATTCTGCCTGCTGTTCCTCACTAAATGGCTCAAAGAGTTGCCGGTTACTCATGGTTGTCGTTCCTTTGATGTGTTGAATCGTATTTTCGACGGTTGTACAGAGCCGTTCCATCTTTGCAATGCGTTTGCGCAACTCGGTTCGGTGACGATCTAGCGCTGTCAGCACATCGAAGTCACTCCGCCCGAGGATGCGCTTGATGTGCTCCAACGGCATGTCCAACTCGCGATAGAGCAAAATCTGTTGCAGACGTAAGAGTGACTCGTCGCCATAGTAGCGATAGCCATTCTGCCCAACTTTGGAGGGCTTGAGCAGACCAATTTCGTCGTAGTAGTGCAAGGTGCGAGGTGTCACCCCTGCAATTTGCGAAAGCTGTTTGACAGTGAACATAGTTTGAAATCTGATGCGTCGAGCCATTGATGGTAATATTGATGGGGTGGTATCCAGTTTGGTTTCATAGCCAAATCCCTTTCTTTATGGCAGTATATCAAATTCGTCGTTGCAACGAGTGTAAACTATAACGTTACGTGAATGTCAAGAGGGTGTTTTAGGAGATGATGATGCCTGCTCATTCTGCGTTTCCGCACGTTTTACCGATGCGCCAGCGAGCTGAGGTGATCTACCAGTCGATCAAGCGGCGGCTGGAGGAGATCTTGTTGCCAGCCATGCGGGCCAGCGGGATTGACTGTTGGCTGATCCTGTGTCAGGAGGACAATCTTGACCCGGTTTATACCACGCTGATTCCAATGGATACCTGGTGTCCAATCCTGCAAATGCTTGTCTTCTTTGACCGAGGTGAGGCGGGTCTGGAGGGGATCAACATTTCGGGCACCAACACGCGCGATCTCTATCAACGCCCCTACACCGGCCAACTCGAAAAGGAGCAGTGGCCCCTGCTGTTGCAACTTCTGGAGCAACGTAATCCACAGCGAATTGGCATCAATATTAGCTCGATCCAGTGGGCGGCGGGCGGTTTGACCTATAACCTCTATCAGCAACTCGTTGCAAAGTTACCCGCCCATCTCGTTGAGCGATTGGTCTCAGCCGAAACACTGGCAACTCGTTGGCTCTCAACCTTGACCGCCACTGACATTGAGATGTACGACCATGTCTGCGATGTGGCGCATCATGTGATGGCGGAGATCTATAGCCGCCAAACCATCATTCCTGGCCACACCACAGTGGACGACCTGATGTGGGCCTATTGGCAGCGTTGCGCGGATCTAGGTTTCCCGATGGCCTTCAAACCTTCCTATCGTATCCTGCGCCGCCCTGCCTTGCGTGCGCAGCATGATCCTGCCGATCGAGTCATTCGAGCCGGCGACCTGATCCATTGTGATGTAGGGTTTCAATATCTGCGCCTGAACTCCGATCATCAACAGTTGGCCTATGTGTTGCTGCCAGGTGAAGACGAGGCAGCGCAAGGGCTGCGTCAATTAATGGCAGAGGGCAATCGCCTCCAGGATCTCTACATGGCATCCTTCGAGACCGGTTTGAGCGGCAATCAACTGTTGCATCAAGTGCTGACACGAGCGCGCAAAGCAGGCATCCCCAATCCGAGAGTCTATTCCCACTCGGTCGGGCTTTTTCTGCACGAGCCGGGGCCGCTGATCGGGTTGCCCTGGGAGCAGGAAAACAATCCTGGTCGGGGCGATGTGACTCTGGAGCCTAATAGCTGTTTTACCATGGAACTCTCTGTGCGCGCTTCTGTGGCTGAATGGGACGGCGAAGAGGTCCAGTTGCCATTGGAAGAAGTCGTGGCCTTTACCCAGCAAGGCTGTCGTCCGTTGGCGGGTCGGCAGACGGCGTTTCATTTGATCTAGATTAGGTGGGATCGGTACGCGGATCAAAGGCAGATAAAAATCCGCAAAAATCCGTGCCATCCGTGTCATCTGCGTAGCGATCCTCTTTCAACTTGCCAAAGGATAGCCGAACATGCGTTTTCGACCGTGCATCGATCTGCGTAATGGGCGTGTGGTGCAGATCGTGGGTGGTACTCTCAATGATGATCAGACCCAACGAATCGTGACCAACTTTGAAAGTGATCGTTCGCCAGCGTTCTATGCCGAGATGTATAAGGCTGATGCGTTAATCGGCGGGCATGTAATTGCACTCGGCCCAGGCAATCATGAGGCTGCCTTGTCGGCGCTGCGCGCCTTTCCTGACGGATTACAGATGGGCGGCGGCATCACGCCCGAGAATGCCTGGGAATATCTCGATGCCGGGGCCAGCCATGTAATTGTGACCTCCTACGTCTTTCAGCAGGGACAGGTGGATATGCAGCGGCTCAATCACCTGGTAACCAGCGTGGGCAAAGAGCGCATTGTACTGGACCTGAGTTGTCGCTGGCGGGATGGGGCTTATTGGGTGGTCACAGATCGCTGGCAGAAGTTTACGAGTGTGCCAGTCAATCAGGAAACCCTGGCGCAACTGGCCACCTACTGTGATGAGTTTCTTGTACATGGGGTCGATGTGGAAGGGATGCGCCTGGGCATCGACCACAAGCTGGTGGAACTACTCGGTGCCCATGCGCCGATTCCTGTCACCTATGCCGGTGGCGCACGCACATTGGAGGATCTGGAATTAGTGAAACAACTCGGTCAAGGCCGAGTCGATCTGACCATCGGCAGTGCGCTTGATATCTTTGGCGGGGATGTCGCCTATCGGGATGTCGTAGCGTGGTTGCGGAAGGAAGAGGAAAATGATTCAGGGACTCTTTGAAACTCATATCAAGGTGGCGAACCTTGAGCGTTCCATGCAATTTTACAGCGAAGTACTTGGGTTGCAGCTAGGGACAATGGAGGAGAAGCGACGGGTTGCCTTTTACTGGTTAGGTGCTTGGGGCGAGGCAATGTTAGGTGTTTGGGAACAAACGGACTTGCCAGTGCAGCCACAACACTTCGCGTTCCGGTGTAAGATCGAGGATGTGTTAAATCATTCTGTGGTCTACCTTCACGCACGCAATTTGCCCTCACACAATTTTTTGAATGATGGTACAGAACGACCCATGGTATTTGGTTGGATGCCTGCACTGGCGATTTACTTTAAAGATCCAGATGGTCATTCACTTGAATTTATTGCAATGCTCCCCGATCCACCACGCCCGAAGGTAGGCGTGGTGAGTTGGGATGCGTGGCAAACCTTGAAAAACGCTTAAGCGTGACAATACCGCTTCCTATACCACTTTCTTTATGGCGTCCCCTGTCCGAATCACGCCGGGCTGCACAACCTTGGCGTTGATGCCGCGCAAATGGAGCGACTTGCCAACCGGTGAATTGACGAACTTCATCGCATCCGCGCCAAAGCGGGCGACGAACTTGGCACAGCCGTTGTGCGGGATCGGTGTTACTTCTATGATGGCCGAGCCAAGGGTCAGGCGCGTGCCAGGTGGGAGATTTTCTTCGCTCAAGTCGAGGTCAACAAAGATCTGGTCGCCCGCCAAATGCCAACGATCTCGTGTTTGCGCCACCAGGTCGATGGCTCGGCGATTCATCAGATTGAGTTGCATTTCCGGGTGAGCCGAACCATCGGCGGTCGATTTGCTGCCGCGTGTCTTCCAATTATCGCCTACCAATCCCACGACCAGGTCGAGTTCTCCCTCTTGCAGAATTTCCCGTTCACCCTCTTGTGGACGGCGGACAATCATCTCCACCTGGCCATCATCCTTGGGCGAGCGGCGAATCTCATCCAAACCAGCTTCTAGCTCAGCCGTGGACAAATGTTTCACTTCAGTCATATTGATGCTCCTCTCCTTTGTAATTCTGTGAATTAATATGTCCTGCCAAAGGTCCCCAATCTCTGAAATTGGAACACTCGATACTTGTTCCGCTTTACTGACTATATTATACTCTATAACTAGACTGACCAGTCGGTTTGTGGACAAATAAAAATCAATATGTAGCATTGTACCACGACTTTGTTCGCTGCATCTTGATATGAACAGGGTGTGATCGGTACGCGAATCAAGCGGAAGTTGCCAGGATAGACGTAGGCCAAAACCGATAAAAGGTCCGCAACATCTGTATCATTTGCGTGCCGATCCAATTTTTGTAGGTATGGTATCTGCGTAGAAAGTGAGAAACGATTGATGTTCGATTCTAGAAAAACAACGCGTGACCCGGAAGGTACACGAGACAAAATTCTCGATGCGGCGCTTGGCGTCTTCGCCAGCAAAGGCTATCACGATACACGCATGGATGAGATTGTCGAAGAGTCGGGTACCTCAAAAGGCTCCATCTACTTCCATTTTCCGAACAAAGAGCGGCTCTTTCTGGCGCTGGTTGATCAATTTGCCAACCTTTTGGAACGGCGCGTGACCGAAGCGATCTCGCAACAACAAGAAGGCATGGCACGGGTGAGTGTGGCCTTGGAAGCGATTGTCGAGACCTTTGGTCGCTACCGTCGCCCTGCCAAACTGATGTTAATCCAAGCAGTGGGCCTGGGTGCGCCCTTTGAGCAGAAGCGCCAGGAGACGAATGATCGTTTTGCGCGCCTGATTGGCAAGTATCTGCAAGAAGCAGTGGCAGTCGGCGAGATTTCTCCACTGGATATTGATGTCGTTTCCTACGCCTGGATGGGGGCGATCAATGCCGTGATCATTCGTTGGGTTTACACCGGCGAACCGGAACCGCAACGGATTGTCAGCGCCTTGCTGCCGGTATTATTAAGAAGTGTTGGGCACAATTAGAAATAGCTACAACGAGCGAAGATAAGGTGACCTGTGAACGCATATGTGGAAGTTCAAGCGGAAGAGCTTGCCTTTGAGGAAAGTGTAGAGCCAGCAACTGAGCAGGTTGCCGAGGAGCGGCGATGGCTGGTTTCGGTCAGTTTGCCTTGTCCGGGCGTCGAGCCGATGAGGGTGCTGGGTGCAGCGTCTGGGCAGGAGCGCTTCTACTGGCAAGACCCGCGCACAGCGGTCACCTACGTTGCTTTTGGCGTTGCTGCCGATCTGCGCTCGCTCAGCCCGCATCGTTTTCAAACGATTGCGAATGAGGCTGAGTTGCTCTTCGCCGATGCGCAAATCGCTGATGGGATTCCTGCCTTTGCTGAACCGCAGCTTTTTGGCGGCTTTGCGTTTAGTGACGACTTTACGCCGGATAACACTTGGTCGATCTATTATCCAGCTCAATTTATCCTGCCGCACTACCAGTTTGCACTCTATGCACCAACGTCTGGTCAAAAAGAGGCCTGGTTGACCATCAATGCACTCTTGGAAAGCAGCGAACATAGCGATCTAATTGAACTGCGTCAACAGTTGACCGATGCGCTCCATGAACGGATTGAACAACTCCAGCAGACGATGGTAGAGACATCGACTGACCAATCTGCATTGCAGAATCGCAGTTACCCCATGAACTTTGCCAGTTGGGAGGCAATGCTCAACCGGGCGTTGGATGCCTTCAACGGTGGGCGTTTGAATAAGGTCGTGCTTTCACGCGTCTGTGAACTGCGTTTTCGCCAACAGGTCAACACCGATGCGGCACTGACGTTTTTAAACGCACATTATCCTGATTGCTTTCGTTTTCTCTTCGAGCCGATTGCCGAGCATGTCTTCTTCGGTGCCTCCCCGGAATTGTTAATTAACTTGCAAGGGCAGCAGATCCAAACGATGGGGCTGGCCGGTTCCGAACGGCGTGGCGCAACTCCGGCAGAAGATGATCGGTTGGGACAAGAACTGCTCAACAGCGAGAAGAACCAGCATGAACACAAACTGGTCGTTGATGCCATTCGCAGCCGCTTGGCCCCGCTTTGTAGGGATCTCTGTATTCCGCAAACCGCACAATTGCTCAAATTGAGCAACATTCAACACCTCTATACACCCATCCAAGGAACGCTGGCCCAGCCCCAAACCATCTTCGACCTGGTCCGGCTACTCCACCCCACACCGGCGCTTGGCGGCTCGCCCAAGGAACAAGCGCTGGCCTTCATCAGCCAAAATGAGCCTGTACCTCGCGGTTGGTATGGGGCACCGGTCGGCATTGTCAACCGTCACTTGGAAGGAACTTTCAGCGTCGCCATTCGTTCGGCGGTCACTGACCACGAGCGTGTCTGGCTTCATGCCGGCGCTGGTATCGTCGCCGCCTCGGACCCGCAAAAGGAGTGGGACGAGACGGCGTTGAAATTCCGTCCCATTCTCAACGCACTGGGGGTCAGGTGAGGAAGTGGGGATTGTGGAATTGTTGGTTAGGTGTAGATGATGCAACCTTGACGTTCGAGTTGGGGGAGCCAGTGTGGAAGTATGGTGAAACGGTTCCAACGTAAATCTAACTTTTCCAGTGACTTCAATTTAATCAGGCTGTTGGGTAAGGCAGTGAGTCGATTGGCGCGCAGATCGAGATGACGTAGATTGGACAGTATTCCAATCGACTCCGGCAACAGAGCCAACTGATTGTCACGCAAATTCAACTCACGCAGCGCAGCCAAGTCGCCAACCGTGTTGGGCAGGGTAGAGATGCGATTGCCTTGCAGGTCAAGTTTGTGCAACGTGCGGAGCCCACCGATATTTCCTGGCAGCGTTGTCAACTGGTTATGCATTAAGTGAAATTCGCGTAGTTGTGACAAATTCCCGATGGATTCGGGCAGACCTCGCAATTGATTGTTGTAAAGCCTTACTTCAACCAATGACTGTAACTTGCCAAACCATGCTGGCAGTTCGATCAGTTGATTGTCGGTGCAATTGAAGTAAAGGAGTTGTTGCAATGTTTGCAACGAGTCGGGCAGCGTGGTCAGTTGGTTGTTGCTGAGATAGAGAAAGCGCAGATCGAGCAGGTTACCGATCGTTTCAGGGATGGCGCTCAGTCGATTGTGACCGAGATCGAGCATCTGCAATTGTGTAAGATTGCCCAATTGCTCAGAGATTTCGGAAAGCCCATTGGCTGCCAGATTGAGCGTCTGTAGTTCTTTGCGCTGCCAGATCGCTTTCTCCACTACACCTAGCTGCTGATTGTATAAGTCTAACTTCGTGTTCGAGTGGTGCGGCTCGTTCTGAGGTGTGGATAATTGATGAAACATGGACTTTTCGGTAGTGATACATGTTATTACAACTCTGCCGACTTCCAATCCGTAACTGAGCGTTGATTCTTGCCTCTCTATCCTAAATCATCCTTTAGCGCTTGACAAGGATGGTTTGCAATGAATGAATCCGCTTGCTGGTTGCTGGGTTTATGGGTCGTTTGCCACTATAATAACTAGCACAAACTCATTCCCTTCTGTTATTCCATATCGTCATCTAAGGAGTTGAACGTGGAAGCCACAGCGCTGCGTATCGTCACCTTTAATTTTCTCCCGTTGGGCTATGACCTGCTCACCAACTGGATCCATGAGCAGGGGCATCGTCATGTATTGGCGGTAACGACGCCTGGGCCGACCTCGCGACCCACGCCCTCCTATATTGAAATTGTCAAGAAGGCACCGCGAGATGTCGATGTGTTGGTGACTACTCGCCTGCGCTCGGTTGCTACGCCACTGATCCGCTCCTTGCAGCCGGATTTGATCGCCTGTCTTTCCTTCCCCTATCGGATTACGCCTGAGCTTTGTGCGATTCCTACCTATGGTGCCGTTAATATCCACCCTGCCGTACTGCCAGCCTATCGCGGCCCGAATGTGATGCGCCAGTTTTACGAGGGCGCGCCTGTCTACGGGGCGACTGCCCACTGGATCGCCGAAGATTATGACACGGGCAACATTCTCAGCCAGCAGTCCGCACCGATGCCCGAGTTGGTTACCTTTGAGACAGTCTTTCCCCGTTGGCGCGGGTTGATGATGCAGGCGATTGCCGAAGGAATGGCGCGCGCTATTGCTGGTGATCCGGGCACGGCCCAGGATAACACGCAATCAACCTATGCCGCCCCCTTCAGCGAAGAAGAAAAGTGGCTCAACTGGAACGAACCAAGCCTGATCCTACAGCGCAAAGCGACCGCACTCAACGCTCTACGGCGCGGCGAAGCCCGAGCGAGAATTGAGGGGCAAGTCTATCAGATCTTGGAAACCCAGGTCCTCACCGACCGCACTGGGGGTGGATCTCCTGGCGCTTGTTTGGAACGTAATGAGGAGAGCCTGGTCGTCCAGACTGCCGACGGGGCCATACGTGTCAAAGCACAGCCGGTAGAAGAGTAAATATCAGTAAAGATAACAATCGATTAGACGTCTGATGCAGAACAGAGGATGAAAATGATCGGTACGCAGATCAAAGACAGATAAAAATCCACAAAAATCCGCCTTTGATCTGCGCCCTAGGGGCATCTGTCAGCATGATCCGTGTACCGATCCTCTGCTGTCACGAAGTAAATCAAAACTCAATTGATAAGGAGCAATTCATGTCGCAAACAGCAACGCTCAGACAGCGTATCCAGGCGGGTGAGGTGTTGGTCTCGGTCCGTGGTGATGTCACGATGAACAAGAGTCAACTAGAGACCATGCTCGCCAAGCGCAAATTTGACTACATTTGGCTCGATGGACAGCATACTGCCTTTAGCGAAGAGCAGTTGGTGACCTATTGCGCCGCTGCCGAGGATCTGGGCATCGACGTGCAGTTGCGTGTGCCGCACACTCGCTTTGCCTACCTGGCTGGCCGCTATCTTGACTTAGGCGTCAGTGCCATCCTGGTGCCAGAAGTGATGGAAATGCCAACTGTGGATGATTTGATCGCCTATGCCTATTATCCGCAAGTGGGGCGACGCAGTTGGGGTGGTGCAGCCCGTCGGGGTCTGCGCGGTGTGGCCAAGGGTATGGATCGCCTGACCTATGCCGCTTGGTGGAACAATTACGTGGTGACTAGCATCCAGGTTGAATCAGTAGAAGCCGTGACCAACATTCGCAACTTGGCGAAACCGGGCATACATGTCGTGACCTTTGGCCCGAATGATCTCTCTTTTAGCCTGGAAGGCCACCCGGAATATCCCTTGCAAAACGTCGATGATTGCATGCGCAACGTTGCCGCTCAACTCCAGGGTACCGGGATTCGTCTCGGCATGGGCACGCCTACCAAGCCAGAGGAGCGTGGTAAATATTTGGAGATGGGGATTACACTCTTCCAAGAAAACCCGCCAGCGTAAAGGTAAATTGTACCACGGATGGAAAGGAGCTCGGATATTGGGAATAAAATTCGAGTTCCTTTCCATCCGTGTTACAAAACTAGCTTTGAGGCACGCTACTCAACCACCGGCTTGCCATTCTTGTAGAACAACTCCCCATCCACCGCAATTTCGGCGTCCGCCATATCACAAAGCATGTCCCAATGGAGTGAGGAGTCGTTTTTGCCGCCAGTTCCAGGCAAACTTGCACCCAAGGCAAGATGAATGGTGCCACCGATCTTTTCGTCGAAGAGGATGTTCTTGGTAAATTTCTGGATGCCGTAATTGGTGCCGATGCCCCATTCACCCAGATAGCGGGCCCCGGGATCACTGTCCAACAGGGTAGTGAGAAACTCTTGATTTTTGCTGGCTTTTTCTTTGACGACTTTCCCCTGCTCAAACCATAACTCGATGTCTGTGACTTCTTGCCCTTCGTGGATGGCAGGATATTTGAAACGAATCCAACCATTGACCGACTCTTCAACAGGACCGGTGTAAATTTCCCCGTCCGGAAAGTTTAATTTTCCTGCGGCTCCGACAAAGGTGCGCTCCTGAATCGACATCGTCAAATCCACATACTTCCCCTTGAGCACAACCTGGTCGTGACCCGCCAGCCAGGCGGCGAGTTTGCTCTGCTTGTCACCTTCAACCCGCCAAAAAGCGACTGGATCATCCAAATGTAACATGCCAGCACCATATACAAACTCTTCGTAATCGGACAGTGACATCTCTGCTTCTTGCGCAGTCGCCTGGGTTGGCAACTCGGTATAGCACCATTTGAGTTTGTTTTGGGCAAAGCGTTCACGGTTGAGCTTAAAAAGCGGTGCAGAAGCGATGTGGGAGCGCGCAATCCGTTTGGGATCTATGCCTGATAAGCGCCGCGTGTTATACTCTGCGCCAATAATGAGCCGGACATCGAAGGTTTCGGCGATGAGTTTTTGCACGGGCGAAACAAAGTCTAGCTGTTCATCGGAGGCAGATCGATAGTAAATTTCCTCTATCCCTGGCAAGACTGTGTTGACGGTTGGGTGCGCTCCAGCCTTGAGCGCCTCTTCGTAGACCGCCAGTGTCAATTCGCTGGCATGGGGGGATGTGTGAATGTAAAATTGTTCTCCAGGTTTAATTTCTAAGGAATATTGAACCAGTACTTTGGCAAGCTTTATAAGACGTTGATCGGGCATAGAATACCTCCGAAAAAGATCGGTTGATTAATTTTATCAAATCTATTCGACTTTCCTGTAAGTTTAGTGTAGGGTCTGAAAGGTAGAAAGTCAAATTGTTCACGGACTCCCTCATGTTGACACGGGAATTCAGAGGTTTGCAAGCGCAATTGGTAAAAGGAGAGAGTTTATGCAACCCGTTCAAGGAATCCACCACATCACGGCGATTGCCAGTGACCCGCAGCGCAATCTGGATTTCTATCACAATCTGTTGGGGCAACGACTGATCAAGAAGACGGTGAACTTCGACGATCCTGGCACCTATCACTTTTACTTTGGCGACAAGATCGGTACCCCGGGAACTATCCTCACCTTCTTCCCTTGGCGTAACATGGGGCCAGGCGTACGTGGCAATGGCGAAGTGGGTGCAACCGCTTATTCGATTCGGCCACAATCGGTGGAGTACTGGCGCACACGGTTGGATCAGCATGGCATTACCGTCAGCGATGCACCTGCCCGCTTTGGCAACCAGGTGCTCAGCTTTCGTGACCCGGATGACATGATGATCGAACTCGTCGTCAACGAGGAAAAGCAGAGTTTTGATTCCTGGGACACAGGACCGATCTCAGGGCAACATGAGTTGCGAGGTTTTCACAGCGCAACGCTCTGGGTCGCCGAAGCAGAAAAAACGGCGCAGCTTTTGACCACACAGATGGGCTATCAGTTTGTTGGTCAGGAAGGAAACCGATCCCGCTACAAAGGAGCGTCGGATGATATCGGCCTCTACATCGATTTGTTAGAGCAACCGAACCTGGGCCGCGGCAGTTTGGGTGCCGGCTCGGTACATCATATTGCCTTCCGCACCGTGGATGATTCGGAACAGGCCGAGTACAAGAGCCTGTTGCACAAGGCAGGTTATGGTGTCTCGCCCGTGATGGATCGCCAATATTTTCACTCGATCTACTTCCGAGCGCCAAGTGGCGTGCTCTTCGAGATTGCAACCGACGCCCCTGGCTTCGCCTATGACGAAGCGGTTGAAGAATTGGGAACCCATCTCAAGCTGCCCAACTGGCTCGAACCTCGACGCAGACAGATCGAGCAGTCGGTGGTGCCGGTCACGCTCAAAGCCGTTTGAGAGATAATCCAACGATTGTTACTGGTAACGGGGTAATTGCGTAAGTACCCTGTTACCAATTACCATTTATCCTCCATTCCATGACACCAGCAACTAACCAACCAACGCCCCATCAAGGCCAACCGCTCTATCGCGCAGGCAGATCGCTTGTCGATGCCAAAGCTGCCCTGATCCTCATTCACGGTCGAGGCGCAACTGCACTCAGCATCCTGGAATTAGCCAAAGAACTCTACCACGCTGAGCTTGCCTATCTCGCACCCCAAGCGGCGGGCAATACCTGGTATCCCTACAGCTTTTTATCGCCCATCGCCCAGAACGAGCCCTATTTATCGTCGGCCCTACAAACCGTTGCCGAGGTGGTGCAGCAGGTCAGCGAGGCTGGGATTGCCAATGAGAAAATCATCATCGGCGGTTTTTCACAAGGTGCTTGTCTGGCTTCGGAGTTTGTGGCTCGCAATGGGCAACGCTTGGGCGGTTTGCTCGTCTTTAGCGGCGGCTTGATCGGCCCACCCGGTACACCGCGCAATTATCCAGGTAACGTTGGTGGCATGTCTGTCTTTATCGGTTGTAGCAACGTGGACTTTCACATTCCAGAGGAGCGCGTGCATGAAACTGCTGAGGTGCTGACACGTATGGGCGCGGTGGTCGACAAACAAATTTACCCCAACATGGGCCACACCATCGTGCCAGATGAGATTGAACGAGCGCAAAAGATCATAAATGCAGTGGTTGACTAAAACCCCTTCTCAACCACCCATTGTTGCTTGACTTTGTGCAAGACGGAACTTAACAGTTCATGCGTGTCATCCCTAGCACAAGATATTTTCTTGTGCTACAACGTATACTTTCCTTTATCTTTTCTCCTCTATCTTTTCAGTCTGGTTTGACGAGACATGGTAATTGGTCTACAATTGTTGACAATTCTGTTAACAATTTTCTCGTTATCCAATATTTATGGGCAATCCGGCCACGAAGATCAGCGAAGCAAACCAGAGTTATGAGTATCTCCATCACGCAATTGTGCGCGGTGACTTGCTGCCCAACCAACGCCTGGTTGAATTAGAGTTGGCCAAACAATTGGGTGTGGGGCGGGCGGCGATTCGCACAGCGCTTGACCGTTTGGCCCATGACGGTTTGGTGGCGCATGAGCCTAACCGCGGTGCCCATGTACGACTTGTCTCGCTGGAAGAAGCAATTGAGATGATGGAAGCGCGAGCTGTGCTGGAAGGGTTAGCAATGCGTAAAGCTACGCTCAACGCAACTGCGCAGGAGATCGCTGATTTGCAAGCAATGTTGGTGCAGATGGAAACCTGTCTTGCCGCTGGGGATCTACTGACAATCTCCGAAATCAACGCTCAACTCCATGCTGCCCTGCTCCGTATCGCTAAGCACCAAACGGTGACGCGCCTATTGGAACAATTGCAAGCCAGTCACGTACGCTTTCAATACCGTATGATCCTGGTCCCCGGTCGCGCAACCCACTCGCTGCAGGAGCATCGTGCAATCATTGAGGCGATCCTTGCACGCGATGCCGATGCTGCCGAAGCGGCGATGCGCCTTCATCTTTCCCACTCTGTCGATGCCTTACGTCAAAGCAATACACCTGCGCGGGAACGCCTAGAAAACGTATAGCTCCTTTATCGGTCTCTACCCTGACAAACTTCTCAAACTTTCTTGACAATGTTTTGACAATTGCCTGTTACAATCTCAACCAAGATTGTTAACAATATTGGTTACAATTTATCGACTGGACATTGACCATGAAATGGAATCGACGCTGGTTCATTCACGGACTTTTAGCACTCGCCTGGCTGCTCGTTTTACCGACGGTGGCGCTGGCCCATCCAGCAGATGTATACCTGCAAGCAACCTACTTAACGGTAAAACCTACTGTGATCGAGGTCGAACTGGATCTCTCACCGGGTGTGCTGGTTGCACCTCAGCTATTGCCGCAAATCGATGGCGATGGCGATGAGCAAATATCCGAAGCGGAGGGGCAGGCGTATGTGACGTCTGTTTTGCATGAGGTGGCGCTGCAAGTGGATGACGAGCCGCTGACCCTGACGGTGGACAAGATCGAAATGGCCGATTATCTCACTATCCAGGCTGGCTATGGCACGATTCGGGTCTTCACAACCGCTCCACTCGCCGAAGGCATGACGGGTACTCATCAGCTTGCCTACCAAAACAACTATGCACCTGTTGGTTCGACCTATCAGGTCAACGCCTTTGTCGATAAAAATGTGACAGTGACCTTGGGCAAGATGAATCGGAGCAGCAATCAGCAGAGTGCTGTCATGGAGTTTGTCATCGGCAGCAGTGGGTTATCTGCAGCAGCGGTTGCCACGGCAGCAGGCAGTGAAGTGGCTACCGCCAATGCATCCGCCGATCTGGCGAGCTCCTTGAGGTTTGTGACTAACGTCTCGGGGCAAGCTCGTGAGCTGATGGATTATCTCTCTCTGCCGACGCTTACCCCCTGGGTATTGTTAGCGGCACTGGCATTGGCGCTGCTGCTTGGTGGACTCCATGCGCTGACTCCCGGTCATGGCAAGACGCTGGTGGCAGCCTATCTGGTGGGTAGCCGTGGTACCGTAAAACATGCGATCTGGTTGGGGGCAATTGTCACCTTTACCCATACCGCCTCGGTGATTGTGATTGGGCTGTTGGCGCTTTTTGCCAGCCAATTTGTTGTGCCCGGCGTCTTGCTGCCAGCCCTGACAGCCACTTCCGGGGTAGTGGTGATCTTTCTGGGGGCGCGCTTGGTTTGGCAACGTTGGGCTGCCTGTCGCGGTGGTCCAAAGGGAGACCACAACCATACACATCATAATCACAGCCATGAGCTTGAGCACAGCCATGAGCTTGAGCACAGTCATGATCATGGTCACGAACATTCTCATGCTCACGCCTTCAGCCATGATCACGGTGATGGTCACGTCCACACCCATTTGCCCCCTGCACAAGGCGTCACGCTGAGTAGCCTGCTGGCGATGGGTGTATCCGGTGGACTGGTTCCCTGCCCGGAGGCGTTGGGCATCCTGGTGATTGCGATTGGCCTCAACCGTATCCTGTTGGGGCTGGGGCTTATCGTCTCGTTCAGCGTTGGTCTGGCGGCGGTCTTGATTGCGATTGGCATTCTGTTGGTGCGTTCACGCTGGTTGTTGGAACGCTTTGGGGGCAGAGGTAGCCTTTGGGGCACGCTGCTGCCCTTAGCAAGTGCCCTGATCGTTACCGTCTTAGGCATCGGTATTACCTTCAGCGGCCTAGTCACCTACCTGGGCTAAGCGCCGCTGAATTCGCAATTTGTCATTTTTGTAACAACTCACCTCACCCTAACCCTCTCCTGTCTAAGGAGGGAACCGTGAAGGGACAGATATTACTCTTTTCTTCTGTCCAACCAACTAAATCCTTTCTGTGATCATTCCCTCCCTGTTTTGAGGAGGGTTAGGGTGAGGTGGCTTCGTAGTTACTCATTTTTAACTCAAATTTGTAAAAGGAGAGAAAAGTATGAAAACGAAACTCGTAGTAATGAACTCACTGCTGGCGCTTACACTGCTGGCTGGCTGTGCAGGGCTGGGAATGCTCAACGGCGGCGGTCCGTCGGAAGCGTCGAGCAATGCGCAGACGATCAACCTTGCCGATGTGACACCAGCCGCAGTGAGCGAACCAGTGACTGCGACCGCCGCAGATGAAACGACCCAGGGTGTGGTCGCAGCAGCCGAAGCGCTCCTGGCCACATTGGATGAAGCTCAGCGTGCAAAGGCGCTCTTCGCCTTCGACGACGCCAAGCAGCGGGCCAACTGGTCGAATTTCCCCACAGGAATCTATCAGCGTTCTGGCCTACGCATGGGCGATCTGAGCCAGGAGCAGCGCGCCGCAGTCTTTGCTGTTCTGGAAGCAACCCTCAGCCCGGAAGGTTACCAACGTGTGTTGGACCAGGTTACAGGCGATGAAGTTCTCAAAAGCACGGATGGGGGCGGAAACCTCATCTTTGGTCAGGATGAATTCTACTTTTCGATCCTGGGCACCCCATCTGCCACCGATCCCTGGATGTGGCAATTCGGTGGTCATCATCTGGCGCTTAACGCCACCGTCGTGGGCGGCACCATCACGCTCGCTCCCAGCCTGACCGGCGGACAGCCGATTCAATACACCAGCGATGGGCGAGCGGTCTATCAATGGCAGGAGGAAAACGATGCCGCTTTTGCGCTGATCAACGCACTGGACGCCGAGCAACAAAAGCAAGCGATTTTGGGCAACAGCTACATTCAACTCGTGCTTGGCCCCGGCGAGGATGGCAAAACGATTGCCCCCGAAGGCATCAAAGTTTCCGACCTGAACGCCGATCAACAAAAGCTGCTGCTCGATTTGATCCGTGTCCGGGTTGGAATGCTCAAAGAAGATGACGCCACGGCCAAAATGGCAGAGATTGCGGCTAATCTGAATGAAACTTGGTTCGCCTGGTATGGTCCGACCACGAATGGACAACCCGCCTACTATCGCATTCAGGGACCGACCCTCTTTATCGAATATTCACCCCAGTCGATGGGTGGCTCGGCGATTGACCATATCCACGCCATGTTCCGCGATCCGACGAATGATTACGGCGCAGCATTGATCAAGTAAGAACCGTCTGAAGCAAACCCAATTGCGGCTGTGAAAGCCATAAATTTGAGCCCTATTCACGGGAAAATATTACCAGCCTGGCAGACTTTGCCACCTACGTCAAGACAGCAAGCAAAAGCGTGCCCGCCTTCGATGATCTGGCACGTGGGCAGGCAGAAAATCAGCTCTTTGGCAACGATGAAAGTGATGCACTCCACTTTGACGTTACAGTAGCCAATCTGCTGCAAGCGAATCAAGCCACCTATGCCGCCTACGCAGATTGGGACGCCTCGCTCGTCGATACCTATGCCACCGATCTGACAGCGGTCGACAAACTGGGCAACGGGATTCAGGAACGTCAGAACATGTACAATCCCATGTACTACCTGTTGGCATCCTATGATGGCTACCAGACTTCGACGGTTGCCAAATATTGGCGCATCAATACTGGTATCAAACAAGGCGATACTGCATCCACGGTGGAAGTGAATCTGGCGTTGGCACTGAAAGCCTATGCCAGTGCTGAAGATGTCCAATTCACCACCGTTTGAAATCAAGGCCACACGATGGCCGAGCGTACAGGCAACAGTACGGAGAACTTCATTGCTTGGGTGAATGAAGTCGTGAAACAGTAGAAGACTGAGTTGATAACGGGTCATTGATCTTCAGAGCCCCGCACGTTAGTAAGGGGAGACAACATTCAGAAGCCCGCACGTTAGTAAGGGCAAGCCTCGCCCTTACTAACGTGCGGGCTTCTGTTTTAGATACACACGAAGCCCTTCAGATTGTTGATAATTTTGGTAACCCTGCGTAGAATGCTTTTTACGTACTGAAACTTGCTTCCTGCCCAACAACCATATATCGGAGATCGTTTTTCCACAGCTTATATCAGTCCTGACGAAAATCCTCCTGCTCACAAAGGTCCATTCTGTTTGCAGGGCGAGCGACCATACCAGGAGAAAGTCACCATGAACAACTGGACTTCTAGCAAAATCGCCACTATAGCATTCGTTGTGAGCAATTTGCGCGCAAGATGCAAGCCGTCGGCAGATCTTTGGTTCAAACCGCAAAGGTGAAATAAAAGATGCTCACTCCCCTAACCACCAATCAACAACAATGGGTGGACACGACCCTGAGTGCGATGACACTTCCTCAGTGTGTTGGCCAACTTTTGTGTCCATCTAATCCACGTTTTACAGTTGCAGAATGGGGGGAACTGCTGCAAAAGGTTCCCCTTGGCTGCATTAGGATGGGCGGTGGCCCGACCATGGCACGGATGCGTGAACTGATGCAGCCGTTGCAAGAGCAGTCAGTGATTCCCTTGTTGGTGGCTGGCGATCTGGAGCACGGCGCGATTGAACTGCGTGATGGCACCGAGTTTCCGTGGATGATGGCCGCTGGCGCCGCCAATGACGTCGATTTGATGCGCACGATGGGGGAAGCCTCCGCCGCCGAGGCTCGCTACGCCGGTGTTCATTGGTCATTTTCGCCGGTTGTTGACCTCAATTACAACTTTCTTAACCCCATCACCAATGTCCGCTCGATGGGCGACCAGCCAGAGCGGGTGAAACGGTTAGCCGTAGCATTTGTCCAAGGCTTACAGCATGGAGGACGGATGGCGGCCACGGCCAAACATTTCCCCGGCGATGGCATGGACGACCGTGACCAACATCTGGTTACGACGATCAACAATCTGCCCTTTGCACAGTGGCAAGCGACCTACGGTGCGGTTTGGCGGGCGGTGATCGAAGCTGGCGTGATGTGTATCATGCCCGGTCACATCTCGCTGCCCGACTATCAGGGATTTGCCGACCGGCCCGAACAAGCACCGCCAGCCACGCTCAGTCCACAACTTCTGAACGATCTGCTGCGCAAAGAGTTGGGCTTTGCCGGGCTGCTCATCTCGGATGCCTCCGGCATGATTGGCCTCACCTCGCGTGTGCCCAGCGAAGAGCGAGTGGTGCAGTGCATCCAATCCGGGCTGGATGTCTATCTGCGTTGCGAGGCAGAGGCGGATTTTGAGCGTTTGTTGCGAGCGGTTCAAACGGGGCGTCTGGCGGAGGGGCGGGTGTGGGAGGCAGCACGTCGTGTCTTGGAATTGAAAGCTCGCCTCAATTTACACCGCGATCCCTTTGGCCCCAAACCGTCAGATGCCGACAAAACCAGTTATCAACAAGCTGCCCAAAGTATGGCTGACAAGAGTATTACCGTGCTGCGCGGTGAGGGTCATTTGTCTGGTAAATTACGACCGGGTAGCCGTATTCTAACCGTGACCATTGGCGCGAACAGTCAATTCAATCGCTTTATGCCGCCGCGTGAACTTTCTGTCTTTGATGAAGAGTTACGGACACGCAGCTATCAGGTCGAGCACCTGCTTAACCCAGGCGACGAAGAGTTGTTGGCCAAAGTCAGTTCGGCCGATGTGGTCTTCATGAACCTGGTCATGTTGCCCTACATGGTGCTTGGCACGATCCAGAACCTGGTCGGTCACCTGGGGCATTGGCAATGGCGCTCGCTCTTTGTCGAGCATCCGCAGGTCTATTACACCAGCTTCGGCAACCCATATGTGCTGCACGAAATGCCTCATCTGCCCAATCTGCTAGCGGCGTACGGCGACAGTGCGGTCTCGCAGCGGGCGGCGGTCAAGGTATGGCTGGGCGAGATTGCGGCGCAGGGCGATTGCCCAGTGCAGCTTCCCAAAGTGAAGATTCATTCACTTTCCATATAGGCAACAAAGAAGGAGTACCCATGAATGAAAATGATACAAAGCTTCCCACCACAAAACAACCCTACCTACTGCGTAACCATGAGGGCACACGCTATCTGATCGGCACGCAACTGGTGACCACCATCGCCTCGGCAGCAAGTAGCGGCGGACTCTTTGAACTGGTTTCGATTTCCGGCTGTCTAGGTGATAGCTTTCCTGCCCATCGCCACGCTCGCGCTCATGAAGGAATCTATGTACGGGAAGGGCTAGTTGAGGTGGCTCTCGCTGACCAGTGCTATCTGCTCGCCCCTGGTGATTATGCACATATCCCGGCCGGTACCATTCATGCTTACATTATGCGCAGCCACAATGCGCGTCTTCTTTCCTTGACTTCCAAAGGCGAAGTCGGCAAGGTATACGCTCACGTCGGCAGCAAAACCGATCTACATGTTCACCCGCCACAAGGTTCCTCAGTCGATTTGGCCGAGCTGCTGGCAAAACCCATCGTCGGGGCTGATCTCGAACTTGCAGAGACCATCGCTACCGGTGAAGCACAACTGGTCACCAACACGGAAGTGCCCGACGGCGTTGTCCCCTATGTGATCGCCTCCGGTGGTGGCATTCATCGCATTGTTGGACGTGAGTTGTACATTCTGTTAGCCACCAACGCCAACACCAATGGCGAGTTTCTGGTGCTTGACAATCTCGGTCCGGCTGGCAACGCTATTATTCAGCACTTACATGAAAAACACACCGAAACCTTCCTCTGTACCTCCGGTCAAATGACCATGTGGAGCAGTGGCGAAGAACATCAGATGCAGCCGGGCGATTTTCTCCACGTCCCTGCGCACACGATCCATTCCTTCCGCATGGATGCTCATTACACCCGCTTCTTTTCCGTGCTGGCACCGGGCATCTTTGAGCCGTTCTTTCACACGTTGGGATCACCGTACGATGGGCACATCTTCCCGGTTGAACCAGGTCCAGCACGCTTCGACCGCCTGATGCAGAAGGTGCAGGCAGGGGAGCTGGATTTGAAAATCGTCGGGCCACCGCCAGATGGATCAGGAGGACCGGGCGGCCCTCCCGGTGCCCATTAAAATTCGTTATCTAATCCTTGGCTAGGAAGTCATCATGATTGAATTTACCGTTAATACCTCAAGCATAGGAACGCCCTTCCCCCATTATTGGGAAATGTGTGTGGGCAGTTGCCATGCGGTCATGGGCTTGCGCCAAGACTGGCGTGAACAATTGACGAAGGTGCAGCATGAACTTGGCTTTCAATATGTGCGCTTTCACGGGTTGCTCGACAATGACATGAGCGTCTGTATCCGTGAGGATGCCATCTTTGGTGGTGAAGTGGCGGGTCAACTACGCTACTCATTCTTCAACATCGACTCGATCTTCGACTTTCTCCTGAGCATTGGTATGAAGCCATTTATCGAACTGGGTTTCATGCCCCCAGCCTTGGCTTCGGGAACACAAACCTGTTTCCACTACAAGGCCAACGTCACGCCGCCCGCTGATTACGGAGAGTGGGAGTCGCTCATTCATGCCCTGACGCAACATCTCGTTGATCGCTATGGACTAGACGAGGTGCGCACCTGGTTTTTTGAGGTGTGGAACGAACCCAATCTTCCTTATTTTTGGTCTGGCAGTCAGGCGGAGTACTTCAAGCTCTATGAACATTCTGTCCGTGCGATCAAGAGCGTGGATGAGGGGTTACGAGTGGGTGGCCCGGCGACCTCGATCAATGCCTGGATTCCCGAAATGCTGGCCTTTTGTCGCAGCGCCAATCTGCCCATCGATTTCGTCTCTACCCATCACTATCCCACCGATGACCCGCTCTGGAAACAGCCCGACATGTCGCTCGAAGAGTTTTTTACGAAGTTTGCCCACCTGATGGGCCAATATGAGCGTGGCATTCTGCAGAAAATGACCCGCAAAGCGCGAGGCGAAGCGGGCGATCTGCCGCTCTATTACACCGAATGGAATACCTCGGCCATGTTGCCCGACAACAGCCACGATGATCCCTACGCCGCTGCACTGGTGGCGAAAACGATTGCCGATAACGATGGGTTGGTGCAGGGCTATTCGTACTGGACCTTTAGCGATCTCTTTGAAGAACGAGGCCAATTTGCGGCACCGTTTCACGGCGGCTTTGGTCTGCAAACCATCCACGGCATCCCGAAACCGACCTATCGAGTCTTCGAACTGCTGCATCAACTGGGCCATGAACGACTGGGAGTAAGCGGGAATGGCGGAGATGCCACCGTGGAAGTCCTCGCCGTGCGCAGCGACACGACGCTCTCACTGCTGGTCTACAACCATAACGTTCCCACCGGGACGATCTCCGACGAAGAAGTATCGATCAAGTTGCCCGGACTGACCTTGACCAATCCGGCGACCCTCACCCGCGTCGATGGGCAACATGCTAATCCAAAACAATGCTGGCTGGATCTTGGCAGTCCTGAATATCCAACAGCACAGCAATTGGCGGACATCGAACAGTCTTCACATCTGGTTGCTGAAACATTGCCGGTAGAGCAGCAAGCGGGCGGCTGCACCCTGCGCTTTGTCATGCCCGCACACGGCGTCGCTTTGATTTCAATGGTCGGCACCAAGTAACGAACGTGCATTTCGTAGCACAAGATACCTTCCTGTTCGTTTGCCGATTACACAACGCACAAGAAAGGTTCTTGTGCTACGGTTAGCTACATCGTCTTGCATAAGCCCTGGCGCGAAAGTATTCATGGGCACGGCACCTCTAGTTGCATAGCGTATAATGACAGTGCAGTCACTGTTGCAGATTCTAGCAAGATGCCAGCTACAAGGAGCCGACCATGCGATATACCTTAAAAGAGCGAATTTTCAGTCTGCGCGATAGCTATTACATTCAGGATGAAAGCGGAGAGAATGTATTTGAAGTGCAGGGCAAGCTGATCACATTGCACAACACGTTGATCCTGCGCAACCTCAAAACCGGTGAAGAGGGCAAGATCTGGGAAAAGCGACTTTCGCTCCGTTCGACGTATGTGATCGAGCGGCCTAACCAGCCCGATGTCACTGTCCGCAAGGACTTGATCAACATCTTACGCGAAGGCTTTACCATTGATATGCCTGGCGACGCTCCCGATTTGCGAATTCAGGGCGACATTTTGGATAAGAACTACACGATTACGCGTGACGGTGAAACCGTTGCTCAAGCTTCCAAGAAGTGGCTCTCACTACGCGACAGCTATACGGTGGATGTGGCACCGGGTGAAGATCCAGTGCTCATCATTGCCTGCGCCATTATCATTGATCGCATGGGACATGAGGATGAGGCCAAGGATCAAGATTCATAAAGTATAGAGGAGAAAAACAATGCAAACGTTGCGCGATCTAGCCTATGTCACCAACGGCCATGAACGCCAGAAACTCGATCTCTATCTGCCCGATGCGGGCAACAATCTGCCGCTGCTGATCTGGGTGCATGGTGGAGCCTTTCGCATGGGCAGCAAGGAAGGCAATGAAAACGATCCCGTGCCGGTCCACTATGCAGAGCAGGGCTATGCCGTTGCCTCACTCAACTATCGCCTGAGCCAACATGCAATTTGGCCAGCACAGATTCAGGATTGTAAGGCCGCTGTGCGTTGGTTACGCGCTCACGCCAATAAATACAGGCTCGATTCCAATCGCTTCGCTGCCTGGGGGCCATCGGCGGGCGGTCATCTGGTTGCCATGCTGGGCGTGACAGGGCAGGTCGCCGAATATGAGGTAGGCGAGCATCTGGATTTCTCCAGCCGTGTGCAATGTGTCGTCGACTATTTTGGACCCACCGACTTTCTGCAAATGGATACCCAGCGTCTCCCTGACGGCATGATCCACGACACGCCCGATTCGCCCGAGTCGCAGTTGGTGGGCGGGCCGATCCAGGAAAACAAAGAAAAGACCGCCCGCTCCAATCCTGTCACCTATGTCAGCGCCGACGCCCCGCCTTTTCTGGTTGTCCATGGCAACCAAGACCCGCTGGTGCCCTATCAGCAAAGCGTACTGCTGGTCAATGCTTTGATCGTCGCTGGGGTTGATGTGGCCTTTTACACCGTCATCGGTGCAGGCCATGGACGTTTTACTGATCCCAAACTGCCAGGTTTGACGCGGGCGTTTCTGGCAAAGCACCTTAAAGGGTAGTGTCCAAACAGATACTTTGAGCACAAACTAGTTTTTCGGTAAGGGCTGATCTGTCATTCTGAGGAGCGGCTGTTTGCGACGAAGAATCTTGCGTTGTCCAACCAAGATTCTTCGCTCGAAAAAGCCCTCGCTCAGAATGACAGACTCTCTCTCAGGTTTTCTTGCTCGATTTTTTCGTTAGCGCCGAACCCAACACTCGTAAGGAAAGAATCTTGGTGAGTCAGCCACGCAAGATTCTTCGCTCGAAAAAGCCCTTGCTCAGAATGACAAAAATCGAAGAATATAATTTACACAGTAGTAATCATGTCTACTGACACCGAAAAGCATTAAAATAATTGCAGGTCGCACCGTGAATCATTCGCAATTCATAGAACAGCTTCTTGCTGACCTCGCTGCCAAAACTCAATTTAGCGATCTATCCGCGCCAATCATCGCCCATGCCCAACGAGCGGTACTCGATTGGCTCGGCTCGGCGCTGGCTGGAGCTTTGGAACCGCCAGCACGTATGGTCCAGCAGCTTGTGGCTTCGCTGGGGCAGTCTAGTCAGGCAACGGTCTTTGGCGGTGGGCGCGCTGCCGCTGCCAATGCTGCGCTCGCTAACGGCGTTGCCACCCATATTCTTGAATTGGACGATGTGCATAAAGGCAGCACCCTTCATGCCGCTGCTCCCATCATTCCCGCTGCGCTGGCGGTGGCTGAGCGAGAACATACTACGGGGCAAGCCTTCCTGTTGGCTGTCGTGTTGGGCTACGAGGCTGCCTTCCGTATCGGGGAGGCAGTCAACCCCAGCCACTATCGCTTCTGGCATCCCACGGGCACGGTTGCTACCTTTGGGGCTGCGCTTGCCGCCGGTTCACTCTTACACCTTTCGCCTGCCCAGATGCTTGACGCACTGGGTACGGCAGGAACGCAGGCGTCGGGATTATGGGAGTTCAACGCCGATGGGGCGATGAGCAAACATCTGCATCCGGGCAAAGCGGCCTTCAACGGCGTCCTGGCCGCCGACCTGGCACGGCTTGGCTTTACCGGTGCAAAACGTATCCTGGAGGGAGAGCGCGGCTTCTTCCGGGCCACCAGCCAACAGTTCGACCCCAGTCGAGTCAGCGAAGGGCTAGGCACGCACTGGAAGATTGCCGAGAATTGTTACAAGCTCTACTCCTGCTGCGGACACACCCATAGTGCCATCGACACCGCCCTCGACTTTCGACGCCAGCAACAGTGGCAAGGGGACGACGCCTTATCCTCGCTTGCCGACCTTCACATCGAAACCTACGCCTCGGGCTACGAGATTGTCAAAGAGATGAACCCGGCCACGCCCTATCAAGCCAAGTTTAGCCTGGCCTATGGTGTGGCGACAGGGTTGCTTGAAGGCTGGGTCGGCCTGGAACAATTCGCTCCTGAACGTTTCACGAGTGCGGGCGTCGTCGATGAAGGGATCGCCACCTTGCTCAGACGGACACGCATCACTATTGCGCAGGATCTGACCGCCCAATATCCTGCCCAATGGGGAACCCGCATCACCTTTAGATTGAACAATGGAAACACCCAAACCCTGTCTGCTGCATACCCGCATGGCAACCCTGAGAACCCAGTCTCCACCGAGTCGCTCGAAGAGAAGTTCCGCACCTTGGTTGCGCCCCGCTACGGCCCCGCCAAGGTCGATACCGCACTCCAGGCGCTCCATCAACTAGCGGAAGCGCCTGATATGGCTGCGGTTTTCAACGTTCTGGATCGAAGCTGATCGGTACACGGATCAAGCGGAAATGGCCGGGATGAACACGGATGAATTCCAGAAAAATCCGTCTCATCCCGTTATCTGCGTAGCGACCCCTTTTCATTGTACTTGATTGCAAGTAAGGATTTGTAAGAGATGACAGAGATTAACCCACGCGCCCAGCAACATGCCGATATTCGCAAGGCGGTGCGCGATATGTGTAGTGCCTTTGATAGCGCCTACTGGCAGAAAATCGAGGAAGTTTCCGGCTATCCTGAGGCATTTATTGAAACCCTCACCAAATCCGGCTGGCTGGCGGCGCTGATCCCCGAAGAATATGGTGGCGGCGGTGCCAACCTGGTTGAGGCTTCGGTGATTCTGGAAGAGATCAATCGCTCCGGGGCCAACTCTGGTGCCTGCCATGCCCAAATGTATATCATGGGCACTTTGTTGCGCCACGGCTCGCCGGAGCAGAAACGCAAGTATCTGCCCCAGATTGCGTCGGGACAGTTGCGGCTACAGTCGTTCGCCGTCACCGAACCCACCACTGGCACCGATACCACCAAGACCCGCACCTTCGCCGAGAAGCAGGGCGATCGCTACGTGGTCAATGGTCAGAAAGTTTGGATCTCGCGCGTCCAACATACCGATCTGATGTTGCTTTTGGCGCGTACGACACCGCTGCCCCAAGTTAAGAAAAAGACCGAAGGACTCTCCGTCTTCCTGGTCGATTTGCGCCAGAATGCAGGCAAAGGGCTAACGGTGCGTCCGATCCGCAACATGGTCAACCACGAGACAAATGAGCTCTTCTTCGATAACTTCGAGGTGCCCGCCGAAAACCTGATCGGCCAAGAGGGACAAGGCTTCAAATATATACTCGACGGCATGAACGCCGAACGGATTCTGATCGCTGCGGAGTGCATTGGCGACGGCTACTGGTTTATTGACAAGGCTCGCTACTATGCCAAAGAGCGCGTCGTCTTCGACCGCCCGATCGGCCAGAATCAAGGCGTACAGTTCCCGATTGCTCAGTCTTATGCCCAAATACGGGCTGCCGATTTAATGCGTTACGAAGCGGCCCAACTCTTTGATGCTGGTCAGCCTTGTGGTGCCGAAGCCAACATGGCCAAACTGCTAGCGGCGGATGCCTCCTGGCAGGCGGCCAACATGTGCCTGCAAACTCACGGCGGCTACGGATTTGCTGCCGAATACGATATCGAACGCAAATTCCGCGAGACACGGCTCTTTCAAGTCGCACCGATCTCGACCAACCTGATTCTCTCCTATCTGGCTGAGCATGTGCTGGGGCTGCCGCGTTCGTTTTAGGGTGGGACAGTAGCCGGTGAAACAGTGGACACTCCTACTGATTCACTGTCCTACTGATTCGCAACTGACGGTGCCATTGGCTAGTTGAGCTTGATTTCGATCAGCTTGGCACGCTGTACCCAATCTTCCAGATCGGTCATCATCTGCGAATTGCCGAGGAACAATTCAAATAGACGCCGTCGTTCGGCTGGATCCAGAACAGCGTGGGCCGTGGCTGGCAGATCGGCTTGGGCACTCTGCTTCAGATGCAGCGTGATCTCTGGAGTGGCCAGCATGTTAGCATACCAGCTTTTCGGCTGAGGCTGCCCGGCAATGTAATATCTACCCGCATCTCGGTGCAGCATAATCTCAAATTTGCGTGGCTGCCCCGTCTTGCGACCCGTGACCGTGATGTCGACCAGTTCGTCTGCTTGCAATGCTTTTCGGATGGCTTCGTTCATTTTTCCTCCAGGAAAATTTTATTAATCCATGTACAACAATTAGACCTTTTTATTTAACCCTGATCCGCCAAGACTTCACCAATCGTACGTTTGGCCATTGTGACAAATTCTGGGTTGGTTTCGGGATAGTAAGGCATAATTAGCAACGCCTGATGCAGCGCATAGCCGTACGCTCGTGCCCAGGTCTCGTCATCCACCTGCAATGCCTGGCGAAAGACCATGCGGCCAACTTGGTTGAAAACACTCCAGGCGGGTACAACATCCATGGCCGGGTCGCCGATGCCCACACTGCCAAAGTCAATCACTGCGTAGAGGTGGCCCTCCTTCAGCAGTAGATTGGAACGCAATAAATCGGCATGGATCCAGACCGGCTGGCCATCCCAAGGCGCTGCCGCAAGTGATTGCTCCCAGACCGCGGTCACGGCGTCAACGTCGAGCACGTTGTGCGACGCTGCAATCGCTGCCCGTGTAACCTCATCTAGTTCTCGTAACGGTCGACGACCACCACGGGGCGCACCGGTCATGTCGACCCTGCGTAGCTCTAAAATGAACTTTGCCAGATCGCGCGCCGCCTCTGCTTCATCATGCACCAGTTCCTCTTGATAAGGCATACCCTCGATCCAATCATAGATGGCCCAAGGGTAGGAATAGATACCCGTTGGCGTTCCATGTGCCAGCGGCTTGGGGATTCTCAGCGAAAGATAGGGAGCAAGTTTGGGCAGCCAGCGCCATTCCTTTTCGATACTATCCGCCCAATCCGCTACCCTCGGTAAGCGCACACACAGGTCGTCGCCCAGCCGAAAGACTGCATTGACAGTACCTGTCGAACGAATAATGGCGAGCGGGAGCTCTGCCAGATCGGGAAACTGCTCGCTCAACAGATGTTTGACGAGCGCGGCGTCGATGTGGAGTTCGCCGGCGTGCATCGGGGTTTGGGTTGTGCTTTCAGTGTGTGAGATTGAGGCCATCCTATTGCTGTTTCATATGCGCAAATGCATGTGGAATCGGGGCTGTCTGCATCGCCTGAATGATTTTTTCAGCGCATGCGTCACTGCTCATGTTGGAGGTGTCGATCTCCAAGTCGTACAGCGCATCTTTATGCACCAGATCGAATTGTTGGCGCGCCAGACCGACCGAACGATTGTTGCGCGCTTGTTCTCGTGCCTCCAACACGGTAAGTGGGCAGTGAAGGCCGACCGCAAAAACGGATCGATCCCAAAGTGCCTCGACAAACCCACTCAAACTTCCTGGATTCCAGGCCACTGTGTCAACAATCACTCGGTTATGACAATCAATCAGCGTGCGAATCGAGCGAGTGAATCCGTTATACAAGCGCCACCCATAGCGTAAATAATCATCTTGAGGGAACTCGCGTTTGGGCAACATCTCAAAGAACATATCCTCTGCCACATAAAGATAAGGTTTCTCCAAATGAAGTTGCAACGCCAGGGCAAGTGACGACTTACCACTGCTTGATGGTCCATTGAGAAAGATAACTTGGTTGTCTGCTAGATGAGATGTCATGCTGGCATTATATCAGAATGTGGCACCCACCTGAGTGTATTTTGATTTGAAGATTGGAATTTGAGGGATCGGCGCTCTTACTGAACGATTTGAGTGCGAAAAATTGTTGCAGCCCGAGTAAGTTTTGTAACTCGGATGGAAAAGAACACAAATTTGGGAAAAAAGATCCGAGTTCCTTTCCATCCGAGTTACAACTTGTCGGTTTGAGGCAAAGCTTCGCTAGACGTTTGCGATAGACCTCTGCATTCCCGACACTTCCGTTCAAAAAACTCGGATTCAGTGCTGCTGCGTGCTAACTGTCTTGCGATAGCAAAGTATTTGAGCGCCTCTGTTGGCTCGCCTGCACGAAGGTGAAATTCTCCACAAGCCGCCGGATAGAACGGATACTCTTTGAGTTTGTCACGATTGGGAATCTGCTTCAGTTCAGTGAGCCCTGCCTCGGCCCCCAAGGCATTGCCCAAAGCAATCGCTCGATTCAGTGCAATGATAGGTGACAGTTTGAGTCGATAAAGCAGGGTGTAGAGTTCGAGAATTTTGTGCCAGTCGGTCTGGGCGTAGGTAGGTGCGGCACAGTGTAAGGCGGCGATCCCTGCTTCCAGGTGATACTCGCTCAGCTCATTGCCTTCTGCCGCCTGTTCGAGGAAATGAAAGCCTTCCGCCAGCAGTGCCGGATCCCAGCGGCTGCGATCCTGTGCTTTCAGTTGGATCAGTTCACTTTCATCATTGATGCGAGTGGAAAGGCGTGCTGCATGGAAACAGAAGAGTGCCAATAAGGCATAGGTTTGCGGCCTTGCACCTGCGGGATGTTCGCTGAGCAGCACAGTCAGGCGGATCGCTTCGAAACAGAGCTCCTCACGCACCGTTTCCTTTGCCTGGCTGCCATGATAGCCTTCGTTGAAGAGCAAATAAATGGCGCGGTAGATTGTCTCCAGCCGCGCCGGAATCTCCGCCGATTGTGTAATCTCTACATAGCTGCCGAGTTGACGGAAGAATTTTCGCGCCCGCACAAGGCGCTTTTCGACCGCATCTTCGCTGGTAAAGAGCGTGTGGGCAATCTCAAAGACGCTGAAACCGCAGAGCGTCTTCAAAATCAGCGTCACCTGAGCCGGCAAGGAAAGATCGGGATGACAGCAGGCAAACATCATGCGCAACTGGTCATCCTGAATCTCCTTGGTAAAGGTGGCAGACGCCTCAACTGCGGCTTCATCTACCCGCAACCGATGCAGCAATTCAGGCACCAAATGTTGAAACTTTTTCTCACGCCTCACCAGGTCGATGGCGCGGTTGCGAGCAACGCGCATGAGCCAGGCTGAAGGATTGTCAGGCACGCCCTGACTGGGCCACAATTCCAAGGCACGTGAGAGCGTGTCCTGTACCACATCCTCAGCCAATTCAAGCTGGTCGAACCCGAAGATCCGGGTTAAATAAGCGATCATCTTTCCGGCTTCCTGTCGGAAAAGATGATCGACGAGAAGCGGCGTTGGCTGCTGCGTCATGATCCGCTATGGACTATCCTCGCATCGATACTACGGGTCGGATTTCGAGTGTGCCGCCCCCTTCCAGAATGGGACCCTCGGCTGCCAGGGCTGCCGCTTGCTCCAAATCTTCGGCTTCGATGAACATGTAGCCCTGAATGAAATCTTTTACCTCCACATAGGGGCCATCACTGACAACCTTACCCTGCTCACCCAGCACTTTGCCCGATCCGGCTAAGGGCGCGCCAAAGTCGATGAGATGACCACCCTGTTCCAATCGTTCTTTCCAGGCCATATACTTCTTCATCGACTGTTCCATCTGTTCAGCCGAGCGGGGCTGTTGCGCACCTGGAGTGCTTCGCAACAGAAACATGAACTTTGCCATTCGTAATCTCCTTTTATGTGACACCGAATCGATTTGGCGGTGCGAATTCAAGACGTCATTCCGTCTCTGTATAGATGACGAATGACAACGCAAAACCCGGACACTTGGTTAGCGACGCCCACGTACGACTTCAATATCACTATGCTCTGCACTCCAGTAGGTATAAGCGTCATAAGAAAGCTGCTTGCCACTCTGCTCGCAGCAACCCATACCACAAACGATCCACTGTTGTCCCGTCTTTCTTGTGCCCTCGTTGGCGCAGACGACCTTCCAACTGAAAGCCGCAGCGCTCCGCCACTTTCTGGCTGGCATAATTGTCGGCGGCGCATTGGAGTTCGACTCGAACCACTTGCAACTGCTCAAAGGCAAAACTAATGACGGCCTGTGCTGCTTCGGTCGCATAACCTTTGCCTGTGTAGGCTGCTGCCAGAAAATAGCCCAATTCGATACAGGGCACCTGCCAATCGGCATTAGCAAGATAAGTTTCCCCCACATAAGCGCCCGTTTCCCGCTCCCACATCCCCAAAAGGAAGAGGCGGCGCATCTGCCATTCCGCCAGTAAGTAGCGGATCCAGAGTTCGGCGTCCGTTTCACTCTGCCAGGCGAGCCATTCGGGTGGCATAAATTCATAGAGATGGCTACGATTGTCACGCACGGTTTTAAAATAGGCTGCGCCATCCCCTGGTTGATAGCTGCGCAGCACGAGCCGTTGTGTCGTCAATTGATTTGGCAGATCGAGCAATAGCGGGTTCATGAGGACTGTTATCTGTACTCCTCCATGATTCTCTCAAACGTTTCAAAGTCAGTGTAAAGTTCGGCCTTCCAACCTCTGGCTTGCGCCGCCTTGACGTTGGTTTCAGCATCATCCCAAAACAGAAGGGATTCCTTTTCCAACTTGAGCACCGTTTCAATGTGTGCAAAGTAGGACGGGTCGGGCTTCAGGGAGCCCACTTCGCAAGAAAAGAACAGATGGTCAAAGCACTTCTGGAAATCCATCTTGCTCTTCATATATTCGGCCCGATTGCGTTCCTGATTGGTGGCCAGGCAGCAGATCATACCTGCTTGATGCAGTTGTTGAATGTGATGGATAAGTCGCGTATCGATCACATCGTCATAGTGCAACCAGGCTGCGATAAATTCATCGACAGTGCCCTGCCACTTCCAATCCTGCAAGTAGTCCAGCAGCACTTCACTCAACGCTGCCTTGCCCATCATACACTCGCTGAAGATGCCACGAAAGAAGGGGCGCGTCATCTCTGGGAGAATGGCGTGATGCTCCGCTAAATGTTTTGCAAATTGCATCTGGGGAGAAACCACTACACCGTCGGCGTCGAAACAGATTGCTTGGATGTTGGTCATTTTACCCTTTCGCTTTACTTGGTGCGGACATCTGCAAAGGCAGCAGTTAGCCCCAGGCCGATGTAGACGCTGCCGACCACATAGCGATCTGCTTGGAGAAAGGTGCGATTGCCTTTTAACCAATGAGCAGCGCCGCTCGCCAGGAAGGCATATGACCCATCCGTGACGACTCCCATCAGGATGAAGAGACAGCCGAGGGTGAACAGTTGCAGCGCAACCGCGCCCTGGCTGGCATCGACAAATTGTGGTAAAAAGGCGAAAAAGAAGAGGGCGGTCTTGGGATTAAGCACCGCCACTACGATTCCTTGTCGGAAAATATGGCGCAACTTCTGCCGTTGGAAGACTTCCGGTTGCTGCGTTTTTGATTGTGTCAACAGGCGACGTATCCCCAGATAGATCAGATAGGCAGCCCCCAAGTATTTGATGATCGAAAAGGCGAGGGCAGAGGATACCAGAATTGCCGACAGACCCAGCGTGGCGGCCAGAACATGCACGAAGTTGCCGATCTCGATGCCGAGCACAGAGACAAACCCTGCTAGCCGACCTTGATCCATGCTGCGTGCAACGATGTAAAGTACCGATGGACCCGGCGTCAGCAGCAGCAGTAGGGCAGCGATGAGAAAGACACGGTAATGGGGTAAGTTGAGCATTGGACGACTCCAGATGAATTTCTTGTATTTCACTCATACAAGTACATTGACGGTGTAATCTAGCTTGGGAGTGGAATGTGAAAAGTTTATCACAATCAACGGTGTCATAGGTATTTCAAGTAAGACGAGTAGCGACCGAGAGTATATCAACGTCGTGGCAAAATGTGCCATTCAGAACCCTACCCTTTGGGTAGGGTTCTGAAGCTCCGCCCTCCTCTGAACATGACCAAACCAACCAAATCCGCTACAATAGCATCATACCCTTCCACCTGTTTCCTAACTCGCAATTCGCAATTTGAAATTCATAACTCACCATTCCCAAAGGAGCACCTATGATGCGCATCGCCGTCTTCAAACACAACGCCGAATTGACCGACACCTATCTGCGCCAGTTGGCTGCACTGGGTGCCGACTGTATTGATTTTGGTGGCGACCGGGAAATGCCTGGTGTGGCAGACCAGGGATTCCCCGATCTGGAGCGCGTGCGGGCGCTACGTAGACGGCTGCGTTCCTTTGGCATCGATGTCAACCGGGTCACGCTGCCCGATTTTAGCCAACGCTTTATGCAGAATGAGGCGGGCAGCGAGCTGGAATTGGAGAATGCCTGCAAGGCGCTGCGTATCTTTGGCGAAGCGCGTATTCCGCTTGCCCGTCAACGCTTCGAGGGTGATGTCTTTCCGCAGTTGATGACCCGTTATCCATCAATCCACCGCGGCGGCTATCGTTCGCGAGGCGAAAGTCTGAACAACAGTGCGCAGCCCACGCCCGACAGAGCGGCGCTCGACCAATGGTGGGGGCAATTCTGCCGCGCCTTTGATCAACTGGTGCCGATTGCCGAGGAATATGAGATCAAACTGGCAGTACACCCATCCGACACGCCCAACATTGATACGCCCTTTGGTGGTCTAGGCTTCCATCGTGTGATCGACGCCTATCCCAGCCCACAAGTCGGCTATATCTACTGCATCGGCACACGGGCCGAAGCGGGCGGCAGTTCACTGGTGCTGGATGAGATCAACAACTACGGGCGCAAGGGAAAGATCTTCATGGTCCACATGCGCAATGTACGGGGCAGCCTTGCCACTGCCGGCGCCTACGAAGAGACCCTGCTCGATGACGGCGATCTCAATATGTTCAAAGTACTCAAGGAGTTGCAGAAGGTCGGCTTCGGCGGCTGCATCAACCCCGACCATATCCCCTCCCTGCCCGGTGACACGCCCGAGAAAAGCATCGGTTGGGGCTACTCGATCGGCTACGTCAAGGCGTTACTGGCAGCACTGGTGGCGTAAATTGCGGGCTGCCTATCCCAGTTTTGCGAGATGAACGATCGTCCTTGCCATCTTCCGGGAAGGCTCTAGCAAATGACCGGCTTATGCGTAGGCCCTTTCCGGAAGAAGATTGACCAACTACTTTGTTAAAGCTGCATTAGGAACTCGCAGCCCTGGCTGTATAGGTTTCCACCCGTTTCTGTCCAGTGGCATCGATGAATTCAAAGGTGTACTGATTGCCTTCAAAGTGATAATTGACGGAGGATTTCAGACCATTGATCTGGTATTCTAGCCGGTAGGCATTGCTGCCCAAAACGTCAAAATTGGTGATGACAGCTCCTGCCAGCGGTTCCAATGAGGGGCGGATCGGTGTGGTGCGCGGCTGCGGGTCAATCTGGTCATCCTGGACGGCGACGACACCGCGCATCCCGCCATTGATGTAAGGAAAGCGCTTGGTGGCATGATAGTGATAATTGCCATCCGGCGCGAAGTGACCGTTAAATTCATCCAGGTCGGTGACGGCTGAACCATCAGTTTCGGTTAAACCGTAGATCGGAAAGCCATCGAGTGCATAAGCGATCGGTTTATCGATGCCGACTAGTTCAGTCAAATGTAGTGGGGCGACGTGATAATGGTAATCATCGGCGCGCCCCGCATGACCGCCCCATTCATCGAGTTCGCCAAAGAGATAGGCATCATCCCCACGATTGTTCAGCGCATTGAAGATCGGCACACCATTGACCGCCAAGGCAATTGCTCCTCGGTAAAGCGCGTGTTTGGCCGAGATCGGCTCTTCGGCCAGCACCGGATGTCGTGGAATCTTCCAGGCGTTGTTGCCGATGTAAGGTTGCGGCAGTGGTACTTGCTGTTGCCAACTGCGAATCCCAACCATCATCGGATGGGCAGGCAGGCCATTGGATTCAACGTAGAGATACTGCTCATCTTCATAAATTTTTACGGCATTGGCAAAGGCCTCGAAGCCAAGCTCCTGCAGGGCCTGGGCAACCACGATCGGTGTCAAACCAGGGACGGCTGTTAAGGACACAGGCGCTGCTGGCTGATCCGGGCCTCGCCCACAGGCACTCAACAAAACTGCGCCAAAGCCATAGGTCACTAGACTGAATAGATCGCGACGTGAAATAGACATGCGTTTCTGCTACCTTCTATGTCTATGGTTACTGTTACTGAGGTGCCGGCACCGTGAAGCGGCATAAGAGAGTGTTGTCGGCTTTCAAATCATCACTCCAAATTAATTGTGCCGCTCCGTTCCAGGAGATGTCGTCATAGCCATCTTTCGGGCTAACCTGGGCTTCACTGTAAACAGTGGCATGGGGCCAAGCGGAACTGTCAAAAGTTGCCGCCTGCCAATCGAGCGGCTCTGCGACGATCTGAAAGTCGCAGGGCGGTTGACCGGCCACAGGATTGGCACTTTCTGCACAAGCTGCATCCAAGGGGGCCTTGTGGGTGACAAGACACGTCCAGTCGGCGTTGGTTGCCGCGAGCAATTCGCCCGTCGCCGCATTTGTAAATTGGGCGATAAAGCCGCCATCCCCCATTTGCTGGCGATTGGTGCCGATGTATTCCAGTCCCGTATCGTTTTCTTTGAAATCTTTGACAATGAAATTGAGCGTCAAAGGATAAGCCGCTTCAAAGCTAAAGACTTCGGCGTTGAACGAGCGTTCGGTTGTGATTGGCACCGAATCTTCCTGAATCAACTGTTTGCCCAGATAGAACGCAAACCAATTATCGGCCCAGACTTCCGCCTTGATGGTGAGCGATCCAGCCGCAGTTTGGGTTTGCTTGCTGATGCCCGGCTGTTGGCTTGCGTTGCTCGTAACTGGATTGGGCGTTGTTGACCCACTACATTGGCTGAGTAGCAGGATGACTAGCAAATTCAGCGTTACAAATCTGCATAAACTCCACATGCGATTCATTTCTGTCCCTGTATGCTGTGCTCTGAATGAAAACTGGAGTGTGCTTCGTCGAAAATGACCTTGGAAAACACCGGTTCTCATTGCAACCGCAGTTTAGAACAAGGATGGCTCTACTTCTCATGGTGGCGATCCGGCCAAAACCTCATAGGCTCCGATGTCACAAGCGCTTTCCTGCGGGCGAGCAACCGCGCGTTGGTCTTGCTTGAAACTGCTGCCGCAGCCACTTGCGCCGCTGGGGATGGCATTCCGAAGTAAGCTATCCTTGAAGGGAGCCAAGCTAGGGGTGCCGCCGTTGGCTTGCAAGGGCGCAAAGTCTATCGTTAGATTCTGTCGGTCTACGTTTTGGGTAAAGGGGCAGGTTGAACCGTTGCTGGCGTTATACCCTGCCGAAACAATGACGCCTGGTAAGACTGTACGACAGCCCAAGTCTTCTAAAGCACCTAATACGACACTATTTTGTACAGTCACCGTCCCATTTTGTGCGCTGATGGCATGGTAATCTGCTATATTCTGGTTCACCCAAAAGGTGGAGTGCACAATCTGGGCACTCGTGCCACGAAAGTCAACGCCCTGGCCTACCAGTGTTGTATTGGTCATGGTCAACAGACCCTGACTAACGATACCCGTGTAACCATCCGTGTCCGTAATCGTGCTGTTGCGCACTTCGAGCGAACCATCTAAGACAGTGATCTGTCCATCCCCAGCCGAATCGCGCACAACCGTCCCGTCTAGGATCAGCGAACCGCGGGGAGAGCCAAGGTTACGGGTCGGTGCAACCAACACCGCTCCACCCGCTGTTGAGATGAACCCGTCACTGATTTGGGCTTGCGCAAGACCCTTTTGGATGGTTAGCCCTTGCAGGGTCACTTTGAGATTAGGGCGGGCGATATGAAAGACGCGGTCGATTCGATTGCCATCAATGATCGTGCTCCCCGCTGTTGCGCCCTGAATGGTCAGGTCGGCCAAGATGTCAAAGTCACCGGAGAGGTTGTTGCTTTCACCCAACGGTAGCGACCCGTTTTCGCTGGTGACGAGGGCTATTGCATAGGTTGCGGCGGGTAGATAGACGATATCTGCCCCTTTGCCTGCCGGGCAGCCATCCACCGCACTATCGCTATTAGCCGCCTGGATCGCTTCGCGCAACGAACAGTCGCCATCCTGATTGAGTTCATCGGTCGTGGTGTTGACCACAATGCCAACGGTTGGGCTGATGGTGACGGTGACAACTGCTTGGTCGCTGGCCTGGCTGGCATCAACTACCGTGTAGGTAAAGGTGTCGCTCCCGCTAAAGTTCGCAGTGGGTGTATAGACAAGCTGCATCCCCTGGATGGCGACAAGCCCGTGGCTGGCGGCTGTCACCTGGGTCACAGTCAGCGGATCGTTCAGGAAGTCATTCTGATCCAGGTCGTTGTAAGTCACATCCAGCAGATTGGCTGCGCTGTTGCCAGCCACGACAAAGCTATCGTTACGGGCATTGGGTGGACTGTTGACGACCACTACGACCTTGACTGTAGCACTGCTCTGTCCCCCTCTGCCATCGCTGATGGTGTAGGTAAAGCTATCCTGCCCCACTTGCTGGCTAGTCGGGATATACAGGATCTGGTTTCCTTGCATCGTGGCGCTCCCCAAAGCCGGGGCTGAGACCGCTGTCACGGCAATTAAGTCACTGTTAGGGTCGATGTCATTGCGCAATACATTGATCCTCATCTGGCGCCCCACGACCGCGACTGCTTCGTCGTCATAGGCCACAGGGGAACGGTTCACTTTGCCAGTAAGCTCGATGGCTTTTTTCTCAAAGTATGTCTGAATCACCTGCGCTGTATTGTAGGCACAATGGTCTACATTGGGTAGATAATTTTTTCCTACCGCAAAGCCTAACGATTGTCGATAGTCTGCACTTTCGCTGGTAAAACCAAAGAGAAAATCGTTGGTACCAATGGTATAGGAAAATTCAGTACGGGCCACAATGTCAGACCGTTGACTGAGCGCCTGCAACTGAAGTTGGGCATCTGGTAAGAGACCGCCTCCGCAATTGACGCTCCAAAAGGCTGGATAGCTGGCTCCTTGTGTAGGATAGAAGGTGCGATCATAGAAGACGGAACCACCGGAGACACTGCCGCCCAAGATAATATTGCGACAGAGATTGTACTTGGCAAAGACATCTTGCAAGAGTGCGACCAAAAAGTCTGTATTCTGCTCTGGCAAGGCATACCATGAATAGTAGCCTGTTGCCTCGTCCTTGGGAGACTGTGGTGCAATCAGGACGCCGCCAGTTACCGGCGAAAACCCATTATCGTAACCACCCTCATCCCCATGTAGATAAATGGTTAAATAACCAGGGACGCGTGGGTTATAACTTCTGCTGACTGAGATGAGCAAGGGATAGTTGTTGAAGGTTGTCTTCAAGGTTGTGCCAGCCGCCAACCCGCCAGCGCCGCCGGAGGGATTACAGACCAACTCGGTTTGTCCACGGTTGATCAGTGGCAGGTAGATCGAAGTAGACTCACCTTCTTTGTGGTCACTGTCACTGCTCTGGCTTTCCGATTGTACGCTAGAGGGGGAGGATGATTCTACTGCACGACCGTGTCCCAGGTTAAACCACAGCAGAAGCATGAGAAAAAGAAACAAGAAGAACAGTTTCCACTGCTGCGGCGTACTTCGTATGGAGGGCAGCATCCGATTCATAGAGTGTCCGTTTGTTAGTTATGGGTATGGATGATGTGTTCGGCTTGGGCTGTCAGGATGGGTTTGACCAAAAAGATTTCCCAGGCAGGCACACTTTGATCATACTATAGCTGAGCAGGAAAGGGTAATGCTAAAGTAGTCACCACTTGCCTTGGGTCAGCCACCAAAATTTGTTCTAGCTTCTTCTCGCAGCCGTTGCACATCGCGCAAGGGTGGCGCACCAAAGAGGCTTTTGTACTCACGGCTGAAGTGCGAGGCGTCCTGATAGCCGACGCGAAAGGCGGCACTGGCTGCATCCAAGTCTTCGCCCAACATCAGCCGCCGTGCCTCTTGTAAGCGTAGTTGCTTCTGAAACTGCAAAGGACTCAGCGCTGTGACCGCCTTGAAATGATGGTGAAAACCGGAAACGCTCATGCCCAGATCGTGCGCAATCTGCTCAATGCGCAGCGGCTGGTTGAAATCCCGCCGAAGTCGCTCGACGGCCCTGGCAATGTGGGGCGTGCTGCCGCCATGTACAGTCAGGTGACGCAGCCTCGCTCCCTGTTCACCTATCAACAGGCGATAGACAATCTCGTGCTTGATGAGTGGCATGAGCACTTGGGTTTGATTTGGACACTCCACCAGACGAACGAGCCGCACCACTGCATCCAGCAGATCCACATCCAACGCACTGACCGCAATGGCACGTGCATCCGTCTGGCGTGACCCCGTTGTCTGTGCACTTTCCAGGATGACCGAGCTAACCAGCGCAGGTGAGAGATCGAGACGCAGGCTGAGATAGGGCTGGGTTGGCGATGCTTCTAGAACGTGACTGATGCGCGGCAGATCGACTGTGGCGAGCAGATAATGATAGGGATCGTAGCGATAGCGATAGCCGCCTTGCAGAATCTCCTTGCTCCCCTGCGCAATCACACAAAAAGATGGTTCTGTAACACCATAGAGCGGTCCTAACGGTGCCGAAACACGGAAAAAGTGCAGCCCGCTCAGCGGCTCAACCGCTTCTGCCTGGTGGGTGGCCCAGGCGATCCGCTCGGCTAACTCAATCCGGTCGGCCTGGATGCGCTGCGTATCACGCTTGGCAGCACTGTCGTTCGTTCTGTCCATCAAAAACTCCACTCAGATGATTGGGAAATGGTACGCAGATCGGCACAGATGAACGCAGACAAGTCCTCCGGGAGGCGGCAACAGGATCGTTGCAATGCGAAAACCAGACTCGCCGTCTCCCGGAGGACGAATCGCAACAGAACCCCTTGCATTCGCGTAGCAGCAGACAAATCTGTGTCTATCCCTCAAATCTGCGTACCAATCTCTCCTACCTGCGGTTCACTTTTGCAGGATTGTTCAATCATTTTCGACAATCATTCTACCACCGAATCCATGAACTTCCCTATAATGTCTTCGATACACACAGGACTTACGCAAGACGAGCGTGCATTTTGTAGCACAAGATAGTTTCTTGTGCACTGTATAAGCCCTGGCTCAGACAGGCAATAAGCTTGCAACGCTATCTACAGAATAGGAGTTTGGACAATGCAAAAACGTAAACTTGGCAATAGCAATCTCGAAGTCTCCGCCCTCGGTCTCGGCTGTATGCGCATGAGCTTTGGCGACGCCCCGATTGGCACCCAACCGGAGATGATTGAATTTCTCCACAAATCGGTGGAACGTGGCATCACCTTCTTTGACACTGCCGAAGTCTACGGTCCCTTTACCAACGAAGAACTGGTGGGCGAAGCGCTCGAACCCTTCAAGGGCAAAGTCGTGATCGCCACCAAATTTGGCTTCAAACACGATCCCGAAAAGGGGCCAAGTCCAGCGGTGGGCACGGACAGCCGACCAGAGCAGATCAAGCGCGTCGCCGAAGCGTCTTTGAAGCGGCTGCGGGTGGAGGCGATTGACCTCTTCTATCAGCATCGACCCGATCCCAATGTGCCAATGGAAGATGTCGCAGGTGCCGTCAAGGACTTAATTCAAGCAGGCAAGGTCAAACACTTTGGCTTGTCGGAATCGAGCGCTGATCTCATCCGTCGTGCCCATGCTGTACAGCCAGTCACGGCCTTGCAAAGCGAATATTCAATCTGGTGGACAGCCATCGAAGAGAATGGTGTCCTCGCCACTTGCGAAGAACTGGGCATTGGCCTCGTACCCTACAGCCCGCTCGGTCGTGGCTACCTGACCGGCAAGATCGACGAAGCCGCCACCTTTGCCAGCAACGACATCCGCGCCCGCAATCCCCGCTTTACCCAAGAGGCGATCCGCGCCAACCATGCCGTGATTGATCTGCTGACTCGGATCGGAGAAGAAAAGCATGCCACGCCGGCTCAAATTGCCCTGGCCTGGTTGCTGGCACAGAAACCGTGGATCGTGCCGATTCCAGGCTCGCGTAAACTGGAACGGTTAGATGAGAACAATGGTGCCGTGAATATCACCTTAACTGACGCTGACCTCAACGAAATTAGAACGGCGATGGCGCAGATCACGGTGGTCGGCAATCGCTATTAGAAACGACAGGCTGACAAGCTGAAGGACGCCTATATGCCTCCTGTCAGTTTCTCAGCCTATCATCTCGCTCAGAAAGGAAATGCACCAATGACCACATGGACACGTGAGGAACTCGATAAGATTGGAGAAGCAGAGGAACTGTCGATTGCATCCCTTCGTAGTGACGGTACGTTGCGTAAGTCGGTGATCATCTGGGTGGTCCGCCTTGGTGATGACTTCTATGTCCGTTCCGTAAACGGACGCACCTCGGCTTGGTTCCGCGGTGTCCAAACGCAGCATGAAGGGCATATCCAGGCAGGCGGGGTGGAGAAAGCGGTCACTTTTGTGGAAGAGGACGACGCAGCGCTTAATAACCAGATCGATGCTGCCTACCGCACAAAATACCGCCGCTATGCGGCCCGTATCATAAACAGCATCATCAGTCCCCAAGCACGTGCCGCAACCATCAAACTGACGCCGCACATGATTGGGGGCGTAGCACTATCAATGGGAGTGTGAATCATGCAAAAACGACAATTGGGCAGAGGCGGCTTAGAAGTGTCCGCCATTGGTCTTGGCTGCATGGGCATGAGTATGAATTATGGGACACTCCCAGACCGACAGGAAATGATCTCCCTGCTGCGTTTCGAAGATTGCGGTGCAAGGGGCCAGAGGAACCGGTCATGAGCGTCACGCATGAGATCAGTATTTACAGGAGCAACCATTGGAGCCACCAAGCCTCAGCATTTGGATGATTCGGTAACTGCTACCATAGTGAAGCTCATGCCGGAAGAGATTCAGTATCGGTCATCCATTATCAGGCGCGACTGGTGACAAAGGGTTGATTGGCAAAGTTGTTGGCAAAGACGCATCCGGCTACAATAGATTCCCTGATCTTATTCAGCCCTAGCTAACCTGGGAGAAGCCAACGTGACCAGAATCCTGATCGAAGAACGCGCTTATGCTCGTCTTGAAAGCAAACTGCACACCATTGGTTCAGATCTGCAATTTGTCTTGATGAAGGCGGATGGCCTGCTCTACTTTAACGGGCAACCAATCACCGCCGCTGCGGCCAAACCAACTGTGGCCTGGCTTAATGTTGACGTGGCGCGGGCCAATTTGACAAAGCCCTTTGTCGAAACCGTTCTCGCCGCCGGCACGGTTAAGTGGCTACAGACCTACAATGCTGGACTCGATCAACCCTTCTATCAAGCCATGTTCGAGCAAGGGATCCGCATCTCTGCCAGCAGTGCCCAGGCGATTGCGATTGCCGAATATGTCATTGCCAATATTCTGGCTTGCTATCAGGGCATCTTTGAACGTCGACGTTACCAGGCTGCTCATCAATGGCAGAAGACGGTCTTTCAGGAGTTATGGCATACTCGGTGGTTGCTCTGTGGTTTTGGCAATATCGGGCAGGCAGTTGCCCAACGTCTGCGGGCCTTTGAGTGTCAGGTCGTCGCCGTGCGCCGTTCCGGCCAGGCGCACCCGTTGGCCGATCAGGTGATCACCTTAGCTCAAATGGCCCAGCACTTGCCGCAGGTCGACGGCGTCGTTATCGCCAGTCCGCTTACTGCGGAGACAATAGGGCTGGTCAATGACGCCTTTTTCCAGCGCTTGAAGCCGGGGGCTACCTTGGTCAACATCGCTCGCGGCAAAATTGTCGATCAGCCGGCCCTGATTGATGCCCTCAATCGGGGTGTCGTTGCCCACGCCATTCTCGATGTCTTTGATCCTGAACCCTTGCCGGTCGATAGTCCACTGTGGGACATGGAAAATGTGCTGCTCTCTCCACACTCTTCCAACGCCGGTCAAAACACTCCTCTACGCGGAGATCTGCTCTTTCTGGAAAATCTGCGGCGCTGCCTGGCTAATCAGCCTTTACTTAATGAAGCCTATCAATGATAGGACTATGACCTCGTAACAGCAGACAAGCTTCCGCTAAGATGCGAAAAGAGACGCTCCCGTTTCCCAAGCGATTCGTGCGAATCACGGCCCCAATTTCCAGCGCACCAGAAGGATGCCTAGCACTAAGCACCATAGAACTGTGCCGAAGATCGACAAGACATACACAATGAAAAGGCTGTCGAACACCGTGCCAAGAAATGGACCGAATAGACCCGCAAACAAGTGAAAGGTAGGGAATATGCCTAACAGTGAAAGGACGCGTGGGAACAGTCGGATACGGGCATTGAGGGCGCTGATGCCGATTGCCCAGAAGCCGAAATTCACGAGGCCCGCTTGAGCGAAACCTTGAACTCCAACCATCTGGACAATCAGATAGGCCGTTACGCCCCATTCATGGCGAAGGTCGTCAATGTAGAGCAGAGGGCGAGCGGCTGCCAACCGCAAGGCACCATTCAGAAAGTAGCCGGCTGCCGAAAAGAGAGCAAAGGCAGCGATGGATTTAACAGCTAGAGACGGGGCGGACGGACGGATGACCTCCGCGACAGCCAGTGAACCAATGGTCAGAGCAACGGTCATGAGCAGTTGCACAATCCCCGATGCTTCATAGATGCGGCCATGTTGTCTTATGAAGGTCACGCTCTGCTCAGGGTTATCGCCATCTTCAAAGCCGAGTGGCACACGTAGCGATTCCAGTGTAAACGTCGCCACAAAGGCTAGGACAAAGATAATGAGCGAGATGCCCCCAATACGCTGGGTGGTCATTTTAGGTATCCTGGTGAAGAGGTATTGTTGGTTGATGCTTGCGGTGTTAAATCAATTTGTACTGGAACCTTCAATGTTCTTATGCTTCCAAAGAACATTTGTTTCCGTCCTTGTTCCTGCGAACTGGTGTGCAGTATAGCGACACCCACCAGCGATGTCAATCAGAATTCTGAGTACGGGTGCATCTCAAGAGTGGGGCGAAATGTGCTGGGAACGGTCGATTCGTTTTACGATGTGATGAACGTATACTGTCCTCTAGATTTGCAGAATCGTTCAATGGTTTGCCAGGATCGTGATACCGTTCTGGTCTGAAATGTCTTACACTATGTGGATGCTGAATCGTGATGTCCGGCTTGGCTGAGGCTATACAAGGGGAATTGATCAATAACATGACTGCATTTGCCGGATGGGAAAATTTCTACGTCATTGTCGGCTCGTCGGCTGGCGCGCTGATTGGCTTGCAGTTCGTCGTCATGACACTGATTGACGGATGCCGATCACGTCGGACGTGGCGCAAGTCGGTGACGCCTTTTCGACGCCAAGCGTCGTCCATTTTTGCGTGGTGCTGTTGCTCTCAGCGCTTGTCAGTATACCCTGGGATGTCGTTACTTACCACGTTTTTGTGAAGCGAAGAAGTTCCAATGCGGTTGAACGAGATCGAGAACGAGAGCATGAACCAGGCGAGTGAACATCCATGACCACCCACGCCATTGAGATCCCCCGCCAACTGAAAACCTGACTGGCACTTTTCGGGCAGCTTTCCATGACTGCCGGTCGCCACAGGCGATGAAAATCTCACACAAAGGCACAAAGTTTTGCTTTTCTCTGCGAGAAATATTCTCAGAGCGGAGTTTGGTAGATAATTTTCCTTCCTTTGCTTCTTGGCCTCTTTGCGGCTTTGCGTTAAAAATCTATTGTGCATAACATGAATCCATAAAAAAAAAGAAATCAGCAGCAAGTAGGAGAGATATCAAGATGGATTTTGTAGAAACCGAAACAACCTATGGCAAGCTACGAGGTCGTAGAGTAGCAGGGGTCAATATCTTTAAAGGCGTTCCCTATGCGGGTCAGGTTTCTGGCGCATATCGCTTCCGACGACCTACCCCACTAGAACCCTGGTTGGGCGTACGCGATGCGCTAGAACTTGGCGCTCCCGCCATCCAGCCACCGCGACGGAATGAGCCAGAACCGGCTGAGGATTGTCTGTTTCTCAATGTCTGGACACCGGCTACGGACAGCGGCAAGCGCCCGGTGATGTTTTACAGTCACGGTGGCGGCTTTGTGGTTGGCTCCGGCGGCACTGCTGGTCAGGACGGAGCTAATCTGGCACGTAATTTTGATGTGGTGGTGGTGCAAACCAATCATCGTTTGGGCTTACTAGGCTTTCTCTATCTCGATGAACTGGCTGGACCGGAGTACGCAGGATCGGGTAATCAGGGCCTATTGGATATTGTTGCGGGGTTGGAATGGGTTCACCAAAACATCGCGCACTTTGGCGGCGATCCCGACAATGTAATGATCTTTGGCGAATCGGGCGGCGGCGCTAAGACTTCCTGTCTCTATGCTATGCCGTCGGCTGCGCCCTATTTCAATAAAGCCTCGATTGAAAGTGGACCGGGGGTGCGCATGTACACCCCAGAGATGGCGGCGGCCACCACTGCCCGCGTCTTACAGGAATTGCAGCTAACCCCGCAAGAATGGCGTAAATTGTTGGAGGTGCCAGCCGCCGAATTGCTGCGCATTCAGTCAACCTTTGCGCCGGTGCCGCCCCATCAACGGAAGCGCAAAGCTGGCGGTCTCACCGAACCTTCTGCTGGTGGCTTTGGCCCTGTGGTCGATGGTACCATTCTGCCGCATCATCCCTTTGACCCAACGGCGCCGGCGATTTCTAAAGATAAACCGTTGCTCACAGGCTGGAATGAGGACGAATATACCTTCTTCGCCTGGGAGCGCAAGGATACAAGTGCCTTCAGTCTGGACTTTGCCAGCTTGCCAGCCAAACTCGAAGCACAATATGGGGACGATACGCCGCAGATCGTCGAGACCTATCGCCGCGCCATGCCCAACGCCACCGCGCCAGAAATTTTTGTCGCCATTGCCTCCATCACCATGATGGGGCTGGGCTCCGTGGAGATTGCCGAGAAAAAGGCGGCGCAAGGCGGTGCGCCGGTTTACCTCTACCACTTTGGCTACAAGTCCGAAATGAAGATCCCCGGCACCGACGTAGCCATCGGCACGCCTCATGCGATGGACATTACCTTCAAGTTTAACAACGAAACGCCTGAAAACGGCCCCGGTTTTCTCTCCGGTAACCACCCCGACCGCTTTATCGCCTCGCACAAGATGGCAGAACTGTGGGCCACCTTTGCCCGCACCGGCAAACCCGCCGCCGCGGATGTGCCGGATTGGCCCGCCTATACCCTGGCCGAGCGCGCCACCCTGCGCATCGACACCGACTGCACAGTGATGCACAATCGCTTCAACGAGGAACTTGCCATGTGGCGGGCGATTGGCAGGCTGTAAAAACGAATTTGCGCTTGGGCCACGCTTACAATACAAATATCACGGAGAAATGACTGATGACTTTAAAAATGGCGATAGGGCGCAGCATGGCTGACCCTGGCACGCCGCGCCACCGCCCGCAGATTTAACTCGTTGACTCCCTGCTCAGCCAAGATCGCCAACCCCGCAGCAACCAAACTGTTTTTTAGATCGATGTGATGATACGGTTTTTGTTCGTCCATACACAAAACTTTTTCGCCAACAATGTTGACAATGTAAACATTCTCACGGAAACAACAACTTTTGCTGACTATAATCGGGTTATCAAAAATGTTTACACTATCAACATGATAACATGAGTAGAGAGGAGCGGCAATCCATGAAAGTCGTTATCTTTGGCGCAACCGGCTTTTCCGGCAAAGCCATCTTACAAGAAGCGTTGGCAAAAAATCATCAGGTCACTATTTTGGTGCGCAAGCGAGCGGCGGTTTTGGTGCAGGATCAAAACCTGACGGTCGTCGAAGGCAATGTCTTGGATCGCAACACGGTGCATGCCGTTCTGCGCGATCAAGAGGCTGTGATCCAATGTTTGGGGGTGGGTGGCAAAGGTGGCAGAGGCGATGGCAAGCCGACTACCTTTGTTTCGGATGCCAATCGGATCATCATGGAGGAGATGGAAAAGCTGGGTGTAGCGCGCCTCATCGCCATGAGTAATGCGGGTGCTGGCGACAGCCTGGCCTTTCTGCCCTGGCTTTTCCGCAAGATCGTGCTGCCCTACTTTATGCACTGGCTGCAAGTGCTGGTCGATGACAAAAACCGTATGGAACCAATGATCAGGCAGAGCAACCTGGACTGGACGATTGTGCGTTGCACTGGCATCCTCGACAAACCAGCCAAAGGCAAAACCACGGCCACGCTGGATGGCAAACGTTTAAAATTCACGATCACGCTGGGCGATATGGCAACCTTTATGGTGCAGCAACTAACCGACAAAACATTTTCCAAGCAAGCACCTTGTATCAGCAACTAACAAGACTGTCCCTATTACGAGCAGTTGAGAGCTACCGCTTGCTAGGGCAACCGGACGCGTTTTTCGAGCGGCTGAGGCTCAGATTTGACTTAGCCGCCCAGGGTTTTAAAACGACACCAGAGCAACCGGAACCTTCCTGTGTTTCGCGTCACTTGCCATTTGCCTGAGCGCTAGACCTGTTGTATTCTAAAAAAAAGAACGTTCGGTCTCTTTTGCGGGTTATACTGCGATTGGGTTAGAAGTAAGCTTTTGTCCGATCAGACAAAAGCTCACTTCTAACCAGAGCAACATGTAAAAGGTGAAGCATGAACAAAGGCGAGCAGACACGCCAGTATATCATTCGACAAGCTGCGACTCTCTTCAACCAGCGCGGCTATAGCGGATCGTCGATCAGCGATGTGATGGAATGCACCGGTTTGCAGAAGGGCGGGATTTACCGCCATTTCCAAAACAAGGAGCAACTGGCCCTCGCCGCCTTCGACTATGCCCAACAGCAAAGCACCTGCCAACTCGTCGCGGCAGTGGCGGCGGAAACAGATGCCGTCCAGCAGTTGCTGGCGTTCATCACCACCGCGCACGCGCTTACCCTCCAGCCACCGGTGCCCGGCGGCTGCCCGATCCTGAACACGATTGTCGATAGCGACGACGGTGATCCAGCCTTGCGTGAGCGGGTCGTGGCCGTGGTGACCGAGTGGGAACATCTGATCGAGCGCATTGTCACCGCGGGCATGGCGCAGGGCAGCATCCGCCGCGACATCGAGCCGCAGGCCGTATCCACCCTGATCATCGCCACATTGGAAGGCGGCATCTTGCTGGCGCAGGCGCATCAGAGTGCAGTCTACCTGCAGCGCACAGCAGATCACTTGGTTCAGTACGTCCGGCGCGACGTCGCGGCCTAGTTTTTTCAGGCGGCTCAAACCGCCTTTTTTTTACTCACTTTTGGGACCGATTGGTCTCATTTATGCAAGGAGCTGTTTTTATGTCAACAAGCAAACGGTTTGAAGCTGCCCCAACCCAATTTCAACAAGTCGGCGATGTCCGTTTCGCCTATCGCGAGATCGGCACCCCGTCCGGCGTACCGGTGATCTTTTTACATCACCTGGGAGCGGTGCTGGACAACTGGGACCCACGCGTCGTGGACGGCATCGCCGCCAAGCATCGCGTGATTACCTTCGACAACCGCGGGGTCGGCGCTTCGGGTGGCACTACACCTGATACGATTGATGCTATGGCGCGGGATGCCATCGCCTTCATCCGCGCGATGGGGTTCAAGCAGGTTGATCTGCTCGGCTTCTCGATGGGCGGCATGGTTGCCCAAGTCATCGTGCAGTTGGAGCCGCAACTCGTGCGCAAGATGATCCTCGCTGGCACAGGCCCGGCCGGCGGTGTCGGTATCGATAAGGTCACTCGCATCACATACCTGGATATGCTCAAGGGCTATCTGACTTTCAAGGACCCGAAGCAATATCTCTTTTTTACCACGACAGCCAATGGTCGGCGAGAGTCCGAGAAGTTCATCAAGCGGTTGCAAGAGCGAACGAAAGATCGCGACAGGGCGATTTCGATCAAATCCTTCAGCACCCAACTCAAAGCCATTCACGCCTGGGGTGTCCAGCAGCCGTCCGATCTATCCACTATCCAGCAACCGGCCTTTGTCGCCAATGGCGATCACGACCGCATGGTGCCGACCTCCAACACGTTCGACCTCGCCAAGCGGCTGCCGAACAGCGAGATCAAGATCTATCCCGACGCCGGACACGGCGGCATCTTCCAGTTTCACAACGAGTTCGTCGCCCAGGCCCTGGAGTTTCTTGCGCGTTGATGGCGATTCCGTTTTTTTGAGTTTTTTTTGAGACCAATCGGTCTCGTTCAAATAAGGAGCATACCCAATGAATCATCACACATCGTTACAAGGCACTGTGGCACTGGTGACCGGTGCTAATCGCGGGATCGGGGCCGCCTTTGTCAACGGGCTGCTGGAAGCGGGTGCGCAGCGCGTCTACGCGGCCGCGCGCACCCCCCAGACGCTGGCGGCGCTCGCCCAAAGCGATGGCCGGGTCGTCCCCATCACGCTTGACATTAGCGACGACACATCCGTACAGGAAGCCGCCACCCGGCTGGTTGATGTCGATCTCCTGGTCAATAATGCCGGTGTTTTACTCGGCACGCGCCTGATCGCCGCGGACGATCTGGCGGCGGCGCGGCAGGAGATGGAGGTCAATTACTTTGGGCTGCTGCGCATGTGTCGGGCGTTTGCGCCAATCCTGGCTACCAACGGCGGCGGCACGCTGATCAACGTGCTCTCGATTTTGTCACGGATGGCCAATCCGGCCGGCGGTGGGTACTCCGCCTCGAAAGCGGCCGCGCTTTCGCTGACGCAGGCGGTGCGTGGCGAGCTACGGGCGCAAGGCACGCGCGTGATCGGCGTGCTGCCGGGCTATGTCGACACAGCAATGACCGCAGCGATTACCGATGCTAAAATTCAGCCGAGCGAGGTCGTACGCGCAACGTTCGACGCGTTGCGGACGAATCAGGATGATGTCTATCCGGGTGAACAGGCCACCCAGCTTGCCGCAATGCTGCTCCAAAATCCCAAGGCCGTCGAGTACCTATTTGCGCAGTCAGTGACAGCGTAACGCGCACTGGAACGGAGCTGATTCGACAACACCCCATTGCTGTGGGCGATTCTGACCGTGGGCAGCTTGGCGGTGATAGTCGATGCGTTTCGTTCTGAGTTAGCGAGAAATTGAGGAGAAATAACATGAAAGTATTTTTCATCGATCGTTATGGCAGCAAGGGTAGCGTGCGGGCTGGCGAGATGCCAGAGCCAGCACTACGGGAGGATGACATATTGGTCCAGATCCACGCTGCTGGTGTAAACCTGCTGGACGCACTCATCCAAAAAGGCGAATTTAAGCTCTTTTTGCCGTATAAACCCCCGTTTATCATCGGGCATGATCTGGCGGGCGTTGTCGTCAAGGTTGGTTCGCGAGTGCAAAAATTTAGCGTGGGTGATGAAGTCTATGCCCGACCGGCCGACTATCGGATTGGGACTTTTGCAGAATTCATTGCCGTCAATGAGCGTGATGTCGCCTTGAAACCCAAACAGCTTACGATGGAAGAAGCGGCATCCATTCCATTAGTAGGATTGACGGCTTGGCAAGCGCTTGTGGAAATAGCCAATGTAAAGCAAGGGCAAAAAGTGTTTATTCAGGCCGGCTCTGGCGGTGTGGGTACGTTTGCGATTCAACTGGCTAAACACTTGGGTGCTTTCGTGGCAACAACCACTAGCACGAGTAATGTTGAAATGGTTAGAAGCCTGGGTGCAGATGTCGTCATTGACTACAAAAAGGAAGATTTTGCGACCAAACTCAAAGATTATGATGTGGTGTTACATAGTAGCCGTGATGCAAAGGTATTAGACCAATCCTTGCGGATGCTAAAACCTGGAGGAATTCTGATTACACTTACCGGCCCGCCTACGCCTGAATTCGCCAAAAAACTTGGTGTAGCTTGGTATCTTGTATTTGTTACAAAGCTTTTAAGTGCTGGGGTAAAGAAAAAAGCGAAGAAATTACATGTCAACTTTTCATTCCTCTTTATGAAAGCAGATGGCGAAGCCTTGGGTCAAATTACTTCGCTCATCGATTCTGGGGTCATACGCCCGGTGGTGGACAAGGTCTTTCCATTCGAATCAACCCCAGCGGCTTTGGCGTACGTCGAAACAAGCCGTGCCAAAGGCAAGGTCGTCGTCAAGGTGCGATAAAAAGGTCCCGCTGTCAAGCCTTGAAATATGTTGACAGAAAATTCACGCCTCACGGATCACGCGCCTTTATAGGAACCCCCTTGACGCTCGTTCGTATCGTTTGTCTATCCGCGTACCGCAGGGTTCGTTCCGCCGGAGCCAAATTGTTCGTGCAGCACTGCAAAGTGCCGATCTGAAATTTTCTCCACCATTCAGCACTCCGACTGAACTCGTTGGGAAAAACGAGAATCGACTTTGCAGTGCTACAAACCTTTTCTTCAAACCACTCGATCAACTCAGCACTGCTGCAGAACCGGAATGAGCTAACGTCAAGTCTTCTGTGCACGACTACGCCGCCCTTTTCTGTAATCTCCAACTTCACTCAGTAGCACGACAGAGGACGTTTCAACACGCAAACAATTCTCACGCAGTGCGACAGAACGCCTTTTGCCAAAAGGCAGGGTGACTCTGCAGCGCTACAAAGTTATTTTCAAAAAGCCAGCAATTGTTGCGTCGTGCGGCAAGGTCGTTCATGTCATAGACCCAATCGACTCGGTAGCGCGGCTGAGGCAACTCAGCCGCGGCAAAACATCACCGTGCGGTGCCACAAAACGATTCGCTGACATGTTTTGTTTGACTGCGCAGTATTGCTGAATACCTTTCGCGCAGCAAAAGCGGCTTGTGTACCGCTGCAAAGCTCTTACACAAAATGTTGAATTGAGGCAGGTACACGACTGAAGTGTTGAAAGAGCAACCGTCATGCTTCGTGCAGCGCTACGCAATGCTTGGCAATTTTGACTTCGCCAATTCAGTAACAGTGCAGTGCCAACTCTAAACCTTCAAAGCTAACAGTCAACTCGATTGTTATCTTAAGCGAATTGACTACAGCGCGATGACAAAACTTAAGGGTGCATCAAAACTCGGCGGCACTTTCGCTTGCGGCCGTTCGCAGTTGCTTGATGTCGCGTAGCGGCGGCGCACCGAAGAGCCGTTTATACTCACGTGTGAATTGGACCGCATTGCCGTAGCCCACATTGTAACCGGCGGTGGTGGCGTCAAAACCTTCGCTCAACATCAGGCGACGGGCCTCTTGTAGCCGCAGTTGTTTCTGGTACTGTAAGGGACTCATCGCTGTCAGCGCCCGAAAGTGATGGTGAAAACCGGAAACGCTCATGCCAAACTCGTGTGCGATCACCTCAATGCGTAATGGCTGATCGAAATTGCGTCGCAGCCAGTGGATGGCCTCGGCGATGCGATGGGTGGCGTCCCCCAGGGCAGCAATCTGGCTGAGCCGGCTCCCTTGCTCGCCCAGCAACAGTCGACAAATGATCTCGCGCTTGATGAGTGGTGCGAGGAGCCGTGCTTCAAGCGGCGAATCGAGAAGGCGCACAAGGCGCACAACAGTATCCAAGAGACCCACGTCCAGTGGACTTACATGAATGGCCGTCATGGGTGCATGGCGGCGCGGTGTGATCTGACCAGCCTCGACCAGAACCGAACCGACGAGACCGGGATCGAGTTTCAGAATGATGCCCAGATAGGGTTGTTCTGGCGACGCCTCGACAATATGACTTGCGATCGGTAGCTCAACCGTGGCAATCAGATAGTGCGCCGAATCATAGCGATAGCGATTTTCACCCAGTAGAATCTCCTTGCTGCCTTGCGCAATCACACAGAAGGAAGGATGGGCTACCCCATGTCCTAACTCCGTAGGAGAGGAGGCACGGCGTAGCCGTAACCATTCCCATGGGTCGACGGTTCCGTCGGTTTGAATCGCCCGAGTCAGGCGCGCAACCAGCTCTGCTTGCATGGCTTGGGACCGTTGTGCCTCTTGTTCTAACTGCTCACGATTCATTGCTTTTATGAGTGCTTTCTCCCTCATTTTGTCTGATCCTCGCCAAGCTTTGCAGGATTGTATAAGGATTCTGGAAGATCAGTAAACCGCTCCTCGGATTATATCACTATAATAAAGCCATATCGAAAGAAATTTCACCGCTACCAGCCTGGCTCGCCTGAACGATTAGGCAAGAATGAAGGCGATTTCTAAAGGAGAAAGATCATGATCTTGCAAGAAAAATTCACTCTAGCCAATGGGGTAGAGATTCCGAAACTGGGGCTTGGTACCTGGGAAATCAGCAACACCGATGTTGTCCAAGCCGTGAAGGACGCTGTCCAACTTGGCTACCGCCACATTGATACAGCGCAAGCGTATGACAATGAGCGGGGCGTTGGTGAGGGGATCAGATCAAGTGGTGTAAATCGGGCAGAGATCTTTGTCACCACCAAACTTGCCGCCGCCATCAAGTCGTATCAAGCGGCGGTTGCAGCAATTGACAGTTCCCTCAAAGCATTAGGGCTTGATACGATTGATCTGATGATCATTCACAGTCCTAAACCCTGGGGAGAGTTTCTCAAAGATGAACCCTACTTTGAAGGCAACCGGGAGGCTTGGCGGGCGCTGGAGGATGCCTATCAAGCTGGAAAAATACGGGCGATTGGGGTATCCAACTTCCAAGCTGGTGACCTCGACAATATTCTGGCCTCCTGTACCGTCAAGCCAATGGTCAATCAGATTTTGGCGCACATCAGCAATACACCACACGGGTTGATCCAATATACACAGGAACAAGGCATCTTGGTCGAAGCCTATTCCCCGGTGGCCCACGGCGAATTGCTGAAAAACCAGGCAGTCCTCAAAATGGCTGAGAGCTATGGGGTCAGTGTTCCACAGTTAGGGATTCGCTATGTCTTACAGCTTGATCTGCTGCCCTTGCCCAAAACGGCCAATCCGGCGCATATGAAAAATAATGCGGACGTGGATTTTGTCATTGCGGGGGAAGATATGGAATTCTTGAAGAATATCGAGCCAATCCAAGATTATGGAGATTTCAGCTTCTTCCCGGTGTTTGGAGGGAAAAAGTGAATAAGCGGTCTCACGTGACCATTGTTGATGCAGCAGGCGAAACCCATCAGCACCATGCTGAAAAGGAGAAACATGGCACTGCTCCAGGTTAACTTCAACTCGGCGACCCTGCACCGCAAAGTGCCGATGCAGGTAATTCTGCCTACAGACGCGATGAACGGGAGTGCAGGACCATTCAAAACTCTCTATCTGCTCCACGGCCTGACCGACAACTACCTGGGCTGGACGTCCAACACACGCATTGAGCGCTGGGCCATGGAACGTAATCTGGCGGTCGTGATGCCCTCCGCTGAAAATTCATTCTATGTTGATATGCCCTATGGCACTTCTTGTTTTGGCGACTTCGGCGCGTATGTGGGACAAGAGATCGTCGAGATGACTAGAAAAATGTTTCGCCTGTCGTCTAAGCGTGAGAATACCTTTATCGCAGGGCTGTCCATGGGTGGCTTTGGCGCGCTGCGCAACGGGCTGAAATATGTTGACACCTTCGGCTATATCGCCTGTCTCTCCGGCGCGATTCATATCTTTGAATATCCCTTTGATGAACCGGAGCGCAATATCATCGGCGAGGACGCCTGCTTTGGTGACATCCGCGTCGCAGCCCTGACCGATCGCAACCCGCGCGTGGCCGCAGCAGTATTGTTTGATAGAATAAAAAGCGGTGGTGATATCACCTTTCCTAAAGTGTACATCGCGTGTGGCACCGAGGATTACCTGTTGCGGGCCAATCGTCAATTTGCTGACTTCCTGAAGGCAAACGGTGCCGATGTGACCTATGAAGAAGGCCCAGGCGGGCACGATTGGGAGTTCTGGGACACCTATATCCAGAGAGTATTGGCATGGTTGCCCATCGAGAAAATCACCTAAGCATCAATCACCGAAAATGAGGTTTCGTTATGAAAAAACAAACAGCAGGCAGAAGCACCCTTGGCGATTTTGCGCCGAAATTTGCCGAACTAAACGATGATGTCTTGTTTGGGGAAGTCTGGTCGCGTGAAGACAAACTCTCGCTGCGCGACCGGAGCATCGTTACCGTCACCGTCCTGATGACCAAGGGCATCTTCGATAACTCTTTGAAATATCACCTTACCAACGCCAAGAACAATGGTGTTACGGCAGAAGAAATAGCGGAGATCATTACCCATGCTGCCTTCTATGCCGGCTGGCCCAACGCCTGGGCGACATTTGCGCTGGCGAAGGAAGTCTATAGCGAAGACGCTGCCGGATAAGGAAAGGGATGACAACGACTAACTCCAATATCAAAGGCATTGGCTTTCTCGTCCTGGCCATCCTCATCAATTCGCTGCAAAATGTGGCGGTCAAATGGATCGGCGGTCATTATTCTGTGCTAGAGATTGTCGTCTTCCGTAGCTTGATGGCCTTGCCTTGTACCCTGCTTCTCTATCGCTATGAAGGAGGACGTGGGCTGCCCACGACACGGCAAGCCACACGCCAAACGATCCGTGGCATTTTCCTCTTTCTTTCTTATACGACCCATATGATGGGAGTGGCGGCGTTAGCACTGGCTGACGTTGAAGCGATTCGCTTTTCGGGACCGTTGATGATCACCATCCTCTCGGTCTTCCTGCTGGGGGAAAAGGTCGAATTGCCGCACTGGTTGGCACTGCTGGTTGGCTTTGTGGGAGTCATGCTGATTATCAAACCCAGTTCGACTAATTTTAATGCCGGTTCTCTCTTCATTTTAATCTCCGTGCTCTTCTATGCGTTGACAGTCATGGTCACGCGCAGCTTGCGCAGCATGGACAGCAGCGCAACGATGGCCTACTACAGCTCGCGGGTCTACTTGGTTGCAGCCTTACTGGTATCCCCGCTGGCGGCTGCGTTTGGCGAGATGCCCAACGCCCAGACCAGCCTTGCCTTTCTCTTTCACGCCTGGGTCATGCCCACGCTCTTGGATCTGGCGATCATGGCGGGGATGGGGCTGGTCTGGGCGGGTTGGATGTATTTTATGACCCTCGCCTACAGCGCGGCCCCGGCCTCGGTAGCAGCCCCCTTTGAATATGCCTCCCTCCCCATCAATATCCTGTGGGGTCTGGCCATCTGGCATGAAATCCCGACTGTGACCACCTTAGCTGGAGCTACTTTGACGTTATTGAGTGGACTGTATATTTTGGTCCGCGAGCAGAAGATGCGCTTCGTGAAGAGCGCGTGAGCTAGAAAAAGGAGATTGACTCATGACAACCTGGACCAATGAGGAACTCAACCGGATCGGAACCGCCGAAGAACTGGAGATTGCCCCCTCACGGCGTGACGGTACATTGCGCAAAGCAGTGCCGATCTGGGTCGTGCTCCTGGGCGATGAGCTTTATGTCCGCTCCTACAAGGGGCGCACTGGCGCTTGGTTTCGTGCTGCCCAGGCAAGCCAGCAAGGTCGGATTGCAGCTGGTGGCATTGCAAAAGCGGTCACTTTTGTAGTAGAAGCCGATCTCGCCATCAACGACCAGATCGATGCCGCCTACCGCATCAAGTACGGTCGCTATCCGCAGTATGTTGCCCCCATGCTGACCGTTGAGGTACGGACGACGACGCTCAAATTGGTGCCACGTACATGAGATTAGGATCGCGGGCTAAAGCGCTTGTTGAACTGCCTGGAAGATTTGCAGAATCGTACAATCATTTTCGTCAATTGTTCTATCACTCAATGAGTCAGGTTGTTTATAATCAAAGTCACATGGGTGACACAAAGGCACAAAGTTTTGCTTTTCTCTGCGCTCTTTGCGCCTCTGCGAGAAATATTTCCAAGGCAGCTTTCCCTGGCTGGTTGTCGCCACAGGCGATGAAAATCTCACACAAAGGCACAAAGTTTTGCTTTTCTCTGCGCTCTTTGCGCCTCTGCGAGAAATATTTTTAGGGCAGAATCAAGCAATTCTAAAGGAGCAAAATGGAATACACAAAACTTGGCAACACTGGCATGGACGTTTCGCGGATTTGTCTCGGCTGTATGAGCTTTGGCTCGGCGGAGGGCTGGGCGCACAATGCCTGGGCGCTCAACGAAGAGGATAGTCGCACCATTATCAAACGGGCGCTAGAGTTGGGGGTCAACTTTTTTGATACGGCCAATGTCTATGCACGGGGTGTCAGCGAAGAGATTCTTGGCCGTGCCTTGAAGGATTTTGCCAACCGGGATGAAATTGTCATCGCCACTAAAGTGCGAGGTAAGATGCACGACGGACCCAACGGCGAGGGCCTTTCGCGCAAGGCGATCCTGAGCCAGATCGATGCCAGCCTGAAACGCCTGGGTGCAGAGTACGTCGATCTCTACATCATCCACCGCTGGGACTACAACACACCGATTGAGGAAACGATGGCCGCGCTGCATGATGTGGTCAAAGCCGGCAAAGCCAGATACATTGGCGCATCGGCGATGTTCGCCTGGCAATTTCAAAAGGCGCTGCATGTGGCGGAGAAAAACGGCTGGACCCGCTTTGTCTCGATGCAAAATCACTACAACCTGATCTACCGCGAAGAAGAACGCGAGATGATGCCACTTTGCCGGGCAGAAGGGATCGCCTCCACGCCCTATAGCCCCTTGGCATCAGGCCGCCTAGCGCGCGACTTGGCAGAGTCAACCACTCGCTACGCAACCGACCAGATCGCCAAAGGCAAATACGATGCCACCGCCGCTGCCGATCAAGCGGTCATTGCCCAGGTGGCAGAAGTAGCAGCAAAACATGGCGTGCCGCGGGCGCACGTCTCCCTTGCCTGGATGCTGCAGAAAGCACCTGTCGTCGCACCGGTGATTGGAGCTACGAAGCTCTCGCATCTGGAAAGCGCAGTCGAATCACTGGCAGTCAAACTGACGCCTGAAGAAATGGCATTCCTCGAAGAACCGTATGTGGCTCATCCGATTGTGGGTCACAACTAGCTCATGTAAGCTTACACAAAATGGTGGTCGTGTAGAACAAAAACGTTTCTGGTTTGCTTTTCCGAAATCAAGGCATGAGTATGGCACGTCCCACATCTGCCAGATGTGGGACGTGCTTTTGCCTTCATCTATTCACTGCGTGACGAAGCCTTTACCGTGGATCGTCGGAGGCTTGTGGCCTCACGCCCAGTACGCTAGATTATGCAATCGTATCGCCAGCAGATGGAAATGGGCCAACTGCTTATTTTGTCCCAACCCGAGAATGCTCCCCAGCACTCAAAAAGGCAATCAGCGCGTCGATTTCAGCCGCTTTCAGGGGGAGTTGGGGCATCTGCGTGTCTGGCTTGATCGATTGTGGGTTGCGCAGCCAGACCGACACATACTCGGGAATCACTTGGTAGCTCGTCAGGTTGGGGCCAGTTTCCACCGAAAATTGCGCGGTAACGGACGCATGGACGTGACAGGTGACACACCCTTTGGCGACAAAAAGCGCCTTGCCATATGCAACGGGATCTTTGGTAAGGTCGGCGGCTCCTACTATGCCTGCTTCTGCCGTGGCAGTTTCCGAGGGGCGGCGTAAGGAGGAGAACATCTGAAAGAGAGCCTGCTGCCACCAACCCCATTGGCGAGCAGCATCGTACATCTCGGCAGAGGGCTGCATTGCGCTAGGCGCAACTGTTAAATCTGGCATGGCTGCCGCTGGGAATCCACCTGGGCGCACTTCCCAATGCCAGACACCACCCGTAGGGAAAATAAGCTCGGCACTGTAGTAGCCTGGAGCGCCTGTGGCCCGGGCCACAACCTGCATCGTCTCCCCACTGACCGGCTGCCACGCCCTGACAATTACCTCACCATCGTCCAGTTCGAGCGGATGGCGGCCATGTTGCTGCACCAGAAAGCTCACATCTAGACGTTCCTCAGCCTGCATCTGCATGGGAAGATCCTGCAGCGTAACAACCGTCCAGCCACCCGCCAGGAGGGGTTGGATGAGCAGCAAAGTCAACAACGTCACCAACAAAACGCTGGTTAAGCTACGATGGAACATAGGATTCTCCTTTTTCGCAATCACTGTATCTTCACATCCTATACACCGCTGCGCATCGTTCTGTTCCCAAAAAGGAGTCAAGTGACAGATCCTTTTAAACAGCCTCTGCCTGAAACATGGAAGCCGCATTAGAGAATACGCTTTGTGATTGGAGTTCACTGCGCTATTTCCGTCATCGAAGTGAAAGGCGTTACAATCCGCAAGCGAGCGATCTTTTGTTGCAAGAGCGATTTCTGACTCTTTGTGGCGAGATCACAGGCGTTGCTTTCTCCAAAAATTTGCCTGAGTCTAGGAGTCTATGCGTATGACGATCAGTAATCCTGCACACCTCACATTGCAGACACAAGGATTCATCATCCGGCCGCCCACCGTAGAGGATGCCCAAGCAGTCGCAAGATTGGCGAGCCATTGCTGGCGAATCGAGACCAATCGTCCTGAGCTAGGCGATGCCTTTAGTGAGCACGAAATTCGTATGGATTGGAGCGAACCTGGCTACGACCTAACGCAGCAAGCCTGTCTGGTCATCGCACCCGATGGCGAGCTTGTGGCCGTGGCCGATCAGAGTTCCAGCGCGCCCCACATCAAAGTGTCCACATGGACGCATGTCCATCCTGACTATTACGGTCAAGGGATTGGCACATGGTTGACGCAATGGCACGAACGCCAAGCTGGGGAATTCTTTCGGCAAGCACCCGACAATGTTCGTCTATCGATCACGGCGTCGATTCCTGCGCTGCATCTCAGTGCCCGTGCGGTTCTGCTAGAGCATGGCTATCATCATTATCGTACCTTCAGCGATATGAAGATCGAATTAGCCGGGCCGCCACCTACCATTGTTCTACCCACAGGTATCACCATTAGTCCAATAGTCGAAGGGCAAGATGAAGAGAGTCTCTACCGTGCCAAAGATGAAGCATTTCGTGACCACGTTGGCTGGGTCGAGACGCTATTCGAGGAGGGTTTTGCCAAGTGGCTACACAGTGTACGCCAGAACGAATATTATGATCCGGCATTGATTTACAAGGCAATGGACGGTGACGAGATTGCGGGTCTGCTGGTGGGAATGGCGCAAGATATGGAAGACCCTGAAATGGGCTGGATACAGATCCTGGCCGTGCGCCGCCCCTGGCGAAAGCGTGGATTGGGGTTGGCGCTGCTCCAGCATAGCTTTGCTGAATTTCATCGGCGGGGCAAACTGCGCGCCGGCTTGATGGTTGATTCGGAGAGCTTGACTGGTGCAACGCGGCTCTACGAGCGGGCAGGAATGCGTGTCTATAATCGCTTTCATGCCTACGAGAAGGAAGTGCGTGCTGGAATGGATTTGGTGAGGAAGTAGGCTTGGCGAGCTTGTACATTGTGGGTGGTGGATAGTGGGTGGTAATGAACCACCCACTATCCACCACCCACCCCTTTTTCAAGACCATGCTGAAAAAGGGGTGGGCGACTCTATTGTGATACGGCTGGCTCTTGATTCTGGAGCGGGCGGGCATCATTGTTCAACGCATTGTGACTGAAACTTATAGAGATGACACTTAAACATTGCACAATCTTCAAGGGTTGGGTTCTAAAGCAGATTGTGCAATGTTTAAATAGCGTGTCTATTAGGCTCACTGCAAAGTCGTGTCGATTTTGATACCATCTCATTCGACGTGTGTATAGAACGAGATAATCTACAGCCGAATTGCTAGTTTTACCTCGTCTATCGTACGGTTGGGTTAGAAGAGCAAACTATACTGCGGTTGCAATGAGAAGCGGAGTTTTTCCAGCCGATTTTCGAGCACCAAAACTCCGGTTCTCATTCAGAGCAGAGTTTATAACCGCCAAACTTTGCAGAATCAGTCACAAGAAAAAGGAGCAAACAAAATGAAAGTCATGCTTTTAGGGAAAGCGACTCCGGAAACTGAAGCGGGTGTGATGCCCACTATGGAGGCACTCGCCGAGATGGATGCATTTAACGAAGAGTTGGTCAACGCTGGTGTTGTCGTCTTAGCGGGCGAAGGGCTGCATCCTTCTGCACGTGGGGTGCGCGTCTATTTTGATGGGACGCAGCGCACAATTGTCGATGGCCCCTTCACCGAAACCAAAGAAGTAGTAGCTGGTTTTGCGATCTGGCAGGTCAAATCGATGGAAGAAGCAGTAGAATGGGTGAAGCGTAGTCCCTTCCGAAATGGTTCGACGGAACTGCGTCCCCTCTTTGAGCCAGAAGATTTTGGCTAGGAATTCACTCCCGAACTCCAACCTTACTCTTGTCTATCCCGCCAAACTTGACAAATTCAGTCACAAGCAAAAGGGGTATCAACCATGAAAGTCATCGTTTTTGTGAAAGCGACCGCAGAAACTGAAGCCGAGACCGTGGGTACAGAAGAAGATGCGGCGGCAATGGATAAATTCAACGAAGAACTCAACAGAGCCGGGATTGTTTTGGAGGTTGGGGGCTTGCAGCCAAGCAGCAAAGGTGCGCGTATTCACTTCACCGGCAGGTTCGATAACAAGGCGACCAGAGTGATCGATGGCCCATTCACCGAGACCAAAGAACTTGTTGCTGGCTTCTGGATCTGGCAAGTGCGCTCAATGGAAGAGGCCATCGAGTGGGCTAAGCGCTGTCCTACCCCGACTGGCAGCGAAGGCATATTAGAACTGCGCCCGATTATGTGACCAGCGAGTGGATCGATCAAGGCTATACTGCGGTTGTGATGAAAACCGGAGTTTGCTGCTTGACTAACCACTAGTCGGAAACTCCGGTTTTCATACAGAGCACAGTATAGATGATGCGTTTTGACTCAACATCAGGAGAAAACAACAATGAACAACAACTTGCCAGATGGACTTGCCGTGCCTACAATCGTGGATCGGAGCATCTACCAAGCGGAACTGGATGCGTTGCGGGTGCGCGAGAAGGCGCATACACGCGAGGGGGATGCCATCGCCGCAGCCCGCCGACGATTGCCGATGGTCGAGATCGACGGCTCGACCCCGGTGGTCGGTGCAGATGGAGTGCTGCCATTCATCGACACATTTGAGGGCAGGAAGCTGATGTTTGCCTCGTACCACATGTGGCACACGGGGCACCCCGCCGCTGAGCAATGCGAGGGTTGCACCTTCAACACCGGCCACGTGCTTGAGCTTTCCTACCTGCACTCGCGTGATGTCACCTACGTCGTCTTCTGTGAAGGGCCGTTTGACGAGAGCAACCGCTACCGCGAGTTTATGGGCTGGGAGATGCCCTGGTACTCCGTGCCGGAAAGCTCGGCTGATCGTCTCTTCGGCGCAGGACAGCATTTTGGCATGAAGGTCTGCTACCTGCGCGATGGCAACCGCGTCTTCGAGACCTACTGGACTACCGGACGCGGCTGCGAGATCATGGGCAATAGCTACGGGATGCTCGACATGACGGTCTACGGTCGCCAGGAACCGTGGGAGAACTCTCCAGAAGGCTGGCCGCGCCGGGATCGATCCGAAGGCTTCCGCAGCAACGGGCGACCGATCTCACAGTGGTCGCGGCTGGCCGCCGGTCGTTCTGATGATCTCGGCAACACCGGACGCTGAAGTGTGCCGATCCTGTGAACGATCACAATAAGAGCCCAAGCTAGAACAATGACTACATCTACCATACAGCGCACAATTGAGACAGTATGGCGCATCGAAGCGCCCAAGTTGATTGCGGCGCTCACGCGTCTTGTGCGCGATGTGGGCTTGGCGGAGGAGCTTGCCCAGGATGCGCTGGTCATTGCTCTCCAACAATGGCCAGAAGAAGGCATTCCGCGCAACCCTGCGGCCTGGCTGATGGGGACAGCCAAACACCGCGCCATTGATCTCATCCGTCGTCAACAGACGGCAGAACGGAAATATGCCGAGATTGGTCGCGAGCTGGAACAGAGCGACGATGCCACCAGCACCCAATTAGAGCGGATCGATGAGGATGCGGTGGACGACGATCTGCTCCGCCTGATCTTTATTGCCTGTCATCCCGTACTTGCCGCCGAGGCACGGGTGGCGCTGACCTTGCGCTTGCTGGGCGGGTTGACCGTCGAAGAGATTGGTCGCGCCTTTCTCACCACCGGCCACCACCATTGCCCAGCAGTTTAACGCCAAACGTACTCTATCCGCGGCACGCATCCCCTTTGTCGTGCCGCAGGGTGGTGAGCGGATGGCTTATCGGTATTGGAGGTGATCTGCCGATCTTCAACGAAGGCTATGCCTCTGCCGGTGAGGATTGGATGCGCCCTGCCCTCTGTGAGGAGGCACTACGTTTGGGGCGCATCTGGCCAGATGACCCACACGAGTCGGAGGTGCATGGATTGGTGGCCTTAATGGAGATTCAAGCCTCTCGTCTGCGCGCCCAGGTTGGTGCAGGGTAGACCGATCCTCCTGCTCGAAATCAAAACCGAACGCTGGGATCAATTGCTGATCCAACGTGGCTTGGCGGCACTGGCGCGGGCAGAAAATGGGTGGTGCCTTGGGTCATATCAACTCCAGGCTGCCATCGCTGCTTGCCATGCCCGCGCCCGCACGGCTGACGCCACCGACTGGCTGCGCATCGCTGCGCTCTACGTCACATTAGCCCAACTTGCTCCCCTCACCCATTGTTGAACTCAATCGCCGTCGCCCTGGCCATGGCGTATGGTGCAGCGGTCGGCTTAGAGTTAGTCGATCCAATTGACGTCCGAGCCATCGCTCGAAAGCTATCACCTCTTGCCCGGTATGCGCAGCGATCTGCTGGTCAAACTCGATCGCCATGCCGAAGCACGCATCGAGTTTTTGCGAGCCGCCGACTTAGCACAGAATGCTCGCGAGCGCGAATTACTATTAACGTGCCAATGAGTCGACCCCTGCAAAACAGCCCTAAGGTTTCGATTCTTCAGTTAGAACGCTTCTTCTCTGCCATACTCCTTACATCCCCATCTCGATTCTGCCCTCGCCCATGAATTAAGTGCCAAGGCACTTTGCTGGCGCGCGCTGAGTTAGCGCCGCCACCTTGCCCGCTTGTACCGATATCAGGGCCGCGCATCCGATGGTAAGCAGCTTCTCTTGCCCATCTATAACTGGTTCAGCGAAGGGTTGGATACATATGATTTGCTGGCAGCAAAAGCGTTGCTGAATGATTTAGGGTAGCGCGTTTACGGTGGTCAGGAAAAAGACTTACGCTGATTTTGGCCACTTCCGGGAAGGGTCCGTCCAAGGAGAACGTTGATCAGTAGTGCCTTCCCGGAAGTTGTTCGTTCAGCTTCTCTTTTGCTAGTTCTTCTTCGGTTTGATTTGTTTTGCCTGTCACGTAGAAATCCCCAGCCAGCCACGCGTCAGTTGAAAATCAATGTGATTATCCAGCCAGGCGCGTGGCGGCTGCTGACCGGAGACCACCGCAGCCATCGCATCCAGGATCTGTGCGGTCCAACGAGTCGAATCGCTGTGCAGGGCTAGGTCAACGTGACTTTGCAGGGATTCATCGTGCGTGGCATGATTCACCAGCAGCAGTGGCACAAAGGGATGTCCGGGACGGGATGTGCTGCTAAAGCCAACGATCAGATCGACGCCGGTGGCTGCCAGCCCAGTCACCGTTTCTGACCAGTGCGGGGTGGGCACTTCCATGAGATGAAAACCGGGCTCATCCACCATTTGACCGTAGGCTAGGGACGGTTTGGGCTCGTCGGCAAGGTCGAGGGTGGCGAGTAAGGGTTGCACGCTAGCGAAAGTGCTGTCACTGGGCAAGACTGCCGTGCCGCCTGCCGCAACCACGCCTTGAATGATCTCTGCCACACTGGCGGCAAGGGTCGCTGGTAGTTTCTCGTTGGCTTCGTTCAGGAAGGCCACGGCAAAGGTACGTTGGTTCGTCACTGTGCTAAGCCGGGCTTTGGGTTGAGGGAAATAGTCACTGATCTTGGCCAACACCTTATCGATGCCGCCATCCAACTGGACACTGGCCCAGCCAAAGTCGTCCAGCGTCCGTCCCCGCTGGTGGATGAGCGACTGCACATAGTTGTTGTGCGCCTTTTCGCAGCCATGCTCCAAAAAGAGACAATCGCCCACTAGCGGATGCAGGGCGTGACCCACCATCGTTTCGGCATAGATCTCGCGAGTGGAGGCAAAGGCCACACCGCAACCTTCGGTATGCACCAGGGTGGCAAAGCGGCTGAGCGCCGATGGGTTCTCCCTTGTCTGGGCATTGAGCCGATTTGTGGCCAGCCGTGCGATCTGTCCGGAACAGATACTAGTGGGCACGATCAGGCCAATCGTGCCCTGCTGTCGGGCCGCATTTAAGCGCTTGATGATCGTTTGGTTGGGCTGCAAGGCAGTGGAGCGGGGCAATGGAATCGGAGCACCGTTGGGCTTTTCCCGAGCCAGGATCAACGGAAGGCGGCTGCGATCCTGTTGCTGCCAATTGCGCCAGATTGAGATCTGCGAGTGACCGGCCTTTTCACCACAACTGGTCTGGCCCGAAGCAATCGCTATCAGCAGGTCGAGCGTCGTCTGCGTCAGTTCCTCCATTGGCGTGCCATCCAGATAGGCACCAGCGTTGACATCCATTTCGTTGGCCAGCAGGGCAAAGCGATTGGAGGTAGTCATTACCTTGATCGTCGGCACAAATGGAAAGTTGGTAATTGAGCCATTGCCCGTGGTAAAGATGATCAGATTGGCGCCGCTGGCCACCTGACCGGCGATGCCTTCCAAATCGTTGCCCGGTGAATTCATGAAGTGGAAGCCGTGCTGAAGCATACGTTCGGCATAGTCGATCACATGGTCGATGCGCACTGCGGGATCTTTTTTCATGGCCGCACCGATCGATTTCAGCGCAATGTTGTAGAGCCCACGTAGCTTGTTGCCGCCTGATGGGTTGCCCTCGGCGCTCTGCCCGTGCCAGGCCAGCCGCTCTTGAAATTCGGCAATAAAGTTCAGAAAGCAGCGCGCCGTTGGCAGATCGCGCATATTCTGCAAAATATAGGATTCAGCCCCAATCAACTCATCGGTCTCGGCCAGATTGGCGCGTCCACCATAGCGGATGATCTCCCTGGCAACGGTGCCAGCCAGTGGATTGCCAGAGACACCGGAAAAGGCGTCCGAGCCGCCACATTGCAGTGCAACGGCGATTTCGGATAAGGGTTGCGGTGTGCGCTGCATGGCAGCGACCTGCGGCAGCCAATCACAGACCAGCTCAGCTCCCTGCGCCAGATCCGCCTGCCAGTGGTTGCTGAGGGCGAAAAAGTGGTGCAACACAGAGCCTAGCGGGTAACCATTCTCTCGCATGAAGCGCGCCAGTTCCTCGTTTGTCAGGTCGCCAGTTACGGGATCGCTGGCCAAGTTGACCGCCAACACCGCCGCCACATTCGGGTGGACCATAAGACCGGCCAGGGTGCGCAAGAGATAATCCCGGTTATTCAAGCGTACATAGCCACTGCCCTCGGTGTGGGCAATCGGTACGATGCCGTCGAGATTGGCCAAGCCGCTGGTTTCTGGCTGCAATTGCTCGGCTAGGGCGCGCACAAAGCCAGCCGCGCTGGAGGTGGCGCCCAAGATCACGACCATGTTGCGTGTCCCAACGCCGCGGCCTTCCGGTCGTTGGTAGCCAAGAAAGGTGCGCTGGTTGGGATAGCGTTCCACTTGTTTACCCGGCTGAAAGGTGGCTTCATCCAACTGGTACGGGGTGATGCGGTCGACAAAGTTGGGCTGCTGCGGGACGGTGAAGGGCAACGTGCGACCATTGAGCGCCTCGATCATGCCAGCGTTGCGCACATATTCGCCGGGCGCAATCGCTTGGCTGGCAACGCCAAAGGGCAATCCCCAGGAGAGCAGCGCCTCATCACGCGCAATCGGACGCACGGCAAAGCGATGCCCTTCCGGCACGGTGAATTCTAACCTATAGCTGCTGTCGCCAATCGCAAGGGTCGTTCCGGCAGGTAGCAGTGTGGTTGCAATCGCTACATTGTCACCCGGCACGGGCAGACGGCCAATTGCGGACAAGGGGAGAGCGGGTTCTGAGGTCGGTTTCATGATTTGAGAGTAGATGACCATGCAAACATGCACAATGAAGAATGAGTGAGTGGTACGCGGATAACGCTGATTCTACGGATTAAAGGCGGATAAAGATCCACAAAAATCCGCTCTTGATCCGCATCATCTGTGTCATCCACGTACCGATCCACGATTAGGTTCAAGGCATAAGATTGACCTATTACACGAGTCGATTGAGTTGCGCAATGTCTTCTTCGCTTAGCACAACCCCACTCGCATCCCAATTTTCCTGTTGACGAAGCTGCTTGCTCGACTTGGGGATCGTGATCACTTGCGGCTGCTGGATCAGCCATTGCAGTGCCACTTGCGCCCCTGTGGCGTGATGCTGCTGGGCAATCGCCTGAACAGTTTTATGCTCCAAAACGCCATCAAGCAACGGCGAATAGGCCGTCACCAGGATGCCCTGTTGCTGGCAATAGGCGATCACACCATTCTGAACGTACTCACGGTGTAGCAGGTTGTAGTGCACCTGATTGGTCGCCAGTGGCGTTTCACAGAGACGGACTGCTTCTTTCAGCAACGGTAGGTCAAAATTGCTCACACCGACATGGCGGATCTTGCCCTCAGCGACCAGTCGGTTTAGTGCCCGCATGCTCTCGCTGAGTGGAATCGTTGAACTGGGCCAGTGGATCAGGTAGAGATCGATATAGTCGCTCTGCAAACGTTTCAGACTCCGGTCGCAGGCAGCCAACAGATCATCGTAGCGGATGTGGCTGGGGCTGACCTTGGTCGTCACAAAAAAGTCGCTGCGTTGGTAGTCACGCAGTGCGCGGCCCAGCAATTCCTCCGAGTGACCGCTGGCATAATATTCTGCCGTATCAAAGTGGCGATAGCCAATCGCAATGGCGTTGTGAATAGCCGCAAGATCGGCATTATCTCGGCTGTAATCTGGATTTTCGCCGCCGCCGAAATCCCATAGACCCAATCCAATCGCGTCAATGGTGCCGCCGCCGGGTAATTCTTTCTGTTGCATAACTCTCCTCATTTTGTTGATGCATTTCTGAGTCGTCGCATCTATCTTGACCATTTGCTTCGTGCTACTATAGCATATCTGCAACTTTTATGCTTCTGTTTTGTATGCGACATATCATGATCATCGGCACCACAAGAGCCTCGACCACTTGGTCGATAACAGGACAATTCTATGACAGCACAACCTCAACTCGCCCAAGCGATCGGTGACTTCAATCCATCCTCCGACTTCACGCCGCCTCCCAATTGGTACCAGGGCCGAACCATCTATGGCGGGCTGTCGACAGCACTGGCGCTGCAATGCGCGTTACAAGCGGCCCCACCCAATCTTCCGCCGCTAAAGTCAGCGCAAATTCTGTTTGTGGGACCAGCGTCGGGGTCGCTGCGTTTTGTGCCACAACTACTGCGCCAAGGAAAGTCAGTGACGTCGATTGCTGTCGATTGTTTGAGCGGGTCGGATGTGGCGCTACGGGCGGCATATGTGTTCGCAACTCCTCGAACAAGCCGAATCCAACATGAGCTTTCTCAACGCCCGTCGGTCGATGTTCCTGACTGCTATCAAAAGCCCCCAGACCATGGTTCGGCACCAGCAGCCTTAGGCAACTTCGATCTGCGCTTTGCAGGTAGCTCGCTGCCTGCTTCTGGCGCCGAGCGAGGTGAGTTTGTGGCTTGGGTACGCCATCGAGATGCCACGGGCGTAGACCCAGCCGTGGCGCTGCTCGCCATCGCCGACGCTTTACCGCCAGCCGCCATGGCCTGCTTCAGCGAATTTGCCCCGGTCAGCACGATGCAGTGGACAGTAGATCTACCCCAACCGGCGACTTCTGGCGAGTGGTTCCTACTGCGTTCGACCAGCCAACAGGCAGGCAATGGCTACTCGTTCCAGACCATGGAAATCTGGGATGAGCGTGGCAACCTGGTTCTCTGTGGGAATCAGACCGTGGCGATTTTTGCGTAGTGGGAAGATTTCTAGATTAATATGCTATCACCAGGAGGTGCTCACAACGATACGAAGCCAATGGCTTGGCAGGATAAGCTTGCTTGTCCTCATTTGTTCACTGCACTCGCATTACCTTTTCTAACGCCGCTGGATAAATAAGCCCATGTCTTTCGGCTAGAGCGGCTGCAACTTCCCCGTAAAATTGCAGCAGGATAGCCCCCGCCTGTCGGATCGCCTCGATCTCCAGCGGACAGAAAGTAGCTTGCAACGGCGCTAACTGTTCAACGGGCATGGCGTGTTCAATCTTGAAAAAAGGCTCCTCGCCCACCCCTTCATCGGCAAAGTTGTGACGCAAGCGGGCCAGGTTGACACAGATGTGACGCATGGTCTCTAGTGAGCCGTAGGCAAACCAGACCTGGTTACGGGCCAGGGCTTTGTTGAAGTGGCCGACTTCATGCCAGAAGCTCATGATCAGTTGGCGCAAGGTCTCGGTTTGCTCGGTCGGATCGGCTTCGTGTAGCGGAAAGTCGATGCCAGTGAGGATACCCTGTTTATCCAGCAACACGGTGTGCGCGCCGCCGTGGATCTGTTTGAAGTGGCTCTGCTGACCGATCCACAGTTCACCTTCCGTGCCATCGGCCAAAATGAAAAAGTAGCAGTTGGGATTGCCCCAATCTTCCAAGAAGAGCGGCTCGCCCAACCGCCGTACCAATGTCTCTCGTTCGGCCAGAAATTCCACGTACGCCTCATCGGTGGTGATCAGATAAAGGTCCAGATCTGAGTGGGCATCGGCTGTCCCGCTGGCGTAGGATCCGCCAAGGAACGCCGCCATAACGCGGTCATCGGTTTGGCAGGCAGCCAAGAAGCGGTCGACGATAATTCTGTGTTTGGGTGGAAAGTGCGCTTGAGTCATGCCGATTTCAAACCTGTCACCTAGAGATTGGGACACTTTCACCTTTTCTATCCATGAAGGCTCTATACTACAGGCTCAGCCAGGAAGACTGGAATGAGGCGGTCGGTCTTGGTTTGGTATTCCTGATAGGGCGGAAACGCTTCAACTGCGATTTTCCAAAGCCGCTCGCGTTCCGCTGGCTCGGTGACCTCGCGCACGCGCATGGTGTAGACTTCGGTTTTGTCACGGATCTCAACATTAGGGTCGGCTTTCAAATTATAGTACCAGACTGGATGGGTGGGCGCGCCTCCCTGCGACGCCACCAGGATATAATTCTTACCATCCACCACGCGCATGAGTGGGGTTTTGCGGATCGCCCCGGTCTTGCGTCCGTGATTGGTCACGATGATGACAGGCAGACCAGTATCGCGCAAGGTCAAGCCTGCTGTACCGCCGCTGCCTTCATACAGCGCCACTTGATCGGCTACCCATTGCCGTGGACTTGGTAGATATTCGCTCATGATTTGTCTCCTTTTGCCTGTTTCATATAACTCCTGGTATGCAAGAATCATTTCAACGTAAAGCCGCTAAGATGCCAAGGCGCAAAGCTGGACGTACGAAGCGTGACTTTTCAGCCCAATCCGTTGCGTCTTTGCCCCCTTGCGTCCTTGCGTTACACTCTTTTGGTCGCTTTGCGTAACTTGCGACATCCAACTAGAGGACCAACGTACTCGGCGCGGCCATTTAATCGTTACGTCTCGTTTTTAGGACTTACGCAAAACGGCGAAAACAGCAAGATTTCTCCTCGAAACAGCCCTCGTCGCAATGACATCTTGCATAAGTCCTGGTTTTGAGAAAAACAACAGCATATCCAGGCACAAACTACCATCTGTTGCTTTCTCAATCTGTTGTTGTCATGCCCAAATCCCACAAAGTAACCCTACGCTGGGCTGATCGTCACATCCAGCAACTCATAGGGGCAATCCTCACAGTTATCGGCAGCCACCGTTTGGTCAGCAAGCGGCTGCAACAGCCGTATCGCCTCTGCAACATTGGGCTCTGCGGCTAGGGCAACTATGCTTTCGATCCAGCGGTTCATGCGCACATCGTGGCAGAGTAGGCGCGCTCGCAGGCGATAAGAGGCTGGATTGGTTGATTGGGACATACGTAGGATCACTGTTTGACCGGTAAAAGGATCGCAGATGGATGCTGTGCATCGTGATAGACGGTATGTTCGGCGGCGATGAGCGTGGTGGCAGTGGCCAACGGTTCGCCGCTGCCGAGATTGCGCACATAGCGTGGGTGCGATCCGCCTGCCACCTGGACCCGGATGCGGTGCCCCTTTTTGAAGCAGTGCGCCGTCGCCCACAGTTCCACGTTGATCTGCCAAACGCCATCCTCGCCAATTGACGGTTGACCGGGTTGGAGACGCAGCAAACCGTCGCTGATGTTGATCGACTTGCCGCTGGAATCGACATCGCACAGGCGCACGAAAAAGTCGGTATGTTCCAGGCTCGATTGGACAAACAGTTCGGCTCGCAGCGCGCCAATCACCTCGACATCACGCTCCAGCACCGGAGTGGTGTAGAGCAAAACGTCCTTGCGTGCTTCGACGGTACGGTTGTCCTTGGCTCCCGAATTTGTACTCAAACTGGATCCACCCACTGACGGTGTAGGATCAGCCGGATCGTAGCGGTAGTGGTCGGGTTGGGAGTCTGTCGTTGGCGCTTGGGGTGCGAGGGCGTTGCCCGCCTGCAAATACCAACGTTGCGGAGCATAGCCAACGGGCGGCCAATCGGGGAATTCTCGCCACTGGTTACGCCCCATCACAAAGATGCGTACAGGCAACTGGCGCAAGGCCCCTTGTTCGCCCAGCAGGTGAGTGCGAAACCAGGTCAGCGACTCGTTGAGCATCACCGAAAGCACTGTGGGAGACGGTGTGTGGGTCCAGGGGCCGATGGTCAGATAGGGGCATGCTCCATTCTGGCGTAATCGGGTGTAGTCGGCCAGGATGTGAGGCAGGAAGATGTCATACCAGCCGCCAATCAGGAGCGTATCGGCAGACAAGGAAGCGGTCGACGCACTGAAATCGACCGCTTGCCACCAGGGATCGTCGGGACAATTGTGTACCAGCCAATCCTGGTAGAAGCCGATGCGTTTTCCGGCAGCAATTTGGTCGGTTTCGCATAGAGGAAGGTGCATGGACGCCTGTTGCAGCTCTTTGGCGCGCTGTTTGGTGGTCAAGAGCCGCTGCCAGAAGCTCTCTTCCTGATGGGTTGTCCCTTGGATCCAGGTCAACGCCGTGTCCAGCCCAAACGATTCGCCGGGGTAGACCAAAGTGCGAAACTCCGAACTGGTGATCAGCAACCCCATCGCTTTGAGCAGCCCACCGGCGGCAATCGCCCACTGAGTCAGTCCTAGATAGCTTGGCCCCACCGTGGCCAGCGGTCCTGCAAACCAGGGCTGTGCCTGGAGCCAGGTCAGGGTGTCGGTGCCGTCGGCTTGTTCGTTGCGAAAGGCGTTGAACTCACCGCCCGAGCCAAAGGTGCCCCGGCAACTCTGGACTACCACTTGGAAGCCACGTTCGGCAAAGATACGCCCGAAGAGATAGCCAAAGACGCCAGCTCGTCCATAAGGGGAACGCACCAAGAGGGTCGGTGCCTTGCGGGTCTGCTCGCTGTAATAGTGATCGGCCAGCAGCACCGTGCCATCCCGCATCGGCACGGGCAGGTCACGCTCGACGAGTACGTCGTAGGTTTGGGCAGGGGGTAATTTTAGGATGATGCGGAAGAGGCGGCTTAGGATGGTGATCATAGAAGTTCCTTTTAAACTGTGCTCTGAATGAGAAGCGGAGTTCTATTTATCGAAAAGAGCTTTGGAAAACTCCGCTTCTCATTGCAACCGCAGTTAGAGACGCGGATACTCGAAAACGCGGATCGGTAACGAGACGAACAGAGTATTCGCGTTTCCTAATATCCGCGTCTCTATGGCTATTTTGATCTTACGAAAGCCCAACCCAGCGATCCGCAGCATAGCCGCAGGAGGTTGCCAACTGCTCAACATCATCGATCAGCGCCAGTAACGTATTGTACTGCGTTTCAAACGGGTTTGTAGACGACGCATCGATTGAAACTGCTGGGTAAAGAATCGTCTGCAATCGGTTGGCGATATCCGGCGGTTGGTAAGGAAAATTGGCTAGATATTGCAAATTGTAACCGTCGCCGATGTAGTAGGTCTCGTTGAGGGCGAAGAGGACTTGGATGATGTCGTGAACCAGTTTGACGCTCAAGCCAGCCAGAAAGACCACATCCTGCCGTTGCACCTTGCCCGCATAATGATAATCGCTCCGCCAATACCGCAGCGAGCCGAGATGTTTGTCCAATAGGGCTTTCTTCAACTTTGGGGGATAGTGCTGAAGTCGTGTCTTCCAGCCAGCCACGATGGCGTACGGATCGTCGAGCGCCTGTTGGTGATAGATGTCGGGCAGGAGATGATAGCCCCAGACGGTCCAAATTAGCGGACTGGCCTGGAGTTTGCCCTCGAACCAGCCCTCCAGCGCCGCTTCAATGTCGCCGATTTTGCGCGGCCAGAAGTCATCAATTTTGATGCCCTGCCTGCCCCATTCCTCCTTGGGGCTGCGGACGGCTGCTCCCATCTCGGCAAAACTGGCGGGAATCTCATCGGCATAGAGGCGCAGGTCGATATCGGATCGGCTGTCGAAGGTGCCCTTGCCAAAGGAGCCACTGATCGCTATGGCATATCTGCCAACCGCAAAACTGCGCACAATTGGCAGGAGTTGATCCAAGACAGGTTGGATTTTGGTTAGGACTGCTTGTTGATTGTTCTGCATGAGTTGAACTCGATTCATGTGGGTCGAGCGAATGGATCGGTACGCCGATGACGCGGATGATACGGATGTTTGCGGGTCTTTTAGCGTGAACTCGGAGTTCATATTTGTACACGGATTGAAGGGATTCACACTGATTGAAAAAGCAAGAATCGAACGTTTTGAAGCTATTTTTCAACAAATCCTTGAAAGCTTGCCCTCGTAAGTAACGGGTTCGGCAGGGCCGAAAAATCCAGTAAGAAACCCGTGAGATGATCTGTCATTCTGAGCGAAGGCTTTTTTGAGCGAAGAATCCTGCGTTGTCCAGCCAAGATTCTTCGTCGCAAACAACCGCTCCTCAGAATGACAAATCAACCTTCCAGGTACAGTCCCAGGCTTGGTTTCTTAATAGGGTCTATGCCCATCCGTGTACAATTTTAGAAAACTCCGAGTTCAGGTTTTTAAGTAGTTTTGATCCGTGTTCATCTGGCGATTTCCGCGTCATCCGCCTACCGCTCCTACTGTTTTCAGATCCCGGTATTTCTATTTTACACCGAACGATGGATGATGGACAGCATTGCGGTGACGATTTCTTCGGGTTGTTGGTCGGTGGTATCAAGCTTGATGGTGTGGGTCAAGGATCGTGTTTGTTCTAACACAATGAAGTGCGGATTGGCCTCGTTGTCTCTGCGCTTGGCGCGTTCGGTCAGGGTGGCCTCATCCGACATCAAGGTAAATGAGAGCAGATCGTATTCGACGCCGCTGATTCGTTCCAGGATGCGCACCGTAATCGAGGGAACGCTCAGGACAATCGACGAAAGAATGACATACTCAAAGCCGGCTTGCAGATAGGTTTGCAGCACAAAGGCCATGTTCAAGTCACTCATGCGCAGATGCGGATGGTCCGGCGACCAGGGGTTGACACGCCAGACATCGTCGCCATCCAGCCAGGCGGAGTTATGCAGGCGTTTATACAAGATTTCGGCGCAGGTGGTCTTGCCTGTCCACGCTTCACCGCCGATCAGAATAAGTTTGGGTTTCAACGGACCTCCCGGCGCTCCATTGGATCTGCTATCGATTTCGTTGGCAGACCATGAGCAGATTGCCATCTGGATCTTTGAAGGTGAGTGTAGAAACACTTCCAATGTTTTCCACATCTTGCACAAGTTCCACCCCTTGCTCGCCAAGAAAAACACGAGCGCGCTGAATATCGCTCGTCCAAAAGAAACAGATCGGCTGAGATGAATTGACGACTGGCTTATGCCCATCGAGGATTAGGTTGGCATCTCCTGTCATGGGCAGGTCATAAATACGACCTTCGTGTGAGGTGGTGTTCACTGAAAGGCCGAAAAGGCGAGTATACCACGCAATTGCCCGCTGCATGTCGCTGACTGGGATGAAGACACAACCGATTTTGTTTTCAATTGGACTATTCATGATTGTATTCCTTTAAGATACATCGTGCCGTCCAACCAGGCCCAATGATCCGGGCACTAGGTGCATCTCAGGATGGGGCAGAGTTTCAGAGCCCCGCACGTTAGTAAGGGGACGAATTTCCCTTACTAACGTCAATTCGGAGTTTATATTTGTACACGGATTAGAGGGATTTTCACGGATCAAAAGCGCAGGAATTGAACGTTTAAACTAAGCTCTGAATGAGAAGCGGAGTTTTGCGACTCGAAAAGAAGCTGGAAAAACTCCGCTTCTCATTGCAACCGCAGTTTACCGCCTATTTTTAAGCCAAATCCGTGAAAATCTGCGTTTATCCGTGTACAATTTTAGAAAACTCCGAACTCAGGTTACTAACGTGCGGGGCTCTGAATGGCACGTTTTGCCCCGAAGTTAATATGTACCTGAGCACTTGTACAGAATCTCGGCTTCACCTTGAATTTTGGGCAAGATGGGCAAAAGCCTGTTCCAGATCGGCAAGCAGGTCTTCCACATCTTCGATCCCCACCGAGATTCTGACCAAACCATCGGGGATGCCCATCGCTTTCCGTTCCTCCACACTGCATTCCACATGACTCGTGGTTCTGGCCGGTCCAAAGGTGGTTTCGACCGCACCCAGGTTGGCGGCGCGATTGGCGTATTGCAGCCTGGGCAACAGGATCGAGACCGCATCCATCCCGCCTTTTAAGGCAAAACTGAGCATGCCTCCAAAGCCGCGCATCTGTTTTTTCGCAATATCGTGATGGACATGGCTCTCCAGTCCCGGATAACAGACCGCCTCCACCAGTTCCTGAGTTTGCAGGTAGCGGGCAATCTGCATGGCGCTTTTCTCCTGCTGGAGGACGCGCAGTTTCAAGGTTTTCATGCCGCGCAAGAGCAGATAGGCATCCCAAGGTGCCAGGGTTGCGCCATTGATCTCCCGATAATGAAAGATCGCTTCCACCAATTGCTTGCTGCCGCAGACCACGCCGCCCAGCGAATCGGCATGACCGCCCAAAAACTTGGTGGCGCTATGCAGGACAAGATCAGCGCCCAGGGCCAGCGGATTCTGGTTGATGGGGGTGGCGAAGGTGTTGTCGACCACCACAATCGCCCCGACCGCCTTCCCCGCCTTCGTCATGCGTTCGATGTCGGTGATCTTTACCGTGGGATTGGTGGGCGTCTCCAGATAGAGGATCTTGCAGCCTTTGCGCACCTCCGCTTCGAGTTCCTCGTGGACGCCCGTATTGCACAAGGTGACATCGACATTGATCTTGGGCAGAAACTCGGTGAAGATTTTATTGGTCCCACCGTATGTATCCTTGATCGATACCACCCGGTCGCCTGGCTTGAGAAAGGTGTAAAGCGTATTGCTGATGGCCGCCATGCCAGTCGAAAAACTGGTCGCCGCCTGCGCACCCTCCAAGACGCGGACTTTCTCCTCGAAGGCCTCTACCGTCGGGTTGGTATTGCGCCCATAGATGTGACCCGGCTTCTTGCCCACGGCGACATCATACCACTCTTCCATGTCGTCATAGCCATAGGCCACACTCACCACCACCGGAACCTGCGTGGCTCGGTGCGCTCGCTGTTCCTGCTCTCCCGCCCATACGACTTGCGTGCCCGACCCGGCACGGTTGATCTCATGATTCATTGTTGTTTCTCTTGTTTTGAAGTCACTGTTCTGCATGAAAATACCGTCTCCCCTTACTCACGTGCGGGGTTCTGACATTTTCAGATCAGACTGGGTTGTTGTTGAAAAGTATATCGTGGTTGAGTTGGCGTGGAAAAGTAGCGTGGGGCTGTACGCCTTCAGTGCTGCGGGGAGTTGGCATCTATTCAGGCATTGCACAACAACGACGCCCAAAGGGCACCCGGAAAAGAACGAAAAATGCGCAACTATTTCTTCGTTCCTTTCATAATTCGTTGTTGTTTCACGAGAGGCTGATTTATTTGAGAGCGAAAAATCTTGACAAACAGAGCAAATTTTTCATCTCTTTCCGTGTTCCCTGATTCCCGTGTTTACAAAGCCTTTTTTCGTAAACACGGAAATCAGGGAACACGGAATCTGCATTGATCGGGCTTCGACGTGTCCTGAGCTTGTCGAAGGACACGGACACCGAGCCTGTCGAGGTGAAGCCGAACGTTTGAGGCAAAGCTTCGCTGAACAGTTACAGAAATTATATAAAGATCAAACAACTGCCAATGACTGATGCCGCAAAGAGATGAGTGGAATGTTACAAACGTGTAGTAAAGATGCTCGATGCGCCGGCGTTACTCACTCCAGACCAGACCCTTTTCGCCCGATCCTCGTCCTTGCCATGCCAAGGGCGTGGCTGTCACTTTGACAAGTAAATCCAAACGCTGTTGGTGTCTGCCTGAATTTGTGATCTCTTTGGTGGTGCTGTGGGTGTCCAAAACTTTGCCTTGCAGGTAGGAAGCCTGTACTTTGCTCTCATGCAAAGCAAGGATCACCCCTTCATGGATATGCATTTGGCTGATCACCCAACCACCTGTGATAAAGGTTTCACTATCTACCCAACGCACACCCCTGCCACCCCGACAAACCAAATGAATTGCGACTAACCTGCGCTTCATAAGCCCCTTTTTTTACTTGTGTTGCGGCCAATTTTTCCTCATTGTTTTGATCTCAGCCGCAATTTCGTTCAGACTGGGATTTCCGAGCCACTGACTGCGTTCTTTTGTGTAATCACTCCAACCCAAATCGCTCTGCTGCAAGAATCGCACCATTTCCACAGATCCCAAGTTTTGGGTAAGCAACTGGATATCAGTTCTGCGGATTTCCTTCATAGTCATTACTTATGTCATTATGTGCGACCTGTCTCTTTTTCACGAAAAAAAGAGTTCGTTATTGGGCTTTTCGCCGATACGCTCGACGCTCACGATTTGGACATATTTTTTTTGACATTGCTTTAGGGTAAATTATAGCAGCAAACTGGGAGATAAGACGCCTGCTTAATGTATTCGTGTCTGGATAGAAGAAGTACCTTACGGCCTACGTCACCGCCGCCTGCGAGGACAATGCTGTAGGCAAGACGCCGTTGGGCACAGCACAACGTGGAAAATCGTTGCGACAGGACGGTCGGCTGCACGCCTTGTTAAACTCATTCTTCTTTAGTGTCTATAGTTCCGTTGTCATTATGATTAGTCATGTACTCAGGCCAAGCTTGATAAAGCGGAAAGATGCCTTCTGTGGTAAGCAGAGTTTCAGTAAGATTTTGTAGCCTTCCGGGGTTATTCTTGAAATCTAGATATAGTCCAAGTAGCTGTAATCCAGTAATCAGACAGTGCTCTCTATTTAGAGAGTACTTGATCATTTGGTGGGGAAATGCAGGTTCGTTTCGATCCGATAAGGGTATATCCTTAAATGCGTTTACAACGAGAATTCCTTTAGGTCGAATGCCATTATTTGCATAGTATTCTGAAACCCACTTTTCTAGTTGAGCGGCGTGTTTCTCTGCTGCGCTTTTATTTACGCCTTTGATCTCAACTACAGCTACCTGGTCGTTGTGTTTTATGATAAGGTCATCACGGCCAGGTGCACCCTCTGATACCTCAAAACCTAATTCCAGAAAAATTCGACGAACTTGTACTTCTAAGGCTTTACCTGTTCCGGAAAATAAGAGCTTATACTCTTCTAATCTTATGATCTCCTCTTTCTTCCTGTTAATTTCGAGTAAAAGCTCACTAAGATTTGTTTCAAGTAAGCTCAATTCATTTTTGTACTGATCTTCAGCCGGTAGTTTGTAAAATTGGGCCCACGAGGGTATTGAGAAATCTCCGGAGTCTTTCTTTAACTCCTCCACCATTACAATAATCGAATCAATGATATTTTTCGTGATGGCTGAATACATTTTCTGGGTTGTATAAAAATCGGGCAAGAACAGTAAGTGTCCATTGTGTATTTGAAAATGCATGCCGACAACTTTATCAGTGTTAGATATAGTAAATATAGGATTTCCATTTGGGTTTTGAAAGTAAGCTTTGTAAACAAGATGATCTTTATTGCTATTCCAGAAATGTGAATATTTTATTCCGCCAACAAAACTGATGCTTTTGCCGTTGGCGTCTACTGTTTGAATATCGATTGGGAGCAAGGATAATAAACTTATGTCCTTGACAACAATTGTAGTTTGTCGGTTTCTGCCGGTTCCTGAGTATCTGCGCTCGCCAGTGTCTACATAAAATACACTTGGTTTTGGTGTGAAAATTACAACAGTTCTTCCTAATTTGAGCATTTCCAACATTTCACTCTTGCGTCGTCCTCCGTCTCTAAGAATAGCAACAGAGTCATCGCTATCTAGTGAAGGACATCCTCTATACTTTTTACTGCTGCTCTTATACTCATCTATCACATTATTAGGGGCCCATACCAACATGTCATAATCCAAGGCCGAGTCCTCAGAGCCGAATTTTACGGCGGTTACTGCTGGATGCTTGAAAGTCGAACTAAGGGCCAAAATTTTCATAAAGCTACTCTTTGATTTTAATCGATGATGTATACGCCATTCTATAGTTTATAACCTATGTATACTGGTCTTGCCAAGCCTATCTGAACCTATTCATAGAATTGACCATAAGAACTTTGGTCAATTCCCGGAACGCACAAACTGTCAATTGGGGAACAATGCCACCAATTTCCCGTAATTCATAACCGATAAGCCTTCGCCGGATACCCAAACCCACCCATCTCCCAAACAATATTCTTGTCCCCATCAATCTCAATCACGCGAAAGTGACCTGCGTCGGCGATCAGGGTATTGCCATTGGCCAGCCGCAGGGCGGAGTATTGGTTGTAGACCAGCTCGCGCCCCACTTCCCACACGACCTGGCCGGTGGGGGCGAGTTCGACGATTTGGCTCAAGCCGCGGATTGAAACCAGGGTGTTGCCATTCGCCAGCCGTTGACAGTAGACGGGGCCTAAGGCATCAAAGAGTTGCGGCGTCTCTGGCCCCAGTTGCTCAACCGCCCACACCTCCTGCTCGGCAGGGTTGACCTCAAAGACGCGCTTGGTCCCGGCGTCGGCGATCAGGGTATTGCCATTCGCCAGCCGCTCGGCTTTCCAGGGCCAGCGCAACCCTTCCACTTGCCAGAGCAGATTGCCCGCAGCGTCAAATTCACGCACAAAACCGGGCAGATGATCATCCCAGCCCGCCACCAGTAGATTCCCTTCGGGCAGCAGTTGCAGACTACAGGGATAGCCGCCCACTTCTTTGCGCCAGAGCACCGTTCCATCTGGTGCCACCTTCCAGACGGCTCTGGCACGAATGATGTTGACCAGGTAGCAGCCATCAGGCGTAGGCGCGACATCATAGGGCATTTTGAGCGTGCTGATCTCCCAGATCGGCTGGTTATGCGCGTCCAGATGCAGGATGCGGCCTGGCGGTTCGTCATCGTTACCCACCATGCGTCCAGGTATCTCATCGACGATCAAGGTCGATGGGCTGGGGAACGCAGTGGAGAGAGGTTGTCCTTGGGGATTCATGATTTACACCACACGAAAATGCACAAGCACTACAGGCCGCCTTTAGCCCCATCGGGGCGGTAGAGAGTAACCCAGTGGCAGCGCCCTGGGGATGAGAGGTCGCCCATCTCTATCCCAGGGCGCTGCCACTGGGTTACCGTAGGCTAGCCTGTTAGGCTAAAATCCAAACTCACATCAACCTACTTCGCTTCCCCTAACTGTGTAAACAGGTACACATTAAACTCAAGCGCCCGCGGAATGTCGCTGATGCGGATGTGCTCGTTGGGGGCGTGGGCACCGCTGGCGTAGTAGGCCGGGTTGCCCGAGGTGGAGATGCCGAGGACGCCGACGTTGTTCTTCATGGCGCCAAGTAGGGGCAGGGTGCCGCCGCCGAGCGGGATGATCTTCGCCTCTTGTTCGGTGAATGCTTGGCAGATCTGCGTGATCTTCTGCACAAACGAGCCTTCCAGCGGCGTGACCACCGGGTCGCCGCTGCCCAACTTGGTGACCTTCACATCCTCAAAACCCTGGGCTTTGAGATGGGCCTTCAGCTTTTCGAAAATGTCATTCGGATCTTGGTTGGGCACGAGGCGGAAATCCATCTTGGCCATCGCCTTGGCGGGCAGCACGGTCTTGACGCCCGGTTCGGTATAACCGGTGAGGAAACCGGCGATGTTGGCGGTCGGCTCATAGACCGAGATTTCGAGATCGTAGCCAGTGCGGTTGTGCAGGAAGGTATCGATACCGTACATCGCCTTGGCGCGCGTTTCCTGTTCGAGATCGACGTTGTCCTGGGCGGCTTTTTTCTCCATCGCCGTAGGCTCACGCACATCGTCGTAGAAGCCAGGGATCAAGATCTTGCCGTTGTCATCTTTCAAGCTGGCCAGCGCCTTGACCAAGCGCCAGGCCGCACTGGGCAGCGTGTGGGCACCGCCTGAGTGGGCATCGCGTGACATCATTTCCACGCTGTATTCGACATACAACATGCCCCGGAAGCCGACTGCAACATGCGATTGACCACGTTCGTTAAAGCCGCCGCCTTCCCAGAGGGCCCCGTCGGTCTTCAAGAGATCGCCATATTGGCGCGTCATCTCATCAAAGTGCGTGCTGCCGATCTCCTCTTCGCCTTCGATGATCCACTTGAGGTTGATCGGAAATTCACCCAGCGCGTTTTGGATGGCGCGGATGGCACAGATGCGCGAGATTAATTCCGCTTTGTTGTCGCAGATGCCACGCGCCACCAGTTTGCCATCCTTCTCCGTCACCTCGAAGGGCGGGCTCTCCCACAGTTCAATCGGCGCTTCCGGTTGCACGTCGTAATGGTTGTAGAGCAGCAGCGTGAAATCACTCTTGCCTTTGAGCGTGCCATAGACATAGTTGGGCGCACCCTCGACTGGCAGTTGACGGGTCTCGAAGCCGGTCGCTTTGAGCAAGTTTTCTACCCAATCGGCAGTCTCGCCCATCATCCGCTTCTGGGCGGCGACACTTTCCAATCGACAATATTCGGTGATGAGTGGTGTGAAGTTTTGGGCTTGGATTTCGAGTTCTTTGGCTAATTTTTCGTTCATTGGATTGTCCTAATTCAATTCGTAACGATGAAGGATCCTTTAGAGACGCGGATATTAGGAAGCGCGGAGTGGATCTCTTTACTGAAACGATCCGCGTTACCTGATATCCGCGTCTCTAAACCCCTTGAGTCATGAAATTCTGTACAAACAGAGCAAATTTCTAAAACCTTCCGTGTTCCCTGATTTCTGTCCCTTACGAGTGGCTGGTTCAGCTGCACCGAAAAAATTAATCAAGAAACCTGTGAGATGATCTGTCATTCTGAGGAGCGGTTGTTTGCGACGAAGAATCTTGGATGGTCAACGCAAGATTCTTCGCTCAAAAAAGCCTTCGCTCAGAATGACAAATCAAACTTCTACGGACGGTCGCCACACCTGGTTTCTTAGTAGGGCAAGCTTTACAAAGCCTTTTTCATCAACACGGAAATCAGGGAACACGGAAGATTGATTCACCGGGCTTCGACGTGAGCCTCAGCCGAACGTTTGAGGTCCGGCTTTGCTAGATAATTACTTGAATTTTAGTTGACGCTCGTTCCACTGAGCACCAACGCCTTCTGCCAGACGGTTGAGCTATCCTTCTCGGCGGCGTTGCGATAGGTGGGGATAATTGACCAGCGATCTTGGCCGTTGACGTTGGGGCAGGAAGCGTGTAGGGCCAAGTCGTGGAAGAAGATGCCAGCACCACGTGGCACCGGTACGGTTGCAATCGGCATCCCCGCTACCTGATCATCGGTGATGCGGCGCACAAAGCCCTTGACATCCTCGACTTCCTTCATCTCGATTACCTGGCGCTGGGTGCCGGGGATCAGTTGTAGACAGCCGTTTTCGGGCGTGGCATCGTCGAGCGCAATCCAGGCCGAGATCTTGGCGCTGCCTCCCCAATAGGCCCAATCCTGGTGCCAGGGCGAAGGGAAGTTGGTTTTGGCGTTTTTGAAGACGGCCTTGAAGCTGAGAAACTCCACATCTGGGCCGATCAGTTGCTGCAGAATGTGTACCATCGTCGGGCTCTGCAACTGGGAGCTGGAGTAGGAGTCCATGTTGTCGGCCATCCAGACCCGCACGCCGGAGGGAATGTTGCCCAGCAAGCCTTCCTCCGCCAGCCGCTCCTTCAATTTTTCCTTCCAGAGAATGGCCTCTTCTTGGCTGATCAGATCGGGCACGACCACAAAGCCATCTCGATGATATTGCGCTACTTGTTGCGGGGTGAGTGATTTGGATGTTGGTTGCATAGGGTAGTAGGGTAGCAAGTTGCAGGTGGCAAAGGTATTTACTCAAGAAACCAACCGTGGCGAGACCCTGTATGATGGACTTGTCATTCTGAGGAGCGGCTGTTTGCGACGAAGAATCTTGGTTGATCAGACAGCGCAGGATTCTTCGCTCGAAACAGCCCTCGCTCAGAATGACAAGTTATCGTGGTCGGTTTCTTGACGAACTTTTAGGCTCAGTAGAGCCCGAAACTCGTAACTTGTCTCTGCTCCTAAATAATCGGCGAGTACTGTTTTTCGCCACGTTCGTAGACGATGTGGGCGCGACCGACGATCAGCGGATCGAGCGGCCCGATACGGTCGGTGTCTTTATTTTTGTAGGGTAATTTATGCAGTACATAGCGCATGGCATTGAGGCGGGCGCGCTTTTTGCAGTCGGATTTGACCACGGTCCACGGCGCATCGGCGGTGTCGGTGTGGAAGAACATCGACTCCTTGGCTTTGGTGTATTCTTCCCACTTGTCGAGTGACGCCAAATCAACGGGCGATAATTTCCACTGTTTCAAGGGATGGGCCTGGCGCTCCTTAAAGCGGCGGCGTTGCTCTGCGCGGCTAACCGAGAACCAGAACTTGATCAGGTGAATCCCGCTGCGGGTGAGATTGCGCTCAAACTCAGGTGCCTGGCGCATAAACTCTTCATACTCTTGGTCGCTACAGAAACCCATCACCCGTTCGACGCCGGCCCGGTTGTACCACGAGCGGTCAAAGAGGACAATTTCACCGCGTGAAGGAAGATGCTGGACATAGCGTTGGAAATACCATTGGCCGCGTTCCAACTCGGTGGGCTTTTCGAGTGCAACGATGCGCGCACCGCGTGGGTTTAGGTGTTCCATAAACCGTTTGATCGTACCACCCTTGCCTGCTGCATCCCGTCCTTCGAAGAGGATCACGACCCGTTGCCCGCTCTCCTTGACCCAGGCTTGCAATTTGAGCAGCTCAACCTGGAGGCGATATTTCTGCTTCTCATAGTTTTTGCGCGACATCAGATTTTTGTAGGGATAGCCGCCCTTGCGCCAATCGTCCGACAACTCATCGTCAGGGTTCACGGGCATTTTCTCTGGGGCACGGCGCAGCAGGATCTCTTTGAGTGCCAAAAGGTCATCTTGCGAAGCCCCGTCGAGAATGGCATCAATTTGGCGCACCAACTCACCCTGCTGTTCAGCCTGGGCGGACTGAATGATGTCGGTGATGGCTGTTACCTTCGATTCCTGGGCAGCATCAACTCGCTGGGCAACGGCGGCGCGTTCCAAACCAGTCGGAGTGCTTGCGGGCAGGATGTCGCCTGCCTTAGTGCGGCGGGGAGAAGCTTTGCTGCCATTGGTACTGGCGGTTGGCTTGGCCTCAGGGATGGTCGGAGCGATTTCCGGATCTGGGACTGAAGTTGTCATAAAAACCTCCATACCTCATTTGGGCTCTAAACGAGAATGTGAATGCGATGTGGCAGGTGGCACAGGTAACTCGCCCTTTGTCATCTGTCAAAACCACCAGCCGCTAAAATTCGTGGAACTTGTTTGGAAATGGCGTCTAATTTTGTGAGTCCATTGTAGCGCAAACTAGCAAATGAACCAATGTTTCAATTAGAGTGTAAGGAAATACACAATTGGGCTACAATACATCGGTATCACACCTGGGTGTATCTTTCAGAACTCCGCACGTGAGGAAGGGGCGTGTCCTACCCTTGCTCACGTGCGGGGTTCTGAATCGGCAGTCTGCCTGCAACGTGAAATGCACCCATCACACATTTGCTCATTGCTGGAATGAGGATGACGCGCTACAATGGGCTACAAAACCGTTTCCCAATATTCTCAAACTCTCATTTGAAAGAAGCTTTTATGAGTACCCATACTACCCTTCATCTGACTCAAGCTATGTTCGAGGCCAAGGAGCGCACGTTGCTCGAACACGGCTCGTTCTCTGCATCGACCTTTGTCTTTGACACCGGCGTTGCTGCGCTGCGTTTGAAAAACGAAGTGGGCGAACTGGTCCTGCTGCCCTTTCAGGGTCAGCAGATCTGGTCTGCGACCTTTGGCGGACGCAACTTGACCATGAAGTCGATGTTCACCCAACCCTATGCCAACCGTTCCTATCTGGAAACCTATGGCGGCTGGCACCTGCACTGCGGCATGACGGCGATGGGCGTCCCTGCTGAAGGCGACCATCACCCCCTGCACGGTGAACTGCCCAACGCCTGGTATCCCTACGCCTGGGTGGTGCTTGGCGAGGACGAGCATGGCAAGTATATTGGACTGAGCGGACGTTACCAACACACGGTTGCCTTTGCCCACAACTACGTGGCAGAGCCGTTGGTCAAGCTCTACGCTAATTCGTCAGTCGTCTACATCGGCATCCAGGTGACCAATCTGAAGAAGACGCCGATGGAGATCATGTACATGGCGCACATCAACTTCCGTCCGGTGGACAATGGCCGTTTTGTGCAGACGGCACGCCCTTCGGTCGAGACGATGCGTGTGCGCACTGCGATTCCCTCGCACGTCAATCCAACCAAAGAGTATATGGACTTTCTCAATGCCCTGGTCCATGATCCGACGCAGGCCAACGTGCTCAAGCCAGGGATGGCCTTTGATCCCGAACAGGTCTTCTACATCGATTACCTCGCCGACAACGCCGGTTGGTCGCACTCAATGCAAGTTCATCCCGATGGCAGCGCCGACTACGTCTCCCACCGCCCCGAGCAACTCGACAAAGCAGTGCGCTGGATCAGCTTGACCGCCGACCAACAATGTCTGGGCATCGTCCTCCCCGCCACCGCCGAACCGGAAGGCTACAGCGCCGAAAAGCGCAAAGGCAATATCAAGATTCTCCCCGGCGGCGAAACCTGGCGTTGCGACCTGTGGGCCGGCTATCTGGCGCAGGCCGACGCGGCGAAGATGGAAACTACGATCCAGGGGATCGTGGCCTAAATATACTATCGACAAGGTGACCAGATGAAGCTTGCATTCACCCGGTCACCTTGTCATCCTGTCATCCCTTCACTTCTATGCCTTTTCAACTCCAACGCCACCCTGCCAACCCCGTTCTCCTGCCCGATCTCAGTTCGGATTGGGAGTGTTACAATGTCTTCAACCCATCGGTGATCCATCACAACGGACTCTTCCACATGCACTATCGTGCGCAAGGAATAGATTGGATCAGCCGCATTGGGTATGCCGTGTGCAGTGACGGCGTGCATTGGAATCGCCTGCGCAAACCGGTGCTCGAACCACACGACGAGTTTGATTCACGCGGTGTCGAAGACCCGCGCGTGGTCGAGATTGAGGGCAGCTTTTACATGACCTACACCGCCTATGGGCGCACCTACAGTGGTTCGGGCACGCCCACCCCTGCGGGCGGCGGCATCCTGCCCATGATCGCTCGCAGCAGCAACTTGATCACCTGGGAGCCGATTGCACCGATTGTGCGCGGCGAAGACAACAAAGATCACGTGCTCTTTCCACGCAAGATTGGCGGCAACTATGTGGCGCTCCATCGCCGCTGGCCGCATGTCTGGCTCGCCCGTTCCGCCGATCTCCACACCTGGCCCGAAGCCGAGATGGCGCAGATCTACGGCCCACGCCCGGAAAACTGGTGGGATCGCAAAAGTGTCGGCAGCAACGGCGTGCCGATCGAGACGCCGTACGGTTGGATCGCCCTCAACCACGCCTATGGCGAAGATCACATCTATCGCATCGGTGCCATCCTACTCGATCTCGACGACCCAACCCGCATCATTCATCGCCCCAAAGAGCCAATCTTCTGGCCGCAGGAACTGTGGGAGATCAAAGGCGACGTGCCCAATGTCGTCTTCAACAATGCTAATGTCGTGGTTGGGGAGCAGGTTTATTTTTATTACGGCGGGGCGGATCATGTGGTGGGCTTGGCGACGTGTCGGCTGGATGAGTTGGTGGAGTATGCAAGGTTTGGATAAACAAGCATAGCAAAGCATCAAATAATAGTGCCGCCTGTCCCTGCCAGATCGACCTGTCATGTCTGTCAAGGACAGTCCCCGTATGGAATCTTCGTCGTTCGGTGTCAGACACTTTGGAGATTCCAAACGGGAATGACAGTCCATCTCACAGGTTTCTTGGAGGATTTTTCAATAGCCCCGAATCCGACACGTTCAAAAGTAATTGCCCTTACTTTGTCTCTTGTTCCAGACCCAGTAATGCATTAGGATGGCCATAAAGCGTGTAAGCCAGCCAGATTGGACTACGCTCCGCTTGTTGGCGCAGTGTACGGCGGGCGTGACGGACCGCTTGGGCCAGGGTAGTTTGTGGCATTTGCATGGCCTGGTAAAAGTGCTGGGCGAACTGCTGGGCATATTCATCCTCTACCATCCACATCGGCGCTAAGAAGGCACCAACTCCGCAATCCTGTACCAGCGTCTTGGCCCAACCAGCCAAACCAGTCAGCGACAGACCACTTGAACCCACCTCGCAGGCGTTGAGAAAGACAAAGGGGCGATCTTTGCGTAGACGTGTCGCCGCTTTGCCGACCAGGTCATCCGGTGACAGTTGGCTCTCCTCCTCTAGGTAGAGCAGCGAACGACCGGGGCTGCCTGCATCGAATGTGCCATGACAGGCAAAATGCCAGAGATTGACTGCTTGATCGCCACGCAATAGTTTTTCTACGTTCTTTTTGGTAGCCGGTGCGGGCGTACAATCCTGCCAAGCTTTTGCCTTTGCCCAGGTGCGCAGTAGTTCGACTTCGTCACTGCTGGCCGTCAGATTGGTGCCGCACGGGCTGACAACCGCAAGGCTCTGGATGGGAAAGAGTTGGGCAGGTTGGGCCGCTGGCGTGACCCAACGGGCGAAGTCAAAGTGCAGACAGAGAAAGTCATCATCGACGACATTTGCCAGATCCTCATCGTCGTAGGGTTTGATCAATTCCCAGGGAATCCAGGGTTCGTCGGAGAAGATGACGAAGGTGCGTACCTGTTGGCGGAAGCGGCGATATTCGCGGCGCAATTCAAGCGGCCACAACTCACGATAGAGCCGTTGGCCGATCTTGTCCAACTCCTCGTTTACATCGACTTCACTGTTGTCTGCTGCGGCTAGCAAGCCTTCAATCTCTTGGAGCAACTGGTGGCGAAACTGTTCGGGGTCACTGCGCAGCCGTTCACCCGCAAAATGTTTGAATTGCATGTCGCCGTAGTGCAGGTCAAAATGGAGTTGCTGGTCGAGCGTGCTGATACGCATCACCAAATCGGGATAGGGCACCCGGCACTCGGCCAGCGAGACAGGTTGGGCCGTGACTTGACTCAGCGTGACCAGCTCACTCTTGGTCCCGGCTCGAATCGCGAGGTCGCTGCTGGCAACCGGTTGACCATCGCTCCAAAAGTCAATGCGCAAGTGATGATCGCCTGCCTGTTGGGCGCGCAGATAAAAGACAGCCGGCTCACTATCTTGCTCGGCCAACACAGTGATAGGCTTCATGCGCGCACCGAGTACCTCCAAGTGGTGCAAAGGCGTGAGCATCACCTGGACCACCTGACCGGACTTGAGTTGCATAGCGATTGCCTCGCTACTGTCGGGGTTGGGCTGGCAGGTTAGCCCGACAATCAATGGAAAGCGTTCCTCGACGGGCACACGGCTGGGGGCGAGGATATCGCTGTAGCGGGTGACAGTGGGGTTGGTGGTGCTATAGTAATGATTATGTTGGTCACGCCCGACATAGTTGCCACCATTTGTGTTGACATCGCCAGCGACGAACGATCCACCGTTGGTATCGACCGTTGATGCCGCTGACTCCTGCACGGTGGATGACGGCTGGATGCCCCCTCTGGTAGACAACGACTCTAGGGTTTGCTCTTGTTGCAGCAGTTCCACCAACTGCGCATTCGCCTGTTCGTAATCGAAAAAGAGCAGACGAATCGCATCGTAAATGCGTTTGCTTTGGGCAGGGTCGCTTGTGTTCGCTAATTGTTCAAAAAGTGACTGGAGCTCGCGTGCAAAGCTCGGCCAATCTTCGCCAATCAAGGTCGGCAGCGCTGACCACAGTCCGTTGATCGCAGCTTGCAGGTTCAGAATTTTGTCGGAATCGATCATTTTACACCCCCGTCAAGGTAAAGGCCGACCACCAGAAAGGATGGGCAAAGTCACGCTCATTGGGGCGGCGATCACGCACTTGCTCAAAGAAATCGTGGGCCACCTCGGCAGCCATTTTCATGCCCGAAGTGCGCGGCAACTCACGCCGGAAGTATTGTGCCTTTTCGCGATTGGTCGTATCGCGTACCCACATCTGTGCCTGCCGCAACGCCTCGGCCGGTTGCAAGTCATCCTTGCGCCAGAGGTCATAAAAGCGCGTCATCAACATCGCTGTGCTGACATCGGCCACTGACCAGAGCGAAGCCACTACGCCAGCAAAGCCCGCCTGCAAAAGAGCACTGGGCAACATCACTACTTCGTCGGGCAAGGTTGTACCAGTGATGCCAGTTTCGCAGGCCGAGAGCGTGGCCAGCCGCGCACCCGCCAACTTCTGTTCGAGCAGGTCGCGCACGGTGAGCGGTTCATCGCGCGCCATCAAGAGCGCACTTTCCAGTGGATTGCGCCAGTTGTTGCCACCATGACAGGAGAAGTGCGCTACCTCGGCCTGGGCGAGTGCCGCCAGCACCGCCTCACGCCTGGCAGCGCTGCCTTGCAACACGCGACGCTTGGCAAAATGATCGGCAATCGCTGCCACCTCCGCCGCCGAGTTGGGCAGACGATTGCCACGCACTGGCTGCGGCTCATCAATCGCCAACAGTTGACCCGTTCCCGCCGTCGCCAAGCGCGCCTGCGCATGAGCCAACGCCCGCGCTGACGGCGCATACCCCACCGCAAACCGATCCAGAAAGTACTGTCTCCCTCCCGTGACTGTCCCCTCCCTTAGCAGGGGAGGGTTAGGGAGGGGTTGAGGGTTAGGGAGGGGTTGAGGGTTAGGGAGGGGTTCCCACGCCGCATGTAACGGCAACAACGCTAATAACCCCGTCGGGATCAACGTAACCCGCTTGCTCCCATCCACAGCCAACCCTGCCAGCGCCTCTGCCAATGGCCCCATGATACGCTGCCCAAGCTCTTGCGTGATGGTGTCGATCATGGCAAACCAAGCTTGCTGGGCAGCCGCGCTGCGCAGATTCAACCAAGCCTGACAGGCCCCAAACCAACCACCAAACGATTGTGCTGGGTTTGCCCCGATCAACCATTCTCGCACCTGCTCGTCCGTCACCTCCAACCAAACCGGCGTGATCGTCGCCCCATCGACAATCAAAGCCCGCCCGCCCGCCGAGGTGGTGAGCAGATAGACCAGGATCGTTTGTTGGGCAACGGTTTGAATCTCGGCCATGCTCGGCTGCGGCATAAAATCAGGAGCCAGGGCACGAATCTGCCCGACGGTTTGCTGCAATTCCGTATATGCCTGGCGCAAGAGTTCGCTCAATTGCAGATAGCTACGTTTGGCCGGGGTATCTTCGGGCAAACGACTTTCGGACTGTAACTGTTGAAGCTGTTGACTGAGTTCAACAAAGTTTTGCCAGAGGGCCGCCGACACACCAAGTGGTTGGTCTGTGCGTAAGGCAAGGCTTTCGCTCAGCCAGCGGGCACGGTTCTCTTCCAGCGCCAAAACCGCCTCGCTTAGATCCCCGGTAAGTGTCTGTTTTGCCAGGGCATAGGCCAACCGCCCGGGCAACTGCTGGATTTCAACCAGTTCCGCCTGGCGGGCTTCGGGCGTGGCGGCCAGTTGATAAAGCCTTTGGTTGGCCGCCAGAGCAGCACGCAAGGCAACGACACTCTCTGTCCAGCGTTGGTTAGAAAAGTACAGATCAGCCAGATTGCGCTGCGTCTTACGATGGTCAACTGGCGCGCCATCAATTGTTTGCACTTCCAGTGCTTGCTCGTAGGCGGCGATGGCGCGTTCCAGATTCTCGGCGCGCTCGCCGCGGATGCGATTTTGTAGGCGGTTGCCAGGTTCATGGTGGTTTGTGCCCAGTCGACGGGCATGGCTTGGCGTGTCCTCACCTGCAAGGCTTGCTCGTAGGCGGCGATGGCGCGCCAGATTCTCGGCGTGCTCGCCGCGGATGCGATCCGAGTAGGCGTTTGCCAGGTTCATGGTGGTGGTGGCCCACTCGACGGGCATGGCTTGGCGTGTCCTCACCTGCAAGGCTTGCTCGTAGGCGGCGATGGCGCGTTCCAGATTCTCGGCGCGCTCGCCGCGGATGCGAGAATAGTAGGCGTTTGCCAGGTTCATGGTGGTTTGTGCCCACTCGACGGGCATGGCTTGGCGGGTCATCACTTGCAAGGCTTGCTCGTAGGCGGCGATGGCGCGTTCCAGATTCTCGGCGCGCTCGCCGCGGATGCGATCCGAGTAGGCGGTTGCCAGGTTGCTGGTGGTTTGTGCCCAGTCGACGGGCATGGCTTGGCGTGTCCTCACCTGCAAGGCTTGCTCGTAGGCGGCGATGGCGCGTTCCAGATTCTCGCGCGCTCGCCGCGGATGCGATCCGAGTAGGCGGTTGCCAGGTTCATGGTGGTGGTGGCCCACTCGACGGGCATGGCTTGGCGGGTCATCACTTGCAAGGCTTGCTCGTAGGCGGCGATGGCGTTCCAGGCGCTCGCCGCGGATGCGAGAATAGTAGGCGGTTGCCAGGTTGCTGGTGGTTTGTGCCCAGTCGACGGGCATGGCTTGGCGTGTCCTCACCTGCAAGGCTTGCTCGTAGGCGGCGATGGCGTTCCAGATTCTCGGCGTCGCCGCGGATGCGAGAATAGTAGGCGGTTGCCAGGTTGCTGGTGGTGGTGGCCCACTCGACGGGCATGGCTTGGCGGGTCATCACTTGCAAGGCTTGCTCGTAGGCGGCGATGGCGCGTTCCAGATTCTCGGCGCGCTCGCCGCGGATGCGATTTTTGTAGGCGTTTGCCAGGTTCATGGTGGTTTGTGCCCAGTCGACGGGCATGGCTTGGCGTGTCCTCACCTGCAAGGCTTGCTCGTAGGCGGCGATGGCGCGTTCCAGATTCTCGGCGCGCTCGCCGCGGATGCGATTTTTGTAGGCGGTTGCCAGGTTCATGGTGGTGGTGGCCCACTCGACGGGCATGGCTTGGCGGGTCATCACTTGCAAGGCTTGCTCGTAGGCGGCGATGGCGCGTTCCAGATTCTCGGCGTGATCCCTGTGGGTTTTGTGCCAAACTGTTGCCCAACTCGCCTTGCAGGGCGGCCCAAAGCGGCGGGTTTTGGCTGCGTTCAATTTGGTTCAGAGCAGCCTGGCATAATTCAACCCGTCGTGGCATGTCAGTGATACGGGTAAGTTGAACGATCCCTTGTAAGATGGCTTGTAGTGAAGCGGGGAGTGCCTGCGCATCCTGCTGATCAGGCACTTCAGCAGATGTGCTTTCTGTCCTATCCCAGTGCAAGGTATCCGACTGGTCGAGCCAAGCCTCCTGCCAGGCAGTCCCCATATTGTGGCGCAATAGTGCCACCAGTTGGTCGACTGTCTGTTGATTTTCTTGGGGTGTCGCCCCGTCAACTGGCACAAAAACCAGCGGGGGTTGCTTGTTGGCGCGTACAACCAGCAATGGTGCATTGACCTGCTGGGCGGTTATGCAGTGCGGACAGTGAATCTCCTGCAAGGTACCGGTACGGATACGCTCAGCCAAGTCAGGGCGTTCGTCCACATCGACGATCAACCAAAGATCAGCGGTATAGGGTTGGTGGCAATGGGCGCAGGTAAGGTTGGCGGTGGTGGCAAAGGAGTGGGGCATGAAGCATTCTCCGCGGGCAGAATAGTTTAGAAAGTCGGTAACTACACAAGCGTAGAGACGCGGATCAATCGGCCAGATACAAACGATCAGCGCTTCCTGATATCCGCGTCTCTACGGGAGACTAGGCAGCTACCGCAAATAATTGATAATCTACATGAAATTAACGCTATTATGTGGCGAAATAGGGGTGGTGTCAAGAGAGATGTAAAAGCCCAGATGGAGTCGTGGATACTTCTTCCACAGGGTACGTTTTTCAATTCTGGATAGGCTGGCTGGTGTGCTATACTGTCAGCAGTCATAAGATTCAATCGCAAAATCTCCCAATCTCTAATCTCCAATCTCAACCAAAGGAGCCGCCCTCATGCGCATCGCCATCGCTTCGCTGATGCACGAATCAAACACCTTTGCCTCCCACCCGACCACGCTGGCGGACTTTCGAGTTTTCCGGGGTGCGGAAATGGTCGAGCGCTACAAACCGACCTTTCACGAGGTGGCGGGTTATATTGCTGGAGCCGAGGAGTATGATTTTGAACTCGCCCCACTGCTCGCTGCCGATGCCACGCCCGCGGGCAGAGTGACCGTAGAGGCATTCGAGACTTTGGTCGGCGAGCTATTGGAGCGGCTGCGCGCCGAGTTGCCCACCATTGACGGGTTGTTGTTGTCGCTGCACGGGGCGATGGTGGCTGAGCACTTCCCGCAGGCCGACGGCGAGGTCGTGCGCCGCGTGCGTGAGGTGGTAGGCCCTGGCTTCCCAGTGATTGTGACCCACGACTATCACGGCAATGTGCCGCCGCAACTGGTGCAGGATGCCACGGCGCTGATCATCTATAAGACCTGTCCGCACATTGACCAGCCCGAGCGCGGTCTGCAAGCGGCTGAATTGATGGTGCGCACCGTACGCGGCGAGGTCAAGCCGGTCAGTGCGATTGTCAAGCCGGAGGTGCTTTTCAACATCGCCTTCCACAACACCAACAGCGGGCCGATGCAGCCGTTGATGCAGGCTGCTATCGAACTGGAAAGTCAACCTGGCATCCTCGCCACCAGCATCGCCGCCGGCTATCAATATGCCGACGTGCCCTTTATGGGACCGTCGATTGTCGTCGTCGCCGATGGCAATACCGAACTTGCTCAACAAGCAGCCGACAGACTCGGTGACCAGATGTGGGCCGCCCGTGAGCAGTTGCTTCCACAGATTGCCACGCCCGCCGAAGCGGTGCGCCAGGCGATGCAGACGGACAAGGTGCCGGTCTCCTTCATGGACATGGGCGACAACATCGGCGGCGGCAGTGCGGGTGATTCGACGATCATCCTCAGAGAGTTGATCGAGCAGGACGCTGATGGTTGGGCGATGGCGATCTATGACCCCGAATCGGTACAAAGCTGCTTCCAGGCAGGGATCGCTGCGGAGGTTGATCTACAAGTGGGTGGCAAGACCGATAAGATGCACGGTCCGACGCTGCCGATCCACGGTCGCGTGCGTACCCTGTCTGACGGCAAATACGAAGAAACGGAACGGCGTCACGGCGGTGGTCGCTATTGGGATCAGGGCTTAACCGCCGTAATTGAAGTGCCCAAACGCAGCGATCCTAGCAAACGAGCGGGGCTGCTTCTGCTCGACAGCAAACGCACGCCGCCGATGAGCATTCACCAACTGACCTACGCTGGCATCGTGCCGCAACAACAGCGCATCCTGGTCGCCAAAGGTTCAGTCGCCCCACGTGCTGCCTACGAGCCGGTTAGCGCGCAGATTATTCCGGTGGACAGCGGTGGTGCCTGTAGCATCAGCCGGGATCCGAGTGAGTTCAAACTGGCGAGACAGTCATTTTATGAGTGGAATGTAGCAATCTAACGAAGCTGCGCCTCAAACTTTCGGCTGCACCTCGACAGGCTCAGTGTCCGTGTCCTGAGCTTGTCGAAGGACACGTCGAAGCCCGATGAATAAAGATTCCGTGTTGCCTGATTTCCGTGTTTACAAATCCTTTTTTCGTAAACACGGAAATCAGGCAACACGGATGCTATTGATTGATTTGAGTTGTACAGCGTTAACATAAAATAATGGTAGGTCACAAAGTAATGAAATCAACTCCCTTTACCTTTGCCGTCAACTTGGCCGAGAACAAACTCGACTACTACGACAGTTACACCACGCGCCGACTTTCGGACATGGCGAATTATTACCTGGATGGGGACGCCTACCAACGCCAACTGGCGCAGGAAGATACACTGCTCTACGAAGTCTACGAGATCCGTCGCCCGCACCATGCTGGCGAATTGCCGAATGGCATGTCGATTGTCCATCCTGGCAAGGTAGGCGATGAATATTTTATGACCAAGGGGCACTTCCACGCCGTGTTGGAGACAGGCGAGGTCTACTACTGCTTGAAGGGGCAGGGACTCATGGTCATGGAAACGCCGGAAGGCGAGTGGGCCGTGGAGGAATTTCGCGCCGGTCATGTGCTCTATGTGCCGCCTCGTTGGGCCCACCGTTCGGTCAACACCAGTGCCAGTGAAGACCTGGTCTTCTACTTTGTCTACCCTGGCAACGCCGGTCACGACTACGGCACAATCGAAAAGCAGGGCTTCCGCAAGCTGATCGTCGAGCGCGACGGCAAGGCGGAGATTGTTGATAATCCACGCTGGCGCGCTGAGTAAATCAGTAGGACAGTGGGACAGTAAATTAGTGTTCACTGTCCTGCTGTCCCACTGTCCACTGACCCATGATTCGCAAAAGCAAACCTACCTTCTACTTTATCGGCGTTACGACCAGTAAGTCTTCGATTATGAGAATCTTCCCTCGATGGATGGAGGTGTTGGGGCGGCCAGAGGTGGTGATCGAAGGCATTGACCACCGGCTGCACGATGATCCGGAAGCTTATCGCACTACGGTAGCCCAAATCAAGGAGGACCCGCTCTGCATCGGCGGGCTGGTGACGACGCACAAGATGGACCTCTACGCCGCCACGCACGACCTGTTCGACGGCTTTGATAACTTTGCGCAACTGACGCATGAGCTTTCCTGCATCTCCAAACACGATGGACGGCTGAAAGGTCATGCCCTCGATCCGATCACAGCGGGGATTACGCTCGATTCGATTGTCGGCCCCGATTACTTTGGGCGAACAGGTGCAGAGTTGCTCTGTTTGGGCGCAGGCGGGGCGGCATCGGCCTTATTACTGAACTTGATCAGCCGGGCGGAGATGGGCGAGCGTCCGCTGCGCTTTGTTGCCGTTGATCGCAGCCAGGCTCGGCTCGATCACCTGGCGGCAATGGTGGCGCAGGTGGGCAGTGAGTTGGGGATCGAGACCATCGTCAACAGCGATCCACGGCGTAACGATGCCTTGATGGCAAACTTGCCCACTGGAAGCCTGGTGATCAACGCCACGGGCATGGGCAAGGATCTGCCAGGTTCACCGATTACCGATGCGAGCCTCTTCCCACAAGATGGCATTGCTTGGGAATTCAACTATCGGGGCGAGTTGGACTTTCTACACCAGGCATTACGCCAACAGCAAGCGCGTAACCTGCGAGTCGAGGATGGTTGGGTCTACTTTCTGCATGGCTGGACACGGGTGATTGCCGAGGTGTTGCAGATTGAATTGACGAATGAACTCTTTGCCCAATTGGCCGCCGTGGCCGAGGATCTGCGCTAACGTGTAGGATAGAATATGAACACGCTTCGACAGCATTGGTTTGATATTGGTTTTATTCTTGCGCTCATCGTGGGCATCTATTTGCTCATCGGCAGCTTGACCCCACTTTCTTGGCTGCTTTGGGTGAGCTTACTATCGCTTTTTCTGCATCAATTCGAGGAGTATCGCTATCCCGGCTACTTCCCCGGTATGATGAATGTCGTCATGTTCGGCAGCAAACAGCCGGATCGCTACCCACTCAATGCCAACACGGCACTGATCGTCAATGTGGTTGTGGGCTGGCTCTTTTACCTGCTGGCCGCAGTGTTTAGCGAACGATTGCTCTGGCTGGCGATTGCCACCCTTCTGGTTTCGGCTGGCAACTTCATCGCCCACACCTTTCTCTTCAACATCCGAGGTAGAACGCTCTACAATCCGGGGATGTTGACCGCCATTTTTCTGTTTGTGCCCATTGTCGTCCGCTTCTTTTGGCTCGTGCTGCAAGGGAATCTCGCTTCGCCTGGGGAGTGGGGATTGGGTATCGTCCTCGGTATTGTGCTCAATTATGTAGGTATCCTGAAGCTAATTGACTGGCTCAAGGATGAAAATAGTGAATTTATCTTCCCAGAACGCTGTTTGTTGCCAAACTCGAAAAAATAAGGACGGATCATCATGCCACTTCAGAATCAAGCCGCCACCCAAGAGCATCGGGATCACCCTGCACAAGGCTTACCCCGCCAGAACATTACCATCACCGACATCAAGGTGACACCGCTTTCCTACCAACACGATGGTGAATATCTGTGGCGCTGTGGTGGGCTTTATGTCTGGAAAGCCGACGCCGCACTGGTGCAGATCTTTACCAACGTGGGCATTGTCGGCATTGCCGAGGGTAGCCCCTACCGTGGACCGGACAAGCTGAAAGCGTACACCGATCAATTTATTGCGCCACTGCTCAAAGGGCGCAATGTCTTTGATGTTGACTTTCTCACCAATAACCAGGGGCACAATGCCACGGCGGAAGGGGCTTGGGCTGGGGTGAACAATGCGTTGTGGGATATCATCGGCAAAGCCTTGGGTCAACCGGTTTACAAATTGATCTCCAGCGCTTCCAATCCGTCCAACCAGGTAAAGATCTATGCCAGCGGTGGCGTGTCCCATGCCTGGTATGATAACGGCGAAGCTGAGCTGATCGAAGAAGCGCTTCGTTACAAGGAGGCCGGTTACGATACCTTCAAGTTTCGCAACGGCACCAGTTGGCGTCAGAGCGGCATGAGCATGGAACGTTATGTGGGCATTTTGGAACGGTTGCGCGCCGCCGTGGGGCCAGACTTTAAACTCGTGCTTGAAAAGTTTCCCTGGGATTTTGAGACGATCCTCAATCAGCTCTGTCCGGTCTTAGAAGCGCTGAAGTTTTACTGGTACGAGGAGCCGATCGAGTGGAGCGATCCGCTGGCGCTGCAGAAACATATCGCCATCAATGAGGCGATGCCCTCGGTCATGGTCTCGGGTGGTGAAAGTATGTGGAATCGCTATCAGGTGAAGCCCTACGTAGCGACCGGGGCGATGAACATTATCCAGACCGATGCCAATCTGACCGGGATTACGGAAGGCTGGTACATTGGTCAGACCATTCACGAGCATGGACAGATGTATTGTCCGCACAACTGGGTGGGCGGGCTGACCACCATTGCCAATATCCATCTCGTAGCCGGTGTACCCTGCGGCCACATGTGCGAACTCAACCAAACCTACAATCCACTCAAGTGGGAGATCTTCAAAGAGCCCTATCCGATCCAGAATGGTGTTCTCACCATTCCCGACAAGCCGGGCTATGGGGTTGAGCTAATCGACGATCTGGAAGAGCGTTTTCCCTTTGTGCCGGGTCCCTATTACAAAACTAATCCGCACTTTGAAGGGCTTGGACTGCCCATTTGGTGGAGTTAGGCTTGTGTGGCTGTTGCGCTGCTCAACGATATACCAACGGCAGGTGAAGATTTGCCACGTTGCGCTCGTCCACCGGCAATAGCACCACCGATTGATACGGCGCAAGTTGCAGCGAGCTTCCTGAAGGATACAGTGTGCCTTCGACAGTGCGATAATTTCTATCGAGAGTGAGCACTCTCATCTCGTCGCCGGGATTTGTTTCAAAGCGTGCTACATCTTTGAGCAGCACAGGCGGCGCATCGACTGCCTGCAATACAACATTGTCAATGCCAACCGTGCTGCCCGGTGCATCCATTTCAAAGACCAGGATCGTCTCCGCTTCACCTGCGTTGACTTCGAAGTAGAAGGTGAAATCTTGCGCCGCCTGATCGAGCGGCACCAGAGGCGACTGACTCAGCATTGCGTACGGCTCACCCAGTTGTCGTAGATAGACCTTGAGCGAGGGTGTTCCTTCCAAGCTCAGCCCATGAAAACGCAATCGGTAGGTCTGGCCTTTTTGCACTGGGCCAATCACCGTGTCATAGTGAAACCAGTTGGAACTTCCCTTGAAGCCCAGCCACAAACTGCCACCTTCTAGCCGATCGTTTTCCCAACGGGCATCAAGCGTATCATCCGGCCAGCCGAACCAGGCGTCTAGATTGTTGTCAAAGTTGCCATTGTTGACGATGTTGGCTCCTGGCGTGCCGCTGATCGTGCGCTCAGGGTAACGATCTGGGCAAAGGGTTGAGGCGCGATCATAGCCGGGATTGTTTTGCCATGGGGCAAGACTCTTTGTCCTTGCTCCAATCGTGGGCAAGTTCACCGAAAAGACGGGGTCGGCAAAGGGATCGCAGAAGCGATTTTCGTCGATTGTACCTAGCGTATCGAAGAGGTTATCGGAAAGGTTGCTTTGGATTTGGATCATCGGCACATTGTGTACGGTAACTTGATTTTGGCGGAGCAAAGTGTTCTCTAGTGCATAGTCGCCTAGTTCGTCGTCTGTTAGTGTGATTCCGGCTTCGCCAGCATTGTAGACAAGATTCTCGGTCACGGTGACGTTGCGTGTATTGTGCAAATAGATACCCGCACTGCCGATGTTGGCAACACTGTTTCCCTTCACCGTCACCTGCTCGGAGTTGTCATCGATATAGATGCCGTTGGTTGCCACCGAACCCCAGGCGTTACCCGCCTTGCTGCCCGTCGCATCACGGACGATGTTGCTGAGAATGGCGATGTCGCTACTCCTGTAGGTGTAGATTCCTGCGCCATCATTCTTGACTCGGTTGAAATCCTCGATGAGATTGTTGCGTGCCGTGGCGGCTCCGTAAAGCGAAATGCCGAGATAGCCGACGTGGCTCACAACGCTTTTTTCGATGACAAAACCTTCGCCACCCAACTGTGTGGCAAAATATTGACCGTCGCCATTGCCGCCCATTCCCGCCAGCAGGCCGATTCGTTCGACCTTTGTTCCCGTTACCAAACAGTGCGGACAGGGCACCATACGCAGCCCGACATTCATCGAATCCTGCACTAGCGAGTCTCGTAGCGTGACCCGTTCGCAATCGATCGTGTTGAATGCTTCATCGCCTGCATAACGCAGGCTCACCTGCTCAAATGTGATTGCGCTACAGTTGTTGCCTTCCACCAGATCGGTGGCTGCACCAACCAGTGCCAAATCCCGAAAGACGAGATGTTGGCCGTTGTGGATCGTGAGCAATTTCGATTCGCTGGGGATCTCGATGCGATGTTGATTGGGATCGTCACCTGACTGAATCGTGATGGTCTTGCTGGTCGCATCGTAGACCCACTCTCCATCCTGATCGAGCGCGTTGAGATGATTCTGGATAAAGTAGCCCCAACCTGGCGTGATCTCGTAGCTCGATGAGACCGAAAAGGTGAGAGTACCACCTGATTGGGCGAGGATGGGCAGTCGATCCAGAATCCAGGCAATTGAGCGCAGCACAACTTCGCCTCCAACCCAGTTTTTGTCGGGCGGCAATGTCTCATCGGTGATGCTGATGCTTCCTCTAAAGTCGTTGTAATAGCGATAACCCTCGTCGCCCTCATTCAGATTGGGCCAACGGGCGAGTGGTTGGGGTTCGCCATCGATCAATAAGAAAGCAGGAATGGCAGTACAATCGTCACAAACAACTTGCCAGTGCTTACTGCCCAGCGCTTGCCAGTTGTGCAAAGAAGACAACCCGTTGATAACAGGTGCAGCACCTCTACCATAAGCGGCAAAGGTGATTGGCTGACCCTCGCTTCCGTTTACCTTGCTGTTCAAAACAAGTGTGCCTGTAAAGGTGGAGCCACGTGCGAACAACATTTGATCACCTGGTTGCAGAGTACCCTGGTTGATTTCGCTTTGCAGCCGCTCTAAGGTACGCCAAGGCCGATCCGCAGCGCGCCCGCTGTTGGCATCGTTCCCATTTTCGGCGAGGTAAAAGGTCGTAGTGAAGGTTGGTTCTCTTAGCGCTAGTTGGTTGGAGAGTAGTAAAACGGTTAGCGCCAACGTCATCAAAACAGTTGGGTTCATTCTGGGTGGTCCTATTTTACGAAGGGCTGCCATTCAGGTATAGTTTGATAGCGCAAGAACTATACCTGAATGCAGAACACCCGTATTTATGAGCGAGAAAATGTAGGTATCAATCGATGGACCGGCGAGCGATCTTGTCAAAAATATTTCAGGCGGTTGGATTGTTGTGGATCGGCCACGGCCTTTATGATCTGTTGTCCTTTAGCTGGACGCCCAATCTACTTTTTATGTTGATTGGCATTTACTTCTTGCTGAGCGGCGCACCCTTTCTCGTCAATTTAGTCTTTCCCAAAAAGTAAAAATGTAAATTTTGCGCTACCGCGATCCCTTGCGATCCTTGGTTGGTTTATGCAATTCAAAGGTGTCGTGAATCGCACGCAAGGCGTTTGGACTGTCGGCCTCTTCAATCACAAAGCTGATGTTGGCCTCGCTTGATCCTTGCGCAATCGCAATTACATTGATGCGATGTTTGGAGACTGCGGTAAAGACGCCGCCAGCCAGCCCCGGTGTGCCACGCATGCCGCTGCCCACTACGGCCACAATCACCACTTTGGCATGACCTTCAATGCGGTCAATGTCGCCTCGCTCCATCTCGCGCACGAATTCGCTGCGCAGGGCGGTGACCGTCTTTTCTACATCGGCCTCGGGTACGACAAAACAGATGTTGAGTTCACTGCTACTCTGGCTGATCATCAAAATGTTGGCCCCAACGCGGGCGACTGCGCCAAAGGCACGCGCCGCCACTCCGACCACACCGATCATGCCCTTGCCTGCCACAGTAATCAGGTTGACCCCACGAATGGCCGTGATCGCCTTGACTGTACCATGATCTTCGCTGTTGCTATGTTCCAGAATCACTGTGCCAGGATGATCTGGCTCGAAGGTGTTGAGCACGCGTACCGGAATCTTCTTCTGAATCGGGTGGATAACCGTTTTGGGATGGAGTACCTTGGCACCGTAATAGGAAAGCTCCGCCACCTCTTCGTAGCTCAACTGTGTGATCGAGCGCGCATTCGAGACGATGCGCGGGTCGCAGGTCATCACACCGTTGACATCGGTCCATATCTGAATCTCATCTGTTTCCAAGGCTGTGCCGATAATGCCAGCCGAGTAATCCGAACCGCCGCGGCTCAGTGTTGTGGGGATGCCGTCGATGGTGGCACCGACAAAGCCAGTCACCACCGGCACAACGCCCCGGTCAAGCATTGGCAGCAGCTTGGCGCGTGAACGGTGACCAGTCAGTTCCATGATCGGGTCAGCCCCGCCAAAGACACTATCCGTTACCACAATCTCGACTGCATCCACCGGTTGGGCCGCAATGCCTTGGGAACGCAATACGCCTGCCAGAATTGGTGCATTGATGCGCTCGCCCAGCCCACTGACGAGATCATTGCCACGGGCAGTCAATTCGCCAAGCACAGAAATGCCACCGCAAATGCGATCCAAATCTGAAAGTTTGGTTTCGAGATGGTCGAGCAGCGACTGGCGATCCGCCTCGTTGGTAATAAAGTGATCGATCACTTGCATATGTTTCTGGCGCAAGGTTGCAATTGCTTCCTTAGCAGTTCCAGCATTGCCCTTGGCTGACTTCTGGGCAGCGTCGATCAGCATGTTGGTGACCCCGCTCATCGCGCTGGTGACCACCACCACGCCGGGCCGTTTGGTTTTGGATTGTTGTTGAACCTTATCGGTTACAATTTTGCAGACTGCGGCAAAGGCGTCAATGCTACCGACCGAGGTGCCGCCAAATTTCATGACTAACATAAAATGAGAACTCCATTGTAAAGGTGAAGCTGATGCGTGAAACGTGATGCGTGAAGTATAACTTTCTCAATTCTACTCTTATCGATTGTTTGATATAGATAATCTACAATTCACGCATCACGTTTCACGTCTCACATTCGTAATTTAATCGAAAGATATTCACTTAATGAACGCCAAGCAAGAAGATAGTTTAACTGGTATTCTTGTCTAGGAAAAAAACAGAGCTTTGGAGCAAACAATGGCATCCTACTTTTGGACGAACCGGACACAACCGATTGCAAAAAACGGCATAAAACTCAACCCTGTGCGGTTGAGTTTCTTACAGAGTTCATCGCTCTTGTTACTTGTGGCTTTGTTGATTCTGTTTGCCACTTTTCACACGCATCGTTTGCTGGCCAGAAGTGACTCCATCACCGCTGTGAAACCCGCTGCGCTCGACTTTGACATCGTCTACGTCCGCCAGCCCCGTCATGGCGACAATGAACACATGCACTGGCCCGATGTCTTTCATCCGGCCCGAGTTGAACCAGGGTCGGATCTGGTCCTGTTGCATCCGGATGGCAGTGAAGAGCTGTTGGTCGATACGGAGAATGGCGCAGTGACCGATCCCTTTGTCTCGTTTGATGCGCAATGGGTCTACTACGCTTATTTCGAGGATACCCGTGAAGAGAGCAGCAACTATCAGCGTAACTATTTGCCCTACAGTGGCAGCGACATCTACCGAATCAACCTGCAAACGCGTGAGATTCAACAACTTACCCATCAGGAATTTACACCCAACACCGGTGCTGGTCATTGGGACGAAAGCAATCCAGTGGATCCTGACCCCGAGTACAATCGTTTAGGTTACGGCATTCTCAACCTGGGACCGGCACCGCTTGCCGGAGGAAGAGTGGCCTTTGTGAGCAACCGCAACGGTTTTATGCCAACCAAGTCCTACACCAGCGTTACCCTGCAACTCTTTGTGATGGACGAAGATGGCTCGAATGTCACGCTGATTGCACCAATGACCAACGGCAGTTCACTGCATCCGACGCCGCTGGCCGATGGTCGCATCATGTTTTCGACCTATGAATCACAAGGGCTGCGTGACGAGCGCGTCTGGGGCATTTGGGCCATATTGCCGGATGGTCGGCATTGGGAGCCGTTGGTCAGTGCCTTCAAATGGGCTGATGCCTTTCACTTTCAAACCCAACTGAGCAATGGCGACCTCGTAGTTGAGGATTACTACAATCTCAACAACTTCGGCTTTGGCGCGCTATATCGTTTACCTTTGAATTCGCCGATGGGACAGCCGCACTTTTACCCCGCCGACTTGCATCTCAACCCGCCCATCAGCCAGACCTTGGTCTTCAATGGCAATCCAGAGATATACCCAGCCTATATGTCCTTTACGCCGCGCGGGCTCACCTCGATTACGCCCTTCACCAATGCCACAGACGAAGCCTCGCCCTTTACCAACAATCGCTATGCGGGCAAGTTTACCCACCCTTCGGCGGCACCGAACAACGACCTGCTGGTCGTCTGGTCGCCCGGACCCGTGAATGCGCTCAACCGTCCGGTCAACCTGCCTGCACCTGACGCCGGGCTTTACCTGATCCCAGGCGGCAATCCGGTGAACAGCCCAGATGAATTGCTGCTAATCAAGAACAACCCCAACTACAACGAAGTGTGGCCGCGTGCCGTGGTTACCTACAAGGCGATTCATGGCGTCGATGAGCCGCAACCAATCGATTGGCTGCCGAACGATGGCTCGACGCACTCCGCCTTGCCCGCTGGTACACCTTATGGTTTGGTTGGCACCAGTAGCTTTTACAAGCGAGAGTCCTTCCCTGGCTTTGCCGCCAATCAATCCTTTGATGGGCTGGATGCCTTTAATACAGCACAAAATGATGCCAACTCCAACTGGGTCACCCAAGGAGCCGAGGCAGGAAAATACGACAACGACGACATCTGGGCCGTGCGCATTCTTGCGATGGAGCCTAACACCCATCGCAGCTATGGCCCCAACGAAGGCCAGCACTTCTTTAACCATGCCAACGAAAAGTTACGCATCCTGGGTGAAATTCCGCTGCGCAAGTTTGACGAGCAAGGCAATCCAATTCTCGACCCGGAAGGTAACCCCGACACCAGCTTTCTGGCCAAGATCCCTGCCGACACGCCCTTCACCTTTCAAATGCTCGACCGCAACGGCATGGTTCTGGCCATGTCACAGACCTGGCATCAGGTGCGACCGGGCGAGATGCGCGCTAACTGTGGTGGCTGTCATGCGCATAGCCAACAACCGCTGGGCTTTGGTCAGACTGCCGCCGCCAAATCTGATTATCCGGTGTGGGATTTGACCCAGTTTGTGCCATTGCTTAAACGAGTGCCCAACGACCCCTCTGCCGATCCTTCCTTCGCCGGTACGTCGGGTGTGGTGACCGAAAGTAAAGGGGTCGATGTCGAGTTCTACAAGGACATTCGTCCGATTTTGCAGCGCAGTTGTGTCAGTTGCCACACCGGAAACGACGCAAACCCGCCTGGCAACCTGGTTCTGGACGACACCAGCCTCTACCCCGTCGACGCCTATAGCGGACGCCAAGCCCCAGGTGATTACATGCGACTGTGCAACGATTCAGCCGCACGTTGGGGCTATCCTCCAGTGATTGGCAAAAATTTGGGCTGGCGGCAGACTAATGCCAGCCGTTACGTGCGTTCTTTTCAATCGAGGCGTAGCCTGCTCATCTGGAAGCTCTTTGGTGAGCGGCTGGACGGCTGGAGCAACGAAGAGCACCCCACCGAATCAATTCCTGGTGATGCCAGCACCTTGCCCGTCGGTGCCAACCCCAGCGACGCCGATCTTGACTACAGTGGCACAATCATGCCGCCGACCGACAGCGCTGCCCCTGCTCTAAGTGACCGTGAAAAGATGAACTTTGCCCGTTGGATCGATCTCGGCTGCCCGATCAACACTAGCGAGGGAACGGACAGTGCCGACTTTGGCTGGTTTGTCGATGATCTGCGCCCTGTGCTCACGGTCAGCGCCCCTCGACCGGATCGCAATTCCGATTCGATCACTGCAATCCGCTTCGGCATGGCTGATGCTTACTCCGGTCTTGATCTGTCTACCCTCTCGATCACGGCGACGATCTCGATCAATGGTCGATCTGCTGGAGCTGAGCTGAGCGATCTGGTGCAAGAGACGGGTGATGGGATTTACGAACTTGTATTGACCACGCCAATCACGCAGCTCAGCGAGGCGCATCTATTTGCTTTGGTGAAGGATCAACAGGGCAATGTGACGCGGGTGAATGTGAGGTTTAGTGTAGATGCTGAGACGCCACAGTCCGCAAATGAGAAGGTTTATTTGCCGGTGATTGGGCGGTGAGGGCTGTTACATGGTTATTGGTCTAGCCCAGCAGACAACGTGGCAGACGCCTTGATAGGGTCTGCCACGTTGTCTGCTTTCAGGTTGCAATAGAGGATGGTAAAGCTATCGACTGTGGTGATAAGGAAAGCCCAACCGCTAAATAGTCACTTACTGGCGCACTAGAAAGAATATTCCAGACAATCTGACTTAAACCCTCAGGAAGGTTGCGCAGGTTAGCAGTAGGAATATTGAGAGATGTATTTCCCTGTCGCGCCATCATTTGATTGAAGCTGACAAAGGTGAGACCGATGGCACGAGGTGCGCTTTGGTCACTTTTTCCAGTATCAACTCGTAAAAGGACATTGTCTGCTAATTTGATGCCTGTTACATGCTGACTGCGACCAAACGAAATATAAAGCACGTCGGCTTCTTCGTCGTAGTTGATCTTTGTATTTTCCATCTTATCTCATTTTCTACTCTTCAAAAGCCTGTAGGTAGGCAGTCGTCACGAATTTTTCTTCACGCACAGTGCCCTCTATCATTGCACTAATTTTACTTAACCAACCTTCGACTTTACGACCTCCACAACCTCATCCACCGCTACTTCCACCTGTTCTCCGCTCACCAAATCCTTGATCGCTACAACACCTGCTTCGATCTCACGAGGACTAACCAGACAGGCGTAACGAATGCGTCGTGACTCGGCATATTGGAACTGTTTGCCGTAGCGGTCGAAGTCGGGGTAGAGATCGACGCGAATGCCGGCAGCCCGCAGTTGTTGGGCGAGTTGGAAGCTTGCTCCTGCGCTCGATTCATCATATTGGGTGACCATTACTTGCGGTTCACCTTCCAATTGTGCGGGGAAATAGCCCCGCTCTTCCATAATCAGGATGATGCGCTCTAGTCCCAGGCTAAACCCTGCCGACGGGATACGCTGCCCGCTAAACATGCCGACCAGGTCATCATAACGTCCACCGCCACCGCCCGACCCGCTGAGACCCGGAAACTCGATCTCGAAGATCGGGCCAGTGTAATAGCTCAGTCCACGCGCCAGATAGGGATCGACCTTGAGCCGGTCGGCTGCGGGGCCGTTCGTAGAATAGATGAGAACTTGTTTGAGTTCCGCCACCCCTCTGCTGCCAGCTTCACTGGATTCGAGCAGATCGGACAACCAAGGTACAATTTCTTCGTTGCTCTTGGGTGCATTGGCCATTGATTGTAGTAACTTGCCAGCAGCTTCGTCGGCAATACCACGTTGGGCGAGTTCTTTGCGCACGCCTTCCATGCCGATCTTGTCCAACTTGTCGATGGCAACTAGCGCATCGCCTTCCTGCTCAGCTGGAATGCCGGAAACTTCCATCAAGCCGCGCAGAATGCCACGGCTGTTGAGACGAATGGCAAAGGCGTCGGCGGATGTGAAGCCAAGCTCGAGTAACACCTGCGCCCCGGCAGCAATTACCTCTGCCTCGGCCATCTGGCTGTTGGAACCGACAATGTCAACATCACATTGGCAGAATTCACGGTAGCGACCCTTGGCTGGGCGGTCGGCACGATAGACCGACTGAATCTGATAGCGTTTGAAGTAACGTGGCAACTTGCTGCGATACTCGGCAACGATACGGGCTAGCGGTACAGTGAGATCATAGCGCATCCCACCGTCGGCGATATTGTTCTCGGTTGGATTCTCCTGCAGTGCTTCCTGGAGTTTCTCGCCGCGCTTGAGTACACGGAAAAGCAGTTGATCGCCTTCTTCGCCGTATTTGCCGAGCAAGGTACTCAGCCGCTCCATCGTCGGCGTCTCCAGCGGTTCAAAACCATAACGTTGGTAAACTCGCTTGATCACATTGATGACATATTCGCGGCGCATCATATCGAGCGGTAGAAAATCGCGCATGCCGCTGAGCGGTTCTGTATTAATCTTGGCCATAAATCCTCCGAGCCTTTGTAGAGAAGTTGTTGAAAAGTGCCAGTTTTATAGCAACAAAAAAGCGTGGAATTCATGATTCCACGCTTTGTCTCTGGTTCAGTCACACTGTTTACATTCTGCTTTGTCCATCGACCCTTGCATCATGCAGGCAGGCTGAATCAAGCGCCAAAGCGTAGTTGGCGTGAGCATGATGATGCATGTGATTCTTGGTCAAAGACAACTGATATCTCATAGATATATGATAACAAATAGAAATTGAACCAACAAATCTAGCTCAAGCTGGCTCTAATTCTCGATGTTGGGTCAATTGTGTCGTTGATTTGCGCAAGAAGGTATGTGCTTTTGGCGGTAGCAATCCAAGATAAATCTTATCGGCTGGAATTCCCATATCGATGAGTTTTTCGTCTAGCAAATCTTCGGTATTATTTTCCTGAATCACGATTTTGCCATTTCTAATATCAATGTGCACCAAGCAATTGTGATATCTTTCTTCTTTGTGCCATCCGACTTGCATCACAAGATAGCTCATCCGCTGGTCATCAAACACCAATTCAACTTCAGTCCATTCAGTCTTTTGTTCTTCATATTGTGATAGAAGGTTTTTTACTACTTGCTTATAGAATCCTAGTTGGCTTTCCATAGTAGTTCTTCCTCTTCCTCAATCGAGAAGACAATCAATCTCAATGCAAACGATTCAATTGCAATTTTACCAACCTGTGTAGCGAAAACAGTGTTGAATGCGTACTTAGGAATTGCCAAGTAAAGAGTTCGTTCTGGCTCTTGTCGCTGTAACAGTGTCGCATACAATACGTATTGACCAATGGCCTTCTCTAAATCGGCAATTCGTGAAGCGCTCAAAAAGCTTTTGATTTCTACCGCAATTTTATCGTTGCCCCGTTCAGCTGCAATGGGCTTTTCTGCACCTAAATCAGTAGTAAGCTCTGGAGAGGATAGGAATCTATAAGGGTCATGTGTGATTGTCCAACCTTCTCGAATCAGAGCTTCTTTGACGATATCGTGATAATTATCTCGACGTGACATAGATGTTCAGCCTACTCTATTTACCCCAACGCCTTTGTCGCCTCAGTATACACCAATCCAAAGGCATCGGCTACTGCGGCGTAGGTGAGCTTGCCTCGATAGGTGTTGAGCCCATGTTGGAGCGGCGGCAGGTTGCGCACGGCATCCAGCCCTTCGTTAGCGAGACGCAAGGTATAAACGGTGGTCTGGTTGTTGAGAGCAAAGGTGCTGGTGCGCGGCACGGCTCCAGGCATATTGGCCACACAGTAATGCACTACGCCATCGACCACATAGGTGGGATTGCTATGGGTGGTGGGGCGCGTGGTTTCGATACAGCCGCCCTGATCAACCGCTACATCGACAATAACCGAGCCGGGATTCATGTCGCTGAGCATGTTACGTGTGACCAGCCAGGGCGCACGACCACCTGGAATCAGCACGGCACCGATCACCAGATCGGCTTCGGTCACTACTTCTTCGATGTTATACTCGTCGCTGATACGGGTTTGCAACTGACCACGATAGATATCATCCAAATATTTGAGCCGATCATGGCTAATGTCGAGTACGGTCACCTGGGCACCGAGACCGACGGCCACGCGAGCGGCATTGGCTCCTACTGTGCCGCCGCCAAGGATGGCCACATTCGCTGGCGCAACACCAGGCACGCCGCCCATCAAGACCCCACGACCACCATTGTTCTTTTGAAGATAAGTGGCTCCGACCTGAGTGGCCATCCGTCCTGCCACTTCGCTCATTGGCATCAGTAAGGGCAACTGACGATCGGCGGTTTGTACGGTTTCGTAGGCGATGGCAGTGGTGCCACTTTCGAGCAGGGCTTGGGTTAATTCACGGTCGGCGGCTAGATGAAGATAGGTAAATAGAATGAGATCTTCCCGTAAATGTTGATACTCACTGGCAATTGGCTCCTTCACCTTGACCACCATCTGCGCCGACCACGCATCTGTTGCGCTTGATACCAATTCGGCACCGGCTGCCTGATACTCCTCATCCGACAGCGAGCTGCCTACGCCTGCCCCTCTTTCTACCAGTACGCGATGACCGCGGCGTGTCAATGCCTTCACCGCCCCAGGCGTCATTCCCACTCGATTTTCATTGTCCTTGATTTCCTTTGGCAGACCGATCAGCATGATTAAATCTCCTTTGGTTTGGCACGTTGCAAGATGCAGGGTGAAAATTGTAACATGCAACGTGCAAACCCGCATCTTACAACCTACAACTTGCATCTTGCTCAAAGTGTAAAGTTAAGTGACAATGCGCTTATGGTAAATAATTTCTTCTCCAAACTCTTTTCTCTACTATACTCCTTACTCCAGCAACTTGGTGCAGGCTGGCGTCAACTGCGCTGCGATTTCTCGAATCTGCGCCGCCGCATTTTTATCAGCCAACTCAGTGACTATGTTGTGATCACGCTGAATGGTGGGTTGGAGGAACGCGAGCCGGAGACCCCCTGGTACTACTCGTTTTGGCCTAATTATCACCCGCCATTGACGCTGGAGGCACTGGATGAGATGCTGCATCGGATTGCTGGCGATCCAGATCTAAAGGGCATACTCTTTCTCTGCACAACACCCGAGTTGAGTCTGTCGCAGGCACAGAGTTTGGCTGCCTTGTTTGGGCGCTTTCGTACATGGGATCGCCAGTTCAATCCGATTGGCGCGCCAAAGCAGCTTGTCTTTCACCTCGAAACCGTGACGTCTGCGCTCTTTGTTGCTGCCTGTGCTGCCGATAAGATCCTCGTTACCCCGCTGACCAGTTGGGAAGTAACTGGGTTACGCTCCGAGCCGCTCTTTCTGCGTGAAACATTGGCGCAGGTGGGAATTTCGGTAGACGTGGTGCGGGTTGCACCCTGGAAGAATGCAATGGATCGTTTTACTGCGGATGAACTCAGCGAAGAAGCACGCGCTCAATACAATTGGCTGCTTGACAGTTGGTATGCAGATATTGTCCAAGCGATTGCGCAAGGACGTAGATTGGAGAGTGACCGAGTCCGCCAACTGATCGATGGTGCCCCGTGGACAGCGGACAAGACGCTTGAGGCTGGGCTGGTTGATGCCTTGCTCTACGAAGATCAATTGCCAACTTACTTGGGCAGCAACGACAAACCTGCCACGCTCAAAACTTATTTCCAACTCCGTAAACTTCTCTATCGCCATCCACGCCCCGGCCACGACAAGTCGATTGGCGTCATCAGTTTGCAGGGAAGCATTATGCCAGGAAGCAGTCGCAATTTCCCTGTGCCGCTGCCCCTCTTTGGCGAGCAAACCGCAGGAAGTGTCACCGTCCAACAGATGATTCGGGCGGCACGTGAGGATGAATCGCTGGCTGCTGTCATCCTGCATGTGGATTCTCCTGGCGGTTCTGCGCTGGCCAGCGATTTGATGGCACGCGAACTGAAGTTGCTAGCAGACGAAAAGCCGCTTGTCATCTACATGGGGAATGTGGCGGCCAGTGGTGGCTATTATGTCGCAACACCCGGTCATAAAATCGTGGCACAGCGAGCAACCCTGACCGGCAGTATCGGTGTCTTTTCCGCCAAGCCTATCACTGGCCCGCTCTATGAACGCCTCAAAGCGCATCGTACATCCATCCAACGGGGCGAGAATGCCGGCTTATACAGTGATGCTAGCGCCTGGTCGGCGAGTGAGCGCAAACAAGTCGAAGCATCGGTGCAGCAAATCTACCACGAGTTCAAACTGCGTGTGAGTGAAGGACGCAAACTGCCCTTCGACAAGCTAGACCCCATTTGTAGTGGCCGCGTTTGGACGGGCACACAAGCCAAGACCAATGGGTTGGTCGATGAACTCGGCGACTTTGCCCTGGCCTTCCAATTGGCCTGCGAACTGGCAAAGCTGCCAACCGATGGCCGCGTAGATGCTATACGTATCACCCCTCCCAAGCAGCAGCTTTTGTCCAAACCACTTGGCACTACTGCCAATGAAAGTTTAAATTTCCTAGCTACATTGCTTTTTCATGACTGGGAAAGGCTCTTTCTTGGCCAAAGCGTTTGGATGTTAAGTGATGGATTACCAAAAATCAATCAATAATGTATTTTCACTTACCATAAACTTACATATGGTAAAAACTTGTGATATCATAAAAACGATGGATAGGAGCAACGAGCCATGACGCTAGACGTACAGTCAATTCGCCGGCAGTTTCCGGCCCTCAATGAACTTTATAATGGCAAGCCGGGTATCTTCTTCGACAATCCTGGCGGCACCCAAGTGCCCAGACAGGTGATCGATGCTGTGACTGATTACTACACCCGACGCAATTCAAATACCCATGGTGGATTTGAAACCAGCAACCGCACCGATGAGGTGATTGATCATGCCCGCCAGGCTTCCGCCGATCTGTTGGGTGCTGAGACTAGCGAAGTGGTCTTTGGCAACAACATGACTAGCCTCACCTTTGCCTTAATGCATTCGTTGCAGGCCGAGTTTGGTCCTGAGGATGAAATCGTCGTGACACGGCTCGACCACGACGCCAATGTTGCGCCCTGGTTGATGTTGTCCGAGGACACTGGGGCAAGAGTGCAATTCTGTGATGTCGATGTGGAAACCTGTACGCTCGATATGACACACATGCAGTCGCTGATCAACCCACGCACAAAGCTGGTAGCAGTTGGTTATGCCAGCAACGCCATGGGTACGATCAACGATGTGAAAACAGTGGTTAATTGGGCTCATGCGGTCGGTGCCTACACCTTTATCGATGCAGTGCAATATGCGCCTCATGGCTTGATCGATGTCAAAGCACTAGATACAGACTTTCTCGCTTGTAGCGCTTACAAGTTTTTTGGCCCCCATGTCGGTCTCCTCTACGGTAAGCGCAGCCATCTGGATCGTTTGCGTGCCTATCGTGTACGCCCTGCCGGAAATGCCTTGCCTGGCAAATGGGAGACCGGCACCAAGAACCATGAAGGATTGGCAGGGACGGGGGCTGCGATTGACTATATTGCGGAGCTTGGTGTTACCTACGGCGGAGCGAGCCTGAGCGATACCCGACGCAACAAGTTGAAGGCCGCCTGGAAAGTGCTGTGGACATACGAACAGACGCTGATTGATCGCTTGATCACTGGCCTCACTGCCATCCCTGGTGTACGCATCTACGGCATCACCAGTCGCTTCGATTGGGACAAACGTGTTGCGACTGTTTCGATTCGTAAAGAAGGATTGACCCCTAGTCAACTGGGTCAGGCATTAGCCAAAGAGAATATTTTTGTTTGGGATGGCAACTTCTATGCCGTCTCTATTTCGGAACGACTCGGTGTGGAACAAAGTGGTGGGCTGGTTCGGATTGGATTGACCCATTACAACACCACTCAGGAAATTGATAAGTGCTTGGAAGTGATTGAAAGAGCAAAGTAATCTGTACGAGTTACGAGTTACGAATTACATTATCTATAGCTCGTAACTCGTAATTCATAATTTGCAATTCGAGAGATCGCATGGACCTCATTGAACGATTGGAAGCAAGATTAGCCGCTGCTGAATCGGTAATCGAACGGATTGATCTGCTCAACGAACTTGCTTTTGAATTGCGTGGCAAAGATCCTAAAGAGGCTTGGCGGTTGGCACGCGAAGCCTACCGTCTTTCTACTGAAGGCATCTTTGCCGATCACCCCTATTTGCGTGGCACCATCGATAGTGAAGTCGCACAGGCGCGCTACTTGGCAGCCAATGGGCAACAGGATGAAGCGTTGGCGCTGTGGCAGCGCGCCCATGTCATCACCCAGCAACGCCCTGATCTGCTGGTGACACGTGCGCGCATCGCCATCTCAATGGCGACCTTTTACATGCGCAAAGGAAGCTACGCCGATGCCCTGCGCTATCTACAAGAGCACCTGGACGTTGGGCAACGGCTCGGAGATCGCCACCACGAGGGGCTGGCCTTGGCAGCGTTGGGCAACCTGCATGGCCACATCGACGACATTACGACCGCAGTGGAGTACAGCGAACGTGGGTTGAACATTCTCCACGAATGTGGCGACTACATGCACGAGGCTGGCTATCGTTGCAATTATGCCATTCAACTGTTGGCTGCGGGTCGTTTTGTGGAAGCACTTCATCATGCAATGATGGCCCTGGATCGCAGTCGCAACCACAACTATGAAGTAACTGAAATCTATGCCCTCAACTCAGTTGGCATGGCCCTCATCCACCTCGACCGCTATGCGGAGGCTGTAGAGTATCTGCGCGAAGCCTTAGTCAAAGATCCGCATTTGATGGATGAATGGCTGGTCACTGCACTTCATCTTTACTATGGCAATGCCCTGCTCGGTGTTGGCAACATGGTCGAGGCTGAGGAGGAACTGCAAACCGCGCTCGCCTTGGCCCAAGCCTCCAACTCCGCCTGGATGCAGTGTGACGCACATGAGATCATCTCTACCTTCTACAAAAGGACTGGAAACTGGCAGAAGGCATTGGAACACCATGAACTTTTCCATGCCTTTCACAAGCAAATCAAAGGCATCGAAGCAGAAAACCGGCGCGAAGTGCTCGAACTACAATATCAGACCGATGCGTTACGACGCGAGGCCGAGTTGCAACGTCAGAAAGCCACTGCACTCGAAGAAGAGATCAACCGCCGTCGCAAAGTAGAGGAGCAACTGCGCCAAGCCAAGGAAACGGCTGAAGTCGCGACCCGGGCAAAGTCCGACTTCCTGGCCAACATGAGCCACGAGGTGCGCACGCCGCTGAATGGCATCGTCGGCGCAACCGAGATGCTGCTTGAAATGTCGATGCGCAGCGAGCAGCGTGAGTTGGCGCAGATCATTCAGAAGAGTAGTGACACCCTACTCAGCATCATCAACGGCATCTTGGACCTATCGAAGATTGAAGCGGGTAAACTAGAACTGGAGCGTCGTCCCTTTGACCTGCGCCAGTGTGTCGAAGATGCGCTCAACATGGTTTCCCCTGCAGCTGATAGCAAAGGGCTGGATTTGCTATGCATGCTTGATGAGAATGTGCCGTCGGAGATTATGGGCGACGTGGTCCGTTTCCGCCAGATCTTGGTCAATCTGCTGGGCAATGCCGTCAAATTTACTGAAAAGGGTGAGGTTGTCATCAGCATTCAAAGCCAGACACTTTCCCCGGCAATGATCAAAGTACTGCCTCCGACTCTCAATGGCACTGCCAAGAGTTTGAGCCATCTGCTGCATGTCAAGGTGCGTGATACAGGGATTGGGATCGGCAAAGAACAACAGCGTCGCCTATTTCAGGTCTTTAGCCAGATCGACGCTTCGATCACCCGTCGCTACGGCGGCACCGGCTTGGGGCTGACGATCTGCAAGCGCCTAGTTGAAATGATGGGCGGCAAAATTTGGGTGGAAAGTCAGGAAGGGGCAGGAGCAACCTTTCAATTTACCCTTCCCGTCGAGTCGCTAAAAACCAATCCGAAACCCTATCAACAGAATCATCACCCTCTGTTAAGCGGGCGCTCTGTGCTACTGCTCGAACAGAATGCACTCCAGCGTAATCTGCTGCTTTCCCAATTAACTCGATGGGGAATGAACGCGCTTGCACCCCAAAATGATGAGGAATTGCTCGCCTGGGTGAAACAAAACGCAGCCGCTTCCAATTCGCCCACTCTGTTGCTGGTGGATGCACGCATTTGGAATCGCCACAATGCATTGCTCACCACTCACTTTGACGCAACGATGCTTTCCAAGCGTCTGATCTTGTTGGTAACAACCCAGAATATCGAAACAGCCAATCAGCTTCAATCTGCTGCGTTTTTGTTGCGCCCGGTGCGTCCTGGATTGCTCTACAATATCCTGAGCGAGCTCTGCACCAATTTGAGTTCCACGGAAAGTACCGAAGCAGGTACATCAGCATCTTTAGGCGCAACCAGCGGCAAACTGGCCGATCGCCATCCTTTGCGTATTTTGTTGACCGAAGACAATGTGGTCAATCAGAAGGTGATTCTGCGCATGCTGGAACGACTGGGCTACAAGGCTGATGTCGCTCATAACGGTGTGGATGCGATTGCCGCTCTTCAGCGCAGCGTCTACGATCTCGTGTTGATGGACGTGCACATGCCCGAAATGGATGGCATCACCGCTACTCAACTGATCCGTTCCCAATGGGAAGAAGGCACACGACCAATGATTGTCGCCCTCACCGCAGACGCACTGGAAGGTGACCGCGAGCGGCTACTCCAAGAAGGGCTGGACGACTATCTGAGCAAACCCCTTCGTGCAGGCGACCTGGTTGAAAAGCTGCTCAAGTGCAAGCCAATCGAACTCGAGCCGAGGCTGTCTGAGCCAGTTGGGGGTCGCTTCGAACAGACCGGTGTTGTTGCATTCTCGGTCGTTCAGTGAAACATAGACACTATGTCAGCGTAAGCTGTCCACTGCTTCACTGAACCCCGGGTGAACTGTTCTAAAGGAGCACTTCCTGATGCTCGAACTGATGCGCGAGCGAGTCGTATAATCCCCAGGTCGGCTTCCCTTTCATCCCCAATAATTCTCCAGGATTGACCAGCCAGCAGTTGCCGATTTGATGGGCATGTTTGTCATGATTGTGTCCGTAGCAGACCAAATCAAATTCGCCCGACTGTGCGATGCGCAGTGCCGGTTCGGGGTAATGAATCATCGCAATACGGCGTTCGGCAATCGTTTGTTCGGTATAGATGCCGTGCAGTGTGATGTGCGGATGTTTTGAGGCGATGGTTTGTAGCAACCGGCCATCGCCATCGTTGTTGCCAAAGACAACGTGGATCGGACCTGTAAAGCCCTGTCCAATGCGATCCAACATAAACGGCGCACAGAGATCACCGCAGTGCAGCAAGGCTACGGCCCCACTCGCTCTTACTGCCTCTAATACCTTCATCAAAGCGGGAATGTTATCGTGACTGTCGGATAAAATTGCGATTTTGCTCATAGATGACCCCTTGATGCGCGCTGACAACGGATTCGGGGAACGAATTGAACGGATTGTAAGTTAGCAATCCGTTCCCCAACTGACTCGATAAATTCATGGAGTCTTGTCACCTGCTCGTTTGGGAACGGATTTTGCAAGGTGAATCCGCTCAATCCGCTCCAAAAATCCGTTGGCAGCGCGTTGTTATCGGTTGACAGATTCTCTCACTTCGTGTTTACTTCCGGTATGAACAGCCGCCAGCGTATTAATATGGCCATGCGCCATCAGCTTCCTGACCGTGTACCTGTGATGTGTCAACTGGCACTCGGCCACTATTTTCTCCATGCTGGCTTGACGCCGCATGAGATATGGTTTACCAGTGAAGGCTTTGCCGAAGCCTTGGTGACGATGCAACGTCGCTATCGTTTCGACGGCATCTTGGTCAATTTGCCAGGTCGACCGCCCAATCTGTTGGATCGTGTACAGTCGATCAAAAAGGATGCCGATGGCGAATGGCTGACCTGGGATACAGGCGACAAAACCTTCTTCCCCTGGGACGACAACCCTCATCTGCACCCAGCGGCCGATTCAGCGCCGACTCGCGCCGATTTCGCCACCATCGACCCAGACGATCTCGACTTTGTTGATTCGCTCAAGGGCTATGTCTGGAACACGTACCACATTCCGTGGCTGAATGGAAAGTCACAGCCAGGCATTATGACCCAAGTGCCCGACTACTTTTTTGATACCATCGACGCCGTCAAACGCAGAGTGGGCGATGACGTGTCGGTTCACGGCGAAATCTTCTCGCCGCTCACTCACTATCTCGAACTTTTCGGCTACGAGCAAGCCCTGATGACCTTTATCATCGATCCAGGCAAAGCCCATGCTATTCTGGATCGGCTTAGCGAAGAGTCGATCACCTGGGCGGTGGCACAGGCGCAACATGGTGTCGACGCGGTGTTGATGTCCTCAGCCTTTGTCGGCGGACCCTTCCTTTCGCCTCGGATGTACAAACAGTTTGTCGTGCCCTACGAGAAAAAAGTGACCGATGCCGTTAAGGCTACAGGCGTCCCCATCTACACGCACACCTGCGGCAGCATCGGTGATCGGCTCGATCTGATGCTCGAAACTGGCACACAGGGCATCGATACTCTGGATCCGCCCCCACTCGGCAACACCGAACTGGCGACCGCCAAACAACAGATCGGCGACAAAGTTTTTATCAAGGGCAACATGAACTCGGTCGAGTTGCTCAGTTGCAAGACCGAACAATTTGTCATCGATCACGCCACTGACCGCATCCGCACTGGCATGCCCGGCGGTGGCTACATCCTCAGCACTGCCTGTTCGGTCGCCCCCAAGGTGGCACCGTGGAAGTTGGAGATGCTGACACCCCTGGCGGAAGAGTTTGGGAGATACTGATAAGATGACAAGATGAGAACAGGTCAAGGCTACCTCATCTTGTCATCTACTCATGTTAAAAGTCCTCGTGCCGCCACCGGCCACACCACCTCAACTTGATCGCCACGCACGCCGACAATTTGGTTGAATAGGTTGGAGACGACACAGCAGTGATTCGGGATCACGCTGACCCGTTCGCCGACGACAGGTTTGTTTGTGCATGCGCTGAAGTCAACATAGGCGTGTTCTTCATTGAGGCTGTAGATCTTCGCCTCGGGATATTCCAGAATCAGCCCGAAACCTTCCCCCGCATGGTCAGAGGAAAAGGTTTTACTGCCGCCGTCCAGAATGCCCCGATCTGTAGTAGGGCGGCTGACAACGGTGCAGATGATGCGCATCGCCAACTGATCGGGTGTCATGGCACCGGATTTGATCATTGCCCGGTCGCCATAGACCACGGTTCCCACTCGATATTCTGTAATCTGGCCACGTGTATGCGCTTTCCACAGGCCTGGTGAACCACCAGCGCTGACCTGTTTGATCTCGATGCCATCTGCTTCCAATAAGTGGCGAGTTTGCGCCACGAAATCATCTGTGTTGTCGCTTGTTGGGTAGCACATCAATCCGCCAAAGTGTAGACCCGGCGAATCTTCAATCAGACGGGCCAAGGCCGCAGCTTCTTCGGGCGTCTGCACCCCGCAACGGTGACCACCCGTGTCAAACTCGACCAATACTTCCAGATCGATTCCTTCTGCTGTCATTGCATCAGACAAACCACGCACTGTGGTTTCCGAATCCGCTGTCACCGACATCTTGACACGGCGACAGAGTGCAGCCAGTCGCTTCAACTTTGACTCACCCAGAATATTGTAGGGCAGAAAGATATCCTGGATGCCTGCGTCCGCCATCACTTCAGCCTCGCCCAACTTCTGGCAAGTAATGCCAATCGCACCTGCCTCCACTTGCATCTTGGCGATGGCCGGAATCTTATGCGTTTTGATGTGCGGACGGTTGGCGATGCCGTGCTCCGCTAAGTAATGTTGTACCCGAGCAATGTTCTGTTCTACCTTGTCGAGATCGATAATGGCGACGGGGGTTTCGAGATCGTTAATAACCATGAAGTATGCTCCGAATCTATAGGAAGAGGTTGGAGATTAGAGATTGAATGTCCGACCCTCTCAATCTCTAATCTCCAATCTCACTCGTTGATAACCGCCACGCAATCAATCTCCACCAAGTACCCCGGTGCCAACACACATTGAATTGTGGAGCGGGCGGGATAAGGATCGCTGAAGTGTTCGCGATAGACGGCGTTCATCTCGGCGAAGTTATTGATGTCAGTGAGGTAGACGCCGCAACGCACCACATCCTTAAGCGAGGCACCCGCCGCCGTCAGGATCGTTTCCAAGTTGCGAAAAACCTGCTCGGTCTGTTGGCGCAAATTGCCTGGAACCGGCTTGGTCGTGGCCAGATCGTTCGAGACCTGACCGGATACATAGATCGTCTTACCACTTGCCAGATTGGCCTGTGCATACGGGGAAGCCGGAGCCATCGTGCCCGGCGCTTGGATTGCTTGTCGCATGAGGATTTCTCCTTTAGTTTGTAGCGCAAGAAAACCTCTTGCGCACAGTAAACGAACAAGAAACTATCTTGTTCTACAGTATGCCGATCTCATGAGTCGTGATCTGCTCGCAGCCGGTCTCGGTGATTAGATAGGCGTGTTCGAGCCGTACGCCAGTTTCGCGTGGAAAGTAGGTGCCTGGTTCGAGCATGATCACCATGCCTGGCTCAAGCACCTCTTCGCAATAGGGTACGATGCGTGGATCTTCGTGACCGGAGAGACCAACTTGATGTCCTGTATGATGCGGATAGACTGGATAGCCTGCTTTGGCGACAAAGTCACGCAAGGTTTTGTCGATCTCTTTGGCAACGGCACCTGGCTTGAGAAGCGACTTGCCCAATGCTTGAGCTTCGAGTGCCATCGCATGCATCTCACGCATCTTTTGTGAAGGCGTGCCGGCGTAGTAGGTGGCGCAGCTATCACTCCAGTAGCCGTACTTTACCGCACTCAGATCGACGATCACCGAGTCGTTTTCCCGGATCATCAAATCGCCGGGCCAGCCGCCGATGTTGTTTTCGCGGGTGCAGACTACACAATCGTTGCCAATCGCAATGCGCTGACCGGCGGCAACCGTCATAGCGGCGTGGATATCTTCCCACACTTCGAGTTCCGTGCGTCCAGGTCGAACTGCTTTTCGGGCGGCCAAATGACCCACATCCGAGAGGTGAAAATTCTCGCGCAGCTTGGTAAGTTCCTCGGCAGTTTTGACCTTGCGCAACGGCTTAAGCCAGCCATCGATGCTTGGAAAGTTGCCATTTTGTGCCGCTTCTTTGAGCGCAATAAAGGAGACTGCATTCACATGGGTCAACTCAACTCCGATGGCAGTAGCGTTGCGTCCGCTCTTGAAGATCGGTTTGAGCGCCGCTTGCAAGTTCTTTGTCCCTTGAATCGGCGCCTGGATCGTGTAGGTCGGATAGGTGACCACTTCGCCATCGGCTTCTTTGCCAAAGTCAGCCGCCGCGGCACCCCAGCCATCCAATACAATCAAGGTAAACTTGCCTGCCTCGTACCAGACCAGGGGTGGCGCACCCGCAAAAAAGTTTGGTCCTGTATTCACCGGAGCGACAAAACCAGTTAGCCACCCCACGCTCTCCCGGCTAGCGAAGAGCGCACATTCAATCCCTTTTTCCTGCAAAAGCGTACGGGCTCGTTGTCGTTGTTCGTTATGCATGAGTTTCCCCCGAAGGCATGGAGATTAGAGATTAGGAGATTGGGAGATTGAACGTACGCAATCTCCTAATCTCCCAATCTCTAATCTCTAATTTCTAAATCACTCCAAAATTTCCAATCCCCCCATCAACCACCAGGGTGTGTCCATTCGTATAGTCAGACGCTGAGGAGGCGAAGTAAAGGGCTGCGCCAGTGATGTCACTAGGTTGGCCGACACGTCCAGCGCGGCTGGTGATGCCTTCCACCAGTTGCTCATTTTTGAGCAGGGCACCGCTAAACTTGGTCTCGATTAGACCGGGGGCAATGGCATTGACCTGAACTCCCTGTGGGCCGAGCTCCTGCGCCAATGCCTGGGTGAGCATGATCACCGCTGCTTTGGTGACACTGTAGATGCCCATAAATTGACCAGGCGTAATACCCGCCACCGAACTAATGTTGATGATCTTGCCCGAGCCACGTTGCGTCATTAGCGGGGTGACAGCCTGGATCAGCCAGAAGTAGCCCATGATGTTGGTCTGGATTGTCTTCTGCCATTGTTCATCGCTGGCATCGAGCAGGTTGCCAAAGTGAGGATTGGTCGCTGCGTTGTTGACAAGAATATCGACAGTACCAAATTGATCGACTGTATGTTGCACAAGTGCCAAAATCTGCTCTTTGCGTCCCGTATGGCAGGCAACTGCGATCGCCGAGCCGCCGTTGGCTGTAATCGAATCGGCGATCGGCTGCGCATTCTCAAGCGAACGGCTGACGACGACAACCGAGGCCTTTGCCTCGGCAAATGAACGGGCAATCGCTTCGCCAATGCCACGCGAACTGCCAGTGACAATGGCGACTTTTCCGGAAAGTGAAAATGGTGAGGTCATAAGTGATTTTGAAGATGATTAGATTTGGGAGATCTGAAAAGCTGTGAGGATTATACTACTTTGCAGGAGCGCCGCAAAGGGCGGAGAGGACAAAAAAAAGTTGCCGTCAATCGACGGCAACTCCTGTTTTAAAAATAAGACGCCACCGTTCAGGCTAAGCAAGGGCCCCCGCATCCACTGCTTTTTCTGAACGGCGACGGTTGAGAACAGTATAACATTTTTTTGCTGCGGTGCAGCACGGCTCTTCTACCTTTGTAAGGTGCGCACCCAATGGATTGCTGACGTTCAGTAAGCGTCGCAAAATAGTCGCCTAGAAGGCATGTTCAACTGGAACCATACGGTGTTTGCCTGACGCAGAGTCATACTACTCTGTTGGATCGAGCGGTCGTGAGATTTCTAATAGCGTGACCCTGCCGACCAGTGAGGGCAGGGTCATCAAACTGAGGAATCTCACCTCAAAGAAAGGATTTGCCTATTGTCCAGTACGGCGCTTTCATGCCGGATGGCTTTAGAACGAAACACCACTACCGCTTACAGTGAATTGGTAGTGCACTGGCCCTGTGGTATTGGGGGCAACCTCAACGACGATATAGTAGGTACCTGAGACTCTCAAGGTACCCGACCAGAGTGCATAATCAGCGTTACCGTCGTTGTTCTTATCTTGATTGATCAGTGTACAACAGCCAAAGTGTTCAAGCTTGCCGTTGTTCCGCCACTGCTCGGCCTGTTGCTCGTTGTGAACTGTCAGCATCGCTGTGTCGAATGGTTCACTGTAGAGTCGAATTTCGACCGGCTCGTTGGCATGTTTTTCATCATAGGCAAAGTGGAAAGCATACCAATGGGTTTCGCCAGCTTGAATGGTCTGCCAATCATTGGTTGGTGTCATGGCATAGTCTGGGCCGGTTCCAGCCAGGCTCTTCTCCATGATAGCCTGGGCTGCTGGTGCAGCTTGTGGAGCAACTGTCGGTTCTGCCGCTTTTGCTGGTTCTGTAGCTGTTGGGTAAGAGATCCCTTCACCCTGGATTACGAGCTGATAGTAGACCGTTTGGCGTACTTCTTTGTTATGTTCTACCACCAGGTAATAGGTGCCAGAGATGCGCAATTGACCAGACCAGAGTGCAAAATCGGGGTTGCCGTCGCTGTTGCGATCCTGGTTATAAGGCATGGCACGACCGAAGGACTCATTCTTGCCATCCTTGCGCCAGAGCGCAGCCTGGGTCTCGTTACGCACGGTGAGGAGCGTACCTTGGTATGGTTCACTGTAGAGCCGCACTTCGATGTTCTTGTTCGCACGAGCTGCGTCATAATCAAAGTGGAAGGCATACCACTGTATCTCACCGATCTTGAGTTCGCGCCAATCCGTGGTTGGGGACATCGCATCATCGGGTCCTGTGCCACCAGGTGTAGCAGCAAACGCAACACCAATCACCGACACCAACATGGATAATACGATGATACCGATGAGTGGAAGGTAGATTCGTTTGGTAAACATATGCACCTCCTTCTGAAATACATTGTTCACCAGTGCATGCTCCAGCGGTAGATTCCGTTGGCGTTCCATGCCAATCGATCATCGCGCAGCGGTGGCTACAAAAACGCGACAAAATGTCCCCAAAATAAAAATAGAGAGGGCGCAATCCTTGCACGCTTGTCGCCACAGTTGTGCAATGGATTACGCCCTCTCCGCCCAGTGTGCGTTCCGGTCGCCCCACAGAACATCACGGGACTAGCGTAACGTAGACTGGGAATTGGTGCTATCAAAATATTGCTGGAGGTGGGAGGGGTGAGGTTGGAATCAGTCTTGCCTCACCCCTCACCCCTCCCACCTTCTATGCATACCTGCTCTGTATACGTCCTGAATACCCCCATCATCTCCTGGGTGCGCAGGCCGACCTTGCCGTTGCCAATCGTGACGTCGGCAACCTGGACAATCGGCATTACTTCTTTGGTGGTGCTAGTGATAAAGGCTTCGTCAGCATTGGCGATTTCGTCAAAGTGAACTGGGCGCATCACGACTTCAAAGCGATCCTCGGCCAGTTCCATCACCACATTGCGGGTGATGCCTGGTAATACACCACTTTCCGGTGTGATCAATTGATCGCCTTTGAAGATAAGAAAATTAGAAACCGCACACTCGCTGATGTAGCCGTCAGCATTGCGATAAAGCGCCTCGACCGCTCCGGCAGCCTTCATCTTCTTCTGAGACATCACCGCCGTCATATAGTTGAGACTCTTCACCGTCGGCATAAAGCGATCCATATCGGCGACAATCAATTTTGCTCCCGTCTCAAACATTTGGGCCGGATAGGGCTTGACCGTGGCTACGATCACTGCCAACGAAGGCCTATCTTCGGGCATGATAAAGTTCGATGATTCACCGCCTGTCACAATCATGCGCAGGGTAACGTTTTCGGGATTGCCGTTGCGAGCCAAAGTTTCGTGAGCAATCGCATCCAATTCTTCGAGACTCCAGGGCATTGTAAGATCGATCTGACGTGCCGAGCTAAAGAGCCGTTCCAGGTGATCCTTTTGGCGAAAAGGCACCTTGCCATAGGTACGCCACGCATCAAAGATTCCATAGCCGCGGACCACGCCCAGATCGTTGAGTGCCAGCGATGCCTGACTAGGTGGAACGAATTTGCCATTTAGATAATACAGAAATTCACTCATGTGCAATCCCTCTCTTTTTAAAAGTTGCAAGGTGCAGGTGGCAAAGTGTGTTTGCACTTGCAACCTGCAACCTGCATCTTGCATCCTCACTTCACTTCAATCTGGCTAAATCCCACCGAAAGTTGACGTGGATCGCCCGTGGCTTTGCCGTCCGCATCGACCGGTGAGATGGCGTATCCGTACGTAAACTGTAGTTGATTCCAGCCTACCGTAATATTTTCGGCGGCAATCGTAACACTATCTTGCCATTCTTCGCACGTTTGCCATTGGTGATCGGCGATAATCTTGCCTTTGATCTGAATGGAAATCGTTTGCGGTTGGCTGGCTGGACAGTAGGGAAAGGCTTTGATCTGTAAGTTCTTTTCCCGCGCTCTCGTGGCGACCCAACGCATCGTAGAACGCATTCCTTCTGCCCACACCCCCCAACTCTCACTACCCGACCAGCCGTCGTCCAGCAACACATTCACCGTGGGCCAAAGCGGCGGCTTAAAGATTTCCGCAATGCAGATTGGATAGGGCCAGGGCGAAACTTCTGGAGCTGGATCGTAGCAATCCAGCGCTCGCATGGCCGGATTCGCCTTGATTTTGTCCCAAGCCGCCCAATCCTGGGGCTGACGCACATGAAAGAGTGCATAGCTTGCTCCATAGCCAAGCAAGAGCTGGGCAGTTTCTGGTTTGCTCAAGGCGTTGGGATCGGCGAAGAGCGTTTTCTGGATGAAAAAGAGTTGGCGAGGCACAAACGAGCCTACGCCAGAGACGGTCGCCTTGTGATGAAATTGCGTGGCGTAAAGGATCTCTCCCGACACCATTTGCGCCGGATCTGCTGTGAGATCGATAATTCCTTCCCCTGGCGCTAATGTTTGTTGGCGTAGCCAAGTATAGGCAGGGTGCGTCACAGGCGGTAAAGGGACATTGCCAGTGCTCGGTGGCAGTGATTCGATCAGCCAGAGTGTAATCAAGAACCATTGTAGCGGTCGTTTCAGACTGTCGATCCCGAATGCTGCCAAACCAAACAACCCCATGCTGGCGACGAAGGCATAACGGGCGAGCACGCGCGCTGAGTCCCACAAGGGCACAAAGATCGCCAACAAATAGGCAGGTAGTGGAATCCCCTGGTCAAAAAAAGCGGGGGGAGTTGTGCTATCAAACAGTGCGGGCTTCAGCGCGTGCCCTAAGGACCAGAGTAGTTCGTCTGCTCTTGCCAATGTCGGCAGCGCAAAAAATCGTCCATTCCAACGCAACAGCACCCCGAACGAAAGCACAAGGCTAACCAACGCCAACCAGGCCAGGTGACCGACCATCTGCCGCTTCTGGCGCACAACTTGCCAGAGCGCAAAGAGCACCAGCAACGAGGTCATCACGCCAAAATTCATCGCACCCGACTCGTTAAATGGTCCACTGTGCAAGGCATTCGCCCAATCTCGCATCCAAACAAGCGGATGATTGCGGCTTGGAATGAACAGACTATCAACGCTGACACTCCAACCTAAGAGCAAATTGATTATGGGCAACTTCTCCGGCAACTCGATCGATGATGCGCGAAGATAGAGCACAATCAAAGGTGACGCCAGCAATAGCGCCACAGCCGTAATTCCCGACAGTAAACGCATTCGCCGAGCGGAAAACCAGTGCCACCCACCGATCAGAAATCCCAGTGGCCCCCAGAAGATGGCATAGAGCGAAAAGTGGATCATCACTCCCCACCATAGCCCAGGAACGATGATGGATTGCCATCGCTTTCCCGTATTCTCTAACCTGCTCAAGGCATGGTAGAGGCTATCCAGATACCAGGGCAATATCGAGGTGGCAAAGAGCACATGAAGATGACCATCCACCCGTTGCCAGCGCAGGCCGATGAAGGTAAAGACTAAGGCTGCGCCGGTTGCCGCAATATTTCCAGCATAGTTGCGAAAAAAGCGTCGTGCACCGCTGAAGGCAAGCAACAGTGAACCGATTACCAGCAGGTTGTAACTGAGCGCTGGGGTTGCACCCAACGCCAGTAGGATTGCACCCAGGGAAAAGAGCAATGGTGTATGGGCCAAGGTCGCGGTTTGCCAACCATTGGGGTGAAAGATCAGGGGTGTAAAAAAGGGCGAAACATGCTGCACAAAGAGCGCTTCATGATACCATTCGATCCCCCAGATCACTTCGAGCGCATCGCCGTAGGCTGGGATGTGATTGTTCAGCGGATAGGTGTGCCAGCCAATACTAAAAAGCAGCAGAAATGCCAGCCAGGAAGCCAACCGTTGCACCCAGGATTGAAGCTTGCCCATCACTCAATCCTCAATTCTGTAAAGCCTGCCGCCAAATTGCGTGTTTCCCCTGTGCTGTCAGCGGGCGGGAGAGCGTAGGCAAAGCTGAACTCCGCTTGGTTCCAGCCTAGTTGCAGCCAGCCAGAAGGAATGGTCAATGTCTCTTGCCACTCTTCGCACGCCTGCCAGCGATGTTCGACCAATCGCTGGCCGTTGACCTGAATCACAAGCTGCTGTTGACGGTCGGGTAGGCAATTGGGGAAGGCATGAATGTGTAGCTGTTGGGCCTGCGGCTTTAACGCTACCCAGCCAACCTCCAGCGACGTCGCTTCTGCCCAGCGTCCCCAATCCTCGGCACCCGACCAACCTTCCTCTGCAAACATGTTAAACTGAGGTGTAACAGTTCCCGTCAACACCTCAGCCACACAGATTGGATAATTCCAGGGCGAAGGTCCCGTGGGTGGATCAAAGCAATCGTCGGCGCGTAGGTCAGGGTTCGCCTGCAGTTGATTCCAGATGCCGTTGTCGCTGGGCGGTTGGCGATGGAAGAGCAGATATCGCACCCCGTATTGGCGCAGCAGGTAGGCTGTTTGCGCATAGCTGTAGTCACCCTCGTGGGTGGCCAGCCACTTTTGTAAATTGTGGATGGCTAACGGTGCAAACGATCCCACACCTGACACCGTGGGCAAATGGTGCAGTCCAGTGGCATAGACAATTGCACCATCCAGCATGCGCGCCGGGTTGGGAGTGAGGTCGATGATGCCTTCACTTGGTTGTAGTGGTTGTTGCATCACCCAGGTATAAGCCGGGTGGGGCTGTGTGGGTAAAGGTACATCGCCGATGGGCGCAGGCAACGCGATGATCAACCAGAGCACGGCAAACGTAACTTGCCAGGAGCGTGAACTGCGATCCAGCCCAACCGCGGCCAGCCCGATCAACCCCAGCCCTCCGATCAGCGCATGGCGTGCAATCACACGGGCGGACTCCCAAAATGGAATCAGCGCCAACAGCAGATAGCCTGGCAAGGGGATGCCGAGTTGAATAGCCGTTGGCACTTGTGACTGGTCAAAGAGCCAGGGCTTTACCCAACGACCCACTTGCCAGATGAGCGTATTGATCGATGCTGTGGGATGACTCTCCACAAACGCACCATTGATGCGCACGATCACACCCAATGCCAATAGCAATGACGCCAACGTCAGCCAGAGCAGACCGAATGGCTTGCTTGTAGGTGTGGTTTCAAATCGCACATTGTTGGCACCACGCTTAAACGAACCTACCACACCCACCAATCCAATCAATGCCAGCAGCCATGTCACGGGGCCAAAGTTCATAATCGTTGACTCATCTTGTGCGCCTGTAAACACGAGGCCACTGAGTTCACGCATCCAGCGAAAAGGATGCATCACACTCGGCAGAAACAGCGTCTCCACACTGGCCCCCCACGAGGCGACATGCGTCACGCTGGGCACAATCGTGATATCACTCTGTACACCCACCCGGTAAAGATAAAGCAGTGGCGACGCCAAAACCAACATCTCCCCTGTAATCAACAGCGCCCAACCTAAGCTTTGCCAACTGAAAAGTTTGCGCCCCCACAGTGTAAAGGCAGGAACGGTTAGAAATAAACTATAGAGCGAAAAATGCACCATCCCTGCCCACAACACACCGGCTGTAATCACACGCCGTACCACGGCGCGCCGTAACACACTATCACTCTGCCACTCTGCCACTTTGCCACTCTGTAACCTTGCCATCTCGTACAAAAACCAGGGTAACAGGCTTGTCGCAAAAAGTATGTTGAAGTGACCACCGACGCGCGTCCAGCGTGCATCCAAAAAGGTATAGGCCAGCGCAGCGCAGACTGCGGCGAACTCGCCAGCGTAAAGTCGCAAAAAGCGCCATGTGCCAGCAAAGGCAATCACCAGTGAACTGAGCGCCAGCAGGTTGTAAGTCAGAGCCACACTCGACCCTGCACTTATCAGCAGCGACCCCAAGAAAAACAGCAGCGGTGTGTGGGCTAGAGTCACGGTATGCCAGCCATTGGGATGGAAGATCAGCGGGTCGAACAGGGGAGAAACATGATTGACAAAGAGCGATTCGTAATACCAACGAAAGCCCCAGGCCACCTCCAGCGCATCGCCATAGGCAGGAATATGGTTCCACAGATCGTAGACCCGCCAACTCCAGGCTAGGATCAAGAGGAAAGCTGCCCACGGGGCAAATCGTCGTATTTTCGTTATCATTATTCAGTGTGTCAGTGAATCAGTAGGACAGTAGGGCAGTGAAGTAGTTTACTGACTCACTGTCCTACTGTCCTACTGAATAGCAGAGCAGCAAAGAGCCAAACCAAAGCGGCAACGCCCCAGCCGAACCAGGTGTACCAGGGTGGTGAATAGCGGAATTTAACAGTGTGTTGACCTGCGTCGAGTTGTACACCCATGAAGGCGTAATTGGCACGCAATAGCGGTTTCTGCACACCATCGACCCAGACCTGCCATCCCGGAAACCACGCTTCGGCAACGACAAGATTGACTGGTTCTGTAAAGGTGCTCTCCACTTCGATTTGGTTGGGAGCGGAGCGTTGCCAGGTAGATTGCCCTTCTGGCTGGGCAATGGAGGCGATCTCTGCGAGTAACTGGACGTTAGCAATCGATTGCGTCGTTGAGTTCATGGTCGATGGCTCGCCGTCGAATAGGGCAAGATTGCGCTGGTTGGTCAAGGGCAACCATTCTTGAAATTCGCCTGCCAGGTTACCGCCTGCATAACGCACGGCTGCGGCGTAGAATTGCACAAAGGGCCGTACATCCGGGTTTTCAAAGATATTCAACGTTCCTTGCGAGAAAACCTGTGGCATCTCCGAGGCTTGGAACGCAGTGAGCAGCTCCTTTTGCTCGTTGACATCGCCGTTGAGAATGTAGTAACGAACGTTTGCTAGATCGAGCATGGCAGCCAGAATCGGTGTGATCGATTTCGCCCAAAGTGGATGGGTTACGATGCAGGCTTGTATCAACTCATCCGCCCTGCGGCTGGCGTAGTGTCCAACAAACGAATCGTCCCATATGCCGGGGCGCTCAAGCAGGTGATGCATGGCAGCCACATGGTAGCCACGCAGATAACCATCAGCGGTCAACCCATATTCAAAGGGAATGAGATAGCGGTCTGTGTTGGGCTGTTGATTGAGCCAATCGACCAGGGCAGCTCGGTCCGGCTCCAAATAGCTTTCCATGACTCGAAAGTTGCCTCGATGCAGCCAATAATCGGTCAGCACCGCACCACTCACAACTGCGGCGATGAGGAGCATCATCCCCAACGTTTTGATTCGAGTCCAACGAAGTAAACTCTCAATGCCAAAGCCGGCCAATACACTGATCGCCAATGAGAAGGGCAGCACAAAGCGAAAGGAGCGACGCAGAACGCCATTCAACAGCGGCAGCGCTTCCACTCCTCGATAAACCCAGTTTGGAATCGACCCCAGGCTTTCACCGACCAACAAGAGTAGCGAAAGGAGTGCAAAGACAAAATAAATCCAGGCGATCCGTTTGCGAATCCAACTCATCCAGCCGAACAGCGCCAACCCAATCGCTAATCCACCCAGGTACCAAGAGATATGGTGCCAACGAAGTGTCGTCATCTCGGAAGACCAGCGATAACTCAGCATAAACCACAAAAACGACAGGTCGACCGTTACACCTAACTCATCATTGACGTAGCGGCTCCAACCCAAATTAAAAAGTTCAAGCGCTGTGGGCAAATAGTAACTTAGAGAAATTCCGACGCCGATTAGACCGCTTAGCACCCAAATGCGACCGTGTGCCCGCCACCAACCCTGCGAACGTAGCGGCGACGTGTCGGAACTCCAACTCTGCCATTCTCGAAGCAGCCAGTAGATCGCAAGATAGGGAAACATCATCATCGGCATCTGGATCGACAGCAGCAACAGGATTCCGATCAGAATGCCGGGTGCGACTGCATCGCGTGCCCGTAACGGTTGCTCAGATGTGCAACGCACTTCGATCTGCCAGAATAGCCAAGGGATCAACATCCACGAACATTGTAGATAAAAGCCTTCGATGGCGTTGAGATGAGCAGGGATTAAACTGAAAATTGCACCTGCCACGATCCCAGCCGCAAGGTTTCTCGTGAGCCGACGCACCAACGCAAACGTTCCCAGCGCGCCAACCAAAAAGAGTACAAACTCAGCACCAATATAAACCTGCTCCACCGACCCACGAAGCAGCAAGGAAATCAGCGCCATCCCCCAATAGAGTGGATAGGCCGCATGGGTGGCGACCGCCTCACCGCCAATAAACTTCGGTAGCCAGAGCGTCAATGGATGCCCTGCCTCCATCTGTTGGCGGATCAGCCAGATGTAGTTGATCTCAGGCACATTTTCGCCACGGAAAGTGACAGGCACGCCACCATAGAACAACCAACGATGCATCTGCGCGGCAATTGCAAGTGCCAGGATCGTTATCGCTGCCACAAGGGAGTACCGTTCTGCTTGGAGTGAGATGGCTGCGTGCTGGTTCGAAGGTACGCTACGAGGAGATCGAATCATGCGTGGAATCAATGGGATTAGAGATTGCTTATCAAACAATCTCTAATCTCTAATCTCTAGTTACTTATACAATGCCCCAAAATTTGCACAAGCTCGGAAGTCTGCACCCATTGGCTCATTGGCACCAAATTCAGTCCAGGCCGAGGGACGGAAGATGCGTTCTTCCTGAACGTTGTGCATGTAGACCGGAATGCGCAACATCGAACAGAGGGCAATCAGGTCGGCGCCGATGTGGCCGTAGCTGATTGCACCGTGGTTGGCTCCCCAGTTGTTCATTACCGTGTACACATCGCGGAAGGGGCCGCTGCCCGTGGTGTTGGGCACAAACCAGGTGGTCGGCCAGGTGGGGTTGGTGCGCTCGTCCAATGTGGTATGCACATCGTCCGGCAGATCGACGGTCCAGCCTTCGGCGATTTGCATGGCTGGGCCAAGTCCTTTGACCAGGTTGACGCGGCACATTGTCACGGGCATGCCGCCTTTGGTGCGGAAGCGTGTGCTCCAGCCGCCGCCGCGGAAATATTCCAGCATGCCACAGTGCCAGGTGGTGGCATCGAGACAGGCTTGTGCCTCTGCGGACGTGACTTCCCAGTAGGGCTTCATCACCGGTTCGCCGTTGCGGCTCTGCTGCCCTGTTCCGTCCAATGTCGCAGGGCCGGAGTTGATCAGATGCAAAATGCCGCCTGCCGCGCGTCCGCTCAGTTGATAGCCAGTAACTCGTTTCACCGCAGCCGGTGACCAGTAGGTGCGCACGTCGGCAAAGATCTGGGCGGTGCCAGTAAGCAGGTGGCCTAGCAACATCGAAGCTCCGTTCATGGCGTCGTTTTCGGTGGCAACGATGTAAGGAGCGCGGATGCCGGTCCAATCAAAGGACGAATTGAGAATTGCTTCCAGGAAGTCACCATTGGGTAGGTGATCGGTCCATTGACGTTGGCCTTGGAAACCAGAGGCGATGGCGTTGTGTCCATTCGACTCCTCACCAAAACCGAGTGCCTTCAACTTGGGATTGCCCACCATCAAATCGCGCGCAATCAGCGCCATTTTGACTGAAACTTCCCAGTCTTCGTCCTTCTGGGCGCGACTGAGTTGTTTGTCCGCAGGGTTGTAATCCTTGCCTTCCTTGCAATTCTGCTTGACCCAGGCAAGCGCTGTGGCGAACTCATCTTTGTCGTAGATGCCTTCGTTCATGCGCCGTACGAACTCGACCATATCAATCGTTTCGACACGCATGCCCAAAAATTCTTCAAAGAACTCCTGGTTGACAATTGAACCAGCAATGCCCATCGACACGCCACCCATCGCTAAATAGCTCTTGCCACGCATATCGGCGACTGAAAGCCCAGCCCGAGCAAAACGCAGCAGTTTCTCCTGCACATCGTCGGGAATCGATGTGTCGCCACCATCCTGGACATCGCGGCCGTAGATATTGAAGATGGGCAGCCCCTTCTGGTTGTGCCCTGCCGAAACTGCCGCCAGATAGACTGCGCCCGGTCGCTCGGTGCCATTGAAGCCCCAGACTGCCTTGGGCAGGCTTGGGTCCATATCCATCGTCTCTGAGCCGTAGCACCAACACGGTGTCACTGTGATCGAGACCCCGACACCAGCCTTGCGGAACTTTTCGGCACAGGCTGCGGCCTCAGCCACACCGCCGATGGTCGAATCGGCAATGACACATTCCACAGGCATACCGTTGTAATGGCGCAAATTGCTCGTGATCAGATTGGCCACGGCTTGCGCCATATTCATACATTGAGTTTCCAAACTCTCGCGCACACCACCCAGACGACCATCAATGGTTGGACGGATGCCAATCTTGGGCATATCCCCAATCAGGCGATTGGTTGGGGAGGCGACTGTAAATTGAGATGCCATACAAACTTCTCCTTAATGATTCATGGTACGCATGATTGAAAATTGGGTCAGACCTGTACTTAATAAAGGTTGGGCCTGTTTGAACCACAAGTGCGTATCCACGCATTATAGATATTGTGAACAGGTAAGAAGAGTGTTTCAAAGTGTAGTGTAACACACAATCAGCCAGCCCGAAAGCACACGGCCTTTGAATCAGTGCCAGGTTCTTGAAAGTGGTGCAAGCTCTCAAGTACTGTTGACAACCAGCGGTTACGATGTTATACCAACAGATATTAATTTGAGACAACCTTTCAAAAAACGGCTATGAAACAAATCACCTACCCTTACCAAAACCCCAACCTTTCCATCGAGGAACGGGTGGCTAATCTACTCTCCTTGATGACACTTGAGGAAAAAATCGCCCAGATCGGCAGCTATTGGATCTATGAGCTGCTCGATAATCAATCCTTTGACCGCAGCAAAGCCCAGCAAAAGCTCGCACATGGCATTGGTCAGATCACACGGCTGGCGGGAGCCTCCAGCCTCGATCCCATTGGTTGTGCCAAGTTGAGCAACGAACTTCAGCGCTTTCTGGTGGAGCAGACACGATTGGGCATTCCAGCGCTGATCCACGAGGAATGCTGTAGTGGCTACACAGCGCGCAATGCTACCGCCTTTCCACAGATCATTGGCTTGGCCAGCAGTTGGCAACCAGAACTTGCCGAGGCGATGACCGGTGAAATTCGCAAGCAGATGCGCGCAGTTGGTGCCCACCAAGGGCTATCACCCATCCTTGATATCGGACGCGACCCACGTTGGGGACGGATTGAGGAGACCTTTGGCGAAGACCCAACCCTGATCGCCGCAATGGGCGTGGCCTATATTCGTGGGCTGCAAGGAGAGAACCTCAGCCAGGGCGTGATTTCTACGGTCAAACACTTTGTTGGCTACAGCGTGACCGAAGGTGGCCTCAATTGGGCACCAGCGCACATTGCTGAGCGCGAACTGCATGAAATCTATCTCCATCCCTTCGAGGCCGCCGTAAAAGTTGCCAAGGTGCGCGCCTTGATGGCAGGCTACCATGAGTTGGACGGCATTCCTGTCAGCTCATCCAAGTGGCTGATGAGCGACTTGATTCGGGGTGAGTGGGGCTTTGATGGGGTGGTGGTTTCCGATTACATGTCGATCAACAGCCTCTACAACTATCACGAATATGCACGTGACAAAGCCGAAGCCTCACAGATGTCGTTGACAGCGGGTGTCGATGTTGAATTGCCAACGAGTGATTGTTACGCCCAGCCCATGCTCGATGCTGTTCATCACGGTCAGATCGACGAAGCCTTGATTGACCAATCGGTGCGCCGCCATCTGCACCTGAAATTTGAACTCGGCTTGTTCGAGAATCCATACGTCAATGTGGATCGGGTTGCCAGTGTCTTTGACACCGCCAGCCAACGCCAACTCGCCTATACCATTTCCCAAAAGTCACTCGTGCTGCTTAAAAATGAAGGCAACTTGCTGCCGTTGCCCAAGAGCTTACGCTCGGTTGCCGTAATTGGACCCAACGCCAACAATTTACGCAACCTGGTCGGTGACTATTCCTATCCCGCTCACATTGAAATTCTAGTCGCCATGAACGGTGCCGGGCTAAGTGAGACGCCTCTGCCTGAGTCGGTCCAACTCCGAAGACAACTTTGTTGAGATTCAGAGTGTGCTGATGGCACTGCAAGACAAACTTGGCCAAGGCAGCGCAATTTACTATGCCAAAGGCTGTGACGTGCTGGGTGACTCAACCGCTGGTTTTGCCGAGGCCGTCGCTCTTGCCGAACGCTCGGACGTGGCGATTGTTGTCGTCGGTGACAAATCGGGGCTGACGCAAGATTGTTCGACCGGTGAATTCCGGGATCGCACTTCGTTGACTCTTCCTGGCGTACAGGAAGAACTGGTCAAGGCGATTGTGGCGACTGGTAAACCGGTTGTCGTTGTCTTTGTCAATGGTCGTCCGGTTTCCTCGCCGTGGATTGCGGAACATGTGCCTGCCATTCTCGAAGCATGGTTCCCTGGTGAAGAAGGCAGCCGCCATCGCCGATGCTCTCTTTGGAGACATCAATCCTGGCGGCAAGTTGCCAGTGACCATCGCACGCAACGCAGGACAGATCCCGCTCTTCTACAACCACAAGCCATCAGGCGCCTGATCTTTCCCTATGGACCTTATGTGGACGCTAGCAACGAACCGCTTTTTCCCTTTGGCTTTTGGGCTGAGCTATACGCAGTTTGAACTGAGCGATTTACAACTTTTGAACACCGAAATCAATGCGGGCGAGAGTGTCGAGATTTCGTTGCGTGTAACCAACGTCGGTCAGGTTGCAGGCGACGAGGTCGTCCAACTCTATATTCGCCACCGAGAAGCATCGGTGACACGGCCAATCAAGTGAGCCAAAAGGCTTTAAGCGCGTCACTTTGCAGGCTGGCGAGAAGCAGCAGATCACGTTTACACTCTATGCCAACCAACTTGCCTACTTTAATCGTAACATGCAGTATGGCATCGAAGCTGGCAAGGTCGAACTGCTGCTCGGTACTTCCTCAGTAGATATCAAATTGAGTGCTGCAATCAGAATCAATGCTGATGCTGAAGTCTCCGGCGAGGAGAAGGTGTTCTTTAGCACAGCACGTGTACATTCAAGTGAAACTGCTGCCATGTAAATGCTATTTGTTAGGAAAGCTACATGTTAGGCGCAAGGTTTATGCGTATAATATTGAATGTGAGTCTTGCTGTTACACAAAACGCTGTTACACAAAACAACGAATGAATCGTTCAAATGTCGGATTGCTTTTTAATAGTTTTTTGTTACAATGCAATGGTGTTGTAACAAAACGGAGAAAGCTGTAAAGTTCTTTCAAAATTGTTTCTAGACAAAGGAGTCTATCTAATGATCAACGCCTCCATCAATGCCGATGTGCGCAAGAATGGCACTGTTGCCAAAATCGACCGACAAGCTCTCCCAGTTTCTGCCGAGCGATCCGAGCATATCCAGAATTATTGGCACACGGTCGAAGCTGACTATGTGCTCTTTGAGCCTGAAATTCACGAAGCCAAGCACGAAAAAGTAACCCATCGCCGAAGAATTCTGTAATTTCAAACAAGCGAGAGAATAAGAGCGTAACGATTATCCGGTCGTTGCGCTCTTTTTATTATGGAGTCAAAGAAAGTAGTAGATACCCATTCGCAATCCACTTGCGCCTTGTATCGACGACGTAACCCTGCTCTGCAAGCTGTAACGCTGCGGCCGCAAACCACTGGCGCAAGCCAAATGTTTTATAAGCTGTGGTTGCCGCCGCTGCCCGTTTCCACGCCGCAAAGAAGTCAAAGATCCACTCTCCTTCTACCATATGATGGATCAGGTTCTTCGGTAGCCGCTCCTGAAACTCGCCTGGATCAAAGCCAGTGCGGAAATTGCTGCTGAAGACGAGCAGGTGGCAGGTGGCAGGAGGCAGGTGATCATTTGTCGTGGAACTCTCCCTATCTCCCCTACTCCCCAGTTCCCTTTCTCCTTTCCTCAACACATTCGCCACCCAAATCCTACCCAATGGGTCAGAAGTGCCTTCAATCAAAAGTCCGCCCGGCAGCAAACATTTCATCATCTGTGCCCAGGCGTCAGCAACTGCTGTTTCGTTGTATTGACGAAGCACATTAAAGGCGCGGATGGCGCGCGCTGTTTCGACTCTACCTGTGGCTAACGACTGTAGCGGCACGTTAAAGCCGCCGAGACGAAATTGGGTCAACGCATCGGCATAGGGTTGTGCGGCTGCCACCCGTTCGGGATCGATTTCAACCCCTAGCACGGGCAAGCGCGGATTGAGTTTCCGCAGCCGCTCTGCACTTTCTAGCGCTGTCCACGGCTCGGACCCGTAGCCGAGATCGACAAACCATGCCTGTGCAAACTCGCCATCATTGCGCCGGATCAGCCTAGGATCGTACATCGCCAAGAAGTTATCCACACGCCGCAGTCGGTTGCGTGCCGTTTTGCCGCGCGTTGGCTCGCCAAGAGGCCGTTTAGGCGTGGCTTTGGGATGATGGATCTGTGCCATAGTGGGATTATACTCGTCCCAGGTGGATTGTTCTATTAGCGATTGCGTTATGATTGCCTGAGGATCACTTCAGGTGTATCATTCTTTTAGGCAATGTGACTGCCGCATCCATAACGATGAAACTGCAAGTCACAAGCGGCGCTACAATTCGCAATCCGCATTCTGAAATCCGCAATTTTGCAGTTCATTCATGTCGATTACGATGAAACAGAGGCTCTTATGTCTGACCTAAAAACAATTTTTGAAGAAGCAAGTCAAGCAGCCACGCAACTGGCCAAAAAGCCTGACAACAACACGATGCTCCAATTGTACGCCTTCTACAAACAAGCAACGGTTGGTGACGTGCAGGGAAACCGACCTGGCTTTAGCGATTTTATTGCTCGTGCAAAATACGATGCATGGGCCAAGGTAAAAGGAACTGCGCAAGAGACGGCGATGCAGAGCTACATTGATTTAGTGAAGAAACTGCAAAGCTAGATGAGGCATACACTGCTCTTTCTGACCGAACGTAGCCCACGCCATCAACGGTCAGCACTCAAACATGCTCCAGATTCCCTCGCCGTTACTTTTTTGTCCCATCACGCACGCGAAGAAATCTCGCAGCAGCTTGCTGATTGTGATTTTCTGATCAGCGAGCGTGCCGGACCTATCGATGCGCAACTGCTGGCGAAGGCACCCAAGCTGCGTTTGATCCAACGCCTCGGTTCGCTAACCTATGACATTGATCTGCTCGCCGCCCAACAGGCGGGTATCCCGGTCTGCGCAACTCCCGTGGTTGGCTGTATTATGGTGGCAGAGCACATGTTGCTCCAGATACTGGCATTAGTGAAAAAAGTGCGCGAGGTCTCTGCTGTAGCAGCTGCTGCTGGCAATTGGCGCACTTCACGGCGCACCGATGAAAACGTCTTCGCCTACAATTGGTCGCAGCGTCATGAGGTGCGTAATCTCTATCAAAGCAATGTAGGAATCCTAGGCTTTGGTGAGATCGGTGTGGAACTGGCACGGATGCTCAAGCCGATGCGACTGCGCCAGCTTTTCTACCACAAACGTCAAAGGTTGCCCGCCAGTGTTGAGCAAGAGTTTAACCTTACCTACGCTCCGCCGGAGCAAATCTATCAGCAAAGCGACATCCTCTGCTCATTGTTACCTTATAGCCAGGAGACCGATCAGTCGCTCAATCGTGCCGTTTTTGCCCAGATGAAGAGAGGCGCGCTGTTGGTCCATTGTGGCAGCGGCAGCGTGATTGACGAGCCTGCCTTAGCCGCAGCAATTCGGAATGGGCAGCTCGGCGGGGCCGCACTTGACACCTACGAGTATGAGCCAATCCTATTCGATAATCCGCTGGTGGCGCTGGCTCGCACCTCAAGCTACAACGTGCTGCTCACACCCCATACCGCAGCAGGCACGGACGCATACGATGCAACTCCGTGGGGCGACTTTGAAAATGTTGTGCATCTTCTAAACGGGGAGCCGTTGACAGATCGGGTGGTATAAGGACAGGGGCACATAAAGGCTTTTCAACGCAAGGGCGCAACGTCGCAAGGAATTATCTTGCTGGTCATCTTTCAGAAAAGAGCATGAAACCTTCCATGCCGTTTCTTTGCCTTGCGTCTTTGCCTCTTTGCGCCCTTGAGTTCATTTCTTCCTAGTAGTCCGCCTACTTAATTTTTAGAAATAGATTGTGACTATTCTCGAAGAAGCAGACTGATCCTATTTCTAAAAATTATACGGACATTGCACTAGGCCAGAATTGCCTTTAGAAACTCATCCCACTTTGACTTTTTGGCAAAGTCCAGGCGGTTATAGAGAGGGGAAAGCTCGCGCTGTGGGTAATAAATGGAGATACCGTGCGAACCGCGCATTTGCTTTGCGTTGAAAGCTGATGTAAGCACGGTCGTTTGTACTGCACGAAGAACACCCTCACAGGCCGCTTGGACTGGCTGATTGGCAATTTGTTGCTTAATCCGCTGGCACAGATCGGCCAAGTCCACATAATCCGCAACATCGTAGGACTGTACCTTCTGACGGGCACGATAGAGTCCCAACATCAGGGCATCGTCGCTGCGATTGTCGAGCAGCGCTTGAGCCAGTTTGTTTAACTCGGTCAGCAAGTCACCCAAGCTGCTTAGCTGAACGGCAGAAAGGGTAACCGCTTCGCCGGCTGAGTACGACTGGATATACTGATCGACAATTAGCTTTGCCAGCTCGGCGGTGGTCATCTGCGGTGTCTTGACCAACTGGGCGAGGATGGTGTCATAAGGCCAACCGTCGCCAGGCTCGATCTCTTCTGAACCAACCAAGATCGATGCGCTACTGCGTAGCTGATAGCCTACCTCAAGCATATTCATCATGCAGGCATCCATGCCCAGCAGATCAATCTTCTCTTTGGCCATCTTCTTGATCGAAGCAAGAACGCGCTTTAACTCAATGTTGTCTAGAAAATCCTGGGCGGCATCATCAAAGGCGATGGCGCGTGTGCGGATGGCTTCAAGAATGGTAGAGCGAAAGAGCGCACGCCGTTTGCGACCACTGGTGATGCGGCGCAGTTGTTGTAGAGCCACAGTGCCTTGGGCTACATTGTCCGCTGGAGCAACCGTCATGCCGCGATGCACGATATCCACGTTGGCCTCTTTGCGCGCTGCTGCGTAAATATCGCTGTCATCCCAGCCTGAGCCGTGGTTCCAAATGACCAACATGTAGCGCTGGGCTGGATAGGTCGTAATCGCCCACGAGGCAAAGTCGGCAAGCACAGCCGGATCACCTGTGTTGGTTTCGCCTAATTCGGCCACGACATCTGCATCGAGGTCGCCGCCCTGGCGCAGGTAAAAGCGACGAGTTTGTAACACACTGCTTTGCCGATCAAACTGCGCGACAACATTGACCTCGGGAGTAGAACCAACCACTTTCATCTCCAGGAGATCGTCGACACCGGCTGCATCAAGATTGTTGTCACCGGCAAGATAGACCATTACGGTCCAAGCGGCGAGAGGGGTAGACATAATAGGGAAAGGATACTAGAGGAGGGAGGCAGGATGCAAGTTGCAGGTTGCAAAGTAGCAATGTTGAATTGCCACCTGCCACCTGCCGCCTGCTACTTACTTGTGTAGGTAAACGTCTGGTCGCCGCCCAGGTAAGCAACTTCGCTGCCGGTCTCCAGTTGCACGATCCGCACTCCCCAACGATACTCTCCTGGCGTGAGTCCAATCGAGTTGAGGTTCAGAATGCGTTTGTTTTCTTGCGAGAGCCCCCCCACGGCTTTGGCTGTCGCACGCTCGGCAGTGGCCGACCAGATGAGCAGCTCGTAACTTTCGTTTTCTTTCAACGGCGTAGTGTTATTCCACTCAAAATGTTGTACGCCGCCCAGTTTGGCGCCAGCTTGAGGTTGGACAATCTTGAATGGCGGCCCCTCCACACTCTGGTCTGTTGCTGCTCCACCATCGGTTGCCGTGGATGTTATCTGAAAGGTGGGCAGATGCAGATTCCGCAAGGACCACCGCTCTTTGATCACCCAGACACCACTGGCTAACGCAGCGAGCATGAGCAAAATCGTCAAGGTGCGTAAAAGATAGTTGGGTCGATTCTTGCTTGCTTGAACTGGAGTGCCTTCAGGTGTCCAGGCGACACCATTCGACTTTGGTGCTGGAAGTTTGAAGATCAGTACGGTGACATTGTCGGGGCCACCCGCAGCGTTGACGAGATCAATCAACCGCTGGGCTGCCACCTGCGGCGGATGACGATTGATGGTCGCCTCGATCTGGTGGGCGGGTAGGACGTCGCTCAACCCATCGCTGCACAAGAGCACAATGTCGCCTGGCTGCATCCACATGCGATCAACGAGCGGCCAGCGTTGAATCTTGTTGGGGTCGAATGCGCCCTTTTCGATGTCAATGATCTGGTGGTCGACCTCAACTTGGGCTGTAACACCCAAGATGCGTGTGATCAAATTGCGGTCGGCATGCGCCATTGCCTCTTCGGGCGAAAGCTCGTCCGCATCCACTGCTTCCTGCCCCCAACGATGATCGACAGTAAGCAGATGCAACTTGCGATTGCGAATCAAATAGGCGCGACTGTCACCCAAATGGGCGACATAAAGCTGATCGGCAGCAAAGGCCGCTGCCACGATGGTAGCGCCTGCGCCCGAATAAGCCGAATTCTCTTGGACGATGCGGAAGACCTCTTTATTGGCGCGTCGAATCGCAGCGTCGAGCCGTGGCTTAATCGGAATGCTGGGATTTTCAATCAGCACCCGGCGAATTGTCTCAACCGCAAGCTGTCCAGCAATGTCGCTGCTGTTGCTGCTGCTAATGCCATCAGCAACCACACCCACAATGATCGGGGTTTCCGCATCACTCTGTTGGCCGAGCAGGTAGTTGGTTTCGACAATGCCGTAATAATCCTGGTTCACTTTGCCACTTTTGCCTGGATCTGTGGCAAAACCTACTTCTAACCAAGATTGTTCTTCAATATTATCTTCTGGTGAAGCCGAATCTAAATCTTTATACAACTCATGATCCCGTATGAACGCCATAGTTAACATCTTTCAAACTACAGTATAATACAAATCAAACAATTTTAGCCTACAATTTACTTATAAAATGAACGCACCTGCACTTCTTGCCACCTACCAACTACGTCAACGTGAATATTTACTACGTATTACACGTGCAATGACCTCGCGCCTCGACCTGCCTAGCCTCTTGCGCCTCATTTTGTCGGGCGCTGTGGAGATGGTAGGTTGCCGTGCTGGGTTGATTGTGCTCGCCAAAGATTCGCAAAGCATGGAGGCCAATTCAATTGTCAAGCCGCTATTCGAGATTCGTGCGGCTGTTGGCATTTCGGTCAATATGCTTTCGGCCTTTGAACCGTTGCTCGATGTGATGCCCATTCTGAGCGAGTACGACAATGATCCGGGTGGCATGCAGCTCGATCCCCATTTTTTGGATCTGCAAGGTAGGGTGCGCCAGATCGAAGAACGCTTGGATATGTCGTTGGGGCAAGTGATTGGGCTACCGCTCCTTTTTGAAGATGCATTGCTGGGGGTAATCTATCTCTTCCGCAATGAATATGCCTTTACCCAACTCGACTGGCAATTCTTGCAAGGGTTTGCTGACCAGGCAGCCACGGCGGTACGCAATGCTCGCTTATATACGCAACTCGAAACAGAACGCACGCTGCTTTCCATGATTGTCGAGCACAGCGGCAATGGGGTCTTGATCCTTGATGCGGAACGGCGTGTGCTCGTCGTCAACCAAGTCTTGGCGGACCTTTTAGAGAAGAATCCTGAAGAATTGGTAGGTTTACTATGCCACGAAGTATTGCCCCTTGACAACGTACAAGGTACTGATCTATGTCAGCCAGATGAGGCATTGGAGTTTACAAATTCGGAAGTTCGACGATGCGAAGGTGATTTGAACCGCCCCGGTCGTAAGCGTGTGACCCTGACGATCACCTTCACTCCCTTGTTTGACGAGGCAAATCGTCTGGTGAATATCATTATCAGCGCGCAGGATATTACCCGTTTCCGCGAAGAGGAGGAGATGAAAAACACCTTCTCCTCGATCATCAGCCATGAATTAAAGACACCGGTTGCGCTCATCAAAGGCTATGCTCAGACTTTGGCCCGCCCCGATGCTCATTGGGATGCCGAAACAGCTCGTCAAAGCCTGCAAATCATCGAGGAAGAAGCGGATCGCCTGGAGGCGCTGATCAACAACCTGCTTGATGCCAGCCGTATTCAAGCGGGCGGACTCAAACTGGATCTAGACGAAGTGGACATTGAAAAATTGTCACGCAAAGTGGCAGACGCCTATCGCACACAGACCAATGCCCACAAGATTGAGGTGGATTTTCCTGAGAAATTGCCGCTGGTTTGGGGCGATGAGGAACGACTGCGCCAAGTGCTTACTAATTTGATGAGCAATGCCATCAAGTATTCACCCAACGGCGGACGCATTCGCCTGGGCGGCTGGCAAGATTTTCGGGATCGCCCTTCTGGTGTACGGCGTGTTGTGCTCTATGTGGCAGATGAGGGGATCGGCATTCCAGCGCAAGAGTTGCCGCACATCTTCGAACGCTTTTACCGAGTGGATACCAGTTTACGCCGCACTGCGCCTGGTGCTGGTTTAGGGCTTTATCTCTGCAAAGCGATTATCGATGCCCATTCCGGGCAGATTTGGGTACGAAGCGAGCCAGAGAAGGGAACGACCTTTTTTATAGGTCTACCACTGGCTGAAGATCGGGAATAGGCTGGCTGACTTCCAAATATTCGGGAAGCCAGAGGGTAAAAGTGCTGCCAACGCCCAAGCTGCTTTCAACGCTGATCTTGCCATTGTGTGCCTGGGCAATCCACTGCGCAATGCTCAAGCCAAGTCCACTACCGCCCATCTCGCGGCTGCGCGCCTTATCAGTTCGATAAAAACGCTCAAAGACATGCGCTTGATCTTCCTCTTTGATGCCGATGCCCGTGTCTTTGACCGAAACTTTGACCCAACCATCTTCATGTTGCAGACCCAGGGTGATGGTGCCGCCATTCGGTGTATACTTGACCGCATTGTCGGCAAGATTAACCAAAACCTGGCGTAATCGCTCTGGATCACCCCAAACCATCGCCTGATCTTCGCTGCCCATGCGAATTTCCAAGGCACCAGCGCCTTTGGTGCGCTCTGCTAGACGTCGCGTCTGGCGATAGACATCCAGCAACAGGGTATCGAGTTCTACACGCTCTTTCTGCAATTGGAGAACGCCGCTATCTGCCTGTGCCAACAACAGCAGATCACGGATCATGTTGTTCATGCGCTTGGTCTCACCCTCGACCTCGTTGAGAATTTCGGGTAAGAATGAAATCGCATTGGCCGTCTGTTGGGGCTGCATGCCGCTGCCATTAAACATGCGCAGCAGTAGATCGATGTTGCCCTGCACTGAGGTCAAAGGCGTGCGCAATTCGTGACTCACATCTGCCACCAGTCGTTCTTGTGCCCGAAACAAGTTCTGGATGCGGTCCAACATCTCATTAAAGGTGGCTGCCAATTGACCCACTTCACTGGCATCGCCCGGAATGCGCAAGCGCTGACCTAGATCTTTGGCGAGGATAATGCTGGAGGCAGTAGTCGTGATTTCATCGATTGGTGCTAATGTCCGCCGCGCCAACCAGGCCCCGATCACCGCTGCGATGAGCAAGCAGAGCGCTGTGCCAAGGATCAGGTAACGGCTGACTTGGTTGACTGCGTTCTGTGCTCCTTCCGCGGGCGGCTTAACCACCTGGACGGCGGCGACGATACGATCCCCCACACGCAGCGGAACCGAGTAGACCAGAAAAGGTGCACCATCGAAGGTGACGTTCACGCGGTAGGCATTGCCACGACCAATCGCCGCCAACATCTCTGGCGACACTGGAATTTCTATCGTGTTCAAGTTATGACTCTTGCCACGGACAATTCCTTGGCGATCAACAAGCTGGACACCATAGAGGCGCGCCTGGGTTAAATTGTCGAGATCAGGAGGCAGTGGTTCCCCGAGGATGTAAATATCACGTTCCAACTGACGGCTAATCGCCTGCGAAACGGTAGTAGCCTGCGTTGCGGCATCCTGAATGTATTGAGCTGCCAAATTGACAACCAGCAACCAATAGACCAGAACGCTAAAAAGAATGAGCGTGGCTCCCAAAAGTGCTGTATACCAAAGTGTGAGACGCAGGCGAATCGTCATAAATCTAGGCGCTACCGCCAAAGGTTTTGAAGCCCATGCCATTGCGCGATCCAGTTGGGCTGGATCCTCAAGTGCAGTAGTGGAAGATTTCTGGCGGAGCATGCAGCCACTGTATTTCCGCCAGATAAAGGTCTCGTGAGCCAAGAGTAAGTGCTGGGTTAGGATTCACGCAATGCGTAACCGACACCGCGTACCGTTTGGATGAGACGTGGCTTATTATTAATCTCCAATTTGGAGCGCAAATAACGAATATAGACTTCAATAATGTTGCTTTCCCCACCGAAATCGTAGTTCCAAATGTGTTCGTAGATTAGCTCACGCGTCAATACTTGATTCTGATGGCGCAGGAAAAGTTCGAGTAGGTCAAACTCTTTAGCGGTCAACTGAATTTCATCCGAGCCACGAAAGACCTGGCGTGTGCGTGGATTTAATGTTAAGTCGGCATAGCGCAGGATATCGGTTGCAGATTCCGCCTTGTGGCGACGAAAGAGCGCACGCAGCCGGGCCAATAGTTCGTCGAAGGCAAACGGCTTGACCATATAGTCATCGGCGCCCGCATCCAGCCCAGTAATGCGATCCGGCACAGCATCGCGCGCCGTCAGCATGATGATCGGTACATCAGACACCGCTCGCAGCCGTCGACAAACCTCCAAGCCATCGATTCCAGGTAACATGAGATCGAGCACCACGGCATCTGGCAATTTGTCGCGCACCAGGCGCAAGGCACTTTCCCCATCTTCAGCAGCAACAACATCATAGCCTTCAAAGATCAGCGTGCGGCGCAACATGTCACGAATGCGACGATCATCCTCTACGACCAAAATCTGCTCTTTCATATAATGACCTTCGGCTGAGCTAGGAGCCAAACGTAATGACTCAAGCAACGAAATTGGATCAGCTACAGCCTGATTGTAGGTCTGGCTAAAAGTCATGTCAAGTTCTCCTTAGCGATCATGAAAACATAGCGGGTGAGCCAGGAAGAGATGACAAGATGAAGGGATGAATGCGTAGTTCATCCTGTCATCCCTTCATCTCGTCAAGACTGCACAACGTTTCGGCACTCACTCACCCTCTATCCAATAGCTCTTACCACTCGCAAAACATGCAACACCTATTGAGCAGTGTTATAATGAACAAAAATAATGTAACCATGAAGGAGTGATTAAGAATGTCTGAAACCACATATCGCATTGAACGTGACAGCATGGGTGAGGTAAAAGTACCCGCCAGTGCGCTTTATAGCGCACAAACCCAGCGCGCCGTTGACAATTTCCCGATTTCCGATCTGCGCTTTCCACGGGCCTTTATCAAAGCATTGGCCATGATCAAAGGCGCCGCTGCTGCCGTCAACCTAGACCTGGGGCTGATGAAGCCGGAGATGGCAGCGGTCATTCAAAAGGCCGCCAACGAAGTTGCCGATGGTCAACATGATGCCCATTTCCCGCTCGATATCTTCCAGACTGGTTCGGGAACCAGCACCAATATGAACGCCAACGAAGTGCTGGCGAACCTGGCAACCAAGTTCCTCGGCAGCAAGGTTCATCCGAATGACCATGTCAACATGAGCCAGAGCAGCAACGACTGTATTCCCACGGCGATTCACGTCAGCGCCTATTTGGAGCTTGCCAACGAACTGTTGCCTGCCTTGCGCCATCTGCACAAATCCTTGTTGGAAAAAGCCGCAGCCGTCGACCATGTCGTGACTACTGGGCGCACCCATTTGATGGACGCCATGCCCATCCGCATGAGCCAGGAACTGGGCGGTTGGGCAGCACAGATCGAGCACAACATTGCCCGCATCGAAGCGACTTTCCCACGCCTGGCCGAGTTGGCCCAAGGCGGAACCGCAGTCGGTACAGGCATCAATGCCCACCCTGAATTTGGCACACGCATTGCCCAAAAACTGGCGGAGATGACTGGCTTACCCTTTGTCACCAGCCCGAACTATTTCCTCAGCCTCAGCTCGCAGGATGCTGCCGTTGAGGTGAGTGGTCAATTGAAGACGTTGGCGGTCAGCTTGATCAAGATTTCCAATGATCTGCGCTGGATGAACAGCGGCCCGATTGCTGGCTTCGGCGAAATTGCCCTGCCTGCGCTCCAGCCGGGCAGCAGCATTATGCCAGGCAAGATCAATCCCGTCATTCCCGAAGCGGTGATGATGGTCTGTGCCCAGGTGATCGGCAACGATGCTACCGTTGCGATTGGTGGTCAACATGGCAACTTCCAACTCAACGTCATGCTGCCCGTAATCGCCTACAATCTGATCCAGAGTATCACGTTGCTGGCCAAGGCAAGCCATGTGCTTGCTGACCAGGCAATTGTCGGCTTCACGGTCAATGAGGAGCGGATTAGCTCATTGGTCGGTCGCAACCCGATCATTGTAACAGCGCTCAACCCGGTAATTGGCTATGAGATGGGTGCCAAGATTGCCAAACAAGCTTATGCAGAAGGCCGTTTGCTAAAAGATGTCGCACTGGAGAAGACGTCACTGACCGGTGAGGAATTGGATCGCTTGCTCGACCCACGCAAACTGACTGAGGGTGGAATTCAAGAGTAAAGGTGGCTATTCTGGCATTGCTGTTTTCCAAAGGCTGAACAGTTACGAGTGATGTAGAAATCATTGAGTCAAACAAAACAGGGTGGGATTAGCTCCCACCCTGTTTTTTATTCCACTGTTTACTCTTCTTGCTACCTTAGCGCAGATAGGAAAGTGGATTCTGACCCACGCCTTGATAGCGAACTTCGAAGTGCAAGTGCGGTCCAGTGCTGTTGCCTGTGCTGCCGACCGCACCGATTTGTTGGCCCTTGCTAACATTCTCGCCTACCGACACCCATACACTACTCAGGTGTGCGTAGAGCGTTTGGAAGCCGTTGCCGTGGTCAATAATGACATGCAAGCCATAACCAGAACTCCAGCCACCGACCACCTCGACCACGTAACCGTCATCGGCTGATTTCACTGGATTGCCAACCCAACTGGCAACGTCAATCGCTGGATGTCCACGCCAGTAGTATTGTGTGATCTGTCCTGTCGCTGGCCAGCCAAATGAGCCGCTGCCCTTGAGCGCGTTATACGGTGTCTGCGCCGAAGCACGTGACACCACTGCCACCTGGGCAGGAGCTTGGAAGGGCTTTACCCCACCTGGAACAAAGATATCCTGATTGAGTACCAAGGGTGAGCCAGCATCCTTCAATCCGTTTCCCATAAAGCCAACAATTGCATCCATCGACACCTTGTAGCGCTGTGCGATAGCATTGAGCGTATCGCCGCTGTGAACGGTGTGAACCACACCATCGCTGGGTGGAATCTTTAACTGGTCGCCAATGTTTAAGAGGTCGGGATTATTTTCGAGAGTAGGATTCGCCCACTGCAATGATTCAGGATTTAAGCCCAGCCGCTGCGCAATGCCAAAGATGGTGTCGCCAGGTTGAACGGTATAAGTGCGGATTTGTACGACTTGGGGTGCGGCTGCGGCTGCAACTTGGGGCTGTGCCTTCTGAATCAGCGGCACAACCATGCGTGGTAAGGCAATATCGAATACACTGCCACTCTGTGAATCTGTTTGAATCAAGGCCAATGTGCTGGTTGTGCTGGTGCTGGTTGGTTCTGCTTGCGCCAGGGTTGCGCCGGTAATGTTGTTCGATAAACTGCTGAGAGAAATATCCAGCTTGGGCAGTTCGAGTTGGCTAAATACGAGCAAGGCTCCTGCAATCATAAGAACGGAGAGATGGCTCGCCATACGTACCACTGCGACATGGTCAGAAAGTAAGGCATCGACCTTCCCTTTGACATCCTCAAGGGTAGTACCAACTGCGGGGATTTCAGCCCCAAACAAGCCGCTTGTATTGGTCTGGTTCATGAAACCCGATAATCCTGCCTCGCCAGTTGTCTGTGAAAAGTAGGCCGACCTGGATGAATGTTCGGGCTTGGTTGAAGAAGTTGAGGGGTACGGACCGGAAACTGCTTTAGACGAAAGGGAACCGTATTGCGCATCTGATTCTACTGCGGGCAGTAGCGATGATTGATAACGATTCCGACTATATGCCTTATGGGCATCATCGGTCATATGAGTTGTCTCCAAACAGACATAAGCGACGCGGGGCAGTAGCAATGTCCGAGTGATGATTTAGCAGTTATTTGACTGCGTGGACAAACGAGTGTCTTGAATATAGTCAGATTATAATAGTCTTGTCCCATATTGGCAAGGCAATTCTGCTTCGCAAGCAACAAAAATACCGGTATTTCTCTGTTATCGGGCAAATCGTCGGGTTCTCGTATGAAATATGTACGAAATTTTCGTCATATTAGGTATTATTTTTGTCTGGAAATCACTCGTAGAGGAAGGCATAAATAGAGGATGACAACGTTGTCTGCATTGTGTCAATTGAATTCCTGGGCACGATGTTGGTACCCTTACGTTCAGCTCGCTTGTCGTTGAAGCGTCACTTTTGCTGCACCGATCAGTTTGGCGAGGTGTTACAGTGGCCCGCTCCCATCGCCAGACTTGCCTGTTTTCATCTTGGGCAGTATATCTTCAATCCTTAAAATTGCCTAAAAAGTACATCTGGCAGGTTGACTTCTACTGACCCCGTTGGCATAGCGTGCCGAACCTGCCGGGTATACCGTTCCCAAAACACATTTTATGACTGCCGTTTGGTCAGGGTGTCCAAAAATTCGCGGTTATCACGTGTGCGGCTCATGCGTTCAATAATCGGCAGAATCGCTTCCTGTCCACCGCCCATCGCATCGATCATGCGGCGCAGCGTGTAGATCTTGGCCAGTGATTCAGCATCTAACAATTTTTCTTCAGCGCGTGTGCCAGATCGTTCAATGTCGAAGGCAGGGAAGACACGCCGTTCGGCCAACTTGCGATTGAGATGCAACTCCATGTTGCCAGTGCCTTTAAACTCTTCGTAGATCACGTCGTCCATGCGGCTACCTGTATCGACCAGACAAGTCGCAATAATCGTCAGACTGCCACCCTCTTCCAAGTTGCGGGCTGCACCAAAGAAGTGTTTGGGCGGATACAAGCCAGCGGGATCCATACCACCAGAGAGCGTACGACCGGAGGGTGGCACAGTGAGGTTGTAGGCACGGGCCAGACGGGTGATGCTGTCAAGCAAGATTACGACATGCTTCTGGCTTTCGACCAAGCGCTTTGCACGATCAAGCGCCATTTCGGCCACCTGCACATGATTTTGCACAGGTTCGTCAAAGGTGCTGCTGACCACTTCTGCCTCAACCGAGCGATCCATGTCCGTGACTTCTTCAGGACGCTCACCGATGAGCACAACCATCAGATGGATATCTTTGTAGTTGGTGGTAATGCCATTGGCGATCCGTTTGAGAATAGTCGTCTTACCTGCCTTGGGCGGGCTAACGATCAGACCACGCTGTCCGCGTCCAATTGGCGCCAACAGGTCGATCATACGTGTCGAAATGACATTTGGCTTGGTTTCCAAGAGCATCTGCTCGTTTGGAAAGATTGGCGTTTGCTTTTCAAAGAGCGGGCGCTTCTTAGCAACTTCCGGATCGAGACCGTTGACTGCTTCAACTTTGAGCAGGCCGTGGTATTTCTCAGTTTCCTTCGGTGGGCGTACTTGACCCACGACAAAGTCGCCTGTGCGCAGGCCAAAGCGTCGAATTTGGCTTTGGCTTACGTATACATCCTCTGCACCAGGCAGAAGACGCTCGCTTCGCAAAAAGCCGATGCCATCAGCGACAATTTCAAGAATACCGCCACCAAAGATGTAACCCTGTTGTTCAGCATTTGCGCGCAACAAACGCATGATCAGGTCAGTCTTTTTGAGACGAGTATAGCCTGTGATCTCTACTGAGCGAGCCAATTCGCGCAACTCATCCAGGTTAAGCGCATCGAGTTGCGAAATACTCATGCTGGCGAGCACAGAGTTATTGTTGCTGCTACGCCGCGACGAGCGCGCGGGCTGCGGGGACACGATAGGCGGTGGGGCTGTTTCAAGTTCAGTTGATTCTAAGATATCAAGAGATGTTTCCATAAGAAGAAGTGCCTATTTGATGCAGATTTGCGTAAAAGCAGGAGAGCCTGAGAGGCATTTTCAATTTTGTGCGGACGATATCTTGAGATATCTCGTCCTACCAGAGAGTTGAGGGGTGGTAAGAGTTAAAAAACTTCAAACCGTACCCTGAACAGCTACCTGGTGAAAAAGGAAATCTGACAACACACAAATGCGCAAGAATAAAGTGTTTTCGATGTTACAAGTTTGGTCTATTTAGGACTTTTATACAGCAATGATATTGAAGCCTGTTACAAACATCTTGGCTATTCAATCGTGAAGGGAATTCGTAAAACAGGGTTACCTTGGAGTACTCCAATTTCAGCTATAACCGAAGTGGCGTAGCGGTTATTCTTATGAGATGAAGCGCTGCTGGATTTACTTTTCCAATCGTGTTAAATTTTCGCCGGTGCTTTTATGATCAGAGCATCTCTACATCAATCAGCGAAAATTTGAGTTGCTCTTCGGACAGTAATAATCCAATCGAAGAAAACAATCTTTGGGCAGCTGCCAGTCTACATCACTCACCAAGGGGGCAGAGAAAAGTCTGCGGGATCTAACCTACCCAGAACCCTAGTATATCAAACAAATTTCCATTCGTCAACTAGGAGAAAGACTTTTTTTATATAGTTTAAGAATAAGAAGCATAACTAAAGTTTAGGAGCTTTAAAGACGGTGTTTGCTAGAGAAGACCAGCACAAGATCAGACTGAGGACGCAATAGACTCAGCCTGATCGCTGGTAAATGAGGAGAAAAGTTGCAGGAGTCCTTCCAAGCATCTATTACAACGTTCAGGAAAAGCCTACACCTGCCGATGTAGACTTATCCGTCGATGTTTGATTTAGAAATCCCAAAGCCCTGCAAAATCGCTCAATTCTTCCACGTCTAGTATATGGATCTTTCGATAACCCAACTCTACAAGCCCTTGACGTTTAAAATCACGCAAGATGGCGCTAACTGTCTCTCGGTAGGTGCCCAAGTAATCAGCCAAAGTTTGGTGGCTGATCCCCTTGATGACGTTGCTGCGATCGGTATTCAACTCAATCAACAAAGCTGCAAGCCGTTCCGGAAGTTTCTTGTACGCCACATCTTCAAGATTGTTTTCGACCTGGAGTAGACGTTGTCCATAGGTTTGCAGCAATCCCCAGCCTAAAATCGGATATTGCATCGTCATATTACGAGCTTCACCGGCTGGAATTACCCAAATCGCCGACTCTTCGGCTGCTTCGGCAAATACATTTGGGTCACCTGCTTGGTCGAGCGCCCCTTCGCCAAAAATTGCGCCTGCTTCTAAGGAAGCGATGACCAAACGTCGACCTTCATTATTGGTACAAACTAGATTGACTCGACCTGACATTAAGACATACATCTTGCTGATCAGATCTTGTGCAGTCGCTACCATTTGACCACGCTCTGCCCGCAGTGTTGTGACAATTCGGCTGAATGCTGGATCTTCGCTCCTCAATGCAGTCAGCGCTTGCGTAAGAGTTCCAACTGGCGTCAGCGAGGTCTCGTTAGCAAGTTGAAAATTGTTGCTGTTGCTGCTGTGTGACACTGGTACTTCTCGGATTGTGGTTTTCATGATTGCCTCACCTTTTGACATCTGCGAGTAAAGGAGGATAATTATCTGTGCAAAGCCTGTACAACAAGTAAACCATAGGTTTACAGATTTGTCTAGTCCTTTTGGATGAGGATTAGGTTAAAGTTTTTGATCCGAGCACATTTGTTGCACTTTGCATTTGTTCTGCTCTCAATACATACTCTGTATTCTGCCGGGAGCAGACTCTTCTTTCCACGTAGAGAATCGTCCACAATCCTCCGTTGTCGCCTAGGTACCAGCGACAACCTAATTGCTGCTTTGTTGGCGTCTCTATCTAGACCAAATAGTCCGTTTCAAGACTATCCAATAATCATACTCTTAAATGATTGGAAATACATTGGTGAAAAGTTAGCGTTTTGTCTCAATTTACCGGCAGCCGTGCATAAAAGCTTGAGTTTGCCAGTCGCAATAGTGGGTGTACTCAAGCTTTTGCTGCATTCTGCTTTATAGAGGAGGACTAGCGAGTCTTTATCTGATCGTACCAAGCGACCAGTGCTTGCCAGCGTTCCTGGTGAACCAGATCCAGCTTTGTGGATGCATCAGACAAAGCTAGCCTGCTGTGCAAAACCTGTGCGGGAATGGTGTCAATCATCTCATTAAGTTGAGCAATAACCTCTGTATTTAGGTTTGCAAGCACTGAGGCTGCTTGCAAACCTGCTTCAAATAATTCTCGTGAGGGGTCAAAGCTGGGCTTGCCATCTTGTTGGGAGAAGAGATGGCGGAGTTGTTTCTCACTAATGGTCTGTAGCGCCTGGGAAAAAATTGCGACCACTTGCGGGCTATCAGTGCGTGCCGCTAGCAATGCGGCATGGCTAAAGCAAGTATCACCGGCCAGGATGGTGCTACCCATTACCGATTTATCAATGGTGTCGTGAAGCTCCTGCGCACTACTCTTGAGCAGCAACTCATGTACCTGGAGCGCCACATAGAGCATTTCTAGTGCAGAGGCTAGATCGATCCGTTTTTTGCGCAGCGCCACAGACTCGTCCGCTGAGTCAACAGCAACCGCCGTGGCCAGCACAACGGCTGCGCGCAGATGAGGCTGGGCCTGTTGAATCTGTGCTCGCACCAATCCCAAGAGCGGGGGATAAAGCGTATCGAAAACCTGGGCAAGATTCACCTGAACTGCTTTGAGTTCGTCGGTAAAATCATTTAAGGCGGGTGGAGTCGAAGGTTGAATGGGTGCAAGTTGGCTCATAAAGGTAAATCAATCACGAATCAAACGTAGAATTAATGTCTCTCCCGAATTCAAGCCAGCATTGGGTTGGACCAGGGCAAAGCCGCCTGTATCGGTTGCAACGACCTGGGCAAAAGGCCCGGCTCCCCAGAGCGGTTCGATATGGTAGGTGGCACCTGGGGTGAATGGCCCATTCTCCATTGAGAGATTGTAGTTATCTTGAAACTCGTCGCGCAGATTGTTGATCACCAAAATCGCCTGATCATCGGCAGCACGCAGATAGGCGAGCACTGCATGATTGGTGCTGCTAACTGAATAACCAGTGCCAGTACGCAGCGCCGCTTCTTGATTGCGTAAGGTGATCAGATAGCGATAATGAGAGAGCAACGAATTGCCGTCACCCGTTTGTGCGGCGACGTTCTTCTCTGAAAAGTCAACGGCAGGGGCACGCCAGGGATCAACGGTGCTAAAGCCAGCATTGGCGTCACCGCTCCATTGCATTGGGCGACGCAGATTTTCGTCCGGTTTGCGCCCAAGCAGACCGATCTCTTCGCCGTAGTAAAGAAAGGGTGTTCCAGGTAAGGTCAACAACAGGGTTGCTGCGCGCTTGGCCTTGTTCACATCGCCATTCAACTCGTCCATCACCCGGTTTTGATCATGGTTGGTCAGGAAGATGGCACTGTGAGCGGTGGGTAGCAGTTTCAGCGACTTTGTCAGAGTCGAGCGCGCAGCGTCGGCATTGTTATCTTGGACACTTCGCACCAAGGCACTGGCCAAATCAAAATCAAAGACAAGATCGAATTCGTCCCCTTGTGCATACGTAGAGACTATGTCATCATCGGTCCACACTTCACCGACTGACATCAGGTTAGGATTGATTGCTTTGTAGACAGTACGTAGATGTTTGAACCAGGCATGGTTGCTCTCGCTATCAGCCAATACGCTATTATCTTCAACCAGATAACCAGCCCCATCAACCCTCAAGCCGTCACTGCCCATCTTCTCCAGCCAAAAGCGTGCTACGTTTTCCATCTCATTGGCGACTTCGGGCGTCTTATAGTTGAGATCAGGCATTCTTTCCCAAAAGACCCCATAATAGTAGCCGCTCGCTCCATGGTGCCAGACATCCTGCCCCCATGGACCTCGGTTGCCAGGGTCCTTCTCGGACCAGATGTACCAGTTGCGGTATTTGGACGCCGGCTCCTGTGACTGTTGAAACCAGGGATGCTCAATCGAAGTGTGATTGGCGACATAGTCAATGACAACATGGATACCACGCTTATGTGCCTCACTGACCAGGTGTTTGAAATCATCCAGTGTGCCATAGTCGGGATTGACATTGTAGTAATCCGTGATGTCGTAGCCATGATAGGAAGTTGAGGGCTGAATCGGCATCAGCCAGAGCGCAGTAACGCCCAAATCCGTATTTGTCTGCGGGTTGCCATCGTTGAGGTAATCCAATCTCTCGATGATGCCGTTGAGATCCCCATTGCCATCGCCGTTGCTGTCGTAAAAACTGCGTACGAAAATTTCGTAGAAGATGGCTTCGTTCCACCACGCCTGCCCTTCGGGCGGAGCTGTGACGGCGGGAGTTGCTTCTGCGCTTGGCGTGCCACTGGGTAGGGGCTGGATCATCGTGCAGCCCAACAAAAGGGAGAGTGCTACAAGTATGGCGCTGGTTCGCAGTAGAAGATTGAAACGGATCATGGTACGTCCTTTAAGTCTATGTCAAAGTGAACCCCACCCTAACCCTCCCCTGCTATGGTGAGGGAACTGCCACGGAAGGAATTTTGTTTGGTGGACTGACGAGAATACGTAATCCTTCCCTTCACGGTTCCCTCCCCTGATAAGGGAGGGTTAGGGTGGGGGCCCAAATTCAGCGCGTGAAATGGCGTAACGCAAACAATCCATGCCAAAGTAGTTGTCGGCTCGGGTGAACTTCATCCCGATCTTTTCGAGCACATGCTGCGAGGCTCGGTTGCCTGGGTGAACAATGCCAACAATCGCTTCCCTTTGCGCATTCTCAAAGCCAAAACGTAAGGCAACCTTAGCGACTTCGGTTGCGATCCCTTTGCCCCATTGCCCTTTGGCTAAAATATAATCGACCTCGGTTTCGTCCGTGTTGGGAATGTAGAAGAGACCACAGCGTCCGATTAACTCACCTGTGGAGAGCGACTCCAGCGCCCAAATGCCATAGCCGTGATTTTCCCAATGCAGGCGTAGACGTTCGATCAAACTTTGCACCCGCTCTAACGACGGTGGCTCAATTTCTGGAAAATACTGGAGCACACCGGGTTCGGCCATAATCTGACGAAACGTTTCCGCATCGTCCGGTGTGAATGGGCGCAGCTTAATGCGTGGTGTCGTCAAAATTGGAATTGCCATGGATTTGTAATTACCTTAACAAGCCCTCCGGGAGGTGACCCAAAATGCTCTACATCTCTGAGTTCGTTGTTGTCACCTCCCGGAGGGCGACCTAAACAAACAAAAACGGATTGAGCCAAGTGTAAAGCGGCTCAATCCGTTCTCCAAAAACGATGGATTGTTACATCAAAAAAGCTGATTCCTACCCTCGATCAAATCTACGGCGTTACGACCGACGTCGTTGTTACCCCTTCAGTCGTAGTTACACCTTCGGTTGATGTCACAGCACCGGTGGCAGTCACTTCACTGGTTGCCGATACGGGCGGCGTTGTAGTTAGCTCCGTTGTGCCTGTGATGGGACTCGATAGCGTATTGGTAAAGCTATCGCCCCCAACCAAAGGCGTGAAGACTGCAGCAGAGATATAATCCTGGCGCTTCTTTTGCACGAAGTCATCCACGTTGAAGGTGTTCATTTTGACATAGTAGTCAGACTTGGATGATTTGACATAGTACGCACTGGCATCATCCTTTGCACCAACGGTCAATGTGGTGACATCTGGTGCAGCGTTGGTATCGGTCACATCGGCACCGGGGCGTACCGTGATGGTGATGACGGCCTGCGGCTTGTCAAAGCCGTACTCTGGCTTAGCGGTTTTGCCCACCGGCTCTAGGAAGCTCAGATTGACTAACTTGCCAGCCAACGTTGCAAAGGTTGTGTTGCTAAAGGCTTCGCCTGCCTGGATGTCACCTAATTGCCACGTGCCAGAGACATCTTTCGAGGCAGAGAGAGTTCCGTTGGCATTGGTGAAGCTCAGGCTCATCATGCGGTCGGCGTCGGCAGCATAATATTGCGTGTTGACATAGGCGGCATAGTCGGTGCGGATGTCCGAACCGTTGAGCTTGTCCGTGATGTAGACATCGTTGGTACCAGCCACACGTACATTGGTGGCTCGGTTGTTGGGCGATGTTCCAACTAGCAAGGTATAGGTTTTGCCAGCAGCCGTTGAAAGCTCTAGCTTCTTATTGAAGTCGTTGTCGGCAACTTTGAGTTGGCCAAAGTTGGCGCTGTTGGTCGCGACTAGGCGTCCCGTATTGATCTGCACAACCTTGCTGATCAGATCGGTAACACTGGGGGCCAGCACTTCAAAGTCATCCCGATCTGGCAACACCCACTTGTCACCCGCCTTAGTAACTTGAATGGATTTGCTCGCTTCACTGATGACAACTTTGTTGACATCTTCCATCTTCAGATCGGCGATCAAGGGCGATGCCGCTACGCTAGTATTGCGCGGCCACAGCAAAAACGCGGCCAGTACGAGCTGAACAACGAGCAAAACTGTTAGGTATAAATTACGTTGACTCATATTATGCTAACTCCATCGGTCGCTCATTGCGTCGTCGGGCCATGGCTGCACCGCTTACCCCGAGCAGACCCAGTAATGCAACGATATAGTTACCGAATTCCCAGGTGCGTTGGGTTTGTTCTTTGTTGTCGCCCGTGATTTCCAGAAGGCGGGTAGAATTGCCGCGCGCCCGAATGGTGAGCAGATCGCTATCCTCCACCGTCCAGTTGACTGCATTTTGTAGGAACTGAAGATTGGTTGCACCGGCGTCCTGTACCAATGCATTCGACATGTTGAAGACTGCATCATCCAAGAACTCGCCCGAACCGATGACGATCAAGCGCGAGGTCGCTGGTGAAGTGAGAATCGTCGAGGCGACCACCTCATTGGTGGGTGGTGGCGTCTGGGCATTGGGATCGGTCTGCGAAAGCGGCGATGGCTTGCCCGCAAAGAAGCTGCTAAAGCTGCCAGTGACAGCAACCGCTAGCGGCTGTGATTTCTGTTCACCTTCAATTGGATAGGCGTTTTCGATCACCTGTGCGCTGTTGGGGTCAAAGTTTGGATCGATGTTCGGCTGGATGCTGGGATTGGTGCGTAGCCATGATTGGTCGGTCGACTTGAGCAACTCGATTACCTGCGCGCTGTTCTTCAGCGTATCGGAAACCACCACAGGCGAAACAAAGTTCATCGTCACTTGGTTCAACCCACCGGCCAGACCGCTGTCGCGATCCATGCCACTGCTGCGCACATCGACAAAGAAGGGGAAGCTGAGCGCAATGTACTTTTGCACAGCAAAGCCATTCACCTGTTGTTGATAAGGCAGCGGGAAGGGCACGTTTTGCGGGTCCATGACCATCGATTGTTGTACATCAATGCCGTAGTGGGCGAGCATATCACGTAGCGAGTTTTCCACGGGTTTGGCTGTCAATCCGCCGCCGAATTGATCCATATCGACTTTGAAGTTACCCGCCGCCACGATGACCGATCCGCCGCGCATTAGGAATTGATCGACTGCAAAGCGCTGTTTGTCGGTCATGTTTTCGGGCAGCACTACGACCAACGTGTCGACGTCGGTCGGTGCCTTGCCATCGGCCAAGTCCATCGGTTTCACTGTGTACTCCTGGCTCAGTTGCTGATTGATGCGATTCCAGGAGGAGAAGGGTTGCTGTTGTTGGCCAAACATGTCCTGTGTGGGCGTAGCTGGTGGTGTCCATAAGCCTACGACCTTGAGGAAGCCATTTGAAGTACGTTTGAGCGTGGACTCGATGGCATCCCGCAGCGCCCCTTCGCTCACGTCGTTGGGCAGGGCGATCTGCTGGGTCTGCGAGCCGTTGGTCAACAACATGTTTAGATAGAAGAAGCTTGAACCAAGAAAATCGGCGGCATAGGGTCGGATGCCATATTTCGACTCAAGATCCTGTGGCTTTTCAGTGGCGGCTGGATCTTCAGGGTCTACCTGTTTGAAGACCAGTTTGCCACCCGATTTGTCGCTCAGCTCTTTCGTGATCTTTTCCAGGGTGGTTGGGACATCCTTTACCTGGTCAGGCAGTTTGCTCTTGGAGACATAGAGGGTCAATTCGGCGGGTTTATCGAGCGTAGCCAGAATGGCGCTGGCACTCTGGAAACCGTAAACCACCTTCTTGATGGCGCTCGTCAGGTCATACTCCAAATTGCGCAAGCGCACGTCGATCGAGCCATCCGGCTTGGGATCGACCTGGATGATGTCGCGGAAGTTGAGCACTTTATCCTGGTCGCCGTAGCGGACCAGAATGTCGAAGTAGCTGTTGATGACCGAGGCTTCATAGCGTCCTGTCACCTGAAAGGGCACCGGGCGGATGTTGTAGGTCTGGTTCGCTTCGGCCTCCAAGTCAGGATTGGTCGTGGGATCGATGACTTCGGCAGTCACTTTGCCACCGCCAGCGATCTGATATTCACGCAGCAAATCCTGAATGTAGGGGCGCAGTGGCATGAGCAGCGGGTGACTCTTTTCACTGATATAGCCACGAATCAACAGTGGTTCCTGCAACCCACTCAGCAGTTGCTTGGTGACCGGAGAAAGGCTGTACTCTTTCTGTTGGGTTAGATCGGCGCGCAACCCGGTGAGCGGCGTTAGCCACAAGTTGCTGACCAGCAAATTGATGGCGGCCAACGAGGTAAAAAGCGTGGCATTGCGTCGGTAGCCCTGGCTGCTGATGCCGGTTCCCCAACGTTTTGTATCGATGGAAAAGGCATTGAGCAAGAGGAAAGCACCGGTGATCGAAAGATAGTAGATGAGGTCGCGCAAATCGATCACACCACGTTCGATGCTTTCGAAGCGGCTGCCTGTGCCAATCTTGTGCAAAATGTTGGCGATGCTGGCTGGAAAGAAGCTGGTGAATTGATCAGTGCCTACCAAGTAGAGAATGCCACCAACCAACCCTGTGCTGATCAAGGCTACGATCTGGTTGTCGGTACGCGAGGAGATAAAGAGTCCTAACGCTGCATAGGCGGCCGCCAACAAGAGCGAGGCAAGATAGCCGCCAACCACTGGACCCCAATCCAGATTGCCTAAAAACGCTACAGTAATCGGCAATGGTAAAGTGAGGACCAAGGCAAGCAGCACCAGCGTCATCACAGCGATAAATTTGCCGATTACCAGCTTCCACGGCTTGACGGGAAGTGTGAGCAGAATTTCCTGAGTGCCCATGCGCTGTTCGTCACTCCATTGGCGCATGGTTAAAGCGGCGACCAGGAAGATCAGCAGCAATGGCATCCATTGGAAGAGCGGACGCACATCAGCAATGCCACGCGAAAAGAAGGAATCTACCCAGAAAAAGGTAAAGAGTGTCACCAATAAAAACGCCGCCATAAAGATTAGCGCCATCGGTGAGCCAAAGAAACTATCGAGTTCTTTGCGGGTAATTGAAAGTATCTGTTTCATAAGCAAAACTCCGAAAAGTTGAAAAGTCGAAAAGTTGAAGGCGGAAAGTCTCTTTGATTACTTTTCAACTATTCCACTTTTCAACTTTTATTCACTTTCCACTTGCCAATTGATTGAAAACCGTCTCCAAGGTCTGTCGGTCGCTGCGTAGTTCGCGGACGGGCCAGTTGTTTTGGGTGGCCAACTTAAAGACTGCTGGGCAGAGGTCGGCACTGTCTTGACCGACAATGCGGTAGCTGGGATGACCGTGCTCACTGCGCATGGTTTCGATCTTGCGCACGCCGACCAACTTCTTGATTTCGCCTGCGGCATCGGCGACCTCTTTGTCGAGCACCAGTACGGCATCACTGTTGCCGCGCAATTCATCAAGGTCGGCGTCGGCGCGCACTTCGCCATTCATGATAATGATGGCTCGATTACAGAGCGCTTCGACCTCGGGGAGAATGTGGCTGGAGAAGAGAATTGTGCTATGCTCCGCTAAGCGCCGAATTAGATTACGAATTTCAACAATTTGGGTTGGGTCGAGACCGACGGACGGTTCGTCGAGGATCAGCAACTTGGGGCGGTGCAGGATCGCCTGGGCCAGACCCACACGCTGCCGATAGCCTTTGCTCAACGTGCCAATCAACTGGGTCATGCGGTCTTGTAGACCAGTCGACTTGATGGCTTCGCTCAAGCGCGCCTTTTGCTCACTTTCGGGAATCTCGCGCAGGTCGGCCATCATTCGCAGGTAGCTCTGCACAGTTAGCTCGGGATAGAGCGGCGCGTTTTCGGGCAGATAGCCGATTCGTGACTGCACTTCCTGGGGATTGCTCAACACATCAATGCCATCGACATTGACGGAACCTTCGTCTGGCTGGAGATACCCGGTGAGGGTTTTGATAATGGTCGATTTGCCAGCGCCATTTGGCCCGAGCAAGCCGACAATCTCCCCCGAATTTACACTAAAACTCACATCCTTTAGTGCTTGGAAATCACCATAGAATTTTGATAGATTTTGGACTTCAATCATAGTTGCTCCAAATATATTGAAGTGATAACGGTTGAGATTTCGTTACCAGATCCTGTTAGCCTTTTGCACATCAACAGACAGAGCGTCTGTCTGCACAGGCTAACAGTTCTGAATGGGTTGTACCATCTTCAATTCTGAGTTGTATAGGTATGCTACGCAATTGTTAAACACGAATGAAACAAAAACGAAAATCTTGTAAAAATTCTGGAACCTAGACACCACATGATAATGGGCGCAGGTTGATTCACCTCTCATCCAAAGTGAAAACTTTTCACACAAGAGAGTTAAGCACCATCTCTGATATATTCACTATGCCCAGGTGTAATTTGCAATCTCGGTAACAAACAATCGATGATTGTACAGCGCACACAGATTTTTATCTTTAAGAGCAGATTAACCATTTGAACTTGTTTTTATAAACGTTAGCCAAACCGTAATTGTACTCGTTTATAAAGGCGAGTGGAAATTTATTCGTCAACAAGATAATCTTTAATCAAACTTTATATCTGACGATAGCGATAGAGATAAAAAGTGGGTGGCGGGTGGCGCGTGCCAGCTAATTCGTAATTCGTAATTCACAATTTCCCAGATCATCGAAAAGGAGTACCTGAAATGACAACCCTTGCCTATTTTGAAAACCAATTTGTTCCCATTGATCAAGCGAAGGTCAGCGTGACTTGTAATACATTGCACTATGGCACTGGCTGTTTTGGTGGGATTCGTGCTTACTGGAATGAAGAAGAAGGGCAACTCTATGGATTTCGCTTTCTGGAGCACTACAAACGCTTTTTAAACAGTGCCAAACTGCTGCATTGCAAATTCGATTACACGCCCGAAACGTTGGCGGAAATTACATGCGAACTGCTGCGCCGTGAAGGTTGGCGACAGAATGTCTACATTCGCCCGCTGGCCTACAAGGACGAACAGATTTACCGGGTGTGGCTGCACGATTCCAGTGACAAGGTTACCATCTTTAGCCAACCTGTCGGCGGCTACATCAAGGTGGAAAAGGGTGCGAACGTCTGTGTCAGCGCCTGGCGCCGAGTAGATGACACTGCCATCCCAGCGCGTGGCAAGATTAGCGGCACATACATCAACAGCGCACTGATCAAGAGCGATGCCATGCTCAGTGGCTTTGACGATGCACTCGTCCTCAGTCAAGATGGTCATGTCGCCGAGGGTAGTGCAGCCAATTTTATGATGGTGCGCGATGGTGTTGTGATCACACCACCAATCACGGCCAACATTCTCGAAGGAATTACCCGTAAGAGCCTGCTTGTGCTCATCCGCAAAGCGTTGGGGTTGGAAGTGGTGGAGCGTGAAATCGATCGCAGCGAACTCTATCTCTGTGACGAAGCCTTCTACTGCGGTACCGGTGCCCAAGTTACCCCAATCACGACGATTGATCATCGCAAGGTGGGCTGCGGTGAGGTTGGCGTTATCACCAACCAAATCCGTGAACTTTTCTTCCGCGTGGTGCTCGGCAAAGAATCGGGCTACAAACAGTGGTTGACGCCTATCTATTCAAAATAGTGAGAAGACAAGAAGATAGGAAGATAGGAAGACAAGGCGCAGTCGGTGAAGGTTGCTATGCAAAGTGGTAATTACAGATAACAGCAAAGACTGTGAATATCACTGATTGACGCTCGCTGTAAGTAATCTTAGTGTGTCCCCTTCATCCTGTCTTCCTGTCATCTTTCCCTTGTAGAAAGTAGAAAACTGAGTGAGTACACACGTTGTTGCGGTGGAGAGTAAGCCGTGGCAGGGCATTGGCTTTGTCTTGCTCGGAGTCATCCTTTTTTCGATTCAGGATGTAATCGTCAAGCAGATCAGTGGCAACTATCCGGTACACGAAATTGTCTGGTTTCGCAGTGTTGTAGCGCTTTTGCTGTTGCTGGCGGCAGTCCGCTTTTCGGGAAATTGGGCGCAGTTACGCACCAAGCGGCTAGGAAAACAGATGGTGCGCGGCTTTTTGATGTTGCTCTCCTACATTACCTATTACCTGGCGATTGCCGCACTGCCTCTGGCCGATGCGATTGCGCTTTACTTTGTCGCCCCGCTCTTTGTCACGGTTCTTTCCGTGCTGATCCTGCGTGAGCGGATTGGGCAGCGGCAGTGGCTGGCACTGGCCTGTGGCTTTGTCGGCATGTTGGTGATTCTGCGTCCTGGCACGGCGGTCTTCCAACCAATTGCCTTGATGTCGTTGCTAGCGGCGCTGACCTATGCCGGTTCAATCATCCTGAACCGCCAACTGTCGACCACGGAGAGCGGGATGAGTCTTGCTATCTATGCGACGCTTGTCTATCTGGTCGTCACCGCATTGGTGGGGCTGATTTGGGGGCGAGGGGTGGCGATTGAGAGTCATCATCCCAGCCTGCAATTTCTGGCTCGGGCGTGGATTCTGCCCAACTTTACCGATGCAGTGCTTATCTCCATCACTGGCCTGATCGCTGCGATTGGATTCTTCGCCCTTGCCCAAGCCTATCGTCTGGCCGAGGCGACCACGGTTGCACCCTTTGAATATGTGATGCTCTTGATGGGTGTGATCTGGGGCTTTGTCTTCTGGCACGAAGTACCCGATCTCTTTGCGGTCGTGGGTATGTTGCTAGTGGTGAGTAGTGGCATTATTCTATTGCCACGGCGTAAGGCAAGGTGAAAAAGCAGGATGCAAGATGCAGGTGACAATGTTATCTATCTATTGTCATCTGCATCTTGCTATGCGCCATGACACTTCTTCAATTTCTTGCCACTTCCACACCAGCAGAGATCATTCCGATCTAGCTTGATCGCTGGCAAGAGTTTACCAGCCAGGTAATACCAACGACCATTTTCAAACACAAAGTCTGAAAGTTCGTGTAGTTGCCCAATGCGGTTGTGGGTCCTGTGGAAGGCGACAAACTCAACAGAGGTGCCGCTCGCATTGAGCACACGCAGACTCAGCCACTCAGTCTCGGCTTTGGTATCTGATAATGCTTGTCGATCCTCTGCCCGATGTTTGGACGGATGATGGGTAGCGATCAGATAGTCAATATCGCCCGTGAAAAATGCGCTATAGCGTGAGCGCATCAGTTGTTCGGGGGTAGCGGGCAACTCTTCATTACGCAAAAAAGGGGCGCAACAAGCTTCGAAAAGCTTGTTACTGCCACAAGGACACTGCTCTGGAATCATCATCAGACAACCCTGTGTAACATGTCGAGAAGATAATCTTGCAACGGCTCAAAACACTCAGCTTTCTCCGTGTACTCTGTGCCTCCTCCGAGGTCTCTGTGTCCCGTCTTTACCCAACCATCTTCACCATCGCACGCAGATTGTCATGGCCGATCTGAATGCTGGAGATCACATCCTCAATCCCTTCGTACTCGATTGAGAGAATGCCCTGATAGCCATCCCGTTTCATAACACGCAAACATTGCACAATCGGTACATTGCCGTGGCCGATGATCGCACCACGCAGGTAGTTGCCTGCCCGCGATTGGAACCAACCGGAACCTGGCGGGAAATCGGTACCTGGCTTGACGTGAAAGTCCTTGGCATGGCAATGAAAGGCAAAGGCCATCAGTCGGCCCATCGCCTCAGTTGGATTTTCATCGGCGCAGAGGAAGTTGCCCATGTCGATCAGCACACCAAAATTGGAATGATTGACGCCAGCAATTAGTTTTTCGACCCGGGTGCTCTCCTGGCAGAAGAAACCATGATTTTCGACCATCGTCTTGATGCCCTTGCTGGCGGCGTATTCGGTCACCGCCCGGCAGCCTTCGATCAGGCGTGGTAGCGCCGCATCAAAACTCTTAATGCCAGTATAGGTAGGCGCCCAGCCAAAGGTCGCATCGTGGCGCATGCCTGGCACGCCAAGAATGGCGGCCACATCGACCTCGCCTTTGACTCGCTCGATTTCGGCCTTGAGATCGCCGTTCGAGCCTTTCAAGAAGTCGGCACCGATGGTGTAGTTGACGATCTCAATGCCCACTTTGTTTGCCTCTGCCCGTAACTCGGCGGCATACTCTGGCAAGCTTTTGCCAGCAGGAACGGCGATGGTAGAGAACTCGATCACGTCAAAGCCGATCTCTTTGGCCTTGCGGATCACGTCGATCTGGGCTAACTCACCCGATTTGACAAGACGGTGGAAACTGTAGGAACTGACTCCGATTTTCATAAGTGTATGCTTTCTTATTGGAAAAGAGATGAGAGATTGGAGATTGAAGACACAACAATCCCTAATCACCAATCATGATTCATTGATCCAAAGTATACCATAGTTTTGATACTGACCGGAAAGCATTTGGTCATCTTCTCTCTGGTCGTACGGCTTTCGTTCATGATAGAATGACGCCATCTCCAACCCATCTGAAAGAAGGACAACCTATGCAAGAAGTACCCTCCGTGCCCTTAGACTTTCATGAGTACCCTGAAGCTGAAATGGTCGAGCGGGCACGCGCTTTCTTTGAACTGCTCAAAACGCGCCACAGCACGCGTGACTTTGCTGATCGTTCTGTGCCGCTAGAGGTGATTCGTCACTGTTTAGCAACGGCGGGGCGTGCACCAAGCGGGGCCAATCAGCAGCCGTGGCACTTTGTCGTCGTGACGGACCCGGAGGTTAAACACAAGATTCGCCTGGCTGCTGAAGAGGAAGAGCGAGCCTTTTATACTGAACGCGCTTCGGACGAGTGGCTCAATGCCTTGGCTCCACTAGGCACCGACGCTGATAAATCGTTCATCGACCATGCCGGTTGCCTGATCGTGATCTTTGCCCAATCCTATGGACTAGATAGCGAAGGCAACAAGGTCAAGCATTACTACACCCAGGAGTCGGTGGGCATTGCTACTGGCTTTCTGATCGCCGCGCTGCACAACGCGGGTCTGGCCTGCCTCACCCACACGCCCAGCCCGATGAACTTCCTGGCCGAGATTCTCAATCGCCCGAAGAATGAACGCGCTTTTCTCAATTTGGTGGTCGGTTATCCGGCGAAGAATGCGCAGGTGCCAAGACATGCGCTGGAGAAGAAGAAACTGGAGGAGTTTGTTACAATTCTGTAAATAACGATTGAAGTACCTATTCATGCTTAGGTGCGTCGCACTGTCTTCAAGCTATTTGGTCATACAAACCTCGTTTAGACAGTGCGACGCACCTGACTCGTTACTGATTGAGCCACATATCATGAGCATACAATATCCAATTAATACTTTGCGCCTTCAATTAACACCATTCGTGAAGTCAGATGGGGATGCTCTTTATTTGCTTGAAAGTGACCCGATTGTCAAACGGTTTACTGGAGGGACATTGACACGGGACGAAACAGAACAACTATTGCAAACCTTTATTGCTCAAGTGGAGCAAAGTGGACTTGGTGCCATTGCGATCAAACTTCGCGAAAATGAACAACTGATTGGGTTGTGTGGGCTGTTGCAGGAAGCCAAGCGAGGAGAGATTTTCTTTGGGCTAGCCCGGAACGCGTGGGGACAAGGATTTGCCAGCGAAGCCTGCCGAGCTCTTATCCAAGCTGGCTTTGAACAACTTGCGCTTGAACGCATGATTGCCGTTGTAGATAAAGAAAATATTCGTAGTATCCATGTTCTGGAGCGATTAGGGATGCGGTTAGTTGATCCGCAAACTGACATAGAATCGGTCGCCAGTGAATTGCTATATGAACTTGTTCGAGAGCCAATCAACTCCTTATGATCTCAAATCCTTCTACTCTGATTGATAAGTATATCCAACAAGGCAGCTTCAGCGGGGCTGCTTTAGTCGTTGCTCGTCACAACCAAATCGTGTACGAGTATTACGCAGGCGACGCCGCACCAGGCTTGCCTGCCTCCGCCAATGTCCTCTGGCCGCTTGCTTCGATCTCCAAAGTTTACAGCGCGGCGGCAATTATGAAATTGATGGAGATGGGCGAATTGCCGCTCAGTACACTTGTGAGCCAAGTGTTGCCCAAGTTCACTGGGGAAGGGCGAGAACTGGTGCGCCTCCGCCATCTCCTAACCCACACGGCAGGCATGATCTACGAATCGCCCGAGATGGAGGCACGACTGATTGCACAGACGCCACTCAGTGACCTGATTGAAGAAATGTATCGTGCACCTCTAAACTTTTCGCCCGGCACCAGCATCGCCTATGCCGATTATCACTACCTGCTCGCTGGCCATGTCGCCGCGACCGTGACTGGCACGCCCTTTCACGAATTGGTGCAAAACTTGGTGATCAAGCCGATGGGATTGGAGCAGACCTGGTTCCCGCCACCGGCTGCGCTCCACTCACAGATTGCCAAGGTTCATGCTGTGATGGCCGAAGGCACCGAGGGTGCCATGTACAATTCGGCCTATGCCCTTGGGCTGGCGCATCCGGCCTTTGGTGTGGTTGCTTCGGCTGCCGACGTAGTGCGGTTCGCCTTGCACTTCGCGCCAGGCGGACCGCGCATTCACAGCGAAGCAACGGTACGGGCGATGACAACGGTGCAAACTGGGTTGGTGAGAGGGCAACCTGCCATTCCCGCCCTGGGTAGCCCTGGGAATATCATTCCGTGGGGGCTGGGATTTTGCTTGCAAACCGAACATTCGCCAGGGATCTTTTCGGAACTGGCCTCCCTCCGCAGCTTTGGACATGGCGGTGCCAGCGGCTGTCAATTGATGGTCGATCCAGAGGCGAATGTTGTCGTTGCGCTCGTCAGCAATACTCATGCCCGTAGCGGTCGCGAAACGTGGTATCCGAGGTTGCAGTCGATTGTAAATTGTGCGTTGGCGAATGTGGATTGAGGTGGGGAGATGGAGAGTTGAGGAGATGAGGAGAGCCCCATCTTCCAATCTCTAATCTCCTATCTCCCAATCCCCAACCGCTGCGCCATCAACCAGTCGAGCCAACGCACAGGCAGTGCACGCATGATCCACCAGCCGATGGCACTATCGGGCAGAGCGAGATGGGGACGAGGATGAAGGGCTTCGAGGGCGTGACGTACCCGTTTGGCCACAACCTCAGGTGAACGGGCGTTTTTGCCCATGCTGATCGAGTAGGTGGCCATACGTTTGCCGACCGCATAGTAATCAGTTTGGGCCAGACGTTCCATATCCACTGCCTCGGCCTTACGCCAGATGTTTGTACGAATCGTTCCCGGCTGGATCGAGATCACATCAATGCCATAGAGCATCAGCTCCCGGCGCAGACTGTCGTTGATTGCCTCCAGCGCATGTTTGGAAGCGGCGTAGAGACCCAGGAATGGATAGGCCATACGTCCGCTCACCGAGCTGATGTTGACGATTCGCCCAGGCGGATGTAGACAAGGTTTGCGGGCACCAAGTAGTGGTAGAAATGCTTGGGTGACTTCAAGCACACCAAAAACGTTCACATCAAATTGTTGGCGGGCTTCCTCCATGGTGATGTGTTGAAGCGGTCCAGGCACCACGATGCCCGCGTTATTGACCAGTCCGGCCAAGCCTTGATCGCCGACGATCTGGGCAACCTGGTCAGCCGCTGCATGAACTGCACGAGCGTCGGTCACATCAAAAAACAGCGGGGTAAAACACTCACTCGCCAACTCGGCACGCAGTCGCTCCCCGTCCTCAGGCTTGCGCACACTGCCAAAGACGTGATACCCTTGCTGCAGCAGTTCTTGTGCAATGGCGTATCCGATTCCTGTCGAAGTGCCGGTGACCACCACATACTTTCCCATAGGAAAAAACTCCATGACCAATCACTTTATTCAAGCGTTCAAGACTAACATCATTGCTCAATATCAAGAACAGAAAAAATGGGCGGATGACGCGCTCGCTCGCTGTGATGATCGCACCTTTTTTGCGACTCTTGGCGATCACAATGACGATCACACCAACAGCATTGCCATTCTGGTCAAACACATCGCTGGCAACTTCCGCTCGCGCTGGACCGACTTTTTGACGACCGATGGCGAAAAGCCAGACCGCAACCGGCCAAGCGAGTTTGTCGATGAAGGAAATGAGCGAGTTGTTCTGATGCGACGTTGGGATGAGGCGTGGGCGATTGCATTTGGAGCCTTGCAGGCGTTAGAGGAAGAAGATTTCGAGAAAACGATTATGATCCGCGGTGAATCACTTCGGGTAATTCAAGCGATCCACCGCAACTTGATCCACGCTGCACATCATATTGGACAGATTGATCTTCTGGCGACGGCGTTGAAATGAATTAACTTTGTCTTGCTAACAGGCTATCTGCCAAGGCCCACAGAGCGCTGCTGGAGGCTTCGCTGCCGAGCGCTTGTTGTAGGGCGGCAACGCTGGCTTGGTGCCATGCTTCGGCGGCGCGTTCGGCTTCTTCGCGTGCGCCGCTTTTTTCGAGGATCTCCAATGCGTTGGGTAACTTGTCGGCGCGAAAATCATCACCCAACAAGGCTTCAAACTGCTCGCCCAGTCCAGGATGGTTGAGCGCATAGAGCATTGGGAAACTCTTCTTGCGCCGCAGCACATCGTTGCCCGCAGGTTTGCCCGTCACCGTCGGGTCGCCCCAGATGCCAAGAATGTCATCGCGGATCTGAAAGCTCATGCCCACGGCCTGACCAAAGCGCTGTAGCGCATCGCAGACTTCGTCCGAGGCATTGCCAACCCGCGCGCCAATCGAGACGCAAGCACCCACTAGTGAGGCAGTCTTGCCCTGGATCATGCGCATGTACTCTCTAACCGTCACCTCGTCACGCTGTTCAAAGCTCATGTCCAGATGTTGACCTTCGGTCAGTTCGAGGCAGGTTTGGGTAAAGGTGTCGAGCGCCTTAAGCACGGTCGAGTTGGAAACATCGCGTTGACGTAGCCGTTGCATGGCGGCAAAAGCCAGCGTAAACATGCCATCCCCCGCATTGATCGCCTGCGGCACTCCCCACACCTTCCATACGGTCGGTCGGTGGCGGCGTGCCTCATCTCCATCTTCAATATCATCGTGGATCAACGAAAAGTTGTGCAGCAATTCGACTGCCGCCGCCGCCGGCAAGGCCCGCAGCGGGTCGCCACCGACTTCGGCACAGGCCAGCATTAGAAAGATCGGACGCAGCCGTTTGCCTGCCGGAAGCTGCACGGGACGCAGTTGCTCATCCGCCCAGCCCATGTGATAGTGCATCATGCCATAATGCTTGCTGACAGAGGCTTCGCCATCATCAAGCAGAGCGCGGATTTCAACTTCAATCTTCGGCAACCATTCGCCGAGGAAGATGGAGAGTGAGGATTTTTGCATGAGAGTTGGTTGTGAAGCGTGATGCGTGATGCGTGAATTTTAGGTCATCTTGATTCTACAATCGGTAAGAGTAGAAACAAGAGATCACAAAATCACGCATCACGTCTCACGCATTAATTTTCTTCCATTCAATCAGCGCCGTACCCACCCAAGTCGGCGGCGGTTGGCGATAGAGTTCGCTGGCGTCGCTGACGGTGAGATCAAGAATTCGTCCTTGCATGGGACCACGAATGTAGCGGAAGGTCTGTCCTGCATCACGAGCATCACTTTTGTCACGCGCACATTGTTGATTGTAGCCCCAGTAATCGGCTTTTTCCAACAGTTTGATGCCGTTTTCGATACTTTGCCGGGCTGCTTCTCTCCCGCCCTTGTCCCATTCCAGCGCTTCTTCGGGCTTGTGACCGTAGCCGATGCCATGGTGAAAGGGATCGGCCGTGGTGACGATGGCTGCGTTTTCGCATTCACGGGCAAGCAAGTCGATGCCAGGTAATTTTTCAGGATGTCCACCTGCTAGATAGGGAAAGCGAGTGAGCAATTGTGGCGCATCCTTCAGCCCTCGACGTTTGACCTCAGCATTCCAAAAGTGATGCCAACTGATCAGCACATGGTCGCTCTTCCACTCTTCCCGCCACTCAATGCCCGAACCCTGGATGCCCCAGAAGGGATAGTTGGCTGGATCGTCACCTTGATTGACCTTGATCCGGGCTTCGTCCATGGCAGGCGTAAAGGCGTGGAGGACACTGATCACGACCACCTTCTCCTTGCCTGAATCGAGCGCCGCATGAACACAGGCTGCAATCTGATAGCCACAATCGGCAACTCCTGCATGGGGAAAGAGTGCCACACCTCCATCAGCCAAGGTTTGTCCTAACTGGTACTGATCGCTCAGCGCCTTGCCCCGCTCCAAATGGGTGATTGTGCCAACTTCGCCCAATGCAGTATGTTCTCGTGCATAAAGGGCCAAAATGCCACGTTGAAGTTCGTCGTACTCGACTTTGCTCATAGTTGGTTTCCGTGAATCAGTGGAACAGTAAGTCAGTGAGACAGTAAGTCAGTATAAACTGTGTCACTGACTTACTGTCCTACTGTCTCACCGCTCTTCTTCCCAGCAAGAGCATTATTGTAGCGCCTACTGCCAATCCTGCCCATTTCCAACCTTGTCCGTTCGACGCTTTGACCCCCTTGGCCATCACCGGAATCGCTTGCAGTTTACGGCTGGCGTCGGCTTTGACCCGTTCAAAGAGTGCTGGATCGTTGCGATACTGCTCGGCTAGGGCGCGGCGGCGGGCAATGTCTTCGTCGCTGACATACTTCTCGAACGAGCGCAAGCCCGCCAATTGAAAGCCATGTTTGAGTGAGAGTTTGTAGATCTCCTTGACCCGCTCCATCGAAATGTTGCGGCCCAACGTGTAATCCTCAAAACGGCCATCCATTGCCAGCAGTGCTGTCTCGGCCAAACAGGCGTAGGATGTCTTGGGCGGCAAACCAATATCATAGCCAAAGTCAATATTCCCAGGAATCAGTACTTCGCCACTCTCGATCACTAACAGATCGGGGCGCAGTGCCGCCTCCGCAGGGTTGATATCGGGTGGACGAGCGACATCGCAGATGACAGCGCCGGGTTTGCACTTGGAGATGTCGATTACGCGTTGACCAAAGGCCGAGGTAGCAGTGATGACCAAGTCGCAGTCAGAAATCAGATCGCCAGCTTTGGTGGCAATGGTGACTTCGGCACCAGGCGTCTCACGTTGGATGGTGCGTTTCAACTCAAGCAGCTTCTCCGGCTCGATCGAGACAAGCACGACGTTGCCAATCGCCTGAGCGATCAACCGTGAACAAACCGAGGCAATCGAGCCGGTGGCACCGACGATCATTGCCTTGCCCTTGCTCAGATCGTTGGCACCCATGAGTTGTACCGCTTTTTTGGCTGCTTCTAATGTCATCGCCACGGTCAAACTGTTACCGCTGGTGATGGCAATATCTGCTTCGTTGGCTACCGTAATGCCAGCATCGCCTACCACGCTAGTAAAGGCCCCCAAGCCCATGATGCGGGCACCCATGCGCTCGGCAATGCGGGCGGTCTGGTTCAGTTGTTTATAGGTAAAGTGCTCGTCGTGCTTCATCATCATGCGCGGCGTGGATGCTAAGGAGAGGAGAATGCCTTCGATGCGCTGTCCGGTCGTTGGCGATTTTCCACCCGTAATGCGCGAGAGATACATGGGCGGCATATAAGCTGCCACTTCCTCGACTAAGGTGTCGGGCAAATACTTTGTCCAGCGAAACAAGGGATGATTGTGAATAAAGTGAATGTTGAGTGGGTGAATCACAAAAGAAAAACGGTTGATCCCCGCCTCGGTTGGCTGCAAGTAGCGAATGGTCGGTGTCCATTGTAGGCCGGCCATCAAGTCGAGATAGGTATCTTCGTTGAGTGGGGCCGCAGGGTCAGGACGCAGTGCCACCAAGAGTGCTTCGAGCGTAGCGGCTGACCACTCGCCTAATCCCTTTTCAACCACAGGTGGCATCAGTGTGACAGCAAGGGTGACACCTCGTTTACGTAACTCCTCAAAGTCTGCCTCGCTGGCATGTTCAACCACGACCGTCTTATGTTTCAAGTCGGTGGGCGCGTAGCGCAGCACGGCACCGATATCACCCGCCAACACATCGGCCCATAAGAAGGGCTCGGAACTGCGTTCGTGTTTGGCTTGACCGGGTTGCGGATAAAGGCGACGGAAGGGCGCATCCTTGAGCCGCTCTAGCGTCGGGCCGGCAGCTTGATCTAGTGTAAATTTGCTGCCGACACCGGGAAAGTTGGGCAGGTCAAAGTAGATGATCGGATCGGCATAACGTAGGGTGCAGCCACGCCGTTCGAGTGCTTGGGCTAGCCCAGTGTGGTTCATCCCTGGTGTCATCAGCACACGTTTGCGGGCAAAGATGCCCGGCTCGGCCCGGTCAGCCAGAATGACGGCCCAGCGCTCCAGGCCATCACGGACGCCACCACCATCGACCAAGGGTGTTGTTTTGACTTCTGTCTTTAATGGAGCGCCGACTTCGTGGGCACGATGGGTAGTTCCCAGGTAGAGTTCGGCAGGTAATCCTTCTAACGCCAGTGCGTCAACCTTACCATCAAACTCCTGAAGCAAGGCGCGTGTCTTGGCGACATCACCACCACAGCCACGGCGGTGGATAAGAACTTCTGTGTTTAGAAATCGGACCGAGGAATCCTGATTTTCCTGATTTAGATGAATGACGACGATCTCTTTCATGGTTCGCCTTTAAGTATGATGAAAAGGGCGGTTGCAGGTTGCAGGTTGCAAGATGCGGAGTTATCGAGCGTCACATTTTCTAAAGTGACTCAAATCTCGAATATGCCATTTTCATCTTGGTATGTTGTTGAGTTTCATTGTCCTTATGCTACGCCGTGAAGGTTGATGTGACGATCTGAGGTAGTTGTGGTAAGTGGCGAGTGGCGAGTCATCAGAACCCCGCACGTTAGTAAGGGGGAGTGGTGCGTGACGAGTATCGGAATCCCGCATGTTTGTAAGGGGACGAGAAGCGAGAACTTGAAAAGTCTTTATGTAGGTTTAATGTAAGGTTTGTTGTTCTGTAACCAATGGAGTCAATACAGAATGCGAACTGACTCGCCACCTGCCACTTGCGCCCCTTACTGACGTGCGGAGCTCTGCTATCCGCCACCTGCCCCCTAAATCATCCCCTGCGCTTTGATTTCAAGGTAGCGGTTGATGACGCCGATGCTCAATTCGTCGGCGGGTACATCGAGGGTGAGAACGCCGTGGTGGCGTAAGCGTTCGAGGGTCGTCCGTCGTTCATCGAGTAACTGCTCGGCTACGGTGCGTTGGTAGAGGGTGGATGCCTCCGTGATCGGTTGGCGAGCCAGTTTCTGTACAGTCGGATCGGCCACGGTCACCAAAAGCGGCAGGTGACGTTGGCGCAGCCGGGTCATCTGTGCCACCAATGCCTCGCCACTGACACTACCGGTGAGGTCGGTGAAGACCAGCACCAGGCTGCGCCGTGTTTCCTGCGTGTTGAACCAGGCAAAGGCTCGGTTGTAATCTGGCTCTACCTGCTGCCCATTGACGGCGTAAAGTTGTTCCAACATGCGCTGAAATTGCACCTTGCCACTGCGCGGCGCAATCCAGGTCTGTGCCGTATCGGCAAAGGTGAGTAAGCCGACTTTGTCGCCCTTTTGTGCTGCCACAAAGGCCAGCAACAACACAGCGTTCACGGCGTAGTCGAGCTTTTCGACATCGCCCACAGGGCTGCGCATCATGCGTCCCGTGTCGAGCAAGGCGATGATATTCTGGCTGCGTTCGGTCTGAAACTCGGCACTGATCGGCTTACCGCGGCGCGCCGTCGCCTTCCAGTTGATGCGCCGATAATCATCGTCGGGCAGGTAGTCGCGTAGCCGCTCAAAGTCCGTGCCCGAACCAATCAAGCGTGTGTTGCGTACCCCCAACTCCCAGAGGCGATTCTTGCGCAGCAGCAGATCGTAGCGCCGCACATCAACCAAGTTGGGATAAACTTTAACCGGCTCGGCAGCAGCAAAGGTATGCTGGCACCGCAACAGACCTAACGCAGTTCCCCAACGCAAGTGCAGATCCTCAAACTTGTAATCCCCTCGCCGCGGCGGACGTACCGTGTAGGTGAGCGTTGTTGTGGAGCCGGGTGAAACGCTTCCCAACAGAATGCGAATTGCGACGGATGTTCCTTTATCTTCTTGTCTTCCTGTCTCTCTGTCTTCTTGGCTCTCCACCAGCCCAAAGCCAATCGGCGGCTCATCACGCAGCCAGATCGGCAGGGCGCGCAGGCCACGGCGCAAACGAATTTCGACTGAGATCGGATTCTCGATGGCCAGGGAAAGGCGCTCATCGTGATGGCGCTTCAACTCCCAGTCGCCGGGCTTGGGCGATAAGCGCCAATCGGCAACCAGGAGCGCCAGCACTAGAACTAGCCAGAAGAAGGTCAACCAACCGGCCAACGGCGTCCAGGCGGTCAGTATGATCGGAATGACGGTGCCAAGCAAGAGAATCAACGAGCGGCGGGTGAGTTGCATGAGGGTATTTTGCGGTAGAACGAAGCGGTTGGCAAGCTAGCAGTTCTGTTAGCAGTACTCACGGCACGAAGCGTCAGAGCCCCGCACGTCAGTAAGGGCCGCAACTTCCCCTTACTGACGTGCGGGGTTCTGTTGGGTCTCTTGACCAGGGGAGCTTACTAGCACTATAATAGTGTCATAGCATGATGACCGGACCATAAGAGTGTCTATCTGGCCCAGCCACTTACCATGTGCGCTGACGGTGCGCACATGTTTTATGATCGTGGTAGCGGTATGAATCCGATTTCCTCCTTCCTGGTACGTAACCTCATTTTTGTCTACTTTCTCTACGGGTTAGCTTTTTTTACTATGGGGCTAGCGTTGCTTTTGGTTCGGCAACGCAGCACAAGTTTTCGCCTCGCTGTCGCGCTCGGCCCCTTGACTGCCTTTGCGCTTTTGCATGGTGCTCATGAATGGTACGAGATGTTCCAACAGATCGCTATGTTGCGCAGCAGTCGTTCAGCGGGTCTGCTAGCGGAAGAGGCGCGCTTGGCGCTCCTGTTCAGTTCATTTCTGGCACTGTTGTGGTTTGGCGTAGCCTCACTCGTCAGAGGGCGTAGATGGCGTCGATATCTGCTGCTCGGGAGCGTAACAAGTCTTTGGCTGCTTGCAGCGCTGGTTGTCTGGCTGGTGTGGCGGCCAGCGCTGTTGGAGTTCTTGGGACTGCTCGATGTGCTGGCGCGCTATCTGTTGTGTATCCCTGGCGCACTTCTCAGTGCATGGGCACTGATGGCACAGCAGCGTAGCTTTCGTGAGCACAATTTTCCTCAATTCAGTCGCGATCTGGTCTGGTGCGCCAGCGCCTTTTTGCTCTATGGGGTGGTTGGTCAGGTTTTTGTCCGCCAGACAGTGCTGCCTCCTTCGACTTTTCTCAACAATGCCCTCTTTTTGGACTGGTTTGGGATTCCGATTCAGCTTTTTCGGGCTGGGATGGCTGGCGTCATTACAATTTATCTGATCAGAGCGCTGAACATTTTTGAAGTGGAAAATCAGCAACGTCTAGCCGAGGCCAATCGCATACGCTTGACGGCCCAAAAAGAGGCGCTTGAAGCAGAACGGCGGAGTGTAGCCGAAATCTCACGGCTCAACGATGAACTACGCTTGACGGCCCATGAACTTTCCCTGCTCTTGGAACTTTCCAATCTGTTAGTAACCGCGCAACCGCTACCAGAGCGTCTGAAGGCGGTGTTGACGAAGATCGTTGCTAACCTGCATTTTACCGATGCTGGCTTGATTTTGTTGGTGGATCGAGAAACGGGAAAAGTTCCAGTTGCGACTCAAACAGGCTTTATTGATGTCGATCACCCCGATGATGGCGTCTCACGCTATAGTCTCACTATCCAGTTGGGGCGGCGTAGCATTGCGGAAGCTAAAGCGCTTTGTTATCATGCCGACAGCCAGGTATTGGAGATCTCACTGGAGGTCAATCTTTTGCAACAAGCCTGCGCCCAATATACCAGTCCAACCCTCTACATTGCGTTGCCGTTGTATGCCCAGCAACAGGTGATTGGGAGCCTGGCACTGGCGCGTACTAAGGCGACATCGCTGCGCCTAACCCCTGAGGAACTGCGTTTGATCACAGGCATGGTGCAGCAGTTGGGCCTTTCGATTGAAAATGCACGCTTGTCCCAACAGGCACGTGCGCGCGAAAAAATGGTGAGCGCGTTGCTCTATCAAGCAGTCGGCGCACAGGAGGCGGAACGTCAACGGATTGCCCGTGAACTACACGATGCTACCGGTCAGTCCTTGACCGCTATTGCCTTAGGCTTGCGCGGGGTGGAAGGGCTTGTCGGCGCAGGCAACCCCGTCTCTGCCCAACAGGTTCGTGAGATCATGAATTTTGCCACCAACGCGCTGGGCGAACTACGTCAAATTATTGCTGACCTGCGTCCTTCGCAACTGGATGATCTGGGTTTAGTCGCAGCCTTGCGTTGGTATGCCCAAGAATATCAGCGCAGACGTAACATCACCGTCACCTTTACCGTCAAGGGTGAGCAAGTTCGGTTGCCGTCTGACTATGAGACAGTGATCTTTCGCATTATCCAGGAAGCGCTCACCAATATTGCCAAACACGCCCAAGCGACCCAAGCCACGCTCACCCTGGATACACACCCGGAGCGCGTCTGTATCACCGTGCAGGATAATGGCCGCGGTTTCGAACCTTCCATCCTGCCTAAGCACAATGAGCGTCAGGCTGGCTGGGGCTTGCTAGGCATGCGCGAACGGGCACTGCTGCTGGGTGGGCACTGTGAGATTCAAAGTGCGCCAGGAAGGGGAACGACGATCCATGTTGAAATTCCCTTGCTCATTGGGGAGACAGCAGTAAATGAGGATGCGAGAACAGGTATAAGGAATTGAGTGGGATTGAGAGATTAGAAAATTGAGAGTTGAGTACACTGGAAATTAAATCATTCGTCATGAGGTGGATATGTCATTCTGAGGAGCGGCTGTTTGCGACGAAGAATCCTGCTTGGTCTGCCCGCAAGATTCTTCGCTCGAAACAGCCCTCGCTCAGAATGACAGTCTATCTTGTGACGAAAGACTTGATTTAAGTCGTGTCGCTAGCCGAGCCTCCCAATCTCCTCACCTCTTAATCTCCTTATCCTCTACAGTGTGGGGAGCGTTATGAAGATTCGTTTAGTGTTAGTCGATGATCACCAAATTGTGCGGGCTGGGCTGCGTATGCTCTTCCAAGCCGAACCGGATATGGAAATCGTGGGCGAGGCCAGCAGTGGCAGTGAAGCCATCACTGCAGTAGCGACCTTGCGGCCCGATGTGGTGATTATGGATGTCGCCATGCCAGGGATGAATGGCATCGAAGCCACCCGCCGTATTCGTGAAATGAGTCCAGAGACGGCAGTATTGGCGCTCACCATGCACGAGGATGAACAATACTTCTTCGAAATGCTCAATGCTGGGGCTGCTGGATATATTCCTAAACGGGCCGCGCCGGATGATCTTGTGTCGGCCATTCGCGTGGTGCATCAGGGCAATGTCTTTTTGTATGCGAGTTTGGCCCGCTTTCTCGTCAAGGATGTCTTAGAGCGACCTAGTGATGGGACAGTCTGGGAGGCACACCCTGCGGACACATTGACCGCCCGCGAACATGAAGTGCTCATCTGTATCGCTGAAGGGCGGACTAATCATGAGATCGCTGAGGCGTTGGTCATCAGCCCGAAGACCGTGGAACGACACCGCGAAAACATCATGACCAAGCTGAATCTGCACAATCGGACCGAGTTGGTGAAGTATGCTATCGCTAAGGGGATGATTAAGGTAGGGAAGTGAGAAGAAGACAAGAAGACAATGAAGACAAGATGATCTTACACTTCATCTTGTCTTCCAGTCATCGCTTCATCTCTTCATCTGGTCAGTGGGTAATCTCATAATCTCTCAATCTCCCGCCATCGCCCCAGGCTGCGGGAGGGCAAACAATTGACACTGAACACAACTGGCTGGTAGGTAGTGGTCGCGGCGAAGGCGGGCGAGCCAGCAGGGTAAACACGGTTGTTGGGCCGCAGCACAATGGGCCTGCGCTTCTGGCGTACAGCCGCGCAGTACCCAACAAGGTGGATTGGCAGATAGTCGGGGCTTGGTCGGTGTAGCTGTGATCTGTTCGTCCCAGAGGCTGGCTTGTTGATAGGCACGCGCTTCTGCTGCCCAACGCTCATCGACTCGCCGCAGCCAGTAGCTGATGGCTGCCATGACTGCGATTGGAATCCCTAACCGTAACAGAAACATCGCTAAAATAATCAGCGCCCCTTGTAGTTGTTCCATAACACCTTCCCTTGTAAGGCCCCTCCTAGCCTCCCCAAAGGGGAGGAACCGTTGTTTGTGCTGTCACGACTCATTGAATAGGAAAGAGCCGTTGTTGGTGCGCCATGAATGTGGAGAACCATGGTTGGTGACATCACGACTTATCCAATGCAAAGGTGCCGTTACGTCTCCTACCACGGCTCCCTCCCAAGGGAGGGCTGGGGAGGGGCTGCTTTTCACGGATGAGCACCTCGCCTGCTCCCTCCCACCAGATAGCGCACACCCAGATACCAGCCTAAGCCGGCGGCGGCCAGGATACCGATGGTCGATACCCATTCGAGAATATGGGGTGAATAAACGGACGCCGTTGCCATCTGTTGAGCAAACATGGTGGCATTGAACCGATTGAAGCTTACACCAAAAAGGATCAGCAACGGCGTAACCCACTGAACCAGCTTGTGATAGCGCCATCCCGGCAACCACCAGATCAGTAACGGTAACACGACACCCAACAATAACTCGCTGCCTAACAGCAGGCTGCTGCGATTGAGGGTTGTCAACCTGCCCAGTTCCCCTTCCCATGCCAAATTGCTCAGTTTGAGTGCCAGATACAATCCGGCAACCAACGACATACCCCGGCCCAAGAGGGCGATTACCAGCGGATCGACACGTCGCTTTAAGATGCGACAAGTCCCTTGATAGGTCAACATTCCCAGACTAAAGCCCACCATGACCGCCGATACTAAGAAGAGCAGCGGCAGGTAGGGCGTGTACCAGAGCGGGTCGAGACGATGGGGCATATTCAAGTAGAGTGTCCCCAACGTCGATTGGTGCAAAGTGGACAATGTTACACCGAGAATCGTGACGGGTGTCATCAGGCGTGTCACCCAGGGTAGCAACCACTGCCAACCGAGCCAGCGCAGCAGATCCGGGCTGACTTCAATAATCAGCACGGTGGTATAAAGCAAAACGCACCAACTGATCTCAAACAAGGGCGAATGTAGATTCCAGAACAGAATAAAGTGATAAAAACGGTCGGGGCGGCCCAAATCGAGCACCAGCAAGAGCAAGACGGCGACATAACCCATCAAACCGGCTAAGAGGGCAGAACGTAACACAGCTCGTAGCTGGTGCAGATGCAGCACATGTACCAAAAATGCCATGGTAAAACCGACGCCAGCCACGGCAATCAGCGTAAAATCAAAGCCGATCCAAATGCCCCAGGGAGTAGTGTCGTTCAAAGCGGTAGAGGCGGCGAGGCCAAGGAACAAACGACCTAGTCCGGCTACCACTCCCATCGCCGTCAGACAGGCCAGGAGTCCAACCACGACCAATTCTTGGCGGAAGGGTCCAATGCGAAAATCGGTTGGTTGAGTGAGTGCACGGGCTGTCATTCGACACCTCCCTCGCCTTCTTTGCTGTCATCTAGCGTAACTTCAACAGTGTGCGCTGCTGGTCGTGTTAAGCGATGGAGCACGGTCGCTACCGTCGCAACGCCGAGGGCGACCAACGGCGTACGCTCCATCACCATTTCGGCGTAGTGAGGAATCGGTTCGTTGCCTAGATCGGGAAAGCCCAGCGTCGCAAACGGTACGGCGGAGAGGTAGAGCACCGACGTGCCACCGGCTTCAAACTCGCCATAGACATGATCGATGTATCGCTCGGGGTTGGAGGCAATCTGCGCATGAGCCTGAGCCAACAATTCATGGCGTTTGCCAAAGCGTAGGGCACCATTGGGGCAGGCGGCGATACAGGCCGGTAACTCTCCTTCCTGCTGGCGGGCGGCGCACATCTGGCATTTATGAATCAATCCCAGGGCATTTTCCCAGTCATAGGTCGGCACGCCAAAGGGACAAGCATATTGACAGTAACGGCAGCCGATACATTTGCTGGCATCATAGACCACCGGGCCGGTCTCACTCTTGCGCAACGCACCTACCGTACAGGCCGACACGCAGGCCGGGTGCAAACAATGCATACATTGGCGCTTGACGTAGATAGTCTCGCTATCGTCCCCCGCTGTTGAAGAACGAGTGTCGATAAACGAATAGGCATCACTCTCTAAACGAGCCGGCGGAGTCGTCGTCTGCGGACGGTCATTGGCAACCTGGCAGGCCAGCGCACAGGATTGGCAACCGGTGCAGCGGGTCAAATCGATCAGCATGCCCACGGCCTTCTCTTCTTGGGTCTCGTTTCCCATGGCCGGTTCATCAACGCTAGCTCGGACTTGGCTAGCGAGTGCCGTGGCTAGGATGAGACTGGTTGCACTCACACCCGTCCACTTGAGCAAACTGCGCCGGGAAAGTTTGGCATTCATGGAGAGAAGAGGGCAACGCTCACAGCTCGCATGACGCTCAACGGTGGCGTCCTGGGTGGATTCAATCAGGTGGATGGTACTCATAAATCCTCCTTCTTCGCCTCCGAACGGCCCAGTAGGAGCATAAATAGAATTCCTACAAAACCGCCGAAGCTGATTCCCAATCCCAGTGCGACCGGTGTCATAATGCCCAGGGTATGCACTTGCGATTCACTCGCTTTCAATTGAGTGGACAAGGTCGCTGCCCATTGCGTTTTGTCGAGCAATTGTGTCCGCACCTTGGCTGTATCATCGGCGCGCAGGGCTACGTTCTGCACATCCTCGCGGTGACAATCCAGACACTTTTGGGCGGAGACCAAGACAAAATCGTGACTTGGCGTCGTCATATTCGCATTCAAGCTCACGGTCAATGCCTCGGCTGGGTCACTGCTGGCTACCGCCTCATGGACTGCTGGCGTCAAATGACAACCGGTGCAAGTGACTTGACCAGCCCAATGCGTCACGTGAAACTGATCGCCGGTTGGTTGTTTATGGCAGGAAATGCAGAGCGTCTCGTCGGTCAGCCGCAACGTCTGCGAATGCGAGACGTGACAACTGGTGCATTCGACGTTGGCTTTGGCATGCGTGGAGCCTTGCCACTGCTCAAACGTTTCTTGGTGGCAATTGGTACAGACAGCGGAACTGATGGCCAGAGTCATCACACCGGTTTTCGGATGGTCTTCTACATATTGACCGTGACAATCGGTGCAGGTCGCAGGCTTTTCGGCTGTCGCGTGAGGCGAGACTTGCCAGGCACGGGTTTCTTCTTCGTGACATTTGGCGCAAGCAAGGGCGCCTGATGGCATCAGCGGTTCTGCCTTGACTGGTGCGCTCCAGTACAAAGAGGCCAGCCAGAGCAGTGCGGTTAGAACAAACAACGTTGCGAAACGACACCAGGGTCGTAAAAGTGATACGCCCATCGTTCATCTCCTAATTTGAATTGGGGGTAGACCAGATCGTCTATCCATAAGTGCTAGAGCGGTTCATGGTAGACACGCGTGCAAAACACACGCATAAGCCACATCAGTAGGAGCGGCACGCCAAAGCGGAGCGTCAAAAGTGCGATAAAGAAAGAGCTGATGATGAGAAAGTCGGAAGTATTCATCGTAGACTCCTTTTTAGGTGACATACAATCCTTCTAATCGATGTCTCAGTCTACCATGTCCTCAATCCCGCGCACATCGGTACGGCAACCCATTCTGGGGTGTATTTGAGGATGGGGTAAATATGGGTTGGGTATGTGGGGAAATTTTCTAGAAGCTACTGTTCTGGTGGGGTGCTATGGGAAGTTTGCCCCATGCAATTTTAGAGGGGAGATGGCGCGCCCTAAGGTCACCCGCTCGGTTCCACTGTCATGGAGACCAACAACCTCGGTGCCATGACGACCGGCCACCGCTTCACGGGGTAGAAGGAGGATGGCAGTGGGTTGATGTATTATGTCGCCCGCTTCCACGACCCACAAACAGGCATGTTCGTGAGTCCAGATACAATGGTGCCGTACCAAAAGACGGTCTTCGATTTTAATCGGTACATGTATGTGCGCGGCAATGTAACAGCTTTAGCTCAGACACGGTTGTACCGACATCGGACGGGCTCGAACCCATTATCACTCTGACCATTGGCGATCAACTCTACCCCTACAACGAAGCAACGGGGCAAACCGGACTCTACACCGTCACTGTCACAAGGGCACATCCCGATCCGGTGATCGTCACGTTGGTGATCGACGGAGAAACGATCCATACCACACCCGCGCATGGCTTCTACGCCAACAATCATTGGATAGATGCGGGCAAATTGCATGTGGGTGATGCGGTTCGCAAGGAAGATGGTACGATTGGTGATATTGAAATCGTCTCTGTAGCGTACCGTGCGCAGGTGATGTACAATTTGACTGTTGCCCAGGCACATACGTTCTTTGTGGGTTATGGACTGTGGTTGGTACATAATGTAGATTGTGGAAATGCGCTCGATATTGCAAAATCTGGTGGTAAACATTCGGGGTTTTATCAAACCTATCTTAATAAGGCTAGTAATCAGATTTTGAGTGGAATTAAATCGGTTGAGGTCTTAATTGCTGAACACGAAGAGAAGATCGCAAACCCAAGCAAATACGTTAAAAACTGGAACAATTTAGACCCTCGCCAACAACAAGCATTACTTGAAAAAATTTGGCCTAACGATATCCAGCGACAACAAGAACAACTGCAAATTTTGCTGGGGATTATGGAGGGGCGAGGCAAGTGACATGAACCAAATTGTACAAGCACAATACCTTCAAGACACATTGCAACTCTTAATGCAAATGGCAAGAGATGCAAGGATACAAAAAGATCTTGCAATTGGTACAGATAATTATACTTACTCTCTTGGCTATCTTATGGCATTTTATGAGGTTGTAACGTTACTTCAATCTCAAGCTGGTGCCTTTAATATCAGCCTGACAGATCTAGGTATTAATGATGTTTCTCCAGATCACGATTTGTTGTAATATCATTGACCCCTAAAACTGGGTATGGTGAAGCTGAAATTTCATCATGTGGAAGCGACCTGAGATAGTAGAGAGCTATCTCAGGTCGCTTGCTTGATATCTGCGATTGATTGTTGTTACATCTTCTTCACCCAAGTAGATGGCGCCACTAGCAATCTAGCCGAGTTGCTCAAGCTCGACTCATGATTGAAGCTTTGACTTCCGAGGATTACACTATAACAAAATGAAATTTGTCACAATCAGTGGAGGGTTGTTAGTCAGGCGACGGAATCACTGAATACCCTCTACTGAAAAATTTGTCAAGGCTTGGAGGATTAATGACGCAGTACCCGCAAACTTCTGGAATGGGTGAACTTAAAGCCTTTTTGGAAAGTGGACAACTTGGAAACTTAAGTAATAGACCCAGCCTTGAGGAACTCTATCAATATATGGGTCAAGCAACAGCGGAAGATCGAGATGTAAATGTAGTCCCTGAAAGCAATTTTATCAGACTCTATTACGAAAATTTTGAAGTTCGATATATTAATGAGACATTTTATCAGCTTGCAATCTACTTCAAAAATATCGAGAAAACAGATGTTTCTACAGAAAGCTCCAAACCTTTAGGAATCCTATGGTACAGTACTGTTAGTAAGATGAACTTTGACGAAATCGTACAATTTCTGAAATTCAACAATATAGGCTGTAGGCAAGTTGTTTTTTCGTTGCCGGAGGAGGACGCAGGTTTGGTAATAGAAGTAATAACAACAGGAATTTGGATTAGCTTTGAGAACCGGTCTAAGATTGACTGCATCCATTACACGCCATCTCAGCCCGGTAAGTTCGAATACTTGCCTCTATGATTTCAGTTCGAGTGTAGAATAAAGACCTGTGTCGGGTCCTTAAATATATCAACAGCAAATGTACGGTTCACGGCAACATCATGAATCTCGTGATCAATCCGTTGTTTTCGAAAGCTCTTTGATTTACTTTTGCTCTTGCTCCATTGGCAGATACGCAAGCATTTTCTCTTCAAACGTGGCCAAGGTTGGGCGATCCGCAGTTGGTTGACCAGTTCGGTCAAGTGGTGGAGGTTATGGATCTGGACAAGGTAGGCAGTGTGTCTACTCCATCTCCAACACCGCCTCTGCCGCTAGCAAGATCAATTTCTCACGTACGCTCCAATTGTGATTCCACTTGCGATCATCCCACTCGTCCCCATCCAGGTTGTCGCCGCTGTAGAGGATTTGGCCGATCTGCACCTGACGGAACTGCGCCACGGCAAACATGGCTGACGCTTCCATCTCCACCGCCAAACAACCTTCTTGGCGACGCTGCGCGATTTTGCCTCGCGTCTCACGATAGAAGGCGTCGGTAGTCCAGGTTTTGGTGCGCAGATATTCGATATGATGGCGTTGTAGCACACGCTCGATGGCGCTCACTGCGGCTGCATCTGGTTCGACTTCACGGCTGGGTGGCAAGTAGTGGTAGGAGGTTCCCTCGTCACGAACGGCGCTGGTGGGCAGCAGGAGATGGCCCATCGCAATCGAACGATCGAGAACGCCACAGCCGCCGCAGGCAACAAACTTGCGTCCACCACAGGCGATCGCTTCTTCGAGCAGGCCAACGGCAAGTGGCGCACCTACCCCTTGTTGCAGCAGACCAATCTCTTTTCCTTGAAAAGGGAAGAGATAGAGCGGATGTTCGCCCATCTCGCTGCTGAGTGGAATATGCTTGTGAATCATGCCCTGTTCGAGAAAGTGGTCGATCACATTCTTGAAAAAGCAGATCACCACTCGCTCTGGCGCTTGTGGATAACGACTCGAACCAGGCGTGATCATCGCCACGGGATCAGGGTCATATTCGAGGATGGGGTAGGTGGATGGCATAGTGGTTCCGGTTGTATATACGGGGAGACAAGAAGACAAGAAGACAGGAAGACAAGAAGATTAGTCACAAGTTCATCTTGTCTTCCTGTCTTCTTGTCTTTACTTCATCCTTTTGTCACGTCTGCGATCGACTCGCCGAGCACTTGGAGCATCCAGTTGATCTCTTCTTCGCTGATGATCAAGGGCGGTGACATCATGACGATATCACCGAGCACGCGGATGTAAAGACCGCGTTGGGTAAGTGCCTTGAGCAACTTGGCACCGAGGTTGGCAGGTGCCTTGGTGGCTCGATCCGAAGTAAGTTCGATGGCAGCCATCAAGCCCAGGCCACGCACATTGCCGATGCACTCAAATTCCTCTTGCAAGGATTTCAACCCGTCCAGGAGTTGTTGGCCGCGGGCGGCGGCATTCTGCGGCAGGTTTTGTGATTCGATAATGCCGATGTTAGTCAGCGCGACGGCGCAACAGGTCGGGTGGCCCGAATAGGTGTAGGCATGCATCCAACGTTCGCTGGGTGGTGCCGACATGATCACATCGCGAATTTTGTCCGAGATTTGGATGCCACCGAGGGGCAAGTAGCCGCTAGTGATGCCTTTGGCAAAGGACATGATGTCGGGTTGTACGCCCCAGCGCCGCAAGGCAAACATGTCACCCGTGCGCCCAAAGCCGGTGATCACCTCGTCGGCAATAAAGAGCACATCGTACTTGTCGCAGATCTGGCGCACCAGGGGAAGTAATCATCCGGTGGCACGATCACACCGCCTGCGCCCTGCACCGGTTCGGCAATAAAACCACCCACGGTATCTGGCCCTTCGCGCAGAATTGCCTCTTCCAGCGCCCGTGCCGCCGCCTGGCCCAGAGTTTCCCCTTCTTGAATCGTGCCGGTGAAGCGGTAGGGATAAGGGGCAGGGATATGCAAGAAGCCGGGCACACGCGGCTCAAACATCGGCCAATAGGCGCTCATGCCGGTGGCGCTCATGGCAGCGAGGGTGATGCCGTGGTAAGCGTGGGTGCGGGCGATGATCTTTACTTTGTCGGGTTTGCCCATGCGCTTCTGGTAATGGCGCACGGTTTTGAAGGCACTTTCATTGGATTCGGCACCGCCCGAGGTGAAAAAGGTCATCTTGAGGTCGGGATAGGCATAGGCTGAGAGCTTTTCGGCCAGTTCAATGGCGGGCACGTTGGAGGAGCCAACATAACTAGAGCAGTAGGCCAATGTCTCGATCTGGCGCGCCGCCGTTTCGGCCATTGCCTTGTTGCCATGGCCAATGTTGACATTCCACAGACCAGCAAAGCCGTCCATAAATTTGCGCCCATCGACGGTGGTTAGCCAAACACCCTCGCCTCGTTCGAAGATCAAGGGGTTTTCGTGAAAGGCAGGATGGTGGAGTGGATGAAGCATCGCCTCCTGATCCATTTGTTTGAGTTGATTGACATCATAGTGCATATATAAGTTCCTTTGGAATGGGGAAGAGGGGAAGAGTTGAAAAGTTGAAAAGTGGCAGAGTAATTTTCCCACCTTTCAACTCTTCAACTCTTCCACTTTTCCACTTTGCCTATCCTGCGCAGAATTTTATCGAGCAGGATGGACATGGGTTGTGCAGTATTGGCAACAAATAAATGGTCGGCTGCAATGGGGTAATTGTAAACCCCATTGTAAATAGCAAGCTGTTTTTCCATATCCTGCCAACTGCTGGGTTTGTGTGGTGAGGGATTGGCGCTGCGTTTTTCCAGACGCAGCTTCCAGGTAGCTTCGTCAATCTCACTCTGCACAATCAGCAGGCGCGCCTGGTTGCGTTTGGCGAGTGACTTGACCGTTTCATAGAGCTGTGGCCGCGCCAAGGGTGAATCGACAATCACACTCAGGCCGTTGCTCAATTGCGTCTCCACCATCTGCCAAAGGATGGCATAGGAAAGTTCGTTGCCATCCGCCAGCGGCCAGGTATGATCTTTAATGTCATCCTTATCCAGGAGCGGCCAACTCAACCGCCGGCAAAGCGCTCGCGCCAGGGTGCTCTTGCCTGTACCAGGATGGCCTTTGAGACAGAGCAAGACGGGGGTAGTACGTCGGAAATTCGTTTCACGTGCCGATGGCCTTGTCAGCCCTTTGAAGCTTGATTGTGTCAAATCGTCAATCTCCAAGAGTGCAGAGCGGCAAAGTTGCAAAGCGGCAAGCTAAAGGCAACTGTTACTTTGCGACTCTGCCACTTTGCCACTCTTCTACTCTACCCAAACAACCGAAAGTTTGTTACGTCTACACGTCCCGCTTGGTGTAAGAGCACTGCATTCATCAATTCGATGGCCAAGCGGCTCTCTAACGTTACACCGGCACGTACGCCGACGCAGGGGTCGTGCCGCCCTTTTTTGAGCAGAAAGTCGATCTCTTCGAGGTTCTTGCGCACGGACTGCTGGGTTTTGACGATGGTTGAGGTAGGCTTAAAGCCGACCCGTGCTACCAACGGCAAGCCGGTGGTGATGCCACCGAGCAGCCCACCGTGACTATTGCGCTGATAGCCCGTCGAGCGGATTGGGTCGTTGTTCTCGCTACCCAGTCGGTTAATCACGTCAGCGCCATCGCCGATCTCGCACGATTGCACTGCGTTTAAGCCACCGAGTGTACCCATCAAGCGTAGTTTGAGGCTGTTGTAGAGCGGCTCGCCAGCCAGGGCGGGCACGTTAACTGCGACAACCTCGACCATTGCCCCTAGCGAATCACCGTCGATGCGCGTCTTTTTGATCAGCTCTCCTGCCTCTTCAGCAAAGGCGGAATCGATTGAGCGGATCTCGGCGGCGTCCAATTCTTCTTCTAAGGTACCGATCTCGGTTGGCGATAATTGGCGAGTTGGATTGTCACCCAGCAGTTCGCTGATGTGAGTTGCCAGGCGCTTTTCGGCCTTGAGCGACCCTACCTGGCAGATCGAAGTAAAAATAGCAGTGCCGAAGTTTTCCGCCAGAAAGAGCCGAGCGACGGAACCGCCAATCACATCTGTGATGGTCGAGCGGTAGCTAGAGCGCCCGCCGCCGCGTACATCGACAAAGCCAGCCGACTTGTGATGTTTGACCAGATCGGTATGACCGGGGCGTACTTCGCCAGTGTCGCCCGCAAATTGCAGGTAGTCTTGCGATTTTTGCGAGGTAGAAAGTACGAGCGCGGCAATGGGTTCACCGGTGGTAAAGCCCTCTTCATAAGCTGAAGTGCTTGATTCTTCGCCGTCTACCGTTATGCGAATGGCTGGTCCACCGGTCAACCGCTCCACATTATCGCTGTACAGCCCGGAGAGCAGCAATACCTTATCGTCTTCGCGCCGTGGGGTGCCGTGTCGATTGCTGCCTGGGCGGCGACGGTCCAAGTAGTGTTGAATCTGGCTACGTGCAATTTTCAACCCGGGCGGGCAACCGTAGATAATCGTCGTGACAGCCGGCCCGTGTGATTCGCCTGCGCCAGCCACGGCGAAGAGAGGTCCACCTAGAATTTCCATTGTTTAATATATTCCCTCATCTCCGCATCACCCTAGCTTTTTCACAATCCATAGAGCGCGCTGTATTTGTTTTCGATGTAGCGTTTGTAGGGCTCTAGTGATAGCGGTCCGCCAGTGACCCGTTCGAGCAGTTCGGCGGTTGTAAATTTTGAACCGTGCTGATAAATGTTCTGTTGTAGCCAGTGCAGCAAGGTATCAAATTTACCTTGGGCGATTTGGCTTGGAATTTCGGGATGGGCCTTTAGTGCTGCCTCGTAGAATTGGGCGGCCATGATATTGCCCAAAGTGTAGCCCTGGAACGAGCCGCCAATCGAGCCGCTAAACCAATGAACATCCTGGAGACAGCCATCCTTGTCATCCTCGGGAATAATGCCCAGATACTCGCCATAGCGCTGCCGCCAGGCCTGCGGTAGATCGGCGATGGCTAGTTTGCCTTCGAGCATCTCTAGCTCCAATTCGAAACGGATGATCACGTGCAGGTTGTAGGTCACTTCGTCGGCCTCCACCCGAATTAGCGAGCGATCGACTTTGTTGACGCCACGATAGAACTCATCGAGTGAGACGTTTTGTGTCTGTTCAGGGAAGGTGTTTTGGAATTGAGGATAGAAGTGTTGCCAAAAAGCATGGCTGCGCCCAATCAGGTTTTCCCAGAGGCGAGATTGACTTTCATGGACACCAGCCGAGGTACCGATTGCCAATGGGGTGCCTTCGTATGCGAGGTTGATCCCCTGTTCATAGAGGGCGTGGCCGGCTTCGTGTAGCGAACTGAATAGCGCGCTGACACCATCATGCTCAAAGACACGGGTGGTGATACGCACGTCATTCAGTGAAAATTTGGTCATGAACGGATGATGGGTCAGATCCTGGCGACCGCGCCCGAAGTCATAGCCATAGGCGCGCACGGCGTTTTCGGAAAAGGCTAATTGTTTCTCAGGTGAGTAGTAGCGGCGCAGAAAGCCGTTTTCCACTTCGGGCTTGCTCGTAATGGCGCGCACCAAAGGCGTGAGCCATTGGCGCAGTTCGAAAAAGAGCGGGCGAATCGTTGCAACTGTCATGCCGTAATCAAACTCGGCGATCCAGGGATCGGCTGGATGCTCATAGCCGGTCAGAAATTGCGAGAGTTGTTGGCACATCTCCAACTTCTTTTCGAGCAACGGTTGGACAGCGGCAAAATTATCGGATGCGCGAGCCTTTGTCCATGCATTGTAACTTCTGGCATTCAGGCTGGCCATCTCGGCTGCGTACTTCACAGGTACCTTCACCGCCCGATCGTACTCACGTTGAGTTACACGAATCAGGGCCGCTTCGTCATGATCATAGGGGAGTTGATCTGCATAGGAACGCAGTGCACTGAGCAGATCACC
>JAXLWB010000015.1:0-203125 GCA_046328715.1 Caldilineaceae bacterium | reverse complement strand
ATCAACGCACTGATCCAATATTTCCCTTACATCGGTCACATCCAGATTTCTGACGTGCCTGGTCGTCATCAGCCTGGCACAGGTGAGATCAACTACCCGGCGATCTTTGCGACGATTGAGCGTTTAGGTTACAGCGAACCGATCGGCCTTGAGTATCGACCCTTGGGTGAGAGTGATGCTTCGTTGAGCTGGTTGCCGCACGCATCGAGAGGCTAGCGCACTCTCACCTTGAAGAGTATGTCCCTCTTTTCACACTGGGCACCCGTTTTCTGCTAGAGTAGCGCCATCGAATATCAGGAGCTTGGAGCGTCTAGACTGAACTCCATGTCCAAAACATGGAAAGGGAAACAGTTTATGCCAACGTTGCCTAACTACACTCAATTTGATGGCTTACATTGGGAGACAGGATCAATCCGCAATGCACTCGATTACCAGGGGATAAAGGCGCCACACACGGGCCAACCAATCAGCGAAGCGCTACTGATGGGCATCTCGGGCGGGGCAGTGATGGGCTATTTCTCCTTTGCCTACGAAGGCTACGATCCTCATGTGGTGATTCTCACCCGCAACACTTTTGACCCGTGGGATCGGTTGCTTTCACGTCTGGGCATCGTTCAGGAGATCAAACAGACAACAAAGACCGACAAAGCGGTGACCAATCTCACGCAGACGCTGGAAGATGGCGCAGTGCCGATTGTCTGGGCCGATGTCTGCTCGATGCCCTACAGCGCCCTTTATCAGCTAGAGGGCTATTGGCACATGTATCCACACGTGGTCTACAGCTACGAACCTACACAGGATCGTGTGAAGTTGGCTGACCGGGCGCGTGTACCGCTTGAGATCACCACCCCACAACTCGCCCTTGCCCGTGGCAAAGTGAAAAAGACTGATTACCGCATCGTTACCCTCGATCTTCCCGGCTTCGACAAACTGGCCTCTGCTGTCCACTTGGGCATCGATGATTGCATCAAACTCTACACCGAAAAGCCACCCAAAGGTAGCAAAGATAACTTCGGCTTTGCCGCCTACCAACGCTGGATTGAGATGCTCACCAAACCTACAGCGCGGCTGAGTTGGGAAAAGGAGTTTCCCCGAGGTGTCAAACTCTATGAAGGGCTGATCACGACCTACCGCTCAATTATGATCGATGGAAAAGAGGGTCAGGCTGAACGTCACATGTTTGCCGATTTTCTGGACGAGGCTGCCATCATTCTGCAAAAGCCAGCCTTAACCGGGATTGCGACCCAATTCCGCAGTGCTGGTCGTACCTGGAATGAACTCGCCTGCGCCTTGCTCCCCGATTCGGTGGGACTGCTCAAAGAGGCACGGGAGGTGATGTGGAACAGCTATCAGGCATTCCTCAACCGAGGCGCAGACACAAGTCGCCTCCAAGCGCGCAACGAACGACTACGTACCATCAAGACACACGTCAGCAATGATTTTCCTCTGAGCCACGCCGAAGTCATCGAGCTGCGCCTGAACATTGCTGACCATGTGCAGAAGATTCACGACATTGAATTCAACGCAATAAATGAGTTGAAGCAGGCGATGGTGTAGATTGAATGCCTTCGTAGGTATGTGTTTCCAAACCCATCGACATCAAGGTAAGGCGTTCCAACCAAAGAACGCCAGCGGAGTTGTGTAAAGGCGGTTCGCAACCGCTGGTCTGTCGGTCGATCCCAAACCAGCGGTTGTGCGGTTTGGAAACACGCACCTACCATCAGTGACTTCCTGAGCCACTACCTCGCCCGATTTCAATTTACCCGGGAAACAGCAAACCCTCTCCAATACCACTCCTTCACCATCCCAAAGTGTGGTGACATCCACCCCAACCGCCTGCTATGCTGTCGCTATCAGTAAAAATTGCTTGCACCTTGTGACACTTTTGTGACGCTGGAGTGTAAAGATTGAATAACGAGGTATAAACGTTGGTCTTAGTATCTCTCAGAACCCGTCTGATAGGTCCGCGACCAGAGCACACGTGGCAGGTGTGCTTTTCAGATAGCCACTCAATAACAAGGAAATAGAACCATGACAACTTTAACCATGCCCCCAGCAGTTGAAATCGATCCCATGACCGCCCGTACCAAAATGACCTGGACGACCGGTGATTTTGGCAAGATCGCCAAGGGCTACGAGCCAGGGGCCGCCGAATTTATCGAGCGTCTCAACTTCAAACGCAACGATAAGGTGCTGGATGTGGCATGTGGTACAGGCAACCTCGCCATTCCAGCCGCACGCAAGGGCGCTTCGGTCACAGGCATTGACATTGCCCCTAACTTAGTGGAACAAGCGAAAGCCTGGGCGCAGGCTGAAAAGCTCAATGTTCAGTTTGAAGAGGGAGACGCCGAGCAAATGCCTTATGCAAATGGCAGCTTTGATGCAGTCGTGACGATGTTTGGTGCGATGTTTGCGCCACGCCCTGAAAAGACAGCTTCTGAACTGGCGCGAGTTTGCCGCTCTGGGGGACGCATTGCCATGGCCAACTGGACGCCTGATGGCTTTATCGGGCAGATGTTCAAGATTATGGGCAAACATGTGCCGCCTGCACAGGGCATCCCTTCGCCGATTTTATGGGGCAAAGCGGAGGCGGTGAAAGATCGCTTTGGCGATCAAGTGGCTGACGTACGCTACACGGAGCGCACCATTACCTTTAACTATCCGTTCGATGCTGCGGCCACCGTCGAGTACTTCCGTGCCTGGTATGGACCTACCCAACGTGCCTTTGCCACGCTCGGCCCCGAGGCCCAGCAAGCATTGCGCAGCGACCTGGAGGCGCTCTGGTCGGCCCACAATCGTTCGAACAATGGCGCAACCCAGGTCGATTCAACCTATTTGGAAGTAGTTGCTGTGCGTAAGTAAGCGAGTGGAGAAGGAGATTGTATATACAATCTCCATTCTTTAACCACCAAGGTATTTTAAGTCCACCTCTTCCGGGAAGATTTTCGTTGCCTCTTGCTGTTCTCGCTCTCCTCCTCAACCCTTCAAAAGTTCTGACTGCAATAAGCATCTACTCATTCATTCAACGAAACTTCCCGGAGGACCTTGGTCAAGCATCTCTTGTCCTGACCAGTTCTCCAGAAGCTGTCGCACAGCGCACCTAAGAATATGCAACTTTTATGCGCCTTCTCTATAAGTTTTGGATGTCCATCCTTTTACCTTCGAGCGAACTCGTTCACGAACGCCGTCGCATCGTCGACGCTCAACAAACGACCAGTTTGCCAGGTGCGGGCAAAGTCGACCTCGCCTAGTTGTGCTTTGAGTGTGGCCTGGGTGCGGAGGTAATCTGGTTCGTCACAGGGAGGGATGGCTTTACCCAGGGCTTCACGCAGGGCGTCTGAAGTGCCGAGTAGCTTTGCGGCTGGCTGGGGCTGGTGCTGACGTGCCAGAACGCCCGCTACGCCGATCAGCGCCACCCCTACCCCATCGGTAAATTCCAAATCATAGGCAAGATTGACGCTCTCGGTAAAATGGGCCAGCGCTGCCTTATCGTTGTCCAGATGGTAAACTGCCCAACCGAGATTGGACAGCGCAATCGAGACTCCTGACTGATAATCGACTGAACGCAGCCCTTGCAAACTAACCTCGTAATCGGCAATCGCCTCTGTGTAACGCTGTTGCATTCGCTTGACTTCGCCCAGCACATTAAAGGTACGGGCATAGTTCATACGACTTCCCAGCGCCACAAATAGACGCCCTGCTTCTTGCGTCATCTCGACGATTTCTTCATACTCAGCCGCCGTCAAGTAAGGGGCGACCTGCACGACCGCCCGCACAAACAAGGCTTGGGCGCGGGTCGGCGGATCGAGCACCTGCTGGGCAAGTGCCCACGATTGGTCGGCCAGTTGGCGCGATTCGCTGCGATGGCCGAGAACATAGGCGATTGCACCAGCACTGGCATAGGCTCTGGCGCGGGCGGCGAGTGGTGCTTGTTGTCCCACGGACAATAGTTGCTGCGCCCAGTTCATCCCTTCGGCTAAGCGGCCGCGGATGCGCCAGCAGGATCCCAAATCGCCAATCAGGTTCAGCCCTGGCTCTGGGTCATGTGTCAATGACCAGCGCAGCGCCACCCGGAAGTTATCGTTCTCACTTTCAAACTGATTCATGACCACACGTTGCTTGATACTCAGCGATTCGAGATAGGCGGCTAGCTTGGTGTAGTAACGTGCATGTCGTTCCTGTACCGCTTCCAAATCACCTTGTTCAGACAGGCACTGTTGCGCATATTCGCGAATCGTCTCCAGCATGCCGAAACGCGGTTCCCCATTCCTGCCCTCGCGCCGCCACACCAAACTCTTGTTGACCAATCCGTTGAGTTGTTCGATCAAAAGCCCGCTAAGCTGACGCTTACAGATGGCGTCAATGGCTTCCAGGGTACAGCCGCCGCGGAAGACAGAGAGCTGGGCAAAAAGCTGACGTTCCTCCTCGCTAAGAAAACGGTAGCTCCACTCAATCGTATTGCGCAATGTCTGTTGACGCGTGGGCAGATTGCGCAAAGGGCGTTTCATCTCCAACCAATACGAATCTAGTTGGGTCAACATGGCTTGCGGCGTCAACAACTTGCTGTACGCCGCCGCCAGTTCAATCGCCAGGGGCAACCCATCAAGGCGCAGACAAATGCTGGCGACCGCTGCTGCATTTTCCGAAGAGAGGCGAAAGGTTGGTGAAATCGCCTGGGCACAGCGTTCAAAAAGCTGCAATGCCTCGCTGCGCAACAACTCATCGGAGGGAAGGCGATGGATGGCAAACCATTCGAGATCGGGCAGTTGTAGTGGTGGAACAGCATACTCTTGTTCGCCGTAGAGTGCCAGCACCTCACGGCTGGTGATGAGGATTTTCAATTCATGCGCCGCAGCCAATAGATCGGCCACCAAAGGCGCTGCCTCGATTAGGTGTTCGAAATTATCCAGGACCAGCAGGATCTGTTTATTGCGAAGTGCGGCTTGGGTCAATACGAGCAACGGAGTATCGAGCGATTCCGCTACGCCGAGGATGTCGGCAATGGTATTGATGACCAGGGAGGCTTCGCTGATAGCGGCTAGATCGACGAAGTAGACACCATCCCTGAAGATGCCAGCCATCTCTTCCGCCACGCTGAGCGCCAACCGGGTTTTGCCGATACCTCCAGGGCCGGTTAAGGTCACCAACCGATGTTGTCGGAGTAATTGTTTGACCGTGTCGATCTCAGCGCGTCGCCCCACTAGTGTTGTGAGCGCGCTCGGAAGATTGGAGTGAGGTTGGATGGTTGGCTGGGTGGGTTGGCTGCCGCCATTCAACATGCCTAAGGAACGGGCGCGTTGGATCGCCTGCGTGCGATTTTCGACTGCTAGCTTCTCGTAGATGCGACGGCTATACCACTTAACTGTATTCAAGGAGAGCGAGAGCTTGGCCGCAATCTCTGCATTGGCGCTGCCCTCAGCGATCAGTTCTAAAATCTCGATTTCGCGTTCAGAGAGTGGTTCGTTCATGACCTGTGGCCTCCACTGAAAAGTACATACCTCTCAGTGGCAACTATTTTAGCTGATTACCAGCAAATCTTACAAGCTGTTTCTGCTTTCTCACTTTCTGCAACCATCCCCCGCCATCCTCTTGCCATCCCTTCCGCCATCCTACCCTCATCCCACCCTCATCCCAACGAGCGGTGACAACCCTTCTTGCTGGCTGCTATTCTGAACACGTGAGTTGAACACAAATGTTGAGTGAACGTAACTGCCAACCCAACCCTAACCCGCCTGTTAAGGGAGGCAATTGTCACGGGAAGTGTTTTGTTCGGTGGACAGAAGAAAATACATTAGCCATCCCTTTATTGTTCCCTGCCTGTTTTGGGGATGGTTAGGGTGGGGTCGCTTGGTAGCTACGACAGAAAAACCCTCTGGAAGTGTAAAAAGGAGAATTTTGATGAAAGGTAAACGCTTATTGCAGGTTGGATTATTCGCATTGGGATTGATGTCGACAACGTTGGTTGCACAGGCTCATCCTAACGCCGACAACAAAACCGTCACCCTTGTCGATACAGTGCGCCAGGAAACCGCTCGTTATAAAAACGTAGAAGAGGCGAAAAAGGCTGGCTATGGCTTGCTGCACGGCTGTGTCAGCGGCCCACAAGAAGGGGCGATGGGTGTTCACTTTGCCAATGGCGATCTGGTCGGCGACAACGAAATCGACGCTGCACACCCCGAGGCGCTGCTGTACGAACCTCGCAGCGGCAAGATGGAGCTGGTGGGAGTCGAATATGTCGTGCTGGCTGATGGCTGGAACGCCAAACACCCAGCACCGCCGGTATTGATGGGGCAACTCTTTAATTATGTCAGCACTCCCAATCGCTATGGCCTCCCCGCCTTCTATGAGTTGCATGTCTGGGCATGGCAAAGCAACCCTAGTGGCGTTTTCGCTGACTGGAACCCGCGGGTCTCATGTGAGTCGTATGTCGGGGATGCAACGGTGGGTGGACATCATTGATTGTGGGCCAGTAAGACAGTTGGCAGTAAATCGGTCGACTGTCTTAAATCGCAATTCGTAACTCGTAACTCGTAATTCGTAACTCAAAAAGGAGATTTGTAATGAACATGCGCGCAGAAGCTCTCGCCAAACGTCTCGAAGAAGGTGCCAATATGCTTGCGAAGGTTGCCGAAGGTATGACCATGCAGCAATGGGCAACGCCGATTGATCAGGATGGACGCACTGCTGGTGTTCTCATCCATCACGTCGCAACTATGTACCCGCTGGAAATGGAATTGGCGCAAACCATCGCTAATGGACAGGCAATTGCTGGAGTCACCTGGGACGTCGTCGCCGACATCAATGCCAAACACGCCCACGAACACAGCACCCCGGACCGCATGGAAACCTTGGCGTTGTTGCGCAACAACAGCAGCTCGGCGGCAACTGTCACTCGCACGATCAGCGATGCACAACTAGACATCGCTGTGCCCAATTCACTTTATGGTGACACCCCGCTTACGCTGCAATTCTGGCTTGAAGATCACCCGGTTAGCCACAGCTATAAGCACTTGGCGAACATCAAAGCTTCAATGAAGTAATAGACAAAGCAGATAAAGATTGCCAACTGGTAGGTGCGGTTTCCTACCACACAATCGGAAAAGGACCCGGTTTGAGTGGTAGGAAACCGTACTTACGAAGCTGCAATGCTTCAGTGTTATCTCGATAAGTAACATTGAAGAAGTGGCTGGCGAGATTCTTGTTTATATTTTCTTGTTCGGTTTTATGTAAGGGACCGTATTTTACAAATTTATATATTTTCTTTGTATGGCGAAGTGTAGAGATTGGAGGGTAGAGCTTGTGTTATCACAACTCTCTACCCTCCGCTCAAATTAATAAGCAAAAAGGAGAGGTTTATGTTTTACAGCGATACCAAAATGGCACAAATTGAATATGAAAGAAGATTGCGAGAAGCAGCCGAGGCGCGTCTTGTGCAACAACTGCTAGCTCAACAAGCGCCGAAGCAGAAGCGTTTTTGGGAAAGACTCGGTGATCTGCTTACTTTAGCAGGCATGGGCCTAAAGGGTTGGGATGGTTCTCACTATCCAACCGGACGGTAGCCCATACTACTCCAACATAAAATCAAGATTGGCCTAAGGTAACAATAGGTTGGATGCTCGTTATTTGAAAGTGTGAGCAACGAGCCACGTCCCCGGATAGCGCAGATGATTTCGGCGAGAACAAGAACGCCCTGTGCTATTCCGGGGATGTTTTACCTACACTCCGTGCAGATCAACGAATATTTACACATAAGGATTGCAATGTTAATCAATCATTACCAAGCTGAACAATACCGTGATGAACAAGAACGGCGATTGCAGCTCTTTTTATTAAAGCGTCAACAAGAGAAAGTGTTCTCTGAAGAATATGTATCAAAATATCAGGTTATCCTCCGTAGCGCTCGTCGAACCATGCACATGGTGCAGCAGGGATGGCATTGGATGTGGGTCGTAATCAAAAAAGTTAGCAACTATCTAGTGCTCAAAAGTCGCCTCAAGACAGCACTGCTCTTACTGATCTATGTGGTGGCGTTACTATTACCGGGTCATGTCCAGGCGGCCAGCGAGGTCGAGGTCTTGATCCCCAAAGAAAAAGTCGATTCGATGGTCTATCAGGCAATTTGGCAGAAGTCCTTTCAGGGTAACGAAGCCATTGAGATGACCGTCTATCAGATGGTACTGCTCGAAGCCAGGAAGGGTGGGATGCAAGAAGAAGAACTGGAAAGTGCTATCAGTGAATTTCGTCAGCAAGTTGGCCAAGAATTGGATGCTCAGGGCCTACGTGCTGCGTCACCCGAGGAAGCAACATTTTTTCTGCCAAGTAACGATGAGTTAGTGACTAAGATGCTCGGTTCTGGGATGAAAGTACAATCGTTGCAGCCGATCATTGGAGGTATCGTTCGCTCGCTTATTCCATCAGTCATTCCGGGACAGTCAGTCATTGATATTGCCAATGGTGTCGCTGGCCGCCCAACTCCGCCTGGACTAATCACTGGCGACTTCGTCCGCAAAATTCTGGAAGACGCTGCGGAGCAGGCAAAATCGGATCAGATTGTCGCAAAGATTTTCGACGCAATGAACAAACCCAAAGTGAAGGTCGGAATCCGTGAGGTCAATGGTGCCAAGGTTGCCAAAGAAGATCCTTCGCTGGGTATTCCACAAGCGATCATCGACAAGATGACTGATGACGGTATGCTTCGCATCTCGCTTGACCAACTGATGGATATCAGCATCAACCAATTTGACAACCTCGGTAAATCGATGACGGATGTCCAGAAGACCTTGAAAGAGATTGATGCCAAACAGAATTCGATCATCGATTATCTTTCCAATCAGGCCGAAAAAGAGGCTGTGCAAGAATTGGCCAGGAAGAAAGCTGCTGCCTATCAGCTCAAACTGGATGCTGCTAAAGCAGGCATTTCGATTCTCACGACCATTGCGCAGCAGGTCAATCCAAAGTTTGCCAAAGAGTTCTCGGTGGTTGCCTCCTCTGCCTTGCAGGTGGGAACGGCACTCAACGCCTGGATCAAAGCGGCGTCAGGCTTGGGCACGCTCGATAAAGTTTTCTCGCTCAGCACTGTGGTAATGACGGGTAACGTGCTCGGTGCAGTGATGAACGTGGTAAGTCTCTTTGGTGACAGTAAACCGAGCCCAGAACAGATCATATTGGACGAAATTGGCAAGCTACGCGATCAAGTCAATCAGTTGCGCACCGAAATGCACGACCGTTTTGACCGTATTGATAAGAGCCTCAACACGATCTATAGCACCATGAACGATCGTTTCAATCAGATTGATGTGCAACTGGGCAAGATCAATGGCAATATTCTCGAAGTGCAACAATCGCTGGTCGAACTGGATCTGAAACTCAGTCGTATCGAGCGCAACAACTTTGAGTTTCTCAACACACTGGGGCGGCGTCCCCTACTCGAGGCAATCAACGGTGGTTTGGGCTATCTGGAGCGCACCGGTCAATCGATGCCCTACCAGCCTGACTTTGTCAACTTCGAAAATACGTTGCATAGCTGGGCCACGATCCACGCCTTCGATCCGTTGAATGCGGGACCGACTCAGCGGGATTACAGCGATGCGCAAACGCTTTCTGAACTCAACGCTTATCCGTTTGATGCCAACATCAACTACATCAACGGTTGGTTGGTGGCACATGGTCTGGCCCCCATCGCCAATAAACGGTTGCCCAGCCCACGCGATTGGCTCTTCGCCGCCCGTGCCTATACTCAACTTGCGTTGGAATGGCCTGCGCATATGAAGCGGATTGACCCGAAACGAGGCGAAGCGATTCGTCAAATCGGTCTGGAGTTGGAGGCGGCTATGCGTAACCTCTCAACTGTAAAAGCAATCTCAAATACGGTGAGCAATCAACTGCTCTTTTCCAGCGTGATTACCAACTATGAGAACAAGATCGGTGTGCTCGATAGCTCGATTGAGTCGATTGAAAATGGTTTTATGAATGAAGTGCGCTCCGGTCGGCTGGGACGTGCGGAACCCTTTCTGCTGCATGGTGGCGCTTATCAAGCGTTGACCTATCGTGCACCAGGGGTGCGCATCGCCGATTGTAACAGTCCGGAACGGTATTCATTCGAATTGCCCAAGGAGTTAGCAGGGCGTATTCCTGGCTTTGACCTGTTCAATCTGGCCGATTACCTAAAATTAGGCAAGTTTGGTTCCTGCGGCTACGACTTTTGGTATAACACAGCCCGCGAATGTGGCGCTACCGAGTGTTATCAAACTGGGGAACACGATGTAGTATTGTACGTCACGTTTGACGGAAATACGGTCCTGCGGCAGCGAGTACACATGTTGCGTGATCGAATTCCAACTGATGGCGATTGGGTGATCGATCACTGGGCATCGTTCGGCTTAGCACAACGCTTTGCAAAACAAACGCAAGTCGAGCCGCTTTCCGCAAGCGAAGAGACACTGTACCAAAAAGTATACGCTGCGATGCTCAAAAAGGTGGAGACACAGATGTCGGACTTCGAACACGAGTTGTACGGGCGCATCCTCAATGAGATCAACAGTGGATCGCTCAAGAGTGTGGTTGCCGAAGTGGATGGCAGCAAAGCGCTCCTCGACACGGTTATCTCGCTCGGGTTACCGCGTGCTGCCAGCAACGACGAGTTTCTACATGGCATCCTCTATGGCAACCAACAGCTGATTGATGAGCAACCGCTCATGCAGGACTATATGCGCAGAATGTCGAAGCCAATTGAGGGATCGCAGCTTAGCAGCAACCCACGCTTACTATTAGGCGGCGTGGCTGACCAACGACGCGAGGTGTTGCAGACGATTGTCAATCAATATCTCGACGGGATCACTGCTCAGGATTACGCAGAAGAAGCCGACTACATCGCCTCTGCCCGACGCATGCTCGACCTAACCTTACAAGTGGTTGAGGCGGGAACCAATACGCCCGCTGACACCAATCGCAAGATCTTTCTACCGTTGGTGGGTCGCTAGGGTACAGTGAGACAGTAAATCAGTGTATTTCAATATGTCATGAATGTGGTGGACTCTATCATTCCGAGCGGAATTTTGCGAGGAATCTTCTGGGTGGCCCTCGAAGATTTCTCCTCGAAAAAGCCCTCTTCGAAATGACATATATGTCGCATCGTTCATAAATACACACCCCATACCGGTACCATCCTTTCACCATTCTAAAGGGTGGTGACGAGCCGGTCGAAACTTGCTATATTCGGTGACATTATATGTTGCAAATGGCAAGCGAGAGCAGACTCGTACAGGTTGGCAATGACAAAGTCAGTAGCACGATATGTCAGTAGGACAGTATAAATGGGGTGCTTGGCCACTGTCCTACTGTACCACTGAATTACTCTCCCACTGGCTATTTTTAGGAACAAAAGGAACAACCATGAAATTTATCGATCAAACCCTCAGTCTCCGTCACCGAGAAGCAGCGCTGGAAATGAGTGCCGATCATTTTCGTCAGCTTGGCCATGAATTGGTCGACGAAATCGCCGACTTTTTGGGCGGCATCTCTCAGCGGCCCGTGACGACCGGGGAATCGCCACAAGCCATCCGCCAATTGCTGCGTCAGCACGTCCTGCCCGAGCGAGGCACTTCCCCCAAACGGCTGTTGGCAGAAACGACAGATTTACTCTTCGATCACTCGCTCTTGAACGGTCATCCCCGTTTCTGGGGCTACATCACCGCTGCCGCGGCACCGATCGGCGTGTTGGGTGATTTCCTGGCTGCGGCAGTCAATCCGAATGTTGGAGCCGCCGTGCTCTCACCAATGGCCACCGAGATCGAAGCGCAGACCATCCGCTGGATCGCCGATTTGATCGGCTATCCTCGCCATTGTGGCGGCCTGTTGGTCAGTGGCGGCAACATGGCGAACTTCGTTGGCTTTCTGGCAGCACGCCAGGCCAAAGCAACCTGGGATCTCAAGAAGGATGGGTTAGTTGGTAGCCAGCAACAGTTGGTCGCCTACGTCTCCAAAGATACTCATACCTGGATCGACAAAGCCGCCGACCTCTATGGCTTAGGTGCCAACGCGGTTCGTTGGATTGCCACTAACGACCGCCAGCAAATCGATGTTGCAGCTTTGGAAGCGCAGATCAAGGCCGATCTTGCTGCAGGACATCTGCCTTTCCTGGTCGTTGGTGCTGCTGGTACAACTGCAACCGGGGCGGTGGATCCTCTGCCCCAAATTGCCGCTGTCTGTCGCGCCTATAACCTGTGGTTCCATGTCGATGGTGCCTATGGTGCACCTGCGGCGGCCTTGCCCGGCGCATCGCCTGATCTGCTTGGGCTGCGCGAGGCGGATTCGATTGCGCTCGATCCGCACAAGTGGCTCTACAGCCCCTTAGAGGCAGGTTGTGTCTTGGTGCGCGATCCACAACATCTGCAAGCAACCTTTAGTCATCACCCAACTTATTACAACTTTGGTGGCAGCCAGGACGACCCGCCGATCAACTATCACGAGTTTGGGATGCAGAATTCACGTGGCTTCCGTGCGCTCAAGGTTTGGTTGGCCCTGCGCCAGGTTGGGCGAGAAGGGTATGTCCAGATGATCGGGGACGACATTGCACTTTCACAGGCAATGTACAGTGCGATGGGGTTGCATCCGGAATTGCAGGCGGTGACGCAAAGCCTGAGCATCACGACCTTTCGCTATGTGCCAACCGAGCTGCCCGATGATCCTGCGTTGGTGGAGCCGTATCTGAACCAACTGAACGGCGAAATTCTGAATCGGCTACAAAAGGGCGGCGAGGCGTTTGTCTCCAATGCGTTGGTCGATGGCAAATATCTCTTGCGTGCCTGTATCGTCAACTTTCGTACGACCCTGGCTGATGTGGAAGCCTTGCCTGAACTGGTGATTCGTGTGGGCCGCCAGGTCGATGCTGAAATCCGCCCGCAGACTTTGTCTCGCTTCAATCTACCGCAAAAGCTGAGAATGAATCTCTTGCAGCCTCAAGTTGCGTAGTCCCATAGGGACACCCGAATTTAGATGGGTGAATGTTTTTCGGCTCGTAACTACAAACCTCACTCTAGCCCGCCCCAGATTAGGGAGGAAACTGTAAAGGGGCAGATTCGCTTTCTCTTCTGTCCTCCGGACACAACCCTACCTTTGACAGTTCCTTCCCTGCTTCGGGGCGGGCTAGGGTGGGGTTACAAGGAAACGGACTCATGTTATTCAATATGGAACGCGCTCGCTATCTTTCAGAAGATTACGAACGCCAGGTAAGCGTCAAGGATTTGCAACGCGCTCTGCGTGCCGCCCAAAAGTCCCGACCATCTGCCATAGAAGAGTGGATTAACCAAGGATTATATCTGGCTGACTGGTTGGTGAGGAGTATGGAACAGTGCGGTCGAAATGTAGCTCGCTCCACGCGTTGGATGCTGGCGGCGCATAACTAGTAAGCGAGAAGGAATTAGCGTGAAGATTATGAACACAGGTAAACGAAACAATCAAGATACTCACCGACTGATGTGCATCCTGGCCCACCCCGACGACGAGGCGCTGGGCTTTGGTGGAATGTTGGCACACTACGCCCATCAAGGTGTCGCCACCTACCTAATCACCGCCACGAGCGGGCAACGTGGCTGGCTGGGCAACCCCGAAGAGTATCCAGGGGCCGAGGCTCTGGGACGCATCCGCAAAGATGAATTATATGCCTCCGCAGAAATTTTGGGGGTGAAGGAAACAACCTTACTCGATTACATGGATGGTGATCTAGATCGGGCCGAGCCGAGTGAGATCATCAACCTGCTCGTCGGCCATCTGCGCCGAGTTCGCCCGCAAGTCGTGCTCACCTTTGATCCTTTTGGCATTTACGGCCATCCTGACCATATTGCCATTTGCCAGTTTAGCACTGCGGCAGTGATGGCTGCGGCCAATCCGAATTATATGGACAGTCAGAGACAAGCCGCGCATCAGGTGAGCAAGCTCTACTATCGAGCCTGGGGTCTTGCCGAAGCAGCCATTTATCAGCAAGTCTTTGGCGATCTGGGGATGACGATTGATGATGTAAAGCGAAGCGCCACTCCCTGGCATGAATGGGCTATCACAACGCGCATCGACGCCACGCCCTATTGGCAACAAGTGCAGGCTGCGGTGGATAGCCACCGGTCGCAATTGGGCGCATATGAGCGGTTTGCTGCTTTGTCTAGTGAGGAGCAGCGTACGCTGTGGGGTAGCCAGAACTTTTACCGTGCGCTCAGTTTAGTGAACGGTGGGCGGGAAGCGGAGAACGATCTCTTTATGGGTATTGCGGCCACGGTGGATATGAACTCGCTCTTTACGCTGAATGGGTTGAGCGAAGTGTTTCGGCCCGCAGTGTTTGCCTCCAGCGTTCGATCATGAAGCTTCATCCTTCAGGGAAAGCCTCGTCACCTCGGCAACTATCTGTGCCAATGAGGAGGTTTTCCCTTCTTCCCACAATTTTGCAAACGTAGCGTCACCAAGTTGTTGACGTAACGCTGTGAGCGCACCACTATATTTTTCTTTTTGGTACGGGGCAATGGGGATATCCGCCTCCTGGCGCAGGCGCTCGGTCGCAGCCAATAGGCGCGTTGCCGATTCGATGTGCTGACCCACTTGGGCTAAGAGTACACCGATGTCTTCCAGCGCTTCAAAGGTCGGCCATTTGTATCCAACTTCAACCATGATTTGCAAACCCTCGCTCCAATAAGCCAAAGCCTGGCCATGCTCTTGAAATTTGACCGCTGCCGCACCCAAGTTGGAAAGGGCAAAGGCAATATGTGATTTGTCACCTACGTCGCGAAAAATGCGCAGCGCCTCTTCACCATAGGCGCGTGCTTGAGGGTAATCCTGTTGGTTAAACGCCAGCATGCCGAGATTCTTGAATGAGGCACCTGTGAGCCCGGGATGTTGCAAACTCTGCGCGATCTCCAAGGCTCTTTCGAAATAGGTGCGGGCGGCATCTAAGTTTCCCAACATGCGCTCCACATTGCCCACATTCAAAGAAGTCGAGGCAATACTGGCCGAGTGGCCCAGCCGAAGCAGGATGTCAAGACTCTCGCGATAATATTCACGCGCTTCGGCGAAGCGATCCAGATCCCAGGCCATCCCGCCTAGCCCAGTCAGGGCGGCAGCAATGCCATGTTCGTAATTCAACTCACGCGAAAGGCGCAGGCTGCGTTCCAGCAGTTGCTGAGCTATGGCATAGTTGCCTTGGTTGTTGTCAATCGTTGCCAGGAATTGCAACGTATCTGCTATGCCACTTTTCTCCTCGGCTTGCTCAAACAAATGTAAACTCTCGCCAAAATGGGCGCGTGCTTGGTCAAGATCTCCTTGTCGATAGGCGAGCCCGCCTGCCGCATTTAGGGCGTTCGCAATGATGCACAGATTCACTTGCTCGCGTTTGGTCAACGCCTGCTGTAGCCAGTTGCGCCCTTCACCAATATAACCACGGTATTCCCAAAAGCGATGTAACGCTGCGACGAGGCGCAATGCTTTCTCGGCATTGCCATTGGCCAGTAGATAGCTCAACGCTGCTCGCAGATTGGCATGTTCGAGCTCTAAGCGCAGCAACCAGGATTGTTGCTGCGCGCCGATCAAATGCGGGGCTGCTTGCTCCGCCAATCCCAGAAAGTAGTTGGCATGGCGCGCTTGCAGCGCCTCGATCTCACTTCGTGCTTCCAGGCACGTCAGCGCATATTGGTGAATAGTCTCCAACATACCAAAGCGCGGCTGATTGCCTGCTGTTTCGCGCCGCCAAAGCAAACTCTTGTTGACCAGCCCGTTGAGTGGTTCGAGCAGTGCGATAGGATTGGTGCTGGTGCAGATGGCCGCAATCGACTCCCAGGTGCAGCCATCGCGAAAGATCGCCAATTGGGCAAAGAGCGTGCGCTCCTCCTCGTTGAGAAAACGATAGCTCCACTCGATGGTATTACGTAAGGTTTGTTGGCGGGCGGGCAGGTTGCGCGACGGCAGTTTCATCTCCAGCCAGAGCGAATCGAGTTGGGTCAACATGGATTGCGGCGTAAACAACTTGCTGTACGCCGCCGCCAGTTCAATCGCTAAAGGCAAACCGTCCAAGCGCAGGCAAAGGCTGGCGACTGCTAGCGCATTCTCTGCGGTAATGCGGAAAGCCGGTGCAACCGCCTGCGCACAACGCTCGAAAAGTTGCATGGCCTCGCTCCGCAACAAATCGGTGGGCGGCAGATGAGAAGAGGCAAACCATTCCATGTCTGGCAGTTGCAATGGCGGAACGGCAAATTCTTGCTCGCCATACAAGGCCAATACTTCGCGACTGGTGGCAAGGATGGTCAGTTGGTGGGTGGTCGCCAGCAGATCAGTCACCACCTTGGCGGCTTCAATCACATGCTCGAAATTGTCGAGCAAGAGCAGAAGCTGCTTGTTGTGGAGTGCTGATTGAATGGATGTTAGCAGCGGAGTACCCAGCGCATCCACCACCCCCAGAACGTGAGCGATGGTATTGATGACCAGGGATGCTTCGCTGATCGCTGCCAGATCAACAAAGTAAATTCCATCGCGAAAGAGTCCACTCATCTCCTCTGCCACACGCAGTGCTAAACGAGTTTTGCCACTGCCACCAGCACCGGTCAATGTGACCAGGCGATGCTGTTTTAGCAGTTGTTTGACTGAATCGATTTCGTTGCGGCGACCAACAAAGGTTGTGAGTGGGCTGGGCAGGCGCGAGACCGCCATTGCTGATTGGGTTGGCGACTGTTTGTCATTCAACAGCCCCAATGCCTGGACGCGCTGCACTGCCTGCGTGCGATTTTCGACTGCAAGCTTCGAATAGATTTGGCCGTTATACCATTTGACCGTGTTGAGGGAGAGCGATAAGCGGTTGGCAATTTCACCATTGGCGTAACCTTCTGCTGCCAAGCGCAGAATTTCAATTTCACGTTCCGAAAGTGGTTCATTCATGCTCTATTCGTCCTCGCCATGCATGTACGCGTCATTTGCAAACCCATTATATCTGGGCACCAGCAAAAAATAAACATTCTCTTTCCAAAGCTTACAAACCCTAATAGCACCACGAACACCCCACCCGCGCCATCCCATTACCACTCTATCGTGTGGTGACAACCATCCCAGCCATCTGTTACTCTGGGTCAGGCAGTAATTGAAGCTATTAGGCATAGGGAATCGACGAAGCATTCTAGGGGAGGTGAATGAATGAAAGGGTATAAGGAGTTGTTGGCAGAGGCTAATCGTGTCATCAAGACCATCTCTATCGCGAAGGCAGTTGCTCAGATCGATAACCCTGATGTGATCTTTGTTGATCTGCGGGGCGAGATGGAATTGGCGCACACAGGCATCATACCCGGTGCCATTCATGTGCGACGTGGCATGTTGGAACTCGTCATCGACCCGGACAGCCCCTATCACAACTCGATATTTAGCATGAACAAACAGTTTGTCTTCTACTGCGCCAGCGGTATCCGCTCGGCGATGGCGGTACAGCGGGCTATGGAAATGGGCCTCCCCAACGTTGTACAACTGGCGGGCGGGCTCAAAGCGTGGAAAGAGGCTGGATACACGCTCGATCCTTATCAGAGTACAAAAGTGATCTAAATCTGTTTATCAACCCATCTGAGAAAAACTAAGCTAAGGAGAACCTTATGAACTACAACGTAACAGATCAAAATTCGTTTGCGAAAACCTCACTCAATTTTGTAGGTGCCACGCTCTTTGCGCTTGCCTTTCTACTATCGCTGCGAATGCCAACTCGCGCTGACGATCTCGTTCCTCCATCGGTGCCAACAAACATTCAAGTGCCAGCGGGCAACAAGCTCTTTCTGGTTGGTCATGCGACCGGTACCCAGGACTACATCTGTCTGCCAGCCGACGGCAGCATAAAGTTTGTTCTTTTTACACCGCAGGCAACGTTGTTCAAGGAGCAAAAGCAGATCATTACCCATTACTTTAGCCCCAACCCGGCTGAAGGCGGCACCGTGCGAGCAACCTGGCAGCACTCTAAAGACAGCAGCATGGTTTGGGGAATGGTTGCACCAGGCAATAGCTCCTCCGATCCCGCCTATGTCGCTCCCAATTCCATTCCCTGGCTACTGGTTACTGCGGTTGGTGCAAAGAGCGGTTCAGGCGATGGCGACACTTTGTCCAAGACGACCTTTATCCAACGCCTGAATACCAGCGGTGGTGTAGCACCCGCAACCGGCTGTGCTGCACCCAGCGACGTTGGCACGAAGGCGTATGTGCCTTATACAGCCGATTACTACTTCTACAAGAAGTCCAAGTAATAGGTTGGTTTCTACCCGATGAGAAAATCCTATGACAGAGCTACAACGCTTGCCTTGGGCAAATCAGACCCAAGAAAAAACACAGCCCTTCAATCTGAATGAGTACCCGAACGATCAAGGCCGGTCAGTTTCGCAAGCAACAACGATGAATCTATTCCCAATACAGGATGGCAACCCAATCAACATACGCCCGATCCGGCCTGATGATCTTTTGCTGATCGAGCAAATGCACCAACGACTTTCTCTGGAAAGTGTTTATTATCGTTACTTGCAGTACAGAATTCCAACATTGGACGAACTGAGTGCGCTTTGTGACATAACTCCAACCCGGGGTGTGGCATTGGTAGCGACAACCCATCTCGGCGCTGAACGGATTGTCGGCCTGGCATGTTACATCCATGAAATTGATACCCCAGACGCAACTGCCGAAGTCGGTATTTTGGTAGAAGATCACTTTCAAGGGCAGGGATTGGGGCGAATGCTCTGGCAGCAGCTTCATCAACATGCTCAGAACAACCAAATCAAACATCTACGTGTCCTATTCGATCCGACAAACTATCGGGTTCTGCGCCTCATCAAGGGCAGTGGTTATCGCTATGAGACAAGTGAAGAATTTGATCTGAACCAGGCGCTGGTTACATTTGACGAACCAGCGCTAAAACCGAGCCAGGCTCGATGGCAGGGAATGACCGTTCCCTTTCTGATTGCGTTCGTTGCGCTGTGGGCTATCTTTACGTTTAGGCCACTGCAGGCCGCAACCCAAGATGCGACCTCGCCCGTGGTCTATGTCGCACCTACGGGCAACGATGCTGGGGCTTGTGAGGATAGGAACGCTCCCTGCCAAACGATTCTCTATGCCAACGTGCAGGTAGCGGACGGGGGCGAAATTCGGGTAGCAGCCGGGATTTACCCCGAATTTATCCAGATTATGCGGACGATTACCATGACCGGTGGTTTCTCGCCAGACAACTGGGATACACCCAACTGGCAGGTCAACCAGACGATTCTCGATGGGCAGCACAACTTTCGCCCGTTGACCATCAATGCCGACAACGTGAAAGTGGATGGCTTTATCGTGCGCAATGGCGACGCTACAAAAGGTTTCCATAACATACCCAATTACGGCGGTGGTATCTTTATTGGTACGGTCAATCAGGTGTGGAGTGCCACGTTGGTCAATCTGCGCATCGAAAATAACATCGCCAGTACCTTCGATAGCGGCTACGGTGGCGGGCTAGAGGCTGAGATGGGGAATACCTTTGGGGCACCAACCAGCCTAGTAATCAGCAACGTGACCTTCTATAGCAATACTGCCACGACCGCCAGCTTTGCCGCAAGCGGTGGTGCCATGAGTTTGCAGGCCGTTGGCCGCTCATCGCTCAATGTTGAGATGCACAATGTAGTTGTCGATGGCAATACGGCTGGCAATGACTTTAGTTCAGGCGGTGGCGGCATTTTTCTGCGGTTAAATGGTGGCACGGCAACCGTCTCGCAAAGTGAAATTCGCAACAATCGGGCAGCCAGGGTAGAGACAGCCACGATGAATAGCCCAAGTCGCGGCGGCGGCGTTGAGCTAAATAACGGCACGTTGAAACTGGTCAACGTCGTGATGAGTGGCAACTCTGGCGAACGGGGGGATGCAGTGTGGGTCGAAGCTGGTTTTGGCATCACCAACACGCTCTCAATGAACTATGTCACGCTGGCGGATAATTACCGTACCATCGAAGAGGCAGGGTCGGCCATTCGCAGCGGCGGAGTACAAGTTTCGATTCTGCTCAGCAACACACTGATCAGCGGCAATTCAACGGCTATCGAAACCAAGGCCGGGACCAACGATACGGAGCTTGTGCTGCAAAACGTGCTGGTAGACGACAACGTTGAGACTGCCTTGCGCGGCAAGTTTCTAACAACCGACACAGCATTGCGTGGCAGTGCCGCCTATGTCGATGCCGCTCAAGGCGACTACCATCTTACTGCCCAGTCCGATGCCATCGATCAGGGCAACGGCGAGCCGCCCCTGATCGATAAGGACGGTGTCAGCCGCCCACAGGGAACGCAGAGCGAGATCGGTGCCTACGAGTTCACACCCATTGTCAAGGCCGATCAAGCGATTACCTTTGCTGCGATCCCTAACCAACGATTGAGCGAGGTGCAGGTTGTAATCACTGCCTCTGCAACATCAGGCCTGACGGTGACCTTTACGAGCGCGACCCCTGGCGTTTGTACTGTGATCGGGAACGTGGTCACGCTGCGCAGCGCTGGAAACTGTTCTATAAAGGCGACCCAGGCAGGCAATGAAGCGACCAATCTAGCTTTGCCCGTTGTGCGCACCTTCGCCGTGCTGCCCAACGTGAGCCAACTCAAGATCTATCTGCCTTTTGTAAGGCGCTAGCTCGTTACCATGTAAATTAAAAATGAGAATGGGGCCGACCGTAACGGAGTTTTCTAACTGGTTTTGGTCTGCCCCATTCGCCTCAACGACGTCTCTAATTGTAGAACAAGGGAAAGAGTCTTTATGAAACTAGCAAAATGGATCTTTCGCATCGCAGGCATCCTCGGACTTTTGGAAACGCTGCCGCTTTATTTTTATGAAGCGCAGATTGCAAGAGACACGCCGCCGGCGATTACCCACCCCGAATATTACTATGGTTTTGCAGGTGTCACCTTGGCGTGGCAGTTGGCGTTTCTTGTCATCTCCACAGACCCAACGCGCTACCGTCCGCTGATGCCAGTCGCAATGTTGGAAAAAGCTACCTTTGTCGCTGCCAGTCTCTGGCTATTGGCACAGGGACGATTACCCGATTCAATCTTGGCTTTTGCAATGCTGGATTTACTCTACGGTGTGGGCTTCGTCATTGCTTACTTCGTTACTCGCCAGCAAGCGAAGTAAGTTGCATGGTACGAGTTGCTCCTGTTAGCGAAAGGTTAAACGTACCGGGAAGGATGGCTCACATCGAATTTTCCTAGCCATCCTTCCAGCATACCTTTCGCCTCGTTGATACTCATCTTTTGTCCAGTCTGCCAGCATTGGTTGTAGGCATCTGGGCCAAGATTGGTTTGTAGCTCAAGCAGTGTGCGCTCATAATCTGGCTCGTCGGCTAAATCCATCACAACACCAATCGATTTACGGATTGCCTGGGTTACTCCCATCAATTGGGCTGCGATTTGCGCCTGCCCCAGACGAGAAAGGACAGCGGCTACTCCATTCAAGCTCATGGCGATATTATGGGGATAGTTGAGTTCGTAGGATAGTTTGAAGCCTTCAGCAAAATCGTGAAGCGCTTGTGAATAGTCACTTATGTGGAACGAAACCCAGCCGAGGTTGTTCAATGCCGCAGTCACACCCGACTGATAACCGAGTTGCCGTAACCCAATCAGACATTCCTCGTAATAGTCTTTGGCCTCGTCGAAGCGATCCTGCATTCGTTTGATCTCGCCTAACAAATTGAGCATACGTACCTGTCCCAACTGGTTGTGGCATGCCTCATAGAAACGCATTGCCTCATTACAAAGTTGGGCAATTCCGTCGTACTCAACGGTTGAAAGGTGAGGTGCAATCTTGGTGACAGCCAGGGCATGAAACGTCAGTGCAAGCGTTTGCGCATCCTCTATCGTTTGGGCGAGCGACAATCCTTTTTCGGCAAGTTGGATTGCCTGCGCTTGGTGTCCCAGGATCCTCGCCAAATTGGAGGCACTGGCATACGCCTTGGCATGGACAGAGACAGAAACAGTCCTTTCGGTGCTCAGCAGTTGCTCTGCCCAGGTCATTCCTTCCGTTAGGTAGCCACGAATACGCCAGCAAGTTGCCAGATCGCCGATCATACGCAACCCGGGTTCAGGATCGTGGTCTAGTGCCCAACGCAGCGCTGATCGAAAGTTGTCTACTTCAATCTCCAACTGATTTAGAATCAGGCGTTGCCGCATGCTCATAAGGTCTGCCTCAACGCGGCTTGTGTATTGCGTATAGTAAAGGGCGTGGCGCTGACGCAACTCTTCTACCTGACCCTTCTCTTGCAGACACCTCTGTGCATATTCGCGAATTGTCTCTAACATGCCAAAGCGCGGTTGGCTGTTGCCATTATCTTTGCGCCAGACCAAACTTTTGTTTACCAGTCCGTTGAGTGAATCCAGCAGGCCAGTGGGTGAGGATGGAGTGCAAATCCCGACGATTGCCGCCCAGTCGCATCCCCCGCGAAAGACGGCCATCTGGGCAAACAATTGGCGCTCCTCTGGATTGAGAAAGCGGTAGCTCCACTCGATGGTGTTGCGCAGCGTTTGTTGGCGCAGAGGCACATTGCGCAAGGAACGTTTCATCTCCAGCCACATCGAATCCAGTTGTTCCAAGATTGCCTTGGGTGGGAGTAATTTAGTATAAGCTGCGGCTAGCTCAAGCGCTAACGGCAAGCCATCCAAGCGTAGACAAATGCCAGCAATGGTTGTCGCGTTCTCTGTTGTCAAACGAAACTCGGGGTATATCGCCTGGGCTGCTCGTTCAAAAAGTTGTAGTGATTCACAGGTGAGAATGTCGTTGATCATCTGCTGGTCAACGGCAAGCCATTCCAAATCGGGCAGTTGCAGTGGCGGAACGCTATACTCCTGCTCTCCGTAGAGCGCCAGCACTTCCCGGCTTGTAATCAAAACGGATAACTGCGGACACGTTGCCAGTAGGTCAGATACCAGCAGGGCCGCATCCAATAAATGTTCAAAATTGTCCAGGAGTAACAAGAACTGTTTGTCGCGCAATGCTTCCTGGAGGAGTGTTGTCTGTGGGCGATCCAGCGATTCGGCGAGTCCCAACAAATGTGCAATGGTGTTGGGGACCAATCCCGCTTCGCTAATCGTGGAGAGATCGACAAAACAGATGCCATGAGGAAAAAAGCCCACTAGCTCTTCTGCAACGCATAATGCCAAACGTGTCTTGCCAATGCCGCCGGGTCCAGTTAATGTGAGCAAGCGATGATGTTTGAGCAAATGTTTGGCTGTCTCAATTTCATCACGCCGTCCAACTAGCTTGGTCAATAGGGTAGGTAGATTGTTGAAAGGAGGCGTTGCATTTTGTGCATTTGGCTCGGAAAGCAACCCCAGTTTTTTGGCACGCTGAATTGCCTGAGTGCGATTTTCAACGGCAAGTTTTGTGTAGATTTGTTTATTATACCATTTGACCGTATTTAGCGAAAGCGACAAGCGATGAGCAATCTCGTTATTGGCGTACCCCTCGGCTGCCAGCCCTAAAATCTCGATTTCACGTCCTGAGAATGGTTCATTCATGCAATTCCGCCTTCAGGGAAAGCTTCAAATATTCCGCAGTTTTATCAAGTTATTTTACTCGATTTGTCAATAGTCTAGTAAAGAGCACTGTCCCCTTGTCTTCCTGTCTCCCTAATACCACCCTCCCACCACACCAAGGGGTGGTGACAACCATCCCGACCGCCTGCTATGCTGTCGCTAGCAATGCAAATGAAGCGCAGTAGTGAACTGCACAAACCTATTCTCAGTCACAAGAAACAATAATCAAGAAACTATAGTAATGACAACTTTAACAATGACTCCAGCAATTGAAATCGATCCATTGACAGCCCGCACCAAAGCCACCTGGATGGCTGGTGAAGTTGGCAAGATTGCCAAGGGGTATGAACCGGATGCTGCCGAGTTTGTCAAACGGCTAAACCTTAAATCGGGCAACGATGTATTGGATGTCGCCTGTGGTACAGGCAATTTGTCGATTCCTGCCGCACGTACTGGGGCAACTGTTACTGGTATCGATATTGCGCCCAACTTGGTCGAACAGGCAAAAGCCTGGGCGTCGGCAGAAGGTCTGGATGCATCTTTTGAAGAAGGGGATGCAGAGCAGATGCCCTATGTAGATGGCCGCTTTGATACTGTGGTGACGATGTTTGGTGCCATGTTTGCACCTCGCCCCGATAGAACGGCTGCCGAACTGTTGCGTGTCTGTCGCACTGGCGGTCGGATCGTCATGGCAAACTGGACCCTAGATGGCTTTATCGGACAAATGTTCAAGATTGCCCACACTTGTCATCGCTGTCAGGTGTGGGCCTGTCACCTCTACAGCTTTCTTCATCTGTTTTGTAGTGCCTCTTTCGAAAACATTTGTAGCGGTTAACAGCTTGTGACACTTTTGTGACGATAGGCTGTGATGCTATGTAGGTTGTATTGGTTGCAACATAACATCGGATATTAAAAGTTTTCAAACAAAATGGAGAAAATCACGATGGAAACTCGTCTTCGCTATCTGCGCATTGCCCTTGTGGCTGTTGGCTTGATCTTCACATTGGGCATCTACCCGTTGACTGTGCTTTGGCCTAGCGGCTGGACATGGCACACCGGACATTCTGACTATATTTGGATGATTCTCGGTGTCTACTTCACTTTGGGTGTCTTTTTGCTGCTGGCGGCACGTAATCCTCTGGAAAACGCCAGCCTGATCTGGTTCACCATCTGGTCAAGTGTTGTCCACGCCGTGATCATGGCGGCGGAAGCCTTCATCGATCCGATGAACACTGGCCACCTGCTGGGAGACGTGCCAGCACTGTTGATAGTGGCAGTGCTGCTCGCTGTGTTGATGCCTCGCCAGGTAGCCGCCTCAACCTCGGTAGCAATGAATGCGAAGGTCAACTTATGAATCATCGTGATGAGTTGTTACAAGCCTTTCGCATTTTGCCTGAAGACCTCGAAGCCAATCGTGCTGGCAAACTTGGCACGACCCAACAGCGAAGCCTACTGCGCAGTGGTACCCTGAACATCATGGCGGCATTCCTGCTTGGGGGGCTACTCGTTGCCATTCTGTACGCGGTAGCAGAAAGACCGCTCACTCCCATTCAGTGGATTCTGGGTGGTGTCATGATCGTAGCCTTGTTGGTAATCGGAATCCGCTACTTTATTCAAACGCGCATGGCAGTGACAAAGGCAAGGGTGGAGTGTATGGTTGGTCCTGTACGGGTTAGCCGGCGTTCGAAGGCGTTTTATGCCAATATCGCCGACCGCTCGTTCCGTCTGCCTATTTTCCCGCGTTTTGTCCATGCCAACACGGAGTACCGTGTCTATATTGTGCCAGAGACAGAAAGCGTTGTAGCGATGGAACCGATTTGATCTGTTTCGTCTCTTTGCCATAAAACCTTTGCTACAAAACACACGAAATTAAGAAGCTTTTCGTGTGTTTTGTAGTTCATTGCTTCTGATTTATTCAAGTTTGGAAATTCTATGCAAACAAAAAAAATAATGTCCATGCATTTTTTGACTGCAATGTTGCTTTTTATCGACTTATTTGGCATGTTCGTGCCTGCCCAACGTGTAGCGGCGGCAGGTTTAGAAGTTGTCATTCCCAAGGATCAAGTCGATGTGATGGTTTACCAGGCGCTCTGGAACAAAACGTTTCAAGGCAACGAAGCGTTGGAAGTGGCAATTTACGACGACTTTATTCTACAAGCTGCCGACACCAGCATCAGCAGCACAGAGTTGGTCAACGCCATCAGCGACTTTCAAAACAAAGTGGCACAACATCTTCACGCTCAATCCGTATTTGCTGCTACACCATTGGGCAATGGCAAACCCTCAGAGAAAGACCTCGCCCAGACGATGATCAAAATTGCGGCGAGCATTCCAGGTCTGCAACCGATGGTCGGCAAGGTGTGGGATGGATTGGTTGCAGGCTTTGATGCGACTGTGGGACTGCCACCCTTTACAACAATCGGTATCAGTCGCACTGGCGCACAGGATTTTGTCGCAGATGTTGTAAAACGTGCGGTGATCAGCGCACGTGTGCAAACCGCACTGACAGAAGCCTTTGACCAGGTGCAGAAGGAACGGCTCCAAGTGGGTGTGCGCCAGATCGCTGGCGCAAACGTCGCCAAAAATAATCCAACGCTTGGCATTCCGTCTGCAATTCTGGCAAAGATGCAACAGGATGGCACGATCCTCGTCTCACTCAATGAACTCAAGAATCTGAGCCAAGCTGAATTTGACAGCGTTCACCAGTCGATTGGCGAAATGCAAACGACCCTGGCTGAGGTAGATGCCCAACAAAAAGACATCGTCGGCTATCTGAGTGATGAGAAAAAGCAACAAGAAGTACAAGCGATTGCCGCAGCTGCAGCGGCTCAATATCAACTCGAATTGAATGCCCTGCGTTCTACTGCTTCGGTGCTTTCTACGTTGGTTGGATTTATCGACCCCCAACTGGGCAAAGAGATCGGCACGATCAGTAACTCGGTCTTTCAGGTGGCAGATGCTCTGGATGGCTGGTTGCAGACGATTTCCGGTGTAGGCACAACCGACAAAGTGGCCGCACTGAGTACATTCGTGGTGAGCGGCAATGTGTTGAATGCGGTGATGGGCGTAGTGAGCCTCTTTGGATCATCCGGCCCCACGCCCGACCAGATGATTCTGGAACAGATCGGCAAGCTGCGCCAGGACATCGGCCAGTTGCGCAGCGAAATGCACGACCGTTTTGACCGAGTTGACAAAGAGTTGAACACGATCTACGCCACGATGCAAGACCGTTTCGACAAGATCGACATTCAGTTGGGCAAACTCAACGCCAAGATCGACGAAGTGCAACAGACGTTGCTCGAACTCAACAACAAGCTGAATCGCATTCAGCGCGACAACTACGAGTTTCTCAATGCGCTAGGGCGGCGACCACTGCTCGAAGCCATCAACGGCGGCTTGGGCTACCAAAAACGTACGGGCTTGCAGATGCCCTTTCAGCCCGACTTTATCAACTACGAGAACATTCTCCAAAGTTGGGCCACTATCCACGCCTACGATCCACTGGAAAGCGGCCCCAGCCAGCGCAACTACAGCCCTGGCGCACTGCTTAGCGAACTCAACGCCTTTCCAATCGATACCAATATTAACTATCTCAACGGTTGGTTGGTTGCCAATGGTTACCCGGCCATCAGCAACAAGCGTTTGCCCAGCCCGCGTGATTGGCTCTTTGCCACACGTGCCTATAATCAACTAGGCAGGGAGTGGCCACAGCACATAAAGCGGATCGATCCCCAACGCCAGATACAGCTCGTTGCTATCGGTGATGATCTGGTCACTGCTATGCACAATCTTTCTACGCTTACGGCCATTACTGGCACACAGGGCAACCATCTACTCTTTAGTACAGTGATTACCTACTACCAGGCAAAGGTGGATTTACTGGATCACTCATTGCAATCCGCAGTAGAAGTGCCTTTTATGCAGGAAGTGCAAGCGAATCGTTTGCAGCGCACGGAATCGTTTGATCTCTATGGTGGCGTCGACCAAACGCTTGCCTATCAAGCGCCTGAACTCACTGACATGAGCTGTGGCGGCTTGGGCTTGCCGGTCTCTGCCCCCAGTAACCTGAAAAGCCTGACGCCCGATTTCAAACGCTATAACCTGGCAGAATATTTCAAACTCGGTACAATTGTGGCTTGTCCAAAGGGTGTTCTGTTGCATCGCAAAGTCGTTTGTTCTCCTACCGAACCTGATCTTTGTGAGGTACAAGGCGATCTGAAAGTGCAGATCCGGGTCGCCTTTGCCAATACGACGTTGATGGTTGTCTCGGTCGATGGTGGTTTCACAATCCTGACCGATAACGATAACGAAGCCGATTATATTCGCCAAAATTGGTTTCTCTTTCAACCACTCTTTGAAAACGACCCGACTATAGAGCTGCTTTCGCCACAGCAGGAGGCAGATCGCTCCGCCCTTTTGAAGAAAACCACACTTGATCTGCAAAATAAGTTTTTTACGTTGCAACACGAACTGGATTCAAGGGCGATCACTGCCATGTCCACTGGTGCCCTGCACGCAGCGTCCACGGAACTGGCCGGGGCAAAGGCATTGCTCGACAGTTTTGTTACATTGGGCTTGCCCAGCGCGGTGGAGAGCGATGATTTTCTTCATGCCATGCTTTACGGCAATCAGCAGTTGATGGATGACCAGCAGATTATACAATCGTACACACTGAGCGCTACGCAACTAATCACAGCGACTGATCTCACCGTCAATCCGCGGTTTGTGATTGCCCAGACCGGGCAGCAGCGCCAAGCCGTCTTGCATGGTTTGGTGGACAAATATCTCGACGCGATCACCGCTCAAACCCACAGCGAACCAGTCGACTACATCGCCGACGCCAACAAAGAACTTGAGATTACGATGCTTATCGCCCAACTGAGTGATCGACCAGCAGACAATAGCAAAGAAATTTACCTGCCGCTGGTTCGCCGTTGATGGACTGTAACCTTCCAGCAAAACTTCGTCTGGCACTCATCAATACTCTCTAATAGACAACGCAAATCGAGGTGACACATTTGTAGGGGCGTATTCTTGCGGTCGCCCAAAGACACTGGCAAGCGGATTCCCCTACAAAGTGCCATTGTTTATCTGCCTTGTCTATACGTTCCATCTGCCCGTGGTTAATCTGTGCATAAGCTCAACTGACTAAACACGGACAGACAGAACATGAAGTGAATGGACTTGCTCTGCTTGCCCAAATTTTCGACCTTACCTCATTCATTCTCTTGTAACTTGACGAGTATTTTCTCTAGCGCTTGGTTTGCGCAGCAGCAGCCACAGACTAGCTAGACCTGCCGCCAGCATGATCCCAGACCCAATCGACAGCACAGGTACAATGCCAATTCGTTCGCCCATGATCCCGGAAAAACCAACACCGAGCAAAACCAAAATGGCGATGGTCGTATCCAATGTCCCAAATACCCGTCCTCGATAGGCATCTTCGACATTTTCCTGCAACAAGGTTGGCATCGCAACCCGTGAACCTATGGAAATGAGACTGGAAAGGGTACCGAGCGCAATGACGACGGTCAAGGCATTGGAACGATACATGAGCAGGAGCAGCACGCCATTGAGGATCGAGGAGATGCTGTACAACATGGCTGGGCGCACCTTCGCAGAGAATTGGCCAATTAGAAACCCGCCAACCGTGCCTGCAATCCCACCCAGGGTCAGAATCCAGCCAAACGTTTCTGCGCTGATCTGGAGAATGTCTTGCATAAAGGGCGCAACCAATGGATCTAACATCGTTCCGCCCAGCGCACTTAGGCTTGCTACAACAAAAAGAATGGCAATCACCCGCTTGCGGCGAATCAATGCTACGCCTGCGTACCACTCACTCCAAAACTTGCGCCAGGAAAACGGCTCGGGCATGGTCTCCGGACTGCGGGTTTGGGTCAGTTCGGGCGGTAGATTGACAAAGTAAACACAAAGCCCTGCCAGTAAGTACGAAAGACAATCAAACAGTACTACAAACTCCAATCCCCATCTTCCCAATAGAATACCGCCCAGCGCAGGGCCAATCAGACCGGCAAGCGTATTGTTCAAGGAATTGAGCGTGTTGGCAGCTAATAACTGGTCTTTGCCAACGACTTGGGGCAGCAACGCATTTTCGGCTGGATAAAAGAAGGTCGAAACCGTTGCTTCCAAAAAGGCGACGATATAGATCAGCCATGTCCAGCCTGTTCGTTGCAGGAACAGCAGCGGGAGCAGCGTAAAGACAAGGATGAAGTTGGTCACCAACATGATCTGTCTACGATCCCAGCGATCAACAAAGACACCTGCAATCGAACTGAAGAGCATGGAGGGTACGATCATGGCGAGCATCATCGCTGCCGTCACCAGTGTCGAGCCGGTTTGCGCATAGATATAATAGGGAACTGCCACAGTCAAGACGCGGTTGCCAGTTATGGAGATGAGTCCACCCCACCACAGTAAAGCGAAATTACGATGTCGCAGGAGCGCAAACATAGCTTGGTCGTTTAGTTTTTGAGTTGAATCAAGTTGATCAAGTTGCCACAGGTGTCTTCAAACTTCACCGTGAACACGTCGCCAGTGTCTTCCGGTTCACCTCGAAAGACCACCCCACGTGCTTTGAGCCGGTTGTACTCAGCGAAGATCTCCTGGGTTTGAAAGATGGCAAAGGCATAGCCTGCTTCGTATTGATCTTTTTGCCAGGCTTGGGCAGAGGGAAAGTAGGTGTGCTGCAATTCCAGCTCAACATTTGGGCCACTGTGTGCCGAAGTCACTGTTAGCCAACGTAGTGGTGAACTGCCATCCTGCATATCTGACTTTTTCACAAAGCCCAACTTCTCAGTGTAAAACTTCAGCGCTTTGTCCTGGTCATCGACCAAGATACTCATATATTTGATTTCCATCGCTCTTTTTCTTCTGCCCGAAATTTGTTGTCGAATCACATGTGTCCATTCTCGAACAATTCCGAATAATGTCTCGGCAAATAACCAAATCGCATACCCATAAAGCATGCGCACAGCATCAAGATTGCGCTCACGATAGAGATCGCAGAACGCCTGCGCCATCGGTTCCTCAAAGCGCTCGCGAAACGAGGCGGGATAACAAGTAAGAAGCCTTCGATAGAGTGATTGCACTTTGGAAGGGTTAAATTTCATAGGATTGGTTACTTTGTGGGTAAAGCCTACGCATTTGTGCTACCCGTACAATGTTGCGATAGCGATCAAGCTCAGCAATCAATGCCTTCTGGCCCAGATCCGTCATCTGGTAGTAGATTCGCCGTTCGTCATCCAGACTAGGGTCAACTCGTTTGTCACATTCTCGCACCAACCCTGCATCCAACATCCGCTTGAGCGAACCATAGAGCGTGCCAGGACCCATCGTCACCTTGCCCTCGGAATCGACTTCAACTTGTTTCATAATGCCATAACCGTGGCGTTCCCCTGTGGAAAGCGCAAGTAGAATATGAAAGACAGCGGGGGTTAGTGGTTGATTTGAATTCGCTGTAGACATAACAGGATTATATCCGTAACGGATATAATTGTCAAGTACTAATAGACAAAGCAGATAGACATTACATGATCCCGATGCGTAGGGGCATACCCTTACGGTTTCCCACTCGGTGACGCAAACCGGGCACCGGCAAGCGGATGCCCCTACCATTGTGCATCTCTGATTGCTTTGTCTATAAGATCTTGGGTTTTGTCCTAAATCTGTTATCATAAGAAGATTGATGTAACGAACCCGGATTCATCTTGCCGACCGCATTCCGCAATCTTTTCTCTTGCCCGGTCTACACCGGAGCACAGGAGCCAAAATGTCAGAAGAAATCACCTACGAACTTTCCACCACCCTACGCGCCGACGCACCTGAGACCAACCGCAAGTATCACATTTGGACCATCGGCTGCCAAATGAACGTGGCCGACAGCAACCATGTCGCCGCCGAGTTGGAAAAGATCGGCTACAGCCCAACTGACCAACTCGACGCCGCCGATGTGGTGGTGCTCAACACCTGTGTCGTCCGTCAAAGCGCCGAAGACAAGGCAATGGGCAAACTCGGCAGTCTCAAACCCTGGAAGAAAGCCAAGGCCGAGCGCAAGATCGCCTTGATGGGCTGTATGGTCGGCATTAAACCAAGCCAACAACTGCTCGAATCCTACCCCTATGTCGATGTCTTCATGCCGCCCAGCGAAGCTGCGCCATTGGTCAACCATCTGCGCGAAGAGGCGATCAACGCCGAAATGGCCGAGATCGAGCGCCAACAACTGCTCAACCGCTATCAACTCCAGGACGAGCAACAACCAAGTGGCACTGTCCAATCGATCAAACATCTCGCTCTCAGTGGCCCTGCGCCCGTTGCCGCCCATGTGCCAATTGTCTACGGCTGCTCCCACGCCTGCACCTTCTGCATCATCCCCTTCCGCCGCGGTGTCGAACGCAGCCGCCCCATTGATGAGATTGTCAACGAAGTGCGTGGCCTCGTCGATCAAGGCGTGCGCGAAGTCACCCTGCTCGGGCAGATCGTGGATCGCTATGGCTACGACTGGCGCGGTGAGTTAGGAAATAGTCGGACGGTGGCTGCATTTTTAGGTGATGGGGAGATGAAGAGAGGGGGAGACAAGGTGACAGGGTGGCAGGATGATGTGCCGCAATCTGCAATCCGCGCCCATAACGGGCACTCGCCACAATCCGCATTCGACCTGGCCGATCTCCTTCGTGAAGTCCACAAAATTGACGGTCTCTGGCGCATTCGTTTCCTGACCAGCCATCCCAACTACATGACGGATCGCATCCTACATGCCGTGCGTGACCTGCCCAAAGTGATGGAACATATCGAAGTGCCGATTCAAGCGGGCGATGACGACGTGCTGGAGACGATGAAACGTGGCTATACCAGCGGTGACTATCGGCAACTGATTCAGCGCATTCGCGAGATTTTGCCCACCGCCGCCATCCATACCGACATTATTGTCGGCTTCTGTGCTGAAAGTGTCGAGCAGTTTGACAAGACCTATGAGTTGATGGCTGAACTCAAGTTCGACAAGGTACACCTGGCGCGTTACAGCACCCGCCCCGGCACCGTCGCCGAACGGCGTATGATCGACGACGTGCCCGAAGAGGAAAAAGCCCGCCGCTTGAAAGTGCTCGAAGAACTACAGGAACAGGTCTGCACGGAGATCAACAGCCGTGCCTTGGGCACGATTGTTGAAGTGCTGGTCGAAGATCAGCATAAAGGTAAGTGGCGCGGGCGAGATCGTCGCAATAAGTTGGTTTTCATCGAAAGTGACTTGCCCTTGCGTGGCCGCCTAGTCGAAGCCCAGATCACCTGGACGGGAGCATGGAGTATGCAAGGACGGTTTGTACGAGATGTTTCGCCAGGATTGGAGAAGGTGGAGGCGGGGAAGACGACATTTGCGATGGGGAATATTGAGTTGGCGGCGTGAATTCCTAGAGTGTGAGTCAAAATTTAAGAAATATTAAAAACTCCAGTCGATTTTAGACTGGAGTTTTTGATTAATTGGCATAAATTTGTACAATATTGTCATTTGGTGTAGAGTAAGGATGATTACGGTTTTTATTTTAGAAAGGATAACTGTCATGCCCGCTTACAAGTACTACAAAGCAAAGTAAAGATGGAGCATTGTAGGGGCATCCGCTTGCCGGTGCCCTGCTTGCATCATCGAATGGGCAACCGCAAGGGTGTGCTCCTACTCATTGTAATTATGCAATGTCTATCTGCTTTGTCTAATAGGATGATACCAGAGACTATTGATTTTTCAATTGCGAATAGATACCTACTGCTTCACCAATTCCTACTTGCACAAAGTGATTAAAGACCGTAACTGTAATCAGAAACATCCTATCAATCATCCCTTTGCTACTCTGCCCTTTGCCACTTTGCCAATAAAGACAGTATAATCCTCACAACTTCGCAATGTGGATCGCTTGCTTCCAGGTGTTTCACGGCCTTCTTCGCGAACCAGATTTCAAAGTAATATTCCAATAGACCCCGCCCTAACCCTCCCCTGCTAAGGGAGGGGACAGTGATGGGATGGATTTCGTTCTTTCTGCTGTCCACCAAAACAAATCTATCTTGTGACAGTCTCCTTCCTAGTTAGGGAGAGTTAGGCGGGGTGCCAAGACAAATCATTTTTAGGAGGGATTGCTATGAGTCGTAGATTGGCAACAATCTTTACTGTGTTAGCGGCTTTGATGTTGCTCGCAGCCTGTCCCGCAGCGGCACCAACGGCGGCACCTGCCGCTGAAGCGCCTGCTGCTGACGCTAAAGCCACAGAAGCGCCTGCTGCCGAAGCGCCTGCTGCTGGCACACCACTGAAAGTCATCAACTTTATCAACGGCGTCCTCGGTGACAAGAGCTTCTTTGACAGTGCCGAACGTGGCATGAAGATGGCCAAAGACGAATTGGGCATCGAGTACAAGACCATTGAGGCCGGCGTCGATCCAACAGCATGGGAATCTGCTCTTAAGGATACGCTGGAAAACGAGGATTTCGATGTCTTGATCGTCGGCACGTTCCAGATGAATGGTTTCCTGACCGATTTGGCTGACAAATATCCTGATAAGAAATTCATCATCTACGATGCGCCTGTGGATTACACCAAGTGCAAGTGTGCTAACGTCTATTCCATCACTTACAAGCAGAACGAAGGCTCTTATCTGGCCGGTGTTTACGCTGCAGCGATGACGACGCAGAAGATCGATGGCATGAATGCTGATGCGATTATCGGCTCGGTCGGTGGCCAGGAAATCCCGGTCATTCTTGACTTCATGGTCGGTTACGAACAGGGTGCCAAGTCGGTCAACAAGGACATCCAGGTCATTCGTCAGTTTGCTGGCGGTTGGAACGATCCGGCCAAGGGCAAAGAATTGGCCAAGGCGCAGTACAGTCAGGGTGCCGATATTGTCTTCCAAATTGCAGGTGGCACGGGTCAGGGTGTCTTTGAAGCTGCTGCCGAAGACGGCCACTTTGCGATTGGTGTAGACAGCGATCAGGCCGAGATTATCAAGGATTCTGATCCCAAGCAGGCCGAGCGCATTCTCACCAGCATGAAGAAGAACGTCGATAACTCACTGCTGCGCGCCCTGAAGATGACCATTGATGGCAGCGCACCCTATGGCAAAACTGAAGCCTTGGGTATTGCTGAAGGTGGCGTCGGTCTGGCCCGCAATGAATTTTACGACAAGACCACTCCCGATGATGTCAAGGCCGCGGTCGATGCTGCCGAAAAGGCCGTCACCGCAGGCGAAGTGAAGGTTGATACCGCGTTTCAATAGTTAATATTGAATGGTTAATGGTTAATTTTTTATGAAACAGCGTAACGTCACGAGGCATTTTCGTTACCATTAACCATTAACCGTTCACCATTAACCATTCCTCAAAGGCTTTGCCATGACACCCATTGTCCAAATGAAGGATATTTCGAAAGTCTATCCGAATGGCGTACAGGCCAATCGGCAGGTAAACTTTCGGGTTGAGAAGGGCGAGATCCATGCGTTGGTAGGCGAGAATGGCGCAGGTAAATCGACTTTGATGAAGATCCTTTACGGTTTGGAGCAGCCAACGAGCGGCGAGATTCTGCTCAATGGGAAGGCAGTCAAAATTTCCAGCCCTCATGCTGCGATTGACATGGGCATTGGCATGGTGCATCAGAATTTTATGTTGGTGCCTTCCTTTACCATCGCCCAGAATGTCGTCTTGGGACGTGAGCCGAAGAAGGGTCGCTTTATCGACGCTGTCGAGGGGGTGCGTATCACTCGTGCCCTTGCCGAAGAGTATGGGCTGGAAGTCGAGCCAGATGCCCCTGTCGAATCCACACCGGTCGGGATGCGTCAACGCGTCGAAATACTCAAGACGCTCTATCGTGGTGCCGATCTGCTGATCCTCGACGAGCCAACTGCCGTGCTGACCCCGCAGGAAACTGATGATCTTTTTGCTGCTGTGCGTCGATTGGTCTCACAGGGCAAAACCGTCATTTTTATTACGCACAAACTGGTTGAGGTCAAGGAGATTTCCGATCGGGTAACTGTGATGCGTCATGGTCGGGTCACTGGCGATGTCTTCACCAAAGATGTGAATGAAGAAGAGATTGCGCGCATGATGGTTGGCCGCGAGGTCTTTTTGAATATTCCGAAACCGCCGCAACATCGTGGCAAGGCGATTGCCCAAGTTCACAACCTTTCCTATGTGGCTCCGAGCGGACGACCGATGTTGAACCAACTGAGCTTTAATGTCTATGCTGGTGAGGTGCTTGGCATTGCGGGTGTCGAAGGCAACGGACAAACCGAACTGGCGGAGGTATTGAGTGGTCTCAAAGCGGCGAGCGGTGGCGAAATCCTAGTCAACGGCCAATCGATTGCCAGCCACGGCGCACGAGAAGTGCGCCAGGCAGGGGTTGCCCACATCCCCGAGGATCGTTTGACCAACGGGGCCGCACTCACCGCTAGCATTGCTGATAACTTGGTGGTGGATCGCTATCGTAATGCCCCGTTCACCAATGGCTTTGCACTCAGTCCAGCACAAATTCGCCAACAAGCCGAAGCCCTGATCAAAGAGTTCGATATTCGTACCGATAGTCCAGATGCGCCGATGCGCTCCCTGTCGGGCGGCAACATGCAAAAAGTGATCGTCGCTCGCGAGTTTTCAGCGGAACCCTCATTGCTGATTGCCGCGCAACCGACCCGTGGCGTTGATATTGGTGCCAGCGAATTTGTCCGCTCGCAACTGGTGGAAAAACGTAACGAAGGCAAGGCCGTGTTGCTCGTTTCCGCTGATCTGGCCGAGGTCATGAGTTTATCTGACCGTATTGCCGTCCTCTATAAGGGCAAGATCGTTGCCATCTTTCAGAATACGCCTGAACTGACAGAGCAGGAGTTGGGCCTCTATATGTTGGGCATCAAAACCCAACCCGCAGAGGAAATGGCAAAGTTGGCATGATTGTGAGAGATGATAAACCCCTCACCTTCTACTTTTCCCGCTAGCCTACCTCCGACTCAGGCCAAGTGCTGAGTGACTGTGTTCCAGCCCGAAGGGAAATTCCTGTAATCTCTACTGGTTTGATGCATCTATGTTTGCTGCCCCGTTGCATGTCCTGTCAAAGAAAAATTCCACTGGGAAATGGAGTGTTGACCAGGTAACAGGCTGGATTCTGCTCCTCCTTTGTTTGCCTGCTTGTTGGCCGATGTTGGTGCTACAGCGACCTTCAGCCATTGACGGAACCCTTCATCTGCTGCGTCTTGTCCTGCTCGATTCGCACTTGCGTCAGGGTACACTTTATCCTCGTTGGATACCGGAATTGGTACATGGTTTCGGTTACCCGGTATTGCACTTTTATGGGCCTGCTTCTTACTACGCCGCCGAGATATTACACTTATTGGGGCTAAGTCATGATCTTGCCTTGTGTACACTCTTTGGCATTCTGATTGTGTTATCGGGGTTCGGTGCTTACCAGTTAGCGCTTGATCTTTTTTCTGAGCAATCGTCAGAGTTGCGACACTGGGCTGCCTTGTTGATTGCTGTTGCTTATGTCTATGCGCCCTATTTACAGATCAACGTGTATCTTCGTGGCGCTCTCGGTGAAGCAACGGCGCAGATGCTAGTGCCTTGGATCTTCTGGTCGTTTCGCCGTTTGTTTCTTGTTGGACCACGCTATTTGCAGGCTTCGGCCCTATTGTTGGCCTTGCTTGCCTGTAGTCATACCATCACACTCATTTTTCTCCCTCCCTTACTTGCCATCTATCTTCTCTGTGCCACATTTTTCATGGAATTTCCTACTGAAGCGAGGAACGATCTCACATCCACGAGATACTGGGGCGTGAGCAGAATCTTGGTAAACCCCCGCTTCTACCGGCTATCACTTGCCATTCTGGCCTGCATATTGGGTGCTGGGCTCAGCGCATTTTTCTGGCTGCCAGTTTTGGTTGACCGCAGTGCGCTGAGTCGATTTGCATTTGAAATGGCAAAGTACGGCATGTCGGATGCCTCCTGGGCTTGGGATACTTTTCTTGATCCGGCCCTTCAATATACATATCGGATCAAACATCCATATCAACTTGGCCTTGTCCAGGGCTTGTGTGCAGTCGCAGGTTATTTTGCAGCACGCCGCTCTGATTGGGAATGGCGTTTTTGGGCGATTGTTACCGTCGCTGTTTCACTGTTTATCAGCCACCTGTGCCTTCAAATTTGGGAAAGCTGGGATATTCTACTTTCCGCGCAATTCCCATATCGTTTGTTGACGATTCTTTCCCTGCCGTTGGCGCTTTTTACCGGACACCTCGTCTTGTTTGCTTCGCGCCACCTCGTCCTTACTGGGGCGCCGGCTCGATTTCCTCTCGTGGGAATTTTCACCGTATTGCTTTGCTTGGGAGTGATATGGTTCAATCACATCCCGATCTCAACAATACCGGCTCTGTCGCTTAACGATCCAAACCAGAACTTGGACATCAGTACTGTGGCGCAGTTTGAACTAGATTCGAACGGAATCGGAACCAGTTCGGTCCGTGAATTTTTACCAAAATGGGCGGTGGAGCCCAAACAGATTGCCAACATCAGCCTAGACAAGAACAATGTTGTTACGGAGGCACAGCCTAGTATCGACTTGGCAAAAGGCGCACCATTACAGCTCCAGGGGACAATTACCACTAGTGGCCCCCTAACTCTTCGCTTTGCGACTTATTTCTTCCCAGGCTGGGAACTCTCAATCAACGATAAACCTGCTACGATCTATCCTGATCCCCAATTTGGTTTAATTGCAACCGATTTATCGTCAGGCAGTAACCGTTTTCAACTTGAATGGGTGGGGACTTCAAGCCAACGATGGGGAGACATCATAACCATCGCAAGCCTGCTCTTGCTGCTTGGGGTTGGTCTGGCGATTTGGTATTTCGAATCGGGGTGGAAGGGTCGCTGGTTGGTAGTTGTGCCAATTGTCGCCATAACCATTGTGTCTTGGGGGAAGGTTCAGCAACCGGTGAGCGATTCAATACAACCCCCTGCCAAATCTCTAGAACTTCCTGGACTTCAGTTGTTAGGATATCGTACGGAAGTCCGTTTGGGTGATAAATTGCATATTTACCCGTATTGGTACACTGCTTCTCCTATGCCTCCCCTCCTAGTAACCTGGTCGCTGGTAGATCAAAAGGGGAAAACCATCTCGCAGATTGAAGCTGACCCAATATTTAACTCGTTAGAGTTTAACCACTTCCCGGTCGGCGCGGTGATTGATGACTCATATCTGCTACCTTTACCTCCAAACTTAATGGCTGGAATGTACAGACTGGAACTTCAGATGCGAGAACGAGAAGGCGATCACAACCCACTCTCACCAAAAATTGAAATTGGCGCTGTGCAATTACCTGAAACTGTAAGCGCTCCAGCACTACCGGGTAACTTTCAATCACTCCCACTGCAATTTACGGGGAATATTGATCTGGAGGGATACACGAGCAAAGTGGAAAGCAGACAGCCGCAGCATGCTACTTACCCAACATTGGCGGTTGGCGAAAAGCTTGATTATTCGCTCTATTGGAGGGCGAGGGGATCGATCTTGACCAACTATCATAGCTTTGTTCATCTGCTAAATCATCAAGGGCAAGCGGTTATTATGGTCGATACATTGCCTGGTGCCATATCCGATTTCCCACGCCTATGGAGTCCATTCCAGTCTATTGTTGATTCTCATGAACTGAGCATCCCAGATGGATTGACGAGTGGGTTGTACACACCAGTACTTGGCCTCTATGATCACGAGCACGCGCTCAATCGCAACTCCATTCTTGACGCAAGCGGAAATGTGCTTGGCGATAGCTATCCGTTGCCAATGATCAAGGTGTTAAATTCAGTAACGAGCCAGCCAGAATATCCAATGAGTGTCAGTCTAGCCGACATGGCAACCTTGCAAGGCTACTCACTGACTCCAGAGCAAACAACGGTTCATACCGGTGACACCTTTACGATAACGCTTTTTTATCAGGCAACATCAACGGGAACCAAGGACTTTACTCGATTTGTGCAACTCTACGATCCTGCTTCAGGAATGGCCGGCCAAAGCGATGCACCGCCGCAAGATGGAGCCAATCCTACCTCTGCTTGGGTCGCGGGGGAACGGATCATGGATTCAGTTGTATTACATATAGCCGAAGTGGCACCCGCCCACTCGTATCAGCTTCTCTTTGGCATGTATGACAAAGATGGGGTAAGAGTAGCCCTTACAGATAATATAAATCAGCCTATAACTGACAATGCAGTGCTCCTTAGAATAATAGAGGTGAAACCATAACCCATATGGAAAGACTTAGGCTTAGATCCAATCGGTATTTCTATTTGCTCGTTTCTGGTTTTGGTGGATTTCTTCTCGCACTTCCTGCATTTTGGCCATTTATTAAAGAAGGGCTACCCGAAACAGTAGATGGTACGCATCATCTTTTGCGGCTCATGCTCTTTGATGCCCATATCCAACATGGTTCCTACTACCCACGTTGGACGCACGAACTTGTGCTTGGTTACGGTTACCCTGTCTTTAGCTTTTACGGACCAGCAATCTATTACCTGGGTGTGCTTCTGCATCGAATCGGACTCGACCTTTTCAATGCCCAAATGTGGAGTTTTATTCTGTTGATGTGCGTTGCATGCCTGGGCGCGGCATGGTTGGCCTATGATCTTTTTGAACAAACTCCTAAGACAACACGTGCTGTATTAGCAGCCGTCGCTGGGCTCCTATACCTTTATTCTCCATACCTTCTGACCAACGTTTATATACGTGGCGCTTTAGCTGAACTGGCTGCACAAGCTTGGCTCCCCTGGCTTCTATGGAGTTGGCGCAGAATTGTTACGTCGACGACGCCTCAGTTAGCAGTTGTCATCGCTGCGCTCATCCTAGGCGGACTGGCGATAACACATACGATAACATTGTTGTTTGTACCTCCCTGGTTAGTCATTTATGTACTCGTGTACTGGAGTAAAAATCGCCAGCACAAAGCAAAGCTAACCCGTATAGGCTGGCTTCTTATTGCTGGTGTTAGTGCCTTGGGTATTAGTTGTTTCTTTTGGCTCCCTATCCTTGCTGAACGTAGTTACCTTAGCAGCATGGCGTACGCCATGTCGGACTATTCGATTGATGTTAGTGCATGGACGTGGCACAATTTTATGGATTGGAGACCTCAATTCTACTATCATCTTGATATGGTGAATGGATTGGGAGTCGTGCAGTGTGGATTGGCGATAAGTGGTTTCGCTTTAATGAAAAAGCGTGGAAGGGAAGCCTGGTTCTTGCTCGGCACTGTATTAATTGGCTGTGTATTGATGAGTCGATTAGCGTTGCCTCTTTGGACAAGAAGTGAATTGTTGATGACTGCACAGTTTACCTGGCGGTTACTTACCCTCATCACGTTACCACTCGTGTTGTTAAGTGTTGGTAGTCTGACTCGCTTTCATAAATCTTGGCTCGTAGTGGGATTGGGTATTCTACTGGTCGGAGTATCGATCTGGAGCTATCGCCCTCAGACGAATCAATTCCCCTATTGGGTTGCCAAACATGAAGACTTTGGTGTTGCTTCAACGCCTCATTATGAACAGGAAACACACGCGCTCGGTACGAGTTCAGTGCGTGAGTTTATGCCACGGTGGAGTAGTCAAGATCCCATGGTGAAAATCCTGCCTGTCTTTGAAGCGGCTTCCCAACAAGAGAAAACACCATTGCGCGCCAGTATTCAACTTTCTAGCGCTGACCATTACCAGCTAAGTGCTAGAGTAGCGTCACCTGAACCGTTCCGTCTTTCCCTGACCAACTTCTATTTCCCTGGATGGCAAGCAACTTGGAATGGCAAACCGATTCCCGTTTTGCCTGATCCAGAAAAGGGACTAATGGAAATTGATGTACCTAACGGGGAAGGTAACTTACGGATCATGTGGGCTGGAACTCCAGTGCAAAGCATTGCCAGTTGGATTAGTCTGGGTACCCTTTTGAGCCTTGGACTTCTTGCCGGGAGTGCTTATCGCAGAGCACGACAAGCCATAACAATTTCCTTGATACCTTTGGGTCTATTACTATTCGGTCTATTGGCAACATTTAACAGTAGCGAGGTGGTAAGTAACTGGCAAGAGGTAACGCAACCATGGCCTTATCAAGAGTTAACCTTGTTAGGCTTTTATGGCGAGATCACTCCAAATCACAATCTTAATCTCTATCCTTATTGGTTTACGCGTGCTCCACTCCCGAGGATGCGAATGTTGTGGCAAGTCGTGAATGATCGGGGTATCGTGGTCGGTGATAGTGCATCTGAACCCTATTTCAATTCAGTTCACTCCGATTCCTGGTTGGCTGGAGCAATTGTTGATGATGCATACCAGATCGGTTTATCATCAGGATTGACATCTGGGCGTTACGAAATTCGTGTTGGTATTGAATCTCTGGCGAATCTACCTAACCAAGTAATGCTCGTGCCATTTACACCAGTTGGAATCGTTGAGCTTCCAACCCTGCCAAATGAAACATATACCCCAGCGCAACCTGTGTCGGTCACATTTGGCAACGAAATTCGTCTAGAGGGTATTGACCTACAGGCAACTTACATCCGTACACATGCAGAGACTACCGGGAATGGACATCTGGTATTTTACCCAGGAGACCAGGTACACTACAAACTTTATTGGCGGCCCATCGCCCCAGTTACCGATAATTTTCATAGCTTTATCCATTTGATTAATGGCGATGGACATCGAACCGTAACGAAGCTTGATCATCTGCCTGGGACAATGATATACCCCCCTTTATTATGGAATCGTTATCATTCACAGCCTGATCTATTCCAATTAACCATTCCAGAAAATGTGACCAGTGGAGTCTACTATCCTAAAGTAGGACTTTACCACTATGAATCATTGGATTTGCTACAGGTCAGAAACTCAAATGGGAACGATGTTGGAGACAGTTTTATGTTGCCGGCGATTAAAATCGTGAATAATGCTGTAGTAACACCATCACAGACTTTAGGTATCAGAATCGAGGAATTTGCCACGTTGATCGGTTACGATTTGTCACCTGCTTCTGCCCAAGTTGTAGCAGGAGATGTGCTAACTCTCACTTTGTATTACCGCACCAATACACCTATTACAAACGATTTTACACAGTTTGTTCATCTCTATGATTCTGCAAATGGAATGATTGCACAAGTCGATTCGTTACCTCAAGCTGGAGATAATCCTACTTGGAGTTGGATACCCGGTGAGGTTATTATGAGCAGCGCAATATTGCCCATATCACAGCTAACTCAGCCTGGTACATATAACTTGAGTGTAGGTTTGTATGATGCACAAGCGGCCGGAAAGCGAGCCCGGCTTTTTGCTGGGGATGGTCGTGAATTGGCAGATTCACAGGCCTTACTGACCCAAGTCACGGTTCAGTAGTGAATCAAAAATAAGCTAAAGGACCCTATGAAAAAATCGTTCTGGTTTGACCTTCTTCGTGTGGTCACAGTCATTGTGGCAGCACTCATCCTCGGCTTCATTATCACGCTGCTCGTCAGCAAGGAGCCAGTGAAGGCTTACACCGCGCTGTTGACTGGACCTTTCCCGAAAATCTCGTTTGCTGATGGCTTCCAGATCCGGGGCGTCAACCGTTTTGCGGATTGGATGGCGGAAAGTACGACGCTGATCTTGTTGGGCTTATCGGTGTCGATTGTCTTCCGTGCCAACCAATTTAGCCTGGGTGCCGAAGGGCAGATGATGTTAGGCGCGCTGGTTGCGGGCATCATCAGCCTGAAGATGAGCGCACCGCAGCCGATCCACATTTTGGTCGTCTTGCTCGCAGCAGGAACGGTTGGTTTTCTGTGGGGGCTGGTCCCTGGCGTGTTGAAGGCGTATTTGAATGTCAACGAAATAGTATCTACACTAATGCTCAATGTGTTGGCGCTGCAACTGTACGATCTGCTCTTGATCAACTGGCTGCGCGATCCAAAAGCTGGCTTTATCGGCACCGTGCCATTTCCGGACAGCGCCGTCTTTCCACGGCTGATCCCCGATACGCGTGTCTCGATTGCACTGATCTTCGCCTTAATTGCGATTGTCGTCGTCTGGTTTCTCATTGAGCGCACACCCTTTGGCTACGAGATCCGTATGATCGGCTCGAATATTCGTTTTGCTGAGTATGGTGGCATCAATACCAAGCGAGTCATCGCCTCCAGCATGGCAGTGAGCGGCATTTTAGCGGGTATTGCAGGTACGCATCTTTCCAACGGCTTGCTCAAAAGCTTGCAGATCAACCTTTCCACTGGGCTCGGGTTTGAAGGGATCGTCGTCGCGCTGCTGGCGCGCAATGATCCACGAGCAATCCTGCTGACGGGTCTTTTCTACGGCTATCTACGCACTGGTGCCCAGATCATGGAGCGCTCCTCGGATGTGACGCGTGAGGTAGTACTGATCATCCAGGCCATTATCATTTTGCTGATCACCGCCGAACGGTTGTTGCCTGCCTTGCAAAAGTGGCGAGCGCAACGGTTGGTAGAGGAGTAATAGAAAGGGGAGCATAATGTCACTACAAGTTGTCCTGCAAAGTATCTTTACCACTGCCTTCATTGCTACGATTATTCGCGTGTCAACCCCGCTGATCCTACCAGCGCTCGGTGGATTGGTGGCGGAGCTTTCCGGTGCAGCAAATATTGCGCTGGAAGGAATCATGCTCTTTGCGGCCTTTGCCGGAGTGATCGTCAGTGCATTTGCTCCCAACTGGTTACCTGGGATTCCAGTTTGGCTGGCAGCTTGGTGCGGAGCGTTGGCTGGCGTTTTAGTAGGCTTGATCTTGGCTGCCATCCTTGGATTCTTCCATCTCGAACTAGGTACCGACATCATCTTGGCGGCGCTTGGGATCAACATCCTGGCACAAGGTGGGACGATCTTTCTAATGTACGCCATCACGGGCGATAAGGGTAGCACTGCAACGTTGGCTAGTCCTGCCTTACCTGGCGTAGTGATTCCCTTTGTCAATCAGATCCCCTTCGTCAACCAGTTGCTCAATGCTGAAAATCTGACCGGCTACAACGTTCTCACCTACATTGCACTATTGGCGCTGATTGTTGTCTATTTCTTTTTATACCGCACTCCCCTCGGCATTCATCTGCGCGCCGTCGGTGAAAACCCGGATGCAGCGGCGTCGGTGGGAATCAACGTAAAGCGAGTGCGCTACATTGCCCTGCTGATTAGCGGTGCCCTGGCTGCTCTGGGTGGACTCAATCTGAGTATGGGCTATCTCACGCTCTTCCAGGCCAACATGACCGCAGGCCGTGGCTTTATCGCCCTGGCCGTGATCTATTTGGGCAACAAACACCCAATCGGCACAGTGATTGCCGCCTTGATCTTTGGCGCGGCCACTGCCCTCGGTGCTCAACTGGGCACGCTCAATATTCCGAGTCAATTCATCGAAATGATCCCGCCGGTTGTCACCATCGCCGCCTTGGTGATCTACAACATTCGCCGCCAGCGCCAGTTATTGGCGAATGTACGGAAATTTCAAGAGAAGGCGGCTGCTGCATAGGATTTTGTGGTATAATGCTGCTAGGTTTGTGTTTTGCAGTAATCGTTACCATAGGAGCCACATGGTGCAGACTTTGCAATTAAATGAATCTAGTTTAGCAAAAGAGATCAGTCTATTAGCGGGACGTGAAGGAAAAGACGCTAATGCTGTTCTTGAAGAGGCTGTCAGACACTATATTGGTCTCTATCGACAACGTAGAATTCGTTCGGAAACTGAGGCTTGGTATCGATTACCTGCTGCAGTCAGGCAACAATACGCTGGAAAGTATGTCGCCATGTTTGACTATCAAATTGTTGATAATGACACAGATCAAATGAAACTCTTTCATCGAGTGTACGACAAATATGAGGGACAACCCGTCGCAATTATCGAGGGTGGAGATCAACCAATGCCCACATATCGAATCACTTCCGTTAGAGAAGCATGAATACGTTACCAACATTTAAGTTTGAAACCTCACTTTATCCTCCATCGCCTGTTTTATCTGTCTATCTGAGTTGCCCGAGGCGTGCAGTGCAAACTGCTGCTTTGACAGCACTGATTGATACTGGTTCTGACTTTTCGCTTTGCTCCGAGGAAATTTTACTCGAAATTGGTGCTCCAGAAAGCCGGACGGCTCAGTTGCGAGGCATGTGGAGCAATTTTGCAATCACAACTTTGTATTTTGTAGATATTCATCTGCCAAATGGCATCTTGCCTGGCATTGAGGTCGCCAGTGTGCTAGATACAGAAGGTGCATTTGGCAATGAAGATTTGATCCTCGGTCGCAATGTACTCAACAAGCTTATCCTTTTGCTTGAAGGTCCCAAACAACAAACCACCATTCTTGAACGCCGTCCTCTCCGCTTTTGATAGAGTATGCACGATCTACTAATTCGTAACTGTCACGCGCTGCTTTTCGCTGACCAAAACCAGCCAATCATCGAGCGCAATCAAGATATTGCAATTACCAATCACCAAATTACCTCGGTTACGCCTTCAAGTGCGGCCAATCTTGCCCAGGCTCAACAGGTGATTGACGCCCACGGACAACTCGCCATTCCCGGATTCATCAACTGCCATGCCCATGTGCCGATGGTGCTCTTTCGTGGATTGGCCGAAGATATGTCGGTGGATCGCTGGTTCAATGAGATTATCTGGCCAGTAGAAAGTAACCTGACCGAGGAAGATGTCTACTGGGGCATGTTGCTGGGGCTAGTAGAGATGATTGAAGCTGGCGTGACCACGGTTGCTGACCATTATTTTTACATGGATCAGGCCGCCAAGGCAGTCAGCGAGGCAGGGACACGAGCGGCGTTGGGCTGGGCGATCTTTGCTAGCCAGGGCGAAGCAGCACTGCGCAACGCCGCACGCTTTATTGAACAATGGCATGGTGCAGCCGAAGGACGTATCACCACTTGGATGGCACCCCACGCCCCCTACACCTGCGATGATGGCTATCTGCGGGCATGCGTGGCAGAAGCACGCCGCTTGGATGTTGGTATCCACATCCACGCCAGCGAGGACAAACAGCAGGTCGATTCCAGCCTGGAAAAGCGCGGCATTACGCCAATTCGAGTTTTGGAGCAAATGGGTATTCTTGACGGGCAAACCTTGATCGCCCACGGCACGGGGATCTTGTCGCAGGATGTTGAGTTGCTGAGTCGCTACGCCGATCATGTGGGCATTGCCCACTGTCCCAAGACTTACATGAAGCTTGGCGTCGGTTTGACTCCGATTCGTCCACTACGGAAAGTCGGCGTGTCGATTGGCTTGGGCACGGACGGTGCGGCCAGCAACAACACGATGGACATCTGGGAAAGTTTGCGCTTGATGGCGTTAACGCAAAAGCAACAAGCAGGCGATCCTGAAATTATGACGATTGGTGAGGCACTTGAGATTGCCTTTCGTGGCAGCGCTTCAACCGTGGGCTTGCGCAGTAAGATTGGTGAGTTAAAAGCTGGCTGTCTGGCGGATATCGTGCTTGTGGATCTCAGCGGAGCTCATCAACAGCCGCAACACAACATTGCCGCCAACCTGCTCTATTCCACTCGTGCCAACGACGTGCAGACGGTGATTGTCAACGGCAACGTCATCATGCAGGACCGTAAATTGCTCACGCTCGACAAGACAGAAATCATCCGCCAGGTGAACAAAACGATGGATCGCTTGGCGCAGCGCATCCCAGGTCGCAAAATTCAGGATTATCATCCGTAGCACAAGATAGTTTCTTGTGCTACCTACCTAGCAATTGTTTCACCCAAGCCGCTTCATCCTCACTCAAACTGGGTGGTGGCACCTCTTCCCGATAGTTGATGCGTGCATCGTAGCCACCACGCTCGTACACCGAAGCGACAACTGCGCCCAAGTCCAACACTACATCCGGATCGGGTTCGAGCAAAGGAACTGGAATAAGGGGCAGCTTTTCGTCCAGCGCAATCGGCCACACCTCTACGCCAGGGCGACTCGTTGCTCGACTCAACATAACATAGTAGGGGGCAAGCGGCACTGGCTCCTGTAGTGGTGGACGTAACCCTCCGCGCAGGAAGTCGATCTCAACCAAATGGGCCGAAGAGCGGAGCAGATCACGTCGTTTGCGCAAATAATCGAGATGGGCATCATGCCCTCGGCGCTTATTGACAGGCGAGAGAATCTTAATCGATGTGATCAGAAATTCATCGCCAACGGTGCGAATTTCAACACTGAAAAGCTCCAAAGGCATTTCGAGCAGCACGGAACTTTCAACTGCTGGGGTTGGCACGCCCTCTGCGACAGCTACTCCACCACGTTGTTGTGCGGGGCGCTTCCAAATTGCAACATCGGGGTAGCTTCCCTGTACCTTCTGCCTTGTCACTTCAATGGTGTCGTAGGTGACGTAAGGAGTTAGCGCGGCAAAATAGTTAGGGCGAATCTTGCGATTTAGTTCGGCACGGATTTCTCCTGCAAGATCTCCGTGAAAATCACTCCAGATTCTTGGTGCTTCAATAAAAGGGTCCATCCCAGGAAAGGGTGATTGCATCGTAACTCTCCATTCATACCTGTCGGCTCATCCCACTGTACCCTATTATACACCAACCTTCACTCCGAGTTGCTCTTCAAAGAGTTTGACCAATGCAGGCGCACTTTTTTCACCTTGGCCCGCTGCCAGCGCATCGGTAAAGAGCTTGTGCGAGAGTTCAGTGATCGGTGCCCAGGCATCGACCGATGTAACCGCATCCAATGCGTAGCCGCCATCCTTGTAATGCAGTGTCAACTCGCGACCGGTGCCGAAGTTGCCGGAGAGCAGCGTTTCGATGGTCTGATCGAGCACCTTGGAGCCTGCCAAGCCATTGCGCACCGCTTCATAGACCGTTGCGACATCGGCCCCTGCCTTGACCGCAAAAGCAAAGGATTCTGCTACGGCACAGAAGGTTGCCTCCATCAACATCTGATTAACCAACTTGGCTACCAATCCCATTCCATGATCGCCAATGCGCGTCACTGTTTTGCCCATCGCCTGCAACACAGGACGACATTGGTCAAAGATCGCCGGATCGCCACCAACCATGATGCTGAGCGTGCCGTTTTGTGCGCCGCCCGTGCCACCGCTAACCGGTGCATCCAGCATGTGCGCTCTTTGTTCGGCTATCTTTTGCGCGTAGTGACGGCTTGTAGCCAACTTGCTGGTGCTCATGTCGATCACGATCTGCCCGGGACGTAAGACGCCGAGTAACCCATCTGCACCTTCCATTGTCTCTTGCAGCGCATCGTCGCTGGGTAACATGAGAATGATGACATCGGCAAAGGCTGCAATCTCTGCCCTCGAACTAGAGGTTTGGATTCCTTCGCCAGCAAGTGACTTTAGCGCAGCAGGCACAACATCATACGCTGCCACTTCGAACCCTGCTTTATGTATATTGTGTGCCATCGGTCCACCCATACGACCGACGCCGATAAAACCAACTTTAAAGTTCACGATTCTACTCCTCTACAAATCTGTAGTTGTTGTCTGCGCTGAGTGCAACAGAACCCCGCATGTCAGTAAGCGGGTCTGACAAAATAGCAGATTGAGAAAACAACAGATTCAGTCGACTATACCGACAATCTGTTCCTGTCCAAATCCGTTGTTGTTTGGACTATCTACTTACATGAATCAGTGCTCGCCGATCTCGCCACGGCAGTGCCTCTTCCAGCACACTGGCAAGACGAAGCAATTGATCCTCTCGCCCAAAATGAGCGACGAATTGGATACCAATCGGAAGCCGATCCTGGCTTTGCGCTAGTGGCAGTGAAATTGCTGGTTGGCCGGTCAGGTTGAAGAGCGGCATGTGGCTGGCCGATTCATCGCAGCGGCGGAAGAAACCGAGAAAGTCCACGTCGCTGGCGTTGAGGCTGTACTTGCCCAGCGGCTCGGGTGGCTCGGTGAGCGTGGGCGTCAAGAGCAGATCGTAGCCTGCAAAGAACTCGCCCACTGCACGGCGCAACTGATTGTACACACTTTCTGCCCAGACTAGATCATCCACGGTCAGCCGCTGCGCTTGTTCATAACAGTGCAAAGTAACTGCCTCCAACGTATCTGGGCCAACCGCTCGCCCCAATTCCACCGCCATCTGATCCAGCCACTGATTAAAGCCATAGACCCAGCCGACACAGATCGCCCGCAGATACTCTTCGTAATCGAAGTTCGGCTGCGCTTCGACCAGATGATGCCCCATCGCTTCCAATGTACGAACCACATGATGAACGGCCTCCACCACTTCGGGATGGACGGGGCGGCCGGGCAACCAACAGTGATCCGTCCAGGCGATGCGCAAATTGCCTGTGGGTATACCAAGCTCCTCCTGATAGCTGCGCTGCGGCTGAGAGATGACGAAAGGATCGCCAATCTGCGCGCCAGCAACTGCGTCTAACATCGCTGCACAATCGCGTACCGTGCGTGTCAGCGCAAACTCTACGCCCATCCCTTGCAGCGATTCGCCAATAGTTGGGCCCAATGAAACCCGCCCGCGTGAGGGTTTGAGTCCAACCAATCCACAACAACTGGCCGGAATGCGGATCGATCCTGCTCCGTCACTGGCGTGGGCGACGGGCACGATTCCTGCCGCCACACTGGCCGCTGCGCCTCCACTCGAACCCCCCGCCATCAAACCCAAGCGCCAGGGATTGTGGGTAGCGCCAGTCAACAGTGATTCTGTTGAAGAGGAAAGTGTAAATTCAGGCACGGTGCTGCGCCCTAAAATCGAAAGACCGGCTGCCTTGAAGCGACTGGCCAGAAATGTTTCACCTGCATGGCGTCTGCCGCGCAACAAACGGGAGCCGATCTCCTGTATCTGTCCCTCCTCGGCGGCACCCGCATCCTTGAGCAGAAAGGGTACGCCTGCAAAGCTTCCGCTTGGTAACTCGTCTTGACGCATCTGGATGACGCGCTGGCGATAGACCTCGATCACGCTGTTGATCTGCGGGTTGACGTATTCAACCGCTAGCAACATCAATTCGGCCAGTTCCTTTGCTGTCATCTGGTGGCTGGCTACTAACTTTGCTAATCCCAGACCATCATAGTTGGCATACTCGGCTAGCTTCACGGTTAACTCCCAGTTTTGTCAAAACTCCTGTCGCCTAAATTCTGCCCCGCATTCGTGGATCAAGGAAGTCACGCAGACCATCACCTAATAGATTAAAGCCAAGCACGGTGAGCGAGAGCGCCAGTCCGGGGAAAGTCATATACCACCAAGCTTCGCGCACAAATTGACGAGCGGCAGTGAGCATGGCTCCCCACTCGGGTGAAGGTGGTTGTGCTCCCAAGCCGAGAAAGCTGAGCGACGATGTGGAGAGTATCGCATAGCCAATATCCAGGCTGATCTGGACCAGCACCAATGGCACCACATTAGGCAGCACATGTCTCCATAACATGCGCCAACGCGGCACACCGATCGCCTCAGTGGCAGTGATGTATTCCTGCTGCGCAATGGTTAAAACCTGTGAGCGGATCAAGCGCGCATACCAGGGCCAATAGACCGTCGAAAGCGCAATCATCGTATTAGTAAGGTTGCGACCAAGGGTGGTTGCAATCACCGCGGCAAAGACCAGCGCCGGAAAGGCCAAGAAGAGATCGGTCACGCGCATCAATATTTCGTCGGTTAGCCCGCCTGCCACACCAGCAACCATACCCACGATCAGACCAATCACGACAGAGATGCTGAGCACAACCAGCGCAACTTGGAGCGAGACGCGTGCTCCGGCTACTACTCTGCTAAAGACATCACGGCCAAAGTTGTCTGTCCCCATCCAATGCTGGGCGGAGGGTGCTTGAAAGCGATCCTTGGGGCTGGTCTTGGTTGTCGAATAAGGGGCTAACGCTTCGCCAAAGATGCCGAGAAAGAGCACCAGCACGACCAGAATGGCTCCAACACCATTCAGCACACTCTGATTCAGAAAGCGACGAAGCGAGAGAAGTTTGAACATGGGTTTCAAAAGTTGCAGAGTGGCAAAGTGACAGAGTTTGTATTGACTTTGCTACTCTGCAACTGTACCACTCTTAAGTATAATGAATCCTCGGGTCGAGCCAGGCGTAGAGCAGATCGACGACGGTGTTGATGCCAAGATAGATGGCGGCAATCATGAGCGTGACACCCATAATGCCGTTATAGTCGGCACTGACAATCGACTGGGCGGAATAACGTCCCAGCCCGGGCCAGCTAAAGATCGATTCAACCAGTAGTGTGCCGCTGAGTAACAAGCCTAACTGCAGGCCACCGATGGTTAATACCGGTAGAAGTGCATTGCGCAGCGCATGGCGCACTGTCACTACGCCGGCGGCTAAGCCCTTAGCGCGAGCCGTTCGTACATAATCCTGCGCCAATACTTCGAGCAAGGTCGAGCGAACCAGACGTACAAAGACCGCGGTCGTGCTAAAGCTCAGCACGACGGCTGGCAGCAGCAAATGGCGCAGTGCATCGACGAAGGTGCTCCATTGGCCATGCAACAGACTATCAACCGTATAAAGGCCGGTGACGAAGGCTGGTGTTGGCACATCCTGACCTAACCGTTCGCCCACAGGCAGCAGCGTCAAGCCACTGTAAAAGACGAGTTGCGCCATCAGGCCGATCCAGAAGGGTGGCAGCGCCAGCCCAACCGTGGCAAAGATGCGTCCACCATAATCCAGCCAGGAATTGCGCCGCATCGCAGCAACGACGCCCATTGGAATGCCGATCAGTAGTGCAATCAATAACGAAGCCAGGGTCAATTCGACTGTAGCTGGAAAAAAGTCGCGCAGATCCTCGGTCACCAATCGCCGCGAACTAAAGGAACGACCCAGATCGCCGCGCAACAAGCCACGAACATAGCGAAAATATTGTTCCACCACGGGGCGGTCCAAGCCATAATCTTTACGCACCACCTCCAACGACTCGGGGCTAGCCCGCGGCCCAGCGATCAAACGTGCTGGATCAGTGGGTACCACGCGCGCCAACGCAAAGGTGATCAAGGAGATCCCCCAGAGTACGAAGAGGAGAAGAAGGAGACGACGGGTTAGAAAGCGCAGCATGATATTGACAGGATGAAGGGATGACAAGATGACAGCATGACAGGAGGCCTATTTATCCTGTCATCTTGTGATACTGCTAGCGATTTTAAAAAAGGGAATCAATTCCCCTGCTGACAGCGAGAAGTGCCTGAGGGCACTGGATACATTTCCTCAGTCGCCTCAGCGACTTCTCGGTGTCAGCAGCCGATTTCAATCGGTCAGCTATTTCGCCAGCAGCATCATCCTGTCATCTTGTCTGTTACTTTCGCGTAAGTGCCCAATAATCAAAGGTCATGGCGTAGATGGCGTTGTAGACATGGCCTTCGATGTCCTTACGGATGACGGTGCGTTCGAGCGGATCTTCTACCCAGAGACCTGCTGGATCATCGACGGTGAGAATTTTCTGCACTTCGCTCCACATGGTTTGCAACTGAGTCGGATCGGTTTCCGTATAGGCGGCGTCGATCAACTCATCCACGCGTTTGTTGTTGTAGAAACCGGCATTCGCCCCGGCGGAACCAGCGGCGGCGCTGTGATAGAGAATCCAGGATTCATCGTAGGCGTCGTTGAGGTTGGGCCACCAGGCATACCACATCATGTCCGGGCGTTCCGCTGGCGGTTGGTCGCCGTAGAAGAGACCGTTGAAGCTGGCAATGTCACGCTCTTCGATTTTGAGTTTGACACCAATCTGCTCAAGCTGAGCTTGGAGAATGGGACCGACATCCTCGCCACCAAAGCCTGGATAATACGTAAAGGTCAATTCATCATCGTAATTCCAGCCAGCCTCGTCGAAGAGTTGTTTGGCTTTGTCCAAATCGGTTGGATAGACAAAGACCTTTGAGTCATGATAGATCAAGCTGCGCGGGAAAGGCCCTTCGGCCTGCCGTCCAATGCCAGCACGCACGCCATTGATATAGCCATCGTAGTCAAAGGCGTAGGAGAGTGCTTGACGCGTACGTGGATCCTTGAGCAGCCCGTTGGGATTGTAGAGCGCATAGTCAATACGAATTTGACTGGCATCGCCGACATTGAAGAGACCCGAATCAACCATCGCTTTGTGATCTTCGGGGCTGGGGAAGGGCGTAGTGATATCGGCTTCCCCCTTCTCCATGATCTGGCGGCGGGTGGAGGCTTCGGGAATCGGCTTGACGATGATCTTCTCGAACTGCCCAGGTTGATCCCAGCCACGCCAATAGTCAGGATTACGTACCAGCACGACTTCATCGTTCGGCGCAAACTTCTCCAACATATAGGGACCTGTGCCTACAGCATGGGTGGTGAGCCATTCTTTGCCAGCGTCGCCCTCTTTTTCGTTCTCTTTGAGGGCTTTGGGGCTGATAACGCCTGTGCCATAGGCGGCGGCCAGACCCAACCCAAAGAGTGGCTGAGGCGTTTCAAAGGTGAATTGGAGCGTGTTGGCGTCCACTACTTTCATTGTCTTTTCCGGTTCGTAGCCGATAAAGCGCCCCAAAATGAAGGATGCAGGCAAATGATTAACCAGCGTGCGTGCCATCGAATCGTAGATGGCCTGGGCGTCACAGACAGTGCCATCATGGAATTTGACACCAGAACGAATCTTGAAAGTCCATTGGCTCTGGTCGTCATTGGTCGTCCAACTTTCGGCTAGCACGCCCTCAATCTCGCTCACACTCTCGCCCTTCAAACGGACTAACCCTTCATAAAGGCCACGCTGTACCACGTTGTTGGCAACATTCAAGGTCTGCCCCGGGTCGAGGATATCGGCGGTCGAGTCGTAGAGCACCACTAGTGTCTTTGGGTCGCGATTGAGTTCTGCCCCCGGTGTGTCGGAACTCTGTTCGGATTTGCTGCCGGGAGCCGCTTCTTGTCCCGAGGCAGGGGCTTCTGCAGCCGCTGGTGCAGCTTCTGCCCCTCCAGCGGCTGCACCTGAATCTGCTGCGGGTGCGGAGCTTCCTCCACCGCAAGCACTTAGGATCAAGGTGACCATTAATGTAAACAATAATAGCCAGGAAATTTTCTTATGCATGTCAAACTCCTTTAGCCCTTCACAAAACAAGAAATATGACGATAGGAAATAATTGCATGATTATCAGGCGGTGCAAGAGAGTGTGCCAGGTTGCCCTTTGCTGACGCTCAGGGTTCTGAACCGCCCTTGCCGCCCGCTGCTCTACCTTTGATACACCACCCGCCCGCCACAGATCGTCAGCAGCGCGCCCATGTTTTGAATCTGTTCCACAGGCGTCTGCTCAATATCCCGATCCAAAAGCACCAGATCCGCCCACATGCCCCGACGCAATTGACCCTTGACCCCCTCCTGGAACTCAGTATAGGCTCCATCACGAGTGTAGCCTGCTAAGGTATCAAAGAGACTTTGCCTTTGGACTGGAATATCTGGCGTCCAAGGTTGACGACTGAGCGCAGCATGGATGCCCAAGTATGGATTTTGCGTCACAACAGGCCAATCGCTGCCAAAGGTAAGATGGGCACCGCTCTCGCGCAACGATTGCCAGGGGAAACCCCACGGCCAACGCGCTTCGCCCACATTGGCCGCCCACATCTGACCCGGGCCTGAGATGGCAGCGTGAAGCGGCTGCATCGAGGCGATTACCCCTAACTGACGAAAACGAGGCAGATCGTCGGGATGGAGTAACTCGATATGTTCAATCCGATGGCGACTATCACGGCGATCGTTGACTCGCTGCGCCTGCTCGTAGGCATCCAGCGTACGGCGGATGGCACCGTTGCCGATGGCATGGGTAACGATCTGTAGCCCCATTGCGTCGCAAGCACTTGTCATCTCCACAAATTGCTCGTATTCCCAGATGGCTTTGCCCAGATCGTCCGGCTTGTTGGCAAAAGGCTCGAGCATTAGGGCCGTGTATGATTCGATCACGCCATCCATAAAGAACTTGGCCGTGTTGCTGCGCACATAGTGGCTGACAGTTTCATCGCGCATGGCAATCGCCTCGTCGAGATCGGCGAGCTTCATCTCGGGCACGACATGTAATGGCACATTGATGCGCAACGTCATCTCGCCTGCCGCTTCCGCCTCGGCGTAGAGGAGCAACTCGCTCAATGAACCATTCATGTTGTGCACGCTGGTGATGCCGTAGGCTGCCGCTTGTGCCAACCCCTTACGCAATAGTGCCCGCTTTTGCGCTGCATCGGGCTTGGGGGCAAGATTTTGTACTGGGTCAAAGGCTCCACTTTCGCGCAATTCGCCGGTTGCCAACCCGTCAGCGCTCATCACCACTTCGCTGCCCGACGGCGACTCCGCACCGTGCAACAAACCTGCCATTTCCAATGCTTTGGTGTTAGCAAAGACAGTGTGATAGTCAAATGCTTTGATCGCTAAGGGTCGATCGGCGACGATTGCGTCCAGATCATGACGGTTGGGAATGCGACCGTTGGGGCCGATCTGATAGATCGTACCGTTGCCGAGCAGCACTGGACGGTCGGGATTAGCGGCAGCAAAATTGCTGACCGTTTGCACCAATTCGTCATAAGTGGTCAATCCTTCGCAGTCGATATTATCGAGTTTGAGCGATCCCCAGAGCAGATGAAAATGGCTGTCGATCAACCCCGGCAACAATGTGCGCTCTTCGGCGTCGATGACTCGGGTGTAGGGGCGTTGCCAGGCTTTCACCTCTTCTGCGCTGCCGACAAAAACAATGCGTTCCCCCTGGATAGCGACTGCTTCGGCACGCGGTCGAGCCCGATCCATCGTCAGAACTTTGGCATGAGTGATGATCAAATCAGCATAGTTGGACATAAACGTTTCCTTCTTTGTGACGACAAGCGAAACTTGAGCGGCACTTTCCGTCATGCGTGCATGTACGTGCTAGGCAACTTTCACCATTGAAGTGCTGGTCAAGTTGTGAGCGTGCAATGAAATCAGTTGTTATCGAGGAAGCGTAGTATCCTGGTCTTGTGTCGGAACCAGTTCAATATGGTTGTAGTGAATGAGAAGCTATTGTACTACGGGCCAGCAATTTGGTAGAAACGAACAATAGGCATAAGATAACTTTATCTCTGCCTGTCAAACTTTTGGTAACCGAGAATCAACCGTGCTAACTTGACCGGCACTTTACGTTCACTGTGGTTCGGAAGTTCGACGATCTACACATTTGGACGAGAAAGTGCTGTTCGTTACCGTCTCTGGGGAAATTATGTCACCACAAACCCTTGACAAATCCACCACCTTCGCTGCTTTGCCGCCCGACTGGCAAGCGGATCTCCTGCCGCAGATTCGCCAACAGGCACAGCAACTGGCGCGCAAATTGGTCGTCCTCGACGATGATCCAACCGGTACACAAACTGTCTATGATATTCCCGTCCTTACCGAATGGGCGGTGGATAGCCTGAAGCAGGAACTGCTAGCATCCGAACCGGTTTTCTACATTCTCACCAATTCGCGCAGTTTGCCCCTGCCCGCAGCTCAGGCCCTCAACGCCGAGATCGGGCGCAACCTGGTCGCCGCCAGTGAACAAAGCGGACGCGACTTTGCCGTAGTCAGCCGCAGTGATTCAACCCTGCGTGGTCACTTCCCGGGTGAAGTGATGGCGCTGGCGGCTGCGATCAAACGCTCGTTTGACGGACTGTTGATCATTCCCTACTTTCTCGAAGGTGGACGTTTTACGATTGACGATGTTCACTATGTAGCCGAAGGCGATAAACTGGTGCCAGCGGCGGAGACTCCCTTTGCCAAAGATGCTGCTTTTGGCTATCGCAACTCCGACTTGAAAGCGTGGGTTGAAGAGAAAATGTCAGGACGAGTTGCTGCCGCCTCGGTTCATTCCATCTCACTGGACGACATCCGCATCGGTGGCCCCGATCAAGTCTGCAGCCGCCTGCTTACCATGCACGACGGTGCCATCGCAGTGATCAACTGTGTAACTTTGCGCGATATGCAAGTTTTTGTTAGCGGACTCTTGGCGGCGGAGGCACAAGGGAAACAATTTGTTTATCGAACTGCAGCATCCTTTGTGCAGATTCGAGCAGGTTTGGCAACACGCCCACTTTTGAGCCGTGACCAAATGAATGCTACGGGCGATACAGGCGGACTGGTTGTGGTTGGTTCCTACGTTCCCAAGACCACAGGCCAACTGGGTGCATTGCTGGCTTCTCCGCAGATCAATCCGCTAGAGGTCAATGTCCCAGCATTACTTGCCGATGACACGCAGTCGAATGAGATTTCTCGTGTACACGAAGCCGCAGATCAACTGCTGCGCAGCGGTCGAGATGTGGTGATTTATACCAGTCGTACCTTGATCAGCAGCGACAGTGCCGAAGCAAGTTTGGCAATCGGCCAACGGGTTTCGGCCAGTTTGGTGGCAATCGTCAAAGCACTGCAAACCCGACCACGCTACCTGCTTGCCAAAGGCGGCATCACTTCTAGCGATCTGGCGACGCAGGCGTTGGGCATTCGCCGCGCCATCGTCCTTGGCCAAATTTTACCCGGTGTACCTGTCTGGCAATCTGGTCCCGAAAGTCGTCATCCTGGAATGCCCTATATTGTTTTTCCTGGTAATGTGGGGGGGGAAACCGCACTGGTAGATGTGGTAAAACAATTGAAGTGATAAACTCTTAGTTCAAACGGTTGAAATATTGCTGGGACACTTCTGATGAGATTTCTTATAGACAAAGCAGATAGACAATGCATGATCGCAATGCGTAGGGGCATACCCTTGCGGTTGCCCACTCGGTGATGCAAACCGGGCACCGGCAAGCGGATGCCCCTACCATTGTCCATCCTTGCTTTGCTTTGTCTATTAGTAATATGTTTAACATGATGAAGTAATCATTGTTTAGAATTGCATAGGAGCTGCTCATGAAAAAACTTCGTTTCTTTTTTACAATGTTCTTAAGTCTTCTCGTAATATGTACTATTACCGCATCAACTGTCTTTGCACAAACTGAGAATAATAATTCAACGTCCGACGAAGATTCAACAACGCCACTGTTTCTGCCGCTTATTACACAATCCAACCAGTCTGTTGATAACTCGAATGAGAATAGTCAGATCAGTGCAACATCGCAACAAGCCTGTGTTGTTTGTCAGGCGCTCTTTCACGATAACTTCCAACGACGCGGAATTGCCAGTGACTGGAGTTGGGTAGACCCAGATGAGGATGTGCTACATACAACGACTGCACGCCAGGGTTATCTACGCTTGTCAACGGATTCAGCCAATGGCAACAATCTTGCACCAGGCCTCATGGGAGCACCGCGTTTACTACGTCCGCTCAGTGGTGACTCCTTCAAAATCAGTACACAAGTCGAAATCACACCAATCCATGATTATCAAGGTGCAGGTCTGCTCATTTGGCAAGATGAGAACCACTTCATTCGTTTGGAGCGGGGGCTCGGTCTAAATGGGCAAGGAGTCTATTTTGCCAAAAACGATAACGGCAACTTTACCTATCAGTTTGCTGCTACCGAAGTGACTGCGCTTCGACTGCGCTTACAACGTCTTGGGCGAATTGTGGTTGCCTGGATGAAGGATGATCAAACTGGTTGGAAGGTGGTCGGTGCGGTAAATGCTTTGCCATCAGACGATCTTCAAGTCGGGATTATTATGGTTGCAGACTTCTATTCGCCTCCCACGACCGCCGACTTTGACTATTTCGCGATTACAACGTGCTCACCTGATTTCCCAGAAACTGATGATTAGATCTACTACCCTTCTGTTGAGCCATGCGCAACAACATGGCTATGCCATCGGTGCCTTTAACGTCTATAACCTGGAGGGCGTGCGCGCTGTAATTTTGGCAGCAGAGGCAGAGTCCAGCCCAATCATGTTGCAACTGCACCCAGCCAGCATTACACACGGCGGCAGACCACTATTGACGCTTTGTCTGGCTGCTGCGGAAGATGCCAAAGTACCCGTCTCGGTGCATCTCGACCATAGTGCCTCTGCCGATGACATTCGGCTGGCCCTCTCTCTAGGCATCACGTCGATCATGGCCGATGGGTCGCACTTGGACTATGCTGCCAATTTCAACTATGTGCAGTCGATGGCTACTTTGGTTCACCAACATTCTGGCTTTGTCGAAGCTGAACTGGGCAGACTGAGTGGCACCGAAGATGGATTGAGCGTCGCCGAATACGAATCCAAACTAACTGACCCCGATCAGGCTGCCGACTTTGTCCGTGAGGCACAGATTGACGCATTGGCTGTCTGCATTGGCAATGTGCATGGCCACTATCGTGGCGAGCCCAAGTTGGACTTTCAGCGACTAGCCGCACTTCGACAGAAGGTAACGGTTCCTCTGGTTTTACATGGCGCATCCGGTCTACCTGCCGAGATGATCCAGCGCTCGATTGAGTTGGGCGTCTGCAAGTTCAATGTCAACACTGAAGTGCGCGAAGCTTATCTCGCTTCGCTCAAAATCGATCTCAACGCCCCCAAAGCCCCTGACCTCGTCGCCTTGATGCAACACGCTATCGACGCCATGCGCCGAGTGGTAGTGGGCAAGTTGCGCCTCTTCGGTTCAGTTGGCAAGGCATGATGAATAGATGAAGGGATGACCGGATGCCAAAATGACTGGATGAATCGTTGCTCAGCTTGTCATCGGTCATCTGGTCACAATATAAGGAGTTTTGTGTGACGATGGATCGTCCATATTGGAATGCTGCGATGGAGACGATCACGGCGGCGGATCTGGAACGGTTGGAGATGGAAGGGTTGTGCAGGCAATTGGAGTATGTCTATGCCACCTCGCCCTTTTATCGTGCCAAGTTTGACGAGGCAAAGATTAATCCAACTGACTTGCAGCGTCGCTCTGATCTGGCCTGTTTGCCTTTCACCACCAAAGAGCAATTGCGCGTTACCCAAGAAGAAATTCGCCCACTCGGCGGCCATCAATGCGCACCGATGAGCGAGATTGTGCGCATTCAGGGCACGAGCGGCACGACTGGACGTTCGCTCTACATCGGGCTGACGCGTAGCGATATCAACCAATGGAACGAACTCTATGCTCGCCATGCCTGGACCGGTGGCCTGCGCCCCGACGATGTGATGATCAACCCAGCAAGTTTCACCCTCTTCGTCGGTGGCATGAGCGAATCGTCGGGTGCCGAGCATATGGGCATCACCGTCATCCCCGCCCCCTTTGCCAGCACAGGCCAGGAAAAATTCATGCAACTGGTCGATCAATTTCGCCCGACCGTGCTTTTTGCCACTCCTTCTTCCTGCGCCTTTCTCGAACAGAGTGTGCGGAAACATCTGGGTGTCGAGCCGGACCAACTGGGTTTCAAGAAAGGTTTTCTGGCAGGCGAAGCTCTCTCCGAGAATGAGCGAGAACGGATTGAGCGAGTTTGGGGCATCACGGCGCGCAACTTCTACGGCTTGGCCGACGTCGCCGCCGACATCGCCGCTGAATGTGGACAATCGCCAGGGATGCACTTCTGTGCACAGGGAGCATTGGTTGCCGAGCTGATCGACCCTGATACGACTGAATCGATCCCGATGAAGGAAGGTGCCATTGGCGAAATCGTCTTCACTACCATTAACCGCCAAGCTACGCCTGTAATCCGTTACCGCGTGCGCGATATCGTGCAAGTCTTTACCGATCCCTGCCCCTGTGGACGCACTGGCTTTCGTTTTGTCGTACGCGGACGCAGCGACAATATGATCAAGGTCAAGGGCGTCAACGTCTTCCCGGCGGCTGTCAAAGGCATCATTCAACGCTTTGCACCGAAGATAAGCGGTGAAATGCGCATCGTCTTACCGCATAAAGGTCCCGCCTTTGGTGAAAATCTGGTCATCAAGGTGGAACGTGGTACCGCGTTGCGCGACGAAGAAGCCGAATCGCTCGCCGAAGAGATCAGACAGACGATTCGTGACCAACTTGCCTTCACACCAATTATTGAATGGGTGGCCTTTGAGAGTCTGGAACGGACGCAATACAAGGTGGAATATTTTGAAAGGCAGTATTTATGATCATTGACACTTGTGTCATCCCACCTTTGCCTTCCGACGGTACTGGCTTTGCTGATCCCAATAGCGATTTTGCTATGTACCATCAACTTTACCGCCAGCAAAATGTGGTGATGGAGTCGATTCAGGACGATCCGGTGGGTGGATTGCTGGCGTTGATGGACGAGGCAGGCGTCGATGTGGCGATCCTGCCGGCAGAGGATGCTGAGATGACGTTGGGCATGAAGACATCCAACGAAGCAGTAGCCGAACTTTGTGCCCAAGCCCCGACTCGCCTCAAAGGTATGGCTGGCATCGACCCGCACAAGGGGATGAAGGCATTGCGCGAACTCGACCATGCATACCATGACTTGGGAATGCGCTCGCTCTGCCTGGAGCCGTGGCTGCACAAGTTGCACGCCAACGACAAACGCTACTATCCGATCTACGCCAAGTGTGTGGAACTTGATATTCCGGTTTGGATCCATACCTCGGTTAATTTTGCGCCCAAACTCTCGATGGAGGTCGGTCGCCCAATCTATCTCGACGAAGTAGCGGGGCATTTTCCTGAACTCAAGATTATTGCTGGACATGGCGGCTGGCCGTGGGTTAACGAATTAATGGCCATCCTCTGGCGTCATGAAAATGTCTTCGCCGACATCTCTGCCATTCGTCCTCGCTATGTGGGAACACCCGGTACTGGCTGGGAAACGTTGATCCAATATGGCAATTCGCTCCTGCAAGACAAAATCCTCTTTGGCACTGCCTGGCCAGCGCAAAACTTCAAACAGTGTGTCGATGAAGTGTTAGCTCTCCCCATCAAAGATACAGTCAAGCGCAAGTGGCTTGGCGAAAATGCGCAGCGCGTCTTTAACCTCTCTTAAAAATGACAGAACCCCGCACGTAACTCTTTTGCCACTTTTCAAAATTAATAAACTGAGCTAAAATTCAACCTGCATAATTTTTTCTTACAATGATTATTATGAATAGGAGAATTTATCATGGAGAATGTGGAGGCTGAGCAGAGTGATCGGATGGAGATGTTGATTGCGATCTTGATTGCGCTGACAACGTTGCTCGGTGCAGTTGTCGCCTGGCGAGCTTCAGTTGCAGCGGATGGAGCAGGGGATGCTGACTTTGCCGGTCAGCGCGCTACAGTCAACCTGGAAGAAACCCGAGCTTTGAGTGCAGTCAACGCCTACGAGAACTACAGTGCCTATGCTGCCTATCGCCGCTACAGTGATTTGGGCGATCTGATTGCAAATGATGAGGCGAAGACAGACGAAGACGAGGCTGCATTGCTCGACGCTGAACGGGCCAATGCGCATGATCTCTCGATTGCCAATCAGGGTCTATTCCCCAACAAGTTCCTCAATCGCAACGGCAGCTACGCACTGCAACGCGAAATCGGCGAATATTTCGCCGATGCCGCCAAAGAGAAAGATCTGCAACCCGACGCAAGTTATGCTGAAGCCGACAAACTGCGTAACAAGACTAATCAGCTCCTTCTTGCCGTGGCGATCCTGGCGGTTGCGCTGGTCTTCTATAGCTTGATTGAGGCGACGGGGAAGGTAATGCGCTATCCGCTGGTGGGATTGGGTTCGCTCTGTATGGTCGCGGGAACGGTGTTCGCTTTGATGATTGAATTTCGGGCATAGGAGAGATTAAACATGAGTGCAATGGCTTCAACCGTGAACGAAGACAATCAGATCGAGCGTGATGAGCGCTTCAAGCGGACTACGACCATTCTGATTGCGCTGGTCACCCTGCTGGCGGCAATTATTGCTTATCTACAAAGCGACGCCGCCAACCGTGACGATCAAGCCAATCGTGACAACAAGCGCTATGCATTAGAAGCACTTGGCCGTCAGGTCAGCGGAGATGCTCGGGTCAACTACGATTACAACACCGCCTATCAAAGTTGGCAGGAACTAGACTTGCTAGCCGCTTCCGCCGAAAGCCGTGGCGATGAATCGTCCGCCATTCGCTATCGAACATTGCGTGATCGGATGGTCAAGTTGAGCCCGATGCTGGGTTCACCCTACTTTGACAGCGAAAAAGGCGAAGTCGATCTACCTCGCTATGAAGCTGAGACCTATCTTGTCGAGATCACCGCTTTGCAGGAAAAGTTTCTCGCTTCTTCCTTGGTCAAGGATGCCTGGGATGGTAAAGCGAACACCTATATTGTCCATCTTACCTTGTTGGCCGTATCGCTTTTCCTCTTTGGTATGTCGGTGATGGTCTCCGCTTGGGCAACACGCTGGGTCTTCACAACAACTGGTGTGCTTATTACATTGATCGCTGTCGGCTGGGCCTTTACGACCTTTGCCAAACCAGTGAGCGATTTGCGTGCGCAAGGAGGAGCGATTGATCACTTTGCCCAGGGTGTAGGTTGGGCGCATCAGTCGAAATGGGATGAGGCAATCAAAGCCTTTGATCAAGCTGTGCAAGCTGCCCCCAACTATGGCCGTGCCTATGCTGAGCGCGCTGGCGCACAGACGGCACTCGGGAAGTATGATCTGGCAGCAGCCGACTATGAAAAGGCGCGTGCCAATGGTGAAACAGGAGCGAATGTAGCAGGCGAGTTGGCCTGGGTCTATCACCTGCTGGGGCGCTTTGACGATGCTGCGGCAATGAATCGAACTGCGCTGGCCATGAGCCCCGACGAACTGTGGATCCAATATGACCTTGGCTTGAGTTTGCTAGCGGCGGGCAAGGTAGATGAAGCCAAAGCTGAATACGGCAAGGGGATGAATTTGGCCGCAAAACAAGTAGCTGATGCCAAAGCGGCTGGTGCCGAGCCTCCCTCCTATCTCTGGTGGGGGCTGGATGACGCGTCCGATGGGCTGGATGACCTAATCTTTGCCCTTGATGACGGCGAGACCGTGCCATCTGGGGATAAAATCGGCAATCCCGAAGCGGTGCGCCCTGCTGCTGATGAGTTGATTGCGCAGATCAAGAGCTTATCAGTGGCACTGGAGTACAAGAGCGAGCCTCCAACTGGTACACTCAGCGCCGAAATTAGCCCCTTCCTCATCGCCGAGCCTGTCTATAATGATGCTGGTGCAGTGACGGATTACAAAGAAGTCGAAAGCGTTCCCTTTGGCACGCAGGAAGTCGCCATCCTTTTTGACTTTGCAAAAATGCAGAATGGCCAGGATGTGGTCTTTAAAGTCTACATTGATGGCGAAGAAGATCCCTCTTGGCGTGTGATTGCGCCGTGGGAAGCTGGCGAAAGTGGCCAGTTTCAGCAGCCATTGAGCCTGGCCTACAGTGATAATTTTGTGCTGGCTGCCGGCGACTATGTCGTCGAAATGTATGTTGACTCTCACCTTGCGCAACGTGGCGTATTTACTGTCTTGAACGAAGGATGAAGCAAGTTGCAGGTGGCAGGCTGCAAATATCTTATTGCCACCTGCCCTCTGCAATTTGCTTCTTGCCTCTTGTCTCTCGCTCCCTCTGTCCACCTGGAAAATGCCTGAAGGATTCCTGGTGTTTGACATCTCCTCTCAAAACACGTATAGTACTGGTATACCAAACGGGACGAATAGAACTCTCCCAAATGTCGTTTTTATTTCCATCCCTGTCCTGTGGCCATATTTCAACCGATTCAAACTAGTTTGGAGGAACCAGTGTATGATGAAACAACTGTCGCGCCGTGATTTTCTCAAAGTTGCTGGCATTACAAGCACAGGAGCACTGTTGGCAGCCTGTGTTGCACCCGCTGCGGCCCCGGCATCCGGTGGCGCAGCTGTTGCACAAGAGCCGACTGAACTTCGTGTCATGATCTTAAAGGGACCACCCGTCGAGCCAGTCAATCAGTTTCTGACTGATGCGACGAAAGCAAAGCACCCAAACGTCACAGCCAAATTTGAATATATCAGCGGTGACTTGGCTGAACTGGTCTATGCCCAGGCGGCGGCTGGGACATTGGCAGATGTCTTCTTTAGTGCAGACCTCTACGCTGTGCCCTTTGCGAAGAATGATGTGTCGCTCGATCTGAAGCCCTTGGCAGAAACCGATTCGGATGTAAAACTGGACGATGTCTTCCCGGCCATGCTTGGCCTAGGCACCGTGGATGGCGAAATCCACTTTTTACCTTCAGGGTTGGATGTCGTGACCATGTATTACAATAAGACACTGTTTGAGCAGGCTGGTGCGGAATTGCCAACTGACAAATGGACATGGGACGATTTGGTTGTTAACACCAAAAAGATCACAGAGCTGGAAAAAGACGAGAGTGGCAATCCCAAGTATTGGGGGCTCTCTAATGCGACGTGGAACTGGTGGGCGACGGTCTATCCCTGGGTCGTTGGCTATGGTGGCTTGATTCTGGCCGATGGCAAATCGACATGGTCGGATCCAAAGACCTTGGCAGGGTTGCAAGCCTATGCTGATCTGTGGGCAAAACATAATATTGCTCAACCACTCGGCTTAGACGTTGGTGGCGATTCCTTCCAATTGGGTCGTGCAGCCATTTACACCCACATTCAAGCGCTGCGAACGCCGATTCGCGATAACGTTGGTGACAAGTTCGAGTGGGATGTGCAGTTAATGCCTTTGATGCCAGATGGCAAACATCGCACGGGTATGGGCACCTGGGGTATGTCGGTCTATTCCAAGGGTAAACATCCAGAAGTTGCCTATCAGTACGTCAAGAACATCATCACACCCGATGTGCAGCGCCAGATGACGAAGGCCGAGATCGTTGTGCCACTGTTGCGCTCGGTTGCAGAAGATAGCAAATGGATGGAAGGTCTGACGACACCACCCAACAACTTCATGGCATTTGTGAATGGCGCTGATGACGCCATCCTACCCGTGATGGATCACCCGGCGGACTGTGGCAGCTTCTACGTGGGTGTAGTGCAGCAAGCCTATCAGGCAGCGCTGGAAGCCGTGATTCGTGGCCAAAAGGGTGCAGAAGACGCCTTTGCCGAAGCGGACACTACGATCCAAAACTGTTTGGATGAGAATAAGTAAACACTTGCATCACCCTGTCCTGTAGAGACACCATGAATTTAGAATCGAGAAACATTCACTAAATTCAGGTGTCCCTACAGGACCAGACAATACAATGGGAGAAGAGCGCCACATGGCTGTCGCAACTGAGATTCCGTCAAGCCACATGAAAACTGAAAAGTCTTTCTGGTCTCGTCTTGTCAAGACAAAACGGCGACGCGATATCATTGAAGGCTATCTTTTTATTATGCCGGTTGTGCTGGGGTTGCTGATTTTTACCATTGGCCCCATGATCGCCTCGTTTTACATCAGCTTTACCAAATATCCGATCCTGCGCTCACCAGAATGGATTGGATTGCGTAATTATGTGAACATGTTCACCAAAGAGCCAAACTTTTGGCAGGCTTGTAAGGTGACTGCATTCTACGCTCTCACCGCTGTCCCCTTGGGAATTTTGGGTGCCTTCGTGTTGGCACTTTTGCTCAATCAGCGGGTGAAAGGCATGCCGATTTTTCGTACCTGCTTTTATATTCCGACGATTGTCCCGGCAGTGGCCAGTGCCGTGCTATGGGGATGGTTGTTGAATCCGGATTATGGCCTTTTTAATGCAATCTTGAAGGGTGTAGGCTTGCCCACATCCCGTTTCTTGGGCGATCCGGGATCGGCCTTGCCGTCGCTCGTCTTGATGAGTTTGTGGGGCGTTGGCGGTGGGATGGTGATCTATTTGGCTGGCTTGCAAGGCATTCCTGAATCGTTGTACGAAGCTGCCAAGATCGATGGTGCCAACAGTCGCCAGCTCTTTCGCTTCATCACCATGCCGTTGATGACACCAACGATCTTTTTTAACTTAGTTATGGGCTTGATCGGTGCCTTCCAATATTTCACGGAAGCATTTGTGCTGACTCAGGGTGGGCCGCTTTTTTCTACCTATTTCTATAGTTTGATGGTCTATGAACGGGCCTTCCGTTTTACCCAAATGGGGATGGCGGCGGCGATGGCTTGGTTTTTGTTGGCGGTCGTATTGGTGCTCACACTGCTGGTTTTCCGTAGCTCTGCCTTGTGGGTCTTTTATGAAACCGAGGTGAAATAATTATGGTAGAAGGGAAGGAAAACTATCTTGGATTGGGCGATCTGCGATTGGATCGTCCAACACAGACTTTCTACCTCATCCTGGTTTATGCAATTTTGATTGTGGGCGCGTTAGTGTTTTTGCTGCCGCTCTTCTGGCTGATCACGACTTCGCTCAAAGAAAATTCGGAAGTCTATGTCTTCCCGCCGACCTTTATTCCTCATACATTTCGCTGGCAGAATTTCCCTGACGGTTGGTTCTATAATGGTATGAATTTTCCGCGCTGGCTTTGGAATACAGTCGTGATTACGGCTACGGTCACCGTTGCTGCTGTCATTGCATCGTCACTCTGCGCCTACGGCTTTGCACGGATCAAGTTCCCCGGGCGTGATATTTGGTTTATGTTGGTGTTGGCATCGATCATGTTGCCTGGTGCAGTCACCTTGATTCCGCTGTACATCATGTACAACAAGATCGGCTGGCTCGATACTTTTCTACCACTCACGGTTCCGGCTTTCTTTGGCGGTGGAGCGTTTAACATTTTTTTGTTGCGCCAATTCTTTACGACTATCCCGATCGAACTGGAAGAAGCAGCCATTCTTGATGGTGCAAATCGTTTCCGCATCTGGTGGCAGATTATGTTGCCCCTCTGTAAACCAGCGCTGGCAACCGTGGCAGTTTTTACCTTTCAAGGCGTTTGGAACGACTTCTATGGGCCTTTGATCTTTTTGACCAATCCCAACAATTACACGCTTGCACTCGGTATTAGTTTTTTCAAGGAACTGTATAATACCCAAATCCCCTTGATGATGGCGATGTCATTTTTAATGGTGATTCCAACCCTAGTCGCCTTTTTTTTAGCGCAACGGTTGATGATCCGTGGCGTCGTTATGTCGGGATTGAAGGCATAGAATCAAAGAATGGGGTTTGCGCAAATCGCCTGCGATCGTTTATAACTTTCCATACTCAAATCCGCAGTCTTATTCAACAAACCAATCTGCAAAAGGAGAACTGGGGAAAGTCTCATGCAAAAGCAACTTCATGCTCCTCAATTTATGGGTGCGCGTGTCACTCGCCGTGAAGATCCCAACTTGGTCACTGGCAAGGGCAAGTATACCGGCGATATCCAATTGGAAGGTATGTTGCACATGGTCATGGTGCGCAGTCCTTATGCCCATGCTCGTATCAAAGGCATTGATGCCAGTGCTGCACTTGCCATGCCGGGTGTGGTTGCTGTCTATACCGGTGCCGATATCAACCCGCACATGGCGAAAGTATTGCCAGTGGGTGTTGATTTCAATAGCGCTGGCTACTCAAATGCACATAACACTGATCGCCCGGTGCTTACTGTGGATAAAGCTCGTTGTGTGGGTGATCCAGTGGCGCTGGTCATTGCCGAGAATCGCTACATCGCAGCCGATGCAGTCGAAGCGGTGATGGTTGATTATGAGCCACTTGACGCCGTAGCCGATCCCGAGGAAGCGCTGAAGCCCGGTGCACCGTTGCTCTTTGAAGATTGGGGAACAAACGAAGCATTCCGCTTCAATGCTGGCGGCGGCGATGTCGATGCTGCCTTTGCCGCGGCTGAAAAAATTGTCGAGCTGCGCATCGTCAACCAGCGCCTCATCCCCAGCGCGATGGAACCGCGCTGTGTGGTGGCCAAGTATGATGCAGAAGCTGATCAGTACACCATGTGGACATCCACACAGGCTCCGCATGGCGTCAAGGAGTCAGTTGCGGGTGTGCTAGGCGTGGATCAGGAGAAGCTACGTGTGATTGCGCCCGAAGTCGGTGGCGGTTTTGGGGCCAAAGCCAACGTCTACACCGAAGAGGTGCTTGTCCCCTGGTTGGCAAAACAACTTGGACGTCCAATCCGCTGGGCCGCAACGCGCAGCGAAGATTATCTTGTCACCAGCCACGGGCGCGATCAGATCAATGTCATCCGCTTGGCCTCCGACAAAAATGGTAAAGTCTCTGGCGCTGACCTCAAGGTGATTGCCAACTGTGGTGCCTACTACTCGCCCAACATGCCTGGCATCCCGCCCCTCACTGCCATGATGATGACCGGCGTCTATGAAATTCCCAACGCCCGCTGCGAAGCCATCGGCGTGATAACAAACAAAGGCATCAATGAACCCTATCGTGGTGCTGGTCGGCCCGAAGCTGCCTTTATGATCGAGCGAGCGATGGATGTGCTCGCCAAAGAACTGGGGCTCGACCCAACTGAAGTGCGCCGTCGCAACTTTATTCCGCCCGAAAAATTCCCCTATGCCACGCCCACTGGTGCCAAGTACGACAGCGGCGAATATGCGATGAACATGGCTGAGGCATTGGAAAAGGTCGATTACGCCGGATTACGTGCCGAACAAGCCAAACGCCGTGCCAATGGCGATGGTAAACTGCTCGGCATTGGTGTCGCTACCTATGTCGAAATCTGTGGCTTTGGTCCTTGGGAGTCGGGCACAGTTACCGTCGATGTCGATGGCAAGGTTACTGTCCTCACCGGTACTTCACCGCACGGGCAGGGACACGAAACTGCCTGGGCACAGCTTGCTTCGGGCATTTTGCAGATCCCGATGGAAGATATCGTCGTCAAACATGGCGACACCGCCGTGATCAAGCGCGGCATCGGCACCTTTGGCAGCCGCAGCGCGCCGGTCGGTGGCTCGGCGGTCTATCGCAACTCGGAGACGGTGCGCAAAAAGGCTATTGACATCGCTGCTCACCTGCTCGAAGCTGCCAGCGCCGATGTGGTCTTGCAGGATGGCAAGTTCCAGGTCGCTGGCTCGCCCGGCTCAGCGATCACGTGGAAGCAGGTGGCAAGTGCATCCTATAGCCTGGGCGAAACACTGCCCGATGATTTGAAAGGTGCCCTCGAATCGGATGAGGATTTCACCACCAGTGGCGAAACTTATCCTTTCGGTACACACATCTGTGTAGTCGAGGTCGATCCCAGTAACGGCAAGATCGAGATTCGCCGCTTCCTGACCGTGGATGATTGCGGTCCCGTGATCAACCCGCTGCTGGCGGAAGGACAGGTACATGGTGGCATTGCTCAAGGCATCGGCCAGGCGCTTTATGAACATGCGATCTACGCCGATAACGGCCAACTGCTCAGCGGCACTCTGATGGACTACGCCGTCCCGCGTGCCGACAGCTTCCCGTACTTTGAGACCAACCGCACCGTCACCCCCACGCCGATCAACCCGATGGGCATCAAGGGCATCGGCGAAGCGGCAACGATTGGATCGACACCTGCCGTGGTCAACGCCGTGGTCGATGCGCTCTCACACCTCGGTGTGCGCACGCTGGATATGCCGCTGACGGCAGAGAAGGTGTGGGCAGCGTTGCAGAAGTAGTGACAGTACGTTGATAAGAAAATCTCAAAGCACTACAACAGATTTGGAAAAGATCAGATGTTTACGTAGTGGGCAAACATTTTGGAACAAATCTGTTCCTTTCCAAATCTGCTGTAGTAGCGTGGTTACTAAATGGTCCACTACGGCAAGATCCGAGCCGCCAATTACGATATCGGCACGGAACAGCAACCTATCATTGACTTCTACTTGCAGCAATGGCGGCAAGCGGGAAGTCGGTCACCGGTGCTTGAACCGATGTGCGGGACGGGCATTAACTTGATTCCGTTTCTGGAGACAGGGGCGGAGATCGATGGCCTGGACGCTTCGCCCTATATGTTGGCCGTTTGTCGTCAGAAGCTTCTCACCAAGGGCCTTCATGCCAACTTGTACGAACAATCACTGGAAACAATGGCGCTGCCCCGACATTATGGATTCATCCTGATTCCAGGGGCTTCCTTTGGCCATATTTACGACAAGACAGTGGCGCAACGCTGTCTACGAAAACTCTGGGAACATCTACAGCCAGAAGGTAAGTTGATCCTGGACGTGCGACCTCCTGATACCCGCAGCCAATTCTCGGCGTCGGGTACGACCGAGTTTGATGTCGAGGATCAAGCGGACGGCTCCACGATCTTTTCAACCAACGTTTGGAGCGACAAAGAAGAAGGGCGCATCATCCGCAATTGGTGCAGATACGAGCGATATGAGAATGGTCAGCTGCGGGAGACTGAAATTTTCGATTATCACGAACGATTTTATGGTCGAGACGAATTTGAAAGCATGCTGCGAGATGCTGGATTTGACGAAATCGAATTGCTTTCTGGCTGGGAAGATGGTCAACCAGGGAGACACAAGTGGTTAATCTTTTATGGGCGAAAGGCTCGAATGGACAAGTCCCCATTGACGTGAATGGTATTAATTTCGTGTATCATTGAGTGAGACCAGTGATAAGGAACAAATAAAATGACAATTTCCATTGACCTTGCTCCCGAACTTGAAAACGAAATTAAACAGGCTGCCTCCAAAGCGGGTGTATCGCCTGATGCATATATTCTGGAAAGTGTTGTGCAAAGACTCCATCCAGTTAAGCATCGCCAGACCAAAAGTGCAAAGCTTTCTAAAGTTGAATCTGACCTTCTGCTGAAAATTAACCAAAGTCTCTCACAAGCTGAATGGTCTCGTTACCGCGAATTAATAAGCAAGCGCGAGGCAGAGATGCTGAATGAAGAAGAGCAACAGGAATTAATTGCAATGTCGGATCGTCTTGAAGAGATAAATGGTAAGCGAATCGAGTACTTAGTGGAGCTTGCTAAAATTCGCTCTATGTCTTTACCTGTTCTTATGAAAGAACTAGGATTGAAGCCAGTTGCTGTATGACAACTGATCGCATTACTTCAAGACAGAAGAACTTGGTAAAGGCACGTGCAAGAAACTGTTGCGAATATTGTCTATCCCAATATGATTTCACATTGCTCATTGGACTATCTCCAATTGGGCGAGCAACTATTGATAAACTTGACTTGAACCGTCGGCAAGTAGTTAATTTACGACGCATTCTCGCCCAAAATGGACTGCATCCTATTTGAGAGGTTGTTTGGTTCTTATCTTATTATCCCAGAGGAACACTTGTGTTAGACCGATCCCAACTCACTGAAATGTATTACCGCATGAAGCTGATCCGTCGCTTTGAAGAAGAGGCGGAAGAACAGTACAAACGGGGCAATCTCCCCGGCTTTATCCATTTTTACATTGGGCAGGAAGCCTCAGCAGTCGGTATCTGTTCTGCCCTGCGCAAAGATGATTATATCACCAGCACTCATCGTGGCCATGGGCACCTGATTGCCAAAGGTGGCCGTGTCGATCTGCTGATGGCGGAGTTGGCGGGTCGTGTCACTGGTTATTGTCGTGGCAAGGGGGGCACGATGCACGCCGCCGATGTCAGCTTGGGCATCCTGGGTGCCAACGGTATCGTGGGCGGCGGTCATGGTATTGCCACGGGAGCCGGGTTGGCTGCCAAGAAACGGGGCAGCGGCCAAGTAGCCGTCTGCTTCTTTGGCGATGGTGCGGCCAACGAAGGTTCTCTCGCCGAGGCAATGAACATGGCCTCGATTTGGAAGATCCCCGTGATCTACGTCTGCGAAGTCAATGGTTTTGGTGAGTATAGCCGCACCGAGGAAGTCTCTGCACCTGCACCGTTCACCGCTCGTGGCGAAGCCTTTGCTATTCCCTCGACCGAAGTCGATGGCAATGATGTACAGGCAGTCTACAAAGTGGCTAGTGAAGCCGTACGCCGTGCCCGTGCTGGCGAGGGGCCAAGTTTTATCCAGAGCAACACCTATCGTCTGCGCGGCCATCATGTGGGTGATGTCGGCGAGCTACGCAAATACCGCAAAAACAGCGAAATCGAAGAGCGCTGGAAGGGCGAACCGATTGGTCGCTTCCGCCAGAACCTGATCGAACAATACGGCTGGAATGATGCTGAGGTTGATGCCATCGACCAACGTGTTGAAGACGAAATCGCAGCTGCCGTCAAATTCGCACTAGAATCCCCACTGCCCGATGCAAAAGAGGCATGGGATCATGTGTATGCCTAAATTGAGATAGGGATGTGGGGAGATAGGGAGGTGAGGTATAAATACCTCCTCATCTCCCTACCTCCCCATCTCCTCATTTGTTATTCTACAGATCGTGAGCACCCTTCATGTCCACTTCTCGTGAAATTACATACGCCGAGGCCGTGCGCGATGGGCTGGGCGAAATCTTAGCCAGTGACGCTTCTACCTTTTTGATCGGCGAAGATATTGGTCGCGCTGGTGGCGTTTTTAACCTCTTTACCGGCTTGCAAGAGGAATTTGGCCCCGATCGGGTGATGGACTCACCGATCTCCGAGGCAGGCATTGCCGGATTGGGCGTCGGCGCTGCGATGGCCGGGATGCGCCCGATCGTTGACATCATGTTTGGTGACTTTATCACCCTGGCGATGGATCAGATCGTCAATCAGGCGGCCAAGATGTACTACATGACCGGTGGCCAAGTCAGTGTCCCGCTCCTAATCCATACCACCCTGGGTGCAGGGCGTTCCTCTGCGGCGCAACATTCGCAGAGTTTGCATGCTTGGCTCTGTCATATTCCCGGTGTCAAAGTAGTGTTGCCTTCCACTCCCTACGACGCCAAAGGGCTGCTCAAGACTGCGGTCAAAGACGCCAATCCGGTCATCTTCTACGATGACAAGATGATGTACGGAATGAAAGGCGCTGTACCAAACGACGATTACAGCATTCCTTTTGGTGTGGCTGATATCAAGCGCGCTGGGACGGATGTCACCGTAGTCGCCACCTCCAGCATGGTTCAGGTGGCTTTGAAAGCGGCGGATACACTGGCAAAAGAGGGCATTAGCGTTGAAGTCGTCGATCCACGCACGCTCAAGCCACTCGACCTGGACACGATCATCGCTTCGGTCAAAAAGACCAGCCGTGCCGTGGTGATTGACGAAGGCTACTTCTCCTACGGCGTCACCGGGGAAATCGCTTCACAGATCAGCGATCTGGCCTTTGACTACCTTGACGCTCCGGTCAAACGAATCGGGGCGGAAGATGTTCCGGTGCCACTTGCTCCCGTCCTCGAATTCAGCACCATCCCCGATGAAAAGCGCTTGGTCGAAACGGTGAAGGGGTTGTTTGGAAGAAGATACTGATTGACGAGGTGACCGAGCGACAAGGTGACAAGGGTGAATCTGCTACGATCACCTTGTCACCCTGTCACTCGGTCACCCTGTCATCTTGTCTCATAAAAAGACAGGAATAAAAAGAATGGCAACCGACATCTACATGCCACTGATGGGGCTAACAATGAGTGAGGGCACAGTGGTGCGCTGGCTCAAGGCCACGGGCGATCCGGTCAAAAAAGGTGAATCCGTCTTAGAAATCGAAACCGACAAGGCGACGATGGAACTTGAAGCGCCCAGTGATGGCTTTCTGGGCAATATTCTCGTTGGTGATGGCACAACCGTACCCGTAGGTACCGTGCTGAGCCATGTGCTCGCTTCCGGCGAAAAGAGTGCGGAGATCGCAGTTCGGAAAGCGGAATCGAATTCGGCCCAACCTTCGCCAAGCGACTCATCAAAGGTTACACCACTGACCACCAATCCGCAATCTGAAATCCGCGATCCAAAATCCAAACTCTTAGCCTCTCCTCTCGCCCGCCGAGTCGCTGCTGAACATAGCCTCGACCTTGCCGAAGTTGAAGCCAGTGGCCCCGGCGGTCGTATCGTCGTCGCCGACGTGCGCTTTCATCTTGATGAGAAGACAAGAAGACAAGAAGAGATTGATTCCGCAATCCGCACCCGAAGCGGGCACCCGCCGCAATCCGCAATTCAATCTCCCAATCTCCAATCTCCAATCTCTGAAATTACCCCCATGTCTTCCGTGCGTCGCCTGATTGCCCAACGCATGACCGCCAGCCAGCAGACAGCAGTTCATGTTACGTTGATGGCAGAGGCCGAGGCGACCGGATTGGCGAGTTGGCGGGCGTCGCTCAAGGCACGTGGTGAACAAGTTTCCTACAACGATCTATTGGTCGCAATTGTGGCCGCTGCTTTGCGTCAGCACCCCATTATGATGACGCAAATCACAGCGGACGGCCAGTTGAGTACGCCAAGCCAGATCAACATCGGTCTGGCGGTGGATACGCCGCGCGGTTTGCTGGTGCCCGTGCTACGTGACATTGGCAACAAAGGCGTGGTGACGATTGCCAACCAAGCCAAGGACCTGGTTGAACGAACCAGAAACGGTAAAAGCACCCCTGATGAGCTAAGTGGCGGTAGCTTTACCATCAGCAACCTCGGTATGTACGACATCGACCTCTTCACGCCGATGATCAACCTGCCCGAGTGTGCAATTCTCGGTGTGGGACGCATCGCCGAGCAGCCAGTCGTGCGTGATGGGCAAGTTGTCGCCCGTTTGATGGTCGGGCTGAGTCTGTCCTTTGACCATCGTATCGTCGATGGCGCACCAGCAGCACGTTTCTTGCAACGGATTAAGCAGTTAATCGAGCAGCCGTTGTCCTTATTGGATTAGCGCGCTGCCAACGGATTAACGGGTGCCCCCTGGGCGCGGATTGAGCGGATTACTCTTACATCTGTGATAAACAAAGCAGTGAAGGAACGGAGTTGGTGAGTATGTTGTTTGGCTGAGATTGAACATAAATTTCTATGGCAAGCAATGACTATCACTTTGTTACGCATTGGCGGGTGCAGGGTACGGTCGCAGAAGTCTTAGAAATTTTAGGCGATGCGGCGGATCTGCCGCGTTGGTGGCCGGCGGTCTATCTTGAAGTAAAGCAATTGGTAGCAGGCGATGCCAACGGGCTTGGCAAGGAGGTCGGCCTTTATACCAAAGGCTGGCTGCCGTACACCTTGCGCTGGCAATTTCGGGTGAGTGAGATCACTCCGCCTCGGGGTTTTGCCTTGGAGGCAAGCGGTGACTTTGTGGGACGGGGTGCCTGGAACTTCGAACAGGATGGCGATTGGGTCAACATCACCTATGACTGGCGGATCCTGGCCGACAAACCTCTGTTGCGCACTCTTTCCTTCATCATGAAGCCACTTTTCTCTTCTAATCACCTATGGGCGATGGAGAAGGGGGAAGAAAGCTTGAAATTGGAACTGGCGCGCCGCCATGCCCGCAATGCAGAGGAACGTGCCAATATCCCGGCTCCGCCCGGAGCAACTCCCTCTTCAACCCTGCGCTGGATTCCTTTTGTCGTGGGTCAATGGTTGTCTGGAAAATCTTAATTGCATGAGCGTGGTCTCCAAGCTCGGAAAGGGTACACCATGTCAGATTCTACACCGCAGCCTAAAATTGACCTCGGCCCGATTGTCCAGGTTGGATTGGTGGTACGTGACGCCGAAGCAACCGTGAAGGCGTGGACCGATCGCTTCAACTTTGGCGAGGCAAAATTTGTCGATTGGCCACCGTCAGGCTCGAATCTGGCCGAAGGCTCCACCTATCGGGGCGAGCGAGGCAATTTCCGTATGCGATTGGCCTTTATCGAGACGCCCTCGATTCAGATCGAGTTTATCCAGCCGTTGGAAGGAGGGAGTGTCTACGCCGAGTTTCTCGAACAACATGGCGAGGGTCTCCACCACATCCTCTTCCTGGTGGATGATCCAAAGGATGTGGCCAACAAACTGGGCGTGCCAATTGCACTAAGTGGTGGCTCTTTCCTCAATCCCGGCGCACTATGGACCTATCTCGACACGCAAGACCTACTCGGTTGTATGATCGAGGTAAAGACGAAGACTTGACATGATCATTTCGCATACCTTGAAGTACGTCTACGTTGGTATTCCGCGTACTGGCTCTAAATCGATGAATCGCTGGCTGATGGATCACTTTCAGGGCGAGTGGTTTGCCACCCATCATGAATGGCGAGTGCCCGACGTGGCCAGAGATTATCTGATCTTCACCCTTGTGCGCAATCCATATGAACGAGAAATGAGCGCTTACTACTTTGTACCCTGGTCAGCGACAGAGGAAAAGCCGCCGCTCCCTCTAGACCAATGGCGCACTGGTATGCGTGAAACGATCCCATTACGCGATGGAACGAGTGTGATTCCTGAGCATGAAGTCCCAGAAGTGCGTATGAATCAGGTTCATTATGTTAAGAAGGCAGGCGTTTCACTTGTGCTACATTTTGAGCAGTTGCCCGATTGCCTGAAAAAGCTGCCCTTTGTAGACCCAGACAATCTGCCACCCTTCCCACACATGTCAGAAAGAGGAGCGCGTCCTCCTGGAAACTTTTTTGATCACTTCACTGCGGAAGATGAGCAACTGGTTTGGGAGTATGCAGCCGAGGATTTTGCTGCATTTGGGTATAGACGGTTTGAGTGTGAATTAGTTTAGTCGGGAATTACGATGAAGAAGGAGGATGCCAGCCAGCATTTACCCAACGCTGTCGTGCAAACACTATTAACTCGTTGTTCATATCTAGAGCCACAATTGTTCCACGACCAATGGGTGTCAAGCCCAGTAATCTGGTTCCATGTTGATCCCAAGTAAAGTGTTCTGCCCATCTTTGTTGTCGGGGATGATAAAGTGGAACAATCTCACCCGTGAGTGGATCTGTCGCATGAACTTGATCTCGTTTGAACTCATTGCATCGACGGCAGGCGCGACAACAATTAGAAAAAGTTGTTTCACCACCCTTTGCTGTAGGAATACAATGATCTATGGTCAGTGATTGTCCACTATTGTATTCAGTTGTTTGGCAGTAAACACATTGACCATCGTCAGTCTGCTCTAACATCTGACGAAGTTCGACTGAGATATATGTACTCATGGCACTGTTTTTGGCTGAGGTGCAAGGGGAATCGCATAGCCACGCCAGCGAAGAAGATCAACAGCATAGGCCTTTTTTAGCATAAAGCGGTCTGCAGCTTTACGTAGTTGGGTCAATGTGTCCCGCTCACTCGGGGTGAGAGTCGCATTAGCGTTTTTGTCCAATAAAGCTTGATAGGTTGACGTATCTTGGCTTAGTTGATTACTTCTCGCAATTTGCCAAAGGGAGTTATCATCTAGTCGAGCTAGTGCAGCCAAGTCCGTCTGAAATTCAGCGGGCGCATCTTCCCAACTCGGAGGTCTTCCGACCTGTAAGGTGCGTAGAATAACTGCATCAAGTGACTGCTTTGTAGCCTGTGCGACAGCCTGCAGATGCAAGTAAAGATCTTGTGGTAGCCGGACCATTACATCTTGGGTTAGCACTATCTACTCCTTTCGCTAGGGTTCTGAGCACTTCTTAATGATGGTAGTATAGCATAAGTGTTCATGCCGGATGGACTGCTTAAAGATGGTTGCAATCACGAAATATAGAAAATACACATTTTACGAAGCTTATTTCGTGTATTTCGTATACTTCGTGGTTACAATTCACACATCACGTGGTACGCCCGCTTTCTCAAATGCTGCGGCTACGACTCGGTAGGACTCGGTAACTGTAGCGAATGGATCGTAGGTGGGGCGGCGCTGGACCATCATGCTGATTTCGACCGAAATCGCTTCCCCATATCCGGCGGCCTGCATGGCCTTGAGATAGCGAACGTAGTCAAACTCGCCTTCCCCAGGAATAAGATACTCGTAATTGGGATGAATCCCTCGTTCATCCTTGACATGGGTGTGGGGGGAGTAAGAGATCATTTTGGCAATCGACTCTTCAATGGGAATGCCAAGCACGTTGAAATGGCTGATGTCAAAGTTGGCACGGATGGCGGGCGAGTTCACATCTCGAAGGATGGCCACCGTTTGGTCCGGCGTTTCGACCGCTGCGTCGATGTGCGCTTCTAGTGCAATGGTAACGCCACGGGCTTGAGCGTACTCACCCAAGGCTTGTAATCGTTCCACCAGTCGAGCACGATTGGCCTCCAATTCGCCCCTCCGCCCGCCGAAGCCGGTGATGACAATCGGTGGCTTGCCATCCTGTGACCATTCGACCGCCAGATTAATGGCACGTTGAACGTAATCCAGGTTGGAGGCAAACTTTTCTTCATCCGGCTCGATCATGCTCAGATAGGAGCCGACGGCAGTCAGTGGCAGATGATAGTCACGCAGCAGTTGAGCAATGTGTTTGCGTTGGTTGTGATCCAGTTTGTTCAGTTCAGTTGACCAGTTGGGCAACACGGCAATTTCGATGGCATCGTAGCCCACACTAGCAATGTGTTTGACAATCTCATCAATGGGAACGTTTGGTAATCCCCACGAGCTGTAGCAGAGTTTCATGGCTGTACCTTTTCAGAGAGCAGGTTGAATAACAATTATTGAGAATTGTAACCTAATTATGACCCAAACTCGCCTCAAATTACTATTTGCATTTAATGAATTCGTTCGTAATCACTATCTACCGTCCGAGGAACTTACCCGACTGGAAGAATTCGCTGATTGGGATTGGTTCTCCTGCCAAGGGTGGCGGAATCTACGATACAAACGACGATCCAGATGCCGCTGAGGCATTACGCCAAAAAATCAGTGATGTTGACGGGTTGATACTCTGCCACGGATCACCGACAATTACAGCGGCCATGATGCAATCAGCCCCCAAGCTGCGCTTTATTGGCGAAATGGAGAGTGACCGCTTTGCTAAGCGTATCGATCTTGAGACTGCCTGGGAGCGGGGTATCCGTACGGTGGATACGACCAATGGCTCCTCCTATCCTGTCGCCGAGTGGGCATTGGGCTTGATCTTGGTAGCGACACGCAATGCTGGCACCCACTTTCGCCAGTTGATCAGTGGCAATACCAAGGCCAACTATGACATTACTCGCTCTTCGCCCGGTATGTTGGCGGGCAAGCGAGTCGGCTTGATTGGCGGCGGTCACATGGGACGCCATCTGATCAAGTTGCTCCGTCCCTTTGAAGTTGAAGTGTGGGTACACGACCCATACTTGCCCAGAGAGTTGGCGGAAGCGGTTGGCTTTGTGCAGACCTCGCTTGACAATCTCTTTGCTCAGTGTGATGTGGTCGTCTGTCTGGCCCCACAAACGCCACGCACAGAAAAGATGGTTGGCGCTAAACAGTTTGAACTAATGCGACCGCGCACGGTCTACGTCAGCGTCTCGCGTGGCATTGTGACCGACTCGGCTGCGTTAATTGCCCGCCTGGAGAAAGGTGACATCTATGTGGCGCTCGATGTCTTTGATCCTGAACCGATCCCGCCGGAAAGCCCGATCTTGCAATTGCCTAACGTCTTCCTCAGCCCACATATCGGCTGGTACAATGGTCAGCAACACCCGTTCTTCTTCCAATTGATGGTCGATGAATTAGAGCGTTTTGCACAGGGACATGAGACTCATTTTGACTTGACACCGCGCTCGTTAGCGAACCGGAGGGGAAATTAACTATGCATTCTACTCAGTTCGGCTACTGTGTGCCGATTTTTGCTTCTCCGGGAAAACACTTTTTCCGCACTCCAAACTATGAGCGACTAAACGTTGCTCGCACGATGGCTGTATCACAACTCGCCGATCAACTCGGCTATGACTCATTGTGGGTGGCCGATCACCTGATGTTGGGCCACGAAAATGCAATCATGGAAGGCTGGACAACCCTGGCGGCCTTGGCTGGCTCGACCCAGCGCGCCAAACTAGGCATGATCCACCAGGGCCACTACTTCCATCATCCTGCCCTCGCAGCCAAGATGACTGCCACGCTTGACCAGATTAGCGGCGGGCGTTTTATTTACTTTGTTGATGGCGGCTATGGCAAAGCCGAGCATCATGCCTACGGTCTCTATTACCCCGAAGCCATGGAAACTCGTGTCGCTGAAGTAGTCGAGGGGTTGCAAGTGACGTTGGCACTCTGGCAAGCGAATACACCCGTTTCGTTACAGAGTGAACATTATCAGCTTAAAGATGCCACTTGTACGCCATTGCCAGTGCAGAAACCGCATCCGCCTGTCTGGTTTGGCGAGGCACACCCTGACATTCTGGCTGCTACGGCGCGCTATGGCCAAGGTTGGAACACGGTTCCTGTCTCGCTGGAGGAGATGAAGCGACGATTGAATGGATTGAGAGATGCCTGCACGACTATCGGGCGTAACTTTGACGAGATTGAAATTAGCCTGGAAACACAACTCCTGGTTGCCCGTGACCACCATGAGTTACGTCAACAGTTAGCCAAGATGATCGCACTGGCTCCCGCTGGCAACCCGCCCGATCCAGCGATCCTTGCCTTTGTCAAGGGCGAGAGTGATTCGTTACCCACCGCCCTCACCGATCCATTTATCATCGGCACGGCTGACAAGGTGGAACAAAAACTGCGTGCCTACATCGACCTGGGCGTGAGTCACTTCATGTTCTGGTTTATGGATGCGCCGGAAGAGGGTGGATTGAGATTGTTTGCGGAAGAGGTAATGCCGAGATTTCGCTAAAATGGGATAGGGAGGTGGGGAGATGAGGAGATAAGGAGAAAAACCTTCTCCTCATCTCCCTATCTCCTTATCTCCCCAAATATTTCTGGAGATACTAATGACAAAACTTGTAAATTTCGACCTGACCGGCAAAGTGGTCATCATCACTGGGGCTGGGCGTGGGATGGGAAAGACCTTTGCTGTGGCCGCGGCCGAATGGGGTGCGGATGTGGCACTGTGTAGCCGTACTTTAGCGGAAAGCGAAGAGACCGCCGCTGCCTGCCGTGCTTTAGGGCGACGTGCCAAAGCCTGGGCCGTCGATCTGGGCAAGCTCGACGGCATCAATGAATTTGTTGATGCCGTGTGGAATGAGTTTGGACGAATCGATGCGCTGGTCAACAATGCTGGTTACAACACGCCCAAGCCTGCCATTGACTACAGTGAAGCCGAATTCGATCAGATCAGCGATCTCAACTTTAAGGGAGCCTTCTTCCTATCTACTGCTGTGGCGCGTAAGATGATCGAGCACAAGATCGAAGGTAGTGTCGTCAACATCTCGTCGCAAGTGGGTGTCGTTGGTGGTCCTTTGCGCTCGATTTATGCTGGCTCCAAAGGTGCAATCAACCAACTGACACGTTCGTTGGCTGGTGAATGGGCACCCAATAAGATCACGGTCAACGCCGTTGCTCCTGGCTTCACTCGCACCCCCTTACTCGAAACGGCGATGAAGAATCCCACCTTTGCCAAAAATCTAGAGAAAGTGCCGCTGGGTCGCATCGCCGAACCCGAAGAGATCGCCAGTGCTGTCCTCTTCCTCATCTCCCCTTCAGCCCGCATGGTCACAGGGCAGGTGTTGTGCGTGGATGGTGGGTTTACGGCGGTCTAGACGATCTACAAATAGACTGGATTAATTTACCTGTTGGAGATTAAGAGATTGGGAGATTAACCTATCCAATCTCCCAATCTCTTAATCTCCAAATCTCTTGGGAGTTTATATGCAAACAATTCCTCTCGCCATCGTTGGCTGTGGTGGCATGGGTCATCGTCATTTGTACGGGCTGAATGAGTTACACCAGGCGGGGTTGAACCGCTTTGAGATTGTCGGGGCTTGCGATCCAGTGCGCGACAACGCTGAATCACTGGCCGATTATGCCGAGAAATTCTTTGGTCGCCGCCCGACGGTGGTGAGCAAGATTGAAGAACTGGTGCCGTTGGGCGTTAAAGCAGTGGATATTACTACTACGCCTCGCTTTCATCATTCGTTGGCTTTGCAGGCACTGCATTACAAGATGCATATGATGATCGAAAAACCAGTCGGGTTGACGGTACGGGCCTGCAACATCATCCGCAAGACAGCAGCAGAGAACAACATCGTCGTCAGCGTGGCGGAGAACTATCGCCGTGACCCGATCAATCGACTGGGCAAGGCATTGATCGAGGCAGGTGCCATCGGCACGCCCCGTTTGATGATTCACAACACAATCGGCGGCGGCAACCGCATGTTGATCTCGGTCTGGCGCCATATGAAAGATCAGAGTGGTGTGCTGCTCGATGTCGGTGTCCATTTTGCCGATATTATGGAATATTACCTGGGTCCAATCCAGACGATCTACGCTCAAACCAGGCTGCACGAAAAGTATCGCTACAACCCTGTAGCCGAGGGGGCCAAGGCATCCGCACCCAACCCGATCTACGAGAAGTTCCAAAAGCAGATGCCCGCCAAATTTGAAGTGACCGCCGAAGATGCCTGTTATGCCACTATGACCTTCGCCAGTGGTGCCGTGGGCCAATACATCGAAGACCACGCTGGCCACGGACAGGGAATCTGGTCGCGCCAAATTCACGGATCCACCGGTTCGCTTGATCTTCCGGGTGATCGTTCCGGGCAACCGATTACCTTGCATCGGGCTGGGCAGGAGCCGATCCGGGATGAGCGCTTACTCGATCTGGTGCCCGATCTGCGCTTAGACAAGGCGACGGCAACCCTCTTTGGCGGCGAGCGGCTGTGGCGCTACGATTTCCCCTTTGAAGCAATTGATCGCAAACTGCTGGCTGTCGAGTACGCCGATCTTGCCGCTGCGATCCTGGGCGAGCAACCTGCCGAAGTGGACATCATGCAAGGCACCCGTTCGGTTGGCGTCTCCTATGGCATGCTCGAATCCGGGCTGGCTGGCAGGCTTGTGACGATGGACGAGATCCTCAATGAGGAGTTAGACGACTATCAGAAAGAGATTAATGATAGTATGGATATTTGATGTGGGAGGGGTGAGGGGGGAAGAAGTCACCTCTCACCCGGTCCCCTGTATTAAGAATAAAACTTACGCAAGATGACGAAAATAGCAAGATTTCTCCTCGAAAAACCCTCGTCGAAATGACATCTTGCGTAAGATCTAAAGGAATTCTGACTCTCTTACTCTGCATTTTCTCCTAATTTTCCCTTCCCTGTACGTCTGCAAATCAATCGGCTTGTTCCTCTAATTCATTATTGTGAATTTGCTTACTTTCGAAATTGACATTCATTTATGCCTCGTGTTATTCTGGCTTGCTCAGTTTTGTACGAATTATTGTAGTTCTTCTTCTCTAGCAAGGAGGCGCGCCGATGACGAAGTTTCACCTTCACCCAACTCACTTCGCATTGCCATTGCGCTGCGCGCCCAGCTAGGTCCGTTTCACTCTTTCCCAATGTGATCACCAGCCACGGGCACAGTTGACCCGTGGACCACCAGCTTTTCATCGAGTCATGATGACAAACCACGGGTAATCTTTGCCCGTGGTTGTTTTGTCGTCTGTTTGTAACTCGTGATACGTGATCCGTGAATTTGAGTCCTTCTCTATTCGACTCTTGCTGTTTATGGAATGAAGATGGCAGATAATTCACGGATCACGCATCACGCATCGCTTCTTTTCTCTTTATAGCCTGGAGCAACCTTTATGTCTTTACCCCTACGTGACTACTTTCAGTTGTTGGAACGTTATTTGCGTCCGCAGGGACGCCTGGTTGGCTTGTTGGCCTTTTGTATTTTTGCGGGTATCGGGTTCCAACTGTGGCTGCCACAGATTGTGCGTTCGTTCATCGATATTGCACAACAGGGAGCTGCTACTTCGGTGTTGTTGCAGACTGGCGTGATCTATCTGGTGGCGACGTTGATCAATCAGGCGGTTCGTTTGGGGGCTGCCTATGTGACTGAAGATGTGAAGTGGCGTGCCACCAACTGGTTACGCAACGATCTCTCTGCCCACTGTATGGCGCTGGATATGCGCTTTCACCATGAGCACACCCCTGGCTCGATGATCGAGCGGATCGACACCGATGTCAACAAACTTTCTGAGTTCTTCTCGCAGTTTGTGTTGCGCTTGTTTGCCAATGGTTTGCTGATGGTTGGCGTGTTGGTGATGCTCAGCTTGGAAGATTGGCATGTTGGGCTTGCCTTTGCGCTTTTTGCCCTAATCACCTTTGCCATCCTGATGTCAACCGTGCGTCTGGGGGCTCACTATTTTGTGCAAGAACGGGCTGCATCAGCCGATCTCTATGGCGGTTTGGAAGAGTGGTTGGCAGGCACCGAAGACATCCGTGCCAACGGCGGTGTGGCATACGTGCTTGACCGGATGCAGCGCTTTATCTACAAAGTTTATATCACCAGTCGCCGCGCTTATGCGATGGGCACGCTCAATTGGGGCATTACCTCGCTGCTCTTTGCGCTGAGCCTGGCCTTGGCTCTTGGTTTAGGCGTATGGTATATGCATGCCGGGGTGATGACGATAGGTACTGTCTATCTGATTGTTAGTTACAGCAACACCCTACAACGTCCAGTTACACAGTTGGCGCGTCAGTTTCAGGATATGCAAGCTGCGACTGCCAGCATCATACGCATCCGTGAACTCTTTGCGCTGGAGCCAACCGTGAAGTCAGCCGCCACACCAGAGCGCTTGCCAACAGGGGCGCTGAGTGTGCGCTTTGACGAGGTCAGCTTTGGCTATGCGGATGACACACCGGTGCTCCGTGAGGTTGACTTTGATCTCGAAGCGGGTAAGGTGCTCGGCTTGTTGGGGCGCACCGGCAGTGGCAAGACCACGATCACACGCATGCTCTTTCGCTTTTACGATCCTTCCTCAGGCGAGATTGAACTCGGTGGACACGATCTGCGAGCGCTCGATCTGAATGATGTGCGGCGTAGTGTTGGCATGGTGACGCAGGATGTGCAACTCTTTCAGGCATCGGTGCGCGATAATCTCACCTTTTTCGATCACACCATCCCCGATGAGAAGATCATCGATGCCTTGCATACGCTTGGTCTGACACGCTGGTACGAATCGTTGGAGCATGGGTTGGACACACGCTTGGAGGCAGGCGGGCGAAGTTTGTCCGCCGGTGAAGCGCAACTGCTTGCCTTTACCCGTGTCTTTCTCAAAGATCCTGGCCTGGTCATCCTCGATGAAGCATCCTCGCGTCTCGACCCGGTTACTGAGCATCTGATTGAGGAAGCGATTGACCATCTGTTGGCTGGACGCACCGCCATTATCGTCGCTCACCGTCTGGCAACTGTCCAGCGTGCCGACAAGATCCTCGTGCTTGGGGATGGCCAGGTGCTGGAGTTCGGCGACCGCATTGCGTTGCTTGCCAATCCCAATTCCCGTTTCTCGCAGTTGATGCGTACAGGAATGGCTGAAGTGTTGGTGTGAAAAGTTGAAAAGTGGAAGAGTAGCAAAGTCGAAAGGTGACTCTTCGACTCTTCGACTTTTCAACTTTTCAACTCTTAAAAAGGACTCCTTCATGAATACATGGCAATCTAGTTATCGTCTGATTCGTAACACACCCAGGCTTTACGCTTTCACTGGCTTGATGTGGATGGGTGTCCATCTGCTGCCGTTAGTGCCCGGCTGGGTGACGAGCAAAGTTCTTGACCGCCTATCCGGTGCAACGCAGACTGGCTGGAACGAGTGGACTTGGATTTCGTTGCTGGCTGCCTATGGTGCCATCCGCCTGGGTCATCTTATGCTCTCCTTTCTGGTCTACAAGCGTTTTCGCGACACTATCTCGGCTACGCTGCAATTGAATATGCTGCGTTCGATCCTCAGCAAACCGGGTGCTTCGGCCCTGCCCAATTCCGCCGGCGAAGCGGTGAGCCGCTTTAGTGGCGATGTCGATATGGCGACTGAGTTTATCGCCGATCGTTTGATCGATATGTGGGGGCTGATCGCTTTGCCAGTTGTAGCGCTTGCGATACTCTTTTCGATCAATGCTCAGATTACCTCGGTAGTGATCGTCCCACTGTTGATCACTCTGGTGCTGACCAACCTGATGCGGCGCAGACTTCAGGAATATCGTGCCCAACGTCGCCGTGCCTCCAGCCGCGTGATCGGTTTTATCGCCGAAATGTTTGGGGCGGTACAGGCGGTCAAGGTGGCGAATGGGGAAGTGAGTGTCGGTGCGCGGCTGGCCGAACTGAATGAAGAGCGGCGCAAAGCCTCGCTACAAGATACGCTGTGGAGTGAGCTTTCGGCGACCTCGTTTCTATGCACGGTCGAGATCAGCACGGCCATCATCCTGATCATGGCTAGCCAGGCGATGAGTGCGGGGCACTTCACCGTGGGCGACTTTGCGCTCTTTGTTGCTTATCTGTGGGAAGCAACCGAAGGCTTGACCTTTATCGGACGCTCGCTGGCGGTGCAAAAGCAGACCGACGTCTCGTTTGATCGCATGGCGCGCCTGGTCGATCATGATCCGACTCGTCGATTGGCTTCGGACTTTGCCACCAAACCCAGCCAGGAGAAGGAGGCTTCGCTTTTGACCATCACCAATCCGGCCCAACCGCAAGCGTATGAGCGATTGCTGGCCGATGCTCAGGTGCGGCTCGATGGCAAATTTGTGCCAATTCCCTGGCATCCCAAACAGGCAACGGATCGACTTGACTTGCTGGTCGCCAATCAAATCAGCTATGTCCACCCCAGTTCAGGGCGGGGCATTGTCAATGTCAATCTGCGTCTGCCCAGAGGTTCGTTCACGGTGATTACGGGGCGCATTGGGTCGGGGAAGACAACGTTGCTACGCGTTCTGCTGGGTTTGCTGCCGCTCGATTCGGGTGAAGTGCGCTGGAACGATGAGGTGGTGACGGAGCGGGATCGCTTCTTTGTGCCGCCCCGGGCTGCCTATACCAGCCAGGTGCCGCGTCTCTTCAGTGACAGCCTGCGCAACAACATTCTCATGGGGCTGCCTGAAACTGAGATCGATGTCGAAGGGGCACTCTTTGGGGCAGTGATGGAAAAGGATCTGCTCGATCTGGAAAGTGGACTGGAGACCACGGTTGGCCCGCGCGGCGTCAAACTCTCTGGCGGACAGATTCAACGCACTGCCGCTGCCCGCACCCTTGCCCGCCGCCCCGAACTTTACGTCTTCGACGACCTCTCCAGCGCGCTCGACGTCGAAACCGAACGCATTCTGTGGGAGCGACTTTTTGAACGAGTCGGAAGTCAGACGCACGAAATTACCAATCACGGATCACAAATCACGGAGCACGGTTCACCATCTGTGAAGCAAAATGGCCAATCCCATCAATCCGCAATCCGCAATCTCCACTCCCCAATTGATCTACCCACCTGCCTCGTCGTCTCCCATCGGCGGGCGGCCTTACGACGAGCGGATCACATCTTGGTGCTGAAGGATGGGCATGTGGAAGATGAAGGAACGTTGGAAGCGTTGCTGGAACGCTGCGACGAAATGCAACGACTGTGGCAAGGAGATGTTGCCAAATATACATAAATTGACGAATGACTTTAATCTATATTTGACGTAGGGTGTACACTACATCATCTATCAGTACGGATGAGCCAATTGATGTCTAGATCGAAGACAAAATGGAACGGGGCAAACGTGGAGCATGAATTTGCAACAGTATCTCATGCTTCACAGATCATGTTTCATACATCAAGTCTGAATCAACTTAGAGAGCAGTAAGTATGTCGTCGCAGGTCCGCCGCAACATCGCCTTGATGTTGCTCGTTGTGTAGCCTTGTCGCTACGGAGGAAACCTATGCACGAAGACATCTCTCCATCTACCGCTGTTGTCCGTCGTCTCTTCCCTTTCTCCATTGGTCTCTTGCTTTTGATCACGGCTGTTCTAATAGGCAGCCGTGATGCCCGTGCTGATGATAAGCGCTACCAAAATCCGCTTACCTTGCGCACGGAATCGGGCGTGACCGTTGAAAGTTGTGCTGATCCCACGGTCATTCAGGCCGAGGGTGCCAAGCCTGCTGTCTGGTATCTCTACTGCACCACCGATCCTTTCAATGGCGCAGATCGAGATGCAAACAACAATTTGATCTTTCACCTGATCCCGATCTTTCGCTCCACCGATTTGGTCAAGTGGACTTATGTTGGGGATGCCTTTGCGACGCGTCCAGGTTGGGTGGCGTCCGATGCCGGTTTATGGGCGCCAGAGGTCGAGTACTTCAATAACCAATATTATCTCTATTTCACCGCCTCGAATACCAGTTTGCCAGGTGGCGGCAGTGCCATCGGCGTCGCAACCAGCTCCTCGCCCTCAGGACCGTGGGTGGACACTGGAGTTCCCGCGGTCGAGCCACATGCACCCCCCTGCTGCGCCAACGACAAGCGCTGGACCTTCGATCCGGCGATCATCCAGGATGATTCGGGCCAACGCTATATCTACTATGGCAGCTACTTTGGTGGCATCTCTGTCCGCAAGCTCTCCGCTGATGGTTTACACTCGGATCCGGCCTCGCAAGTGCAGATTACAATTGCTAACCGTTACGAAGGTGCCTATGTCGTCAAACATGGCGATTACTATTACCTCTTTGCCTCTGCCACCAACTGTTGTAACGGTCCTTTGACTGGCTACAGCGTCTTTGCTGGACGCTCTGACAACCCGCTTGGCCCCTTTGTCGACCGCCAAGGAGTCTCCTTGCTTGCTGGCCGTGTCGGCGGCACTCCAGTGATTAGCATGAATGGCAATCGCTGGGTCGGCCCTGGCCACAATGCTGTCATTACCGACGGGGCTGGGCAGGATTGGTTTGTCTATCACGCGGTAGATCGCAACGATCCCTACTTTGTGGGTGCAGTGGGCTTTACCAAACGGCCTGTGCTGTTGGATCGGCTCGATTGGATTGACGGCTGGCCTACGGTGCGGGCAGGACGCTGGGCTTCGAGTTCACCGCAATCCGCACCGGTAGTGGCGATGAAGAATGATAAAGATAAAAAGGAGAAGGAGAAGGAGAAGGAGGATCGCGAGCATAGTAAGTTGCCGTTTGATCAACCGGGCAAGTTGCTGTCTGAGTTCTCAGATGAGTTTGATGGCGGTGCCTTAGGCCAGCGTTGGAGTTGGGTCCGTCAGCCTTCACCGGAAACGATCGGCGTGGCAAACGGCCTCTTTCGCTTTGATACGCAAGCCGCCGATCTCTACGTGGATAGCAACAACGCTTCAGTCTTACTGGAAAATACACCCAAGCAGGACTATCTGGTCGAGACTCGGGTGCAACTCGATTTGCCAGCCGAAGGGTGTTGTTACAACTACGTGCAAGCTGGGCTTGTCATCTATGGCAATGATGACAACTTCATCAAGCTGACCCACGTTTCGATCTGGGAGACACGTCAGACCGAATTCGCCAAAGAGTTATCACCGGTTCCAGCTGGCTATCCACGCTATGGCAACACTGTAGCTGGCGTCCCCAACGAATGGACCTACCTGCGCATTGCACGCCATGCCGACAAAGGTGAAGAGCGCTTCACTGCGTACACCAGCAATGATGGCACCACTTGGGTACGTGGCGGCACCTGGACTCACCAACTCGGCGACGGCGCACGCATCGGCCTCGTTTCGATGGGTGGCACTGGTTTCACGGCCAACTTTGATTACGTTCACGTCTATCGGATCAATTCGTCGGAGAAGGATGATGAGGATCGGTAAGAAGTGGTAACTGGTAATTGGGTAATTACTCATAGACAAAGCAGATAGACATTGCATGATCACCATGAGTAGGGGCACACCCTTGCGGTTGCCCATTCGCTGATGCAAGCAGGGCACCGGCAAGCGGATGCCCCTACAATGATCCATCTTTGCTTTGCTTTGTCTATCAGTTACCGGTTACTTGCCCCACAGTGTCCGTTTATCACGATCCGCCAACGCAATTGGGTATTCCCCGGTTGCTACTTGTTGGCGGATCGTGTCTTGTTCGTCCCAAGCGATCAATTCGAGATAGGTGCGGGCGGCTCCTAACAAGTGCCCTTGCGCATCAAAAACTTCCAGCCAGCCATCGTCGCCATCGGTAGTGACACGGACGGCATAGGTGTGATTGCCAGCAATTTCAACTGCGTAGAGATAAACATTGCCCCAATCAGCCGCTTCAACCAACTCGAAATAAAAACGATGTGCTGCTTGTACCGCAACGGGTAACGCTGGCAGATGAGAACGATCAAGCCGAAAGGGATAAAGAAACCAATGGTCAGAACGTTCGCCAACCGTGGCTTGCTCATTCGGCGGGGCATTGCGTGAAGGTCGATTTTCGGTATAGGCTTGATATTCTTCTTGCCAGTAGCGATGATAAGCACCTCCGTAGAAATGCTGCACAACGTTGGGCGAAAGCGGTACAGGTTGTGCCTGACAGGCCATCGGCAGCAACGCCAGCATGACAAATATCAGTAACCTCGCAAAGCGCAAATTCATCTCTTTCCCTTTTGATATAAGCAGCTCATCGCTTTACACCCCTTCTATCCTTTGTTTACGTTGATTGTACCACCTTCTGATTCCGCCAATGTCTTGATCTCTGGTTAAGCTAGCAATAGTCCTTATGCAATCGTTACGAAGTAACAATGATCGAAGTTCAGTACTTCACGAATTCGTCGATAACTGTCATTCCTCACCCTGGGGCACCCGCAGTTTGTGAGGAATCTTGCGTTGTCTGCCCAAGATTCTTCGGCAAAAAACGCCTCAGAATGACAAATCGTGAACTACTAAAGTTAGCATCCGAATAGCATTCTTTGCAGAAATGTGTCCAAAACAGACCTGTTGTCTGTATCCTTATCTGTCAGCGCTGGTCACTCTCTTCCCTATAATAGATCACTGGTTTTGTCGCTGGGGTTTGAATCGGCGGGCGGTCAATTGTAGTTATTGCGCAAAGGCAGTTTGGGGCGATGTAGATCACGTGGAACGCAACGATATGATGGCGAATGTTTCGCTCAGTAAATTTCTGGGTTATGTGGTGTTGGCCGTTGCTGTCGTGGCACTGCTCTGGCTCATTTGGACCGTCCTGGATATTCTCTTCTTAGCCTTTGCGGGCGTGCTGCTGGCCGTATTTTTGCGAATCTTGGTCACACTGCTTCAGCGCGTGAGTCTGCTGCCCGACCAAGTGGCGCTCGCTGTGGTTATCCTCCTGCTTGTGCTGCTTTTGGGTTTCACTGGCTGGTTTTTGGCCCCACGTCTTAGCCGCGATTTGCTCCAGTTGCTGAACAGCGTAGTACCAGCAGTGCGCAATCTGGCAGATCGTCTCCAGCAGTATACCTGGCTTCAGACTTTTATCAATCAGACTTTGCCGCCTGCGCAATTATCGAGCGCAAGTGGCACGTTACTGCTAGGTTTACCTGGCACCTTGTCCTCGACGCTCAGCTTACTGGCAGATGTGATCTACATTCTCTTTATTGGCCTCTTTCTGGCTGGCAGTCCGCAAACCTACTATGACGGCCTTCTCCAACTTACCCCTCCTACACGGAGGCTTCGGCTGCGCGATGTGCTCGATGAGTTGATTGCTACGTTGCGTTGGTGGATCTTGGGGCAGTTGTTTTCGATGATCGTGATTGGTACACTGACTGGGATTGGGCTCTGGTTGTTGGATATGCCCTTCGCCTTGGCACTGGGTGTGATTGCTGGCTTACTTGAATTTATTCCTTTTATTGGGCCAATTCTCACGGGTGCCTTAGCTGGTCTCTTTGCGCTGATGATTGGCCCGTGGCAGGCACTCTATGTCATCTTGCTCTACACTGCGATCCAACAGTTTGAAAGCAACTTATTGATCCCGCTGGTGCACCAATACACGGTCTCCCTTCCCCCGGTGCTGACCCTCACTGCCTTTGTCATTATTGGGTCGCTCTTTGGCTTTAGCGGAATCCTGGTTGCGACACCGTTGGTTGCCGTGGTCGTTGTATTGATAAAAATGCTCTACATCCAGGATGTTCTGGGCGGTGTCCCTAATCTACCGCGCAAGTTGCTGCGCGGTCGGAGCCGTGCTTGAGGTCTAGATTCCAAAAACTTGATCTTCAGGCAGCGAACTGGGACAAACTGTCATTTCGACGAGGACCCTTCGCGGAAAAATTTTCTGTTCTCTCAATTGTGCATGTTGCCTGAGGCGATTGGCAGTTCCATCTCTTGTCAGAAAGCGCCAACCGCTTTACAATCTCCTCATGCCTTTGCTAACCTGGATTGTGCCACCTGCAGACTCGGGCCAACGTCTTGACCGCTGGCTAACCGATCAATTGTCCATGCGCAGCCGTCACGAAATCAAACAGTGGATCGAACAACGCTCTGTGCGTTTGAATGGCCGCGTGGCCAAATCTTCTTACAAGGTCGAGGCCGGCGATGAAGTGCGGGCCGAAGTGCCAGAAGAAAGCCGTGAAACTTCGATCCTGGCCGAAGAGATTCCACTGCCCATTCTCTACGAGGACGACGATCTATTGGTCATCAACAAACCGGCTGGATTGGCCGTCCATCCTTCGCCAGGGCACGAATCGGGAACGGTGCTCAACGGGGTGCAATATTTGCTGCGCCATCATGGCGGTGGAGAAGGGGGAGGAGAGCGGCGGCCTGGTTTGGTCCACCGGCTCGACATGGAGACTTCGGGCGTGCTGGTGATCACCAAAAATGACCGCAGCCTACGCCAAATCCAAGAGCAGTTCAAACGACGCACGGTTTATAAAGAGTATCTAGCCCTGGTAGAAGGTTCCATGCATCCTGTTGATGGACGCATCAGCGCACCGATTGGCCCACATCCGACCGATTCACGTCGTTTTACGGTTTTGCCAGGGATGTACAAGTGGAATGATGACAAACTAGTCGCCGGGCAGGATGGCAAGCATGCGATTACCGACTATTGGACCGTTGCCACCTATCGCGCCGAAGCTGCTACAAGCGAATCAACCGTACCAACCTACTCGCTCCTCCGCATTGAGCTACACACGGGGCGAACCCACCAGATCCGCGTACATCTCTCCTGGCTTAAACACGCGATTGTGGGTGACACGCTCTATGGTCCCAGTCAGCCACGCCTGCCGATCACACGGCAGTTTCTACATGCGCACAAGCTGCGAATTCGACTTCCACAGCGCGGTCGGGAGGTAGAGTTTGTTGCCCCGTTGCCCACCGATTTGCAGGAACTAGTGGATAGTCTGGCAGAATTGCATCAATGATGATGCTGAACGGCCTCCCAGCCCTCTGCCTGCAGACGCCCATCTTCTAATCGGTTGCGGCGAGAGTGCAACATCTCGTGTTCGATCCAGAGCACAATATCGTGGACGCCCTTCCCGCTCTGTAGATCGCTGAAGATAAAACATTTATCCGACCGTTGCACCCGTGTATCTCGCTCCATCACTTCAAGTGAAGCCCCGACATATTTTGCCAGGTCGATCTTGTTGATCACCAGCAGATCAGAGCGAGTGACACCAGGACCGCCTTTGCGTGGCATCTTTTCGCCGTTGGTCACATCCATGACGTAGATCCAAACATCTACCAACTCGGGGCTGAACGAGGCAGCGATGTTATCACCGCCGCTTTCGACTAGAATCAGTTGCAGATCGGGGATGGTCTCTTCCAAATCGAGAATGGCTTCGACATTCATCGACACATCGTCGCGGATGGCGGAGTGAGGACAGGCACCGGTTTCGACTCCGCGCACTCGATCTAGTGGAAGTACACCCCGCCGCAGCAGAAATTGTGCATCTTCCTTCGTGTAGATATCATTAGTGACGACACCGATGCTGTAGTGTTTGGCCATTTGGCGGCAGAGACATTCAACCAGTGCAGTTTTGCCGCTACCTACCGGGCCAGCAATGCCAATACGCAGCGCTCGAGTTTGAGGTTGTTGATGCATCGTGTAACATCCTTCAGAAAAATCCGTATAATCATTGAGATTATATCAGCTTGGTCGATTTATACGGATAAATACTCGCGAGCCGCGTCCGCATCAAAGATCTTGGCTGCACCTTCCATCACAATCGCACCGGTTTCCATCACATAAAAGTAGTTGCCGACGTTGAGCGCAAAGTCGAGGAATTGCTCGACTAGCAGGATCGACATCTTACCCTCCTGGCGTAGCCGCAGAATCAGATCCTCGATCTCCTGCATGATCGAGGGTTGGATGCCTTCGGTTGGCTCATCGAGTAGCAGCAAATCGGGTTTGCGCACGAGTACACGGGCGAAGGCAAGCTGTTGTTGTTGACCGCCACTCAAGGCCCCTGCCATCCGTTTATGAAACTGTTTGAGGATCGGAAACAGGGTGTATGCTTCGTCTAGCGCGGCCTTATCAACGCGCTGATTGTTGACCGCCTCAAATCCCATCAGCAAGTTCTCGTAGACCGTTAACTGTGGAAAGATGCCTCGCCCCTGCGGCACATAACCGATGCCGCTGCGTGCCCGGTCCGGGGTTGACCAATGGGTCATCGGCTGCTCATCGAGCCGCAACTCGCCTTTGATCGGGTGCAAAATGCCCATAATCGACTTGAGCAAGGTGGTCTTGCCCACACCGTTGCGCCCCATCAAACAGACTACTTGCCCCGCCGGAATGGTCATATTGACATCACGCAAGATGATGCTTTCGCCGTAGGTTGTAAAAAGGTTTTGGATAGAGAGAGATTTCATGTTAGTTGAAAAATAGTGAGACCGTAGGACAGTGTGACAGTGATACTGTTGGCAAATTCAAAATTGGGAATAAATTCCCTTGCTAACAACGAGAAGTCGCTGAGGCGACTGGGTAACGCATTCAGTGCCCTCAGGCACTTTTCGTTGTTAGCAGCCGATTTTAATCGGGCTTAGATTTCGCCAGTAATATTACAGTAGGACAGTGTGACAATGATACTGATTCACTGTCTCACTGTCCTACTGTTCTACCGCTTATGTCCTCGTCCCAGGTACACTTCGATCACCTTCGGGTCACTCTGCACTTGCGTGACAGGGCCTTGGGTCAGTAGTTTGCCCATGTGTAGCACGGTGACCGTGTTGGCAAAACTGCGTAGGAATTCCATGTCATGTTCGACCACCAACACGGAGCAGAACTCAGCGATGCGTTGTAATAGTTCACCCGTGCGGTTGCGCTCGCTGCGCGTCATCCCTGCTACTGGCTCATCAAGAAGCAGCAACTTGGGTTGTTGCACCAGCATCATGCCAATTTCGAGCCATTGCCGTTCGCCATGGGCCAGGATGCCAGCACGGACATGGGCACGCCCTACCAAATTGACCAGTTCCAGAATGTGATCAACCTGTGCCTTGTCGGCGCTTGGCAAAGCGGAGAGTAACCCTAAGGTAGAATGTTTGAAGCCTGCCGCTGCTTCTAAATTTTCATAGACGGTGAGACTGCCGAAGACGGTGGGAGTCTGGAATTTACGGCCAATCCCCTTGCGCACCAGTTGATGTTCGGGGGTGCGGCGAATGTCAATTTTGCCGTCAAAGGTTACCTTGCCCGACGTTGGACGAGTCTTGCCGGTGATGACATCGAGCAGCGTGGTTTTGCCTGCGCCGTTGGGGCCAATCACGAAGCGTAATTCACCATGATTCATTGCAAAATCGAGATCATCCAGAGCGCGGAAGCCATCAAAGATCACGTTGAGGTTCTGAATATCGAGAATGGTGTGCTGCTCCATCTTAGCTCACCCCTTTCGCAGAGGGCGTTGTCACCATCGACTCGGCGGCTGCGGCTCGTTCTTCGCTGGTCAAAGGGGATCGTTTGCCTCGTTTCAGCCGCATAAATAGCGAACGGAGCGCCCCCAACAATCCATCGGGGAAGAGCATCACACTGCCCACAAAGAGCAAGCCTTGGAAAAATTGCCAAATGGATGGATAACTTTCGCTTAGCCAACTGCGGGCATAACTGACCAAAAATGCGCCGATCACCGCTCCGATCAAAGTGCCTCGCCCACCCACGGCCACCCAAATCACCATTTCGATTGAAGGTACAACGCCCATGCTGGATGGCGAAATGATGCCGACCTGGGGCACAAAGAGCATTCCTGCCAGCGCCGCCAAGGTGGCTGAGAGGGCAAAAACCAACGTCTTGAGCACAACCGGGTTGTAGCCGAGAAAACGCACTCGATTTTCGTTATCACGCATGGCAACCAAAATGCGCCCAAAGCGTGAATCTGCCAACCTGCGCGCTCCAAGATAGACCAACGCCAGCAAGAGCACCGAGGCAAAATAAAAAGCCAACTTGATATTGCCGCTCTGTAACGATTGGCCGAAAAGTTTGGCCTGCCCCAAATCGGTGATACCATTGGTGCCGCCAGTATAGGCTTGCTGGCCCACAAACCAGATGCTGGTGAGCAAGGTCAAGGCTTGGGTGATAATGGAAAAGTAAACCCCTTGTACTCGACTGCGAAAGATGAGATAACCAAGTAGGGCAGCCAGTAAGGTAGGAACGAGAAGAGCCGCAATCACTGCAAAAATTGGGTTGGCAAAGGGTGCCCAAAACCAGGGAAGTTCGGTTAGTCCGCTCCAAAACATGAAGTCGGGCAACTTGCCACCCGCCGCATTGAGCTTGAGATACATCGCAAAGCCATAGGCCCCGATGCCAAAAAAGAGCCCCTGTCCTAAGCTCAACATCCCGCCATAGCCCCAAATTAAATCCAATCCCACGGCAATGATGGCATAGGTGAGAAACTTGCCAAGCTGGTTGAGTCGAAAATCAGAGAGCAGTGCAGGAGCAAAAAGTAAAAGCAACAACAGGAGCAGTTGCAGCCCCCACCGTTGTAGCCATGAACGCATTTAGTCGTTCTCCTTCAATCCAAAGTTCTGAGATTCAGAGACCGGGAAACTAGATAAGAGATGCAAACAATCTCTGGATCTCCCAATCTCCTCTCTAGCGCGTCTGCAACGCCGCCAATCCCGATGGTTTCCATTGTAAGAAGGCGACGATTAGCAGCAACACGAGCACTTTGCCAACGGCGGCAGTCGTGCCCAGTTCAAGCAGAGTATTTGCGATGCCAATCAAAATCGCTGCCATTACCGTGCCAGGCAACCGACCTACCCCACCCAGCACGACCACCATAAAAGCATCGACAATGTAAAAGGTGCCCAGGGAGGGTCCAATCGGTCCGATCAAGGTGAGTACGCAGCCAGCAATCCCGGCCAAACCCGTGCCCAGTGCAAAGGTTGTTGCATCGACCCGGCGGGAGCGCACACCGAGTGCGGCGGCCATGTCACGGTTCTGCATCACAGCCCGCAGACGTCGGCCACTGGTGGTGCGAAACAGGTAGAGATAAACCGCAACTACAATCAACGTTACCAGCACAATGATGAAGACACGTTTGTAGGGCAGTAACAGCCCAGCACCGATATCAAAGCCGCCATCCAACCACGCAGGGCTGGAGACACTCACGTTCGGTGCCCCAAAGATCGAACGGGCAGCCTGTTGCAACATCAGGGCAATGCCCCAGGTCGCCAGCATTGTGTCGAGCGGGCGCCCGTAGAGGCGGCGAATCAACGTCATCTCCATCAGGCCACCCAACGCCGCTGTAATCAGAAAGGCCGCTGGAATGGCCAGAATAAACCAGACGCCCGCCTGTACACCGCCCAACAACTCAGCCAACGTTGTTTGAAAAAGGTAGGCTACATAAGCACCCACCATGATAAATTCACCGTGCGCCATGTTGATCACGCCCATCAGACCAAAGGCAAAGGCAAGCCCGAGCGAGACCATCAATAAAATTGAACCAAGGCTGAGTCCGTTGAAGGACTGGAGAATGAGAGCGTTCATAGTTTTTAGTAAGGCAGTAGGACAGTAAGACAGTGGACCAGTTTTTACTGTCTTACTGTTCCACTGTCCTACTGTCTCACTTGTATGAATTATTGTTGAACCGAATCCGCAATTCCCTTCGCCCATTCAATACCCTTCAGGAATGGATCGGGCTTGACAGCTTCCTTCGTACTCCAAACGGTGTCGATCAAACCTTCAGTGTTGACCTTGCCGATGCGCACGATCTTGTAGGTGTGCTGGGTTTCGCCATCGATCTTGACCATACCTTCGGGTGCGGCAAAGCTGATTTCGTTGCTCTTGGCTGCTTCCTTCACCTTGGCAACATCCGTGCTGCCAGCCTTTTCTACCATTTCTTTCCACAGATAGACACCAAAGTAGCCTGCCTCAGCCGGGTCGCTGGTCACACGATCTGCACCGTAAGCGGCCTTGTAGGCTTCGACAAACTTCTTGTTTTCCGGTGTATCAACGGTCTGATAATAGTTCCAAGCGGTGAAGTGACCAGCCAGATATTCAGTGCCGATGCCACGCACTTCTTCTTCGGCCACACTGACGGACATTACGGGCAGGCTCTCCGCAGTGAAACCAGCATCCTTGAACTGCTTAAAGAAGGCAACATTGCTATCGCCGTTGAGGGTGTTGAAGATCGCATCCGGTGCAGCTTCCTGGATCTTGCTGATGATCGTGCTAAATTCTGTGCCACCGAGTGGGACATATTCTTCACCAGCCAGTTCGACACCCAAGGCTTCGAGTTGTTTCTTGATGATCAAGTTGGCGGTGCGTGGGAAAACGTAGTCTGAACCGAGGAGGTAAATCTTCTTCTTGCCCAACTCCTTGACCAGGTAATCGACGCCAGGAATAATCTGCTGAGTTGGTTCGGCACCGGTGTAGAAAATATTGGGTGATTGTTCCAGACCTTCGTATTGCACCGGGTAGAAGAGCAGACCATTCAGTTCTTCAAAGACTGGCTTGACTGCCTTGCGGCTGGCGCTGGTCCAGCAACCAAAGACGACTGCCACGCCATCCTGCTGGATCAACTTCTTGGCCTTTTCTGCAAAGGTTGGCCAATCGCTGGCGCCGTCTTCGATGATCGGCTCCAGTTGTTTGCCCATCACGCCACCTGCGGCATTGATCTCGTTAATCGCCAACATGGTGGCATCCTTCACCGACACTTCGCTGATCGACATCGTGCCGCTCAGTGAGTGCAAAATGCCAACTTTGATCGTCTCTCCTGCGGGAGCTGCCGCTGCCGCCTCTGCTGGTGTTGCAGTCGCCTCGGCTGCGGGTGCTGCTGGCGCTGCTGCCGGCGCGCCACAGGCCGACACCAATATGGCGACCAGGGCAAGCAATGAAACCAATTTCGTAGCCTGTTTTCGCGTCGATGCGCTTCCTAGCAATGCGCGCAAAAATGCTGAAAGATGTGATGATTTAGTGGACAATGCATCCTCTCCTTGCTATTTGTGAGAAACTGTTCGTTCGGAAAAATGAAGCCTCGCCTGCATCATAGCTGTAGACGAGTTGCTATCAGGATATAGAATTTGTGTACTTTTGACACCAGACAGCACGAACAAGGTTTTGATTTGATGATTGTGCTAAATGCACATTTTTTGTGAAATTGATCGTTAGATTGAATACATAAATCACGCATAATATGAAATTGTTAGTGCATAAAATACAATGAATGGGTTTTTGTTATATTTTATGCGTAATATATGTAAAGCTGGCTCCGAACTCTAGAAGTTACATTGAGAAAAACTTGCGATCAATTGTGCATAATGTTGTTTAGGGAAAAGCCAATACCTGCCTGAGGACATGGCGGCTATGATATAATGACTCCTATGTTTCCGGATTGAATTGGTTCTACAGGAAAGGCTTACCCTTGCTTACGATTGCTGCAACTCAACTCCACAGACAGGTTTCTTCGATCTTCCTGGCTGCGGATGCTCCTGACTGGGTGGCACAACGGCTGGCAGATTCACTAGTTGAGAGCAACCTCGTCGGTCACGATTCGCACGGCGTCTTGCGTGTGCCCGAATATATCGAGCGGATTCAGGCGGGGACGCTCAAACTCAACGGCAAAGTGGAGATTGTGCGTGAGACGGCTGGTACGGCGTTGATTGATTGTGGGTGGAATTTGGGACAAGTTGCTGTGCCGCAGGGCATGGAGCTTGCCATGCGTAAGGCTCGCAGTAACGGCATTGGCATGGTCGTGCTCGGCCACTGCGACCATACGGGGCGTGTGGGTGAATATGTGGTAACTGCCGCACAGCAAGGCATGATTGGTCAGCTAATCTGCAATGGCTCCTTGCCGGGTGGATTGGTTGCTCCCTTTGGCGGGGCACGACGAGCCTTAGGGGCCAACCCAATTGCCTGGGCCATCCCTGTAGCGGATCGGCAACCGATCTTCTTTGACTTTGCCACGTCAGCGGTGGCGCATGGCAAATTACAGGTCGCTGCCGATAAAGGCGAACTGGTGCCCGAAGGCTGGATCATTGACAAACATGGCAACCCCACCCGCAATCCACACGATCAATTTGACGACGGTGCGATCTTGCCCTTTGGCGGGCACAAAGGCTATGCATTGAGTGTAATGATCGAACTGTTGGGCGGTGGGTTGAGTGGTTCGGGTTTTCCGCTGCTGCCTGGCTACCGCTGGGACCAAGGCACCGTGTTGATGGCGATTGACATCGAGGCATTCCAACCGCTGGTTGAGTTCAAGCAACAGGCGGCGGAGTTTGTCCACCATCTAAAAGCCACGCCCCGTTCGCTTGGCGTTGAAGAAATTCTACTGCCTGGTGAGGTGGAGTGGCGTACCAAAGCCCTGCGCGAGCGAGATGGCATCCCCTTGCCTGAAGTGACCTGGGAGCGAATCAAGGTGGCGGGAGAAAAGGTAGGCTTTCAGCTAGACGCTTAGTTTGTTGACTGTGAACGCAACGCCCGAATCCTCAGCGTTCCAATCTGGCTGCGATGTTCGGCTTCGTGCTGCATCAAATGATGAAGCACCCACTCTGGGGTAACATCATAGTGCGGAAAAGTGCGGACATGACGAAATGCTGCGAGATCCATCTGTTGGTACGCATCTAGCAGACGTTCCCGTACCAGTTTGAGGCGGTTGAGGTGGTCGTCCATGCTCAGCCCCGTCACTTGTAATAGATTACCTTGCTCATCGCGTATTTCATAGGGAAAGAGCGCTGCGATCTCTGCCGGAAATTCTTGCTCCAACGCCTCGACATAGAGCCAATCGGCCTCAATTGCAGCGATGTGATAGAGCATGGTTCCGATGCTGCTCTCTTCCTCTGCTGGCAACCAATCGATCATGGCTGGCGTAACCTTTTCCAATTCCTCCATCGTGCGTAGCCGAGTATCTTGGATTGCCCATAACCACTGTCCAATCTCTGGAATTTGGCTAAGATGAGAGTCAACTACATTGTTGCGACGTGTGCTCATGTTTGGCATCTCCTTGCTGCAAGACGGAATCCCAATTGCGATAAATCTCTTCTGACAAATTGCTTCCGGGAAGGGGATACTGTACAAGTTTCTCTTGCACAAATGCCTTCCCTGAAGAGAATTTTTCCTACGCCGCCCCACCAAACTCATTATTCACCGCCTGGATCAAGGCGCGCATGTAGGCGATTGAGTAGGCAGTGCCCACGCGTGGGCCGCCCAACATGGCTGGAATATGGTCGGGAATGATACAGCCGTCAAACTTGACCTCGCGCAGTGCCCGCATCACGGCGTGCATGTCCTGATAGCCATTGTCGATCAGCGTTTCAACCCACGGTTCGGGCATCGGATTGGAGACATTGCGGAAGTGGACTTTGAAGAGCTGATTCTGTGCGGCAAAGTGTTTGATGGCATCGAGCACGCCGACGCCCATGCCCACGGGGCCGCCTTCCAGCCAGCAGCCGACACAGAGACAAACTCCGATGTTGGGGCTGTCGGCAATCTCCATCGCTTTTTTGTAACCAGCAAAGTTGCCAAACATGCAGCGCGGAATGCCACCCAAATCGTAAACAGGCGGGTCATCGGGATGGACGCCGATAAAGACACCTTCCTCCTCGGCCACAGGCACGATCTCACGCATCAGGTGGGCGAAGTTATCCCACAACTCCTCTTCGCTGTAACGTCGTCCGTGGGTCAGTTCGCCCTGATAGATCTTATCACCCCAGCGCCCCACCGCATCTTTGATGTCAAGCATACGGGCATCCATGCCACCTCGTCCCTTGACATGCCCCGACGACCAAATGCCATTGGCCATGTGTGCATAGGTGTTGTACTTGATGCCCGCTGCGCTGAGGTTGCGGATAAATTGTTTGAACTCTTCGACTTTGGCGTCCCGTCCGGGCAGGTTGAGGGTGATTTCCGGCACGTTGTGAACGCCCATGTTGGTGATACGGTATATCTTGAGTCCGTGGTCGCCAAAGCGCTTGACCAGATGTTTGTAATAATCGGCTGAGTGCAGCGATTGGTCACGGATGCCGACCATCGCCCACTCGACACCAAGCTGCTCGAAAAACTGCAAATCTTCGTCGCTGGCGTCGGCATTGGTCTGGATGGCGATTTGGATGCCTGGCGTGCTCGAATAGTAGCCGGGCACGGCACGCATGGGGATATGATTGGATGTCGTATTCATTGTCCACTTTCCATTTGATTCGATGATACTTCACCGTCTGTTGTTTGTAGGAAGGGAGGCGTCAAACTTGAGTAGAGCAAGTATAGTGGAGAAGTGGTGAACCCGCAAGCAGCCTGTCTAACGAATCATTAGGCTGGCCTCGATCATCGCTGACAGCGGCTGTAACATGGAGAGCGTACTAGGAAGCGAGGTGTGGGGTATTGAAGAATGGGGAAATACGGTCACAAGGTTACCGCCCCGTTTTTTGGAGAGGTACATCGACTGGTCGGCACGATCAAGCAACGCATCAAAGCTGTCATCTGTGCTGTCAAGGGTTGCGACGCCGATGCTTACAGTAACGTCAATCGTTTTTTGGTTGACATGGGTGCACATGTTCAAACAAGCAGTGCAAATGCGTTCACCGAAATTGAATGCAACCTTTTCATCGCAATGAGGTAACAGCATTGCAAACTCTTCGCCACCGAGGCGGCCAAAGAGATGTCCTTCACGGAGATGCGAACGGCAAAGGCCAGCAAAGCGCGTGAGCACAGCATCCCCTGCCAAATGCCCATAACGATCATTGATTTGTTTGAATCGATCCAGGTCGAGAAGTAAAACGGAAAGCGGCAGATGTGAAGCTCTGGCCAGCGCAAATTGCCCTTCACCTTGTTCGTAAAAACTGCGTCGGTTCAATGCCCCGGTCAACGGATCATGAGAGGCTAATCGCCGCAAATCTTCTTCAATCCGTTGCTTTTCAACAATTTGAGCGGTGAGTTGTGCTAACGCCGCTTGCAAGGACGCAGTGCGTTCGGCTACTTTGGCTTCTAACTCTTGATGTAGGGCGGCATTTTCGATAGCCACTGCCGCCTGATTGGCAAAGAGGCCGAGCGGAATCAAATTTTCCTCTTTAAAACGACCCCGCAAGGATCGGTTTTCTACGTAAATTGCGCCCAATGTCTTTCCCTGTACCAAGAGTGGTGCACACATAAGCGAGCGGAGGCGGAGCTTCTGCACGCTGTGCGCCAAACTAAACTGAGTATCTCCGCTGGCGTCCGTCAGGACAAGTGGCTCATACGTGGTTATGACCTTTTGAAACACGGTCATGCTGATCTCATCCAGTCCATAGTGGGTATCGTTCCCCTGCTGATCTCGCTGTACGCGCAGCGCCAGAGTGCCATCATCACGCAATAAGATCAAATAGCCTCGCTCGGCACCTGCCAACTGGATCGCTTCGTCAATCACATAGATAAGAAGCGGTTCAAAGGCGCGCATCGAAGCCATTCGTTGGCTTATCTGTAATACTTGTAAGAGTAAATTTGGCTCCATATAAATCATCCATTCGGGCAACAGTACAACTGGTTTACCATTGTGCACTGAAACACCATGAATCGCAGTGAAGTTTATGAGAAAAATTCAGGATACTTGCAACTACCATCAATAGCACCTGTCAGAAAAAGAATTTTCTCTAGTTATTTATTATGTACATAAAAGACCTAAATAATTTATGATTGCATAACTCTTTGCTGACAAATCACGATTTATTTGCCCTATGACTTTATCGTTTACCGTTATAACTCTGTTATAACTCTGTTTAGGTCAAGTGTACGACCTCGGGCAAGTGCCTCTTTAATTGGGGCAAACGGCTTTATTTTATACAATTGGCTTAGCATAATCGTTAAATCGTCCTGTTTTATCTCCGGTGCCAAGGCCGGGTGTTCATCGATTAAACCCGCTAATTCTGCGGCACGTTCAGATTGCCCTGTTTCCAACGCAAGCTGAGCAAAACTTAGCAACCCCAAGAGCACGGTTGGTATAGCCCCGAGCGTCTCGGCAAGTTGTATGCTTTGTAGCAGATGGTGGCGTGCTTTTTGCATATCACTCAATGCGAGCTGAACCTTGGCGGACGTAATTAGATCATAGGCAAGTGCAAAACGATCCTCGATTTCACGATCAATGGTCAGCGCTTGGTTGATATAATCAAGCGCTAGGTTCTGATCGCCTTCTAAATTTTTAACAATAGCCAAATTGGAGAGTGCCTGAGCCATGGAGCTTTGTGCACCTATTGCGTGTGCCATACTCAATCCTCGTGACAGATAGTCGTGGGCTGCGGCAAAGTCGCGCTGCATTTGGGCATCACTACCGAGATTGATAAGGCTAACGGTAACCATGCGTGTGTCGCCTGATTGTTCGGCAATCGCAATGCTCTCTTGATAGTAATTGTAGGCCGTTTTGTAGTCGGCCTTTTCCGAACTCATCACGCCAAGCATATTTAAGGCGTATGCGATCGGTTGTGCCTGATCGGAAAGATAGGCCCAGTGCAGGCTGTCGTTAAGTTGTTGTGTGGCTTGCTCCAAATCCCCTGTTCGCCAAGCGACTCTGGCTAGGCCATAATAAGCTTGTGCACGACCAAGCGGAGTGTTTTCTGCTTCTGAATGGCGGAGTACTTCTTCAAAATAACGCTGTGTATTTGCATGATCGCCCAGGCCAAAGTAGACTCCTCCCAAGAGCGTGTGAAGAGTAATCTGTTGAGGTTTGTCTACCTCATGCGTTTGCATAATCGTGAGACCGCGCAGTAACAATTGCAACGTGGTTTGGTAGTTGATGCCCAAATCGATCTGTTGTTGGGCTACGATGAGCAAATAGTGCAATTCTTTGGCTTGATCGTTTGCACCACGCCAATATTCTAATAGAACCCCTGCCCGTTTACTGTCTTGTGGATAAACCGTCTCGACCGCTTGGGCTAGCTGTTGATAGTACTCTCGCTGTTCCTGCGCTGTGAGGTGGGTAATCAATTCTTCGCGCAATTTATCATGCGAAAAACGCCATTGTTGATCTTGTACCTCGAAGACTGCGGCCTCGGCCCCTATCTGTAACCAATGCTCCATGGATAATGTCGGAGCCAGCGCTTGTAAAAGATGGGGATCCAGGTAGCGTCCACTCAGTGCTGCGAGTTTGAGGAGCGGTTGCATCCACTCGGGCAAACGTTGGAGGCGCCGTTGCAAGAGCGCCTGTACCCCGCGTGCCATGACACTGGCAGGCAACTGTAACTGATCAATTGCACTCAAACGTCTGACATCGGCGGTGAGGGTCCGGATCACCTCTACGATGAAAAACGTATTCCCCTCAGTCTGCTGTTGCACCAGTCGGATCAATTCTGGCTGTTGACTGGTCAAACCAAGCATGGCATGGCTTAGCAATGCAGTTTCCTGTTCGGTAAGACGTGCAAGTTTTATCTTATTGGCCCAAGGCAGTTCATCTGGTAGGTGTGGATACTCATCATCGCGGTAGCTACCAATGATCACCCACCCGTGTTCAGCAATCATCTGTTGTAATTGCTTCAGAATCAACAAACTTTCCATCGCCCATTGTAGATCTTCCAAAAATAAAACGACAGGAAGCGTCTGCTGTTTTAATAGATCGAGCACAGTGCGCCCCAACCGTTGTTGTTCAGAATTGTCAGGAAGTTTGGGAACAGTTGCGATTGGGCGTTCTAACAATTGTTCAATATCCGGCACCACTTCTTTGAGTATCCCAGCTTCAAGATCGCTTAGCTTGCTAGCAATTACCAATCGACGCAAGGGTTCGCGCCAAAGCTGGTAGGGCAACCCTCCTCTTTCTACTGACTGACCACGCAACACCAATGACCCACCTACCAATGCTTGCGTACGCAACTCATCCAACAAGCGGCTTTTGCCTACCCCACTTTCACCACCGATAAGCCAGGTGCTGCCTTGTCCCTGCCGAGCTTTTTCTAGGGCGGTCGTGAGTTGTGTCATCTCCTTTTCGCGCCCGACAAAGGTCGCTGCTTGTAGGAAACTCTCGCGGATGGCACTACTCTCTGGTGATGGTTGTTGTCCTAAGACAGCATAGAGATCCTCAATTGCGTTTTGTGCCGATGCATAACGCAGCTCTGGCTGCTTTTCTAGAAGCTGTAGCAAAAGGACAGGCAAGGTTTGTTTGGCATCGGGTGGTGTTAGGTCTGAAAGTGGCGCCAGGTCAGGATCTTCACTCAACGTGCGCACCATGAACTTACCAACACTATCGCTTTGGAACGGGTGTTTCCCTACCAACAACTCGTAGGCGAGTACACCCACTGCATACAAGTCCGATGCTTCGCTGGGAGGTGAACCTTCCAGTACCTCGGGTGCCAAATAGAAGATTGTGCCAGAAACATCTGCATTTTGAGCCTGTTCACGCAAGATCGAGAGGCCAAAGTCGAGCAGACGGACCCGCCCCTGGCTGACGAGGACATTGTCTGGTTTCAGATCGCGGTGCAGAATCCCGCGCCGATGAAGGTAGGTGAGTGCTTGCAGGGTTTGTATTAGCAGGTCAATCTGTACGGCCAATGGTTGGTTACGGCCGGCTTCCAAGATGGTTTGCGAGTGTTCAAGCAACTCCATCGTAAAGTAGGGCTGGCGGTTGGCATCAAAGCCGTAGTCCAACACACTGATGATGTGGGGATGACGTAGCGCCGCAAGCACTTTGAACTCTTGGACTAGGGCCAGCAACAGACTTTGAGTGTCGTTCGGTGTTGGGGGCGAGGCGAAGACCAACGATTGGGGTATCACCTGTACTTGCTTCAGCGCTACGGTTTGCCCTGTTAAGCGGTCAAATGCACGGTAGACGATGCCCATGCCGCCGGTGCCTAGCGGTTCTAGCAGGCGATAACGATGTGCAAGAAGGGGATAAGAATGGAGGTTCATCGTTTGCAAATAGCTACACTTTCATCATGCTGTTCATTAGCTTATACTGTATGGTAAGTTTCATGATTTCTATATTTCAGACTCATTACGATACTACTGCGCAGGATGCTCGATAATTTGAGGTAGAAGGGTAAATTGAACTGAGGAGAACCTATCTGACGATCTGTTGTGTGTTTGTCAGGCGAGGAGTGCCCACCGCGATTTGCTGAAGGCTGTTTCTGTCACCAGTTACCTCCAGAAAGGAACCGTCTACAGAAAGGACTGTGCGAAGGTGCCTTCCCAGAAGTAGTCTGTTGTCTTACTTATGTCCAGGTGTACTAGAACAAGAAATACCGTTGCGCCATCGGCAGTACATCCGCCGGTTCGCAGGTCAACAACTCACCATCGGCGCATACATCATAGGTTTCGGGATCGACTTCAATCACGGGCGTAGCGTCGTTGTGGATCATATCGGCTTTGCCAATGCTGCGGCAATTTTCAACGGCGACCACAGACTTGCGCAAGCCAAGTTGGCTGGGTAGTCCACTCTCCACTGCCACTTTGGACATAAAGAGCAGACTCGTATCAAGCATAGCAGAACCAAACGAGCCAAACATTGGGCGATAGAAAACCGGCTGCGGGGTCGGGATTGAGGCGTTGGCATCACCCATCACACTCCAGGCGATAAAGCCGCCCTTGATCACCATCTCCGGCTTGACGCCAAAGAAGGCCGGCTTCCAGAGCACCAGATCGGCCAGCTTACCCGGCTCAATCGATCCAACGACATGACCGACACCGTGTACCCGCGCTGGATTGATGGTGTATTTGGCCACGTAGCGCTTGGCACGTAGATTGTCGTTGCGGACGCTGTCTTGCGGCAAGGCACCGCGCTGCACCTTCATCTTGTGTGCTGTCTGCCAGGTTCTGGTTACCACTTCGCCGATGCGCCCCATCGCCTGCGAATCGCTCGACATCATGCTGATCACGCCCAGATCATGCAGAATGTCCTCGGCGGCGATGGTTTCGGCACGGATGCGGCTTTCGGCAAAGGCGACATCCTCGGGTACCTGCGGATTGAGATGGTGACAGACCATCAACATATCGAGATGTTCAGCAATCGTATTGACCGTAAAGGGACGAGTTGGGTTGGTCGAGGAAGGCAGAATGTAGGGATAGCCAGCGATCTTGATGATATCTGGGGCATGTCCGCCACCTGCGCCTTCGGTGTGATAGGTGTGGATTGTACGTCCCTTGATCGCTGCAATCGTCGCTTCGACAAAACCTGCTTCGTTGAGCGTGTCGGTGTGGATTGCGACCTGCACATCAAATTGATCGGCGACGTCGAGGCAGTTGTCGATGGCGGCGGGCGTGGTGCCCCAATCTTCGTGCAACTTGAGACCACAGGCTCCGGCTTGAATCTGTTCAGCCAGCGGCAACGGCAAAGCGGCATTGCCTTTGCCCAGAAAACCAAAGTTCATTGGCCAGGCTTCGGCGGCACGAAACATCTGCGCCAGATTCCAGGCCCCTGGCGTACAGGTCGTGGCGTTGGTCCCCGTGGCTGGACCGGTGCCGCCACCGATCATAGTGGTGATGCCGTTGGAGAGTGCTTCGTAGATTTGCTGCGGCGAAATGAAGTGAATGTGTGTATCGAGCGCACCCGCGGTGACAATTGCTCCTTCGGCGGCTACAACCTCGGTCCCGGCACCCACGATCAGCTCGGGATCAACGCCAGCCATCGTATCTGGGTTGCCTGCCTTGCCCACCTTGACGATGCGCCCATTCTTGATACCAATGTCGCCCTTGACGATGCCCCAATGATCGAGGATCAGCGCGTTGGTGAGCACCAGGTCAAGCACTTGTGTACCTGTTGCTCCACCACTCTGCCCCATGCCATCTCGGATTACCTTGCCGCCACCAAAGTTGATCTCATCGCCGTAGACGGTAAAGTCTTTTTCTACCTCGATGATCAACTCACTGTCAGCTAGCCGGACGCGGTCACCGACAGTTGGGCCGTAGAGATCGGCATATTGTTTGCGTGGAATTTGTAGTGCCATATTCGTCTCCGCTGTAAAACGAGAATAGAGAGTCGTAATTACGCAATTGCGTAATTACGACTCTCTATTCTCTATGCTCCCATTGACCAATCCCCGATGCCCCAATGCCACTCGATCCCCTGCCAATGCTACCAACTCTACTTCCTTCTCATCGCCTGGCTCAAAGCGTACGGCCAGGCCCGAAGGTATGTTGAGCCGCATGCCATAGGCAAGCAGACGATCAAAGTGCAACGCCGCGTTGACCTCGTAAAAATGATAGTGACTCCCGACCTGGATCGGGCGGTCTCCCATGTGCCGGATAAGAAGTTTGGCCGTCTTGCGTCCCACATTGGCCTCGATGGCGGGTGCATCGGCAACAAGGATCTCGCCTGGTTTCATGTACTAATCTCCTTCAGCAATTTTACCGAGTCACTCACCCAGCCGAAGATCCCCCCTTGCGCCTTGATCGTATCCAGTGCAAAACGATGACGTTCCGGGCTGTATGAAGCAACACAGTCGGCCAGCACCACGGCATCGTAGCCATGATCGTTGGCACCGGTCGTGGTGGTAAAAACGCAGACATCGGTAGTAACACCGGTAATGATCAGCGTGCGGATGTTGTGTTCTTTCAGGATGGCATTCAAGTTGGTGGCGTAAAAGGAATTTTTGCCCGGCTTGTCGAGCACGATTTCGCTTGGCAGCGGTGCCAACTCATCGACGATGGCATGGCCTTCTTCCCCTTGCACTAGGATACGCCCCATCGGACCCACATCACCGATCCGTGTGCCAGATGTCCAACGTTCGCGCTTAGCAGGAGGACAATCGCTCAGATCAGGAACATGGCCCTCACGGGTGTGGATGATCAAAAGGCCCTTGCGACGTGCCGCCGCCAAGACTTGTTGAGTAGGTTCAACCGCTCGCAATAAGAGGCTGGTATCATTGCCCAGAAATGCCCCAAAGCCGTTCGGATAGAGAAAATCCTTCTGCATGTCGATCACCATCAATGCAGTGCGGGCAAGGTCCAGTGTGATCGGATGTGGTTCGGCAGAGATTGTGTAGGTTGACATAAAAATGGTTAATGGTGAACGGTCAATGGTGAATTGTTAATAATGTAGCCCTATAGGCACACTTGGTAAAGGAGAGCATCTCTCATTAACCATTAAAAATTAACCATTCACCATTAATCATTGACTACTTCGTCTGTCCGATCACGCCTTCAACTAGCCAATCGGTGGTGTCGAGCAGTTCGATGCCACCAGCCTCGCCTGCCTTGATCTTTTCGTTGCCCTCGTTGTCCTTGATCGGGCCAGCAAAGATCTTGAGTTCGCCGCTGATGATCTTCTTCTTGGCATCCTCAATTTTGGTCTTGAGCTCATCGGTGACGGCGGGGCCGTAAGGGGCGAGGGTAACATAATCGGTTTCGATGCCACCGCGGATGTGCTCACTCTTCCAGGTTTTGTCTTCGACTGACTTGACGATGCGGGCATAGAGATCGCCCCAGGTATAGGCAACACCGGTCAGCCAGCCCTTCGGTGCAAACTGTTGCAGTGCATCGGAATGGAAACCCACCACATAAATGCCCCGTTCTTCGGCAGTTTTGACCACCGTGATCGGCGAATCGACGATCATTGTGACCACATCGACACCCGCATCGGCCAAAGCATTGGTCGCCGCGGCTTCTTTGGTCGGATCAACCCATGAGCCATTGGTTACTAAGGTGGTAACCACATCAGGGCGTACAGATTTCGCACCGAGTTGAAATGCATTGACCGAAGCAAGGATATTCGGAATCGGGAAGGCCGTAATAAAGCCGAGTTTGCCGCTCTTGGTTGCGCCGCCAGCAGCGATTCCAGCCAGATACATCGCCTCGAAGTTGTTGCCCCAATAGGTGCCAAGATTGGGTGCCAACTTGAAGCCAGCCGGATGCATAAAGGTCACATCTGGGTGCTTGGCCGCTACGTTAAGCGCCGGGTCGAGATAGCCAAAGCTCTGCGGAAAGATAATGGTCGCTCCCTGCTGGATCATCTGCTCCATCACTCGTTCGGCGTCGGCGCTTTCGGGCACATTCTCGGCCTCGATCACTTCGACGTTGCCCAATTTCTCCTTCATCTTCATCAAGCCATCATGATGGGCCTGATTGTAACCCGCATCGGTGATCGCCCCAACATGCAGCGCACCTACCGTGATCTTCTTGGCATTTGCATCCCCACTTGGGGCAGCCGCCGGAGCCGCACAATTGGCTAAAATTGCAATCAATGTGAGTAAGAGCAACAGATGAAAAAATCGCTTGTGTTTTTGAAACATCTTGTTTTCCTTTTAAGTTGAATAAGTTATGATGAACTAACGAAGCCCCACCCTAGCCCTCCCCAGGGAGGGGACCGTGAAAGGACGGATTCATTTTTCCCTTTTGTCCACAATTTATAACCCGTCCCGTGACAGTTCCCTCCTCGGGGAGGGTTAGGGTGGGGCCGTTATCGCATTCCCTCAAACACAGTTTTTAACCCTTCCGGCATAGCGCTGCGCCCGGTGCGCCCAACCAAGAGCAAGACGCCGAGGGTGAGCAGATAGGGCAACATATCAAGAAAGAAGGGCGAAATTGGCGCGCCGCGTGCCTGCAATTGCAGTTGAAAGGCCAGCGCTCCGCCAAACAGAAGCGCCCCCCAGATCGCTCGAATCGGTTTCCACTGCGCAAAGATCACCAGTGCAACGGCGATAAAGCCGCGACCGGCAGTCATCTGCTCTTGCCAGACGCCGGTAAAGGCCAGCGAAAGATGCGCACCACCCAATCCTGCCAATACCCCAGCCCAAAAGATGGCTTGATATTGCAGCCAATCGGGGCGCAGCCCAGCAGCGAAGGCGACGACTTTGTTCTCGCCGACAGCGCGAAGTGATAGTCCCCAGCGGGTGCGCAATAACACCCAGGCGATCAGCAGTGCAATCGGTAGCACCGCATAGGTGAGCAAATCATGGCTGAAGAGGATGCGCCCAACACCAGGCAGATCGGCCAGGAAAGGAATCGGTGCTTTGGGTAAAGCATCAATCAACTGACCGACATAGGGTCGCCCGATAAAGGCACTCAGCCCGATGCCGAAGAAGCCAAGTGCTAACCCACTGGCTAGCTGATTGGCATTGCGTGTGACAACTAGGTAAGCAAAGACTAAGTTGAAGATCCCGCCAATGATCATTGCCGCCAGCACTCCCAACCAGGGATTGCCGCTCTGCTGCGTCACCATAAACCCAGTGGCGGCACCCATCAACATGCCGCCTTCGACGCCCAGGTTGATCACCCCGGCCCGCTCGCTGATCACCTCACCCAGGGCGGCATAGAGTACGGAGGTCCCTGCCTGGATGGCACTGGTCAATACTCCGACGATAAATGCGAACAAAAGGCCCCCTTTTTATAACAGGACGACACAGTGACAGTGTTTCAATGCCAAGTCACCTTGTCACCTTTTCTGCTCTTTCCCGAAAAATTTGCCCAATACCACAAACAAAATCAGTGCCATCAAAATATTGACAGTCGAAAAGGGCATTGACTGTGTGATTTGCAACGTGTCGCCGCCCAGAGCGATGATCGAAAGCAGAACGGCCATTGCCAGTGCCCCATATGGATTATGACCCGCCAACCAACTGATCAAAAAGCCCATATAGCCGAACCCAGGCGAAAACCCAGGGCGCAATCGACCCTGGATCGCCATCGTCTCGCCGACGCCAGCCAAGCCAGCCAGGCCACCAGCTATAAACATTGTGATCAAAATGTAGCGTTGAATGGGTAGTCCATAGCGCTGGGCTGCCTCGGCATTGCCACCGATCGCACGCATCGAATAGCCCCACTTTGTGCTTCGTAATACAAAATCGATTACGACCAGTGCCACCAGTGCGACCAACAGCCCGAGATGCACACGGTTGGTCGGCATCATGGGGAGCAACAGTGCTTCACTGAACTTAACGGTTTGCGGAAAATTGGCACTTTCCGGATCACGCCAGGGACCAAAGATGAAGTAGTTGACAAACTGAATCGCCACATAGTTGAGCAGCAAGGTCGAGATCACCTCGCTGACCCAATTGCGCGCCCGCAACCAGGCTGGAATTAAGGCCCAAAGTCCACCACCCACGAAGCCAAAGAGCAAGACCAGTGGCACGCCCACGCCACGTGGCACATCAGCAAAGGTCAATGCGCTCCATGTAGCCAGCCAGGCACCCATATATAACTGACCTTCGCCGCCCACGTTGACCAGACCAATCCGCGCTGGCAGAAGGACAGCAAGCGCACAGAAGAGCAGCGGAATCAGCTTCACCACCACTTCGGAAAGGCCGTAGCTGCTGCCCAAGGTACTGCGAAAGATATCACCGTAGGCGCGCAGTGGATCTTTGCCAAAAAGCAGCAAGAGAATGGCAAAGAGTACGAGTGCTAATAAAAGTGTGGCTGAATAGCGTGAAACAGTACGTGCCAAAACTCCTCCTAATACCCGTAACTAGAATAAGAAATGAGAGAGTAGGAGACTGAAAAGCCACAATCTCCTCATCACCCCAGCACCCTATCTCCTATTTCCCGCCTGTCATCAACCTACCCACCGCATACACATCTGTCTCTTCTGGACGGCAGAGCCCGACGACCCGCCCATGATAGAGCACTGCTAGCCGATCACTTAGCGTGAAAAGTTCCTGCATATCCTCTGAAATCAGCAAGATCGCGGTCCCTTGTGCTCGATAGCTGAGTAGTAAGCGGCGCATGGCCTCGGCATTTGAGATATCGAGCCCGCGCGCTGGATAGTAGGCCAGGAGCAAACGCGGCTGTCGCCCAAGCTCACGTGCAATCACGACACGTTGGAGATTCCCACCCGAAAGCGTTTCGACCATTCGGTCGAGGCCGGGTGGGGTAGAGAGAAAGGTGGTATTGAGCAGCCGATCTCCCTGGCTGCGCGCCCGGGACCAATCCATCCGTAGCCGATCCCGACGACAGTAGTTGGCCTGATCGCCTAGGATCATGTTTTCAGCCACGCTCATCCCCGGAATTGCACCCATGCGCAAGGGGTCTTCGGGAATGCAGGCGACGCCTGACTGTAGGCGTTGGCGAATTGACCAGTTTGCGACATCCACACCCATCAGGCGAACCTTCCCCTGGTCAATGGGACGCATACCGAGAATGACATCACCTAATTCGCTCTGCCCGTTGCCTGAGACGCCAGCAATGCCCACGATTTCGCCTGGAAAGATAGAGAGGGTGACAGCCTTCAGCCCAATACCACTACTCTTATCCACCAAGCTAACCTCTTCCAATTCAGCTACAGGCGAAGCGGTGCCTTGCGAATGCTGATTGACGGGCCGTTGCGCACTTTCGGGGGGTGTAGTGCCTAACATCAGGCGTATGATGGCATCTTCACTGGCTTCGCTGCGCGACAGAACCCCTGCCACTGCTCCCTGACGTAAAACGGTGATACGCTGCGCCGTGGCCATTACCTCGGGCAGTTTGTGGGTGATGAAGAGTACCGCATAGCCATCGCCAGTCAATTTGCGAAAAATGGCGAAGAGTCCCTCCGTCTCTTGCGGGGTGAGCACGCTGGTCGGCTCGTCGAAGATCAGAATTTTTGCTCCTGCTAACAGAATTTTGAGAATCTCGACCCGTTGCCGTTCGCCCATTGCCAGATCTGCCACCAGCGCGCGTGGGTCAACCTCCAATCCATAGCGCTGGCTGACCTGGCGAATGTTTGCCTCGATCGTTTTGGGTTGCATCACGATGCCCAAATTGGGAAGAAAGAGGGCAATGTTCTCAATTACACTCATGGCTGGGATCAGTGTAAAGTTCTGAAAGACCATGCCGATTCCCAATCTGCGCCCTTCCAGTGGCGAAGCGATCACGGTTGGCTTCCCATTCAGCAAAATCTCACCCGAGGTAGGTCGGTGGTAGCCGTAGAGCGATTTCATCAAGGTACTTTTGCCAGCACCGTTCTCGCCCAGAATAGCGTGAACTTCGCCAGCATAAGCGACGAGATCAATCGCATCATTGGCGATTAACTTGCCAAAGTGTTTGGTCAGCTTGCGTGTTTCGAGAAGTGGAGTGTTTGTCATTTGTAGTCAGTGAGACAGCGAAACAGCGAAACAGTAGGAGAGCAAGACAGTGGCCAAATTTACTGATGACTGTCTTACTGTCCTACGGATTCACTGTCCTACTGTTTACTTGCCATATACGCCCGCCAGCCGCCGTACTGTGTGATCTCCGTGCCGGTAGCGCAGAGGTAGGCTTCGCCGAGAACGCCGAGGACCGTACGTCCGTCGGCTAGGGTTACCAGGCCAATAGAGAGTCCTGGCGGCTCCTTGAGCAAGATCGATGCCAGACCAACGGGTGGCACCGCCCACACCTCTAAGGCCACAGCGACCCCACCGCTTGTTACTCGTTGCATGGCTGGATGGCGGTCGCCAATCGTCCAGATACGATAATCCGGGCTGGTGGTGGTTTCTTCGACAAAGGTGGCCCCAACATTGAGTAGGTTGGGATTGAGCGCCAGTCCACGCATTAAGGTGCCGTTGACGGCAAGTAAAACAGGTTCCATGTGAAATAGGTTGGTGAATTACGAGTTACGAATTGTGGAATCGCAACTCGTAATTCGCAATCGTTTACCGAATCGGGTCATGCACGGTCACCAACTTGGTGCCGTCGGGAAAAGTTGCTTCGACTTGGACGTCGTGAATCATCTCGGCGATGCCAGCCATTACATCGTTTTTGGTCAGCAGGGTGGTGCCCCAGGTCATGATCTCTGCCACACTCTTGCCATCGCGTGCTGCTTCCATGATTTCTGCCGTAATCAGAGCTACGGCTTCGGGATAGTTCAGTTTGAGGCCACGGGCGCGCCGTTTGCGTGCTAGCTCAGCAGCGACGAAGATGAGTAATTTTTCTTGTTCACGTTGCGTTAAGTGCATGTCTGCCTATCCTTCATTTCAATAGATCTTGCGCGGCATGATTGCCTCTCTGCCATACAATTCCCGTTTTGCCACTTGCCAGAAGCATAGCAAGCCATGCTGCAAAGTGCGGCTGTTCATCCCCAACCCACGGATCACAAGCCCATGCGCACTCAAAGTGCTGACTCCCCAAAGCGTTTCATCGGGCACACTCTGTTCGGCAGCGCATGCATCCAACGCTGCTTCCAAGGTCAGCCAATTGCTTGCGGCGACGCCTACGCAGCAGACATAAAAGGTTGTAAAATAGCGAAATTGCCCAAGCCGCATCAGCGACGAAAGCGGTCTCGATGTGGGCTCTAGTTGAACCCGTTCACCGGCAATTGGTCTGCCCCCAGCGCAAATGTCGAGATCCAGGCGCAGCCATTCATAGTGAAATAGCTCGCCCAACGCCTCCCGTCCTGGTGTGATAATCTCCCAGTAGAAGAGCCCTGCATTCTCTGCCAGTGCAATCTTCGTACATTGCCGATAACGAGAGCCAGCAAACGGAATCAAGGTGTCTGGCAGATATTCCAGCATCCCACCTGCCGCTACATTGATCGTTGTTTGTTGCAACGCATTGCACTCGCCGTGCCGATGTCGATAAAGCCGTGTCGATCCAGTTGATGTCACTTGAGCTTTGGCATTTGTTCCGACATGAATAGACAACCCTAATTGGTCACCGCCCAGCACCCCGCCAGAAAGGTTGTGCAAATGGACCAACGCCTCACCCTCTGTATTCATAAAGCCACGAACTACCCGCAAAGGCGGCTCTTGGGTACAGATATCGAGCAGAGTCGCATTGCCATCTGTCTCCTGGCGAAAATGGAGGGCGAGATTGGCAGTAACACCACGTTTGGGCATAAAAAGAAGATTGAGAGACAAGGAGATTCTTGCTAGCAATCTCCTTGTCTCGCTCAACTAATAAATAACCTCACTGGCAACCGTGGATGGCGCATACTGGCAACCTCCAACATCGGCCCAAACGCAGAAATGCCTTCCTCCCACGACCAGGATCGACTTTGCTCGGCAGCGGCGAGTATGGCTGGCTTGATTTGCCAGAGGATACGCACAGTTTGACTTTGTCCAATCGCCATCATCTTTTGGGTAGCGGCGAGCAGCGCGTTGATTGCTTGCTGTAAAAAGAAGAGTACCGTTGCCTCTTCCCCCAGCGTCAATACTCCGCCAACAAAGCCGAATGCTGTCGCATAGTGTACCTCTTCCCCGGCGGCTCGGCTGGCTTGATAGGCAGAAGCCAAGCTCGGCTGTGGTGACAGGCTCTGCACAAGCGTTAGAAACCGACGTCCTAATGCCGCACTGGCGCTGCGACTTTCGCGTGCAGTGCGCAATGCGGAAAGCCGTTGGTTCAGCAATAGCCACGCATCGCACCAGTTCGTCTCCTCGCCCGCAAGTCGATAGGCTTGGCGACAAAACCAGCCATCAACAATCGCTCCTTCGCTCAAATAGTCGCATAAAAATGGCTCCAACGTTTGCGGCGTGATCTGCCCTTCGTTGACCAAAGTCTCTAGTCCAAACGAATGCGCCTGTCCGCCAATAGGGAAGGTGCTGTCAGCCAGTTGTTGTAAGAGCAGTTGAGAATGATTTGAAGTAATCCGCACAACCACGAATTTTAGTAGAAAAAGCGAGGAGAGACTAGGCGCAGAATCGACAACGTTAGGAGTCCAAGAGTGAACATTTTGCACGATTAGAGATGTCTTTCTAGCCATTGACACTCTAGGCTGATCATGCTACTTTGTAAGTCGTTTATCCATGCGCTTGTTGAATCATTCATGTTACGCACTTGTCGGTTCAAATCAGTGGGGCTTGACTAAACTTCTCGGCGACATGCGAAACATCAGTTCATAAATAGAAAGGCGAGAGATACGTTGTGAATACACTTCGTCGAAAAATTGCATTGATTACAGGAGCCAGCCGTGGACTCGGCAAGCAGATTGCGTTGATGCTAGCCAGCCACGGCGCAACGGTGGCGTTGGTTGCTCGTAGCCGAGAGGCGCTGGCAGATACGGTTGCCTCGATCCAGGAACAAGGTGGCCAAGCGCGCTCCTTTCCAACCGATTTAGGTGACCTCGCTACCATTGAACCATTGCACCAGGATGTGCTTGAGCAACTTGGTGCGCCGTCTATTCTGATCAACGCCGCCGCGATCTTTGGCCCAATCGCAAAGCTGCATGAGAGCGATCCAGACTATTGGCTGCAAACCATGACCGTCAATACGCTGGCTCCCTACCGTATCTGTCGTGCCTTTGTGCCCGACATGCTCGCACTGGGCTGGGGGCGCATCGTCAATGTCACTTCGGCGGCTTCGCTTGATGGCCCAGGTGGTTTGAACAGTGCCTACGCTGCCAGCAAAGTCGCACTCAACACCCTCACCCGCCACCTGGCAGCCGAACTGGAAGGTACAGGTATCACAGCCAACGTGATCCATCCCGGCGATGTCAAGACCGAAATGTGGGCCGACATTCGTGATCAAGTGACCAAACTCGGACCCGAAGCCGAAGGCTATCGCAACTGGGTGCGTAAAGTGGACGAGACCGGAGGCGATCCACCTGAGAAGGCCAGCCAATTGATCCTGAAGCTGATGGGTGATGAAATGGCACAGATCACAGGGCAGTTTTTGTGGATCGAGGATGGGATGCGGAAACCGATCAAGAGTTGGTAACTTCATTCCACCCGAATCGTCGCTGCTGCGCTCATCTTCCAGCGCAGTGGTGCATCTTTCTCCTTGATCTCAATTGTCGCTGTGTAGACAATATCTCCCTGCTTTGACTCGCCAAGCGGCTTGACATTCAGTACGGTACCGCTAAAGATTTGGCCCGGCAGTGCATCAATGGTAATGACGACATCTGCCCCTTCCCGCACATGGACCACGTTGATTTCGGTCAGGTCGTCGGTTTCGAGCAGCCAACTCGATTGATCGGCAATCTGTACAACGATCTGTCCGGCGCTGGCCTGTTCGCCCACTTTCAATTTTAGTTCGGCAATCGTTCCACTAAAGGGAGCCTTGAGCTCGGTATTTGTCAGATCTACCTGACTCTGCATTAACACCAACTCAGCCGCTTTGAGATCGGATTGGGCGGCGGCGATTGTTTCGGCGCGAGCACCGGCTTTGGTCAGATCCAGTTGGGCTTGGGCACGACGCACTTCGGCTTCGGCGGCGGCTAAATCACTAACGGTAGCTGGCGAACGAGCCTTGTCAAGATTGGCACGGGCCTGTTGGATTTGTGCATTGGCGCTGGCCAGTTGACCTGGTTTGGCCCCGGCGGCAACAGTTTCATAGCGCGCTTTGGCAGCTTCATAGGCGTTGGTGGCCTGTTCGAGGTCGAGCGATTGTTGCAACATGCCAATATCGCTGCGCCATTTGACCTTGTTGTACTCCGATTGAGCCTGACGCAAGACCGCTTCGGCGTTGGCCATATCTGCCTGGGCGGCCACCAGCTCAGCCTGGGTTGGCCCCGAAGCAACAGTGTCATACTGGGCGGCTGCCTGATTCACCGCCGCCTGTGCTGCCGCAATGTCAGCCGGATGAGCACCTTCTTCGAGTTTGTCGAGTTGGGCTTGTGCGCCATCGACCGCGGCTTGGGCAGCCGCAACTTCCTGGGGCAAGGGGCCAGCTTGTAACTCTGCTAGATGCGCCCGGGCTGTCTCGACCTGGGCTTGGGCTTGGGCGACAGCCAACAGTTGGCGCTGATTATCAACCCGGGCAATCACCTGTCCTGCGTCGACATGGTCACCCTCCTTGACCAACACATCAGCTACGATGCCGCTGCTTGCCATACTCAGCGCCGCATATTGGACAGGTACTACGACGGCATCCACGACTACATCGTTGCTCGCCTGGATCGGGGTGGCGACTGGCGTTGTTTCGGCAGCCTGGACCGTCAGCGGTGCAGGAAGTTTTCCCTGGCTTTGCAGCAAAAAATAACCGCCGGTGGCGATCAGCAGAATCACGACGATAGCAATAATAAAAGTTCGCATAGATAATAGAGGTTGAAGACTGGAGAATAAGAGATTGGAAGAGTGTGGTTGCAAGCTCCTAAGTTCTTACTCTCGTAAGCTCGTAAAACTTATACACAACGCAGATAGACATTGCACGATCAGGATGCGTAGGGGCACACCCTTGCAGTTGCCCAACCGGGGACGCAACCAGGGCACCGGCAAGCGGATGCCCCTACAAAAGTGCATCTTTGATTTGCTTTGTCTATTAGATGACGTTGATCTTATTCATACGCCAATACTTCCCGCACGGTCAATTTGGCCGCGCTACGGGCGGGCACAAAGGAGGCCGAGGCCGCGATGATCAACAGGATTGCCAGCCAGCCCAAGGCACCGTTGGTTGAGAAAACGAACGTTAGATCGCTGTGGATAAAACCTGCACCGATGGCATCGCTCATCACCTTGCCCAAGGGCAGAGCGACGATGGTGCCAATGATCCAACTGAGCAAGCCGATTACGATTCCTTCCAGCAGCACGACTCGAATGACGATCCCATTCGAGGCACCGATGGCACGCATCACGCCAATCTCACGGCGGCGCTCTAGCACATTGATGCTCATCGTGCCCATGAGCCCCAGCCCCCCGACCACCGCCAGTAGGACAGCCATCACGGTCAGAACTTCGATCAGAATATCAAATTGGCCAGTCACCACCCGCCGCCGCTCGGAAGTGAAGTTGAGATTGTTGACGCGGATGCCCTTGGCCTCAAAGTTGGCGCGCAGTTGTTCGGCGTATTGGCGGACACTGACTTCGTCGCTACGATCAAAAGCGACATGCAGCGTGCTGGTCTGGCCAACTGAACCAATCTTTTCGGCCAGATATGGAAAGTTGACATAAATATAGGCACCCGACATTACACCACGCACCAATCCAACCACTTGCCAATCGGTCTTTTTGTCGTTGATATCGAGCACAAGTGTATCGCCTACCTTCACGTCGGCGTCATTGTTGAGTAGATCAGTGTTGATGACAACGGCATTTTCATCCTCGGGTAGCAACCAACGCCCGTCGAGTAGAATCGGTTGGATCAACTGTGAGTTGGGCGGTGGGGCGACAAAGAGAACGCTATCGCTCTGCGTGCCATCGGGGCGATAGCGGAAGGTGTTCCACAGAATCCACCCCTCCGCTGCCGTGACGCCGGGTATCGCCATCGCCTTGCTTTCGAGCAGATCAACTCGGTAGCGTCGATCCAGCGAAAGTCGCAAGTCATACTTCCAGTACGAAAGCGCCTCGTCGAGCGTTTCCAGCATCGAAGCACGTACACTAAATACGCTAATGAAGATGGCGCTGGCTAAAGTTAAGGTGGTGACAGTCAGAATCAGTCGCCCTTTGCGGCGAAAGGTGTTACGCAACGACAACAACTGGGGGCGTGATAGAAAGTGGATACGGCTCAGTAACCACTCGATCCCGCCTTGACCGTCTGCACTGCTCACTCCGTAATCGCTGATTGCCTCGCGCACCGTGATACGGGTCCCGCGCAAAATGGGCCAAAGTGCCGCACACTGGGGGATCACCACGCCTGCAAACAATTCCAGCGCCAATACCTGGGGCGAGAGGAGGCTGCTCAGAATATTAAAGTTCATCAAATCAGCGATAAAACGTGTGAGCCAATTGGCTCCAAGTAAACTGAGCGGAATGGCAACTGCCATGGCCAGCAGGCTAAAGATCAATACTGTTGCCAAGTAAAGCCCAGCAATTTGTCCTCGCTGTCCGCCGATTGCCTTCATCACACCGATCTGGCGTGTCTGTTGGGCAAGGATAGCCGAGATCAGATTGGTCACCAGAAAGGCGCTGAGCAGCAATGAAAGAATGCCCAACGAACCAAGAATGATCGTCATTGGGCCAAGAAACTGCTCAAATTCGTGTTTGCCCGGCTCGGGCACTTGGGTCCAGTAGAGTTGATAGCCGGCACGTTCCAAACGTTGACCAATATCTTCGGCCACGGCCTGAATATGGTTGCGATCGGTCTGGCCCTCACTAGTGCGTAGATAGAGCCGATCATAGGTCGTCGGCACGTCGAGCCACTCCAGCGTATCAAAGTCGATATAGCCAAAGATGCGATTGGTCAACGAGGCCGAGATTTCGTTGAGATCGTGGGTCAAGCCGACAATTTTGAGGTCGCGCGTAAACTCATCATTGAGGCGGATCGTGATCGTGTCGCCTACTTTGGCATTGAGTAGCGCCAGCGAGGCGCGCTCAATCAGCACTTCACCTTTTTCTGGTGGCCATTTGCCACTTTCGTACCAAACCTTATTTAGCTGCTGCTTGTCAAAATGACGAAAGGCAGTGAGGCGCACCTCCTTGGACTCGTTTTCGCCCACTTGGACGGTGGCCGACACTCGCCGCCCTCCCTCAGCGTCGGCCACGCCTGGCATTTTGCGCACGGTTTTGACCAATTCATCGTCAAATCCTGACAGTCCTAAGATGGCCAGGGCCGGGTTGATGGCCGCATACGAGCCGGGCAAATCGGTGGTGATCGTCACCTCCGTCGCCACCACCATACCCAACGCTGTCACCCCTACCGCAATCGAGAGGATCACGAGGAAGGTGCGGGTTTTATAGGAGAGTACATCGCGCAGGACTTTGCGCCAGCGTAGTGAAATCATTTTAATTTATTCGTTGCTGTGCGAGATTTCTCACGACGTGTCGTTATCAAAAGATGAGCTGCGGTTCCACTTTCTCAATCTTCGATTCGGCACTCTGCGTTCCGCGTTCTGTACTTGTATCGCTGAGAATTTCACCATCGAAAATCGTGACAATGCGTTTTGCTCTGTGCGCTAACCCATCATCATGGGTCACCATTAGAATCGTCTTTCCTTCTGCCACCAAGTTTTCAAATAGATGAAAAACGGCATCCGCCGTCTTCGAGTCGAGATTGCCGGTTGGCTCGTCGGCGACGATGATCGACGGATCGTTGGCGAGTGAGCGGGCGATGGCGGCGCGCTGTTGTTGACCGCCAGAGATCATGGTCGGCAGCTTGTCAGCTTGTTCGACCATGCCGACATGGTCTAGCAGATAAAGTGCCCGTTCTTTGCGTTGGCGAGGTGGAAAGGTGTTACAAAAGTCCATCGGCAACATCACATTTTCGATTACGCTGAGCGTCGGCAGCAGTTGAAAAAACTGGAAGACCACTCCCACATGCACCCCACGCCAAACCGCAATCTGCCCTTCGTCGAGAGTGTGTACCGCCGTGTCGCCAATCAACACCTCGCCGCTGGAGGGACGGTCGATACCTGTGATCATGTTGATCAAGGTCGATTTGCCGCTGCCTGACTTGCCCACTACCGCCACAAACTCACCGCGATCTACTTTCAGATCGACGCCCTTGAGCGCATAAAACTCACCAGCAGCGGTCTGGTAGCCCTTTTTCACCTGGCGCAACTCGATCAGGTGTTGATTGCCATGTCGATAGCCACCATTGTTGGTGCTGGGTGTAGTTCGATTGAAAAAACGTCGGAACATAGAGTAAGATACGAGTAAAACAGTCGAATTGTTTCCGTCTTTACTGTGCAATGCAGGACACAGAGAGCGCAGAGGTTTACACGGAGCATATGGAGAGAACACAAAGTTAGTTTTCTCTCTGCTCTCTCCGTGTACTCTGTGCCTCCTCCGTGAGCTCTGTGTCCTGCTGATCTGTTATGTATTCTACTCGATAGGAAAGGAAAACGTTAGATCATGACACCAATGGTAACAACTGGCAATGAGATTGCTGGATACTCGATCACCCAATATTTGGGCGTTGTGCGTGGTATTGTGGTTCGATCACCTTCGATTGGTCAAGGCTTCGTGGGCGGGTTGAAGCAGATTGTCGGCGGTAATATTCGGGAATATGCTGAAGTCTGCGAATCCGCACGCAATGACGCCTACCAACTCCTGGTCCAACACGCAGCTGAAGTCGGCGCTGACGCCATCATCGGCATGCGCTATGACGCTACAGAGTTTTTGCAGGGCGCAACCGAAGTCCTTGCCTATGGGACGGCGGTGAAGATTGTGAAGAATCAGTAGGGCAGTAGGACAGTGGCTATCCCTCCGAGTCACTGTCTTACTTCTACCCTTTCGGTTAACATTGTCGAACTCATCCCTGCGTGATATGATTGACCCATGTCACCACAAGACAATCTTGATCTTAACCTCGATAGTACGCCGATTATTGAATGGCTGGCGCGAGAGCGCCAGGAAGGCAAGTTGGATCGCGATGGGCTGCGGCGATCTTTGATTGCGCGGTTGATTTGGCAGTCATCGTATTAGCATGCACAAGGTCTGGTTGAAAATGTTTCATATCTAACCAGACGTGACATCTATGGGTTAAGATTTTTGACCTTGAGAACGAGTGGTATACTGCGCAGCATATCCGCGAATAAAATGCAATTACCTGAAAGGAACTCCATGTCTGGTCTCATCGTCGGCCCTCAAACTCTTCCTGTGGAAGAGGGGGCAAAAGTGCTCATGGCAGGCGGCAATGCCATCGATGCCGCAGTCACCTGTGCCTTTGTACAAGCTCTTGTCGATCCACTCAATTGTGGTATCGGCGGCTACGCTGAATTGACGCTGCAACTCGCCGGTCAAGAGATGAACCCAATTCATCTCGACGCACCTGCTATCGCTGGCTCGTTGGTTACACCCGACATGTGGGTCAATAAGGTAATCGGGGCCAACCCAGATGGATGGGGCTTTTTTCTCGAAGGCAAAGTCAATGATGCTGGCTATACTTCCATCTGCACGCCGGGTTGGGTGAAGGGAATGTCTACGATCCTGGAGCGTTGGGGCACGATTTCTTGGGCGCAGGCGATTGCACCGGCTGCGCACATCGCCGATGAGGGGTTCAAGGTGAGCGATGCCTTGGCTCGTCTCTTGCGACGCAAAGCCTCTTATCCACAAGCGGTCTCTTCACGTGAGTATATCGAACGCAATGCCGAGGCTAGCCGCATCTATCTGAAAAATGGTGAACTGCCCGACATGGGCGAAACCTTCCGCAATCCAGATTATGCCCGTAGCTTGCGCCATCTGGCCGAGAAGGGACCAGCCGATTTCTATCATGGTGAATTGGCTGATCGGATGGCGAGCGACCTGTCTGCCAATGGCTCGTTTGTGACGAGAGAGGATTTACAGAATTACCAATTGCGGGATAACACTCCAGCAACGGGTAATTACCGGGGCTATGAGTTCGCTTCAGGTGCCGCACCGCACGGTGGTCCTACCTTAGTTGCAATCCTCAATATTCTTGAAGGCTACGACCTGGCTGCGATGGGACATAACTCGCCGGAGTATATCTATACGGTTTCGATGGCGATGAAAGCCGCCTTTGCTGACCGCAATCCGTTGTTGGGTGATCCTGATTTTGTCGATGTTCCTTTAGATTGGATGATGTCGAAGGATCGTGCGGCAGAATGGCGAGCTCATATTGATGCTGGAAAACCGATCAAGGTGGATTTTACAGCCACAGGTACACCGACGACGACCCATGTTAGTGTGGTCGATCAATGGGGCAATTGTGTGGCTCTGACTCACTCATTGGGCGCCTCAAGCGGAGTGATTACGCCAGGGTTGGGCTTTATGTACAACAACTCGATGATCAACTTCCATCCCTACCCTGGACATCCGAATTCGATTGCGCCGACCAAGAGCAGAACTACTGGCATGTGCCCAACCATCATCTACAAAGATGGCAAGCCGGTGGTGGTTTTGGGTGCCCCTGGTGCGACTCGCATCATCACTTCCTGCTTGCAGGTGATCCTCAACATCCTCGACTTTGGCATGAGCGCCACCGAGGCGACGCACGCTGCCCGCTTCGACTGTCAGGCTGGTGATATTCGCTGTCACGCCCGTATTCCCGAATATATCTGTGCCGAGGTGCGCAAGCGTCATCCAATCGTACGCCTGGCTCAAAGCCACGGTGCCTTTGGCTTGGTTCATGCGATTACGATTGATCCCCAGAGTGGTAAACTGGCAGGCGGTGCCGATACAGGATCGGATGGCATGGCATTGCTGGTTGGATAAAGTTCATGCAATATGCGTAGAGGCGGCTCGCAGCCGCCGGGCCTTCAAGCACCGGTGGCTGCGAGCCGCCTCTACGTTTGTAAGCGATCATGAAACAAAGTGGCAGAGTGACATGACCACTCTGCCACTTTGTCACTCTTTCTCACCGATTCATCAGCGGCAAGAAAATCTTCTGCGTAGCCTCAGTTCCATTGCCTTCCATCACTACGTCAAATGCAATGTTTACTTCTTGCTCTGCGGTCGCTGTCACTTCTAGGCTCTTGGTCGAAGTCTGATACGCATCTGGCAACTCCAACGTTAACAGGTAGCGCCCTGGCTTCATGCCGTCGAACCGATAGTGACCGATGCGGTCGGCTTGCACACGTTGGCTAAAGCGTTGACCCTGAGTCTCCTCATCACGCAAAGTGAGATAAATTCCTGCGAAGTCAACTTCACCCGATTGCGAACCTGTCTGTGGATAGATATAGCCGCTAACTCCCTTGGCAAGCAATTCTCCTGGCTTCGACAGATGACCATCTTCAATGGTGGTTTGAACTGTCTTGGCTCCTGTTCCTTGGATGACAGGTACAAGCTCGATCGTATCTAGCCGTGCCGCATCCTCACGCAAGAAGACTGTTACCGTATGCGGACCGCTGGTCAATACCACTTGCACCGGATCGGCGACGTTGCGATTGTTGACGAAGTCGTATTGATAGGTGGTGTTGGGGAAGATATCCCAATTCATACCCGCAGCGGGGGCACCGTCCACCTGCACATAGAACGAATCGCTCAGGTCGTCTGCTCCGTAGACTTTGCTGCGAATCCGATAATTCCCAGCGGCAGCGACGTTGAAGCAGAAGGCAACTTTGTGCTGTGGGTTAGGCCCATTCCATTGATCGCCCGCACTTTCCGAGGTGCTGACATATTGGCCGCCACTGGCAAGCGCATCATTGCCAATCGCAAAGGCACCGCTCAATGAACCTGTCTCTGCTTCCTGAACCAGCCCAGCACAGGTCGGATCTGGCCCTGGCCCTGCGCTCACCAGTTCGAGCTGAACGGTATCAAGGCGGGCACCATCTTCGCGCACGTAGAATGTCACCGTATGCGCTCCTGTCGGCAATTGAATTTGTACCGGACCAGGAACCCCGCGATCCGTGACATAACTGCTGGCGTAGGTGGTGGTGATGGGAATATCCCACATGTAGCCAACAGCCGGCGCTCCATCAACTTGAACATAGAACGAATCGTCGGCGGTGCTGGCAGCATAGGTTTTGGTCTTGATGCGGTAGATGCCAGGTGTTGCCACGTTAAAGCAGTAGGCTGCTTTGCGAGAGACATTGGGGCCATTCCATTGGTCGCCCGTGCCATTCGGCGCATGAACATATTGGCCGCCGCTGGCAGTGGCGTCGTTGCCAATCATAAATGGACCGCTTAATCCACCCGTCTCGGCCTCTTGGGTCAATCCCGCACAGACCGGATCGGGGCCGGGGCCTCGGTCGACCAATTCCAACTGCAAATTGTCGAGCCGCGTACCATCTTCACGTAGGAAGATCGAGACGGTGTGTTGCCCAGCCGTCAATTGTAGCTCAAGAGGATCCGCTACACCCCGATTGTTGATGTAATCCGATGCATAGGTGGTGTTGAGGAAAATATCCCACGTGTAGCCAGCTGCTGGTGCGTTGTCAACCTGGACATAGAAGGAATCGTCTAAGGTATTTGCACCGTAGACACCGGCTTTGATGCGATAGGTACCGGGTGTTGTTACCGTGAAGCAGTAGGTGGCCTTCTTGGCCTGGCTCGGTACACCGGGTTGGTCGCCGACACCGTTGGGTACATGAATGTATTGGCCGCCACTGGCTGCCGGATCGTTGCCGATCACAAACGGGCCGACGAGTGTGCCTGCCTCTGCCTCGCGCTGCAAACCTGTGCAGTTGGGCGGCGGCGTGGCTGTGGCAGTGGGGGTGGGCGAAGGCGGCACCAGGGGTTGGGCAAAGCGATCCAAGATGTTTTTGGTTGCCTGTTGGATGCCAGCATTGACATAACCAGGTCGATCCAATCCCCAGGCCCAGGCCATGGTTCCAGCGGCAAAGACCCAAGAGCCGCTGCCTGTCTGATAGATCGACGATTGGCTGGGCGCGACCACGTTCGGAATGTAGCTGGTAGACGTATAGGTCGAATTGGCCAAGACGGTATAACTTACCGCAGGCGGTGCTGGAAATTCGCTGAAGAGCTTGTCCACCTCGTAGCCGAGCAATCCGGGAACCGCACTGCCGTTGACGAACCCGGTATTGGCCCACACCCAATGCGAGGCATTCGCAATGTAGTAGGGCAGCATATTGGAGAAGCTTCCATCGGTTACATATTGCACGCCGATCAGTTGCTGTTCGGCCCGGTTGACATCGCGCCAGAAGCCAGTCTTGAGCGTTGGATCGGGGTTGGGATCAAGCGCTGCGTTGCGATAGTTGACCATAACGCGGTTGGACACCCCCGTACTCGAAGGCTCAAAGCGAATCTGATAGTAGACTGCGTCGGCGCCGAAGAAAGCAAGATTGACCCCTGCGTTGCGCGCCGTCTCTGCTGCGTCGTACATCTGCTTCGACCAATACTCGTCATGGCCGACGGAGAGAAAGCCTTTGAAGTTGAGCAGGCGCGCGCCATTGACATGGGTGTCGACATCGGTGCTATACGAGACATCATAGCCCATGCGCTCAACCCAGTTGACGAAATAGCGCTCCCACCACTGCTCTTCGACAAATTGGCCACCGCCATCGTAGCCGCCAGTTCCTCCGTACGGGCGGTCAAAGGAGACCTTCACCGCACGCGGCGTCCCGTAGATGGTGTTGGCACCGTAGCTATTGTGGGTGTAAAGGCTCTTTCCGGTTGTGCCATTGTCCGGGTAGTTGTTATAAGCCTGATAGGTCGTAACCGACTGCTGATAAAGGAAATCCGCAGTGCGGTCATCATCGCGCACCACAAAGATGATGTAGTTCTGGAATCCCTGCGTGTTTGTCAGTTTGGCCAGATAGATGCCAGAGGTCCAGTTGGCAGGAACAGTCAGAGTGTAGGCGATGGCCCAATTACACTCGGTCAGCCCAGTCGTGGGATCTTGTGGACAGGCGGGCTGCGGTGTACCACTCAACGGGCCAATCGACTGCATCAGGCGACCTCCCGCACCGTTATACCAACCCATACGGAACACATCGATGGTGAAGGTTTGCGTTGGGTTCACAGTGACGTAGAAGTTGATGCTCTGTCCTTGATCGATACTCGGCGCTGAGCCGTAGCCTTTGATTTGCTGGGCTGAATCATTGGAAACGGTGCCGATATTGTAGTCGATCTGCCATTTGGTTGTACCGGGATTTTGGTTTTCTAAAACGATCGGGTTGGTCTGAGCAAAAGCTCGGTAGGGTGTCAGATTGGATGTGGAATATTGAATAGCGACAACAGTTATGCATAGGCTGGCAAACAAGATCAATTGCCAGATCCGTCGCATCTTCAAGCGGGTCTTGAATGTCATGTTGGTGAGTCCCCTGCCTTGTAGTGGATAAAAGTTAATCTTAACACTTAGCAGAATAGCAGTGTTTTATTCTGGATGTCAATACATCATTTGTTGACTAAATGCTGACAATTTGTAATCTTGGCTGTTAATTGATGCTGTTTTTTACAGTAAATAGCATTATTTTTAACGCAAAACCGGGAAGTTTCGGATTTCGAGAAGCGAGTCAAAAAAGCGATTATTAACAACTTATCAGCTTTTTTTAAGCGGACGCAAGGATAGGAAGGTGTTGAACAGGAAGAAGAGCAACGTAACTACATTGAGGAGCCCACCCCATTGGCGACCCGGTTGCCATAACAGTAGGTCGCTCACAATGCGCAGCGTAAGGGTGATGGACAGCAAAAGAGTGTGCAGATAGAAACGCAGGCTGAAGCGCATTTCGATCCTGAGCAGTGCAGGAAAAATGATCGGAGCATGGGCAAAGATCATGCTGATGGTAAAGCCGAGAAAAATGGCATGGAGAATGGCATCGTAGAATGGACCCGCCATAAAGCCGCCATAAGAGATGGCAAGAATGCCGCCAATCGCCAACCAGAGATAGCCGGAAAGCAAGGTGACTGCAATGAAGCGCGCCTGCCCGCCTGCTTTCAATCGTCGCCGCGCCACGTCAAAGTACAACAGCCACAGGCCGAGCGACAGCATACCCACACCCGTCAGGCGCATGGCCCAATCAAAGCTGACAACGGTAGCGCCCAGGCCAAGGGCAAAGATCGTGACACCCAACCCAAACGAGAGGTAAGCCTCTCGCCCCAGCCGCACCACCCGGCTTAGCTCCAATCGCTCGCCGACCACCGTTAGGATGACATAACCAGCCCACCAGAGGACTACATAAGGAATCAGCCAGCCAGAGAGCCAGAGCAAATTGCCGATCAAAAACGCTACACCCCCTGCTGCAATCAGCAGGCTATGCAACGCGACATGGATGCGGGTAATCTGGATCAGTGCCAGCAGCAGCCATGCGCTGCCCAATGTCATCAACAGCGCGCCGAACTGGTTGCTAGCTCCAATTGCAAGCGTAACGGCACCCAGCGCAGTGAGAATGGGCGCAGCGTAGGCCCAGCGCTTGCCCAACCCGACGGCTCGTTCCAGCCCAATCACTGTGCCCAGAAAGCCGCCAACCATCAGCGGCCCGTGCGCCATTGGCAACGTCGGTTGCAGCACTGGCCAATCCCAGCCGAGCCGCAACAGACCTGCCCACATGGCCGCCAACAAACCCAGGATGGCCAAGAGCAGCATTGGGATACGGGCACGAACATCGGCGTGGGTTGGCTGGTTCATACGGCTTCTTTGATCATCATCAACAACATCTGTACAGGGGTCTTGGCATAGACGCTATGTTTCAGATTGGGGGCCATGCGAATCCAACTGCCTGCCTTGGCTTCAATCTCTTCTTTGCCGAGAGTCACGTGCGCTTCGCCTTGCAGAAAATGGAGCACAGCCGTAAAGGGGGTAGCATGTTCAGAAAGCTCCTGGCCAGAGGCAAAGGCAAAGAGGATGGTACGGATCTGCTCGTCTCGATAGATCGTACGGCTAATGATGCTATCTGCCGCTAGCTCGGGCAGTTGTGAGGCAAGGTCGTTACAAACGAAGTATGGTTGGTTCATAGTAGGGAAAGGGGAAAGAGTTGAAAAGTAGCAAAGTGGCAACGTATCAAAGTAATCTTATGACTTTGCTACTCTGCCACTTTCAACTTTTCACTCACGGTTTATTGATCGTTCGAATATACGCGATGATATCCAGCAATTTGGGATCGTCAAGGGCAGGGTTGCCGCCTTTGGGTGGCATCGCAACCTTAGTTGTATTCAATGGATCACTGGTATCCCGCCCCTTTTTGACGAACTCAAGCAACTCTGTGTCGTTCAATCCGGCAATAAAGGTGCTTTTGGTCATATCCTTGCCCAATCCTTTCACACCTACGCCGCCTGGCCCATGACAGGCAATACAGGTCTGATTGAACAAAGCCTCACCGTTTTTGGCATCACCGACTGGGGCTGCTGCGACGGCGGGAGCTGCAGGGGCCGAAGTTGCTGTAGGGGGATCGGCTACGGGGGGAGGCGGATCATCGTTGCCACCGCAGGCGGCTAAGATCAAAAGCGAAATCAACAACGAAACGAAAAACAGCGTGCGAAAACGAAACATTCATCTCTCCAATTCAAGTTATTGTATACCCAAGCGAAACAAACTACCTTCTAACAACTCAATCGAACATTGTAGGCCGACTATTTAGTTTTGTACACAGATTTGAAGGATGAATGCAGATTTTTCTACCAAACTATCTGTAAAGATCTGCGATTATCTGTGCACGATTCCAAAAATGATACGGTCCAACCACGATTTGCGGGAGAAATTGGACTGCTGCGTGCCTGGACACTACGAATGACTGTGACCTTCTGTTTCAAGCTTTTGTAACTCATCCCACTTTGCAACTTTGCCATGGGTCTGGCTAGCCCTGGCTTCGGCAGACGATTGCTGGGCATAGGCGGCAATGCCGTGATTCATCGGCGATTTGATCTGCTCGCTGACTACGAAAAAAGCCGTAGTTGCATCAAGCCATTCTTCGCTATCGTAATCGTGGACAAACCAACCTACCACCTTCGCATCGGAATGCGTGCCTAGGTAAGCCATCATGTCGCCAATATCATCAAACATTACCGTTTGGTAGCGCCCTGTACCAATTTGGAGCGAGATCGAACTTGCGTACTTAGCATCACTGATGATCATGCCACATTCGGCGCAGACATCCTCTCCATAATGGATCTCCGCCGGGCGGATTTCATGTTCGCCTCGGCTACAGGCGTTGAGTAGTAGCAGGGCGAAGACGAGAATGGTGGCGACATTGCGCATTGCCCATTGCGAATTGCGGCTTGACGATCTAGCCACGCTACTTGTAGCCCTACTTATGTTTCCTACCAATAATCGACGAAACATTTTTACCTCACCCTTCACCATTCACTCCTCCTACAAATCATTCTTCCCCGCAAAGACCCAATACGCTAGCAGAGCCGGCAAGGCAACCCAGGCTGCCAGGACGCTCAGCAAAATCGAACGCAACGTACTGCCATACTCCTGCACGGCATAGATGCCGGCTGGCCCTAAAATGTCCAACGAGGCGTTGATGTTGAGAATCGCTGCCAGTTTGAAAACCTGAAGCGGATTGATCAGCGACGACCAAAAGAGTGTCTCAATCGGTGCCTGCATCGTGATGGCTGTGCCCATCAGCCCAAGATCGCCAAGGAAGACGAAAGTGAGCCAAAGAAAGAGGCTGATCCCTACCGCCACGCCTGCCCGTTTACTGAACGCCGACACGACAAAGCCGATACTGAGCATCGCCAGGCTGAGCAAAAAGGTCTGCCAGACCAGCCGAATGTACGCAGCCGGATTGCTTGCTCCACCGCCGTTGATGGCCATCACCACGCCGCTGATGCCAAAGCCCAAGGTGAGCGAGGCCAACAGACTCAGACTAAGACCTAGGTACTTACCGACAAAAACTTCAACCCGGTTGACAGGTTGGGCCAAAAGGTAAGCCAGCGTGTTGCGTTCCTGTTCACCTGCCAAACTTTGCGCGCCAATCGTCAGCGCCATCAATGGGACGATCAACAAGACAAGATTGATCAAACTGGCGGCGGTGCGCCCAAAGCCAGCAAAGCCAACGATGCCTGCGCCTGCCAACGATAAGTACGAGAAGGCCAGCGACAGCCCAATAAATGCGACCGTATAAAGTACAAACCAGCGATTGTGCAGCGCATCTCTCAACTCTTTTTCCGCCAGCGTCCAAACGGTTGTGGTGTTCATGGTAGCCTCAGGTTAAACAGGTTATCGATCAAGAGGTTGGAGGAATTCACCCCTCACCCCTCCAACCGCTCACTTCCTATTCCATCTCAAAATCCAACACATGAATATCATTGCGGCTCAACGAATGGATCGGTTTCGCCTTCTCGCCAGGCGGGACATCGACGATGACACCGACACCGTTGCGTTGGACGCTAAATCCTTCGTTGCGCAGAATACTCAGCGCCGTGTCGAGCATGCCCACCGCTAGTCGCAACTTGATCTGGGTACGCAGACCCATTCTATGTGCTAATTCGCGTGCGCTGCACTCAAATTGCAGCTTGCCCGTTTCCAACACTAGGACACGATCGGCCAGTGTCTCCACCTCTTCGATGCGATGCGAGGTGAAGATCACCGTCTTGCCCGCTGCCTTGACCTGACCGAGCAGGGAAAGCAGTTGGCTGCGTGCCACTGTATCCAGGTTGGAGGTCGGCTCGTCGAGCACCAGCACAGGCGGATCGTTGAGCAGCGCCAGCGCCAGGGCCAGCCGCTGTTTCATGCCGCCGGAGAGCGCTCCAACTGCTTTCTGACCATGTTCGGCCAAGCCTACCTGCTCTAACACCTGCGGCACCTGGCGGAGCGGTGCCTGTTTCAGACGGGCAAAAAACTCAGCCATGTCCAGGGTGCTCATCTCATCGTAAAAGGCCAGCTCCTGGGGCACATAGCCGAGACTAGCACGGGCGGCGCGTCCCTGCTTGTGCATATCGTAGCCGTTGACCTTGATGCGCCCTTCATACTTGAGCAAACCCAACAAACACTTGATGAGCGTGGTCTTGCCTGCGCCATTCGGCCCCCAGAGGGCGACCGCTTCGTGGGTTGCCACGTCGAAGCTGAGGTCGTCGACTGCAGTGTATGAGCCAAAGCGCTTGCTGAGATGAGAAAAGTTGATCATGGTCAGTGTCCAATTGCGAGTTGCGAGTTACGAATCACGAATCGTTTCGTGCGCTTTTTTAGATTCACACCGAGTAACACCACCAGCCCGATGCACAACAGTCCGCCTGCTGCTAATAGATTCTCAAACCGGGGTGGCTCAGGGATGCCGGGGACTTTGGGCAGCGTAGGAGGCACTGTAAGCGGATGCGGATCGCTCATCTTGGCACGTGGCTGAAAGATGGGGAAGGCTTTGGCGGCCAGATCGAGTGCGGCAGTCGCTGGGCTCAGTTGGAAAATTCGGAGTTCGGGATACTCCTCCATCAAATCTTCAAAGAGGCTCGTGGCTTGATAAGGCAACTCACCGATCTGATCATGGTTGCTATCAAAACCTGCGTAGTCGCTCCAGTAGTTGCCTTCACCATTGGCGGCCCAGTCGTTTTCACTCAGTTCCCCGCCACCCGAGATGGCGATCTGCTCGTTGTTTTCAAGAAAGATGTTGCGGGTATACTCGTTGTGGTGCACGTCGGGCAGCAATTGCACGCCGACTTCATTGTAGGCGAAAAGATTGGTGACAACGTTCACCTTGCTCCCAGGTAGCAGTGGCGACTTATCGATGTAGATGCCAACGCGGTTACTTACGATGCGGTTGCCTTCCAATGTGACATCGTTGACTTCCTTTAACCCGATACCATAACCGCTAGGGCCGTGGTTGTCCAGTAACAGATTTTGGCGCAGTTGGAAGTTCGTTCCATACATTAAATAGATGCCGACTGAGTTATGGCGAATGATGTTTTGTTCGATTACCTGATTGTTAGTTGACATAAAGTGGAGGCCGTAACGGTTGTTTTCAAATACGTTATGGCGAGTGATGGTGTTCGGCGAAAACCAGATCACGGTATCGCGCCCATCGCGAATTGTATTGCCTTCGATCAGTGTGTTGGCGCTATACCACACTTTGAGACTATCGCCACGGCGCGAGATGGGAAGGTCTTTGCCCAGGATAAGATTATTGCGCACAACACTGTTGGCAGCGTTGGCCAGATAAATACCAAAAAGTGCATCCTCTACTTGGTTTTCCTCGATGAGGCTGTTGCTCGCATTCACCCGCACTGCTGCATCTTCACGATCCAAGGAGTTGCCGCTGCCACGGATGATAAAGCCACGCAAGCTCACGCCCTTGGCTTGGATGCGTACCACATCGCCGCTGCCATCCCCTTGTAGAATTGGATGATCGCTGCCGATCAGGGTCAATGGCTTGTCGATGACAAAAGTTCCCGTATAGCGGCCAGCCGGGACGACAATTGTTGAATCGGGTTGGGCCGCAGTCAAGGCCATATGCAGGTCAAAGGGTGTGCTCTGTGCCAAAGCCCAATTCCAACTACAAACTACCACCATCAAACTAATACTTACGGCCCATCCTCGCTTGCTCATAATCGTGTCCCGCTGTCTCACTGACTTACGCTACCGACTTACCAGCCGCATCGACCAACGGTTTGTAGGCCCGGCGATGAAAATAAAGACCGACCAGAATCACCACTGAAGCGGCAATCGCCAACCATAAGCCGAGTTCTGGTTCTGCCCAGGTACTGAATTGCGCAATCTTACCTTCGAAGAGAACTGGGGGGATAAAGGGTTTCACACTGCTGGACAGCGGCGCTGTCGGGTCCAGATTCTGACCAAAGTTTGCCAACCAATATTGCAGGTCAGCCAAGAAGATCACGGGCAAGAGCAGGGCAGGTAGCGTCAACAGGGTAACCCATTTGTTGTGAATATAGATTGCAGCCAGGATAAGCAGCACCAACGCTACCACGCCAATCACTGCAATCGAGCGTTCAAAGGTCGCCGCCTCGCCGAGTTTGCGCATCCCAATGTAGTGATTCAGCTCGTCGATCTCGTTGACATCCCCTGCGAGTGTGGTCAGGGAGGCGATGACCTTGAGTCCCTTGGGATATTGCGGCGCATGGAGGGTCAATCGCCAGTAGGGCTGAAAGATCGAGGCAATCAACAGCACGGCTGCGACCACGAAGAGCAATGTTGGAATCATGTAGCGGCTACGGTGTGTGCGCAATTCTTCTGCTTGGATCCGTGGCCCTACGATTCGCTCCAGATTTTCAGACATCATACGATCCTCGTAACTAAGAGGGTGGAGGGGTGAGGTAAGCATCACTCACCCCTCTATCCTCACTCCTCTACGATTCCACTAACAAGTAGCCTGTCATTTCCAAGTGCAATGCAGAGCAGAATTCGGTGCAGTAGAAGGGGAAGGTGCCCGATTGTGTCGCATCAAACTCGAAGGTGGTGGTTTCGCCTGGCTCAATGCTCAAGCTGACATTGTAACCGCCGAGGGTGTATCCGTGTGTGGCATCGATCGACGTTTCAATGCTGGTGATGTGCCAAATTACATGGTCGCCTTGTTTAATCTTGACGTGCTCTGGGGTAAAGTGTGAACGGACAGCCGTCATGAAGACTTCGACCTTGTTGCCGTCGCGTACAATCTTCTCTTCGCCGGCTTTGGTTGCAAAGGGAGAGGGTGCCTGCGCAATCGTGTCCCAGCCGACTTCCGGATATACATCCCAGGTCTTTAGCTTGTCGGCCTTGATGATCTGCGCATAGTGAGGCTCACCCACGCCCATCGGCATGTCATAGATGACCTTCGGTGCATCGCTGTCGATGTCGAGCAACTGTTCATTCTGTGGCAGCAGCGGTCCCACCGGTTGGAAGCGATCCACTGCCCACTTGTTGAGCGCAACCAAGTAATGACCATCTGGATTGACTGTGTCACCTTCGGCAGCGGCGATGTGACCGATGTTGTATTGCACTGGCGTCTTCGAGATCAACTTGTAACCAGCCGGATCATCGCCGCCGAGTGACCACTTTGCCAGCGCACTGTCGAGGAAGAGCGAGGTATAGGCAAAGCCTTTGTCGTCAAATTGGGTGTGAAGCGGGCCAAGACCTAGCTCAACCTGGGCTAACATCACAGCATCGAAATCGAGTACGGGGATGCCAAATTCATCGGGTGTTGACTTTTTGTCAGCAATCGCCTTTTGAATTTTGTCGAAGGAGTAGACGGTGACATGCGGGTCGAGCTTGCCAGCCACCACGACGTATTTGCCATCGGGCGTCACATCGGCACCGTGTGGGCTTTTGGGTTCGGGTGCCAGGAAGAAGACGCCTTCATCCACCGCAGTTTTGATACGCAGCACATTCATCCCATTTAGCTTTTCGGCCTTGCCAGCGGCAACCACTTCGGCTGCCTTTTTCCAGTTGAAGATGTGCAGATAATCGGTGTCGCGCTGGCTCACGCCTGCCTCAAAGGGCGGATTGCCCTCTTCGATACCGCCGGTTGCCATTTCGCTGTTGAATGAATTGCAGAAACCCCAACCATCGCTCACTAATTTGCCAGCGTCACACAAGTCTTGCCAGTAGGGAGGCACCTCGATACTGAATGAATTTGCTGGGTCGATCCGACCTTTTTCGCGGTCAAATTTCCAAAGGGTGATCAAGCCCCGGTACTCCTCTTTGTACTTGTCGAGCGGGACGTATTTATAACCAAGCGGGGTAGCATATTGGCTGGCCACGATCACGTAGTCAGTATTCGGGGTGACAAAGGTACCGCCATGGCTGCTGATTAAGTTGGGATCTTTCACGATTTGCTTAGTTTCAAAGTCACGCAGATCTACGACAGCGACGCGTGCACTAGCCTTGTCACTGATGAAGAGGAATTGACCATCGTAGTCACCGTTGGTCTCGCTCAAGGCTGGGTGATGGCTGTCACCGGAGCGCAAGGTCAGATTCTGTGGGTTGCCACCATCCAACACGCCTTTGCTCTCATCCGAGCCGTAGCCGTAGCCTTGCCACGCTTCTGGCGTAAAGACAGCAACATCCTTCAAAATACGCATCGACGGCAAACCGATAACAATCACGTTGCCCGAATGGCCACCCGAAGCGAACATGACATAATCATCATGTTTGCCGCTCGGCATATAGGTCATCAAGGCGGCGCGGATATCATCGGGTGAAAGTCCACGACCCTGGGCAATGCTCATCAAAGCATCGGGAATGCCAACGCCGCTGCTGTCGGCCTGTGCTGCGCTGGCGGCTGCAGGTTGCGCGGCTGCTGGCTGTGCAGCCTGTGGCGTTGCTTCCTCATCACCGCCACAAGCGACGATGATCGAAGCTACCAACACCACGATTGCCAGAAGCGCTATAAAACGTCTCATGGGTGCCTCCTGATTATGTTGATTTTGCCAAATCGCTCTTCGGTTTGGCAGGTTGACGAACGATAATTTCAAAGGGAAGCGCAATGGCATTGGTTGGGCAAATCTCTTCGCACGCCATACAATAGGTGCAAAGTTGAGGTGCAACGAGCACTGCCTTTCCCTGTTGAATTCCAAAAACATGTGCAGGGCAAACTTCCACACAGCGGCCACAGCCATTGCATTTGAGGGGGGTGATTTGTGGTAAGGGCTGCGCCATTTTTCTCACCTTGAGAAGCTATGCCACTGCGAAAATTGCCTCGTGATGGTAACAGCCTAACAGAAGAAAATGCGGAGCGCTGCGACTAAAGTCTCATCGTTTATTGGAAAGGAATCTGGCGCTTGCTAGAGGGGATGAGGAGGGGTGAGGGGTGAGGGTGAATACGAATTCCTCTAAACTCTTTCTACTTGTTATGGGTGGACAATTGTTTACACTGCCATCGGTGGTTTGACGCGTGGCCAGGCATGAACGACAAAGGCCATGATGGCGGCGACCTCGGCTAGCCGTCCAACCAGAATGATGACTGGCTGGTCAATCCAACTGGCCAGGACGACTAGCCAACAGCCCAAGTTGAGTAAAATAAACGCACTCCATGCCCAACGCTCACGGCGCCGCTTTGTTTGAAAGCGCGGCAATATCCAGTAGGCAACACCGAGTGCCAAGTGTAGGATCCAACCAAACATCTGAAATTCGATATGTACTGGCAAGAGACGCCAGATTTGGGGCGTCAGGGGGATGCCTTTGTTCCACAGCAGTAGCCCACCCAGGCTAAAACCAACCAGCAGGTAAACAAAGGCGGCACGGACAAACCAGCAACTTAGTTTTGGCATTGTTCTCGCTCTCTCAACGCTCCTTGACCCGAGGCCAGGTATTGATCACAAAACATAGACCCGCCACCCATTGCATCAATGCCGAAAGCGCCAGCGATCCACCCCACAGTGGATTGGTACTGGTTGTAATCATTGGTTCGCCGACCACGCGCAAGAGCAGTCCCAGATTGAGTAAAATGTAGGTGGACCAGGCGAGTGGCGTCGATCCGCGCGGTTGCTCCTTTTTGAAGATTGGAAACATCCAGTAGGCCACGCCAAAGATCAGTTGTGTGACCCAGCCCACCATGAACAGGTGAAAATAGACCGGTGTTAGCGCACCAATCGCATCCGGCATAGTAAGTAGCGGACGGACTGCCAGAAGGAGTGCGCTTAGCAAGGCCAGGGCCAGACAGACGAAGCCAGTACGAATAAAGTAACGAGTGATGATTGGCATACAGGAAGCAATGACAAGAATACAATGCTCATCATTGAAAATTGTGATTGCCCGAAAACATCCCCCGTACGGCGCAGAAGATTTTCGTACTACCTACAATTTTTTGCGCCATGCGGGGGACGTTTTTTCGCACTTTGCGTAGATGAGCGAAATAAAAAAGCTCAGGCACGCTGCCTGAGCTCGGAAAATGTCTGTGCAAATTTGGTTTTCGCAGACTTCAGACGAAGTATCAGGCTAGCCGCCGCTACCGGTTCCAGTGACGGGCGTTGTTTCTGTTATGGTTTCGGTGGCGGTCAGTGTGCTTGTAGCCTCTGTGCCGGTGGTCTCAGTTAACGGAGCGGTTTCGGTAGTCGCTTCCGTTGCCGTGATCGTTGTCGCCTCGGTGATGGGTGCACTGTCTGTGATGACATTGGTGGTCGTTACTGCTTCCGTTGTGCTAGCCTCTGTCGTTGTCGTCGTAGCCTCAGTGGCAGTCATTGTCCCAGTTTCGCTGATGGGGGCAGTCTCACTGATCGTTGCTGTGGTTGTGATCGCTTCACTGGCACCGCCCGCTTGTGCGCCCGTCGCTTCGGTTGATTCCGCAGGTGTGGGTACGAGCGGCACGGTGTTGTAATACTGAATGGCAGAGCGGATCACGAAGAAAACGATGATGACACCGATAATTTTTCCCCATGTTTCCAACGTAGAATTGCTAATCTTCATTGCGTATTGCTCCTATTTATTTTGAAAGTTTGATGATTACAATTCACTCTCTTCTTCCAAACGCTGGAGGTCGAGAATCACGACCCGATGACGGTCAATTTCAATAATTCCGGCGGCGGCCAAACTGCGCAGCGCGCGACCAATCACTTCGCGCACGGTGCCCAAGCGACTGGCCATCTCTTCTTGCGTCAAAAGTTGCGGGAGGGCGGAGCTACTGCTCGATCTCGCTTGCTCCAATAACAACCTTGCTAACCGAGCGCGTACACTACGCATTGCCAAGTCTTGTACCGTATGCACCAAATAACGCGTGCGTCGCGCAATGCTCTCCAACATCACCCAAGCCAGAGTAGGATATTTATGCGCCAACATCTGTAACTCATGTCGTCCGATGCGCCATAGTACAGTGTCGGTCATAGCGATCGCCGTGGCAGGATTGGGGCCACCGTCCATTGCAGCCACATCGTTGAAGGTATCGCCATGCTGGAAAATTTGTAAGATATATTCACGCCCTTCCTTCGAAAAGCGGCAAATTTTGACCGTACCACTTGCTACCACATACAGCCCTGCGACCGGTGCCCCTTCGTCAAAGATGATCTGATTGGGGGCAAAGACATGACGCGTTGAATGATCGGCAAGTGCTTCAAGTACTGAAATTGGCAAACCTGGAAGAAGTGCAGCTCTTTGCCACAATTCAATACTTGCTAAATGGTCTTCCTTGGGCATGCCACTATTCTACACTGTACAATCGACGATTGAAATTTATGCAAGATGCAAGATGCAGGTTGCAGGTCTGTAATCGACTTTCTGCAACTTGTAACTTGCATCTTGCATTCCCTCTTTGTTCTAAATTTCACAATATGTGCTACAATGCGGCAATCCTGTACAACAGGGGATTGGCAAGGAGAGATTAACTTTTTTACGAGGGTACGATCTATGACAACGATGTCGGCTGGTTCTTCACTCAACAAAAGCGCCCAGAAAACACCTCCCTCCATGGGCAGTTGGCCCTTTGGGGTGCTACCCGAATTTCGGCGTGATCAACTCGGGCTTTACTCACGCGCCTTTCGTCAATATGGCGACATTGTGCGCATGCGCTTCGGCCCATTTTGGTCGTATGCGATCTTTCATCCAGATTATCTCAAGCATGTGTTTGTGGACAACAACAAGAATTACAAACGCAATGAGGCAGGCAACGGGTTGTTAAAGGCCATGTTGGGCGAAACACTCCTCACCAGTGACGGTGACTTCTGGCTGCGCCAACGCCGCTTGATGCAACCTGCTTTCCATCGGCAGAAGATCATGGGCTTCGGTTCGATCATGACCGATAACACCCAGAAGATGCTCACAGAGTGGGACAAGCGCGCTGAGGGTGAGATGCTCGACATCGACAAAGAGATGATGCGCCTCACGTTGCGGATTGTTGGTCTTTCGCTCTTCAGCATCGATCTGCTCACTGAGAGCGCAGAGTTAGGACGCAGCATCACCGCCAGCAGTGAATATTTCAACTATCGCCTGGGCCGCATCTTTGCCTGGCCGCTTTGGGTTCCAACCAAGCTCAATCGAGAGCTGAGGACATCTAACCATGCGGTCGAACACATCGTACCAGAGATGATTGCGGCTCGCCACAAGCTGATTGCCGAGCAGGGCAGCGCTGAACAGAGTGGCCGCCAGGTGGACATGCTCGATCTGTTGATGGAGTCGCGCTACGAGGATACAGGCGCACCGATGGATGATGAGCAGATGACGCGCGAGATTCGCGTGCTGATCGGTGCGGGGCATGAGACAACCTCTAACACCTTGACCTGGACACTCTACCTGCTTTCCAAGAATCCTGAAGTTGAGGAAAAACTGCACGCCGAGGTGGATGGTGTATTAAACGGACGCAGACCTGGGATGGAAGATCTACCAAAACTGCCCTATACCAAGATGGTGATCGAAGAAGCGATGCGCCTCTACCCTGCGGCGCATGCCAACGCCCGCCAAGCCATCAACGAAGATCAACTGGGTAACTACACTGTACCCGCTGGGGCAGGCGTTGTGATCATGAACTATGTGATCCACCGCCATCCGCAATTCTGGCCCGATCCCGAGAAGTTCGACCCGGAGCGTTTTGCTCCTGCCAACGCTGCTAAACAGCATCCCTATGCCTATGTGCCCTTTGGTGGCGGCCCACACAAATGCATCGGCTTCCAGTTCGCACTTTACGAGGCGCAACTTCTACTGTCGATGATCGCCCAACGCTATAGCCTTAAGCTCAAACCTGGCTATCAGCCAGTGATGCAGCCCTTGATCACACTGCGCGCCAAGGACGGCATGCCGATGACCCTCCATCGACGCTAACCACTGTTCCGTAGGGAGACCTGAATTCAGGTAGCCCTACGGAACAATTCACCTAAACTTGAACAAGCTCTTTGACCTGCCCATTCACCTGACCGTTTGTCCCTGGTTCAGCGTGACCTTGTGCGCCATGTTCTGCCTTAATCACCTTGGGCGGCAGGTATTTCCCTTCGCGGTCGAGTTGAATATCCTCGCGCCAGCGTGAACTCGGTGGAATCTTGTCTAGATTGCAGCGTTCTTTGTACTTAGCTGCTACCTCAACCACTTCGTGCAGCAACCCTTCACTGAGCTTGATCGGCTTGAGACCTAGGCGCATGAAGTTATCATTGCGCACGCGTAGCTCATTTTCCAATGCCTCGTTGCGCGGGTTGATGTAGTAACGAATTTCGGCTCCGGTGAGTTTGGCTACCATCTCGGCCAGGTCTTCGACGCGGTGGGTCTCCGTCACCTGATTGAAGACTTGCACGCGGTCACCCTTCTTCGGCGGATTTTCAATCGCCAGTTGCACACATTCGGCAGTGTTGCGGATGTGAATAAAGGCGCGCGTCTGACCACCTTTGCCGTAGACCGTCAGCGGATGTCCAATCGCCGCCTGCATCAGGAAGCGGTTGAGCACAGTGCCGTAGTCACCTTCGTAGTCGAAACGGTTGATCAGAGCCGGGTGGAGCAGTGTCTCGGGCGTATTGGTTCCCCAGACCACGCCTTGGTGCAGATCGGTGATGCGAAGTTGATCGTTCTTGTTATAGTAGAAGAAAAGCTGTGCGTCCAACACCTTGGTCATGTGATAGATGCTGCCCGGGTTGGGCGGATAGGCAATCTGCACATCCTTGTCTTCGCCATCAACATCGACTGTTACATCCAGATAGCCTTCGGGAACGACCATGCCGGCAGTGCCATAACCATACACACCCATCGTTCCCAAATGGACTAGATGGCTGTCCACTTTGGTTTCGACCAAGGCACAGAGCAGATTGTGTGTGCCATTGATGTTATTGTTGACCGTATAGCGTTTGTGGCGCGGGGACTTCATTGAGTAAGGCGCAGCTCGTTGTTCGGCAAAGTGGACGATGGCATCAGGTTGGATTTTGAGCAGCAGTTGGCACAATTCCGAATAATCTTCGGCGAGGTTGAGGTTGACAAAATTGATAGTATTGCCAGTGACCTGCTTCCAAGTCGCTAGCCGATTTTCAATCGTCTCAATCGGTGTGAGAGACTGTGTGCCCAGTTCGATGTCGATCTTGCGGCGGGAGAGGTTATCGACGATGGTTACCTCGTAGCCTGCCTTGGAAAGCCGCAAGCTCGTTGGCCATCCACAAAAGCCATCACCCCCAAGTACAATGATTCGTCCCCGTTCATTCATAGTCTGTTCCTCATTTTTCTAATCTAGTCTGTTAAGATGTATTTTCTTTTGAAAACAGTTTTCGGTAGCAATGCAACCTATCGGCTACTATTCCCTGCTCAACCTCGCAGGGTTGGCTTGTTCTCCTAGCGAGTGACCATCACTCGGGTCGTTACACTTTTTGTTTGCGTAACCTGCAATTGCTACTATATTCCACGCTGTGTCAGGTTTACTACTTCGGGAAGTTGTATTCAGTGATTAGAACGAAGTCTAGTCAAAAATGTGCGGCAAATAACAATTCCCTAGATAATACCCTTTTGACTGTATTGACACATGACGTGTGCCTGCATCATACCAGCACTAACCTAAGGGTTGCCAGAAAACAACGCTTTGGTATCATTTTATTATTAGGAGTTACTGGATGTCTGAGTTGAGACTACCATCGGACAATGGATGTCCGCCCCGTCGGCTACGAGTTGCCGTTTTTACCGAAACCTTTTTACCCAAAATTGATGGTGTTGTTACCATTCTCACGCTCATGTTGCGCCGCCTCAACGAGTTGGGCCATCAGGTATTGGTGGTTGCGCCTTCGGGGGCCCCTGCTGAAGTTGCAGGGGCAAAGGTGATCGGAGCGCGTGGGCCGCGGCTCTTCTTCTATCCTGAATTGCGTATGTTGCTTCCCAGCCGTGCGATCTTCCAGCAGGTGAAGTCCTTTCAGCCGGACGTGGTGCATGTCGTGCATCCTTTCTTTCTTGGCCCGTTCGGACTCTGGTGTGCCCAGGCAATCGGCGCACCGACTGTCGCTTCGTTTCATACCCATCTGCCCAAATATGCCCAACATTATGGTTATGGTTCCCTCGCCAAACCATTGTGGGCTTATGAGCGCTTTTTGCATAACCGTGCCGATCTTTCACTTTGCACCTCCACTGCGATGCGGGACGAATTGCGTGAACAGCGCTTCCGCCGTGTCCGCTGGTGGAAGCGCGGAATCGACACCGATCGCTTTTCGCCAGGCCCGCGTGATGCCGCCATGCGATCCCGTCTGACGGGAGGTAAACCTGACAACTTTTTGATTGTCAACGTCGGTCGCCATGCTCCTGAAAAAGGATTGCACCAATTGCGCGATCAACTGTTCCCGCAGGAAGGGGTCAGCCTTGCCTTGATTGGCGAAGGTCCCAACCATGAGGAGTTAAAGAAACATTTTGCCGGCACGGATACCACCTTTCCCGGCTATCTCAAGGGCGACGACCTAATTGCCGCATATCGATCTGCCGATGTCTTTCTCTTCCCATCCACTACAGAAACCTTTGGCTTGGTCGCCCTGGAGGCAATGGCCTGTCGTGTGCCTGTGATTGCGGCGCGCACAGGTGGTGTGCTGGATACGATTAAGGATGGCATCAACGGTCTCTTTTTTGACCCGAATCAGCCCCAGCAGATCGGGCAACAGGTGCAAAAACTACGCCAAAACCCTGCGCTGCGGGATCAGTTGGCTGAAAATGCCTTAGCCCACGCCCTGAGTCAATCATGGCGCTCAACGATGGACCAACTGGTAGGGTATTATCGCAAGGCAATTCGAGTTCATCGCCTGACATCGCAGCGCAAAACAAAGGCAGGCTAACCTCATGACTCGCCCTGATCAGTTGATCACCTCGCCGCATTTTTTTGTCGATCCCTACCCAATCTATGCCCAATTGCGTCAAGAAGCCCCGATCTTTTGGAGCGAGGCCTGGGGCGGCTGGGTGTTGACCCGTCATGACGACATCGTGGCGACGTTGCGCGATCCGCAGCGTTTTTCCAGCGCAGGACGGATTGCTTATCTGCTGCAAAATCTTTCACCCGAGTTGCGCAGCGAAATGACCCAGCTTGAAACCCATTACCGCTACGGCATCGCCCACAGCGACCCGCCTGCCCATACTCGGCTGCGCGCATTGTTAACGCCGTTCTTTGCACCCCGCTATCTCGAAGCATTGCGTCCAAATCTCCAGTCGATAATCACCAATCTGCTTGAGCAAGCAGCATCGCAACCCCGTTTCGACCTGATTGCGGCGCTTGCCTATCCCTTGCCCGCCATCGTGGTGTTGCAGATGTTGGGCGCACCAGTCAGTGACAGTGACCGCTTCCGCCGTTGGGCGTTGGATGTAAACACGCTCTTTGCCAAGGGTGGACGGGTCGATGGCGAAAGTGCCGCCCTGGCTCAACGCAGTCTGCTTGAGATGCGCCAGTACATTGCCGAGATGATCGCCGAGCGCACGCATAGTCCGCGCAACGATCTACTCTCACATCTGCTCAACCAGCAGGAGGGTGATCGACTTACCCATGCTGAACTGGTTTCAACGGTGGTTACGCTCTTTATTGCAGGCCATGAAACTACGACCAACCTGATCGGCAATGGTCTCCTGGCTTTGCTACATAATCCGAAGCAGTGGCGCTTGCTTTGTGAACAGCCAGCATTGGCAGAGCCCGCCGTCGATGAACTGTTGCGCTACGACACACCTGTGCAACGTGGTTGGCGCATTGCGACCGAAGACGCTGAAATTGCTGGTGCCCGCATCCGGAAAGGACATATGGTGTTACAAATGATCGGTTCTGCGAATCACGATCCAGCCCACTTTGCCGAACCGGAAATGCTTGATCTGCAACGCCCAAGCAGTCGCCATTTAGGCTTTGGCATCGGCATTCATTTTTGTCTCGGCGCACCGTTGGCGAGGATGGAGGTCTCGATGCTGCTCAATGCGCTGACAGAACAATGCCCCAATCTGAGACTGGCCGAGGCTGGCCCGCTCCGCTGGCGACAGGATATTGCCTTGCGTGGGGTGGAGGAATTGTGGGTTGAAAACCGTCATGAGTTCTAGGCCATAGGTCGTTCGTTTGACTCGTGATCCCTGATGGGTGATTTATGACTCGTAGCACACTATGACAAAGCAAACCATTGCACTTATCTCCATCGCTCGCCCAACCTTTGATGTGCCGCTGGCGCAATCGGTGGCGGATACGGCGTTGCAACAGTTGACGAATGCTGGCTTTAGCGTAGTTGGTACTCGTAACGAATTGTTGATGGACGCCGCCGCTGCCGAACGGGCGATTGCTGAGCTACAAAACAGCAACTTTGATCTGCTCATCCTGCTCCAAGCCAGCTTTGCCGACAGCTCCATGGCCGTCCAGATCGCTACCGCACTCGCCCAAAATCCGCAATCTGCAATCTCAAATTCAAAACCCCCACCTTCCATCCTACTCTGGGCCGTACCAGACGCACGTGAGGGTGGACGCTTGCGCCTCAACAGCCTCTGTGGCATTAATCTGACAGCCCACGCCTTTTTGTTGGCTGGGTTAAAGTATGACTATCTTCTTTGTCGCGCTAACGATCCGTCGGCGCTGACTAAGATTACCACCTTAGCACGAGCCGGGGCAGCGTTGAAGAAATTACAGGGGGCACGCATCGGCTTGATCGGTGCCCATCCAGTTGGCTTCGATACTTGCCGATACGATGCAACCGCCCTGTCCCAGCTTTTTGGTAGCGAAGTGGTTTCTGTGGGATTGCCGGGTTTTCTCTTTCAATCTAAACGTGCCGAGCAGCCAGATCGTGACCAATTCTTGCAACGAGTGCGTATGCAAGCGTCCAACCTTGGGGAACTGGACCAAGGCGCAACCAATGGCACCGCCGGTGTCTATGTCGCATTGCGCCAACTTGCCGATAGCAAAGGCTTGAGCGGTGTGGCCGTGCGTTGCTGGCCCGAGTTCTTTACCGAATTGGGCTGTGCCGCCTGCGGGGCGATGAGCGTCATGAACGAAGAAAAGTGTCCCGCCAGTTGCGAAGCCGATGTTAACGGTACGCTCACCTCGCTGCTGCTGCAGACGTTGAGCGATAGCCACGCCTTTCTAACTGATCTTGTTTCAATCGACGGGGAAACAAATAGTGGCGTGCTCTGGCATTGTGGACTTGCCCCTTTCAGCATGGCCGATCCCGAACATGGCATCGTTGGCACGATCCATTCCAATCGTAAGCTGCCATTGCTCTTCGAATTTCCGCTCAAACCTGGCCGCGTGACCATCGCTCGGTTACACCGAGTCACGATCCAGCAAGACACAGACCGCAATTCGCAATTCGCAATTCGCAACTCCTACCAACTCGTCATCGGCGGCGGCGAAATGGTGCGTGCACCCAAATCTTTTACTGGCACCAGCGGTGTGATCCGCTTTGACCGGCCCGCGCTCGAAGTGTTCGACACAGTGATGTGTAAAGGGCTGGAGCATCATTTTTCAATCACATACGGCGATGTGCGTGAGGAGTTGCGGGCAGTGGCTCGACTGGTCGGTATCGAAGTGCTGGAGCTGACGTGAAGCGCCTGCTTGCGTTGTTGCTGGGCTTTGTGATTGCGCTAGTCAATGTGACTGACCTGCAATCCGAGCAAAGCGAGTTGCGCCAGATCGGGACATCGACCAATGGCTATCCGATTGAAGCCTACCGTTTTGGTTCGGGCTGGCGACGAGTGATCTTCGTTGGCGGCATTCATGGCGGTTACGAACGCAACACAATTGAACTCGCTTGGCAGATGATCGAACATTTCCGGGCTCATCCTGCCCTGGTGCCAGAAGCTGTAACGGTGGAAATCGTACCAGTCGCCAATCCCGACGGACTGATCAAGGTGGTGGGTACGCTTGAACGAAACAAGGTGACCCGGCCTGCGATTGTGAGAGATCCCTATGTTGGGCGTTTTAACGGCAATAATATTGATCTCAATCGCAATTGGGATTGTCAGTGGAGCGCCTTGGCACAAGGGCCACGAGGAAGAGTGAGTGGCGGCAGCGCAGCAATGTCGGAAGTTGAGACGCGTGCGCTAGCCGACTATCTAGCCGATCCATCGACTGTTGGTGTTGTCTTTTGGCATAGCTCGGCTAATGGGGTGTATGCAGGTGGCTGTGATGGTCCATTCCCTGCCGCAGAACGACTGGCGCAAAGCTATGCAGATGGCTCGGGTTATCCCTTGCGTTCGGCTTTTACTGCCTATTCAATCTCTGGTGATGGTACCAATTGGCTGGCCCTACAAGGCATCCCTGCCATCACGATCGAACTGCGCACGCAAGTGCTGCCCGAATTTGAACAAAACTTGCGCGGCGTCTTGGCCGTGCTCGACTACTTTTCCAAAGATTCAACGCTCTGTACCTCAGTGAAAATAGGTCAACTCTATGCAAAACCCGCTCCTTGCAAAACTTGGTTACAGCCCTAACAGTCGCCTAGTGCTCTTTCATGCGGACGATGTCGGTATGTGTCACGGCAGTAATCAGGCTTATCTTGATTTGTTCGAATTTGGCATCGTCACATGTGGCTCGATTATGCTGCCCTGTCCCTGGGCACCAGAGATTCTGGCCGCAGCCCGTCAAAATCCAGCACTTGATCTCGGCGTACATCTGACCTTGACCAGCGAGTGGAGTGGCTACCGTTGGGGCCCAATCAGCACACGAGATGTGAGCAGCGGCCTGATCGATGACGAAGGCTACTTCTATCATCGCACTCCCGAAGCACGCGCCGCGATGAAGGTCGAAGCCGCCCTGCTTGAGTTGCAAACACAGGCGGCCAGGGCACAACAGGCGGGGTTGGACTTCACCCATTTCGATACACACATGGGCATCGCCTTTATGCCGGAGCTGGTCGAGGGCTATTTGCGGTTGGGGATGCAGTACCGAGTTCCTATGCTGGTGCTGCGCGATGTGAATCTCTTTACCTCGCTTCTGGGCCTGGATGCTCATCTTTTAGGCGACTGGGTAACACGCATCGATCAGATGGAGGCCCGCGGACATCCAATTTTTGATCATATCCTGATGACTCCTGGCCATCATCCGCAAGGCTTCCACGCCGACCGTGCTGAACTCTACGAAGCGATGTTGCGTGATCTTCCCTTTGGCTCGCTGACCTTTTTCAGCCTCCATCCAAATGCATCGGGCGAAATTGAGTCGATCATCCCGGATCGTGCCTACTGGCGTACCTTTGAGCACGAATATTTCCGTTCAAATCGGCTGCGGGAATTTTTAGAGCGCGAACAGATCGTGCCAATCTGCTTTCGTGAGTTGCGTACGGTGATGCGTGAGACGTGATGCGCAAATTAAGCAATATCTTCATTCTATTCATGTCGACTATAAAAGCGAGATAGTCCATACTTTACGCATCACGAGTCATGTATCACGCCTCGCGCATCCTATTATCCTTGCATCATTTACAAAATCAGCGTAATCTATGAACTGTCACCATCAATCGTAGAAATTAAAAATCTCCCGAACGAGAGGTTAATTCCAAAGGAGGAACTATGTCTCAACCTCAAACCCACCTGACTCGCCGCATGTTTCTCAAGTTGGTCGGAACGGGCATCGCAGGCGCTGCCTTGTCTGCCTGCGTGGCTGCGCAACCTGCCGCTGAGAGTGGTGCCAGCCAGGGCAGTAGCGCCCCTGCGGGTGAAGCCAAGTCAGTCACCTTGATGGCCTTTGGTGAAAGCGATAAAACTGCTTTTGCCGCTGCGGTCGAGGCGTTTATGAAGCAAAAGCCCGAAATCAAAGTCGAGACAAACTTCCTACCCAACGATGAAAGTTATTATGCCACCCTTCAGACCCAATTTGCTGGTGGTAGCAACCCCGACATTGCCTCGATGCAAGGGTGGGGCTATCAGCTCTTTGCCGACAATAAAGTGATTGCGGGCGTGAACGCAATGCGCGAACGCGATAATTTTAACTATGCCTGGGCTGACAGTGAAGCGGTACACCAATACACCGAACGCAACGGCGACACCTTCCTCATTCCTACCCAAATGGCGACGATGGTCATGTTCTACGCCAAAAAGCCCTTTGACGAGGCAGGAATCCCTTATCCGACTGACGACTGGACCTTTGACGAATTCCTCGATATTGCCCAAAAGTTAACCAAGACCGACGGTGACAAGAAGCAGTGGGGCTACCAGGCAAACGGTAACTGGTTCCGCGATATCCATTGGATTCGTGGTACTGGCGCCCAGGAATTCGACACATTGGTCGATCCCAAGAAATCACAGTTTAACCAACAGGAGATCATCGACATCGTCCAGTTGATCGCCAGTGATTTCTACTACAAGATGGGCATCAGCCCCAAACCTGCCGATCTGAGCACCGGCTCGGGCGGCATTGAAGCTGGCCAATCGGCGATGAAGTACGAGGGGCCCTGGTGGTTCCCAACCATGGTCACCCAAGAGAAACGGGACCAGGGTGCAGCGGTTGAGTTTGACGTCGTGTTGATGCCCAAACAAGCCGATGGCAATCGCCCGCACCGCGGCTGGTCAGAAGGCGTTGTGATCTTCAGCAACAAGGAATTGGACCCCGCCTGGGAAGTCGCCAAATTTGTCTGTGGCGAAGAAGGCCAGAAGATTTTCTGCGAAAAGTCGGGTCGTGTGCCAAACAATGTCTCGCTGATCGAAAGCTTCTGGGCCCCGCTGGTGACCAAGAATCATGGACTCACCAACACGCAAGCCTTTATCACGGCCTTTAACAAGGGTGAAGCGGACATCATCAGTGGTCTGCCTCGTTCGCAATACTGGAACGAAGTGGTCAAGCCTGTCGGCTGGGATCCGCTCCTAGCCGGTACTGCCAGCGCCGCCGAGGTACTACCCAAGGTCGATGAAGGCGTGCAAAAGATGTTGGATGATTATTGGGCCAGCAAGTAAGTGGTAGGGTGACAGGGTAGCAATTTCCTTGTCACTCTCTACTAATGGATGGAAGTTTGGATTGTAGCCTAACAGGCTAGCCTACGTTATAACCCATGGGCAGCGCCCTGGGGATGTAGAGCACATCCTTCTCGATCCCAGGGCGCTGCCCATGGGTTAGCCTAGACCGCCCCGTTGGGACTAAGGGTCGAATGGCCCACGACAGTACTTATGAAAGCAATTGCGACGAAACGTTCCTCATTTGCCCGTCGGCAGGCGATTGAAGGGTATCTCTTTGCCTCACCCTTTATCATTGGCTTCCTGGTCTTTATCGCCTTTCCAATGGGATGGGCGCTGTTGTTGACCTTTCAAAAATATAATCTGTTGGCCCCGCCGCGCTGGGTAGGGATGGAAAATCTCACCATGTTGTGGAATGATTCAAAGTCCTGGCTGTCGTTGTGGAACACTGCCTATTATGCCTTTATCAGCGTGCCATTGCAGTTAGGACTGGCTTTCGGCTGTGCCGTATTGCTCAACCAGCCGATCCGGGGGCGCAGTTTCTACCGTACGGCACTCTATATGCCAGTAATCGTGCCGATTGTGGTCAGCGCATTTATTTGGCAGCGTGCCTATCACCCTGACTTTGGCATCATCAATGATGTGACCAAGCGGATTGGGTTGCCGCCGCAAGCATGGCTCTTTCAACCGGAATTGGCCAAGCCTGCCCTGATCTTTATGCGTATTTGGGTCATGGGCACACAGATGGTGATCTTTCTGGCTGGGCTACAGAGTGTACCCGTGGCGCTACTGGAGGCGGCCTCGCTCGACGGTGCAGGTGCCTGGCAGAAGTTCCGCAACGTCACCGTGCCGATCATGACGCCGGTGATCTTCTTCAATCTGATTGTCGGGGTGATCGGCAACTTTCAGGTCTTCGCTCCAGCGCTGATCATGACCAATGGCGGCCCGCAGGATGCAACGCTCTTTATGGTACTCTACATCTACCGCAATGCCTTTGAGTACAGCAAATATGGCTATGCCGCCGCGCTCTCCTGGATGCTCTTTGTTGTCATCATCTTGTTGACAATCGTTCAATTCCGCTTTTCGGGTAGTTGGGTCTACTACGAGAGCGGCACGAAGAAGTGAGTGGGAAACTGCACTACACAGAGAACACGGAGAATGTAGAGAATTCTTCTTTGCGTTCTCTCTGTGCCCTCTGTGTCCCGAATTAACAATTCCTATGCAATCGACTTTATCTAGTATACATAATGCACACGCCGCAAAACAACGTAGGCGGATCAACTCGCTCCTGACACGGAGCGGGATCCATGCGATCTTGTTGCTGCTCTCGATCATGGCGCTCGTGCCTGTGCTCTGGATGATTTCCTCTTCGCTCAAAGCTTCGACCGAGATCTTTGTGACGCCGATTGAGTGGTTGCCACGCACGCCGCGCTGGGAAAACTACGCCACTGCCTTCGCCCGTGCCCCAATCATGACCTACTTTTGGAACACGATGATCGTCTGCGTGCTTTCGGTGATCGGGGTGTTGCTCTCTTCCTCCTTGGTTGCCTACAGCTTTAGCCGACTGCAATGGCCTGGTCGAGATTTCTTTTTTGGTCTGTTATTGGCAACTGTGATGCTACCGGGCATTATTCTAATTGTTCCACGCTTTTTGATGTTCAGCTTTGTGTTTCGCTGGCCAACGCCTTGGGTTGGCACCTTCTTGCCCTTGATCGTTCCTACTTTTTTCGCAACACAAGGGCTTTTTGTCTTTCTGATCCGCCAATTTTTCATGGGCATTCCTGAGGAACTGGAAGATGCCGCCCGCATTGATGGCGCCAGCAGCTTCCGCATCCTCTGGCAAATCTTCCTTCCGCTCAGCCAGCCAGTGATGATTACGGTGGTTATTCTCACCTTTATGCAGGTCTACAACGAGTTTCTTGAGCCGCTTGTCTACCTCAAGCCTGCGACCTGGACCTTAGCAGTCGGCATCCGTGCCATGAACGACTCGGCTTATGCCAATACCTGGGAATTGGTTTTCGCCACCGGCACCTTTATGCTGGCACCGATGGTCGTGATCTTCTTTGTGGCCCAACGCTACTTTGTCGAAGGTGTCACATTGAGTGGCTTTGGAGGAAGATAACATGAAAATCGTCGTCATCGGTGCTGGTTCGGCCATCTTTGGCACAGGCACATTGGCTACCCTGCTCCGCTCCGCTCAACTCAAAGGTGCCACGCTTGCTCTCTGTGACATCAACCCAGAAACGTTGGCAACGATGCACAAACTCGCCGAACGTATGAACTGTGAATGGCAGGCTGGCATGACGATCCAAGCCAACACGGATCGGCGCCAGCTACTCAAAGATGCTGACTTTGTAATTGTCTGCATTCAGGTGGGGCCGCGCGAGGTAGTCTGGCGGCAAGATTGGGAGATACCACTACGCCACGGCATCCGGCAGCCCTATGCCGAAAACAGTGGGCCGGGCGGCTTTGCTCACACCTGCCGCAACGCCCCGGAAATGTTGGCAATTGCGCGTGACATGGAAGAACTCTGCCCGCAGGCGTGGATGCTCAACTTCACCAATCCGCTTAGCCGCCTCGGTATGGTCATCGAACGTTACTCTTCGATTCGCTGTGTCGGGCTTTGTCATCAATTCCTCTGGGCGTACGCCATCGTGGCCGCCGTGCTGGCCGAGGAATTTGGCATCCAGGTGCCGAATGGCGATGCCTTCCACGTCCACACCGATGCGCCCAATATCCCCGCCGTGATCCAAATGATTCAGGCCGGACGCGAACGAGTGAATATGCTTTCGGCTGGCATCAATCACTTTGCTTGGATCTATTCGATCACAGACCGGCGCACAAGCGAGGATCTCTACCCGCGCTTTCGAGAGAAATATTTACATCACTTCCGCAAAGATTTCGAGCCGATGACGCGTGAACTCTTTGAAATTTTCGGCCTCTGCCCCACGGCTGGTGACACGCACATGGTCGAGTATCTGGCTTGGACGCATGACCCGATCACAAAGCCGTGGGAAAAGTATGACCTCAAACTGCAAAGTTGGACGGGCAACATCGAGCGGCGACGCAATGTACGTGCCCGCGCCGAACGCATGGCCGCAGGGCAGGAATCGATTGAACCATTGCTGGATGTGCATAGCGAAGGGGCGGTGGAAATCATCGAGGCGATGCAGTCGGATGCCAACGCTTACATGCCAGCGCTCAACATCCCCAACCGTGGCTGCCTGCCCGGATTACCCGACTGGGCGATTGTCGAAGTGCCTGCGGTGGTCAATCGCCACGGCATCCATGGCGTCGCTATGCCTGCATTACCGCGCCCTGTCACCGAAATCTGCCGCCGCGAAGCCGAACTCGCTTCAATCGTCATCGATGCCGCCATCAGCGGGGAGCGTACGCTTGCCCTTCACGCTCTACTGCTCGACCCGATGATGAACGATGTCGACCGGGCAAAGGCAGTTTTAGAAGATTTTCTGATTTCGTTCCGAGAGTGGTTGCCACAATTCTATGCTGGTGATAGCTATGCATGACAGACACGCTCATTATTTCCCCGCCGAGCAACTCGCTACCCAAAGCCCGATTCCGGTAACGATTCTACCTGATCTGCCGTCGCTTTTTCTTCATTTTGCTGATTCGATCCTCAAAGAAATCAGCTCAAACAATCAAGCGGGACGTCCAACTCGCCTGATTGTCCCCGTTGGTCCTGTCGGTCAATACCCTCTTCTTGCTGAGCGCACCATTCGTGAGCAAATCTCCTGGCGCAACGTGCATGTTTTCCTTATGGACGAGTATTGCGACTGGCAGGGGCGACGGATCAGCCACGAGCATCCACTCAGCTTTCTGGGCTTTGCCAAACGAGAACTCTTCGACAAACTTCCACCAGCCCTGGCCTTGCCCGAGGAACAACTGCATGTTCCCGATCCAACGCAAATTGACCGCATCAGTGAGGAAATTGAGCAGGTGGGAGGCATTGACACCTGCTATGGTGGCGTAGGGATTCATGGCCACATCGCCTTTAACGAGCCGCCGATCAGCCGTTGGTTTACGGTGAGTGTGGAAGAGTTCAGGGCAAGTAAGACCCGGTTGGTCCACCTGGCTCCCGAAACGATGGTAATGAATGCTTCACGGGCGGCTGCCGGTGATTTTTCGGCCCTGCCACCGATGGCTGTGACTTTAGGGATGGCCGACATTCTGGCTGCCAAGCGGATTCGTCTCTATTGTCAGGGTGGCGTGTGGCAGCGTAATGTGCTGCGCTTGGCGCTCTTTGGCAGTCCGCACACTGCAAACGGCGAGGATGTGGATTTCCCCGTTACCTTGTTACGCTCGCATCCTGATTTGGCGATTGTCACCGATCCAGTGACGGCTCAGCCTCCGCTGCCGAAGATGGCTGCATAGTAAGGGTTTGCTCCGAGAAAGGACGCCAGACTTGTCTGATATAGGCAATACACTCTTCCGAAGTGCCAGTGACAGTTGTCTCTTGCCACCCACCTACCGGCTGACGATTCGCAGGCCAAACCGAATATTGCCCATATTGACTTATAATGACGCGGTAGAGTGTCTGTGGTTCTATTTCGTAAATTTTTATGAGGTTCTGCCACCGTTTGAACATAGTTTCCTCGTTGGTAGGGTTGATGGTACGATGCCGAGCATACTACGTAACTTTGCTAAATAATTTCTTATTTTAAGTTTACTTTGTAAGTTTAACATAAGTCAAAACATGCTGTCTTGCACTGATTATAAGAAGAGAAGCTTACTGTTATGTCAAATCGACTTAGGATTGCGATTGTCGGTCTGCGCTTTGGCAGCTACCTGATCGAACGGATGCTGACGGGTGACGGAAAAGAATTTTTCGAGATTGCCGCCGTCTGCGACCTGGATCGGCAACGCGCCGATGGAATGGCTGGCAAACTCGGCGTGCCTGCCTACTACAGCTTACACGATTTGCTCACCATGCCCGACCTGCCGACGATAGGTCTCTTCACTCCGCCTGTGGGCCGTGCTGAGCAAATTCGTCAGATCATCCGCTCGGGCCGTGATGTGATGACGACCAAACCCTTTGAGCTTGACCCGCAGACTGCACTCGATGTGCTAGCCGAAGCTAGTTCACTTGGACGAGTGGTGCATCTCAACTCACCGCCACCCTTGCCTTCGCCCGATTTGCAGCAATTTGAAGCCTGGCGCACGAAATATGGGTTGGGTCGTGTCATCTCGGTGCGGGCAGAGCCGTGGCATGGCGGTGGGTTTGGTGAAGAGGCAGACGGCAGTTGGTACGACGATCCCGTTCGCTGCCCAGTTGCGCCGATCTTTCGTATTGGAATTTACGGCATCAACGATCTGGTCTGGCTGCTCGGTGAACCGGAAGCGGTGCAGGTGATGCACACCCGCATGGTCACCCGCCGCCCCACGCCGGATACTGCCCAACTCACCGTACGCTTTAAGAATGGCACAATCGGCACGGTCTTTGCTACGATTGCGGTCAATGATGGGGAAAACTGGGACAATCGACTCACTGTGCAATATGAGCGAGGCACGATCAAGCGCCTGCGTGGCACGGGACAGGGCAAGGGCGGCGGGAATCAGCGCACTGCGATCCTCACCCTAGCGGCACTCGACGCTCAGAATCAGCCTGTCCACGAGCAAGTGGAAGTGAACACGGTCAGCGGTGACTATCAATGGGAAAGTTTTTACCGAGCGGTCAAGGGTGAGAAACTAGATGGGCAAACGCGGCCCGAACAGATCGCTGCTGGGATTCGCATTATCCAGGCGATGGCGCGGGCAGAGCAATCGGGGCAGACGGAGCCGGTTGTGTAACACAGATGGAAAGGAAACTCGGATAAAGAAAGGATGGTTGAGGAGAGAAAACCTCCTCACAAAACCGGATTGGCTTTTATCAAGGTTTCCGCCACATCCCAAAGGCGTGGCAAAAATCCCTTCACTCGCTCACGGCGTGCCAATATATCATCTAGGGTTTGAATGCCAAGATCGGCAAGCAGCGCACGAAAAGGGAGATCGAATTGTTCAAATACGTGGCGTGGCGTATCCTGAGCAAGCACCTTCTGACAGCGCGCATAGGTTGCCACGAGCCAGAAGATTGCCTCTCGTTGCAAGCCATTGTCGATTAGGTTGCGGCTGCCATCAATCGCAATTGGGCGAGCGTCATCGCTGATATCGGAGGCGAAGAAGATGGGCGTTTTGACCACGCTTTTGGCAACATCAAAGACCTCAGTGAGTGCGGCCAGATGCGCTCGGCAGCGTTCCTGGCTGATCTGTCGGCAGCCCAGAAGGTCAAGCAATTCTTCGTAAAAATCACCGTAACCATGCTCCATCAACAACTCCTTGACCGCCACATACCGTTTGCGCACCGTTGGATTTTTTAAGCCCGCTAGCAGCAGGACAATGGTGGTCAAACTGGTGCCAAACAGCCAGGCGCTGACCTGATCGTGAAATTGCGTATATGTCTCGATGGACTGAAGGTTGCTAAGGATTTTGTCCCCCGCTTGCTGACAACGGGCACGCACCCACTGCGGCTTAGCGAATTCCTGCGCAACCACTTGCTGAATTGCCTTCAGCTTGCCCGTTGGATCGGCAATGGGGGTGGCTGTACGTAGACTGCCCGCCAAGTAGAAGGTCCCTAACACCTGTTCCGCAGAGGAAATCTCATCGGCAGCAAGATAGGATACTTCAAGCAGCACACCCTGGTGCCGAAACTTTCCTAACTTGACTGCTGGCATCTCGCCTGAGAGGACTACCATAATGTCCACATCGGAGGAAAGGGAGAGCACAGCATCATCCTCCAGCCAGGTGATGGAGCCGTGGAAGAAGGCACCAATAAAACCAGGAAGAGTGGTAGCTTCTTCCACCACCCATTGTTGGGCTAGCATTTTTGCTTGCTTAATCTGCATCCGTTAATCGCCCACCAGCTATCTGAATAACATCAATGCATCTCGTTGTTCATTGGATAATTGAATTTGGTGACTATATTGCAGCGGATAGATCTGTGATTCTTGCCATTGGCGGTGACGCACACTTGTGGCAATACCTATCTTTACACCGCTACGTCTTAGCTCATCGATAAGGCTTTGTGTCTCAAAGAGAAAGATATTCTCAATTAACCAGGGGCGCATTTGACCACGGGAACTCATTCTTGTCATCAGTTTCTATTTTCCCAATGTAGCCTTTGTATTCCATCATAATTGCATCCTGGCGGTTTCTAGAAAATGATGAACTGGTTAGTGTCCTCTCACCATTGTCTAGTAATTCCCGCCGCCTCATACACCGCCAACACCGCCGCCAAGCTCCTTCTCCCTTCCGCTCCATCCAGCATTGGCTGCTTTCCGGTGCGGATTGCTTCGATAAAGTCTTTCCAGATGGCGATATGCCCGGTTGCGGCAATGCCACGTGGGTCGCCACCTGCTCCTGCCCCCGCAACTGTGCTGGCTGGCTGGATCGGCTCAATCGTGGCTTTGCTGGCGTCGGCTAATGTCCAGTAACGGATGTTATCGCCTTCGATCTGGATGCCACCGTTGCTGCCATAGAAGGAGAGCGTGTGCGGAAAACCAGGTGCTGCGGTCGTTGTTGCAGTAATTGTCCCCAGTGCGCCATTGGCAAAACGCAAGCTGGCACTCAATGTGTCTTCAACCTCGATGGCGTGGCGCAAGGTGGCAGCATGCGCCTTGACCTCCACCGGGTCGCCCATGTTCCAAACCAACTGATCGACCAGGTGAATGCCCTGGTTCATCAGCACACCGCCGCCATCGGCGGCCCAAGTGCCACGCCAGGCGGCCTGACCATAGTACGCTTTGGTGCGCACATAGGGAATCGTGATCGCAGCCTGGGTCATCTCCCCCAGATCGCCCGCCATGATCGCTTGATGAGCGCGGGCGTAGGCGGTCTCGGTGCGGCGTTGCAAGGCGACAGCCAGAACCACTCCGTTCCGTTTTGCCGCTTCAATCATGGCATCGGCGTCGACGAGGTTGAGCGCCATGGGCTTTTCGACCAACACATGTTTGCCGGCATTGAGCGCCGCAATCGCTTCGGCGGCGTGCGAGCCACTCGGCGTGCAGATTGCCACCACATCGATCTCTGGGTCGGCAAAAATCTGCGCATAGTCAAAACAAGGCAAATGGTGACGATTGGAAATGTCGGAAAATTTGGCTGGGTTGTAGTGGCCGATGGCAGCAAGCTCGACATTTTGATCGGCGCACGCTTCAACGCCTTTGCGATGATAGTCGGCGATCATCCCAGCACCGAGGAAAGCGACTCTGAGAGGTTTGTTGTTCATTGTGTTACTCTTTTCACTTCGTCCTGCCAAGTCCCCGCTACCTTCACCCCGTACTCCCGTTCACCACCGGTTGCTTCGGGACCTGTGACATGCACCAGACCCCATCTTCCGCCAGTCTCCTGGCTGGTGATAGCATGGCTGTTCAGAAAGTGGAAGGCAAGCCCTGCCCGTTCGTGGTCTGTGTTGTTGGCCTTGGTGGAATGCGCAGTGCCATAGTTGAAGAAGATCGCCCCGCCCGCTGGCAATTCGATAGCGACGGCTCGATCCTCGTCGGCCTGCATGTGGATGTGATGGTCACTATTTAGATCGCGCTCGTGGGCGAACGATTCACGAAAGCTGCCGGGGATGACGTGGAGCGTGCCATTGGCGAGAGTAGCATCGTGCAGGGCAATCCACATGGCAGTGCCCTGGGCCGGATCAGCGATTTTGAAGTAGGCATTATCGGTGTGCCAATCGGTGCCGGCGCCGGTGCGACCTGGCTTGAGGAAGATCTGGTCGAGTTGGCGCACAAAGGGATCACCGATTAGCTGGCCCACCACGCGCACTACATTGGGGTGAAAGGGCAGCGCCCGCAACAAGGCACTCTTGTCGTTGAGCGGGATGATCTGATAGTTGACCTTGCTGCTGGAATGGGTTTTGCCGTCGCCATCGGTCGCAACGTTACGTCCTAATCCTTCGCTCTTAAACCGCTCCAATTCGGCGACCAGAGCCTGTAACTCTTCCGGTTCAAAGAAATGAGGAAAGACTGTGTAACCATCCCGTTGGAATTGGGCGATCTGTTTGGGTGTTGCACTGATTGGGTTCATCGAGATTTACTCTCTTTCACGAAAGAAAAATTTGTACACGGATATTAGGGATTGACACGGATCTTTAAAACAATCAGCAAATTCTCGCTCATGGTGAACAAACATCTGTGGGAATCCTGTACATCCGTGTACAAATCCTTTTTGTTCTGTCCAAGAAACACAATAATCTGTACACGGATTTTAAGGATTGACACGGATCTTTAAAATAATCAGCAAATTCTTACTTATTGGTGAACAAATAATCTGTGGGAATCCCATACATTCGTGTACAAATCCTTTTTATCCTGTCCAAGAAAGGCTACCCTTACGATGATTATCGTAACTTTTGCGATGAAACTTGCCCTCTGGGCCAAAGTTAACTAATAGTCCAACCTCTATCTTTGTCGATCTCAGATAATTCAAAAGCTGGGCATGATGTTCATCCAATAACTCTTTGACGGACTTCAACTCTACAATTACACAATCACTGACAAATAAGTCAGCGAAAAATTCGGCTACAACAACACCGCGGTAGTAGACATGAATTGGATGTTCTGCTAGCACCTTGACATCCATGCGTGTAAGTTCAACCACCATAGCTCCCTTGTAAACCTTCTCCGAGAAACCATAGCCTAAAGCATTGTACACTGCATAGAAGGCTTTGATAATAGCATCAGTGACATCCACATGTTTGTTTAGCATCCATGCCTCACTACTTCAAAAGGATGAAAAATCTTAACGTAAAGCCCTTTGTAGGTTTTCTGTAAGTAATAAATGCATTCTAAAATAATCCGTGAAAATCCTGCAAATCCGTGTACAAATTCACCTGTCAGCCTGGCAAAGAGCAGGGGTTTGTACACGGATTTTACGGGTTTTCACGGATTTGTAGTTAACTCTGCGCCTTCAATTTATTTAGAAGAGAGCTGTATTGAGTCCGGCTGATTGGTATCTCCACCGGTTGCCCCAAATGGCTGGAGAGTGTGATTGCGTTTGCCAATTCTAGTGACATCAGCGCTTCAATGCCATCCGTCATCAGCGGATGACCTTGGGTGATGGCATTGTAGAAATTCGTGTAGACATGCGTGTGGTCGGCTTTGCCCTCAGGCAGTTCTACTTCCTGGGTTAGGATTTCGGGTCCAGCATAGGGGTTGTCACTTTCGACCAAGAATTGACGAATGTCCCGTTCAAAACCTTTCACCTCGAGTGCGCCGGGCGTCAAACTCAGAACGCCGTTCGTACCTACGATTTCCAGTCGTTCCTTGATGCCGGTCTCTGCTGTGCTAACGTGCAACATGCCTTGCGCTCCGTTGCTCCATTCGAGCAGAGCGGTGGCGGTATCCTCGGTTTCGATCTTGTGGAAGTTGGTACGGGTGATGCCATAAACCCGGCTCGGCATCCCGGCCAGGTGACAAAGCATATCGAGATTGTGCGGCGATTGGTTCATCAAAATGCCGCCGCCTTCGCCTTTCCAAGTGCCACGCCAGACCGACTGGTTGAAGTAGACCGCAGTGCGTGGCCAAAGTGCTGTCATCTGTACATGTTGGATTTCGCCCAACTTGCCACTGGCGATCCATTGTTTGGCCGCCAATGCTTCGGCACGAAAACGATTCTGGAAGCTGACCGTGAGCAGCCGTTGATTGCGTCTGGCCGCCTCGATCATGGCGTCGCCATCGGCCACCGTAACTGAGAGCGGCTTTTCGACCAGCACATGCACGCCAGCGTTGAGGCAATCAATCGCCAACGGTGCATGGAAGGGATGGGGCGTGATAATGGTGGCTACATCTGGGCGGGTCTCAGCCAGCAAGGTGCGATGGTCAGGAAAATAGGGGCAGCCAAGCTCTTCTGCCCGTTGTTGACCCACCGTGGCGTTGACATCGGTCACGCCGACGATGGTGAAAGGGGTGTTACTGAGCGCCGTTTGGTGCCAGGGAAAGATGCCTGCGCCGACGCCGATGATGATGGTTCGTAGTGGTTGCATGATGTAATTGGATAAGTGAGTCGAGGACTCTGGGAAAATTAAAATACGTTTTACCCATTATAACCTACCCCTGCACATATCCAAGAACCTTTAATTTATAAGAGGTATGCAGTAACTGCGCCTGCACCAGCGTTGCCAGCAGTTGAATCACGCCCATCAGTACAAAGAGTACACTAAAGGAGGTGTAGTAGATGACCGAACTGCCAAGCAGAATGGCGACGCCGGAAATCATCTGATCCTGGCCGTTGGCAGTGCCCCAAAGTGTGCCATTGCGCTCGACTGGCGTGTTGCGGGCAAAGAGGGCATCCCAGGAGGGAGTGGCAAGGGCGTTGGCCGCTCCCAGCCCTACCTGGACGATAAACAAGTGGATCGGATCGCTGACCCACAGGTAGCCAAAGGTGCAGAGGGCGTTGAGCAGATAGCCTGCCACTAACAGCCATTCGGCGGAGTACGTGCGGTCAATATAGTGGCCGACGAAGATCATACAAGCGCCAGTGATGATCAGGTAGAGTGCCCAGGAAGCGGCTAAGTCCAGGGGACTGCCGCCGATTTTCTGTGTGAAGAGACTCAACAGGGGACCAAGCATCCCTTCGCCAATTGAGCCAAGGGTCGCTGCAAGCAGAAGTGTGCGGATAATACGATTTTGCATGGACGGTTTCCTCAATGTTCGTGTGCAATGTGCCCGATTTCAGTAAGACGGTGAGTCAGTGGGGCAGTAGCTCAGTCCTTCTGTTTCACTGATCCACTGTCCTACAGATTGACTGTCTGACTTCACTTTTCATGACGGCCTGTGCCAGTGCAAGTTATGTGGGAACGGCCGCTCTGTCAGCAACAAGAAATAGTCATTGCGAGTCTTTTCCTCCTCGTAGTAAAATCTATTTCCGATAGATGATTTATTAACCGTTCACCAGTAACCATTACTTCGGAGCCTACTATGCCCGCTATTCCCTTTACCCATGCCTGGATCGAAGTCAAAATGCCTTTTCTCCAGGCGCTTTTGCCTAGCAATGTGGAGCAAATTCTGCCCGACAGCCAATCGCCAGTCTATGCCAATGCCCTGCCTGCGCAAGCGATTTTTGCCTCGTCCATCCTTCGTTACGATGGCGCACTGATGGACGCTTTGCCCAATCTGCGCTTGATCGCCCGCACTGGTATCGGCGTCGATAATGTTGATCTCGATGCAGCCACGGCACGCGGCATCGTTGTCACCAACACCCCCGATGGCCCGACCGAATCGACGGCTGAACATACCGTCGCCATGTTGCTTGCGTGTGCCAAACGGCTTAAACAGGGCAATGATAACTTGATCGCTGGCAAATGGGGACCTCGTTCCGGTCCAATTCTCGGCACCGAAGTGCAAGGCAAGACATTGGGATTATTGGGTCTCGGGCGCATCGGTCGTCGTGTGGCCCATATCTGTGGCATAGGATTATTAATGAAGGTGATTGCCTACGATCCTTATGTCTCTCAGGAACAGGCCGATGCACTCGGCGTCACCATGACCGATATGGAGAGCGTGATTCGCCAGTCCGATTTCCTCAGCTTGCACATGCCCGCCACGCCCGAAACCTATCGCCTAATCAATCGTGAGCGGATTGCCACAATGAAAGATGGTGCCTATCTGCTCAACATGGCGCGTGGTCCGCTGGTAGATGAAGCGGCCTTACTGGAAGCGATCGATAGTGGCAAGTTGTCAGCGGCTGGCATCGACGTCTATGATCCGGAGCCAGTGCCGCTTGACTCGCGATTGCGCAATCATCCCATGATCCTGGCGACGCCACACATTGCCTCGACTACGGTTGAGGGACTGGAACGAATGCAGCGCATGGCGGTTGAACGGGCAGTTGCCTTCTTCAACGGCGAACGTCCGCAGGATGTGGTCAATGGCGAGGTATGGGAAAAACGGAGATAGGAAGACAAGAAGACAAGGGGCAGGCAAGATTTCCTACTTTGCCACTTTGCCCCCTGCAACTTGCATCCTCTTTTTTTGAAATTCGTCAAAACTGGCTCTTGACAACTGCAATTTTTTATGCTAAACTCCTTCCACAGAGGATTCTGGCTGTCTTTCAGCCTGTGTAATTAAGGAAAAATTGTAGACTACTTTCTCAGCCGTTTGAGTCAACTCAGACACTGGTAGGCATTGGAAGCGTTGTTGTTAGGATATAGGAAATGAAACAGCATCTCATTTATGAAACTAACAATCGCATAGCAGGAAGAGCGCACTGTGGTTCCGGTCGCATACACGATCTGCGTCCCGGTTTTAGTGTGGTTCCAGCCCGTAAAATGCCTGTGTTACCGAGAAAAGTAAGGGTCAGACAGTTGAGTTGACCCGGATTGACGTACTTTTCAGGAACGCAGGCTTGCAAAGCCTGCGTTTTTTGTTGTCTTTCACCAGACAGGAAAAACGATGCGAGAACGGACATGGTATCAGGTTGTGCAATTCTATTGCATGGCTGCGCTAGATTTTGAAAATTATTTTGGCAATTTTAATTGCAAAAACATCGTACCCACGCGCCCTCAAACAGGAGCAGGTAGCTGGGGTCCAAAACAGATGAATAGTCATGCCCGTTCGGATTGCTCCTTGAGGGATCAGGTGTAATCAACTCTTGTGTTTTACGAGCGGGCCGCAAGGCCCGCTTTTTTTATTGGTTAAAAACGATATCTCAATCAAGGAAATCACACTCATGTACACTCAAACCAATTATCTGTTAGCAAAACAGATACACGAAGATCGCCAGAATGAACTTCTTCATCAGCTACGTTTGGATGAACTCTTTGCCGAACAGCGGACACGTCGCCGCCAAACCATGCAGCGCTTGATTGGTCTTTTACGACCAGTTGCGTTGACACGCTTGATCGGCCGCAGTGTCAATCCAATGGTAGTGCGAGGTGCCTAATGCGAAACCACACAATAGGTGGCCACTCGATGGAAGGATCGACACGCTCTCGTTGTACAAACCCCTCGATTTGTACAATTGAGACAGTCGTGCTGTGGATGATTGCGAGGTAGCTTAACTGGCAGGGCACCCGGCTGTTAATCGGGTCGGTATAGGTTCGATTCCTATTCTCGCAGCTTGTAGTACAAATGAAGGCGTCGTCTAGCGGTCTAGGACACCTAAACGCCGAAGGCCACAACTTGTCTACTAGCAACCCTAGTGGGCCGAAGGTTGTCGGTTACCTCTTCCAAAGGGGGAACGTGGGTTCAAATCCCATCGCCTTCACACACATCTGTAGAACAAGAATCATTCTTGTTCTGCGCTGGCAAGTAGCTCATTTGGGAGAGCAGCACCCTGATATGGTGCAGGTAGTGGGTTCAACTCCCACCTTGCCAACCAACAATGGCAAGTAGCTCAATGGTTAGAGCAACATTCTTATACAGTGTCGCTTGTGGGTTCAAGTCCCACCTTGCCAACTGTCAGTCTATTCTAGGAGCGTAGCTCAATGGCAGAGCAGTACACGATTATCGTTCCCTTGCTCAGAAGCCTGAGCCGTTGATGGTCGGTTACCAACACTAATGGACGGGTTGCAGGTTCGAATCCTGCCGCTCCTACAGAGTAGAAATTTACTCTTTATAACTTATTTCTTCATTACAAATTCTTAGAAAGGAAGTGCAAGATGGCTTTTCTCTCAACCGAGGCAATGCGCTATATCATGTCCAAGCGGGTCCTGAGCTTTCTTGACTTCCAGAGGCATAGTGCGGATAGCGAAATCGGTGGCTCTGGCGAGCACTCAAACACAGTGGGCACAAGAGCAGATACGGAGAACATAGAGAAAATAATGAACATTTTCTCGTAAACTCCGTGAACTCTGTGCCTTCTCCGTGCTCTCTGTGTAGTGCATTTATTCGCGAGTGTAGTTTAAGGGCAGAATTTCTCGCCGCCAATGAGAGGATGTGGGTTCAATTCCCGCCACTCGCTCAACGCTTGAACGGGCCGAATTGATTTCGTTATCTCACCAAACTAAACCTTCTGATTGAGAATCAGAAAGCGGGCGTAACCTGAACGAGGCGCAGAGATCGACCGCTTGTGTTGCGGAATCAAAGACCTTGTCCGTTCAAGCACACATTTACTTAACCATTAACCATTCACCATTTACCATTATGATCCTTGTAGCGCAACGGTCAGCGCACCTCTGTGCGAAGGAGGAGGTTGTGGGTTCGAATCCCACCAAGGATGCTGTTTTTGTAGAACAAGAATAATTCTTGTTCTACAACTTGATGCGAGAGCGAGCGACGGCCGCTTGGCAGTTTCATAAGCTGCACTTTATGGGTTCGACTCCCATTCTCGCAACTGGAAGGAAGAGAGTAGAGATTGAGAGATGGTGAACGCTGACTGACTGACCAGACCACTGTCCACTGACTCACTGCCCTACTGTCCCACTATTCCACTGGCTTACAGAACACGCCGACGTGGTGGAACGGCAGACACACTGCGCTTAGAACGCAGGGACTGGGGGTTCAACTCCCTCCGTCGGTACTAGATCAAGGAGGCACTATGAGACATTCACCCAGTAAACAACATGCTCGAACCGCAAAGGTTGATCGGAATCTTGAAAGTCGTAATCGACTGAATTGGAATCAGAAGACAAGAGAAAGATTCAATCATGAACAGAATCGACTTGGAAAATCTCCAGCGCCAGTTCCAGCGGATCGGCAGCAACGTCGTCATGGAGATTCTTCCGGAACCTGAGCGCTTTTCGCGTCGCCAACCCCAGGTGAGCTATGAACAAGGCTTTACTTTGAACGTCAGGGAGCGAAAAGAGCAAGAAGTATATGCCTTAGCTGTAAATGATACAGCCATTGAGGAACTGAATTTTGCAGTAGTTAATCTGGTTACACAGCGCAACCATTTGCTGCTTCTAGCAAAGCGTAATCGGACTGCCAAGACGAACTCGATCGCAAAGTCAAAGTTTCTCTGCGGTTTTGATGAACGACATTGGTTTGCAGCAGAACTGAAGTCGGATGAAGTGACCGACGTTTGGACTGCAATGGAGGCGCTAAAGCCCGAAGAAGCGAAGCAATCTCAACTTGCACAGAAGGTACGTGTGCAGCATCGGCATCGTCGGCACAACTCTGGCTATATCCGGCAAGGCGAATGGTTCTTCATTCCCAAGCCAGCGTATATGCCAGAGCGCAATGCCGTATTGTTTCACAACGAGCCAATTCGCCGAGGACGTGGCAAAGCGCATTGGGTCGAGTGGCTTTATCGTACAGGGGGCGAGGTTGTCTGGGTCAATGGCAATCAAGTGTTGACCGATTCAGAGTTCAAGCAGCGCCAACGGAACAGCGATGTCAGACTCTCGAACTGGCGACAGATGCGTCGTGGCATGACCGTCTACGTCAAGGGTGCGATCCGTCACCCTGACCATGCCACGATTGTGTTGCCCTTTTGGCACAGCGTCCAGATGAATGCAGAAGTTATCTCGACCAATCTGGCATTCTTAGACTAACCTTGGACTGAAAGGGGAAGGTAAATCATGAAACTTGCAGAAGCACTTATGCTACGTGCAGACGCCCAGAAGCGTCTAGAACAGCTAAAGATACGCCTGTTAAACAATGCAAAGGTTCAAGAAGGGGATAGCCCAGCCGAAAAGCCAGCTTCCCTCTTGGAAGAAGCGGAGCGTGTGGCCGTAGATCTTTTAAATTTGATCCAGCGCATCAACCAGACCAATACAAGCACGCAGCTAGAAGCTGGTGAAACGATTGCTGATGCAATTGCAAGACGCGATGTCTTACGTCTGCGCCAGTCACTCTATCGCGATCTGAGTGCTGCATCTATGGCTGTACAGCAACGCTTCAGTCGTTCTGAAGTGAAGTTCGTGAGCACCATAGATATTGCCGAAGTTCAGAAACAAGCTGACACGCTTGCCCGAGAATGCCGTGAATTAGATGCACGTATTCAATCTGTTAACTGGCAAATTGACCTTCAAGAGTAACAGGACCGGCTTCACAGTGCAGGTGTCATAGATGTGTTGGTAGCTATCGAGATAAAGGCGGGAGCGAACTTACTATCATTTGTTAAATGATACTCCTTGTTGCAAGAGGGGCATTGCTGCAACCTTACTGTGTAGCCCAGCATTGTTACACAAGTAATGGGTACTGTGTATAACGTACTACCAATGTGCTGATTTGTTTCGATAGCGAGGGCGGGTAAGGGGAAACATATCTACTGTAGTCATGTGATCCGTGGGTGCGGACAGATGAAGAGTCTCCCCAGACTCTTCATCCAGTCATTTTGTCACCTTGTCAAACTTATGGCGGCGGAGGTTGTTTGCAACGTTTTGCCTGTGCCTTTCCATCCTCTCAGCACAGAACGTGAGGCGGCAATTCTCTGGTTTAGGTGAGTTCGATTCTCACCCGTCGCCCTGAACGGGCCGTAGTCGGTGGGTTATCTAACTAGCACAAGTCAAATTTAACCCCACCGGCGACACTTGCCCGTTTTTACGGCAGTGGAGCAGTGCGAGACGTCGCACTGCTCTAAACTGGAGATTGAGCGATCAGGAGATTCTGGCAATCTCCCAATCTCTTAATCTCCAATCTCTACGTTTTATATTCGGATCGATGTCCCGAGTGGCAAAGGGAACTGACTGTAAATCAGTTGCGCCAGACGCTTCGCAGGTTCAAGTCCTGCTCGATTCACTTGCGGGCCGAAGTTTGTGGGTTACCGGGCAACGTCTTCCAGACCAGTAGGTTCGATTCCTACAATCCTTGTGAGATCTCTGGATTTCGCAAGATCTATCCACAAGCATCTCTTGTCCGCATTCACAGCAGTGTAGAACAAGAATACATTCTTGTTCTACACTAATACCGGAGGTGTACCATGTACTTGCAGAAGTTGTTTTCAAAGACCCAGACCCCCCAGAGCACACCACTTGCGGGCAGCAATCAGGTTGCCAACTCGGCGGGTGGCTATGCCTGGGCGGTAAATGACTGGGTACGCCTGGATCGTTTTCTTGTCCTGGGTAGCGAAGGCGGCACCTACTACATCAACGAGCGTAAGCTGACCCTTGAGAACGCCGATGCTGTCAAGCGCTGCATTGAGTCCGATGGTCTGCGTACAGTAGCACAGATCGTCGAGATCAGCCTGGCTGGCCATGCGCCCAAGAACGATCCGGCACTCTTTGCCTTGGCCATGTGTGCGGCTTTGGGCGATGTCAATACTCGACGCGCCGCAATGGCTGCGCTGCCTAAGGTTGCACGTACAGGAACGCATCTCTTCCACTTCATGGCCTATGCTGAGAGTTTCCGTGGCTGGGGTCGTGCCCTGCGTCGTGCGATTGCCGACTGGTACAACGAGATGCCTGCGGAGAAGCTCGCCTATCAGGCTGTGAAGTATCAGCAGCGTGATGGTTGGAGCCACCGTGACGCATTGCGTCTCGCCCACCCCAAGACCAGTGACGAGCAGCGCAATGCGCTCTACTTCTGGATGGTCAACGGCTGGCCAGATGTCGGCATCACGCCTCACCCCGATTTTGCGTTGCGTACCTTGTGGGCGTTCGAGCGTGCCAAGCTGGCGACCCGTGAGCAGGACATCATCGAGTTAATCGAGCAGTACAACCTGCCTTGGGAGGCAATCCCAACTCAGTGGTTGGCCGAGGCACGGGTGTGGAAGGCACTCTTGCCCAAGTTGCCACTGACGGCGCTCTTGCGTAACCTGGCCCGTTTGACCACTAACGGTACACTGACCCTGATGAGCCGTGAGGTTGACACCGTGATCGAGCGCATCAGCGACGAGAAGGCGCTGCGTAAGGCCCGTATCCACCCAATTGCGGTCTTGGCTGCGCTCAAGACCTACAGTGCTGGTCAGGGTGCGCGTGGCAGCTTGAAGTGGGTCCCACTCCAGCCACTGGTCAACGCGTTAGACAAGGCGTTCTACCTCTCGTTCGGCAATGTCGAGACGACGGGTAAGCGGATTGTCTTGGCGTTGGACGTTTCGGGCTCGATGGGCAGCGGTACGGTTGCCAGTGTGCCAGGCTTAACGCCCCGTGTCGCTTCGGCGGCAATGGCGTTGATCACTGCTGCCACAGAGCCAAAGCACACGGTTGTGGCCTTTGGTCACCAGATGGTGCCAGTGGAGATTTCGCCACGTCAGCGCCTCGACGATGTGATCAAGCGCACGGATGGCATTCCATTCGGCGGCACGGACTGTGCATTGCCGATGCTCTGGGCGATGGAGAACAAGGTCAAGGCCGATGCGTTTGTGATTTACACCGACAGTGAGACTTGGTTTGGCAAGATCCACCCTGTCCAGGCGCTGGCGGAGTATCGCCGCAAGCTGGGCATCGACGCCAAGTTGATCGTCGTCGGTATGACGTCCAACGGCTTCAGCATTGCCGATCCAAACGATGCGGGGATGCTGGACGTGGTTGGCTTTGACTCAGCGGCGCCACAGGTGATGGCTGACTTTATTGGTGTGGGCAATGCTAGCAAGGTGAAGATGAGCGAGGATGAGTAAGTGGAAGACAGGAAGACAAGATGATAGGATAAGGTGATCCCGTAACCTTTCGCTTTTGCTTCCTGTCATCTTGTCTTCTTGTCAATCCTTCCTCTCATAAAACTTTAACAGATTCTTTACACTGTGGGCTCTTCTCATCTTTCACTGCTAGAAATTGTGTGCTACAATATAAGAAGTACAACCTGTAGATGCGTTCTGTTCAATTTCTAGTTTCGCTAGATTGTTGAAACGATCTGGCGGAGAAGTGTCAGAGAGAAGAGTGTAAAGTATGGGTGCTGTACTTTTATTAAATGCAAGCTATGAGCCACTCTCGGTAATCTCGCAAAAGCGTGCATTGTCGTTGCTCTTGCGCGGGCGAGTCGAAATTGCCACTGATGATGTTTTAACCATTAGTGCAGGTACAAACGACTTTACCATTCCCACTGTATTACGCTTACGTCGCTATGTCTATGTACCACGAAGGAGCGCCAGTTGGAGTCGCCGCGGTGTGTTAGAGCGCGATAATTATACCTGTATATACTGTAACGTCCATTCGGGCGAAAAGCGCTCAGGCAAATTCATTGGCAAAGATGAGTTCACTATTGACCACTTGATTCCACGGAGCAAGGGTGGCCAAAATACGTGGGGTAATACGGCCTGCGCCTGCCAGGAGTGCAATCAGCGCAAAGGCGACCGTAGCCCGCACGAGGCTGGAATGCCATTGCTCTGGGAGCCAAAGACGCCACGTGTGGACTATTTAGTGGCCTCTGGCGCAATGCCTAAAGCGTGGAAAATGTATCTCGAAATCGGTGAATATTGAAAAGGGTGACATCGCAGACGTCGTGTCGCCCTTTTTTTATGAAGTTCAGGTTGCGTGGCCGAGCATAGTTGCTGTCGTTCATCCAACTTTTGGTTGACATGCGCAACGTGAATCAGCAAGGTTTACCCAAAAATCAGGCTTGCTAGCATTTTATTTCCCTAGCAGGTCTTTCGTTGTCTCTCACTTTTGCCCAAAATTATTAGGTAGGACTAGCGAAATTTTCCCCAATAAGGCGAAAATAACGACGCCTCCTTAGCAAAGATTAGCACGAGCCAACAAAATTCTCACTCTCTCCCCTTTACTTGACAATCTACAGCGGCGTTGTGTAGACTTTACTTGCCACCAATACAGCGTTCACTTGGTTTATCCGAATCCCATATCTTATCCAAGATAGGTTGATCAGGCTGGATGTTGTAGGCCCTTTTCCGTTCTTACTTATTCTGGCTCTTATTTTTAGTGCAAGTGTAGCTACTTCGAAGGCCGCTACGGAATTCCCGTACCTGCGTATCATCTATCGCTCCGCAAAATTGCCATATGATACGATCAAGATGCTATCAACTTTGCACCACCGCTCAATGGTTCCAATCAGGACTAAAACGATTTTGTTTTAGACTGCAAGTAATTGATGTCTAGGTTGAGGATTCATAAGATTTAGGTCATCAGTGAAACCCAATACGTGAATCTTTGGCGATTCACGTTTTACGCATCACTCTTCATGTCAATCTAATCTATCAACCTAACAATCAGTAGTATCAAATTGAACTTCACAGGAGGATCCATGTCTGAGAAGAATTTGCAGCCTGCTTCCCTCAGCCGCCGCCAATTTCTCAAGGGAACAGCAACCTTGGGTGTTGGGGCCGCTCTACTTGCTGCTTGTGGTGCCCCTGCTGCTGCCCCTGCCGCTGGCGGCGGTGATTCCGCAGCACCTGCAGCTGGTAGCAGTGGTGGCAGTAACCCATTGGCTGGCACGCAAGGCGACGAGATGAAGGATAAGACGGTTGAGTTGAGCTTCGCCGTCATTGCTGGTTGGCCGCCCAGCCAAGCGCCAATCACCCTGTTTGACAAGTTTGCAGCTTATGCCAAGGACAAATATGGCTATACTGCAACCTCTAGAAAGACGGAGGCTGGCTTTGATGCCCTCTTCCAAAAAGTCGCTCCGACTTTGGCTTCCAAATCGCAAGAATACAACTTGATCGTCTCCGACAGCCAATGGCTGGGTGCTTTGTCGGAACCAGGTTGGATCGTCAAAGCCGATGATGTCTTCGCACTTGTGCCCGAATTGGACATTAAGCCCTATTCGAGCCTGGTGACCAATACCTATCAGGTCTACCCGGATGGCTCCGGCATTCGCTGGGGCTTCCCGCAGATGCCCGATACGCAGGGTCTCTTCATGCGCAAAGACATGCTGGAGGATCCTGCCGAGCAGAAGGCATTTAAGGACAAATACGGCAAAGATTTGCCCACCAAGTACGAAGATTTTGAAAACTGGACCATTCAGGATTTCGAACAGATCTTCGAACATTTCCATCGTCCAGATAGTGGCCTGGCGGGCACGGCCATCATGCAGAGCAAGACCTATGACTACTTCTCATGCGCCTATCATCCCTATGTCTATGCCACAGGCGGCGATATCTGGGATGCCAAGACCGGCAATGTCGTGGGCATGTTGAACACAGATGCCAATGCCAAGGGTCTTGAATACTTCAAGAGCTTGCAGAAGTATCAATACCCTGGTTCTGAAAATTACGGCATCGGCGAAATGATCGACCTCTATACCACCGGCAAGGTTTTCAGCGCCTTCCAGTGGTTGGCAGTCGGTCTGGCCATGACAAGTGATCTCGTTAAGGATAAGACGTTGGCCGTACCCCATCCGAAATTCAAATTCCCGGATGGCAGCACTCAAGTCATCGGTGCAATGGGCGGTCAGCCCTGGGTGATCAACAACTTCAATGACGAAGATCACATGCGCGTGAGTGTAGACTTCCTGAAGTGGTGGTACACGGATGAGACCCAGGCCGAATTCCTGAAGTTGGGTGGTCTGCCCTGGAGCGACAAGGGTGTCAATGCGCCTGGCTTCGAGGACTCCACCTACTATGCCCGAGCCTTTAAGTACATGTTGAGCGAAGGCCGCTCGCGCGATTTCTGGCATCTCCCAGAATATGCCGAGTTGTTGGCGATTCAGCAAGAGGCCTACAGCGCCTATGCTTCGGGTCAGGTCACCGATGCCAAGAAGGTGCTCGACTATATCGCGGGCAAGCAGCAAGCCATTCTCTTTGAAAAGGGACGGACCACTACCCCCGTACCGGATGATCTGAAGAATGTGACCTTGAGCTAACCAATAAACAATCTCCTAATCTCCTAATCTCGGCTTCCAGAGATTGAGAGATTAGGAGATTATTCTTTTATCCTCCTTTCATTTCCTATCCTCTGCCATGTCTGCTACAACCATCGAACGGAATGAACGTCTGCTGACTGCTACGCCCCGTCGCGGTTGGTGGCGACGCTTTGAAGATTCTCGCTATTTTTCGGCAGCCTTGCTCACGCCGATTCTGATCTTCTTTGTGTTGCTCAATGTTATCCCCACCTTGTGGATGATTGGCTTTAGCTTTTATCGCTACAATCTGCAATCACCCGATGCGCCGCGTCTGGCCTGTACTGATGGCCCCTGTCCGTTGATTGTGTCGATCCCGACGGGCATGATGGCTTCGCTGACCAAGCCGTTGACGATTGATATCCCTTCGACGCCACCGATTGACAACTTTAAGAAGATCTACGAAGACAACGACATGTGGACTGCCTTTGGTCGTACCTTCCGCTTTACCTTGATTGCGGTGCTGATCGAAGTGGTACTTGGCGTTGGTCTGGGCTTTCTGTTCTGGGGGAGCACGGAAATGCCGGGCAGGCGATTGGCGCTCACCTTGCTCTTCACGCCGATGGTCTTGACCCCGGTGGCAAGTGGTCTCTTCTGGCGTTTGATCTTTGACCCGATCTTTGGAGTGGCAAACTTTTTCATGCAGCGCTGGTATGGCGAGAAGATCGACTTCCTCACCAACAAGGATTGGGCCTTTGGCAGCGTGTTGACCGTGGATATCTGGATGTGGACGCCCTTCATGATCTTGATGACTCTGGCTGCCCTCGGTTCCGTGCCCAAGGCTGAATTAGAAGCGGCTGAAGTCGATCGCATGTCGTGGTGGAAGCGCATCTGGTACATTATTTTGCCCCACGGCAAGTTTATCCTGATGTTGGGCATTCTGCTGCGCACGATTGACGCTTTCAAAACCACCGATCTGGTCTTTTTGATGACCAATGGCGGACCCGGCAACATCACTGAGTTGATTGGACTCAAACTCTATCGTTACGCCTTCGCCAGCCTCAACATCGGTTTCTCATCGGCGCTGGCCTTGATCCTGTTGCTGATCGCCATTGCCTTTACGTCGATTTATTTGTATGTGCTGAATTTGAGTAATAAGGTGGAAGGGTGAGGAATGAGGGGTGAGGCAGTCAAACTCACCCCTCACCCTTCACCCCTCTAAAGATCCTATGCGTACCCGACTCTACTACGCCTTACTTTGGTTGATCTCCATCATCTTCTTTTTGCCGATCTTCTGGATTGTGCTGGCTGCGATTAAGACGCCGACGGATATTTTGGCAATTCCGCCCAAGTTCGTCTTTTCGCCGACCTTGGAGAACATCACACGCACCCTGGGGCAGGAAAATACCATTCCCTATTTTCTTAACAGCATCATTCTGTCGCTCGGTTCGGTGGCGATTGCCACGGTGGTCTCCTTTTTGGCGGCCTATAGCTTCTCGCGTTACAAACCACGGGCAACGAACTTCCTGATGTTCCTGATGCTCTCTACGCGCATGGTTCCAGCAGCGGCCTCGATCATTTCGATCTTCCAGATGTACAACGCCTTTGATGTGGCGCTGAAAGACATGGGGATCATGACCGGTTCCTTCTTCCGGGCGAGACCTGGGATGTTTTTGCTCTATGCCATGTTCAGCATTCCTTTCTCGCTCTGGATTCTCAAGGGTTTTATCGATGGCGTTTCGCAGCGTTTTGATGAAACCGGACTGGTCAATGGCGCGTCGAGGATGCATGTGATCTTTCGGGTTGTCTTGCCCCAGGTATGGCCGGGGATTATTGCCGCTTTTATCTTTAACCTGATCTTTGTCTGGAACGAATTTCTCTTTAACTTTATTCTAGGCGGTAACGGCACGCAGATGATTCCCTATGCGCTGGCGGTGGGTTTGGTCAACGCTGGCGGTAACATCGACTGGGCCTTTATCGCTTCACTTTCGTCGGCCTACGTCGTCTTACCGATGATCATGATCTACTTCTTCCAACGCTATCTCCTGGTCGGTATGACCTTTGGCACCGTGCGCGGTGAAGTATAAAATTGTTAATGTTAATGGTTAATAATTAAGTTTTAAGTGAGTCCTTTGGCCTCATCGTGAGTAATCGACGTCATTAACCATTAACCATTGACCGTTAACCATTATCCATTATGAACTCTCGTTCTTTTGCATCCGTTGTTCAATTGATTCTCGTCTTTGTGATGCTTGCCAGCATTGTGATGATCGGCCAGCAATTTGAGATGGGAATTTACAAGGTTGGATTGCTGATCTTGATCGCTTCGGCGCTGCTCCAGGTGATCTTTGGCAACATCCCGCCTGCCGCCAACCTTGCGAAATCGTTGCGCATGTTTCTTACCTTTGGCATCGTGGTCGTCGTGATCTTTGTTCTCAGCCTGCTGTTGGTGCCATTACTCGTACAATTAGGAAAGTAGCAGGCCGCAACTTTGCAACTTTGCCACCTGCCCCTTGCATCTTTTGATCATGAATATTGTTGAACTTCGTAATCTCTCTAAACATTACGGTCGCAACCAGATTCTGCGCAATGTCAGCCTGACGGTTGAACCGGGCGACTTTATGGTGGTCTATGGCATGCCGACGTCAGGCAAGTCAGTCTTGGTGCGCCTGTTGACTGGACTGGAGCAGGCTGATACCGGGCAAATCTTATTACGTGGCAATGACTTCACCACTTCTAGCGCGGGCGAACGTAACATCGGCTATGTGCCGCAATCCTTTGCACTCTATCCGCACTTCAGCGTACGCAAGAATATCTCCTATCCACTCGATCTGGTCGGCGCTAGCAAAAGCGATGTCGATGCAGCAGTGCATCGTGCCTCACAATTGCTTGGCATTGAAGCGCTGCTCGACCGTCGCCCTGATCAGCTAAGCGGTGGTCAGAAGCAACGGGTGGCGATTGCGCGTGGCCTAGTCAAACAGACCGATGTCTTTGTACTGGACGATCCATTGGTCGGCCTCGACTTCAAGTTGCGCGAACGGTTGATAGACGACCTCAAACAGACACAGGAGACGCTCGGGGTTACCTTTATTTACACGACCTCGGATGCTGTTGAGGCGTTGATGCTGGCAAAACATATTGCTGTACTCGACGCCGGTGAGATTGTTGAAAGTGGCGAGCCGGAGACGTTGTACACCAACCCACAGCGGGCACAAACAATGAAATTTGTCGGCTTTCCGCAGGCCAACTTCTTGAATGCATCGTTAACCCTGCGCGGCAATCAGTTTGTGGTTGATTGTGGCGTCTTTCAGACAACAATCGATGCCAGCGTGGCACAGATGCAGGGTTACGCTGACCTGGTCGATAAGGTGAGTAATGGACAGGTTGCTATTGGTATCCGCCCGGAGCACATTACGTTAGGGGAAAATACAGCCAGTGACGCACTCTTCAGTAGCGCCAAAGTGCTTCTGCTTGAAGACCTCGGCGGCGAGGAGATTGCCTACCTTAACCTCAATGGCCGACCACTGACAACCGTGCTGCGCCATGATCGTGAACATGCTCCGATCTCCATCGACCAGCAGGTGAAGATTTCGGTGAACCCCGCCGACTTGATTGTCTTTGTGGATGGGAAACGGATTGGTCGGGGGAAGTAGGATGTGAGGAGATGGGGTGATAAGGATATAGAGAACAAAAATCCTCTCATCTCCCCATCCCCCTAGCAATAAAAGGATGTCCCGTGAGCGATATTCGAGTTGAAAAACTACGAAAAGAATTTTCTGGCGGCGTGGTGGCGGTCAAGGATCTCAACATGGTCTTTGAATCGGGCACCACGACCTGTCTGCTTGGGCCATCGGGCTGTGGCAAAACAACGCTGATGCGTATGATTGCCGGGTTGGAGAAGCCGACAACCGGCGATATCTATTTTGGCGATGAGCGAGTGACGAAGATGTCTACCCGTCAGCGCAACATTGGCATGGTCTTTCAATATCCGGTGGTCTACCGCGGTATCACCGTGCGCCAGAATATCGAACTACCGCTCAAGGAAGAGCGACTCTCCGCCGCCGAGCGCGCCAAACGCGTCGATGAAGTACTCGATCTGCTTGAAATGCGCGAGAGTGCCAACAAAGATGTGAGTCAACTCGACAATGGCACCCGGCAAAAGGTCGCCGTTGCGCGCGCTGTGGCCCGTCATCCGCGCATCATTCTCTTCGACGAGCCGATCACCAACGTGGATATCAACTCCAAGTTGCAGCTCAAACGTTCGCTCAAAGAACTTGTAACCCGCCTGCGCCAGACCATTATCTATGTCACTCACGACCAAACCGAAGCGATGACCCTGGCCGACAAGATTGCGCTGATGAAGGACGGCGAGATCGTGCAGATGGCATCTCCCCGTGATCTTTACAACAAGCCGGATGACGCCTTTGCAGGCTTCTTCCTGGGCAACCCTGGCATGAACTTTGTGGAGCATCTCTTCGAAAAGAACAGCGACGGGATGCTACGTATCCCACTCTTCCCACGCCCGGTGCGGCTCAGCGGCATGGATGCACGCGACACGCAGATCACGCTGGGCATTCGCCCTGAACACATTATCGTTGCTTCCTCGCCCACGCCAAATGCCGTGCAGGCGACGGTACAAAGTAAAGCCATCGTGGTTGGTGGGCAGTATTTGATCACGCTCAAGGTCGGCGACCAAACCATCAAGGCCAAGGTCAGCCCGACCGTAGGCCGGTTGGTGGGCAAGATGGCGTGGGTAGAATTGCCATTGGACCGTGTGCGGTTGTTTGGTAAAGACGGACATAAGCCAAACATACTATTACAACTCGATCTAGAACGTTAGCTGTTCGTTTCATTTTCACCGTTTGAGGCTAAAGAGTTATCAGAAGTGGCGTTGAAAATCTCAGTTTTGTGTATCTCAGACTCTGCATTCGATTCTACAGTAAGATCTGGTCTTTCAATCGGTTCAAATGGACCTTGTCTTTTCTTAATTTCATGAGAAATTCTTACTGCAACGAGCTTTGCAATCCTATATGTGAACTTGAATACGCTGACAAGGAGCTTAGCTGTGCTTGTTCTTACATAATTGGATACATTTACAAGAAAATAGAAAACGTTTACTGCAATCGCTTTGGATGTACTCACTTTAGCCAGGTCGGCTTTCTCTGAGCGAGTGTAAGGGAATAGCGCGATGCCTGTAACAGTGCCGTAAACTATTCCTACAATTGTAGCGAAAAGCAAATCATCAGGTCTGGTGTTTATCACTTCAACATAGATAAGTATAATAGGGACACCCATGATAGAACCTACCAATATGCCAAGAAAGTTATAGAACATCCATTTGATAGGGTTTATGCTTAGAAATGACCAGTTTAGCAATATACCTTGTAATAAACCAACGATTAAGCCTCCTGTTAATAATTGTGCTATTAATTTCAATATAAAGGAGTCGACTTGACGATCAGAAAAGCCATCTTCATCCCAATTTTTTTCTTCAGCTATATCTGCTTTAGCTTCCAAAATATCTGAACTAGGTTCATTTTCTCTTGGTGGCACACGTACTTCAAATGTTTCATATTGCCCGTCCACATAAATTTGTAATGTGTCTAGTGTGTCTAATGTAGAGTTTATAGGGGTTTGGGATTCAAATGCTTCAATGAAGCCCGACGATGGTACTATATCGTAAAAATCAAACTTACTAACAAATTGTAAACCAGCATACCAGCCGATAATTGTTAATAAAATCCATAGAAGAGAGGGGACATTTCTAAGCCAGTACTTTATAATTAGCCATTGAAAAAGTGGTATGGTCAATGCAGCAATTAGTGCTAAGGTAGACAAAAGTGTATTTGCAGGTCCAGCAGATATAATTGCAGCCGTAATTAGTCCAATAGAACTAGCAATAACCCATTGATACAAAAGATTTTTAATTTCAGGTTGGTAATTCTTGCTAATAGTAAGCCAGGATAAAATCCAACTGAATGAGAACTTCTGAATTTCTGTAAGAACTTCACGAAATGAATCAAATGCAGTTATTGCACCTTCTTGTAAATCATTAGGTTGCATATTAATGATTTCATTTCGTTTATGTAGTAAAAGAATATCGGCACTGCTAGAATATTGACTAATCCGCAGAAAACTTTGACTTAGATCAAAAGCTGCTTCAACCGAATATCCGTTCCCTAAAGCATTGTAAAAACTTGCTGCGAACTCATTGGCCGCTTTATCACTGATTTGATGGTTTGTGCCCACTATATATTTGACAAATGGCATTAGGATCTTTGCCTGTTCAGTGGAATAACAGGCATTAAGTATTATGCATTCAATACAGTTAAATTGCTTGAAGAAACTTTCTAATGCCTCATTGGAGACGTTTATCGATTCACCATTGTCATCTACAAAAACTATGCCTTCGTTGCCCTCTCCATGCCCAGAGAAGTGAACGATTTGTGGATGCCATTCAAGTATACCTTGGTAAAGATCTTTGGGACGAGCTGCAGTTATAGTTTCAAACACAAATTTACTACCGTATTTAGAACGACGAATCTCATACTTTACGTCTCTGATTTCTTTATCAACAGATAAATGCGTTCGATCGACGGGATTTGCGGTTAAATAGAGAATGACCTTTTTCATAACCTAATATCCAAATTTTGAAAATGTAAAAGATAATTAACACACAGTATACTCAGAGATGCATGTTCAACTGTATTACATATTACTTGGGCAAAGTATAACAAAGCTATTAACACCTGTCTATTGTTCAGATTTAAGGAACTGTAGAGTAAAATGAAAAAACTAATCAACAATCCCGAAAATGTCATTACCGAAGCGTTGCGTGGTGTAGCGGCGGCGCATAGTGACCTCGTCACTGTACATTTTGACCCTAACTACATTGTTCGTGCCGATGCACCCAAGCAGGGTAAGGTGGCGATTGTCTCTGGCGGTGGCACGGGGCACGAGCCGCTGCACGGTGGTTTTGTCGGCTTTGGGATGCTGGATGCCGCTTGTCCCGGTGCTGTCTTCACCTCGCCCACCCCTGACCAGATGTTGGCGGCAACCCAAGCGGTAAATGGCGGGGCGGGCGTCGTTCACATCGTCAAGAATTACACCGGTGATGTGCTCAACTTTGAGATGGCGGCAGACCTGGCCCGTATGGAAGGCATCGAAATTGAATCAGTCTTGATCAACGACGATGTGGCTGTGCAGGATAGTCTCTACACCGCCGGTCGGCGCGGTGTGGGTGTGACCGTGTTGGTGGAGAAGATCGCCGGTGCGGCTGCCGAAGCGGGAGCTGATCTGGCCGAAGTCGCTCGCATCGCCCGCAAAGTCAACGAGCAAGGACGCAGCATGGGCATGGCACTTACCTCCTGTACGGTTCCGCATGTCGGCAAGCCAACCTTTGAACTGGGTGACGACGAGATGGAGATCGGCATCGGCATCCACGGTGAACCAGGCCGGCGACGGGTCAAACTGGCCCCGGCGGCTGAGATTGCCCAAATGCTCATCGACCCCATCGTCAGCGACTTACCCTTCAAGAGCGGCGATCAGGTGCTGGCCTTTGTCAACGGCCTGGGTGGCACGCCACAGATCGAACTTTATCTGATGTATAACGAAGTCGCCACCATCCTCGGCAAGCTGGGCATCCAAATTAGTCGCAATCTGGTCGGCTCCTACATCACCTCGCTGGAAATGGCGGGTTGCTCAATCACACTGCTCAGGCTCGACGACGAGCTAACCAAACTCTGGGACGCGCCGGTCAAGACACCGGCGTTGCGCTGGGGCATTTAATTGCGGATTGGCAATTGCAAATTGCGGATTATCACTGTCGTACCGCAATCCGTATTCCGCATTCCGAAATAGACCTATGACAATTTCTAAAACACAGATTATTAACTGGATCTCCACCTACGCCCAGGTGATCCGCGACAATAAAGAGATGTTGACCCAGCTCGATGCGGAGATTGGCGATGCCGATCATGGCGTCAGCATGGAGCGTGGTTTTCAGGCCGTACTCCAAAAACTACCGACGGTCGCTGACCAGGATGTTGGTGCGATCTTCAAGAACGTGGGCATGACGCTGGTTTCCACGGTGGGTGGGGCGAGTGGCCCGTTGTATGGCACGCTGTTTATGCAGATGAGCATGAGCGCTGCTGGGAAACAAGAGCTTTCTTTGGATGATTTTGCCACTGCCTTTGAGACTGGCGTCAAAGGGGTGATGATGCGTGGCAAAGCCAACTTGGGCGAGAAGACCATGATCGATAGTCTGCTCCCTGCTGTGGATGTACTCAAAGCTGCGGCGAGTCAGAACGGTAGCATCAGTGTTGCTATTCACGATGCTGAGCGGGCCGCTTATAAGGGGATGTTAGATACGGTGCCCCTGATCGCTCGCAAAGGACGGGCCAGCTATTTGGGCGAGCGTGCCATCGGACATCAAGATCCGGGGGCAACCTCCTCTTATCTACTGATCAAAACGGCCTCGGAAACGTTGATTTGAGCTGAAAGTCAAATCAAGCAAAAGGTAACGTGACAATTTTATAAGTTCTTTGTTAAACTTTGTGGTGTAGCGTTTTGTTGATCAGAAATTTTTGCAAAGCAAGTTGTTAGGTTAGCAGTTCACAGTAGCAATTGCGATTGCAAAAGTCATGAATTGTCCTGTAAATAAGGCTAAAATTCACGGCTTTTCAGAGCCCAATTGGTACAACCTTTACTGCATACAACGTTGAGTGATTCGAGGAGGAGAGCAGCATGATCTCCTCCTCTTTGATCCTCACCTCTATTGAAAGGTTCGGATGGTCGGCATTGTCATTGTTTCCCACAGTGCAAAATTGGCCGAAGGTGTCGTTGAGCTTGCTTCACAAATGAGCGGGCAAGAGGTGAAGTTGCGTGCCGCAGGTGGTGTCGATTTTGATACAGACACGCTTGGTACTGACCCCATGAAAGTCGTTGTTGCCATCGAAGAAGTTTACACTGACGATGGTGTACTCGTTTTGATGGACTTGGGCAGCGCAATTCTGAATGCCGAAATGGCGCTTGAGTTCTTGCCAGAGGCCTGGCGCACGCACATTTGCCTTTGTGAAGCCCCGCTTGTTGAAGGTGCTGTAGCCGCTGCCGTTCAGGCTCGCTTAGGAAATTCACTTGAACAAGTTGCCGCCGAAGCGCGCGCTGCCTTAGGTGCCAAAATCGCCAATTTAGGAGGGGCAGCCGCCATCATCGAGCCTTCCCCTCCCTCAACGACAGAACCACAGAACCTTATCCCTTCAACGCAACCGGATACAACCCAGATACGACTTACGGTCCACAATCATCTCGGTTTACATGTTCGGCCATTGGCTCGGCTCGTGCAGCTAGTCGGTGGTTTCCCGAAGGTGGAAGTCCATGTTGCAAATCTCACAAAAGGACGTGGCCCTGCCAGCGCACGGAGTATCAATGCGCTGGCTACCTTGGGCGTGCGCCAGCACGATGAGATTCTCATCTCGTTGACTGGAGCCGAGGCTGAAGCGGCTGCTAATCAGATCCAAACCCTGGCAGCGAGTAACTTTGGCGACGAGGAAGCACCACAACCCTTCTCACTGCCGGTTACAGTAGACCATCAATCACTGGAAACCCAAGATGGCTCTCCCTCTTTGGCCGCCATTCCGGCGTCGACTGGGATCGCTGTAGGAACGGCACACTTTCTGCGCCGCTCGCTGCCACCCGTGCAGATGCGGATCGTTAATGATCCAGAATTTGAGTGGACACGCTACTTGGCAGCGATCAAAAAGACACAGGCACAAATTCAACGGAGCCGCGCAGATGCCTTACGCATGAGCGATCGCCAAACTGCGGAGATCTTTGAAGCTCATCTACTTTACCTAGAAGATGAAGCCTTGCTTGAGCCGACACGGGCGACAATTTGGGAGCATGGCATCAATGCAGAATGGGCCTGGCAGGATGCAATACACGGCCTAATTAGCCAGTACCGGGAATTGGATGATGAATATCTGCGAGCACGCATCACGGATGTCGAAGACGTGGCACAACAGGTGCTTGCCAACTTGATGGATGTGTCGATTCAAGTGACGTTGCCAACCGAGCCAGGGATTCTCATCGCCGAAGATCTCTCTCCTTCGGATATGACGCGGCTGACCCCCAGATTGGTCAAAGGCATTGCGTCGGCTACGGGCGGGGCGACCTCGCACAGCTCGATCATTGCGCGCAGCCTGGGCATTCCTGCGGTTGTGGGCCTAGGCAGAGCGATTCTCGAAGTCGAGGAAGGCACCGAACTTGTCCTGGATGGGTCAACAGGGCAGGTGTGGATCGATCCTGACCCGAACTTGGTTGCAGTCTACCGCAAGCGTGCAGAGCAGGAAAATGCTGAAAAACAGTTCCTGTTGGCAGCAAGTGCTCGACCTGCCAGAACACTCGATGGCCGACGGATCGAAGTCGCTGCCAATATCAGCGGCACCGCTGATGCACGTGCTGCCCGCAAGGCTGGTGCCGAAGCGGCTGGACTCTTTCGTACCGAGTTTCTCTTTTTAGATCGGCTGCAAGCCCCGACCGAAGAAGAGCAATATCTGGTCTATCGAGCTACTGCCGAAGCCATGGAAAATCACCCGCTGATCGCTCGCACCCTTGACGCAGGTGGTGACAAACCTATTCCCTATTTGAACATTGATCCTGAGCAGAATCCATACCTTGGCTACCGAGCGATCCGCATCTGCTTGGACCGCCCTGATCTTTTCAAAGCGCAACTTCGCTCGATTGTACGGGTTGCGGCCAATCACCCCATCAAGATCATGTTCCCAATGGTGGCGACCTTGAGCGAATGGCGGCGTGCCCGCAGCTTACTGAACGAGGCCATCAACGAGGTACGCGCCAAAGGCGTTTCGCTTCCCGATCGAATCGAGACGGGGATCATGGTCGAAGTGCCATCCACGGCAGTGATGGCCGATCAGTTTGCAGCGGAAGTTGACTTCTTCTCGATTGGGACAAATGATCTCACCCAATACACCTTGGCTGCCGAGCGTGGCAATCCACGTCTTTCGGGCCTAGCCGACGCACTGCACCCTTCGATTCTCAACTTGATCCATCAAGTGGTAGAGGCGGCCCATGCACATGGCAAGTGGGTAGGAGTTTGTGGGGAAGCCGGCGGCGACCCAATGGCCGTGCCGATCCTGGTGGGCTTGGGGGTGGACGAATTAAGCATGGGTGCCTTGGCGATTCCGCGCACCAAACAGATCATCCGCCAACTGAATTATGCCGAGTTACAACAGCAAGTATTACCATTGCTGGCGTTAGAGAGTGCCGAAGCTGTACGTAAAGCCGCAGATGGCCTTTTTAACCTCTCAATCTCATAATTTCCCAATCTCTACCAAGAGACTGGGAAATTATAAAATTTATATCTACCGATTCCGGCCATATTTCTCGTGACTGGAAACCCAGTCGGAAGATGAAATCGCAGCAGCGAGCGAAAGCTCCCCAGCCAACACGACGCCTGCTACAATTTCAGCGAATCTGTACACCGTCCCGCGTCCGACACATCCTAAAAGCTTGAGGCATTCGTTTTGGGTAGCAAGACCGACGCCGCCGCCGTGAGTGGCCACGATCAAGGACGGAATCGTGATCGAAATATAGAGATCGCGCTCTGGGGTGAGTTCGGTATAGATGATACCTGCCGAAGATTCGGAAACGTTAGCGACATCCTGGCCCGTGGCGATGAACATGGCAGTGATGCCATTGGCCGAGTGCAAGCCGTTGTTGTTCACACCGGATAGAAATGATCCAATCCCAGCTACTCCAGCATGATAGGAGAGGCTCTCCGGTTCGACACGCATGTTTTGAATCAGCACATCGCGTGGAATCGTCGCCTCGGCTGTGACTCGTTTGCCACGAGTGCGCATAATATTGATCTGTGAGGCCTTTTTGTCGGTGGCAAAGTTGGATTCCAGGTAGAAACGTTTGACGGATGGAACTTGGTCGAGGATCCAGCTACAGGCAGCAAAGGTTGCACGCCCGACCATGTTCTGCCCTGCGGCGTCGCCTGTGCTGTAGTTAAAGCGAGCATAGACCATCTTGTTAGCGAGGTAGATGTCAATCTCTTTTAACTTGGCCACGCTAGAGGTGGCTTCTGCCTCTTCTTTGATCTTGTCAAAGTTTTCATGTACCCACTGGGCAAAGTCGCGACCTTGCCGGGCATCTTCAAAGACAAAGACCGGCGCACGCTGCATCGCATCACCGACAACAGTACACTTGACACCGCCAGAGAGATTCAGCAGTTTCATGCCACGATTGTAGGATGCAATTAACGTCCCTTCGGTCGTTGCCATTGGAATCAAGAAATCGCCCTTGGCATGTTCGCCATGAATGGTCAGCGGACCAGCAAACCCAATCGGCACCTGGGCTACGCCGGTAAAATGTTCGCAGTTGCCTTTGGCAATATGGGGATCGAAAGAATAGTGGCTGATGTGCTGTAATTTTACCCCTGTCTGTTCTTCGACGAACTTTTGGCGTTCTTTGATGATATCGGGGTTGTAGTCGTCGTTGGCATCGCGCGGGATGCGCACCATTTCGACTGAGGCAGCGATGGCATCTTCACTGGAAAAGGTGAGTTTGCCAAATTGTTTGGTCGAAAAAGAGAGTTCAATCTCGTGTTTGCCATCGGACAACTTGCCGTTGCCGTCGATCACAATGTCAACCGTCTGGCGCAACGGAAAGGAGATTGGTGTCTGTGCCGTGACTTGCGACGGTGTAAATGTTCTGCCATCGCCGACTTCGAGGCGAACTTTGTCAAGTAACACTGCCTTGCCATCAATCGCAATCGAGTGGACAGCGCTGAGTTCCGTGTCACTGAGCCGATTCTTGATCGAAAACTTTACACCAGTAGCGGTGTTTTTCAGGCTACCAAAGGTATAGAGCCGTTTGAGTAACATGCTGGGAATAAACATAGCGTGCTCCAGTGGGGTGAAGGGTTAGTTTAATGCTGAATTGTTAGAAGCAGTATAACCTAACCAACACTTACGGAGCAATAGACCATTTCTGTAAGTAGCTGTAACTGCAACCCCTCCCTAACCCTCCCGTTCGGCTGAGCTCACGTCGAAGCCAAAACAGGGAGGGAACCATCACGGGAAGGATTCTGGTTGACGGATAGAAGAAAATACATGACTTACCCACTTACTGTTCCCTCCCTTAGCAGGGGAGGGCTAGGGAGGGGTTGCTTAGAATCACAAGGAAATTATGAAATTTGGGGTCAATACTTGGGTTTGGGTCTCGCCACTGACGACCGATCAACTTCCACACTTGGTGCCCAAAGTCAAACAGATGGGTTTCGACTGGATCGAATATCCAATCGAAACACCCGGCGATTTCGATTATGTCTTGGCTGGCAAGTTGGCCAAAGATCACGGCTTGGGTGTGAGTGTTAGCGCGGCAATTAGCACGGAGCGCGATCTGATTCATCCCGACTCGGCGATCCGCGAGCAGGGAATGCGCTATGTACGTCATGTGATTGAGGCGGCAAGCAAGATGGGCGCGCAGAATGTCATCGGTCCGCTCTATTCAGCAGTGGGCCGCACCTGGCAGGCGACCCCTGAGGAGCGCGCCCATGACCTTGATCTGCTGGTAGCCCAACTCTCGACCCTTGCTCAGATCGCCGATGATCACAATGTAACGCTTTGTGTCGAGCCGCTAAATCGTTTTGAAACGAGCTTTATCAACACAGCTACCCAATGCATCGAAGTGATCGATCGTGTCAATCATCCCAACTGCCAGATCATGTTGGATACATTTCACATGAATATTGAAGAAAAGTCGTTGGGCGATGCCATTCGCCTGGTGGGCAAACGGCTAAAACATTTCCACGCCTGCGAAAATGATCGAGGGACACCGGGCAGCGGCAATGTCACCTGGCCCGATGTCGCCCAAGGGCTGAAAGACATTTGCTATGATGGCCCTGTCGTCATTGAATCCTTTACCGACAAGGTAGTCTCCATCGCCCGGGCCGCCGCCATCTGGCGACCGCTGGCAGCAAGTCAAGACGAACTGGCTAGTATTGGACTAGCGTTTTTACGGCAATTGCTCGTACAATAAGAGTACTCTCAGACAATCCCTGCTCGAAAACAAACTAACAGCATAGGAGCAAACATGAACGGTAAATTTATCACCTCAAAGGGTGCCGAACGTGACTATCCCGCTTGGGGCGAGATGAAGTGGTACAGTCGGCCAGCAACCACGGAAGCGACGCAGCTCGTCGTTATGGAAGTAGAGTTGCAGCCAGGCTTCGGCCACAATTTTCACAAACACCCCGATCAAGAGGAAGTGATCTACGTATTAGAAGGTCAAGTTGAACAGTGGTTAGAGGACAAAAAGCAGGTGCTTGGCGTTGGCGACGCTATCTTTATCAAAAAGGGCATCGTTCATGCCTCATTTAACATTTATGACAAGCCTGCTCGATTGCACGTTTCATTGAGCCCCTGCATCGGCGAGGAAGGGTACGCCCTGGTCGATGTCGCCGATCAAGAACCCTGGAAGTCGTTGAGGTAAGTGATGAAGTAACCGCAATCCACAATCCAAAATTCGCAATCTACAATTGAAGGAGCTTCCCATGCATCTCTCCATGCACAATTGGATGCGCGCCGAGCCAATCGACGTGACGATTCGCCGTCTGGCCAAATATGGCTATGAAAGCATCGAAATCAGTGGTGAACCAGAAAAATATGACACCAAGGAGGTTCGTAAACTGCTCAAAGAGAACAGTTTACGCTGTTGGGGCGCTGTGACGCTAATGTTTCCCGGGCTCTGCTTTCCTTCGAAAGAGGAAGCCGTACGCGCCAAAACGCTCAAATATGTCAAAGATTGCATCACCATGATCAAGGAGTTGGATGGCGAAGAGATCACGATTGTGCCTGGCACCGTGGGCAAGGTGAACCCCGACTCGACACCCGAAAATGAGTGGCAGTGGGCGGTGGAAGGGTTGAAGGAAGCCTATGCGCATGGCCAAGCCTCTGGCGTCAAGCTGGCCCTGGAACCACTCAACCGCTTCGAGACCTACTTCATCAGCCGAGCTGATCAAGCATTGGCGCTGGCCGAAGCCGTTGGTCCCGAGTGCGGTGTCTGTCTCGATGCTTTCCACCTCAACATTGAAGATGCCGACATGCTCGCCTCGATTCGCAAGGCGGGCAAGCGCCTGTACGATTTCCACGTGGCCGATAACAACCGTCTGGCCTGTGGCATGGGCTCACTCAACTGGTCGGCGATCGTGCGTACACTCAAGTCGATTGGCTATGATGGCGCACTCACGGTTGAATTTGTCGCTCCAGTAGATCGCACCCCAGCCAATCCCTTTCCGAATGCCATTGAGCGCAACCCGGTGAATATCAGCGCCGAACAGCTCAAATTCATCGAAGACCACGGTTCAAGCCTGCTCAGCGAAGAGTTCTACGACTGGCTGGTAGGACGTTGTGCGCAGGTGTTGCTACCGTTGATCAAAGACTATGTGTAAGTAGGGAGGTGGGGAGATGAGGTGATGGGGAGTGCTTCCCTATCTCCCGATCTCCTCACCTCCCTATCACCTCATCTTAAATGTATGATTATCAAAGACGTTTCTGCTGTGTGGCTTCAAGCTCCCATCCCCTACGAAAAGCAGCATGTCTCCGATTTCGGGCGGATGACGAGTTTTGACTGTGTCCTCGTGACAATCACCACCGACAGTGGCTTGCAAGGATTTGGCGAATCAAAGGCGGCTGTGGGCAGTGCGGGCGTTTGCGCCTCGCTCGTTACTTGCATTGAACAGGAACTGAAGCCGATTCTCGTTGGTCAGGATGCGCGCAACATCACGCGCCTGTGGGAGATGATGTACAACGGATCACGCGACCATTATGCGCTGACTCGTGGACGCACCTTTCCCATTTTGGGGCGGCGTGGACTCACCATTTCGGCGATGAGTGGCATCGATATGGCGCTCTGGGATCTGCTGGGGAAGTCGCTAGGGGTGCCAGTTGTAACCTTATTAGGTGGTGCCTGCCGTGAGACAATGCCCTGTTACGCCTCGGGTGGTTGGGCTGATGTCGAGAAGATCGGCGAGCAGTTGGCTGGCTATGTAGCGAAAGGCTTTCGTGCCGTCAAGATGCGGATTGGCGTGATGGATGGCACGGTAGAGCACAGTGTGGCGCGTGTGCGTGCTGCCCGTGCTGCGCTCGGCCCCGACATTGACATCATGGTCGATGCCCACGGCACTTATTCGACTAGCGAAGCAAAACGCTTCTGTCGAGAGGTTGAGGATTGCAATTTGCGTTGGTTTGAAGAGCCTTGCACTTCTGACAACCGCCAAGGTACCGCTGAAGTGCGCGCCAGCACGACTATTCCGATCTCGGTCGGGGAGAGCGACTTTACCCGTTTCGACTTCAAAGAGTTTATCGAAGCCCGTGCTGCCGACATCTTTCAACCGGATTCTGCGATCTGCGGCGGCATCACCGAGGGCTTTCGCATCGCCCAACTGGCAATGACCCACCAAATCGAACTGGCTCCACACTGTTGGGGATCGGCCTTGTCATTTATGGCAGGCGTCACCCTGGGTTTTGCCTGCCCGGCGGCAATCATCATTGAAACTTCGCTGGGTGCAAACCCGATGCTTTATGAAATGGTGGAAGAACCGATTGGTGTGGTCAACGGCCAAATCAGCGCGCCTACTCGTCCAGGCTTGGGCGTTACGCCGCGTGTCGAGTTCATCAATCAATACCGAAAAAATTTCTGACAGGATAACAGGATGAAGGGGTGACAATAGGGTTGCTCACCCCTCATCCTGTCATCCTGTCATCTCTTCATCTTGTCACACCCATGACCATCATCCTTCTCGAACCCGTTCACGCCGATGCCCATGCCTTGCTCCAGCGCTATGGCAATGTCGTACTACTGTCCGATCCGACTGACTTTGCGATGATCAAGCAAACGCCTAATGTCGAAGCGCTGATCACCCGTGGCCGCGGGCAGATTCGGCGCGAGTTGATGGCTGCCTTGCCTGGTCTGCGCGTTGTGGCCCGCTGTGGCGTCGGGCTGGATAATATTGACACACTTGCTGCAAACGAGTTGGGAGTCACGGTTGTCTATGCCCCTGGCAGCACGACAACTGCGGTCGCCGAACATACGCTGATGTTGATGTTGGCACTGGCACGCGGACTTGTCAGGCTGGATGGCGCAGTCAAAGCAGGCCATTGGGCGGTTCGCAATGGGTATAGCGGCATCGAATTGGCGGGCAAGACCTTGGGCATCGTCGGCATGGGTGACATTGGCAGGCGTGTCGCTCAGTTGGCGGCGGCCTTTGGCATGAAGGTGATTTACTGGAATCGCCGATCTGTCTCGGCCACGGGCGAGGCTGTCGAGTTTGACCAACTCTTAGCTCGCGCCGATGTCATCTCTTTGCATGTAGCGCTGACGCCTGAGACGCGCCACATCATCAATCGGCAGGCATTAGAACAGATGAAGCCCGGTGCCTTACTGATTAACAGCGCGCGTGGTTCCTTGGTCGATCAAGCTGCACTCCTTGAGGCAATTGAGAGTGGCAAAATTGGAGGCTATGCGAGCGATGTGTTGGATGCCGAACCACCCAATGCTGGCGACACTTTGGTTGCCAGCCCGCAGACAGTGATCACGCCCCACATTGCCGCACTCACTGATGCCACTTACCGACTGATCTCGGTTTCCACCTGTGAGAATGTGGTTGCGTTCCTGCAATATAGCAACCCTGATCCCAAGTCGATCTATCGCCGTCCGTTATAGGAAGAATTGGTACGCCGATCGCATGGAAATTGCAGGAATGAATGTCGATCAAAACCAATAAAAGGATCCGCAAAAATCTGTGCTATCCGTGTCATCTGCGTTCCAATCCCATCCTCTAAGAATGTCGCCTCCCGTCTACTTCCCCACAATTGGCAGGTAGACCTTCTGACTCTTCACAGCAATATCGAATAAGATCTCGACAGGGTTGTCAAAGGTCGCCATGACAGTCACTTCATCAACCGTGGTTGTGTATAAGGTTGGCAACTCAATCCGTACGATATAGTGGCCGGGTTCCATCCCTTCAAAGAGGAAGTGCCCAAAACGGTCTGCTTGTGCTCGTTGTTGGTACTTTTGACCTTTGGTCTCTGCATCCAGCAAGGCAAGATAGATCTGTGAGAAATCGATCTCGTCGGTTAAGCCATCGACTACAGTAACCAATGTACCCGAGATCGGTTTGGCCGTCTTCGTAGGCTCGGTTTCGGTATAGGTGCCGGTGTAAACAAGTTGCAACTTGTCCAAACGTGTGCCATCTTCACGTAGGTAGACTGTTACGGTATGTGGCCCGCTGGGCAATTTGAGCAGCACTGGGTCTGCCAGAGAACGGTTGTTGAGCGAATCAGTCAGATAGCTGGTATTACGCAGTACATCCCATAGGTAAGCCTGGATGGGTGCTTTGTCCACGCGCACATAGAAGGAATCGCTCAATAGATCAGGTCCATAGACCCTGCCATCGAGACGGTAGATGCCTTTTTCGGGGACATTGAAACAATATTTGGCAAGCTGTTGCGTGTTCGGGCCATACCAGTAATCACCATACCCTTGGGGTACCTGAATGAACTTGCCACCACTGGCTGCTGGATCGCTGTCCACCACAAATCCCCCCGTCAAGACCCCATCTTCTGCCTCTTGCGTTAATCCGCTGCATACAGGAGACGGACTACTATCGGGCGTCGCCAACTTCAGCTCGAGTGTATCTAGACGGGTTCCATCTTCACGGATATAGACAGTGACAGTGTGTGGACCCGGGCTTAGCTGAACTTCCACTGGATCGGCTAGAAAGCGATCGTTGACATAATCTTTGATATACTCGGAGATCGGATAGATATCCCACAAGTAGCCTGAACTGGGCTGGCCATCGACCTGAGCGTAAAAAGAGTCACTCAAACTATCTTCTGCATAGCTAGTAACATAAATGTTATAGGTGCCGGTGAGCGGAACGCTGAAGCAATACTCTGCCCTTTGTTGAGGGTTAGGGCCGTTGTAGTAATTGCCACTGCCGGTGGGTGCATAGATGTAATGACCACCGCTGGCAGCGGGATCGTCGCCAACGACAAAGGTACCAGTGAGAATGCCACTTTCTGCCTCCTGGCGCAATCCGGTACAAGTTGTGGTCAGTGGAGTTTGCGGCAGAATTGGAGTGGTATCAACGCTGGCTTGAAAGCTGGAAGGAGTCGGCGCGTCTTGGTGGTTTGCGTTGACATATGTCCACTGGGCTGAGATTGACAATTCTTGGCGTGCCTTTTCTTCGGCTATAATATTAGCATTGAGCTGAGAAGCAGAATCGGTTGAATCGGTCTGAGTGGGGGCGGATGTAGTCTGAGCCGAAAGTCGGTGAAATGAGCCGAGGCTCAAAGCAATAATGCAGACAATCAACACAAGTAGCAGTCGATTCTTGATCGCTGCGCCGTGAGCGGATTGTGAAGATTCTTTCTGTAAAAACATCTTATTTTCCTCGTGCACATCGTTTAGAACAATTTAGATTACTACTAACTTAGCATAAATTCATTAAGAAAAAACTTTCGACAGTTACAAAATAGAATAAACCATTATTGCGTATGTTTATTTTGGTTGGCTTTGTTAAATTTTTGTTAACTTTCGATTGGCATAACAATATGACATTGTGTGGTATTTCGCCCTCAGTTATCCACATTGCATGTTATGGCAATCTTACATTTAGGATACCCTATGCCTACTACACCTCACATTGAACAACACTTCACAGCAACCGAGACAGTCCGTGATATTGTCATCGGCATGTCGGATGGCTTGACCGTGCCTTTTGCCCTGGCTGCTGGCATTTCTGGTGCCATTGCCGCCACCAATGTAGTCGTGACTGCCGGGTTGGCGGAGATTGCTGCGGGCTCAATTGCGATGGGATTGGGTGGCTATCTCGCCGCTCGAACCGATGCCGAGCATTATGATTCAGAACGCAAACGTGAAATACGCGAAACCGTAGAGTTTCCCGACAAGGAGACGCAGGAGGTGGTGGATGTCTTTCGCGGCTATGGATTAAGCGAAGCGCAACTGACGCCTTTGGTTGATGCGATTCGTAGCGATCAAAAACGTTGGGTGGATTTTATGATGCGTTTTGAACTGGGGTTGGAAGAACCAGATCCGAAGCGGGCGGCGGTTAGTGCCTTGACAATTGCTGTTTCCTATATTGTCGGCGGCTTAATCCCGCTATCACCCTATATCCTGGTCAGCAACATATCGACGGCACTGATCATCTCGGTGATTGTAACACTGATCGCCCTCTTTGTCTTTGGTTATGTTAAGGGCCGCTTCACTGGCATCAGTCCGCTACGTGGTGGCGTGCAGACGGTGCTGGTTGGTGGATTGGCGGCAGCGGTGGCTTTCGGGCTGGCACGACTGATCGGCTGAGAGATGCAAGCCGGTGATAATTCGCGATTGATGAATTGGTAATGATACTGCTTGCGCAATCGTTGCCCGATTAAAATCGGCTGCTGACAACAAAAAGTCGGGTACCCGTTGGGTGCCAGGCACTGGGGTACATTGTCTCAGTCGCTGAGGCGACTTCTTGTTGTTAGCAGGGAAATTGATTCCCTTTTTGAATTCGCCAGCAGTATCATTGGTAATTCCACAGTTACCAATTACCCAATTCCTGACTCTACTTCTTTTCACTACGCTCAATCACGTCGAGTGCAAAGGCAAATTGGAAGGCAATCTCCTTGAGATAATCAAACCTTCCCGACGAACCGCCATGTCCTGCACCCATATTGGTCTTAAGCAGTAAAATATTGTTATTGGTCTTCGTTGTGCGCAATTTAGCCACCCATTTGGCAGGCTCCCAATACTGCACACGCGAATCATTCCAGCCAGCCGTGGCGAGAATGTGCGGATAGGCTTTGGCCTCGACGTTGTCATAAGGCGAATAGGAGCGCATGTAGGCATACTCTTCGGGGTTGGCTGGATTACCCCATTCTTCCCATTCAATCACAGTCAACGGAATGGTTGGATCGCTCACCGTACTGATCACATCGACAAAGGGCACTTCGGCGATGATGCCAGCGAAAAGGTCGGGGCGCAGGTTGGTGATCGCACCCATCAGCAGCCCACCAGCACTTGCGCCATTCGCCACCACTTGCTGCGGCGTGGTAAATCCCTGAGCGACCAGATGTTCGGCACAGGCGATAAAGTCAGTAAAGGTATTCTTCTTGTGTAAGACCCGTCCATTGAGATACCAGGCTCTGCCCATCTCGCCACCGCCGCGTACATGGGCAATCGCATAAACAAAACCTCGATCAAGCAGGCTAATGATGTTACTCTCAAAGTCCGGGTCGCAGGTTGAGCCGTACGAACCGTAGCCGTAGAGAAAGAGCGGTGCCGGCTTTCCTGTCGCCTTATCCTTGCGCCGTACGATTGAAATCGGCACCTGCGCACCATCTGGCGCAATGGCAATCTGGCGTAACGTCTCGTAGCGAGTGGCATCGTAGCCGCCTTTAACCACTTGTTGCTTACGCTGTTGACGACTGCGTGTGCGCATATCATAGTCAAAGACTGTATTGGGCGTGGTCAGTGAGCTATAGGTAAAGCGCAGAATATGGGTATCAAACTCTGGGTTGTCGTGACGTCGGTAAGAGTAAATTGGCTCAGGGAATTCGACCACATGCTCTGCCTGGCTCACCAAATCAATCACATGGATCTGGCGAAAGCCGCCTTCTCGCTCGTGGATCACCCAAAAGTCACGAAACGGCTCGACGTCTTTCACTAGTACGCTTGGCCGATGTGGAATCACCTCTTGCCAGTGTGCTTTTCCCGGCGCATCGGTCGGCGCACGCATGACACGGAAGTTTTCTGCCTCCAAGTTGGTCGTGATTAAGAAGAAGTCACCGTGCTGCTCGACATCATATTCAACCCGGTGCTGGCGTGGTTCGATCACCTGCGGCGCACGGGTAGGTTGATCGGCGGGGATAAACCAGGCTTCGTTGGTCGTGGTGTTGTGTAGATGGATGATCAGGTAGCGCTGATTCTTGGTCTTGTAGATCTGTACCCAATAGGATTCATCCGGCTCGTGAAAGATCAGGGTATCCTCACTTGTATCCTGGCCCAACTCATGCCGAAAGAGTTTGAAGGGACGCCAGGCTTCATCGCAGATGTTGTAGAAAAGGGTACGGTTATCGGCTGCCCACTCGACGCTGTAGAAGGTGTTTTCGATTTTATCGGGCAGCAGTAGACCGGTGGTTAAATCTTTCACTTGCAAGGTGAAGCGCTCGTTGCCTGCATAGTCAACCGAAAAGGCCAGGAGCCGCTGATCGGGGCTAATCTCAAAAATTCCCACGTCGCAAAAGTCATGTCCCTCGGCCAGTTGATTTTGATCGAGCAGAATCTCTTCTGTTGCCGCTAGCGAACCCTGCTTGCGACAATGGATCGGATATTGTTTGCCCTGCTCCGTGCGCTCGTAATAAAAGTAGTCGCCAATTTGTTCGGGCACATCCTGATCTTCTTCTTGAATACGGCCACGCATTTCACGGTAGAGTTGTTCACGCAACTCCTTGGTGTGTGCCATCATTGCTTCGGTGTAAACATTCTCAGCTTTGATATACTCCAACACCGCCAGATTTTCCCGTTCGCGCAGCCAGAAATAGTCGTCGATGCGTAGATCGCCATGTTGTTCGAGTCGGGTGGGATGTTTGGTGGCGAGAGGTGGGGTGGATTGGTGGAGCTTGTCGCTCATGATTGGGTTCCTGTGGTTTATCACTGCGCTTCAATGAGTTGTTTTTCTGTATCATAGTCGAAGTCATGCAGAAAGTCATGCAGAAGGAAAAATGGATCAAACTATCGTATTCGCTGCGTTACCTCGGCTGCATTCATTTACACCCTTTCCCCACTCGTGATACAATAGCCCCATAGCAAACAAGCGTTACCCAATTCGATTCTCCGAATGAAAATAGAAAATCAAACGAAAGGAACTTCCAATGGGACGACCTGTAACACTCTTCACCGGACAGTGGGCCGACCTCCCGCTGAGTGAACTTGCCAAAAAGGTGAGCGCCTGGGGCTTTGATGGCCTGGAACTGGCCTGCTGGGGGGATCACTTTGAGGTAGATAAGGCGTTGGAAAGTGACAGTTATGTGCGCAATAAGCGCAATCTGCTCGAACAGCACGGGCTAAATTGCTGGGCGATCAGCACACATCTTGTCGGGCAATGCGTCTGTGATCCGATCGATGGCCGCCATAAATCGATCCTTCCACCCGAAATTTGGGGTGATGGTGATCCCGAAGGGGTGCGACAGCGCGCCGCCGAGAGTGTCAAGAAGACGGCTGCTGCTGCCAAACTCTTTGGCGTTAATGTGGTCAACGGCTTTACGGGCAGCAGTGTCTGGCACAAACTCTACTTCTTCCCGCCCACCGGTCAGGAAGACATCGACGCTGGTTACGCCGACTTTGCCGCCCGTTGGACGCCGATCCTCGACGAATTTCAAAAGCAAGGGGTACGCTTTGCGCTTGAAGTTCATCCCACCGAGATTGCCTACGATGTGATCACCTTTGGGCGAGCCTTGGAAGCAGTCAACAACCATCCTGCTTTCGGCATCAACTTCGACCCCAGCCATCTGATTCACCAATTTGTCGATCCTACCGTCCTGATCGACACTTACCCGGATCGCATCTACCACGCCCATGTCAAGGATTCACGTGTCAATCTGACAGGTCGTAACAGCATCCTTTCTTCGCACCTCAGCTTTGGCGACCCGCGCCGCGGCTGGGACTTTGTCTCGCCTGGTCATGGTGATGTCAAGTGGGATCCGATCATCCGCTCGCTGAACCGTGCCAATTACAACGGCCCACTCTCGATCGAATGGGAAGACAGCGGCATGAATCGCGAATTTGGTGCCCAGGAATCGCTGGCACTTGTGCGTAAGGTCGACTTCACACCATCGAATGTGGCCTTTGACGCCGCGTTTGAGAAGAAATAAGAGAGTGGGAGATTGCGAGATTAAGAGATTGTCCGTTGGTGTGTCAATCTCCTAATCTCTTAATCTCCAATCTCAATACTAACCTCGAACCTACTTCTCAACTTATCATACGAAAGGACTCATTTATGGCTGCAGAATCAGGTGGATTTACCTCAATGGCTGGCGCACGGGCGGAAGGTGAAGCGCCGGAAATTGGCGTCGGCATGATCGGCTACGCCTTTATGGGCAAGGCGCATAGCCACGCCATGCTCAACATCGCACACATGATGTATCCGCCCCCCGCCATTCCGAAATTGGTGGCAATCGCCGGACGCAATGAGAGTGCCGTGGCCGAAGCCGCCAGGCGTTATGGCTACCAGAAGTACTACACCGACTGGAAAAAACTGATCAACGATAAGAGTGTGCAATTGGTTGATAACGGTGGCCCCAACGACGCTCATGCCGCACCTTCGATTGCCGCCGCTAAGGCGGGAAAACACATTCTCTGCGAAAAACCACTTGGACGCAATCCTGCTGAATCGGCCAAGATGTTGCAGGCTGTGACCGACGCCGGTGTAAAGCACATGGTTGCCTTCAACTATCGCTTTATTCCTGCCATTCGCCAAATTCGCAAATTGATTGATTCTGGCGCACTGGGGCGAATTTACCACTTCCGTGCCGTCTATCTGCAGGAGTGGATCATGCCGCATTATGGCACACCGATGATTTGGCGCTTGCAGAAGGCGACAGCAGGCAGCGGTGCACTCGGCGATTTGGGCGCACACATCATCGATTTGGCTCGTTATCTGGTTGGCGACATCAGTACCGTCAGTGCGGTGACCAAGACCTTTATCCCCGAGCGACCCGGTCCCGATGGGCAACTGCACAAGGTCGATGTCGATGATGCCTTTGCCGCTGTGGTCGAATTCCAGAACGGCGCACTGGGCACGCTCGAAGCCAGCCGTTTTGCCGCCGGGCGCAAGAATGGTCAGAACATCGAAATCAACGGTGAAAAGGGAAGCATCCGCTTCAACCTTGAACGACTCAACGAACTGGAAGTCTTCTGGGTAGGCTCGCAGCCGAAGGAAACCCAAGGCTTCACCAATGTCCTCGTCTCTGAGGGCTATCACCCTTGGTGGGAAAATTGGTGGCCACAGGGACACATGATCGGTTGGGAGCACACCTTCATCCACGAAATCACCCACATGCTCGACTGCATCGTCAACGACAAGCCAGTCGCCCCCATTGGCGCTGACTTCAACGACGGCTACCGCGCCGATGTGGTCTGCGATGCGGTGATTGCTTCGGCTGCGAAGGGGAAGCGAATCGAGTGTAAGTACTAAAATCAACTTGCTGATATTTGAGATTGAGAGATTGGGAGATTGGGAGATTTTGTGGGTACACAATCTCCTCATCTCCCAATCTCTTTTTACAAGGACAATTTGCATGACACAAACAAAATCTACACTTTCTCACCTCGAATGTGGACGCTGCCACAAAACCTACCCCGCCCATCAACTGATCAATCTTTGCCCGGAATGTGGCAAGCCCCTGCTCGTACGCTACGATCTGCAGAAAGCGTCTCAGACCTTAACTAAGGAGGCGCTCAAAGGGCGAGTCGCATCCCTTTGGCGCTATGAAGAGGTGTTACCCGTGCAGACCCAAGCGGCCATGATCTCGCTGGGAGAGGGGTGGACACCGCTGCATTGGGCAGAACGTCTGGGTAACGAAATCGGCTGCCGCAACACCTTTGTCAAAGATGAATCGCTTAACGCCACGGGCAGCTTTAAGGCGCGCGGTCTTTGTATGGCTGTGAGCCGCGCCTTTGAACTGGGCGCAAAGGAGTTGGCGATTCCCAGTGCAGGCAATGCGGCTGGCGCCATGAGTGCCTATGCTGCTGCGGTTGGGATGCCTGCTCATGTTTACATGCCGGTCGATGTACCGAAGCTCTTTCAGGTGGAATGTCGAGAGTTGGGCGCAACCGTGACGTTGGTCAACGGTTTGATCAACGACTGTGGCGTCAAGGTGCGTGAAGGAGTCAAGGAGTTCGGTTGGTTTGATGTCAGCACACTGCGTGAACCCTATCGTATCGAAGGCAAGAAGACGATGGGCTACGAGATCGCCGAACAACTAAACTGGACCCTGCCCGACGTGATCATCTACCCAACGGGTGGCGGCACCGGCATGGTCGGCATGTGGAAGGCCTTTGAGGAGATGGAGCAGATGGGCTGGATCGGCTCGAAGCGACCACGTATGGTGACTGTACAAAGCACCGGCTGCGCGCCGATCGTGCGTGCCTTTGAACGGGAAGACGAGTTTGCCGAACTCTTCCAAGGGGCTAAGACCATTGCTGACGGCCTGCGTGTCCCAGTTGCGATTGGCGATTTCCTCATCCTGCAAGCGATTCGCCAGAGCGGTGGTACAGCCATTGCCGTGACCGATCAGGAGATGCTGGACGACGCCGTCGTGATGGGGCGCAACACAGGCATCTTCCCTGCACCGGAGGGAGCAGCCTGTCTAGCCGCACAGAAGCGATTGTTACAAAGTGGCTGGATCAAACCGGATGAAACTGTAGTGCTATTTAATACGGGGAGCGGGTTGAAGTACTCGCATCTGTGGGCGTAGCATTCAAACCGTTCAGCAAAGTTACGCCACAGAGCCCCGCACGTCAGTAAGAGGAAAGTCGTACCCTTACTGACGTGCGGGGCTCTGATGTGCGGGTAGTAAGCTTACTTTGTCTCTGTCACCTTGCGCAGACCACGTGGGTGATCGGGGTCGTAGTCGCGTGTGGCGGCGAGGTGCATGGCGAAGAGTTGACCGGGAATGATCGACGTAATCGGTGAGAGCCATTCGGGCACGGAGGCGGGTAGTTGGAGTGGAATCCGTGCCATGCCTAGTACGTCGGCATCATCTGAGATGACAATCGTCTCTGCTTCACGCTTGTTCAATACTGAAACAAACTCCTTCATCTCCGGTAAGACTTTGCCGCTGGGTGCAACCGTGATTGCTGGGAAACCTTGTTCGATCAAGGCCAGTGGACCATGCATAAAGTCGGCGCTGCTGTAAGGCTCGGCAATCGTATAGGTCAACTCCTTGAGTTTGAGTGAGAGTTCAAAGGCAGTGGCATAGTTGTAACCACGCCCGATCACGACACAATCGCGCATATAGCGATAACGTGGCGTAATGGCTGCAATTGCCTCATTCATCTTGAGCGTGTTTGCTGCAGCCTCCGGGATCGAGCCGAGCGCTGCTTTCATGGTTGGGTCATTGGCCAGGGCTGTGCTCAAGGCGGCGATGGCACAGAGCTGGCTGGTGTAGGTTTTAGTCGCCGCAACTGACTTTTCTTCGCCGGCATGAAGCGTGATGACGTGATTGGCCTGTTGAGCAAGGTCAGAGTCGGGTTCGTTGGTAATGGCTGCGGTCAAGGCCCCTTGCCGCTTTGCTTCGGCAACGACGCTGACGATATCCGGGCTTTTGCCGCTTTGGCTGATGCCAATCACTAATGCATTGTGAAATTGAGGCGGGCGTCCATAAATCGAAAAAAGACTGGGTGTGGCCAAGGCAACCAACAGACCGTTCATCGAACCTAACAAGTATTGCGCGTAGCGACCGGCATTGTCACTAGTGCCGCGTGCCGCAATCACCACATAATCCACCCGACGTTGATGGACTTCTTCGGCAAGCGCCGAGATTGCATTACCTTCTTGAGCAAGAAATTGTTCCAATACAGAAGGTTGTTGATGAATTTCCCGAAACAGATAAGAATTCTCCAACTGCGTTGGCATAATGAGTTCCTCTCGTAAACGATTCAAGTATTGAAAACTTGACC
>JAXLWB010000014.1:0-215692 GCA_046328715.1 Caldilineaceae bacterium | reverse complement strand
CACGGCAATATCGCCGCTCGTAGGCGGCAAAATACCAGTGACAAGTTTGAGGAGGGTACTCTTACCAGAGCCATTAACACCAATGACACCTATACAGTCCCCAGGATAGACAGAAAGTGAAATATTACGTAGTGGCCAGAACTGCTCAGATTGACCCTGGTTACGTTGAAAGAGGCGAATAAATGACTCTTGAAAAGAGCGGTGTTTTTCACGATGCAACTCAAAACTACGTGAGACATTATGTAGCTCGATCAAGGGGCGATTTTTGATCACTTTATTCGTACGTACGATGGTCATAGTTCCTCTCCAAACTTGTCGCTGTTGCGGATAAAAAACCAGTAACCAAAGAGAAACACAACGATCGCAGTCAGCGTCGTTCGAATAAAGAAGTCCAAATCGGTCCGGTAGCCCCAATAGAGGAGATCGCGATACACATTAACCAATGATGCCATCGGGTTGAGAACATATTGCCAGCGTTGAACATCGACAGTAACGCCCCAAATCTCTTTCGATACGGGAATCATACTTGCTGGATAAAGCACAGGAGTCAAAAAGAGCCAAGCCAGCATCAGTACATTCATGATCATTAACGTATCACGGTAGTAGACATTGAGCGTGCTGAGAATTAGGGCAATACCTAAGCTGAAAAATGTCTGAATCAAGATCACGATTGGCAGTGTCCACAGCCAACTGCTAAAGTGGCCACGGAAGAGCACTAGCGCCACGAATAGCACTAGAAAGGCAAGAAGAAAATTGATCAGGTGGGACAATACACCAGCGATAGGCAGAACTTCGCGCGGAAAGTAAACTTTCTTCACAAGATTGGCGTTAGCGACAACACTGTTGATACCAGCCAGCACGCTGTCTGCAAAGAAGTTCCAAGGCAAAAGACCACAGAGCAGAAAGAGCGGATATTTGTCAATCTGGTTACCATTGTTGAGCATGACACCAAAAACCAATGAAAAGACCAACATCATCCCTAGCGGGTTAAGCAAGCTCCAAACAAAGCCCAGTGCGCTACTCTTGTAGCGACCTTTTAGGTCGCTAACCACAAGGTTGCGAATAAGTTCACGGTATTGGTACAACAACACAAAACGTTGAAACATTCAATAACACCTTCACAGCAATTCTGCGCATCCGAGTATGCGTACAAAACGTTGATTAGAATATCCAAAGCAACTAGTTTACCCAGCGTTGTGACAACTCTTCAAATTTCTGTTCTACATAATTACGGAAAAGCTCACCTGCTGGGAAGATCGCTTTGGTAGATGAGTTAAAAAGGCTCGTGTGCGGGTTAAAGTAGCCACGCAAATTGCCAGTGCTATCTGTATATGCGTGGTCGAGCGAAAACCAAAGCCAACGCTGCACCAATCGGCAATCATCTGCGCTAAAACCTAGATTGCAATCTTTAGTCGTCAGATAATAATCGAAGGTCCAAAGCATAAAATCGTGAACCAACGTTGGATCGTTAAAATTGAGAGTGCGGTTTCCCTGTGTCACAGTGTGCGAGTAAAGCACACCGTACTCTGTGATCACCAGAGGTTTCTGCTGCAAATTGCGGTCCTTCATCCATTGACGCATTGCCCGAATTTGTTGATCAAAGACCACATGATCAATATGCGAAAAATCGTCGTTAATGTAAGCCCCTTTAGTTGGATCACCTGGCAAACCTGGAGGAACCGCCGCACCATAGCTAAACTTGTCCTCCTGTAGAATGAAGTTGTGGATATTTAAGATGTCAACTGGCATATCCGAGTTGTACTGAGTACGATAAGTATCCCACGCAATCGACAGCCATTCTAAACGCAGTGGAGTAGGCTGAATCAAACCACCAATTGCAACCCGAGCTGATGGGTCGGCGCTTTTTACAATCTGATACAGATCATGATAAGCCCGCGCATAGGTTTCGGGGATCATTTCATCCTGACCATCGGAACAGCCATCTCCGCAAAAAAAATCGACTCGATCCATCTCATTGCCAATCAGCCAGATTGCTCCAGGATTGGCCTGTGCTGCGCGTTGAATCGTAGCAGCATCTGGTCTGAAGACATAATCATTGGGAGTAGCATAGGGACAGGCTTCTCGATTCCATGCAAACCAAGTGCCGCAGGCGAGCTTTTGATGAACCCGAATCATTTGTACATACTCAGCATTGCCAGGACGTATGGGCTGAATCGATGTGCGCCAGTTCGTAAACCAGCCTGCCCGCAAGGTGTCGACCTCAGGGTACGCAGAGGGATCATTGACGGCATTCCCATAGCCGATACGATAGGCAGTTGATGATTGTTGATTCAATAGCAAAGGGAAAAAAAGTTGAGAGCCGTTCGGATCTACTGTGCGAAGCATCAGAGGGAAAAAATTATGCGGTGTGACTTGACCAGAAGTCGGAACAGTCGGCTCCATATCTGCGCCTTTCACCCAAATGTAAGACGACAAGAGCCAAGATAGGAAGACAATGACAAACAAAGCCAATGAGAAGAGTAAATATAGTAAGTAATTGCGCCTTGTCACTAAGCTTACCTTTATCGTAAAAGTTCTACTCCCCACAAATCAGCCGATACTGAAGGTAGTGGCCCAAACTCAATGACAGAACAATCCGCAACTGGCTATTGTGGTTGTATGAGCTTGCCTACACGGAACTCATTTACGCGTCGGAGCAAGTTCGATTGGAAGTTCGCCCCCCGCTTCCTTGCCCAGAAGTCGCTCATAGATCGAAACAATTTGCCGACCTGCCGTTTCCCAACTGTAAAGCTGAATCGCCCGTTGTCGCAACTGGCGTCCAGAGTTGGCCATACCATCGCCACCATTCAAGGCGGAGAGCAACTTTTTGGCCAAGCTAGTCACATCGCCGCGCACTGCGTACAATCCGTGACGCCCCAAGTACTCGCGTGCGACTGGGGTATCGAAGGCGACGGTGGGCAAGGCGGTTGCCATATAGTTGAGTAATTTGCCAGCACCCTCACTAATACTTAGCTTGGGCGCAACAGCCACATTGCCCAATGCTAAACAGGTGGGTGCCTTGACGTAGGGAACTTTACCAGTAAATATAACCCGCTCGGCAATCCCCAGATTCTGTGCCAATTGCTGGTAATAGGCTACGCCTGGGAAACCCATAAGCAACAAGTAAACGTTCGGCTCTTGGCGGATAATCCGTTGCATCGCCCGCAGTAGCAGGCCTGTTCCTTGGTATTCAGCCAGTAATCCCAAATAGACAATCAACTGGGCCTGCTCAGGAATACCGAGGTCACTACGTAGTTGTTGTAGCTGCTGCGCATCGAACGTTTCGCGCGGGCGAAATGCATCCGCATTCACACAGTCAGGCAGCAGCGCTACCCGCGAATCATCGATGGCGAAAGAGCTGATGAGTAGCTGTTGTGCATTCGCTGAACTGGTAAGAATGACCGGTGACCAGTGATCAATCCAGCGCTCCAGGTTGCGCAACGGTTTGTATACAAAGCTGTCGCGCCGCAAGAACTTATGGTCGATCATTTCTTCGGTCAAGCTACCCTGAAAGTCGAAAACGACTGGTAATCTGGCCAACTTACCAAGCACCTGACCGATCAAAGCCCCCTCATGCAAGTGAGCATGGATGACATCAAAGCGTTCTTGAAAGAGCAACTGTAGCGTCTTTGCTCCTAGCAGGAGATCGAACCCAAGTTTGTGGCGACTCGACCCAACCTCGTAACTCTGGCGCCATGGGATCGGCAAGGTACGCCGAATATCCAATCCCGGAACATCGTTGCCGTTGCGGTAGGTGACAATGGTGACCCGATGTCCTAGTTTTTGCAGAATCTGCGCTTCTTCATAGATCCGCACATGACAACCATAATCAGCGAAAAAGCTCGTTGGTGCAATCATCAGCACACGTAAACTTTGTGCTGTTTGCTCTTGGCTTTTCCCTTTGTTCTCAGTGTCAGCGTCCATAATTTGCCCAAAAGTGTCTCTGGCAAGAACCGAGGGTTATCTTCTAGAAATGGCTATCAGAATCAAACCACATCGATGAAAAATTCCCCTATAAACGAATCAATCGATCAGGAAACAACTAGATTCTACTTTTACTGCTCAGTTGAGGGGAACGCCCCAACAGTGCCGTGACAACTCCTTCAATATCATCCATCGTTAATGCCCGCATCAACCACAGCAATATCAGATCGATACAGCCACCAACCGCTACCTTGATATACCAACTTGTAGGCAACAGCAGCGCAACCATCGCACTCACTGCGGCAGCAATTACGATTTGCCCAAGTTTGGAAAGATCCAGTGGAAGTTGATTGCGTAGAATCAGTCCAATCCCAACCAGCGAACCCATTACTCCGGCGATTGTGACTGCAATAGCAGCACCCAAGGCACCTGCTCCGCCGATCAGCAACGGCAACAGAATTGCCATCACAATCAGGTGTACTCCAGTAATCAAAACACTGTAGAGTGGACGATTTTCTACCATAAAGATCGTGACGGCGTATAGCTCAAGAAGAAACGCCGGAGCCGTCCAAATCGCAATTTGCAGCACTGGCGCATAAGCCGCAAAGCTGTCCTCATAAACCAAACGCATCAAATCAGGGGCAACGACGGCGCCTAATGCAGCTCCTGGCACCAAAACGATCAGACCATAGCGCAGACTCAGGCGACAAAGTGCAAAGTAACGGCTTTGCGACTGGTTACGCATGCGGCTCAACGTAGGATAGATCGCCCGCCACAAGCTTTGTACTATCTTGAGCAAGACTCGCACCAAATTGTCGCTGGTTCCGTAAATACCGGTTATGGTCACATTGCCTAACACACTAAGCAACAAGGTATCCAACCGCTGCAATAACACATCTGCTAGTGCCAACCCGAAAAACGGGCGGCTCCGTTGCCAGAGCGTGTTGAAGCTGAGTGCGATCTCTTCCTGTGGCTCGCTCATCAGCCGCACGAAGCGCAGCAACAGTAAGCATATAATCGCCGAAAGTAACTGCGTACCCACCAGCACGGCAACCAATCCAAGTACACTACCACCGTTCCACAATATTGCCAAACTAGCTGCCAGAATCAGGGTATTGACCAATGTTTCAACCCCGAAGATCAGTTCCAGCCGTTCGCCTGCTTGGAACAGAGTTTGACAGCTAGAGGTTACTGCATACAAAGGTAGGGAAAGGCCAACAATCCAGAGGATGCGTTGCGCCGTTGCTTCGATTGGAAGCAATTGCGACACAATGGCTAGGATGAAGCAAAGCACGATGGCCAAACCCAACTGTAGCAGAAACGAGTAACGGAAATAGGCACGACGTTGTGTCGGGAATTGCGCCAAGTCGCGTGTTAGCATTGCTGGTAACCCAAGTTCGCTAATCACCTGGCAAACATTGAGATAAGTTAAGGCAATCGTATAATAGCCCATGCCCTCAACGCCCAACCGGCGAGAGATCATCAATTGCAAAATAAAGCTGATGAAAATCCGCCAAAGATTAGAAGCAGCCAGCGCACTTGTATTGGTTAAAACACGTCGCCCCACCGGATGTCCCGTAGCGGCTGGCGGTGTCGTTGTTGAAGCTGGCGGTGAACCAGTCGACGGTAAAGGCTCTGACGCCTGTTGCATAGCTGCGATTGTAACATGTTCAGCAAATAGTTGGAAAAGCTGCAACCTTTTTTCCGCCTTTTCAATTTAACAAGAATGCAGTAACATTGAAATTGTTTTTGAGCAACTCTCGCCAGGTTGGCATCGTTTCGAGGTTGCAAATCCCTTCCTACAGTAGAGTATATCGATTTCATTCGAAAAGTATTACAAGGTAAACCTACGCTTTTACGGTGAGATCTCTTCAATGTGTCTATCTTTGCATTCATTCAGGTTAGGGTCGGAATGATTGTACAACCTACATGCTTCCAGCCCTTTGGAGAAAATTATGCTTCAACCCAATGGACCCGGCACTGCCTACCAACTTCTCTTTTCTGACGAAGCTTCATCTACGTCCGGTTTGCCATCTTCTTTCCTTTCTATCTATCCTGGCAATTGGCACTTGCCTGCCGCAGGTGAACGCCCCTACACCTATAGTAACTTTGCTCAATCCAGGGATGGCCGGGTTTCATACAATGTGCCAGGGAAAGCAGCGGGCGGCGATGTCACCAAATTTAACCGTCACGACCGCTGGCTAATGGGATTGCTGCGTTCGCGCGCCGATGCCCTCATCATCGGAGATAATACGCTCAGGATCGAGCCAGACCATATTTGGAATGCTCAAACTATCTTCCCTGAGGATGCGGCTGCCTTTACAGAACTGCGACGCATAGAAGAACGCAGCCCTAAGCCCTTGTTAATTGTGCTCTCCTACGATGGAAATATAGGCTACAACGAAGCACCATTTCTCGACGCCGAGCATCACATCATCTTTGCGACAACCCATCGAGGTGCGGAACGGGCAAATGGTGCGAAGTGTGCAGCCAAACTCGACGTGATCGAATTTGGCGACAGCTCTGTGGACCTACAAGGACTTGTCCTCACATTACGACACGACTATCATGTCGAAAACCTGCTCTGCGAGGGTGGGCCACGAGTGATGGGCGGTATGCTCAAGGCTGGCCTGATCGACGAGGAGTTTGTAACACTTTGCCCCGCCTTCATTGGACGCAGCAACGATGCCTTTCGTCCCAGCTATACAGAAGGTGTCACCTGGCTACCAGAAGATGCGCCCTACTCCAAACCGTTGAGTCTGCATCGAGTAGGAGACTATCTCTTTATGCGCACTCGCTGTTCCTACGTCTAACAATCTTGTTTTTCCATACAAACTAATCTTTCATAACGCTCATGCCACTTTCTACAACCATTCTCCACGAACTGCGCACCATTGTGGGTGACGCGCATGTCATCACCGACGAGACACAGCTACAAAACAATTCACGCGATTGTTATTGGTTTTCGCCCGTTCTCAAACCACAACTCAATGACAAAGTGGCCGACGTAATGGTACGTCCAGCTACGGTTGATGAGTTGCGTGCCGTGATCGCACTTGCAGCGAAAGAGCGAATTCCTGTTACATTGCGCGGTGCCGGAACTGGCAACTACGGGCAAGGAATTCCCATGCAAGGCGGCATTCTGCTTAGCACAAAACGGCTCGACCGCATCTTGGAGTTAACTCCACAAACGATGCGCGTGGAAGCAGGCACCTTGCTGATCTCCATGGAGCGCTCCGCACGCAAGATCGGTGCCGAACTGCGTTTCTATCCAAGCACACTCTTGACAGCCACTGCGGGCGGCTTTTTGGCGGGTGGCTCGGGCGGCGTCGGCTCAGTTACCTGGGGTACACTTTGGGATGAAGGCAATGTGCTGAGCGCAACGGTTCTGACTGTGGAAGAGGAACCTCAATTGATCACGGTCAGCGGTATGGAAGCACTACAAGGGGTGATTCACAATTGTGGATTGACCTGTGTGATTGTAGATTTGACCTTTGCACTGGCTCCGGAACAGCCCTGGTGGCAGGCGGTGGTCGCCTTCGACGATTTTGAAGCTGCACTGCGCTTTGGCGAATCGCTGGCCACGGATGAAGCAGTCGCCAAGCGGCTGATTACAGTATTAGAATGGCCAATTCCCAGCTTTATGATCCAGTTAGTCAAACAAGGAGGCTGCCCTGGCGGGCAGGCGATTGTGCTTCTCCATGTGACCATGGCGCAAGAGGAGCTTGCGGAGCGAGCGGCACACTTTGGTGGAGCGATCAGTTGGAGTGGTTCGGCGGAGAATTATCTGCGTAAAGGGTTGTTGCTCTCGGATTTTGCCTGGAACCATACCACACTTTGGGCGATCAAGGCCGACGAACATTGGACTTACTCGCAAGACCAATTTTCACCGACCCAGGTATATGAGCAACTCCGGCTGTTAAAAGCGCGCTATGGCGATGATCTACTCTGTCACATCGAATTTATGAAGTTCAAGGGCGTCCTTTACCCGCAAGGACTTAGCCTGATCTACTATCGTTCCGACGAGCAGATTGCCGAAATCAACGCCTATAGCGAGTCGATTGGGGTGTGGATCGCCAATCCGCACAGCCACAAACTCGATGACGACGTTCGCTGGAACGGGCAGCCGATCCTAGATGCTCGCCAGCGTTGGGATCCCTATGGTTTATTAAACCCAGGACATTTGAACAAGTAAAAAAGTAGCAGAGTAGCAAAGTAAATTCAAGCTTTGCTACTCTACCACTCTGCCACTTTTCCACTATGAACCGAAACTTGAGTCACTACACCTGGAAAGAGATCGAGGCGCTGGATAAAAACAGCGGCGTAGTCATTTTACCGATTGGGGCCATTGAACAGCATGGACCTCATCTACCAGTTATCACCGATACGCTGATTGTAACCCATATCCTTGAGTTGACAATGCAACGATTGCCCGACGAGGTTCGAGCGTGGGCGCTGCCAGCAATCAACTACGGCAAGAGCAACGAGCATATTGCCTTTCCGGGCACGATCACGCTCACGCTGCAAACGTTGAACGCACTGCTGCATGAAGTTGCCGCCAGTCTTAAGCGGGCGGGATTTCGCCGATTGGCGTTGCTCAATGGGCATGGCGGCAACGTGGCGATACTTGAGGCTACGGCCCGTGATATTCGGGTTGCGACAGGTTTGATGTGCTTTTGTCTGCAGCCGGCATTGCTCGTCGATGCACCTTTTGAGATTACAGCCCAGGAGAGGCGCTTTGGCATCCATGCTGGCGAGCTAGAGACTTCGATGATGCTGGCAATTGCACCCGAGTTGGTGAAGCTGGAGCGTGCGGTCTCGCACTTTCCTAGTTTTCCTCAGAGCGAGACGCCGCTCTTTCTCTTCGGTGCTGCCTCAACTGCCTGGCTCTCGAATGATTGGAGTCCTACAGGTGTGTTCGGCGATGCGACACTGGGCACTGCTGAAAAAGGCCAGGTACTGATTGAGGCAGCAGTACAAAGATTGGTAAAATTGATTCAATCCATCAGCACCTTTGAAGTCGCAATAAGTTGACAAGCGCTATGCACATGGACACATTTGATTGGATTTTACGCAATGGGCGACTGGATGACCAGGCCCCCTTAACCGACTTAGCCATTCATGCTGGCAAAATTGCTCGAATCGCACCAGCACTGGCTGGCATGGGTAGTAACGAGTGGGAGTTGAATGGCTGTGTCATCATGCCAGGCATGGTCGATCTGCACACCCATCTCGACAAGACCTATTTCAACATCGCCAATCAGAGCGGAACCTTGCTCGAAGCGATCATGGTCTGGCGCGCCAACAAACATCATGACATGCGCAATCGCATCCGTGCAGGGATGAGTCGAGCCTTGAAACAGGCCATTCGTTATGGCACGACAGCGATACGTACGCATGTAGATATTGAGTTACAGAGCGATCTGGTAGCGCTTGAAACCGTACTTGAGGTGCGCGAGCAATTCAAAGAGCAGATCGATCTGCAAATTGTAGCGCTAGGTGGCTTGACACGTACGCATGAAGCGGACGCCGCCGTGGCAAGTGCATTAGATATGGGTGCCGAGTTCGTGGGCGGTGCGCCAGCCTTAGAAGAAAATCCAGAGGCGGCCCTGCTGGCAGTCTTCAAAGAGGCAGAACGTACCGGCAAACCCATCGACCTCCACATCGACGAAACCGAAGACCCGGCGATGCGTACGCTCGAACGCCTGGCCGACTTGACGATTGCCCACGGTCTGCAGGGACAGGTGACAGCTGGGCACTGTTGTTCGCTAGCCTTTATGCAGCCTACCGATGCCCAGCGCATCATTGACAAAGTAGCGAAGGCACAAATAACGATCATCTCGTTGCCTTCCTGCAATCTGGTATTAATGGGACGCAGCCACTTTCCAGCACCACGTGGCGTGACCCGCATCAAAGAGCTCCGTGCGGCTGGCGTGAACGTCTGTGCGGCGTCCGACAACGTCTGCGATCCCTTCAATCCATTGGGAAACTATGATCTGCTGCAGATTGCCAATTTGACTGCCCATGTCGCCCACATGAGCGGCAGCGAGGAGATTGCCGCCTGTTTGCAGATGGTGTCGAGCAATCCCGCCAAGACATTTTACGGAAATAGGGAAGGGATCGTCGAAGGGGCAAAAGCCGATCTCGTCATTCTTGACACGCAATGCATCGCCGAGATGGTCCCGCAGTTGCCAACGCGGCTGGGCACGTTTAAAGATGGTAAGTTGGTAGTTACAATTGGACCTTAGCTATGGATTTGATCATTCGCAACGCTCGTTTGATGGACGGGTCGCAGGTTGATATCGGTATCAAGGCAACAAAAATTGCTGCACTGGAGAACAAACTTGCTACACATGGCGCACAAGAAATCGATGCCAGCGGAAGCTTGACCTTGCCCGCCTTTGTCAACGGTCAACTGCACGCCTGCAAATCCTTTTGGCGACGCAGACTGGCCGAGCAGCCAGTAGGGGTGCAATCGTTGCCGCGCTTCCAGGCAGCAAGTTATGTCAAAGCGGCCTACAGCGAAGATGATGTCTTTGAGCGAGTCGACGAAACGATGCGCTTGGCGATCCAACATGGTACCTGCGCAATCCGCCTCTTCGGCGACGTTGATGAGGCAAACGGCTTGACAGCTGTGCGCGCTCTACTGCGTATCCGGCAGAAGTATCAACCCTGGCTAAGCGTGCAAGTGGTGGCATTTCCACAAGATGGCGTAGCCGGTGCGCGGACAGAGGCGCTCATGCATCAGGCGTTGTCGCTTGGTGCTGATGTTGTGGGTGGGATTCCTTGGATCGAATCATCCGATGGCGCGCAACAGGCGCACACCGATCTCTGTTTTGCGCTTGCCAAGCAATATGACAAACCACTGCATTTTGTTTGTGACGATACGGCCAATCCTGCCTCACGCACGCTGGAAATGGTTGCACGCCAAACGTTACGTACAAGCTGGTATGGTAGAGTAAGCGCTACGCAATGTGCGGCCCTTTCTTTTTACGAAGATGATTACGCAAACTCGGTCATCAGCCTAGTGCGAGAAGCAGCCATTACCATTTTCAGCAATAGCCATGTAGCCTTGATTGCAACTGACTTTGACACGCATCTTCATCCCTGGCCGCGCAGTATCACCCGTGTTCGTCAGTTATTGGATGCAGGGGTCGCGGTGGCTTGCGGGCAAGATGACATTGACAATTGGTTTTACCCTTTTGGCCGCAACGATATGCTTGAGGTCGCTCATTTTATGGCGCACAATGGTCAGTTTGCCTGGCAAGGGGAAGTCAACCGAGTGTTGCCGATGATAACAACCACACCCGCAGGTGTCTTAGGCCTGATCCACTATGGGTTGGAGGTGGGAAAAGAAGCCAATCTGGTGATCCTCAATGCGCAGGATTGGCATTCTGCGCTCCAGTTTCAGGCCGAGAAGCAGGCTGTCATCTTACGTGGTAAACTTGCAGCAGAAACAACAAGGGAAACGAGGATATTGATCCGATGATAAATCACATTTTGGTGGCACAGCAGCTAGAGCGAAATGCAGAAACCATTCGCTCTTACATTAAGGGTGTGACTGAAACCCAGGCACGTTGGCGGCCAACCCCAGAGGATTGGTCTATTCTGGAAGTGATCAACCACTTGTATGACGAGGAGCGCGAGGACTTTCGCCAACGGATCGATTACACATTGCACAAGCCAGACGAGCCTTGTCCGCCGATCGATCCGGCTGGCTGGGTGAGCGAGCGCAAATACAACGAGCGAATCCTAGCTGAGTCACTAGCAAACTTTCTGCACGAACGCCAGCAATCGGTCTATTGGCTAGGACAATTGACTACGCCTGACTGGGAAAAAGACGAACAACACACTGCTGGATTCACGCTAAAGGCAGGCGATCTGCTTTCTTCCTGGTTGGCACATGACTTTCTGCACCTGCGTCAACTCAATGAGTTGCACTATGCCTGGGTCAAGTCGCAGGCGGAGCCATTCAGCATCGAGTATGCAGGGGACTGGTAAGTCTGCAAAGCCAAGCTGGGTGAATCATCTACTTTACCCAAAATTCGATGCTTGCCAGACTACAGGCGATAGGAGATTGCAGCCATATCCGCTGCAACGGATCGTCAGCGGCTTGAGTTGATAGCTTTCGTGATCACATTCCGCAACCCAGCCTTCCAGTCCGTTTTCTGAACAGACATGCCAGAAGATTTGCCCGTACTTACCATCACAGTAACAGAATGGGCCGTCCATAATCGTCAGGCGTGAACTAGCAAAGATCGTCCCTACTGGAGTGCCACCCGCTTTGAAGGGAACAGGAGTGCGCAACAGAGCAAGCGGGCTTAATGAAGCGTTTTCGATTCCTGCAACATCCCCGATATGGAGACGCGAGGGAAGGGCCGATTCACACAATCGGCGAACTGGAAGGGGTAGCATAAATTTTTCAGCGTCAGTTCCGGCGCTTGTCCAACCAACACGATTGCTTTTTAGGGATTTCACTTTCCACATATACATTGATCGATGAAAACAGGGTCCACGGAGCAAGCAAACAGCCTCGCCTGCTTGCAGCCATGCACATAGGCTGGCATCCGAAATTCGAAGCTGCGAAAATAAAGCTTGGGCCAGGTTGTCTTCGTTTACAACAAAGGCCAACTGACCCTTACTTAAGCGGCAGGAATAGTTGCTGCCACAACGTTTGCAATGATTGGTCATGAGGTCACGATTGAATCCGTAAGTTCTAGATAGGGAAATAGTTTCCTATAAGCATACAAGGTTTTTGTGAGTAAAACCTCTACGATCTCTATCAACATACTCTCACTTTATTTGGAATAATAAAGCTCATTTGTTAAACAGGATGGCAATTTTCAGCATTTAATGGCATGACAGAAGTTTATGAATAACGCAATTACAGATGTTCCAGGGTTAAAGGTGGGTCACTGGACAAATCGCGAAGCGGCGACTGGCTGCACCGTGATCCTCTGTGAACAAGGAGCTGTAGCCGGTGTCGACATACGAGGAGGCGGGCCTGGCACGCGCGAGACAGCGCTGCTTGATCCAGTCTGCACGGTCGAGAAGGTACATGCCATTATTCTTGCTGGCGGCAGCGCCTTTGGCTTGGCAGCGGCGGATGGGGTGATGCATTGGCTAGAAGAGCAAAGTATCGGGTACGATGTGGGCATTGCTAAGGTACCGATTGTACCCGCAGCGATTCTCTTCGATCTGCCGCTGGGGCGGGCCGATGTACGGCCCGATGCGGCTGCTGGTTATGCAGCCTGTCAGGCGGCCAATGGTGGAGTAATTGCGGAAGGGTCTGTCGGCGCTGGCACCGGTGCAACGGTCGGCAAATTGCTTGGCTTTGGCCAGGCGATGAAAGGCGGATTGGGCACAGCCAGTCGTTGTTTAGAAAATGGCATCATCATTGCAGCCTTGGTAGTTGTCAATGCTGCAGGCACAGTGATTCACCCACATACGGGTCTGCCGATCGCCGGCGCCAGGGATGCAAAATCCGGGCAAATAGTTGACCCACGCCTGCTAGCGGAGCGAATTTTGACCCGCAACTTGGCGGATATCGGCTTTCGTGGCGGCAATACGACCTTGGCTGTGGTAGCGACCAACGTCAAGCTGTCGAAAACTGGTTGTACCAAAGTTGCGCAAATGGCGCACGATGGGCTGGCGCGCTCGATCAATCCGATCCACACTTCAATTGACGGCGATCTGGTCTTTGCGCTCTCCTTCGGAAACCAAGAGGCCGATACCGGACTGTTAGGTGCGCTGGCAGCCGACATCTTGGCTGACGCAGTCGTGCGCGCTGTCGTGAACGCAGAAAGTTTGTACGGCATGCCCGCCGCAAAAGATCTGTAAAGCTATGGCATCAGAATTTGAATTCCTTCGCAATATCACGATTGGGCAATACATCCCTACAGGCTCACCCGTCCATCGCCTTGATCCGCGGGCTAAAATTATGGCTGGTGGACTTTTGGTACTCACCATCTCCTTTTGCAATTCAATCATTGCCAATCTCTTGTTACTGGGTCTGATTCTAGGTATTGCGATTCTGTCACGTATTCCGGTGAGTTATACCTTACGCGTATTGCGGCTGGCCATTCCGGCGATGACGGTCGTGTTGATCTTGCAGTTGCTCTTTCTGGGACGTTCGGCCACAGGAACGGTCTATTTTGAATGGGGCTGGATCCGAATCACTCAGGGTGGAATCGCAACGATTGTGGTGAATATCCTGCGTGTCTTCAATCTTTTAATTCTGACGGGATTGATCACCATGACTTCAACAACGACCGAGTTGACTCACGGCTTAGAATATCTGCTCAATCCGTTTCGTCGGATCGGCATTCCGGCCCATGAGATTGCGCTGATTTTTACGATTGCACTGCGTTTTGTGCCCACGTTTGCCCAGGAACTTGAAAACATCATGAAGGCGCAGGCTAGCCGAGGCGCTACTTCACTGATCGGCGCACGCCTCTGGCGGCCCGACAAGCTGGCACGCGCCTATCTACCGTTGATGGTTCCCCTGTTTCTCAATGCACTACGCCGTGCCGAAGATTTGATCGCAGCAATGGAGGCGCGCTGCTATATCAGCGGCGAAGGACGAACCAAGTTTGTTGTCCTACAAAGTCACCTGCAGGATTACATTGTCGTGGCGATTGCAGCGCTGATCTTTGGGTTGGTGCTCTACCTGACTTAGAATAGCGAGTTGCAAATTGGAAATCAGAGCCGCTAGTGTTAGCGCACGGAAAACATCATACGCTAACGCTAGCGGGCTCCGACCCCACTTTGAAGCAACATTTTACGGTAACCTGTGCTATAATGAGATTTGTCCACACTTCATCCCTAATCCAAAGGAGTCGATTATGCAACTTTCCGTTCGTCAGATCGTGATTGCGGGTGTTTTTGGAGCTATCGTAATTTTGTTGGGTTCGATTCAAGTGCTTGGTTTTCCGCCAATTCCGATCCCACCTGGGAATGCCACGACAGTACATATCCCGGTTAGCGTTGGAAGCATTTTGGGAGGACCTGTGGTCGGTGGCATTCTCGGTTTGCTCTACGGTATTTTCAGTTGGTTTCAGGATACGACTGGTGTCTTCAAGGATCCGCTTATTTCGGTACTGCCTCGAATTTTCGTGGGGTTAACACCGGTCTTGGCCTATCGAGCACTGGCAGGTGGAAATAAAGTTGTGGCCGCAGGCGTCGGCGGTGCCGTTGGCGCATTGACAAACACGATTTTGGTGGTGGCCATGCTCAACATTCGCCGCCCTGATATTCTTCCGTTTGCCGCAGATAGTGTCCTGATTCCAGTCGCCTTGATCGAGGCTGTCGCGGCTGCAATTCTAAGTGGCGCTGTAGTAGGAGCCTGGAATGCCGCAGAAGGTGGACGCGGTAAGTCTAGCCTGTAAAAGGTTTATTTCAACTGTAAGAAAGTAGCTAATTTCGCTCGTACAGAGTCCCGCACGTTAGTAAGGGGTGATCTGTTAGCCTTACTAACGTGCGGGACTCTGTAATTGGGTGCCTGGGCGTATTGACAATATATATACATTCGTGTAAAATAGAACCATAATGCCAATACATGGAATTAAGTAGAGTCGATTATGAAATACACGACACGCCAAATCCCAAATGAAGAGCCGATGACGACTATCAGTCTGCGCATGCCGCAAACGCTTGTCGAAGAGTTGAAAGCGATTGCGCCGAAGCTGGGCTTTTCTGGCTACCAGCCCTTAATCCGAGCTTATGTCGGGCAAGGATTGCAGGCTGATCAAGAACGACTCAAGTCTAGTCAAGAGCTTGATGTGTTGCTTGAAAGTTTGCGGAGTCGAGGTGTTTCAGAAAGCGTGCTTGGCTCTGCGGTTGCTGAAGCACGGGCAGTCTATCAGGTGCAATCCATGCAGACAGTAGCACCGATCAATCGACGAATGCGCAAAGAACAGGAATTGTCATGGCAAGCATTTGTGGCAGCGACCTACGGTTCATTTGCAGAAGCTCCTTTGGAGCGGTCAGAGCAAGGCTTACATGAAGAACGTGAAGTGCTACGATGATCTACCTGCTGGACACCAATATCTGTATCTACTTTCTCAACGGCAGATCCGAGCGGCTTCGTCAACACTTTGCAATGCAAACAGAAGAGACAATTCGGCTTTGTTCGATCGTCAAAGCTGAATTGTTAGTCGGTGCCGTGCGCCATGTTAATCCAATCAAGCGACTCACCACCATTCAGCCTTTTGTTCATCGTTTTGACTCACTCCCCTTTGATGACAGCGCGGCCAATGCCTACGCCCTACTGCGAAGTCACCTCGAAAAGCAGGGACAGCCGATTGGGCCGCTCGATATGCTCATAGCGGCGATTGCATTGGCAAACAATGCAACACTGGTGACCAACAACACTCGTGAATTTAGTCGCGTACAAAACCTACTGATTGAAGACTGGTCGTGAAGACAATGCGCGTTGTTACCTGGAATATTCACGGTTGGAAGAGTGCTGACCACAAGCCCAATCTGCTTGAGGTTGGCGAAGTCTTGCGCACAATTCAACCCGACATTATCGGGCTCAATGAAGTTTTCTATCCACGTCGGATACAGGGTAGTGACAAGCCTGCACTAGAAGCTTTGGCTGAAACCTTGGGGCTTCACTTTGTGTTTGGTCCATGTGTCCGTTGGCCAGCACAAAACAAACTGCCAGCCGATGCCTATGGCAATGCCATTCTGTCACGTTGGCCGATTATCGCCAGCAGTGCTCATCATCTCACCGCCAAGGAAGAGGATAAAGAGCAACTGCTCACCCAGAAGGAACAGAGGGGTCTACTTGAGGCACGCATTCTGCTGCCCGACCAGCGTACCTTTACCGTTTACGAGACTCATCTTGACCACACTGACGAAGAAATACGCCTGATCCAACTGCGCGTGGCGCGTACCTGGCTGGGAAGGGATCGCAACCGTCCACATCTCCTGATGGGGGATTTTAATGCACTCAGCTTGTGGGATGTTGGCGACCACTTGCAAGAGCTACGGGCTCGATGGCCAAGCAACAAAGGGGAACATATGATCTTGGGTGAAAAGGGTCCGCAGGTAATTGCACAAGTTGAACGAGCTGGCTATGTTGACCTGTTTGCGCGCTTTGGCACTCCAGGTCAATCAACTTTTCCCATTCCTGCGCTGCCACTGCGGATTGACTATATCTTTGCCAGCCAAGCACTTGCATCCCAAGTCACAGATTGCCGAATCTACAGCGAAGCCGACGGCGTCAGCGATCATCGACCACTGATTGCAGAGATGGTGTAGCAGAGCGCATGATGCAAGGTAAAGATGCAATTCTAGATGTTCGGGTAGGACAGTAGCCCACCCACTATTCCACTATTTTACTGTTCTACCGTCTACTGTCTCACTAAATATGAATCTTTTCGACCAAGCCCATCAAGACCGTCAACAGAAAGAAGCCCCACTTGCCGCCCGCATGCGACCGCGCACGCTTGATGAATATGTGGGGCAGGAGCACATCATCGGGCCTGGGCGGCTACTGCGTCGCTCAATTCAGGCCGATCAGTTGGGCAGCCTGATCTTCTACGGGCCGCCAGGCACGGGCAAGACGACCTTAGCCAAGGTGATCGCCAACACAACTAAGGCTCACTTTATCGAGATCAACGCGGTGCTAGCAGGTGTACAGCAAATCCGTGATGCCATTGCTGAGGCACAAGAGCGCGCCAAGATGCAAGGGCAACGCACGATTCTCTTCGTCGATGAAGTACACCGCTTCAACAAAGCACAACAAGATGCCCTGCTGCCTTGGGTAGAAAATGGCACGGTTATCTTGATCGGCGCCACCACTGAGAATCCCTATTTTGAGGTCAACAAAGCGCTAGTCAGTCGCAGCCGCATTTTTCAGTTAACTTCTCTTACCGAAGATCATCTGCGCCAAATTGTGCGCCAGGCACTGGCGGAGCCAGAGCGCGGCTATGGCAATCTCAACATCAAAATGGATGTAGATGCACTCGATCATCTGGTCAACGTTGCCAATGGCGATGCACGAGCGGTTCTGAACGCGCTAGAGTTGGCGGTAGAGACGACAAAGCCAGAGGTTAATCAGAAATCCCCTACCACTCACATTACACTTGCCATTGCGGAAGAGTCAATCCAACGCCGGGCCGTGCTCTACGACAAAGAGGGTGACTATCACTTTGACACGATCAGTGCCTTCATCAAGAGCCTACGTGGCAGTGATCCTGATGCGACGATGTATTGGATGGCGAAGATGATCTATGCCGGAGAGGCACCCAGGTTCATCTTTCGGCGCATGCTGATCTTTGCGGGTGAGGATGTGGGCATGGCCGATCCGAATGCGATCACGGTAGTCACATCATGTGCACAGGCCTTTGAACAGGTCGGGCTGCCCGAAGGACGCTTCCACCTTGCCCTGGCGGCGCTGTATCTTTCTACCTGTAAGAAGTCGAACACAGCCTTTGCCTTCTTTGATGCGATCGCCCAGGTCGAACAGGAGGCAGATAGCGGCGTACCCAATCACCTGCGCGATGGCAACCGTGACAAGGAAGGCTTCGGTCATGGCGAAGGCTATCTTTATCCGCACGCCTATCGTGACCACTGGGTAGCGCAGCAATATTTGCCTGCCTCACTGCAAGGCAAAGTCTTCTACCAGCCAAGCGATCAAGGCTACGAGGCGCAGATCAAGATTGAGGTAGCACGGCGGCGCGAGGCACAACTGGCTGCTATGCTGGCGGTGAGTGATGAACATCTCGAAATCCTCACCCATTCGCCCGACGACCCTGCCAAAGATCGCTGGTTGCAACGGACAATCTCGAATGCGGGCGAACGTTTAGGATCAATTCGTGATCGGGTTCTCGATTCTGCTCATTTGCAGCGTCACGCATTGGTACTCGATCTTAAAGCAGCCACAGGGCTGATTACCTGGGAGGCGCTGCGTCGTGTACCTGAAGGGGGAGTCTATGCTCTGGCACGCAGTCAACGCGATGCCGATGCCATTAACCAACAGGCGTCCAAACTTGATGAAGTGGAGCGTCCGATTGTACGAGTTGGCGAGATCGGCGATTGGCTAGTCTCGCTGCAGGATGCAGAAGTTGAACCAAAACATTTCGACGCTGTAATCGGTTACAACGCGTTGATTGACATTGCGGACAAGGTGCAAACCATCGGATCGATGGTCAAAGTACTTGCACCCGAAGGTGTCATCAGTCTAGCCGAGCGCGTACCAAGGTATACACAGCGCATCTACCGGCTGGTTGACCTCGCTACGCTCGACTCAGCCCTGGTGGAGCGACTAATCCATGCGGAAGAGGCAATTTACGAGGATGCTGCCGATCCGTTAGTCAATTGGGACGAAAGTGATCTGGTGAATGCATTTCAATCTGCGGGATTGCGGGTGACAGCACAGCTAGAGGATGAAGTGAGCGAGATGCAGGTCACGGCCTCGCTGCTCGAACGTTGGTTTGCACCATCGACCACGAGCAAACCGAGCTACGGACAACGATTGGCGGCACAGTTGAATAGCGCCGAAATCCAGCAGGCACGCACACTATACGAGCGCCAACTACTCAATAAGACTATCAAATGGGGTGGCAAAATTGCATTTCTGGTCTGTAAAATCACCTAAATTTAGTACGTCCGTTCCACCACGAAGTCGCACAGTGCTAGCAGCGAATGCTTGGATGTACTCATGGGAAATGGTGCGAGTGCTTGCCGTGCTAAGTCAAGAAAATGCGTCGCTTCTTGACGTGCAGCCTTGATTGCACTGCTATAACGCAGATCCTCAACCAGCGTATGAACCGCTTCGTACCAAGTTTCTGGGTTCTCGTCATCCGACTGGGAGAGGGCACTCTCCAAATTCTCGATGACAGTTTGTGGGAAAGGATGTTGTTGTAGGTAGTAGAAGAAAGGCAATGTCAGCGTGCCTTGACGCAGGTCACTCCCCGATGGTTTTCCCAACGATTCTGCGGTGCCAGTAAAATCGAGCATGTCATCCACGATCTGAAACGCCATGCCCAGGTTGTAACCATAGTCACGCAGTCGCATGATTTCATCGTCGCCAAGACCCGTCAAAATGCCAGCACCTTCGGTTGCAGCACAAAACAGGCTCGCCGTCTTGGCATAGATGCGTTGATAATAATCATCCTTGGGTTGATCGTAGCGGTGGCGTGCGTGCAGTTGATGCATCTCGCCATCGACAATCACCTTGATTGTATCGCTGAAGATACGAATGACCCGCATGTTTTGCGTTTCCGAAGAAAAGTAGGCGGCGGTGCCAAACATGTAATTCCCAGCCAATACGGTCGCACCACCACTCCAGGTGGCGTTGAGCGTTGGCGCACCACGGCGCAAGAGCGCGCCATCGATCACATCATCATGCACGAGGGTGGCGGTATGCAACATCTCCACCGCCGAGGCCAGAGCAATCACTCGTTCGTTTGTAGTCGCCTTTTCAAGCCGATGGGTACAATCGGCAGAAAGCAGCGCCAAGGCTGGGCGTAGGCGCTTGCCACCGCTGCCGATCAACGTAACAAAGGCATTGGCAAGCGGCGCAAAGAGTGAGGAGTCGATCGAACGAAGCTTATCTTCAACCAGAACGAGTCCTTCGGTTACTGGATTGAGAATATCTCGTAAATTCTGCGCAGGCAGCATCTTTGCGTTCTGCCCATTATTTGTCGACGTTTCTACACTCTGAGCATCTTTATTCTGCGAGAGCGATGGGTTGAGTGTTGCTTGAACAGTCACCGCCAAGTACTGCCTCCAAATCAAAAAAACGGGTTGCCACAGCCGTTGTGCGTTGCGCTACTTCCTCGACCGATTTCTGAGTAAGTGTAGCGATCTGCTCGCAAACCAGTTTTACATATCCAGGTTCATTACGCTTTCCACGATACGGATGTGGCGTCAGATAGGGTGCATCTGTTTCCAGCATCAAACGATCCAGTTGCAACAAAGGGACCAACTCGTGCAGTTGGCGAGCATTTTTATAAGTGACCGGACCGCCCAAACCCAACACAAAGTTTAGCCCATACGCCTGCTGTGCCATCTCCCAATTGCCAGGAAAGGCATGGAGAACGCCCCAAAATTGGCGGGTGGCGAGTGGCGAGTGGCGAGTAATTGGAGCATCTGCCCATTCTTGCAAGATCGCCATGACATCTTGGTTGGCCTCACGGCAGTGAATAATCACTGGGTAACCAAGTTCCGCTGCCAGGTGAAGCTGTGCCGTAAAGGCACGTTTTTGTTGCTCGGGTTCCACCAATTTCCAGTAATAGTCAAGTCCAATTTCGCCAATGGCAACGACCTTTGGATGTTTCGCCAATTCTCGCAGTTCGTCTAGGGTGGCGGATGTAAAATCAGCACTGCTGTTGGGATGGATTCCCACCGCAGTGTATACCTGTGGATGCTGCTCTGCCAATGCCAATGCTTGCCGACAGTGCTGAAGATCAATCCCAGGGTTGATAATCAATCGGACATGGGCAGCATCGGCTCTGGCCAAGACATCCAAGCGGTCAGTGTCAAACTCTTCCAAGTCCAAATGACAGTGACTATCCACCAACGCCACATTTATCGTCACGAATCGTGATTCCCATGCTAGAACATTACTTTCAAATCGGGCGTAAACTACGGCTGCAATAAGAACCGGAGTTGTTCTAGCCTATTTTCAAGAAACAAAACTCCGGTTCTTATTCAGTGCTCAGTTTGGTTTGTTCATTTTATCACATACGAGATTGGAGACAAAGTAGTAGAGATTGCATAGCGAGGGGAAAAGAGCAGAGGAGTTTGGAAGTGCGAGGTATACAGACTGAAGCGTTTGCACACCTCACACTTGGTTGATCGTGAGTTGCGAGTGCTTTATAGACCCGCCAGCTTCTTGCCATCCTGCAAGATCGCATCAACAGCAGCCTGATCAGTAGTTTCGGTGTAGACGCGGATCAGCGGTTCGGTACCGGAGAAGCGCACCAACATCCAGCCGCCATCATCCATGATAAACTTGTAGCCATCAGTCTTATCAAGCGCAACAACTCCATGACCGCCCAAAGTCAACCCGTCCACCTGAATGGAGTCGAGCCGTTTTTTGGCGGCAGCTTTCTTCTCGTTGTCAGTGCGAGTATCGATGCGTGAGTAGAAGTGTTCACCAACCTTGGCAAAAAGATCTTGCAACAGTTGAGTTGGTTTACGACCTGTGCGCACCATCAGGTCAAGCAAGAAGAGATTGGAGAGGATGCCGTCTCGCTCGGGAATGTGACCGCCGAAGGCATAACCACCGCTCTCTTCACCACCAACCATAGCGTTGTGCTTCATCATGGCTGGGGCGATGTATTTGAAGCCTACACCGGTATTGATGACAGGCACATTGTACAGCTTACCCAGTTTGTCGAGCATGGAGGTAGTACTCAAGGTTTTGACTATGGTGCCACGCTCGCCACGTACTTCCAACAGGTAGTAGGCCAACATGCCATAGACACGCAGTTGATCGACAAACTCGCCATTCTCATCGCCGAAACCGCAACGATCGGCGTCGCCATCGAGGATACAGACACAGTCTGCGCCCTCGCGCTTGGCAAGGGCCAGCCCAGCATCCACATTGGGCGGAATCGGTTCAGGCCGTTTCATTTCCGGGAAGATGGGGTTGCGTTCGGCGTGAAAATCGATCACCTGCGTTTTGCCGCCAACCAGGAGCTGGCTCAGCCATCCCGCTCCATTGCCCCACATATTGTCGATCACGACCGTCAAGCCGGCGTCCTTGATGGGAGTGACATCGATCAGGCTGTGAATGCGCTCCATATAGGCCGGTCGGGCGTCAAAAATCTCGATCAAGCCCTGCTTGATGGCACTATCGAACTTCATGATTTTGACAGCGTCGGTGTCGCCAGCGCTGGGAATCCCGGCTTCGATCTGGACTAAGCCATCAGGCGCGATGGCTCCGCCATTCTCGTCGCGCACTTTGAAGCCACAGTCATCGGGCGGGTTGTGACTAGCGGTAATATTGATAGCACCTAAAGCACCCTTGTTGCCTACGCTAAAACTGATGGCAGGCGTTGGGGTTGCGCCATTGGTTAAATACACATGAAAACCGTTGGCAGCTATCACTTCCGCCGCTGCAACCGCAAATTGATCGGCAAGGAAACGGCGGTCGTGGCCAATCACGACGCTGCCCGATTTGCCATTTGATTTGAGGTAGTTGGCAAAACCCTGCGTACAGCGGCGCAAATTGGTAAAGGTATAATCATCAGCGATCCGACCGCGCCAGCCGTCGGTGCCAAATTTGATGTCGGACATAAACTCTCCTTGATGAATGCTTGAGTAATCCATTAGCAAATAAACTATGCTCTGAATGAGAAGCGGAGTTTTGCTTCTCGAAAACAAGCTGGGAAAGCCTCGCTCCTCATTGCAATCGCAATATAGCGGATTAAATTTGCTAACTATGATTTGCATGGAGAGTATAGCAGCAGTGTGGAGCGCGCGAAAATGACAGAGGAAGCGTTTGAAATACACCCAATCTATTCATGATGTTTGACGTTGAATAGTCCTAATGGTATTCTGGTGACTACGAATTGCTAAGGATTTAGCAATTATGTTCAGTGAAAGTCAGTTTTGTATTACAATCTTGCCATTCATGTTTCATTCCTTCTCACAGAGATACCGAGAAAGTAGTTCCTGGTTGGCCATTGTGGCAGCGATTCTACTTGCCATTTTGGCGTGGCCAGTATGGGAATGGCTCTGGCGCGAATGGCTGGGGAATCAATATTATAGCCATGGCATACTGATTCCGTTTGTATCGATCTATCTGGCAATTCGTCGCTTTCAACTGGACAAAGCATTGCTACAAGGCAAATTGTGGGGCAGCACAACCGGACTCTTCTTGCTTGCGCTGAGTTTAGTCGGCTTTGTGGCGGCGCTCGATAACCGCACTTATTTCCTGGCCGCCTTTGCCATGATCGGTATCCTAGCCAGCCTAGTTTGGGTAATCGGTAGTTCGCAGATTCTCTACAAACTGCGTTTTCCGATCAGTTATCTTGCACTGATGGTGCCGCTGCCCTTCCTAGATCGATTTACGCTGCCGTTGGCACTCTTTACGGGCGTTTGCTCGGGTAGTTTGGTACGTTTTTTAGGTCTCAATATTGAGGTGATTGGTAATGCGGTCAAGTTACCCAATGCCAACCTGGTGATCGGGGCACAGTGCAGCGGTGTAAATTCACTGATCACTTTGATTGCACTGACCACATTGGCCGCCTATCTGGTCAGTGGCCCTACCTGGGGGCGCTTGTTGCTGATTTTGGCAGCGATTCCACTGGCGTTGATGGGCAATATTCTACGCGTAGCATCGTTGATTTACATTGCCCGCTGGTTCGGAGCTGACAGTGCCTTTACCTTCTATCACGATTACTCTGGAATACTCTTTTTTCTGGTGGCGATGGCTTTGCTCTATCCGCTCGGTCGGCTGCTACAGTGTACAGGGTTACGGTTGAATGTGATCTGATGGAACTCGATACTTTTTCTGTAAATGATGGTCAATCGGTCGTAGTACCGACAAAACGCCAGTGGTCGAATTATCTGGCGATTTTGATGTTGCTGATTGCTATCGTTGCGGTCTATGTGCCGGCAAATGGCTTGGGTTGGCGTGCATCCACGTCTGGCTATCGCTATCAGACTGACCTGGATTTCTGGAGACAGACAGGCCGCGCACGGGAAGTCACCGCAGTAGCACCCTTTGATCTCGCTCACAATTTGCGTGATATTCCACTTCAGATTGGCGACTGGAAGGGTGAGGACAAACAAGAGACCAACGAGGAAGTCAATATCCTGCTCAATCCCGAGCAATATGTTCTGCGCCTTTATCAAAACAGCAAAGGCCAGTACCTATGGCTGAGTATGATTGGTGCGCGCAGTTCGCAGGCATTTCATCCGCCCGATGTCTGTTATGACGCTGATGGTTGGCAGTATGACATGAGTTCAAAAACCACCCAGCTCAATGGCGGTGGCGAAATTTACGGCCTTTACCTCGAAGCCCAAAAACAACTTGCCGATCAATCAACGCTGGCAGAACACGTTGTCTATTATTTCTACCTCTTCCCCGACGATCGCCGCAACCTATCTGATGGCATTGTGCTCTTCAAGTTAACCTCGGGACGCTACGGAACAGTGGAAGAAACCCTAGAAATGCAAGCGGATTTTGTACGGCAATTCTTCCTCAGTGCGCAGGGGTGACACAATGGCGCATAGAGTATGGTGTATGGTGGATATATCACAAATTCCCTCTCATCTATTTCGTTTCAGACGTTTCCGACTTCAACTAACACTGTTATTGCTATTGGCAGCAGGTCTGAGTGGCTGCATTAGCGAAGAGCCGCCAAAGTCTGCGGTTGGCTCATGCACCTTGTCGCTTCCTGCCACTACCTCTGATGAAGAGAGCATTCAAGCCGTGTTGCGGGCGGAGGGCGATCTGGTAGTGAAGCAGCAGATTGACCCGCTCATGGCACTTTGGGCGGAAGATAGCACTGTGGTGGATGCGAAAAATACACCACAGGACGAAAAAGACGACCAAATTTGGCAAGGAAAGGATGCGATCCGCCACCGCTACGTACGAGTCGTCTTTCCCGGCGCGCCCACATCGATCACGCCGCACGACATGCAAGTGACAATCGATGGCAACAATGCGACCGTTCAATCCACGACTGAAATCGGTCAAGAAGAGTCCAAGGCTGGTGACCGCTGGAATTTAGTTAAACAGGATAGTTGTTGGCTGATCCAGCGCTTGACCTACAATCTCGAAGTCAACGGCGGGTAACAGCAACCCATGCTACCGACTGTGGTTTACCTGGCTTTTCTGGCGCTCTGTCTATGGATACTGTCAGCGGTCAACCACCAGTTTTTACTGCAACTGATCCATGTTATTGCACGTCTGACTGGTTCGCTCCAGGCTGCCGTCACCGTATACTTTCTGGTTGTCTATCCAGGGATCTTTGTCCACGAAGCAGCGCATTGGATTATTGCCCTGCTCTTGGGCATGAACCCGAGCGCCTTTAGTGTCTGGCCCGAGTTCGACGGTTACTCCCTACGTCTGGGCTACGTGCAGATGAGGCGCAGCGATTTGCTCAGTGAAAGTCTGGTCGGAGCGGCGCCGCTTCTGGCGAGTTTGTTGCTGATTGCTTTGATCAGTCAGCAGATCTTCGCCATGAATCACTTGATCGATGCCTTTGATAGCCAAGGCATTTGGGCAGGCATGGTTGCCGTGGCAGCAAATATCTTTCGCCTGGATCGGCTGCTCTGGCTCTATCTACTCTTTGCGCTGGCCAACGGCATGATGTTGAGCAGTTCGGATCGTGAGCCGCTCGGACCGGTGCTGGGCTTCGCACTTTTTGCGATGATCACCTTTATCGCCATGGGGCTGCCAACAGGTCCAGTTACCCAATTATTTGGGGCGATCTTTCCAGCGTTGGAGTCACTGGTCACGTCGTTGTTGTTGATCCTCTTCCTGGACATCGCGGCCCTGGTAGGGATTGGCACCATCAGTATCTTTGTAGCGCCAGCCAGATCATAGTCAATCCACAATCCGCAATCTAAGACCATGATATCCAATGTACTCTGGCTGCTCCTTGCCTTCACACTATCCTTGTTGGCTGTGGTCTGGCTGAATCACAAGATCTTCATCCAGACCAATTTGTTTGCCTTCTACCTCACCCGTTCACCGCAGCGTGCCTATATTCTCTACTTTCTGCTGATGTTGCCGGGCATTGTGGTGCATGAAGGCTCGCACTGGCTGGCGGCAAAGTTGCTTGGGTTGCGTCCGGGTAAGTTTCGGGTCTGGCCGCAGACCAAAGGCAAACATCTGCGTTTGGGTTCGGTTACCTCACGCAGCGGCGGCATCTGGCTGGATAGCATTGTCGGGCTGGCACCGCTGATCGTCGGTTCGCTGCTGATTGCACTGATTGGCCAACATGTCTTTTCGGCAGGACAGATTGCGAGTGCGCTGGTATTGGGCGATTTGGAGGCAGCTTTTCGCTTACTTGGCACCGCACTGCGCCAGACCGACGGTCCCCTATGGGCCTATTTCCTCTTTACCTTCGCCAATGGCATGATGCCCAGTGCGCCAGATCGTGAGCCAGTCAAGCCAGTGGCGGTCTATGTGACCCTGGCAATTATCGTTTACCTGTTGTTGGGATTGCCGTTGGAGCTTTTCACCGGGTTGCTGACTGTTTTACTGGTGCCACTTCAATCGATCAGCAGCACCTTGTTGCTGACGATTCTGATTGATTCGATGGTATTGATCGTGGTGTCGCTACTCACACTATTGGTGAGGCGCTCGACGTGAGAGGAATAGTAAAGTGGCGAGTAACACGCTACCCGCCACTCTCAATTTTACAGCATTTCCAATTTATTCCATTGCTGGTAACTCCGTCAGCGCCTTGTCAATATCCTGCTGTGGCAACTCATAATCTACCAATTTTCCACTCAAGTAACGCTCGTAGGCAGAGAGATCAAAGTGGCCGTGGCCGCAGAGATTGAAGATAATCGTGCGGCTGGTGCCTTCTTCGCGGCACTTGAGCGCCTCGTCAATGGCGCCGCGCACGGCGTGAGCGGCTTCGGGCGCAGGCAAGATGCCTTCACTGCGAGCAAAGAGCGTACCAGCTTCAAAGGTTGCCAACTGGTTGACCGCTCGTGCCTCGATGATGCCATGACGATAGAGTTCACAGATCGACGATGCCATGCCGTGATAGCGCAAGCCGCCAGCATGAATCGGTGCCGGGATAAAGCCATGCCCGAGCGTGTACATTTTGACTAGTGGTGTCATCATCGAAGTATCGCCAAAATCATAGGCGTAGATGCCACGGGTTAGGCTAGGCGTTGCAGACGGTTCAACCGCCACTACGCGCAGGTTGGGAGCTTTGCCAGTCACCTTGTCGGCGACGAAGGGATAGGCAAAACCAGCAAAGTTGCTGCCGCCGCCAATACAGCCGACGACAACATCGGGATAGTCACCCGCCAGTTCTAACTGCTTCTGCACTTCCAGACCGATCACACTCTGGTGCAACAGCACATGGTTGAGCACCGAGCCGAGTGAGTACTTGGTCGGCGTCTTGCTGGTCACTGCGTCTTCCACCGCTTCGCTGATGGCGATGCCCAGGCTACCAGTGTGGTTGGGATTTTGGGCCAGGAAGGAACGTCCAGCATTTGTGTCCGGGCTGGGGCTAGGCACGACCGAGGCACCCCAGGTCTCCATTAAGTTGCGGCGGTAAGGCTTCTGCTCGTAAGAGACCTTGACCATGTAAATTTTGAGTTCAATGTTGTAGAGGCTACAGGCAAAGGCGAGTGAACTTCCCCACTGTCCAGCACCGGTTTCTGTGGTAATCCGTTTGGTGCCCGCCTCTTTGTTATAAAAGGCTTGGGCAACTGCGGTGTTGGGTTTGTGGCTGCCTGCTGGGCTTACGCCTTCGTACTTGTAGTAGATTTTGGCGGGCGTTTGCAGTGCCTTTTCCAGACGATGGGCGCGAAAGAGCGGGGTTGGACGCCACAATTTGTAGACTTCGCGTACTGGTTCAGGGATCTCTACCCAACGGTCTTTGGTCACTTCCTGCATAATCAAGGACATCGGGAAAAGAGGCGCAAGGTCATCGGGGCCTACCGGCTGTTTGGTACCGGGGTGCAACACAGGTGGTAACTCAAAAGGTAGATCGGCCAGTAGATTATACCATGCCTTAGGAATGTCCCGCTCCGAGAGGAGGAACTTGGTTTGGTCGCTCATAGTGCTTCCTTTATTGATTTGGTTTGTGCGGAAATGAGAAGTGAAACGCAATCAATATTATATCATTTCGTAATAGGAAGCAGGAACTATTTTTCACCAACAATAAAAAACGGTGAAGCTTTGCGCTTCACCGTTCTCTATGTCTACCAAGTCAGATTACTTTTTTACACCGTGCATTTCAAGGCGCTTTACCAACTGTGCCTTCGGTTGGAAGCCAACAATCCGATCCACTGCTTTGCCATCCTTGAAGAGCAACAAGGTGGGAATGCTCATCACACCAAAGGCCATCGCGGTGTCAGGATTGTGATCTACATCCAGTTTACCGATGGTCAGTTTTCCATCCAATTCGCCGGCCAATTCATCCAATACCGGTGCAATCATCTTGCAAGGGCCACACCATTCTGCCCAAAAATCGACCAACACTGGCGAGGACGAATTGATGACCTCATTTTCGAATGTGCTATCAGTCACTTTGACTGGTTTGCTCATGATTTCCTCCTAATTTTGCCCAAAAAGATAATAAGAGCTGCTTATCTCGGGCAAAGTGATATAGATATGGACTATTTAACCATCCATTTGCTCAATTAGCAGTAATTTGCACTACAAAAAATATAGTACCATAGGCCAGGCAGGGTGTAAAATCAGGTGAGCGACTGGATGAACTGGAAAAAGTATCCTAAGCACAGGACTTACGCAAGACGAGAGAAACTGTAGCATTAGAATTATTCTTGCGTTACAAAATCGCCATGTCACATCCGACATGCGTAAGTCCTAAGGCACAACCTTTTGGAATGGAACAAAAGCTCTTTTCATTTATTTGACTTCGGGCTATAATCAATTGAATATCCATGGTTTCCCCTGAAAACGCTCCAGCTAGCCGCTGAAGAGTATCAATAAGGCTCAGAAAAAGGAGAAGAAAATGAATCGCATTCAAAAATTACAGACCCTTGGCCAAAGTATCTGGCTTGATTTTATTGAACGGAATATGGTGCGCACGGGTGAGTTGCAAAAACTGGTTGATGAAGGGTTAGGTGGTGTCACCTCGAACCCGACTATTTTTCAGCAGGCGATTGCGAAAAGCGATGCATACACGGAGGATCTAAAGCAGTTAATTCGCGATGGCCAGTACAACAAGGATATTTTCGAGTCACTGGCAATTGCTGATATCCAAGCTGGGGCCGATGTGCTACGACCCGTGTACGAAAAGGCGGGCCATGCCGATGGCTTCATCAGTCTGGAAGTTGCGCCCGATTTGGCCTACGATTTGGAAGGTACAGTCACCGAAGCCAAACGGCTCTGGAAGGCAGTGAACCGACCGAACTTGATGGTCAAGGTTCCCGCAACAAAACCAGGGGTTGAAGCGATTCGCCGCTTAATTGCCGAGGGACTCAACATCAATGTCACGCTCATCTTCAGCATCGAACGATATGCCGCCGTCAAAGAAGCCTTTTTGAGCGGGTTGGAAGAGCGTATGGCGGCGGGTAAGTCGGTTGCCAATATTTCTTCAGTGGCCAGTTTCTTCGTCAGCCGGGTCGATGCCAATATTGACTCGCAGTTGGAAAAGATGGCCGCCGTTGATCCAACCAAAGCTACCGAAATCAAACGATTGTACGGGAAAGCCGCCGTCGCTAATGCCAAACTTGCCTACCGTCAGTTCACGCAGGTCTTTTCTGGACCACGTTGGGAAAAATTAGCGGCTGCAGGTGCGCAGGTGCAGCGTCCTCTGTGGGCCAGCACTAGCACCAAAAATCCCGCCTATCCCGACCTTATTTACGTCGACTCGCTGATTGGCCCGCACACCGTCAACACGATGCCACCGAAAACCTTAGAAGCGTTCCGCGATCACGGCACGCCTGCCAACACTGTTGAACTCGATGTTGACCAGGCAGCGGCAGATTTGGCAGCTTTGGACCGGCTGGGAATTTCACTCGCTCAGGTTACCGAAGAGTTGGAAATTGATGGGGTGAAAAAGTTCACTGAGTCGTTCAATGATTTGTTGAAGACCATCGAAAAGCGCCGTGAAGAAATGTTGGTGGCTGCGTAAAAGTTGCTACTCGGAAATCAATCGGCGACCATCCCTGAAAGGTGATTTGTCATTCTGAGCGAAGAATATTATAGACAAAGCAAATCAAAGATGCATCATTGTAAGGGCATCCGCTTGCCGGTGCCCTGGTTGAATCAGCGAATGGGCAACCGCAAGGGTGTGCCCCTACTCCTTGTGATCATGCAATGTATATCTGCTTTGTCCATTAGTTGGACAACCCAAGATTCTTCGCTCAGAATGACAAAGCACAATGTCGGTTTCTTGACTGAATTTTCGGCATTGTCGCATCTTAAATTTGTAAGATTAACGGGAAGCTGTTAACTTGCATCCTGTTTTTTATTCTTGCTTTTTTCCTCGCTGCAAAAACTTGGCAAACTCCTCGATCGAAAGCCCAGAAGCATTATTCTCTCTCACCTCATCTAGATCAGAATCAGGCGCGTCATCTTGCTCTATTAGTTCAACTTCGTTATTGAGGATGGGTGCGGTGCTTTCCCCTTGCAGATGAGACAACACAGATGGAATGAGATCCACGATCGCTTCCAGAAACAGCACAGAGGCCGCCGCGCCAGTTGGCAAATTAATGATCAGTGTTTGACCCCGAATCCCGCAGACGCCTCGATCTAGTAGCGCCAAAGGGCTTTGTTCACGACCATAGGCACGCATCGCCTCGGACAATCCAGGCAAGCTGCGCTCCAGAATTAGCTGCGTGACTTCTGGTGCTATTTCGCGGGAGCTTGGACCAGAAGCGGGCATCGTGCCACCAACTGTCAGAATCAGGTCAAGTTCATCTTCGTCGCACCAGCGGCGTAAGATCTCCTCGATCCAGTTGCGGTGGCTGGCAGCCACCGCTTCATGAATCACGATGATGGGCAATGTGTGATTGCGTAGGAGGTGTACAAGGGCGGCTGTTGCATCCTCATCAAGCTGAGGTACACAAAGAATTCCTGTGCGAATTGCCATGATGGTAGGAATTTACAGGAAACAAAGATACGGACACACAAAGGTGCCCGTATCCATAGACTTCAAAGATTTTTCCACACGACAAACGCTACAGATACAACGTTTAGCGCTTGGTGTACTGCGGTGCCTTACGTGCGCGCTTGAGGCCTGGCTTCTTGCGCTCTTTGGCACGTGCATCGCGTGTTAAAAGCCCTGCCGCCTTTAAGGGGTGGCGGAAATTGGTGTCAATGCTGCTCAACGCACGGGCAATGCCAAGTTGAACAGCTACGGCCTGGCCATTTTCTCCACCACCAGCGACATGAACGCTAATGTTGTATGTGGCTGCGACACCAACCAAATTCAATGGCAGCATCAGCGCCATACGATCCAGGTCACGCCCGAAATACTGGGCCATGGGCTTGTCATTCACGACAATTTCACCGGTGCCAGGATACAGGCGAACACGAGCACTTGCTGTCTTGCGGCGACCTACCGCCTCTACATATTCAGCCATTGTTTACTCTCCCAACTCCAAAACTTTCGGTTGTTGTGCCACATGGGGATGTTCTGCACCTGCGTAAATGCGTAGCTTGCGCATTTGAGCATTGCCCAAACGAGTCTTTGGCATCATTCCCTTGACAGCTTCAAAGATCACACGATCCGGGAACTTTTGCAGTTGCTCGCGCATCGAACGGCTCTTGAGTCCACCTGGATGCAGCGAGTGACGATAATAGCGAACTGTATCCAGTTTACTACCGGTTACTACGACCCGTTCGCAATTGGTAACCACGACAAAATCACCACCATCCACGTGGGGACTAAAGGTCGCCTTGTGTTTGCCGCGCAGCACGGTAGCAATCTGTGTCGCCAAACGTCCCAACGTTTGACCAGTTGCGTCCACCACCCACCATTCTCGGCTGGCAGTGGCTTCTTCTGCGCTTAGGTTTTGTGTTGTTTTCACGTTCACATCTCCCCAACTTTATACTAAGCTCTGAATGAAAAGCCGCACCCTCGTCTCCTCAAAGTCTTGAGCTCGATGCTCTTCATTGCAACCGCAATTTACAAAAAATCAACGCCAAACTCTGGCGGATATTGAACCTTTTCTAATACAAGTCCGTAGGGTGGAACCGGTGCGCCTGATGCGGAACGATCCTTCGAAAGTAAAATCTTCTGAATGGCGTCCGCTTCAATTCGATGGCTACCTACCAAAAGCAACGTTCCAACAATATTACGAACCATGTGTCGCAAGAAGCCATTTGCCGTGATCGTAAATACCGGACGCTGGATTCTTGACCATTTCAACTCAGGAGCGGTTGGCTCTTGCACACGCCATTCGGCCACTAACAGTTCACGAAGCGTAGTTTCACCTTGAGTAGGTTGTCCAAATGCTGCAAAGTCGTGAATACCAATCAACGTATGCGCTGCCTGGTTCATCGCCTCTATATCAAGAGGCAAATTTACATACAGGCTTGTCCGATCCGTTAAAGGCGAACGTTGTAAATCCCGCAGTGACAAATCTAAATTATTTGTCACATAGTAGCAGTACGTCCGAGAGAGTGCGCTGAAACGAGGATGAAAGCCTTCACCAACGTCACAGATTGCACAGATTACGATCGAAGGTGGCAGATTTACATTCCAAGCCCGTAGAAGCGCCTGTAACTCATGTTTCCATTCTACCTTGACAGCGATTACCTGTCCTCGAGCGTGGACTCCACTATCCGTACGTCCTGCGCCAACCACACGTCCTGAATAGCTACAAAATTTTGAAAGTGCATTTTCCAACTCGCCTTGGATGCTTTTCTTGTTGGCCTGGTACTGAAAACCAAAATAGTCAGTCCCATCATAAGCAACAAGTGCAGCGACAAGGCGAAATTTCGACAACTCCACGATTGTCCTGTCTGGTAAAGTGTGTTCTGAATGAGAAGCAGAGTTTTTCTTCTCATTGCAACCGCAGCATAGCAACTTCTAAAAAGTAATCTCTACGCTTCTGGAGAATCGACCAACTCCAAGACAACCATTTGTGCTGCATCGCCCAAGCGACGTCCCACCTTTATCATCCGTGTATACCCGCCGTTGCGGCTGGCATACCGAGGTGCAAAGACATCAAAGACCTTTTTGGCAACTGTCTTGTCATTCAGGAAGGAAACAACCTGACGCTGAGCATGGACACGATTGCCACCATCAGCAGCACTGCGCTTGGCCTTGCTGATCAGCTTTTCAGCTTCACCGCGGATGGCACGTGCCTTGGCTTCGGTTGTGGTAATTCGTTCATGAATGTACAGCTCACGTACCAGGTTACGAAACAGCGCCTTGCGATGGGCAGCGTCTCGATCTAGCTGATAACCAGCAACTCGATGGCGCATAACTCTAGCTCCTCTTCATATGCTGCTCTGAATGAATAGCGGGGTGCTACTCGAAAGTAGCTTAAAAGAAACTCCGCTTTTCATTGCAACCGCAGCTAAAACTCTCATGCTTTATGCTAAGCATGAGAAACGGATTTTGTACCCGTTTCTCATTGCAATTGCAAGCTTAATCACCCTCACCATCATCCAGACTGGTGATCTTGTAATTTTCTGGGCTAAAGGCGCTCAAGTCGACGCCCTGAACATTCATTGAGCCCTTCTCACGTAACTTCACGACCAACTCATCCAACGACTTCTTACCAAAGTTGCGGATGGCCAACATCTCATCGACGCCTTTTTCCATACGCTTGAGGATTTCACCAACCTTGGTAATACCGGCACGCTTCAAGCAGTTATAAGCGCGCACGGTAAGCTCCAACTCTTCGATTGGAGCATCATAGATGCGTTGGGGGATGCCTGGAACTTCCTCATCCGGAACTTCCACCTTTACTGCCTCACTGCCGGCTAGTAAATTCAAATGCTGCACCAGCAAATTTGCCGCCTTGCGCAGCGCATCATCAGGCGACATCGTTCCGTCGGTCCAGATTTCGACATTCAATTTGTCAAAGTCCGTTTGTTGACCGATACGAGTGCGCTCGACACGATAGGCGGCCTTCTTGACCGGTCCATAGATAGCATCGACGGGAATTTCACCGAGCGAAAGCCGCTGACGCTCTTCAGCCGGACTGTATCCGCGTCCAACACCCACCACCATCTCGATGTCCAGATCCACTTCATCGGAATCGGCGGTTAGCAAATATTGGTCGGGGTTCACAATTTCGACTTCCGGCGGGCAGTTGATATCACCAGCCGTCACAGGACCTTCCGAAGTGACTTCAACGTGGATCCGTACTGGATCCTCACTGCGGCAGCGCAGTCGAATCTGCTTGATGTTTAAAATTAACCGGGTTGTGTCTTCACGAACGTGTGGAATTGCTGAGAATTCGTGATGAATCCCACTCATTCGGATCGATGTAATAGCTGCTCCCGGCAAGCTAGAGAGTAGTACACGGCGTAAAGCATTTCCTAACGTAATGCCATACCCACTCTCCAACGGACTTATTATAAAATGCCCGTAATTCTGCGATGAATTCGCAACTTCAATCTTGGGCAATACCATGTTTAGCAACTGACGACCCTCCTATATACCGTACTAACAACCTCATTTGCTCGTCTCCGAGCTTACATCCATGTAGCTGCTGGACGGAGTATAATTTTCATTGGCTATAGATACTATCGGGAAGGTCAAACCACCGCTGTACCAGCGCCAATCACTTAGGATTCACGCCGGAACAGACTAGCGGCTGTAAAATTCAACGATTAATTGCTCGTTCAGATCCACACCAGTCACATCCTCGCGAGTGGGTTCACTGACGACGGAGCCATTCATTGCATTTACATTGAGATTCAACCAAGTCGGCGTGTTCCCTCGCTGTTGCAATTGCAAGCGATCCTTAAAATAGGTGGATTCCTTACTTGATGTTCTCACGGAAACCACATCCCCTGCATTGACCAGGAAGGATGGAATATTGGTCTTGTTGCCGTTGATCTCGAAGTGGCCATGTAAAACCAACTGTCGAGCCTGGGCACGACTATCGGCAAAGCCAAGTCGATAGACCACATTGTCAAGTCGGCGCTCCAGCGTAGTTAGCAGCGTAACGCCTGTCATACCCTTCCGACGGCTTGCTTCCGCAAAATAGCGGCGGAATTGTCGTTCCATCACACCGTAAATACGGCGAGCCTTTTGCTTCTCGCGTAATTGCATCCCAAAATCTGACATTTTGCGGCGAGCAGCTAATTTCTTGGGGTCCATCCCAGGGGGAAGGCCCTTGCGGCGCTCCACTGCACATTTTGGGCTAAGGCAACGCTCTCCCTTTAGAAAGAGCTTAATGCCTTCTCTGCGGCATAACTTACACACCGCATCACTATATCTTGCCATTATTCCTCCGAACGAATACCTAAGTGCGTTTAGACACGGCGCTTTTTCGGTGAGCGACAGCCATTGTGTGGAAGTGGCGTAATATCAACAATTGATTTCACGATCAATCCAGCACCCTGCACAGAGCGAATGGAGCTCTCGCGACCAGGGCCGGGACCTTTGACAAACACTTCGACTTCGCGCATGTTAAAATCATTGCGTGCCGTGCTTGCCGCACTCTGCGCTGCAAGCTGACCTGCAAATGGCGTCGATTTGCGGCTTCCCTTGAAGCCGCTGCTTCCACTACTGGCCCAACACAACGTGTTGCCCTGTGGGTCAGTGATGGTAACAATGGTATTGTTAAATGACGCATGAATATGAACCTGACCAACAGGTACGTTCTTTTTCTCACGTCGTACACTGCGACGATCGCGTCTGCGTGTTGGCTGTGGTCGAGCCATGATGCCTCCTTACTTCTTAGTTGCCTTCTTCTTACCGGCGACTGTCTTGCGTACACCTCGCCGTGTTCGTGCATTGGTGCGCGTGCGTTGACCGCGTACTGGCAAGTTGCGGCGGTGACGCAGACCTCGATAGCTCCCGATTTCGATCAGGCGCTTGATGTTCATATTCACTTCGCGGCGCAGATCGCCTTCGACAACAAAATTGCGGTCGATGTACTCACGCAACTTGGTCACCTGGGCTTCATCCAGATCTTTTACGCGGATTGAAGGGTCAATACTGGTTGCCTCTAGAATTTTTTCGCTCAGGGTTCGCCCAATCCCATACAAATAGGTTAGCGAGATCACCACACGCTTCTCACGAGGAATGTCGACGCCAGCAATACGAGCCATGAGACTACTCCTTGTTCTTACACATTGCTCTTAGGACTTGCACTTATCTTTGACAATTTTGGTCAACTACACCCTGGTAAGGGTCGGCTTGGTTGAACCAACAAATGCATTTCCTCTGCTCTATCTGAAAAACTAGCTTTTGCCATGCAAAAGTTTGTTCCAAATCCACTGAAGTTTTACTTCTATCCTAGCTTCAACAGCCGGACATTTCATATCAGTTCTGAATGAAAAGCTACGCCTTTCATTGCGACTGCAATTTAGCCCTGGCGCTGTTTGTGCTTTGGATTACTGCAAATGACATACAGGGTTCCCTTGCGGCGAACCATTTTGCATTTTTCGCAGATCTTTTTTACAGACGGTCGGACTTTCATAGTTACCACCTTTATCGTTAAAACCTTCGTCTTATACTGATACTCTGCACCGAGTAAAACTTTTCAAGTCGAAAAGTCCTATTTCGTGACAACCGCTGGTATAGTTTTGCGAGTAGGATTATCTATCGATTCCAAAGCATTTTGAGCGAGTAATTCTCGCGCAACTTTGCTAGTATATCAAACTCACTACAATACCGTCAAAATTTCAGGCCCGTTGTTCGTAATAGCTACCGTATGCTCAAAGTGGGCAGCCAAGCTATGATCCTTGCTGATCACCGTCCAATTATCCTTGAGAGTCTTTGTTTCCCAAGTGCCAGACTGGACCATCGGCTCGATTGCAATCACCAAACCAGGTTGCATCACATGGGTACCATCGATATCATCGCTCTCGTAATTCAGCACTTGCGGACTCTCATGCATTTGGCGTCCTACACCATGGCCCGTATATTCCCGCACCACATGCAGACCGTTCCCTTCGACATAGCGCTGAACGGCTCGACTGACATCAACCACACGGTTGCCTACGACACATTGGCGAATCGCCTCATAGAGACTTTGCTCAGTGACGCGCAACAGTTGAGCGGCTTGTTCGTTGATCGTACCGACCGGATAGGTCCACGCGCTATCGCCGATAAAGCCTCGGTAATTGACCCCAACATCGACGCTGACAATATCACCTGACTTCAGAATGCGTTTGCCGTTAGGAATGCCGTGAACTAACTCCTCATTAACGCTAACACAGACGTGGGCAGGGAAACCGACCCGTGTGCCACTTGCTCCGTAGTTCAGAAACGCCGAGGTTGCGCCATACTTTTGTGTTACTTCAAGCGCTTGACGATCAATATCGAGTGTGGTAATGCCCGGTTGGATCATCTCCTTCAAGACTGCATGGACTCTAGCGACAATGCGCCCAGCTTCACGCATAATCTGAATTTCTCGGGGGCTTTTCAACACCGGCGCAGATCGCTGTTGATTGCGCTGACCCTGTGACCGGCGTAAGAACCGAGAAGTTACATTGCTTCGGAACATAATTTTGCCTAGCGCCCCAGCTTGGATGCTACCATTGCTTTCAATTGCTCACTCACGACCTGGATAGGTTGTGCGCCATCGACTTCGGAGAGAAGCTCTTTGGCAAAATAGTAGCCAATCAAAGGCGATGTCTGTTTGTAATAGACATACAAGCGATTGCGTACTGTCTCTACCTTGTCATCGTCACGCTGGTACAGCTCTCCGCCACATTTGTCACACACCCCAGCCACTTTGGGCGGGCTAAAATCCACATGATAAACCGTACCGCAATTGCGACAGCTTCGCCGCCCCGTGATACGTTTGACTGCTTCCTCATCTTCCAAATTAATCAAAGGAACCAGGCTCACTCCACCGTATGGAGATGTAATGCCATCAAAGGCTTTTGCCTGAATCAGATTGCGTGGAAAACCATCAAGAATTGCCCCACTGACACAATCTTCCCGTTGTAGCCGGTCCTCTACCATCTGAATGGTCACGTCATCAGGAACCAGTTCACCGCGATCCATATAACCTTTTGCCAGCACACCCAGGGGGGTCTGGTTTTTCAGGTTATAGCGAAAAATATCGCCGGTTGAGACCTGCGGCAAATGCAGTAGCTCTTCAAAGATCTTGGCTTGAGTCCCCTTCCCTGCACCAGGCACACCAAGAAGAACAATAAAGGTACGAGATTGATTCGGCATAGGGTTAGCGGATGAATCCTTCGTAGTTGCGCATCATCAATTGCGCTTCGATCTGTTTCATCGTATCCAACACAACACCTACCACAATCAATAAGCCTGTACTGCTGATCACCAATGTATCGTAGCCAGAAGTCAACACATTGCCGCCGCCTGTAAACGAATCTACCACCGAACCAACAACGTAGGGCAACACGGCGACCATGCCCAAGAAGAGAGCGCCTGCCAGCGTAATCCGTGAGACAACGCCATACAGGTACGACTCAGTACGTGGACCAGGGCGAATGCCCGGGATGAAACCACCTTGCTTCTGAAGTGACTCAGGCAGATTCTGCTGACGGAACATCACATCGGTGTAGAAGTAAGTGAAGGCAACGGTAAACAGGAAGTAGAGCAACCAGTAGATCCAACTCGTCGGCCCGATCCATTGTGTAATAAACGTGGCTACAGAACCTACCCATCCACTGCGTGCTACAAAGTAGCTAGCAATCGTGCTCGGCAAGATCAAGAGACTCTGTGCAAAGATGAGTGGGATCATGCCTGCTGTGTTGACACGAAGTGGAACATAGGTACTCTGTCCACCGACCATCATCATACGATTGCCACGCATGGTGCGCACACGCTTCCCATATTGCACGGGAATACGGCGCTGACCTTCTTGAATCCAAACGATCACTGCCATCGTCACAACTGTGAGCAAAATAAAGACAATCAGCAGAACTGGTTGCTGCCAAAGTTGCCCGATCTGAGAAGGCACTGAAGCGAGAATACCAGCAAAAATGATCAATGATAGACCATTACCGATACCTTGTTCAGTCAGTAGTTGACCCAACCAAACGCCAAACATCGTGCCAGCGCCCATACCTGCGATAATGGTCAGCGAAGGCAGCAGATGTTCACCGGTAAAGCCCCAGTTGGGCAGTACAGCCACACCACCAGTTCCACGGCTCAACAAGGTTGCCTGGGCAATAGACTGCAAGATGGCCAACGGTACAGTCAACCAGTAGGTATATTGATTGAGGCGATTGCGACCTTGCTCACCTTCCTTGGAAAGCTCTTCAAGGGCAGGCACAATCGGCTGTAACAATTGCATGATAATCGAGGCAGTGACATAAGGATAGACACCCAATGCCATGATGCCCATTCTTCGCAAACCACCACCGCTAAAGAAGTTGAGCAGATTCACCAAAATGCTGTTGTTTCCAGCTCCAAACAACGTTTCCAATGCATTTCGGTCCACGCCTGGCAGCGGTATATTGGCTGCAAAACGATAAAGAAAGAGAATGCCAATCGTAATCAGAATCTTTTGGCGTAAATCTGGCAATCGAAACGCATTACGTACAGATTCAATCATGAGCTCTGCTCCTTATCCAACTGCAAGCATTGAAACCGTTGTTGGACTTACGCATTTAGACTTATTATTCCTCTCACTGGGTTTGACGCCAGTGATATGCGCAAGTCGCAACAGATACGTAAAGTTATGAACGTGGTTTACGCCGATTCACTGCAACAGTCAACAATTCAACACTGCCACCTGCCGCCTCAATTTGCTGCTTTGCGGCTGCACTCACCCGATGAGCCTTGACATGAAGTGGTTTCGTAATTTCGCCACGTGCTAAGATGACAATTGGCGATTTACTGCTGCTGAGCACGCCTACTTCGGCCAGCGCTTCGGGTGTAACTTCTGCATTGGCCTCGCAAACTCGATCCAGTGTATCGAGATTTACTGGCAAATATTCAACCTTAAATTTGTTGTTGAAGCCACGCAGTTTCGGCAGGCGCTTCGTCAAAGGCAACTGACCGCCTTCAAAGTTGGCGCGAATCCCGACACCGTTACGAGCGCGCTGACCTTTTGTGCCTCGGGTACTGGTCTTGCCCTTGCCAGAGCCAGTACCACGACCCACTCGCTTGCGCTTTTTGGTTGCACCCTCTGCGGGACGCAGGTCATGTAATTGCATTGTCTTTTCCTTATCGTTTCACATTTCTGGCTACAATAACTACCTACATTAACTTGGCTGGCACTTTACAGAGCAATTGATTTGGTATAGCACCTAAAATTGCATATGTACGAGAAGTACCGATCAAGTTTTCCGTGTCAGAGTAGTTACTTGCTATTTTTACTCAGTTACTTCTACCATGTAACGAATCGTGTTAATCATGCCACGAATTTCGGGTGTGTCCGGCTTTTCCACCGTTTGATTGCGCTTGCGCAACCCCAAGGCAACCGCTGTGGCCTTATGGGTTTTGGTGACGCCGATCATGCCCTTCACGAGCGTTACTTTGATCGTTTTGGGTGATGCCGTGTTAGCCATTCGCTTCCTCCCGATACCAGAATGGCGCCAGACGTTTGGCGTCTACGCCACGGTTAGCAGCTTCGCTGCGGAAGTCTTTGACCGACTGAAGCGCTGTAAATGTCGCCTGTACCACGTTAAGGATGTTATCGCTACCTAGAGACTTGCTCAGAATGTCGCTAACACCACAGGCTTCTACCACGGCACGCACACCACCACCTGCGATTACACCCGTGCCAGGGCTTGCAGGCTTTAAGAAGACTTTGCCTGCACCGAAATTGGCTTCCACGGTATGGGGGATGGTGCTTCCTAGAAGTGGAATGCGGACCATACCTTTGCGTGCTCGCTCACCGGCCTTGCGAATTGCATCTGGTACTTCGCGCGCCTTACCTACGCCGACGCCAACACGACCCTTCTTGTCCCCAACGACAACGACCGCACGAAACGCAAAACGGCGTCCACCTTTTACCACTTTTGCAGTACGTGCAATGTGGACGACGCGCTCTTCCAGTTCCTCACGTTCCTCGCGTTGGTCGCGATCTCGTTCCTTATTGCTCTTTCTTTCACGCTTTGCCATAGCTGAATTCAATCTCCTCGTTATAGAGTGATCTTAGAATGCAAGACCACCTTCGCGGCTGCCTTCGGCAAGCGCCTTAACACGACCATGATAAGGAAAACCACCGCGATCAAAGACAACGGATTCAATTCCTTTTGCTTTTGCTCGCTCTGCGACAACCTTACCGATCTCTTTTGCTTGCTCGCTCTTCTTCATGGATGCGACCCGACTGCGCAGTTCTTTATCCACAGTCGATGCAGAAACCAGTGTAGCACCAGCTTCATCGTCGATCACTTGTGCGTAGATATGTTCAAGACTGCGAAACACATTCAATCGTGGACGAGAGGATGTGCCTTGAATCTTCTTACGGACACGCACCTGACGGCGCAAACGCGCTGCTCTGCGAAATGTAGTAGCCATAGGATTTTATTTCTTACCACCTTTACCAGCCGTCTTGCCAGCCTTGAGCTTCACAAATTCACCAGCATAGCGAATACCCTTGCCTTGATAGGGCTCTGGTGGACGTGTACGGCGGATGACCGCGGCCAACTCACCGATGGCACACTTGTCAATGCCGTTGATTGTCACGTTACGACCTTCCTTGTCCACATCAAATGAGATGTCTTTGGTAGGAGGTGCGTACTCCACTGGGTGGCTTTTGCCTACTTGCAAGGCCAAGTTATTGCCACGCTTTTCAGCGCGGTAGCCAACCCCGACAATTTCTAGCTTGCGTGAGAAGCCCGCAGTCACACCGATAACCATATTATTGATCAGTGATCGTGCCAACCCATGTTGCTCCTTATGGTGGCGCAATTCAGTTGGGCGGCTCAATTCGAGTGTATTATCTTTCCGCTCGATCTTGATGTCTGGGGAGATCTGTTGCGTCAGCGTGCCTTTGGGACCGGTAACTTTGACCAAATTTCCTTTATCAACATCGATTGTTACTTTTGCCGGGATAGTGATTGGGCTTCGTCCAATACGAGACATGGTTCTTCTCCTTTACCAGACGTTACACAAGATTTCGCCACCCAACTTAGAGCGGCGGGCCTTACGCCCCGTCATCAGGCCTTGTGGCGTAGAAACGATGCTAATGCCCAGTCCACTACGCACCCAAGGAATATTCTGGTAGCCAGTGTAAATGCGGCGACCGGGTTTGCTAACGCGCTCCAGGCCGTTAATCACAGGAACACCGCGACCGACGTACTTGAGCGAAATCACCAAATTTGCCTGAGGCTTTTCATTCGTGACAGAATATTCTTTAATAAAGCCTTCCTGCTGCAAAATCTTGGCAATTTCCAACTTGATTTTCGAGATGGGAACTACAACTTGCTGTCGCTGCACCAAACAGGCATTGCGAATTCGTGTCAGCAGATCAGCAATTGGATCATTTACCATACATTTGTCTCCTGGTCACTCTTGCAGCCTCCTACCTCGACGATTTCAAAATAGAAATATTCCATGAAATCGCTTAAGCCTTTGCAATGGCCTCAGTAGAAAACTGTAGTTAGCAACCGAATTCTCCTCCTGAGTCGTTCTGTAAAGATCGGATCCGAAGGAGAGGAAATCGGTTATCAAAGCAACGTTTTAAATATACTCGCAAGATCCTGAATGAACAATTCTCTAGTAATGTCCCGATCCACAATCGTTTTATTACAAAATAGAGCACAATCCATTACTGGCTCGTACGATATGACTTCACAAATTGCGAATTACCAGCTTGACTTGGTAACGCCTGGCAAGCGTCCGCGCAATGCTTCCTGTCGGAAACAGATGCGGCAAAGCCCAAATCGGCGCATATATCCCCGTGAACGACCACACATCTGGCATCGATTCCGTACACGGATTGCATATTTGCGGCGGCTTTCACGCACAACCATTGATGTCTTGGCCACAGTAAAATCCCCTTTTCAAAAAGCTTATCGCTTAAATGGCATGCTCATCAGTGCCAACATTCGGCGAGCTTCGTTGTCCGACTGTGCACTGGTCACAATTGTGATTTCCATGCCACGTACTTTGTCGACTTTATCGTACTCGATCTCCGGGAACACCAATTGCTCTCGCAGGCCGATACTGTAATTGCCACGTCCATCAAAGGAATCAGGCGATACACCTTGAAAGTCACGTTGGCGAGGCAACACTACGCTGATCAGCCGGTCTAGGAAATCCCACATGCGGTTTCCTCGCAAAGTGACCATGACGCCGATCGACATACCCTCACGCAACTTAAAAATTGCGATGGACTTTCGCGCTTTTGTGACAACAGGCTTTTGGCCTGTAATAATCGTCATGTCGTTGGTGGCAGCTTCAACTGCTTTGTTATTTTGAAGTGCCTCTCCCAAACCGATATTTACTGAAATCTTTTTAACGCGAGGAACTTGCATTACATTATCGTAGCCAAACTCTTTCATCAGAGCGGGTACAATGTCCTTGTTGTAACGTTCCTTCAAGCGCGGGATGCTACCCGTCTTTGTTTCACTACTCATGATCTTCTCCCTGCCCGCAGACGACGGTCATTTCGTCGAAAGTTCAGGCGACTTCATTCATTCGATCTTGTTTTGCACGCTATTTTGACACTGGCTTTGGCAGCGGATCATTCGAGCGGCGATCAACTCGGGTCTTATCTCCACCTGCTGTCACTTCGTAACCAGCACGTGTAGCCTTGCCATCTGTGCCAATCAGCGCCACATTGCTGATATGGATTGGCGCTTCTTTTTCAATACGTCCCGTTTGCGTATTGACACGGCCCGTGCGTCGTTGATGCTTGGTGACCAAATTTGCACCCGCAACCAACACAAAGACGCGATCTGGGTCGTAGGCTCCATCCTTGTCTTTTTTGCGAATCACTCGTTGAACTTCGCCGCGGTAGCCTTTGTGCTCACCGGCAATCACTTCAACTGTATCGCCTTTTGCAATTTTCGGTTTCATTTTTCAAACTCCGGTAACGTTCTGGCAGCTTATTGGCAATTTTACGAGCAATTGCAAAGCACCTACATTAGAGAACTTCAGGTGCCAAAGACAAAATCTTCATATAGCCGCCATCGCGCAATTCACGGGCGACCGGTCCAAAGATACGGGTGCCACGTGGATTTTTCGCATCATCAATAATTACAGCCGCATTTTCATCAAAGCGGATGTAACTCCCATCAGCGCGACGTACAGGTCGAGTGGTGCGGACAATGACTGCCTTGACCACATCCCCTTTTTTGACCGTTCCCGTCGGGCTTGCACTCTTCACCGAAGCCACGATAATATCGCCAATCGATGCATAACGCCGATAGCTACCGCCTTTGACACGGATCGTAAGCAATTCTTTTGCACCGGTGTTATCGGCTACTTTGAGCCTTGATTCTTGCTGAATCATTTCTCACCCTCACAAGAATTTCTTTCTAGCAGTTAGACCGTCTCGGCGCGCTGCAAGATTTCTTCAACAAAAAACGTTTTATCTTTACTAATCGGGCGACATTCGCGGATGCGAACGGTGTCACCGACTTTTGCCTCATTGGCTTCGTCATGCGCTTTGTACTTCTTGTGTAACTTGATGACCTTGCCATACAGTGGGTGGCGAGTCACACGCTCAACCTGAACGACCACTGTCTTTTGCATTTTGTCACTGGTGACTACACCTGTCAGCGCTTTTCGACCATCACGCATAATTTATCTCCTCGTTATACTTGGCTCTGGTTAGAGGTGGATTTTCCCTATCTGAGAAAAACGACTTCTAACCCAACCGCAGTATATGCTTAGCTCTGCTCCAACTCTCGCTCGCGTAGTACAGTTTTCATGCGCGCAATTTCTCGACGAACTTGTTTGAAACGAGCAGAATTGGTCACCTGCCCAGCAACACGTTGAAAGCGCAGGTTGAAGAGTTCTTGATAAGAATCATCCAGATGCTTACCCAGTTCTGCATTGCTTAATGAGCGAATTTCATTAGCTTTCATCCGAAACTCCTATACTGATATCTCAATCAGCGCTATACGGCATGCTCTTCGCGGCTGATAAACTGCGTCTTCATCGGTAGTTTAAAAGCAGCCAACCGCAACGCTTCCTCAGCTTGATCGGCGCGGATACCGGCCATCTCAAAAATCACTTTGCCTGGCCGCACAGGGGCAACCCAATGATCCACAGTGCCCTTACCAGAACCCATGCGGGTTTCTGCCGCACGTTTCGTAACAGGTCGACTTGGGAAGATGCGAATCCACAGCTTACCACCACGTCGAATATAGCGAACAATCGCACGACGAGCGGCTTCAATTTGACGACTGGTTACGTAATGCGATTCGACAGCTTGCAAACCAAAGGTGCCAAATGCAATCGAACTTCCTCGTTGAGCCTTACCCTTAAGTCGGCCACGTTGCATCTTGCGATACTTTACACGTTTTGGCATCAACATAATAAAAAACTCCCAATTCAACTATGCTTTGCTCTGTCTCTTAAAAGCAACTCATTAAACTAAGCTCTGAATGAGAACGAAGTTTTTACGGTTACTGTCGAAAAGCAAAACCCCGGTTCTCATTGCAACCGCAGTTTAGCTCGCTTCAGAAACAAAGCGTGCATGATATTCTTCGCCTGGCATGACCTCACCAAGGTAAATCCATACCTTGACACCAATCACACCAAAGGTGGTATCAGCTTCTGCAGTGCCGTAGTCAATGTCAGCACGCAACGTGTGTCGAGGAATTTGTCCTTCGCGCACCGTGTCAACACGTCCCATGTCAGCACCACCCAAGCGTCCCGACACTTTAATCATAACGCCCTGGCCGCCCGATTTCATGGTCTTCTGGATAGCTTGTTTCATGGCCCGCTTCCAACTGATACGACGTTCCAGTTGTTCGGCAATGCTTTCGGCCACCAAAAATGAATTCAATTCCGGTCGAGTAATCTCACGAACGTCAATTTTGACTTTCTTTTGTGTCAAATCTTGCAAGCTGGTTCGCAACACATTGACGCTCGCACCTTTGCGGCCAATAATGACACCAGGTCGCGCGGTATCAATGACGATGTGAACTTGATTGGGCTGGCGTTCAATATCAATATTGCTGATACCAGCCTTCGGCAACTCTTTTAACACCATGCTGCGAATCTGGCGATCTTCTGCCAGTTGCTTTGTGTAGTTTTTGCCTGTTGCAAACCATCTGCTCTTGTGTTCTTTAATAATGCCCAGGCGAAAGCCTATTGGATGTACCTTACGACCCAAGGGTCCCTCCTTTGATACTTTGCTCTGTTCGAGAATTACGGTTTCCAATTCGGAAAAACTTCGCTTCTCAAAGCAACCGTTTCCTAAACTAAGCCTGCTAACTTGACCAGCACTTCGCGGTCAACCTGTGTCAGAAACTCAACTTCCCCAATCGCTTCTATGCGAAAGTGCCAGCCAAATTTCATACGCAAGAGGCAAACTCAGCCCTTCATTGCAACCGAGTGTTAGTTACTCACCGTAGCTCGATCTTCCAAGATAACCGTTACATGGGATGATCGGCGTAGCCACGGTTTAAAGCGGCCGCGAGCGCCAAATCGTCGCCATTTGCGCAAGGGCGCATCGTCGGCGAAAATCTTGGCGATAACCATATCGCCTGCATCGAGTCCAAAGTTTTCTGTCGCATTGGACAAGGCGCTTTTGATGGTCTTGGCGACCACTTTGGCTGCACTTTGCGGCATGTAGTTTAAGATGGCAATCGCATCTTCGGCTTTGCGACCACGCATCTCATTTAGCACCAGTCGCGTCTTCTGTGCGCTGATACCAGTAAATTTGGTGACTGCTCTAACTTCCATCGCTCGTCTCCTCTTTCTCGCTCAATCGTTCTGTCACACGCAATTTGCATCTTTTATACTGAGGCTCTGCATTCAATATCATTTTCAACCACTAAAGTGATATTGAATCGCAACCGCCAGTATACCTACCTATTGCGTTTGATTACTTTGTCTTGGTAGCCTTTTCAGAACGAACGTGGCCACGGAAGAAACGAGTTGGCGCAAATTCTCCCAGCTTGTGACCAACCATATTCTCACTGACAAAGACCGGCACATGGCGACGACCATCATGTACCGCAATTGTGTGACCAACAAACTGCGGAAAAATGGTAGAGGCGCGTGACCACGTCTTGAGCACTTTTCGTTCGCCTTTGCGATTCATTTCCTCAACTCGTTTCAACAGTTTTGGATCTACAAATGGACCCTTTTTCAATGAACGAGACATGCGACTCTCCTATTTCTCAATTCCAGGATGTACGCATGTTTCCAAGCGGCTTGGACAAGTGCGTCATCCGATCGTTAACCTTTAACCCTGACCTCGTGCGTTTGCTCGGCGCACAATAAACTTATTGGTGCGCTTGTTGCGGCGGGTCTTCACACCAAGAGCCTTCTTACCCCAAGGTGTCTTGGGTGACTTCATACCGATCGACGAGCGACCTTCACCACCACCGTGCGGGTGGCTGCCAGGATCCATTGCAACACCACGGACGCCAGGTCGGACACCCTGCCAGCGTTTGCGACCAGCCTTGCCTAGGCTGATATTGGCATGGTCGGCATTCGAGACCTGACCAACCGTTGCTAAGCAGTCCATCGAAATATAGCGGACTTCGCCACTTGGCAGACGAATCTGTGCCAAGGGACCATCTTTCGCCAACACTTGTGCAGCATTGCCGGCGCTGCGTACAATCTGACCGCCACGGCCTGGATGCAACTCCAAATTATGGATCATCGTACCGAGCGGAATGTTGCGGATCGGCAGTGCATTACCAGGTCGAATATCGGCACCTTCACCGGAAAGGATCGCATCGCCCACCTTCAGTCCCGAAGGGGCTAAGATGTAACGTTTTTCGCCATCCTTGTACACCACGAGTGCAATATAAGCGCTACGATTGGGATCGTACTCGATTGAATCAACGACCGCAGAAACGCCATGTTTGTCGCGCTTAAAGTCGATGATACGATAGCGACGTTTGTGTCCACCACCTTGATGGCGAGTCGTAACATGTCCGCTGTTATTGCGACCACCTTTGCGACGAATCGGGGCTAACAAAGAGCGTTCTGGCTCTGAGCGAGTAACCTCCTCAAAGGTAGAAACGCTCGTGTTGCGGCGTCCAGCAGACGTTGCCTTATAAATTTTGATTGCCATTCGACTACCCTCTTTGAATTAGACGCCTTCGAACATTTGAATACGGTCGCCAGCTTGCAAAGTGACCACTGCTTTTTTCCACTTTGGATGGCGAATCATTACGCGGCGTCCACGTCGGCTGGTCTTCGCTGGCACCACAGAAATCGCCACATCTTGGACAGTTACGTCAAAGGCAGTTTCAACAGCATCCTTGACGAGTGGCTTGTTGGCTCGCATGTCTACTTCGAAAGTGTACTTGCCACCTTCCGAGCCAATCACGCTCTTTTCTGTCAATACGGGTCGGCGTAAAACTTCGTAAATGTGCATCTGTACCCTCCGCCTATTGTTCTGCCTGATCGCTTTCCAGCTCATCAGTAGATTCTGCCGGATCAGCTTCAGTAACTTCGCCTGCCGCCGCCACTGCATAGTCGTCGGCTAGCCATTGCTCAATCTGCATGACCGCATCGCTGGACAAGAGGACAACATCGTGTCCCAACAGATCACGCACATTGATGTAGCCGCTGAGTAAAGTGGTCAAAGATGGCACATTGCCTGCACTGCGCCATACAGTATCAACCTTCTCATTCAGCACCATCAGAACTCGCTGATCGGTCAGACCCAACGACTTCAACATGCCAGTCACAACTTTGGTCTTATATTCATCACTGGCCACAGAGTCGACCACCACAATCTGCCCCGCGTCTGCTTTGACGGAAAGTGCACTGCGCAATGCAGCACGGTGCATTTTCTTGGGCAGAGATTGGGTGTACTTGTGCGGTTTAGGGCCGAATACAGTGCCGCCGCCGATAAAATTAGGAGCCCGGGTTGAACCTTGACGTGCTCGACCGGTTCCCTTTTGGCGCCAGGGTTTCTTCCCACCGCCTTCGACTTCTCCACGCTCTTTGGTTTTGTGCGTGCCTTGGCGGGCATTTGCCAGTTGTCGTACCAACGCCTGGTGCATCAAGGAGCTATTGACAGGTGCCGCAAAAACGGCATCGTTCAATTCAACCACCCCTACTTCTTGCCCAGTCATATTCTTTACAGGTAATTGCATACGATTCTACTCCTTGCAAACAAGGTCTTGCAGCTCTGATTGCAGCTTCGACATGGAAGAGAAACGTTATCCATTCCCTTCCTTCGCTTTCTGCAATTTACTTCTGCCCGCCTTTCCTAGCCTCACGCACCAATACCAAACTTCCCGCAGCGCCAGGAACAGAGCCACGTACAGCCAATAAATTTCGCTCTGGATCAACCAGCGCGACCTTTAGATTCTGCACGGTAGCCTGTGCATCACCATAATGACCAGGGCCACGAGTACCCTTAAAAGTTCGACCGGGAGTAGTACCAGAACCACGCGAGCCAGGGGTGCGATGTCGGTCAGATTGACCATGTGTTTTCGGACCGCCGGCGAAGCCATATCGCTTCACACCACCAGCAAATCCACGACCCTTGGACGTAGCAATCACATCGACCAGTTCGCCTTCCTGAAAAACGTCGGAGCGAATCACTTCACCGAGTGACTGAGTTGGGGTATTGTTGTAGCGGAGTTCACGCAGATGTCGTAATACCGGTGCGCTGGCCTTACTAAGATGGCCACGTTCACCTTTGCTTAATTTGCGTTCCTGCGTCTCATCAAAACCAATTTGAATGGCATTATAGCCATCGCTGTCCGTTGTTTTGACTTGTGTAATGTAGCAGGGACCAGCTTCAATAATCGTTACAGGCACGACTGCACCCTTCGCATCGAAGAGTTGAGTCATGCCAACTTTTTTGCCGAGAATTCCTCGCATATGACCTCCCGGGACTGACGGCGCCAGATAAAAACCTGGTGAATCCACATCATCCCCAAACCGTCGCTCAGTCAAGCTGATTACCGCTATGTTAATGGCTATCTTTGACCGTTCGACAGGGGTTATCGTTGGACTTTATTCGGTTTTTTATTATCAACACTTCGCTCTATCTATTCTACAGGTACGGATGATAGCTGCATAATCAGCAGGTGATCTGTACAAAGAATGATTAGAGCTTAATTTCAATATCGACGCCGGCAGGCAAATTCAACCGAGTCAGATTTTCAATCGTCTTGCTGCCTGGATCCACAACGTCGATCAGACGCTTGTGGGTGCGGATTTCGAACTGTTCACGACTATCCTTGTCAATGAAGGATGAACGCATCACCGTAAACTTCTCCGTCCGTGTCGGCAGCGGTACAGGACCAACAACCTGTGCACCGGTTTGCTCAGCCGCCAGCACGATCTGCTGGACTGAGGCATCAAGTACACGGTGGTCATAGGCTTTTAGCTTGATCCGAATTCGTTGCTTCGCCATTAGGTGACTCTCTTTACTCACACTTTCGGGGTTTGAAGAGCCCTGAAGGATTCTTCAAACCCCGAATCTAGGTTACTTCATAATCTTGGTAATGACGCCAGCACCGACGGTGCGTCCACCTTCACGAATGGCAAAGCGACTGCCCAACTCCAACGCAACAGGCGAAATCAACTCGACTTCCATGTTGACATTGTCACCAGGCATCACCATCTCCACACCAGCAGGCATTTGAATGCTGCCCGTGATGTCCATCGTGCGGATGTAGAACTGTGGGCGATAGCCGTTGAAGAACGGCGTGTGACGCCCACCCTCTTCCTTCTTCAACACATACACCTCAGCCAGGAAGTGGGTGTGCGGGGTGATGCTGCCTGGCTTGGCCAACACCATGCCACGCTCGACATCTTCGCGCTGAATACCGCGCAGCAACAGACCGACATTGTCACCTGCCATGCCCTGGTCGAGCAGCTTGCGGAACATTTCGACGCCGGTTACTGTGGTGCGGCGGGTGTCACCCAAGCCCACAATCTCGACTTCTTCCATGACCTTGACGATCCCGCGCTCGATACGACCCGTCACCACTGTGCCACGGCCTTTGATGCTGAAAACATCTTCGATCGGCATCAGGAATGGCTTCTCGGTGTCGCGCACCGGGGTCGGGATGTACTCATCAACCGTGCGCATCAGTTCCCAGATACAGGCATACTCTGGCGCATTCGGGTCCTTGCTGCTCGACTCCAACACCTTCAACGCACTGCCACGGACGAAGGGAATGTCGTCACCAGGGAAGTTGTAGCTGCTCAACAACTCGCGCATCTCCATCTCCACCAGTTCCAACAACTCGGGATCGTCCATCATGTCACACTTGTTCAGAAACACCACCATCGCTGGCACTTCCACCTGGCGAGCAAGCAGAATGTGTTCACGGGTCTGCGGCATCGGTCCATCCGGTGCAGCCACCACCAGAATCGCACCGTCCATCTGCGCCGCACCCGTGATCATGTTCTTGATGTAGTCAGCATGTCCCGGGCAGTCCACGTGTGCATAGTGACGCTTCTCAGTCTGATATTCTACGTGCGAAATCGCAATCGTGATACCACGTGCGCGCTCTTCTGGCGCATTGTCAATCGAATCGAATGCGCGGAAATCCGCCCATCCCTTCAGCGCCAGCGTCTTGGTGATTGCTGCCGTCAGCGACGTCTTCCCGTGGTCAATGTGTCCAATCGTGCCGACATTCACATGCGGCTTGGTTCGCTGAAATACTTCCTTTGCCATGAAAACTATCCTCCTATATGCAAAAAATAGGATCTTTTGCTAATTCATAATGGTTTTCTGCATAATTGCACCGCCGTGTATAGACCGGCGGTGCAAGAAAAACTCATATATACGATGCAGAAATATCACTCTCTGATCACTCCTACAGTCCAAAACCAACGACTGTAGGTTAAGCAAACCGCGTTATTTAAGTCGCGAGTATATAAGTCTACATGATTTGTGATATTTGTAGCAAATTTCACTACATGAAAAATACGATACTATTTATTTCGCATGCAGTTTGTTGCATTTGAACGAACAATATCATTCACAAATCAGGTTCCTGTTACCCTAAACTATGATCTGAATGAGAATTGAAGTTTCCCGCACATTCTTCGAATAGCAAAACTTCGGTTCTCATTGCAGCCACAGTAAAACCTACACAGTTGCTTACGAAATTCCCTTCAAAACTTTCTCAGCAATGGATTGACTCACTTGTGCATAGCGATCAAATTCCATCGTGAAATTGCCGCGTCCACTTGTCATTGAGCGTAAGGATGTGGCATAGCCAAACATTTCGCTCAGCGGAACTCGTCCCGTTACAGCGGTAACACCACCAGAGCGCGATTCCATTCCTTCGATATTGCCACGTCGGCTGGAAAAATCACCCACAGTATCGCCCACGTATTCATCGGGAACGACCGATTCAACCTTCATGATTGGCTCTAAGAGAACAGGGCCGGCTTTCTGGCACCCGTCTTTGAAAGCCATGCTACCAGCGATCTTGAAGGCCATTTCGCTTGAGTCAACATCGTGGTAGCTACCGTCAATCAATCCAACCTTGACATCCACTACTGGGAAACCGGCTAATACACCGCTTTCCATCGCTTCCACGATGCCCTTTTGAACAGCCGGAATGTACTCTTTGGGGATCACACCGCCAACAATGTTGTTTTCAAAAACGAAACCTTTGCCAGGCTCATTCGGTGACATCTCCAACCAGACATGGCCATATTGACCGCGACCACCACTCTGGCGTACAAATTTCCCTTCGATCTTGATCGATTTTGTAATCGTCTCGCGATAGGCCACTTGCGGCGCACCGACATTACAGAGTACGCGAAATTCTCGCTTGACGCGGTCCACAATAATATCCAAGTGCAGCTCGCCCATGCCGGAAATCACCGTCTGGCCAGTCTGCTCATCATAATGGACACGGAAGGTCGGATCTTCTTCGGCAAGTTTGAGCAGGGCATCCGTCAACTTATCTTGATCGGCCTTCGACTTAGGCTCCACTGCCATCTTGATGACGGGTTCGGGGAACTCGATCTTTTCCAAGATAATGGGATGTTCGGGATCGCACAGCGTTTCACCCGTCAGCGTATCCTTCAAACCAACAATAGCGGCAATGTCTCCGGCGTCGCATTCCTTGATCTCTTCGCGTTTGTCGGCATACATCTGCACCAAACGACCGATGCGTTCACGGCGTTGGCGGTTCATGTTGAAAACTGTTGCGCCAGCAGTCAGTTTGCCTGAATAGACGCGCACAAAGGCCAAACGACCGATGAATGGATCAGTCATGATCTTGAAGACCAAGGCCGCAACAGGTGCATTCGGATCGGAGGGGCGGGTATCTTGCTCGCCTGTGTCGGGATTGGTGCCACGCACGTTGGCAACATCCACTGGACTCGGCAGGTAACGAATCACGGCATTCAGCATGGGTTGGACACCCTTGTTGCGCAGGGCGCTACCACAGAGTACTGGCACAACCTTGCCGGTAATCGTTGCTTTGCGCAGTGCAGCACGCAGTTCCTCGACGCTGATCTCTTCACCATCCAGGAACTTGAGTGTCAGTTCATCGTCGGTTTCTGCGATCTTCTCGACCATGTACTCATGTGCCAGTTGAGCGGCATCACGCAATTCAGCCGGAATTTCTGCCTCGGTTGGGCTTGCACCCAGTTGATCTGAGTAGATCTGGGCCTTCATCGTAAAGAGATCGATGATGCCACGGAAGTTGTCCTCTTTACCGAGGGGCAACTGAATTGGCAATGGCTTCGCGCCCAATCGGTCAATGATCATTTGAACGGTTCGTTCAAAATTGGCACCAATGCGGTCCATTTTGTTGACAAAGCAGATGCGCGGCACGTTGTAACGGTCGGCTTGGCGCCAAACAGTTTCTGATTGAGGTTCTACACCAGCAACCGCATCAAAAACGACAACGCCACCATCGAGCACGCGCATACTGCGCTGTACTTCAGCAGTAAAGTCAATATGACCTGGAGTATCAATGATATTGATCTGACACTCTTCGCCAGTGCGGGTATCCTTCCAGGTAGTTGTAATTGCAGCCGCTGTGATGGTGATACCTCGCTCACGTTCTTGCACCATCCAGTCCGTTACTGCTGTACCATCGTGAACTTCACCCATGCGATGGATGCGTCCAGAATAGAAAAGAATACGTTCACTTGTGGTTGTCTTCCCAGCATCAATATGAGCGATGATGCCAATGTTACGTGTTTTTTCAATAGGAAAGTCGATGCTCATACAATATCCATTTTCTTTCGACGCATATTCAGTAAGTAGTTCCGTCTGAAAACGTGATACCGAAATATCTGTCTTGAACAAAAGAATGCGGCGTCTGCTTGCCACAGATGCCGCTATCATTACAATACTCTGATTTCAAAGCAACCGCAGTATAAAAAAGGACCTACTAAAAACAACCCAATCATGCGCCCTCTCTGTGACAAAAGCCATCAGAGGTAGGATTCATCTCTCGATTGCAACTTTTAGTAGCGAAAATGGGCAAAAGCTTGATTGGCCTCAGCCATTCTGTGCGTGTCCTCACGCTTCTTGACGCTTGCACCTTCATTGCGGGCAGCATCCATGATTTCGCCAGCCAGACGCTGCGACATATCACGACCACTGCGCTTGCGAGCGGCGTCGATCATCCAGCGCATTGCCAACGCAACACGGCGAGGACCTGCAATTTCCATCGGAATTTGATAGGTAGCACCGCCCACGCGTCGCGGCTTGACTTCGACTAATGGCGTGGCATTCTTGAGAGCCTCCTCCAACACTTCCATAGCAGGCCGCTTCGTGCGCTCTTCTACGGTTTTGAAGGCATCATACACAATTCGTGAGGCAAGGCTCTTTTTGCCTCGTTCCATCGCAGTGTTCACCAGACGAGATACAATCTCACTGTTATAGCGTGGGTCTGCCAGGACTTTGCGCCCTGTTGCTCGATTTCTACGCATAGCTCAATCCCCGATTATTTACCCTTCTTTTGTGGTGCCTTACCTGCTGCGCCAGCCTTTGGTCGCTTTGTACCATACTTGCTACGTCCGCGCATTCGTTTGTCGACACCCGTGCTGTCGAGTGCGCCACGCACGATATGATAGCGTACGCCAGGGAGATCCTTCACACGGCCGCCACGCACAAGCACGACACTATGTTCTTGCAGATTGTGACCTTCACCTGGAATATAGGCTGTAACTTCAATTCCGTTCGTCAAGCGCACGCGGGCGATTTTGCGTAGCGCAGAGTTTGGCTTCTTGGGGGTTGTTGTACGAACCACCGTACAAACACCACGCTTTTGCGGATTGCCTTTTCGCATACGTCGATTGCGTCCAGTCAACGTATTCTTTGTGAAACGAAGTGCTGGTGCTTTTTCCTTTGTCGAGAGGCTAGTGCGGCCCTTGCGGACCAACTGATTAATTGTCGGCAACAGAGTCCTCCATTCATTTACAACAAGCGATTACAACTCTTTAACCAAAATGTTTCTATAAGTTAAACCTTTATTTGCAGCAATACAGGTAAATTTTACCTTTAAAGTTACAGCCGCAAAGGTTCTGTTCAGTGAATTTCTACCGATTCGTTTTCTAGCATTCAAGCCATTTTGCCACGAACGGTGAGTGTAGCACAGAAAAGAAGAATCGGTCAAATTTAGATTATCTATTTTCTTTTGAAATACGAAATTGTCTAGCAATACAGGCGAATCGTCTTGCTTCCCCTGCAATTTTTGCCCTTTGCCGTGACGCGCAGGCACTTATACAGGACAAAAAAAGCAGCCCAGCTTGTACTGGACTGCTTTTTAAACATAAGTACAATCTGAGATTTACATGCCAGCCAAGCCGAGAGAGAGCGTGCCGGTATCGGTCGTAACATCAACGGCGACGCCAAACTGTGGGCCAGCCAACACAGCGTTAATCTGGTCAGCAATTGGTTGGAGCAGCAAACCGCCAGCAGACATACCATTAGCACCAGCCTCGTCCAGGGTTACCATAAGGTGTTGATCCTGAACGCCAATGGAGCCAACGAGGTCAATGGAATTTCCACCCAACAACACGCCTTCCTTCAAGTTGATGCGAATGAAGACCTTGTTATCCGGCTCAAACCAGGTTTGGATGGTGTCAACTGGGAAATTTTCGCCCGTGTTCTGTTGGAGCAGATAGGTCAGGAAGCTGCTGAATTCACTCTCGGTCCAATCAACCTTGCCTGCCATCAATGCAGCCATGCCAGCATCTTGGGCTGCCAAGGCAGTATCAAGATCGATGGTCAATTCGCGATCTGGCCACGTCACCTGCGAGCCCATGGCACAGCCACCTAGAGTCGCCATCAGGAGCACACCTACGATCAAAACTGCCCAAAACTTCCGGAATTGCATGTTGTCCTCCCTTAAAATTGTTTTGATGTGAATTTTTCAAGACGAAATGTATTCTAGTACAGAAACCACAAAACGGTTCCGAACTTCATGAGAAGCAACTGTATTGTAACAGAGTGCTTTTCATTTGTAAAACGTCAAAATCGATCTGTGGGTGAGAAGAATATTGAGGAGTATAGCAGAGAGAAAGCGAAAACGCAACACTTGTCTTTTCTTTCACATCTACCATTAATAAATCCACTCACTGCGATTACTATAACATATTTCAGAATATTTGGCAATTTGGCATACCAAAATGTGTAGATACAGGAGAAATCCATCATAACCGAATCGAGCTATACGTTTCGGCTACGATTGCTCTCCTTTCCCTAAGCGTTTTGCGCAAGATGGAGGACGTTCGACTCGAAGCCATTCAGCACAGCATAGAGAACCTCATCGAGGAACTGGTCGATGAGCTGATGAATGCGTAAATCATCGGCGTCGGGCTTGGCGGTGCCATCCGGATTCGATAGGGTTTGCAAGAGTTGTCCGCGAAAGAACTGGACTGCCTTGCCGGTTGCGGCCAACGTGACACCACTCACGGCAGCTTCATAGCCATACTCATGGCCAAGCGCAACCGCTTCCTGCAACGTCCGCTCACGTTGGGCTGGTTTCAGAACGTAGGCAATCGCCAGGGTAAAGAGCTTGCGACCACGGGTGCGCCGGGTTTCTCCCGCTTCAGCAGTGAGAGGATATTGCCAGCCTGCGGCATGGGCACTTTCGTGTTGAATAGCGTGGCGAGTACGATCGATTGCTGCTTCGACCAAAACCAACGCATTTTGCTGATTGGCGTGATTGCCCCGTTCGTCGAGAAAACGACGAAGATCAGCCAAGCTAAATCGACGATGTCCGCCTGGTGTACGAAAGACGGCAATCTCTCCCTGATCAGCCCAAGTGCGTAGCGTAGTATAGTGAATGCCGAGAAAATCACTGGCCTCCTTGAGAGTCAACCATTGTGTGGGAGCTACCTTGGCAAGTTGGATTGGTTGAGTAGAATCAGGGTTTTGTTCGTTCATGGCACCTTACATATAACAGATCTGAAACGTCGTGAATTCCAGCCGTATTGACGAGGCCCTTCCATGACGTTTGCAATTGCCATTGCTATAACTACAACACAGACATCGGATCAATATCAATACGCCAGCCGATTGGGATTTCGATACTGCGCAAGATTGCAGCCGGATCCGGTGCACGAAGGAGAAGTTGCCAACGATAGTAGCCGCGGAAACGCGCAAAAAAGGCGGGCGCTGGGCCTAAAATACTGGCAGATTTTCCACCTAATTGCAATTCTCGCAGTCGATGATTGAGAATTATGGCCAAACGTTGGGCTGCCTCTCGCGCTTTGTCAGGGTTCTTTTCCCAGTAGATCAGCCGGGCCATCCGGCGCAATGGAGGGTAGCCATGTTCCCTGCGAAAGCCCATTTCGCGCAGAAAGAAGGCTTCGTAGTTATGTTGGGCCGCCGCTTGAATCGCATAATGCTGAGGCGAGTAGGTCTGTACCACGACGCGCCCGCCCCGCTCGCTACGCCCTGCACGACCTGCCACCTGGGTAAGCAAGCCAAAGGTGCGCTCAGCCGAACGGAAATCAGGCAAATAAAGTCCTGTATCTGCAGCAATCACTCCCACTAATGTAACCATCGGCAGGTCCAGCCCCTTGGCAATCATCTGCGTACCGATCAAAATATCGGCCTCATGTCTGGCAAAACGCTCAAGGAGTGCTGCGTGGCTACCTTTGCGGCTGGTCGTGTCGGCGTCCCAACGCAAAAGCCGAGCCTGCGGCACCACCTGCTGCACCAATTCCTCGACCCGTTCCGTGCCGCTACCAAAGAACTTGATGCGCTTACCTTGACATTGAGGACAAATCGTCGGGGTGGGATAATGACGGTTGCAATGGTGACAGGAGAGTTGACCGGTGGTTTCATGGTAGACCAGTGGCATCTCGCATAGCTTACAAGCCGCCACGTAGCCGCAATCGCGACAGAGAACAAAGGTATGGGTGCCACGCCGATTCAGAAAGAGAATCGCCTGCTCTTGGGCTTCTAGCGTGGTCTGTAGCTCGGCCAAGAGACTACGGCTGATGATGCTACGATTGCCAGCACGCAACTCCTGGCGCATATCGACGATCTCAACCGGCGGCAATTCTGCATAGATTGCCTCATCACTTTCATCTACGTTCGGCGAAGGAGTACGAAAAGCTTTTACGCGGCGTGGCATGGCCAACAGTTGGATCTCCCGTCGCTCGACAGCAGCATAGATATCCAAACTGGGCGTTGCGCTGCCATAGATCAACAGGCTGTTGGCCAGTTCTGCCAATTTTGCAGCAACGGTACGGGCATCGTAGAAGACCGTAAAGGTACCCCACTCCTCAGAATCCTGCTTATAGGAACTTTCGTGCTCCTCGTCGATCACGATCAATCCCAAGCGCGCCATCGGTGCAAAAAGTGCGCTGCGCGGGCCAACGACGATATCGAATTCGCCATCGCGCAGTGCGCGCCAAACATCATAGCGCTCACCGCTGCTCAACTCTGAATGAATGACAGTCACCCGGCCTGGGAAACGGCCAGCAAAACGGGCAACAGTCTGGGGAGTCAAGGCAATCTCGGGGACGAGGACAATCGCCTGACGACCGGCAGCCAGGGTTGCTTCGATTGAACGCAGATAAATTTCCGTTTTGCCGCTTCCTGTTACTCCATGTAGCAAGAAGGTACGGTCAAAGGCGTCGGCTTGCTCGCTTCGGATTGATTCTAGCCCACCTTCGATCGTCTCCCATACCTGTCGCTGCTGGCTGGTGAGGGCGGGGGCATAGGTTTGAGCATAATGCGATCCCCGCAACGGGTCACGAAATCGTGTTTCCTCGCTTAGTTTCAGGATACCCAGTTGCTGCAATTTGCGCAGCGAGGCGAGATCTGTTTCGACCTGTTCGTACAATTCACTTTTCCAAAGCGTGCCCCCAGCCTCGTCCAAACGCTCCACAACATGTCGATATTTCTCACCGCTGCGTCCCTTTACTCGCTCGGCAAGGGTGGTGTCCGCCAGCAAACGGGACTGTGCCAGTTCCACCCGTAACTCGCGTTTGGCCTGGATCGTGGTCTTGTCCACATCCTTGCTGAGCAAACCAGGGGGAATAAAAAGTTTGATAGCCTCGGACAGCGGCGTGACGTAGTAATCGGCGATCCAGCTTGCCAACGCCAATTGTACATGATTGAGCAACGGCATAGGGCGAGCCAACCGGGTGATCGGCTTCGTGGGCACAGGCGAGGTTGCACTGAGCCGAATCACAATGCCCTGCACCTGTTGTCGCCCAAAGGGTGCCCACACCAAATGACCGGGTAACACCTGCCCCTCTAACTCTATCGGTAAATGATAGTGAAAGAGTTGTAATGCTGTGCGACCGGAGAGTTCATCAGGCGAGCCGTCGAAGGAGCGTTCTGGAGGAGGTGCTTCTTCATGTGCTTTGGCAAACGATCTGCGGATCGGGACATTGACAACCAGCTCAACATGTTGCATGGCAGCTAGTATACTAAAAAACGGCAAAGATGGACAGTTAGAACATGATTAGAACATAAAATAAACGAGGAAAGTAGCATGTCTCCTATACAGCGAAGGAATGGAAGCTGATTACGGTTCAGGAGCGGACGCCAAATACGATTTCCTGGCTCCAAGCGACTCCAAAGGTCAGCAACATGGGGATAAAAGCGATTGCGAGGTTGTGGGAAGGATCGAGACCGAAGCCCCAATAGATTAATCCGAGCAGGAAGTAAACAAGGATGCCCGCCACAAAACCGGTCACTGGGAGAATCATACTGCGCAGGCTAAATTTGCGATCCAAAAAGAAGAACTCTTGTTTAGCTTGGTTGCGCATACTCCAGAGCGCGCCTAATGCGCCACCCAGACCACCAGCAAACAAAGTCAGCAATAAGGCGACCAGATGCTGGCTGAGCAAACTGTCACTGTCGACATTAGCGATCATCATCAGCAGATCGACCAGATTTTTGCCGTATAGGATGCAGCCAACAATGGTAACCAGCGCCAAAGCCAGCCAAGCAAAAAGGTAAGTATGCAGCCGTCGCTGATAGAGAGCTGAGTAGCTGAGATTCTGGCGCAGCCGATCAATCATCGAGCGCACCTGCTGAAGATAGTAGCCGACCTCAGCCGATCGCAGCGGATCGCTTTGCAGAATTGTGTTGGCTTTATCGAGCAACTTCTGGGCACGCTCGCGCGACTCATGGGCGGCAGGAATGTCGGTGGCGATCTGGTTGCCCAGAGAGATAATTTCACGCAACAGGCTCTCGGGATCGGGGCTTGACTCGCGCGGTAGGAGCGTCGAGTATTTGCTGCCACGGTTGGCAACCGACATGGCTCCCGCCGTTGTGCTGCGCCGCACTGGACCTAAACCAGCCGATTGTTCGCCAGGTTCGTCGGTCGTCGCTGAGCTAAAGACACTTTGGTTGGGGTCTGCCACTGGCGGTGAAGTAGGTTGGACAGAGCGGGCGTAGCGCTGCTCTGCCGAAACTAACAAGGGTTGCGCAGGTACCGAAGATGTCTTTTCCTGAAAAGAGTTCACGCTACTTTGGGGCGCTACAGGCTGATTAGGGGCGCGACCTGTTGTTTCAGGCGAGGGTTGTGGCAAGTTCACCTGATCGGTTTGCGCACTGCTCGGACTCGCCACTTGATGGGGGCCAAGACTGCCTTGATTGACAGGACCATTCGCATAAGTTGCACCATTGGTATTGGTCAGATCATGGTTGCCATTGTGTGTAGCAGAATAGGTTCCGTTTGGATAGGCACCATTTGTATGGTGGCCATTGAGGTGTGTGCCATTCTTATGGTGCCCCGCCCCGATCTCGGCTCCTCCTAGCAACATCTCATCCAGCAACATATCGGCGCGCCAACGAAGCAATTCAGCGCTTTCAACGGTACCGTTCGAACCGTTGTGGGTGCCAATCGCCTCTTCCGCTTGCGGTGAAGCAAGATTTTGGTTGCTCATCACGGGAGGTTTTCTGTTTTCGTACATACCAGTTTTGATCATACCATTCGTTCAACGGCTTGACAACTCCTGGTTGATTACAATAGTTGGCTCGGAAAACTACGTTTGCCTAACGCTGGTGTAAAAAATATTGAAGTATCCCTAGGTACGAATAATTTGACAGTCTACGTGAAGCCGACCTATAATAGCCCTTTGTCAGTCACACCACGAAGCTATTATGATGGGATGCAATCATGGTATTTTCTGGTAGATGATACATTTGAATGTCAAATTAACAGTTGAGCGAAAGATCAACTCAATCTGTACTCGTTATTTTAAACAGAAGCTCTATTCATGAATGTTCTGTAACATTCATTTTGTAGGAAAAGGATGCAACTATGTCTACCAAACGAACCTGGCAACCCAAAGTACGCAAACGTCTGAAGACGCATGGTTTCCGAGCGCGCATGGCAACCAAGGATGGCCGCACTGTATTGAAACGCCGCAGACTCGCTGGTCGTCGCCAGTTGACAGTCCGCCTGTCTGTCCGCAAGTCAGTCAAAGATTAGGCGCCCGATTGGTGTGAAGCAAAAGTTCCGAATTCGTGAAAATGCACGCTTCCAGGAAATTCGTCAGCAAGGTAAATCGCTTTCGGATCGGTATATTGTATTCTCCTATCTAACAAATGGTTTGCCTTACAGCCGATTTGGTTTTGTAGTCAGTACTCGGCTTGGTGGTGCAGTGGTGCGAAATCGAATTAAACGACAGTTGCGCGAAATCATGCGCCTGCGAATGCTTACAACTCAGCCAGGATGGGATATCGTCATTATTGCTCGTCAATCGATCAAAGATGCCGACTATCACCAGATGGACGCAGCCTGCGCTCGCCTGCTTGGGCGGGCGCATTTGTTACTATAAGACTTATACGATCAATGGGTACACCTTTTGCACCTTCAAAACTAAGCGTTCCACAGCGTTTTGTTTTGGCGTTGATTCACTTCTATCAGCGATGGATTTCCCCTTTGCTGGGCAGTAACTGCCGCTTTTACCCAACTTGCTCCCACTATACGTATGAAGCCATCGAACGATATGGACTTCACAAAGGCGGGATCATGGGCATTCGCCGCATTTTGCGCTGCCACCCGTGGAATCCAGGTGGGTTTGATCCAGTACCATAGACGACACTTTCTCCTTAAGGAGATTACATACTCGTGAAAAGAAAACACATACTCCTGCTTCTCATTTTGGTTGTTGCGGCATTCATGTTAAGTGGCTGCGGCGTGCCGCGCGAGGGCGTCGATGTCATGAAGCAAGACCCACAAGGGTTTTGGCAACAGATTATTGTGTGGCCGCTGGCAAAGTCGCTGATCTTCCTCAATGATCTGCTCACCAAAGCAAATTTTCCCTTTCACTGGGGCTTTGCGATCATTCTCTTTACGGTCTTGGTCAAAGTCATCACATTGCCGCTGACCATCAGCCAAATTCGAGGCATGCAAGCGCAGAAAGATCTACAGCCGAAGATCCAGGAACTACAGAAAAAATATAAGGGAGATCGCGAAAAGATTGCCCAAGAGCAGATGCGCCTCTATCAAGAAGCGGGGGTCAATCCACTTTCCGGCTGTCTTCCACTGTTGATCCAGATGCCGATCCTAATCGGGCTGTACGCGGCATTGGTTGCCAATAGCCAGCTATTGACCGGTTCACAATGGTTCTGGATTCCTGATCTTTCATTTCCGCACTATAGTGAAGGTATGAAGTGGCTGACGACAAGCTTTCAGGCTGGCGAATATCTCAAGTTGGTTTCTTATCTCATTCTGCCAATCTTGCTGGTTGCCTCGCAGTTTTGGATGCAAAAGACGATGACGCCGACAAGCACCGATCCGCAGGCGCAGAGCATGCAGCAAGTAAGCTTGATGATGACCTTCATGTTTGGCTTCTTCACCTTGCAAGTGCCGGCTGGGTTGACACTCTACTGGGTCACAAGCAACCTTTTGCAGATGTTACAACAGTGGGCATTTAGTCGATCCGGGCTGACAACCACGACTACGCCTGCCACGGTAGCGGTTGGAGCAGGAGAGAACACGCCCCCGCCCACCACAAGCAGCACATCGGCCAAATCAACAAAACCGTCGGGAAACAAAGCGGGTAACAAGTCTAAGCGAAAATAACAGGCTACCGAAGCCCAGGAAAATGCTACCCTGGTGGAGCATAGCTTGCTGAGGAGCGTAGAACTTATGAGCGAAGAAGGACGTGAATTTAGCGGTCGCAGCGTAGACGAGGCGATCGCGAGCGCTTTACAGACGCTAGGATTGCGCAGCAACCAAGTTCAAGTCGAGATCATCAACAAGGGAAGTCGTGGACTGCTTGGAATTGGCAGCACACCAGCGCTGGTTCGCGTGAAGCCACTTCCTGTAGCAGAACCGGTTGTCAATAAAGTCAGCAAAGAGGAAGTCGAAGCAAGTGAACCCACGGCAGCGGAAGTTGCCCCCGCCGTTGAGACAGTAATCGAGCCTCCACTGGCAGACCTGATCACAAGTGTTGAGCCGACCGCAGCCCAAGAAACCAAGGGTATGGAAGAGGCTGATGCCACAGAGGTTGAAGCAGAGGAAGTAGTTCCAGGGGACGAGGACAGCGAAGAAGAGTACGACAATGAAGGCATTGAAGACGAGGGCAGCACAGAAGCAGCTGCGGTCGAGATGCTTTCCACCATGGTAACTCTAATGGGCTTTAAGGTGACGGTAGAGCCAGTGTGGAAAGATGGCGACGATGAGCACGATAAACGTGTGCTCTGGCTTGAGATCCACGGCAACAATCTCTCTTCACTGATTGGGCGCCGAGGAGAGACTCTAGAAAACATACAATATCTTCTGCGCATGATGGTGAATCAACGGTTACACCGTTGGAATGATATCGTAGTCGATGTCGATCAATATCGCACCCGACGCGCAGAACAGATTTCCCAGCTTGCCCAACGATTGGCAGAGCAAGCGCTGAGCGCAGGTCGAGCTATGGCATTGGAACCGATGCCACCCAACGAACGACGGATTGTACACATGGCTTTGCGTAACCATCCGCGTGTCTATACGCAAAGCTCTGGCGATGGTGATCGACGTAAAGTCTATATTGTTCCCAAAAACTAAACGTACTACTGGCCCCGCCACAGTAGCTTCTGAAATGGTAACGATTCAGACATCGAAAGCATGACCGGCTCGACGTAAGTTCGCAGATACGGCAACTTTGCGTAGTAGGTGAGTCTTCACGCTCACTTGCAGCAACTTTGAACCGTGAAGTGCCGGTCTTGTTGGATCAGCCTGAATCGTTATCTGAAATGTACACCTGGCAAGGTTGGCAGCTAACCTGCGGTGTGATTTTCGATTGTTCGAATTTCCAGAAGCTCTTTTGCAGCGGGGCTTCTTCTGTCTAGCTATGTCCACACCTATCTCAAAATCATCCATCGATCTCCTCTTGTTGGGCCATGTTACGCGCGATCTGATTGGCGAAACACCGGCCAGCGGCTGGCGTCTGGGCGGTACCGTGAGCTTTGCCTCGATCACAGCGCTACGCTTGGGACGTCACCCCACCATCGTTACGCGCGCTGCCCAAGAGGATGATTTAGGCGAATTGCCCGACGAAGTAGATCGACTTGTGTTGCCTTCGTCGAATACCACGACCTTCGCCAATATCTACACGCCTCAAGGTCGTGTCCAATACTGTTTTACACCCGCCCCTGCCATTCTTGCCAGCGACATACCCGAGTCATTTCGTCGGCCCAATGTGGCCTTGCTGGGGCCATTGGTCAACGAGATCGGGCCAGATGTGCCCCCGGTTTTTCACGAATCAACCCTGCTTGCAGCCGTGCCACAGGGGTGGATGCGCCAATGGGATAAGACAGGACGGGTTACAGCCAAAGCATGGGAAACTGCCGAGCAGATCCTGCCGCACCTGGATGTATTGGTCCTATCATTAGAGGATATTGCCTTCGATCTCTCGCGCCTCAATCTTTTCTTTCAAACTGTCCCTACTGTCGTTTTGACGGAATATCGCGATGGCAGTACGCTATATCAGCGCAACCCTGATGGTAGAATTAGCGAGACGAAGATACCACCTCGCCCAGCCAATGAGATAGATCCGACCGGTGCAGGCGATATTTTCGCAACGGCGTTTCTGTTGCGCCTGCAAGAGACTGGCGATCCAGTCCAGTCCGCTCGATTCGCTAACATCACTGCGTCCTTTGGTGTGGAACATCCCGGTGTCACGGGAATTCCAAGTCGCGAACAAGTGTTGGATTATATGGAGCAACATCCTTTTACTCCATCCGATTGAATTCACTTCGGTTGGCGTTCCTTTGCTAATGAATCGATTTGAACTAAGATCGTCTAGCAAGCGAAAGCCAACAGAGCAGTAGCCCGATCTCCACTCATGACCGCTAAGATTTTCTGTGTTGCAAATCAAAAAGGAGGCGTTGGTAAGACCACCACCACTGTCAATCTTGCCGCCTACCTAGCTGCTGCCAATCGGAAGATTTTGGTGATTGACATTGATCCGCAAAGCAATGCCACTTCCAGCTTAGGCGTCGATCCGCGTACTGTGCAACAAAGTGTCTACGACGTGTTAGTAGATCAGTTGCCTGCACGGGATGCGATCGTTGCCACGCAACACTTGGGACTCGACATCCTTCCTGCCAGTCCTGATTTGGTTGGCGCAGAGGTCGAGTTAACGCGCAAGTTAGCACGAGAACGTTTGTTGGCACGAGCCCTGGAACCGCTCCTCACTGTCTATGATTACGTTCTCATCGACGACCCGCCCAGTTTAGGTTTATTGACTATCAACGGACTGACGGCTGCCAACTATGGCGTGTTGATTCCTGTCCAGTGTGAATACCTGGCGCTCGAAGGGTTGACCCAGTTGACGAGCACGATCAGCCAAGTTCGGGAAGTTCTTAACCCGCAGTTACAGATCTGGGGCGTACTGCTAACCATGTATGACGGGCGCACCAATCTCGGTCAACAGGTGGTGCAGGAAGTGCAGGAACACTTTGCTAAGCAGGTCTTCAAGACGATCATTCCGCGCAACATCCGCCTGAGCGAAGCACCTAGTTACGGACAAACCATTTTGAGCTATGCGCCAGGCAGCACAGGGGCGCAGGCCTATCAGGCGCTGGCCCAGGAGATGCTGGAGCGAGCTGAAAAAGCAGCAACCGCAAAGGTGAAGGAGACTCAGTGAGCGACAATTCGACAAAACGCAGGGGCCTGGGGCGAGGTCTGAGCGCACTGATCGGCGACGCGCAACCGCTCCCTGCCCATACTGATACTGAGGAACTTCCATCGACCCTGTCGACAGCCAGCCAAGTGGGCGATCTGGTACGCAGCATTGCTGTTGATCGGATTGCACCCAATCCCAAACAGCCACGCGCGCTCTTCGATGAAGAGTCACTCACCGAACTTGCCGCCTCCATCCGTGAGCATGGCATTTTGCAGCCGCTCATCGTCACGCGCCAACCGAATGAAGAAGATCTCTATTGGCTGGTGGCCGGCGAACGGCGCTGGCGTGCCGCCCAATTGGCGAGATTGTACGAGGTACCTGCGCTTGTCCGTGAAGCGTCGTCGCAGCAAATGATGGAGTGGGCGTTGGTGGAAAACATTCAACGCGCCGATCTCAACGCCATCGAAGAGGCGAATGCCTACCATAGCTTAAACAGCGAATTTGGCCTGCGCCACGAAGAGATTGCAGTGCGGGTGGGTAAGAGTCGCTCAGCCATTACCAACACGATGCGCTTGCTCAATCTACCGCTCAACGTGCAAGCTGCGGTGATCGAACGGCGAATTAGTGAGGGCCATGCCCGCGTGCTGGCTACACCCAAGTTGGACGAAGCCATGATCGAACGGGCATTTGCCGAGATCATCGCTCGCAATCTGACCGTGCGTCAAGCCGAATTACTTGTGCGCGATCTGCTCGACCCACCCAAGCCCAAACCGAACGAACCCGAAGTCATTTCAGAGCAGCTTCAGACTCATCTATCACAGATGGAAAATCGTTTTCGCAATGCATTGGGCACCAAGGTCAGCCTCAATCGCAATTCGGATGGCAGTGGCAAGCTGGTTGTACACTTCTACAATGACCAGGATCTGGACTCTATCTTCCGTGTAATTACCAAACAAAGCGAAGATGAATAACGTAGAACTGTGAAGTAACGAACTTCACAGGCAAGGCGGCTATTTTCGTGTCCACTGCTTCTGCTCTGCGTCAATCCCAGCCATCAACCACGCAACGACCAGCCCCTTATGCCATTGATGCCACTTCATTGGGTTGGCTCGTCGTCGGTGCCAGCGCCGTTGCTGATCAGTGGTCGGTCGCAGCCATTCGCCACCAGCCACCACAGAGTGCTAGCCAAAGCGTCAACAGTTGGATCACCGGTATCCACAGCCACCACGCCGGGCGGGGTCAACAATTTGCCTTCAAACATCATATTCCTCGCAGTTCTGATGACTTGGCCGAATTGCTTTATCGCGATGCGGTGCGCTGTGTCTATGTCGCCAATCACCCACGCCACCATGTTGAAGCCGTACGTGCTGCCTTGCTAGCAGGCAAACATGTCCTCTGCGAACCACCGCTTGCCCTTAGCATCGAAGACGCACACCTGCTAGACGAGCTTGCTCAGCGCTCCCATTTGCTGCTTGGCGTCAACTTTAGCCACCGCTGCGACCCTGTTTTGGCCGAATTAAAACAACGACTGGAGAGTGACGAAATTGGCGAAGTGATCGGCGGGCGCATTCTCAACGCTCCACTTCTAGAGATTCGTCAGCGCACCTGGCGCTTACAGCCCGAGATAGGCGGTGCCCTGCTCCATCGCACGCTCTTCGACATCGACCTCATCCACTATCTATTTGAAAATACAGTCGATGCTATCCACGCCCAATCGCACACTCGGGTTCACACCAAGGATCTGGATGAAGAGATTCAGGCCGTCGTGCGCTTGAAACGCAACAAGTTAGTTCTCTCCCTGTACGACTCGTTTTTGCTGCCACATGCCGACTCCATGTTGGAACTCTTTGGAGCCAATGGCAGCGCCAGGGTAGCCCACTGTCTAAGCCCGCATTTGCCAGCCGATTTGACAGTTTTTTCGCAAAAATCGCTCCGTCCTGCCGCCGACAAGCCACCCGAGGAAGGCCCACGATCAACTCCTGTTGTACGCTTTGTCAATGCATTTACCAGTTTTAACCAAGCAGTGCGAACGGGCAGTCAGCCTGCAGCCACGGTCCACGATTTTATCGCCGCGCTGCGAGTCATTGAAGGGGCACGGCGCTCCCTGCAGAAGAGTGAGTGGACGCTGATTGAATAGCTCAAATTACATCTTGCTAAAGTTGCGTTCGCGACCTAACAAAACTATACCTTTTGCCCAACTCCGAGTATAGTATGCACAATTTATGCCGCCGTATCGTCTACTCAAGCACCATGAATATGATCAGAGCGCACATCGCCTCCCCAGCACCATTCAGAATAAAGCGTTGTGGGCACAGGTGCTGCTTGGCATTCGGGGGCGCACACCAACTGTAAAAGGTGTCAAAGGCTACAACCAACGGTGGCGCCGGACTCCGGTTCAGGGCAACCATTTCTACCTCTGGTGGATTCCTCGCAGCGAAGGCAACGAAATCGCTGGCTGGCAGCAAAATTCCGAGAACGACAAAAATACCATCCTTGTTCACTCGATTCGCCATCATGATGAGACGGACGAGCCACTTGACATGGGTGCGCCCGACGATTACGAGGAAGTCGCACTCCCAGCACTCGAACCTCGCTTTGCAGAACAGCTTGAAGTCAGCAAACGCGTAAGTGGCGATCTGGTTACCTTGACCACTGTCAAAGGTTTGCCTGGCAGCGGGAAGACGGTCTCGCTGCTCTATCTGGTCAAAGATTTAGCGACGCGCGGAGATCTGCGCAAGATACTCTACATTACCTATACCAGCCGACTCAAACGCATGGCCAAGGAGTTTTTCGACGCCTTGGGCGAACCAGTCAGCAAACGAGTGAGCCTGCGCACCTTGGGCGAGTTGGAAGCAGAGATCGCCGGTACGCAGCTCCGCGGCGAACCCTTTGCCGAGCTTGAAGATTTTTCCCGCTTTCTCGACGCGCAAAACCCCTCGTCACTCGGCAGTTGGCGCAAATATCCCGCCACCTTCTACACTGAATTGCGTGCCCATCTGCTCGGACGTTCCTTTCCGCCTGACTACAAGTTGGGCAACGGCAAGAACAAGTTTGATTCTATTTTCCGTCGCTCGCCGCTACAGAATCCGAATATCTATGCCAAAGAGCGAGATCTCGACCAACAACTAGCAACGATTGCCTTGCGTGTGCTCGAACGAACACAAGGGCGCTTTTTTGGCGATCAGCGGGCGGCCCTGCGTGCCTTACACTTGGCCGACCAGGACAAATTGCCGCGCTGGCTCACCGAGATCGATGGATTGGTGCTCGATGAAGTGCAGGATCTCACCCTGCTCCAGATTGCATTGTTGGGAGAGATCGGTCGAGCCAGGTTGCGCAAAGATGACTACAACCCGTTTAGCTTTATCGTAGCAGGTGACGAGTCACAAATTGTGCAGCCCAGCGGCTTTGATTGGGGCACCACCAAGGACTTGCTTGGCGAGCAGATCGGTCTGTACCCAGAAGAGTTTGAATTTGAACATCAGCGCCGGGCTCCACGCAACCTCGCCCATCTGATCGACGCCACTTGGAATCTCTATTTACTCCTGCCCAAACAGTTACGCCCCTCGGCCAAGCGCCAATCGTTTATCTACGAAGACAGCAACGATTCGACCAGCGAGGAAGAGGTCGGGCGTATCCTGCTCTGTCCACTGCCTGAGGCACGAGAAGCCAATATCCGATGGGGAGAACTGCTGGTTGAGCTAGGTGACAAACCAGGTCGCGCCGTGGTTGACCTGAGTGAACAGTTGACCAAAGGCCTGCGCGTCTCACACGAGGAAGCAAGCAGCGACCAGGGCGAGGAGACAATCTTTCTTGCACGTGAAATCAAGGGGTTGGAACGCAGCACGGTCATCATCCACGGTCTCAACGACGTCTATCTGCGTGCCCGCCGTTTGATAGAGAGCAACGATGGTCAGCAACTGGCGCTCCTTGAGGCGCGCCGTATTTTTGATGAGATTCGAGTGGCGCTGAGTCGCTCTACCGATCGTCTTGTGATCCTGGATGCGGTGGAGTCGCCCGTCTTTAGCGAACTGGGATTGAAGAACCTGCAAGGCGTGGCACCGCTCACCTGGAATGAGTTGCTCGAACTCTTAAGCAACGAAGAGATGTCTGATGTGGAGCTGATCGAGGGCATTTTGAGCGAAGCCGACGACTTGGTCGAACGTGGGCGTTGGGAGCAAGCCTACCGTCAAAACCGTCGGGCTTATGCCCTTGCGCTTCAGATCAACGACAGCGCCCTGCAACGGGAAGCCCAAGAAGAATATATCCGCACTCATCTATACGAAGCGGACTACTGGTTTGAACACAATGAGTGGGCCAAAGCCGACCAAGTCAATCAAGAAGCGCTACAACTGGCGCAGGACTACGGCGATCCCTTCTTGCTCGAAGAGGTGGAAGACCAACGGAAAGAGATCGACGGCTCACTGACCTACCAGGCGCAGAACCGGATCGCTGCCGCCAAGGATGCACGACAGCAAAAGCAATTCAAACGCAGCTACAACGAACTACGCAATGCGCTGGCGATTGCCCAATCTGCAGGCGACGCCGCCTTGCAACAGCAAGTGGACGATTTGTTGGTAGAAGTGGCACTCAGTTGGGCCAATGATCTGCATGCAAACCAAGGCACAGCCGACCAATTTACCGAACTCTATACAGCAACAGCCGATGCCTTGTCTCGTCAACAAGATGCACAAGGGGCACAGATCGTGTCGATCCTAGCGCAGCGCTATCATGACATTCCACAAATCGGATCACTCGCTCCGGCGCAGATCAAAGATCTGCTCGCCGCGCTCCAGCATTACCTCGCCGCCATCAGCCGCCCTGCAATCTTGAACCGCAAGCTGACAGAAGAGACATTCAACGTAGCGCAACTGTGGATCGAAGAAAGCTTTACGAGCTTGGGGCGAACGTGCGAATTGTATGTCAACTGGGCGCTGGCCGCCATTGAGTTTGCCCAGAAAATCAACTATAGCGAACTTGACAATCGTCTCTGGGAACTCGACCTACGGGTACAAGAACTGCTGCAAACACAGCTTTCTAGTGAAGAGAGCGCTGCCCTTGCCCATTTCCGGGCAGTCTCCGCCGCCTATAGTGGTGATCCAGTTGAAGCATCGCGTGCCTGGGAAGAGTTGGGCGAGATTGGGCTTGCTGTCGAACAGGCACGCTTGGCCGGCGATCTGGAACGAGCCTATACCCTACTACGCCACAACAAGAACGAAATCCCCGAAGAGCTTTCTACCGCAGTCAAGACCTTACGTTTGCTCCAACAGCTTGAACAAAAACATCACGGTCTCAACGACGCCGAACGTCAGACCCTCCTCGAAGCGCTTGCCCGCTTGCATGTCATCCTAAGCACAGATAAAGATGAAAATCTGCAAAGTTGAAGCGTGGCAAAGTTGGCTTGATACTTTGCCACGCTTCAACTTTGCAACTCTCATTTTTACATCATGGACAAGCTGCCTGTTTGCAACTTTTTTGTGCTATACTACGCCCTATGCGAATTTATCTGGATCAGATTGGTTGTCGACTGAACTACAGTGAGATGGAGACGTTGGCATCGCGTTTGCGCGCAACAGGGCATACCACCGTCACTACCCCTGCAGAAGCACAGGTGATTGTCTTCAATACCTGCGCCGTCACCAATGACGCTGTGCGCGGTAGCCGCAAGCAGGCGCGCCATTTTCATAGCGTAAATCCAGGGGCACGGATTGCACTCACTGGCTGTTGGGCCACTTTAGAGCCGAAAGAAGCTGCTGCGCTGCCCGGCGTGGCCCTGGTCGCCCACAATGAGCAGAAGGAATTGCTCCACACGTTGCTCGAACCCTGGAGCGTGGATTTTGAAGAGAGCGATCTGCTGACACGCCTTGATCCAGAGGCCAGCCCTTTACAATTTGGGGTCGAATCCTCATCCAACACCAATATTGAACTGGAATGGGATCGAAAATCGCGCACACGCGCCTTCATCAAGGTACAGGATGGTTGTAATAACAAATGCACCTTCTGCATTGTCACATTAGCGCGTGGGGACAGTCGTAGTCGGACGATCGGCGATATTGTGAGTGAAGTACAAGATTGGGTAGCACAAGGGGCACAGGAGGTCGTGTTGACTGGGGTGCATCTGGGAAGCTATGGCAGAGATTTGCCAAGCAGCCTTCAATCTCCGAGCGCCAACCTCCAATCGTTGATCCAAGCAGTTCTTTCCGAGACAGAAATTGCCCGTGTGCGCTTGAGTAGCTTGGAGCCGTGGGAATTGGCGGATGGCTTTTTCGAGCTTTGGCAGCGCTGGCCAGGGCGGTTATGTCCTCATCTACACTTGCCCTTACAGGCTGGCACCAATCGACAGCTACGCGCCATGGCCCGACGATGTACGACTGAAAGTTATCGCCAACTGGTCGTCGATGCGCGCAGCGCCATCCCCGACCTTATCTTGACCACTGATCTGATTGTCGGCTTTCCCGGCGAGACCGAGGCAGACTTCCAAGAGGGACTCCGCTTTGTTGAAGAGATGCGTTTTACCCATGCCCACGTCTTTCCCTTCAGCGCCCGTCCTGGAACGGCAGCGGCCAAGTTCGGCCACCAGATTAACGGCGAAGTCAAGAAGGAGCGAGGACGCCAAATGCGGGAACTGGTCGAAGCTACGGGACGAAGCGAGCGACAACGCTTTATAGGCACTGTGCGCTCGGTGCTTTGGGAAGGGCAAGGGCAGCCCTTGAGCAACGAGCCAGGCTCTCTGTGGAGCGGGCTAACAGATAACTATCTGCGGGTAATGAGCGTTGTGCCCACTGCAACTGATTTGCATAATTGCATCACACCGGTCTTTCTACAACGTGTCGAAGGGGACGTTTTCGTTGGCGATCAGGTGGAAGCCTTGGTATAATGCAACCATATCTCGCAAAAGCTCGGATCTCATCTTTTTGAAAGCAGCAAACGCATGTCGAATTTACTGATTGAACAATTGGACCAACTCTACCAAGAAGCGACGACCTCGCTCACAGCAGCGACTTCCATGCCAGCGAGTGAGGCTTGGTATCGCGAATATTTGAGTCGCCAAGGCAAACTAACGTCCCTTCTCAAAGGATTGGGGCAACTGCCAGCGGAGGAGCGTCCTGCCACGGGTCAAAAAGCAAACCAGGTCAAGAATGGTTTGGAAGCTGCCCTCAAAGCGCGTCAGGAAGCCATTACCCAGCAAGAAATGGAAGAGGCTCTGGCCGCCGAAGGTATTGATGTAACGATGCCTGGTCGCCGCCCGGAAATCGGCAAGTTGCACCCCACGACAGCAACCATGCGCGAGATCGTGGATATCTTTGCGCTGATGGGCTTCCAAGTCTACGATTCGCCTGACGTAGAGACCGATGACATGAACTTCGGGCTACTCAACTTTCCCCCGGACCATCCCGCACGCGAGATGCAGGATACCTTCTTTACCACCAAGAAGGATGTAATTCTGCGCACCCACACCAGCCCCGGACAGATTCGAGCGATGCGTCAATTTGCGCCGGAGCCAATTCGTGTTGTCTTACCAGGCAAGACTTTCCGCAACGAGGATGTCACTGCCCGTTCGGAGATGATGTTTCATCAGGTAGAAGTGTTGGCCGTAGGCAAAAACATTACCTTTGCCGATCTCAAAGGTGTGATGCTCAACTTTGGTAACCAGATGTACGGGGCAGGGCGCAAGATTCGTTTCCGCAAATCCTACTTCCCCTTCACCGAGCCTAGTGTAGAAGTCGATGTCGATTGTGTGCTCTGTGGCGGCAAGGGGTGTCGCCAGTGTAAATACACTGGCTGGTTGGAGATCATGGGTGCCGGAATGGTTCATCCGGTTGTGCTAAAGAACGGCGGCTACGATCCGGCCATCTACAGTGGCTTTGCCGCAGGTATGGGCATCGAACGGCAGGCAATTCAAAAACGCAGTATCGACGACATTCGTTACTTCTACTCGAATGATGTGCGTTTCTTGGATAGAGTCGGTTAAAGAGGTTGAGCGATTTCATTAGAATAGTTTTATTTTGAAATCGCCCAAATAAAAAGCGGAGATGAGTTGATGCTCATCTCCGCTTTTTTTACCGGCAGGTCAATTTAGACGCGCTTGACGCCAGCAGCGGACGGACCCTTGGGGCCATCCTGAATGCTGAATTCAACACGATCCCCTTCGCCCAAGCTGCGGAAGCCTTCGGACATAATCGCAGAGTGATGGACAAAGACATCCTTGCCACCATTCTCTGGAGTAATAAAACCGAAGCCCTTTTGATCGTTGAACCACTTGACGGTGCCTTTTGTTGTTGCGGCCATTGTTGGAAACTCCTTTTTCCCAAAAATCGATTCAGGGCGTCGTTGTCAACGACAGACGAACACCCAAAGCAGGTAGGCCATTGCAAATGTAGAGATGTTTCTAAACTTTTTGCAACGGCTTCGCGATTTCATCGATACGTTTTCTTTTGAAATCGCCGTAATACAAAACGTGGCGTTCCCAACAAATAAAAAGGCCACTCGAATGCTAAGTCCGAGTGGCCCACTACATTACTCGTGAAAGAACTTACAACATCTTGCTTACTAGATTATACTTGTATTTTATTCAATGTGCAAATTTTGCACGAGCTGAGGATGCATTGCTGAAATACACCCTAACCTGATCGTCTTGCCTAGCAAATGCAAGTTAGCTGGCCTTCTTGACATTTGCAGCGGACGGTCCCTTGGGTCCTTGCTCAATCGTGAATTCGACGCGATCACCCTCGGCCAAAGAGCGGAAGCCTTCCGCCTTGATAGCAGAGTGATGGACGAAGACATCCTTACCACCACTTTCGGGTGTAATGAAGCCAAATCCCTTTTGATCATTGAACCACTTGACGGTGCCCTTTGTGACTGGTGCGGCCATTGTTGGAAACTCCCTTAGTACATTTGAGTGCTTCTATAGAGCGCTCTGGATTACCTGCAGCACGATAATCTCGTATCTTGAAGGGGCAGATAGATAACCCTACAACATACAAGCAAAACGTGGTCGTTCCCAACAAATAATATCCCTCAACCGAAGCCCAAATGAGAACTGGATTTTTCCCTTCTCATTGCAACCGTGTTCAGCAGACAAAATAGGCCACCCGCTAATACCAGCCGAGTGACCTATGGACTTACTCGTGGTAGAACATACAACATCTTGCTAAATTAGCATACACTAAATTTTTGACTCGGTCAATAGGGAATTTTCCCGAAAATTGGAGCATTCTCACCGAAATCGATCCTAATTTAGCTCTATACTGGTAAACAAGTTGTACAAAACCATTGCAATTACTGGACTAACACAAATTGATTACCGAATGAGCGTCGGAGTTTTTCTAGCCCATAGTTGAGCGGTAAAACTTATAGACAAAGCAAAGCAAAGATGGAACATTGTAGGGGCATCCGCTTGCCGGTGCCCTGCTTGCATCACCGAATGGACAACCGCAAGGGTGTGCCCCTACGCATTGTGATCATGCAATGTCTCTCTGCTTTGTCTATTAGGTTCTTATTATAATCGCAGTAGAAGTAGGAAAGTTTCATATGAGTAAAAAAATCATCGTGATCGGCAGCGGGTTTGGCGGGTTAAGTGTTGCTGCCCGATTGGCAGTACGCGGATTTGAGGTAGAGCTGTTTGAAAAGCGCGACAAGTTGGGGGGCCGCGCCTACACCTATCAGAGCAACGGCTTTACCTTTGATGGCGGACCCACCGTCATTACAGCACCTTGGCTCTTTGATGAGGTTTGGCAGTTGGCAGGACGCAAGCGCGAGGATTACTTCAAGCTTGTTCCATGCGATCCCTTCTATCGCATTTTTGACCACCAAGGGCGCGCCTTCAATTACAATAACAACCATCAATACATCCTCAGCGAAATCGAAAAGTGGAATCCAGCCGATATGGCAGGCTATGAACGTTTTATCGGCACCACCAAGGAGATCTTTGAAACGGGCATGGCGCTGATCGACAAGCCGTTTCTCCACATCAGTGATATGATCAAAGTTGTGCCTGATCTGGTACGTTTGCAGTCGTATAAAAGCGTCTATGCTTATGTATCACAGTTCGTCGAAAACGATTTTCTGCGCCGGTGTTTTTCGTTCCATCCTTTGCTGATTGGCGGCAACCCCTTGGATGCGGCATCGCTTTATGTGTTGATTCATTACTTGGAGCGCGAATGGGGAGTGCACTATGCCGCAGGTGGCACAGGTTCGATCGTCAACGGTTTTGCCAAACTGCTTGGCGAACTGGGTGTGAAAATTCACCTAAACGCAGAGGTGAAGGAGATTTTGGTGCAAGACAGGAAGGTCAGTGGGATTCGCATGGCAGATGGGACAATCCACAAGGCCACTGCTGTGGTCTCGAATGCGGATGTGGCTTGGACCTATTTGAATCTATTACCAAGTCAGGTGCGCCACAAAAACACTGACCGCAGGATCAAAAGCTATAAGTACAGCATGTCGCTCTTTGTGATCTACTTTGGCACCAAGCGACGCTATAACGACGGCAGGCTGGCCCATCACAACATTATTCTCAGCGAGCGCTACCAAGGCTTGCTGAAGGACATCTTCCATGAACGTCTGCCGGATGACTTTTCACTTTATCTGCACATGCCCACTCTGACTGAGCCAGCGATGGCACCCGAAGGCCACGAATGTTTCTACGTGCTCTCGCCTGTGCCGCACTTGGGAGCAAATGTAGATTGGAAAAAACAGGCCAAGCCTTATCGAGATGCGATCATGAAATTCCTGGAGGAAAACTATCTTCCTGATCTGCAAGCCAATCTGGTCGCTGAGCATTATATCGACCCGCTTCACTTTCAGAACACGCTCAACAGCTATCTTGGCTCGGCGTTTTCAGTGCAGCCAACCTTGCTACAATCGGCCTGGTTCCGTCCGCACAATCGATCGGAGGACTTCGAAAACCTCTACTTCGTGGGAGCAGGAACCCATCCGGGAGCCGGGCTACCGGGTGTGCTTGCTTCAGCAAAAATTGTAGATGGATTGATTTGATGCAGGGAACAGGAGTCAAGAAGCAGGTTGCAGTTTTGCAACCTGCTCCTTGACTCCTGCAGCTTTATCAATTTGAGCTAACGACTATGGCGATCATCAGAAGCAGGAGTGCGACGCCGATGAGGATGGCATTTTGGCGGAAGACTTCCGACCACTCCAATTGTTGATGGTAGATCGGCAGTGGAGGGGTAATGGACGGTGTTACCGGCCCATGGTGAACCAACGGTGGCGCTGAACCAAAGAGCAATGTACGCAATTCTCGCACATTGACAGGTCGATCACTTGGATGCATGCCCAGTGCTTGAAAAATGGTCCGCTCCGTACGAGCTGATATATTCGCATTGACCTGGCGCACGGGGATCAAGGCACCCGGATGCAAAAAGCGCTCTTTGGCATCGACCGGTAACTGTCCTGTGAGTAGATGATACATGGTTGCGCCGATACTATAAATGTCGCTACGCACATCGGTAAAGCCGGTGTCGCCGCCATATTGCTCCAATGGCGTGTAGGCTACAGTGCCGCGCCCCTGTACCACAGTAACGGTACGCGTCTCATCGGGTTCGAGCACTTTGACAAGACCAAAATCAACGAGTTTTATGGTTCCCCGAGGGGTCAGCTTGATATTGCTCGGTTTTATATCACGATGCAGCACAGGCGGCGATTGGTCGTGCAGATATTCCACAGCATCAAGCAATTGCACCATCCACGAAAGCACCTCTTGCTCATCCAAGAATGTATTCTGGCGTTGCGCATCCTGAACGATCTCTTGCAGATCGCGGCCTTCTACAAAGTCCATGACGAGGTATTCTCGATTCTGGATCGTAAAATAATCCGACACCTTGGGCAGGTTTGGATGGTCGAGACGGGCAAGAGTACTTGCTTCCGTGCGGAATTGCTGAGATAATTGCTCTATCTCGGTGTCGGAAGAAGCATTGCTGGCAAGTGCAGGAAGGATCTCCTTTACAGCACAGACGCGCCCTTCCAATCGCAAATCATTCGCCTTGTAGACCGCACCCATTCCCCCCTGGCCGACTAATTCGCGAATTTCATAGCGATTGCGCAAGACAACACCGGATTCAATAATGCTCTGCACGCCTAACTTTGCTCCTATTGCGCATCTCATTCACTGACTCGGGCCACTGCGGACTGATGTACGGCACAGAAATCTGGCACATGCCTCTACCAAAGCATTTGTTCAGATGCGTTCCTTAATTTGGCGCAACTGCTTGCTTTCTAGTACGCTGTGCCCTGTCAGCTAATTTTGTTTGTATTTTTAGGTTGCACAATTTTTGGTATAATGACAGCCTAAAATGCGGTTGCTTTGGAAACGAAGGTATTGAAACCGCAAAATGATCATTTCCAAACAGAGCGCACGATAGACTAACAATGACCTACGCATATCATACCAGATGATTTTATCTTATATGCAAGTTTAGCGAAGAATTGTTTTAAGTGAAGGATAATCTATGCCAATTGATTCGACCCCGCCCGCTAGCGATTTCGATAGCGGAGCAAGACCCCGAGAGAATGCCATGCTGGTACTGCAGCGCGGTGCAGAAGCTGGCCGACGTTGGCCCCTAGATCGCAACAGAGCATTGATGATCGGACGTGGCGAAACTTGTGACATTCACCTTCCTGACCGACAAGTGAGCCGTCAACATGCAAGAATTACTTGGAGTGGCAACAACTACCAAGTTGAGGATCTGGGCAGCAAAAACGGGACCCATGTGAATGGGCAACAAGTGGATGGAGCAGCGGCTTTACACAACGGGGATGAACTGCAAATTGCATTGCGCTTCAAACTTGCCTTTGTGGATGCGGGCGCTACCGCTCCGTTGACTTTCGATAATGAGAAGATGGGCTTGCGGCTGGATAAGGAGACACGCCAGGTTTGGATCAATGGCATTTTGGCCGATCCGCCACTCAGTTTGCATCAATACCGTCTGCTCGAAGCGCTTTGGGACAGCGGCGGTGGCGTGATTACACGAGAGCAGATCATCGACGCAGTTTGGCCGGAAGCCAGCGGCGAAGGTGTGAGCGAGCAGGCGATTGATGCGCTCGTACGCCGCTTGCGCGAACGTATCGAAGAGGTAGACCAAGAGTTTCGCTATATCATTACTGTACGCGGTCATGGCTTCCGTCTGGAAAATCGGTAGCCAATTCTTTATGTCTGATAGCGCCGCTTTTGGAATCTACATCCACATCCCTTTTTGTGAGAGGAAATGTCCCTATTGTGACTTCAATACCTATGCGGGGTTGAATTCTCTCTTTCAGAGTACGGTGGATGCGCTCTGTCAAGAACTGCGTCAGTGGAGTTCAACGCTGGCAAAACGCCCAGTCACGTCGATTTTTCTGGGCGGAGGCACACCGACTGTACTCGAGAGTTCGCAGCTCGCCCAACTCTTTGAAACGATTTACACGCACTTCCAAGTAGTAGCCAATGCAGAGATCACATCAGAGGCCAATCCGGGAACTGTTGACCAAGATAAGTTTGCAACACTGCGTTCGCTGGGTGTCAACCGACTGAGTTTAGGGGTGCAGAGCCTACAGGCGGAAGAGCTGCGCTTCTTGGGCCGCATTCATTCCGTAGAAGATGTTTATCGAGCCATTGATGCCGCACGAGGGGCGGGTTTCGATAATCTCAATCTGGACTTTATGTTCGGTTTGCCTGAGCAAAGCCCGCAGCAGTGGAGCAACACACTCGACCAGGCACTTGCCTTACAGCCTGAACATCTGAGCCTATATAGTTTAATTGTAGAATCCAATACGCCTCTGGCACACTGGGTAAAGACCGGAGTCGTCATCGCTCCCAATGAAGATATCGCTGCAGAGCATTACGAATATGCGATCAAACGGCTGCAAACGGCAGGGTATCGGCACTATGAGGTGTCGAACTGGGCGAGGCAAGATAAGACGGCAGCCACGACACCCGAAGTGGATATCACACCCAGACTCGCCAGCCAACACAACTTGCTCTACTGGCGCAACGGTGACTATCTCGGAGTTGGTCCGGGGGCTCATAGCCATCTCCGTTGGCGCGACGAAGCGGGCCAAGCCTTCAATCGCCGCTGGGGCAATCGAAAAGCCGTGGCTGGATATGTGCAAAGAATCACGCAAGGCGAACCAGTCGAAGAGTTTCACGAAGAGATCGACGAGCGAACAAGCATGGGCGAAACGATGATGTTGGGTCTGCGCTTGATCGATGAAGGGGTGAGCTTTCAGCGTTTTCGTACCCTACATGGCGAGGAACTAGCCACGGTATTTTCCGACGAATTGACACGCTTAGAGGCGAAAGGGTTGCTTGCCAACGACAAAGAGCGTGTGCATTTGACAAGCACAGGTCTGATGATCGGCAACCAAGTTTTTATGGAGTTTTTATGACGCGGGCCATTTTCCCAGGCACTTTTGACCCACTACACAACGGACACTTGGATATCGTCACACGCGCCAGTCGCATTTTCGACGAAGTGATCCTGTCCGTGTATGATGCACCTCCCAAGAAATTGATGTTTACGACCGAAGAACGGGTCGCAATGGCGGTTCAGGCCGTTCGTCACTTGCCGAATGTCAGTGTCTCTAGCTATGTGGGTTTGACCATCGACTGCGCACGCCATTTGGACGCAACGGTCATTGTGCGCGGTCTGCGCAACGTGACCGACTTCACCTACGAACATCAAATTGGCTGGGCCAACAATGAGCTTGCGCCAGAGATTGAATATTGTTGTCTATTTTGTCGCGGAGAGTTTGCCATGCTCAGTGCCACCATTTTAAAAGAGGTGGCCAGTTTAGGCGGCGACGTTCGGAAATGGGCACCCTGCCATGTGATTGATGCGCTGCGTGCTCACTACAATCTGCCTGAGTTATCAACATCACCCGGGGCCACGCGCACCGAAGGCAAATTTGACCGCAAAGAATAATTATTACGGAGGTGTCCCATCGCTATCTTGCAGTTAATCGACCAGCTTGAAGAAAAATTGCGGCTGGGACGACAAATTCCATTTACGACCCAACGAGTTGTCGATGCAAACGAGTTCAGCGAAATGCTCGAACGACTGCGCATTACAGTGCCAAGTTCTGTGATGGAAAGTGAACGTATGCTCAAAGAGCGCGACCGCATTCTCAACGACGCCGAGGCAGAAGCCCAGAACTTGCTGCAACAGGCCAAGCAACGAGCGCGTGAACTGCTCAGCGAAAATTCGATCATTGCGCTGGCACGCGATGAGGCCGAACGCATCATGCAACAGAGCGAAGCCACCGCCCGCCGCCGCGCCGACGAGGCAGATGCCTATGCGACCCGTGTATTAGAGGAGCTATCCTCCAAATTGCAGTCAATTACAACTCAGGTTGACAACGGATTGCAAGTGATGAAAAGTCGCCAATCCGCTCCGGCACCGGGGAAAGACGGCTAAAAGCAACCCTCTGGTCAAGGGCAGAGAAGCGAAAATTTGCTTCCCATACAGGGGCTCAGAGGAATGGGATTGTTTGTGGCTAAAAGGCATTTACTGAGTGCAAAGCATCATTTATATTGACAGGAATGCAGCGGAGATTTATACTAATCGCTTGCCTGTCAGATTGATATTTAGCATTTAGCCTGTTATGGGTACGGCTCTTATCAAATACTGCGCTGATGGGGAGAACTTGCTATGCAATACAACGTAGCGCAGTTGTTGAAAGAAACAACTGGAGCGGTGCGCAGGTATGAGCTTCAAGAAGACCTGAGCACGCTGGATCCAGAACTGAGATTTCTAGGACCCATGGTTGGTACATTGCAACTGTTGCGCACCAATAGTGGGATCCTTGCCACAGGTGAACTGAGTACAGCCATTCGAGTCAATTGTAATCGCTGTCTTGAGCCAATTGCTGTGGCCGTACGTTTTTATCTAGAAGAAAGCTTCCATCCTAGCACCGAAGTCTTTAGTGGCCGGGCGCTGCGTGAAGATGAGTTTGAAGGTGACAAGGATGAATGGGAAGATCGTGCACTTGTCATTGATGAGCATCACATCCTCGATTTGCAGGAAGTGATACGCCAGAACATCTGGATTGCGATGCCAATGTATCCATCCTGTAACTGGGCAGGAAGTGGTCAATGCCCATTTCTCACCGCACACCTGAAGAGCCTTGAAGGGGTGCGCATGGTCGAAGATGGGGATGTAGACAACGATACGCAGGAAATCGATCCGCGGTGGGCAGCACTGCTCGAATTAGAAAAGAAAAATCAAAACAATTCTTAGCGATTAATTGTTAGCAGTTATTTGACTGCGAAGGAGAGTTTGAAATCATGGGACCCTTACCCAAGCGCAAATTAAGCAAAGGCAAAAAGCACCGCCGCCGTTCACACGACGCCATTGGCGTGCCGAAGCTAGTGCAATGTTCCAATTGCAATTCGCGCATGCTGCCACATCGCGTCTGCCCATCCTGCGGCTACTATCGCGGTCGCCAGGTCGTAGAAGTTGCAACCGAAGAATAAACATAGACTTTCAAACAAAAGTCAGTCTAGACGGGGATTTGAAGCCTATCTCAAATCCCCGTTTTTGTTGATATGAATTCTCCTATGATCTCCAGGTTAATCACTCAACTCTCCAACAGCGTCTTGCTTTTTCCGGGCCAGGGTAGCCAACAAGTTGGCATGGCCAAGGCGCTGGTAGAAGCCTACCCCGCCGCCAAAGCAGCCTTTGAAGAGGCAGACACCGTGCTTGGTTTTGCCCTCAGCCAACTCTGTTTTGAAGGTCCTGAGGCGACCCTTACCGATACGATCAATGCCCAGCCAGCGCTGCTGGCGACCAGTATTGCCACGCTGCGTGCGATCGAAAGCGAACTAGGCTCAGTCAGCGATGCTTCGGGCAGCAATACCTTTGTTGCTGGACATAGTTTAGGTGAGTATAGTGCGTTGGTGGCGGCAGGCAGTTTGAGTTATGCAGATGGTCTGCAGCTGGTCCGTACACGTGGACGATTGATGAAGGAAGCGGGTGAAAAACTGCCCGGCATGATGGCCGCCGTGCTTGGCCTGGATGAGGCACAAGTCGCCACGATCTGTCAGGAGGCAGTCGCCGAGGGTGGCGTTGCCCAAGTTGCCAATGATAATTGCCCGGGACAACTCGTCATTTCGGGGGACAAAGCCGGGATGGAGAAAGCAATGGCAGCCTTGAGCAAGGCTGGTGCAAAGAAAGTTGTGCCTCTTGCCGTGAGCATTGCCTCCCACAGCCCCTTAATGCAACCTGCTGCTGAAAAATTGCGTGCCGTCCTGGATGCGACACCCATTCTGCCGCCGCAAGTACCGCTCATCGCCAACACAAGCGCTACTCCACTCACCGATGCTGTGTCCATCCGCGATGAATTAGCTGCACAGCTTACAGGCAGCGTACGCTGGACTGCGTCGATGCAATGGGCGTTGGCCCAAGGCGTTGGGCGCTTTGTGGAGATTGGTTCGGGCGAGGTGCTGCGCGATCTGATGAAACGAATCGACCGCAATGCAGAACGGATCTCAATCAACCAACCAGAGGCTGTCGTGCAGTTTGTGAGCGCACTACGAGGATCCTAGAAGCGAGTTACCACTAATGTGATTTTGCAATTCGCAGCAAGTCGCAATTCGTAATTTGCAACTAAAGACTCGTTACCCAATATCAACGATCATAGTCTATAATGGAATCCACTATGGCTTTTGACTTTTCAAATAAGGTAGCACTCGTCACAGGAAGTAGTAGCGGAATTGGCGCTGCGATTGCTAAAGAACTGGCGACAGGTGGTGCAGCGGTTGCCATTCACTACCGCGGCAATGCCGACGGCGCCACGGCAACCGCCGAAAGCATTCGTGCCCAAGGTGGCAAATGCGAGATCTTCAAAGCGGATGTCAGCAACAGCGAAGAGGCAGCCGCCCTGGTCAAGCAGGTGCAGGAAACTTTCGGTGGCCTCGATATTCTGGTGAATAACGCTGGTACCACCCGCGACACATTGCTCTTGACCATGAAAGAAGATGACTGGGACGCTGTGATCAGCACCAATCTGCGTAGCGTCTATGCTGTCAGCAAAGCCGCACTGCGCAACATGATCAAGAAACGTTGGGGACGGATCATAAATATCACCAGCGTGGTCGGCATCAATGGACAGGCTGGTCAAAGCAACTATGCCGCTAGCAAAGCAGGGATCATTGGGTTTACCAAGAGCCTCGCACGTGAAGTAGCTAGCCGCAATGTTACAGTTAATGCGGTTGCCCCTGGCTTTATCCCAACCGCCCTTACAGAGGTATTGAGCGAAGAACAGCGAGCCAAGATTATCAGCGATACACCATTAGGGCGCATGGGTACTCCCGAGGAAGTTGCTTGGGCAGTAGCATTTTTGGCAGCAGAGCGCTCCTGCTTTATGACTGGACAGGTGATTACAGTCGATGGTGGGTTGGTGATGTAAGAATAGTTCCAATGACAGACTTGATGAAACCCACTCCATCCCCGTCAACTGTACAACCTGAAACAAAACCTGCTAACGAACAGATCTACAGCGACCTCATTCGGCAACGGAAGCTGGCGCGCTTGATGGCGTTACAGGCGCTGTATGAAATCGATAGTGTCAAACATGCCCCTGGCAATGTGGTGGATGAGCGACTCGCCTATGAATCGCCTGGGGAACATGGAGCCCAATTCCTACGTTGGCTGATAGCTGGGGTGGTAAAAAATCGTGAGCAGATCGATGCCTTGATTGCTAAACACGCACCCGAGTTTCCAATCGACCAACTTGCAATAATTGACCGCAATCTATTACGATTAGGGCTGTTTGAATTGGGCAGCAAAGATGCAGATACTCCCCCAAAAGTAGTGATCAACGAAGCGGTGGAGTTGGCAAAGGCCTTTGGCAGTGACAGTACTCCCCGTTTTGTCAATGGTGTTCTTGGTGCAGCACTTCATGAAGTTGTTCGCAAGGTATTCTGAGTATGGACGGTTTCTTTGGCATTGGTTTACCCGAATTAATTATGATTATGGTCATTGCCTTGATTGTGCTCGGGCCAGAACGGCTGCCAGGTACAATTCGTGAAGTGGCCAAATTCATTAAGCAGTTTCGTGCAGTTACCAGTGAGTTGATGTCACAGTTCGGGGACGAATTCAAAGAATTCCAGGATCTGGACCCCCGTCGCATCCTCAATGAAATGACCGATCCGACCAAGCCGGATGACAAAAGTAAAGCTGCTCCCGCCGCCAAGCCGGCGACGAACACGGTCTCGAAGCCTGTCACGACCACAACGACCGCCACTGCTGCCGCTGCAGCAAAATCGACTGTCGCTGCAGCAGCGGTGGCGAATAGCAATAATGCCAGCAGCAATGACAGTAAAGTTGAAGCTAAGACCAACGGTGCTACAGATGCCAAGCCCGTCAGCGAGACAACAGCCGAGGCCAACAAATCCGCAGAGACAGCACCCGCCCCAGCCAACACTATCGCACCGCCAACTGTACTCGCCACTCCAGTTGCCCCCGCAGAAACAAGCACTGCCACGAACAACAGTGTGACCACCAGTGTTGCCGATGTGCAGGCAGTCGCTGTGGTCGAAGAAACCGAGACAAGCCAAGCTGAATCACAGCATGCCGAAGCGGCACAAGATAAACCAAAACGAACACGAAAAGCAAAGAGCAAAGTACCATTAGAGAGTGCGGAGCAGTCGGTAGAGCAGCCGGAAGGAGAAGTCCCTCATGAGTCAGCAAACTGAGACCATACCCATGGATCCGATCGATGCCAGCCGGATGACCTTGATGGAGCATCTGATCGAGCTGCGTATGCGCTTGATCTGGGTCTCGGGTGCACTTATTCTGGGTACGGCGATTGCGCTAGGCTACTTCTATCCGATTCTCGACTTTCTCGCTGGTTCGGCGAAGCGCAACGGCTTGGTGTTGCAATTGATTGGCCCGACTGACTCGATCAGTATCATTTTTAAAGTTTGTTTCACTGTCGGTACCGCCATTGCCCTGCCTGTCATCATCTACCAAATCATTGCCTTTATGGCGCCAGGACTTTACCCACAAGAAAAACGCACGCTGCTGCTCACATTGCCAGCAGTGGTCGTACTTTTTGCTATCGGCAGCGCCTTTGCTTATTACGTCCTGCTGCCTGTAGCAATTGTCTTTTTAGGCAACATTCTTAGTGGCATTGTCGAATCAAATTGGACGTTTGATCGCTATATTAGCTTTATCACGCGTCTTGTCTTTTGGATTGGCGTCTCCTTTGAAATGCCGCTGATCTTTGCCTTTCTCTCCCGCCTGGGATTAGTTGATTCGAAGACGCTGCTCAAATATTGGCGGCATGCGATCGTCGTTATTGCCATTATCGCAGCCATTATTACGCCTACTGTCGATCCGGTCAACATGTCAATCGTGATGGGTCCGCTGATTGTCCTCTACGGTTTGAGCATTTTGTTGGCATGGCTACTTTATCGTCCACGAGCGCCACGGGACTTTTCACAAGAGTCATTCATTCCGGACGAATACAAAGACAAATAGAAGAGACAGCAGATCCCTGAACAGGTAGACAAGTAGACAGGAAGACTCTCCGTTTACTTCGCTACCTGTTTATTTTTTGATAAGAGAGGAGAATTACAATGAAGGGTAACCTGATTACACGTAAAGAATTGGTGCGAACCCAGATTGTACAAACCCAACGAGAAATTGAGAAGACCCGTCTGATGGGTTCACGTGGGACAAAACAGTTGACGCAGTTAGAGCGCAAGTTGGAGCAACTTCAGGCGGAAGAGACAACCCTACGCCAGGAAATCGATAAGGCGAAAGCCGAGTAGGATTTTTGATAAGCTTGAAAGAACATGACCAGCACTTCATGGTTCAAATTGTGAACAAAAGAGGCTGAATGCTCACATACTACAAAAAGTGCCGGTCATGTTTTTGTTACCCTCACTGACGTGCGAGGTTCTGAACGCAGTATTACTTGTTTAACTTTGCCTTTGCCATCCGCTCCTTTTCCTCACGCACCAGCTCACGTCGCAACACTTTACCAACCTGGCTCTTGGGCAAGTCTTTGCGAAACTCAACGGCTGTAGGCACTTTATAGGGAGCAAGCTGCGACCGGCAAAACTCCACAATTTCCTCTTCGTTACAGCTTTGTCCTTCTTTGAGCACAATATAAGCCTTAACCGCTTCACGCTGTTTGGCATCTACGATACCCGCCACCGCCGCATCCATGACCTTGTCGTAGCGGAAGAGCGCTTCCTCCACGTCACGCGGGAAGACCTTGAAGCCACCGATGTTAATCATGTCCTTTTTTCGATCCACGATGTAGAAATAGCCATCAGCGTCCATCTTGGCGATGTCACCAGTGTGTAGCCAGCCTTCCGAGTCAATCGTGTTAGCTGTTTCGTCGGGCTTGTTCCAATAACCTTTCATGATCTGCGGGCCACGCGCACAGAGTTCGCCTTCCTCGCCTTCGCCGACTTCTTGATATTTCCCATCGGCATCTGGCTCCAATTTGACTAGACGCACCTCGGTGCTAGATAAAGGCAGACCAATCGAGCCGACCCGGGCTTCTCCATAAATGGGATTAGCGCAAAGCACTGGCGAGGTCTCGGTCATACCAAAGCCTTCGCGCAACGAGCCGCCAGTGAGTTTCATGAACTTTTCGGCCACCTCAACCGGCAATGCCATGGCACCGCTCAAACACGCCTTGACCGAATGGAGGTCAAACTTGCTGATCTCTTTGTGATTGATGATGGCGTTGTACATCGAAGGAACACCCGGCCACAAGGTGATCTTCTCATTGTGCAGCACCTGCAAGACATGGGTTGTATTGCGTGGGTCGGGGACAATCACCAATTCGGCGCCAATGCCTAGGGCCAGGATCATGGCCACGGTCATGCCGTAGACATGGAAGGAAGGCAGCGAGAAGAGCACCTTCTCGCGACCATACTCGATCCCAGTGAACCAGGCCTCACATTGTTGAAAGTTGGCGACGAGGTTGCGATGGGTCAACATCGCTGCTTTTGGTGTACCCGTGGTGCCACCTGTATATTGGAAAAGCACCACATCATCGGCTTGGATGGCAACCGGCGTCGGTTTGGGGCGTGCCTGGCGAATCAACTCGCTATAGCGATAGATGCCAGGCCCCGGAGCGATATCTTTCATCATCCCACTTTGGCGTACTTGCTTTTCAACGATGCCCTTGAAGGGAAAAGAGAGCGTCTCAGGGATATCGATCAGGATTACGTTTTTGACTGGCGTCTCGCTGCGGATCTCTTCCAGGCGACTATAGAGGCCAGTGAGCATAACCATCGTTTCGGCACCGCTGTCGTGTAAGAGATGTTTGAGTTCGGTTGCAGTGTAGGTTGGATTGGTGTTGACAACCGTGGCCCCTGCCTTCAGCGCACCAAAATAGGCGACAACTTGCTGTGGAAGATTCGGCGTCATCAGTGCAATACGATCGCCTTTTTTGATGCCAATGCCTTGCAATGCAGCGGCAAAACGATCACTGGCGGCGTTCAATTCAGCATAAGTCATGCGCGACTGAATCTTGAGCCCGGCTGGAAGATACTTGAGCACAAGACGTAATGCAATATTGCTAGGATATTTCTGCGCCGCATCGCTCAAAAGCTGGTGGAGCGGCATATCCTTGACTTGAATCGTCTTCGGCACACTTTTTTCGTATTTAGCATACCATGGGAAGTCAGACATAGGGACTCCTTTGTCCTTCCTGTTCTGCGCAAGCAGAGAATGAGTTAGAGGGACAATCGTAGATCGAAATTTTAGGGTGAATTATATCTACCTAACAGTTTACTCATTGCTTTGACTTTGCGCAAGAGAGCTAATTTCCATAATTGGTAATTATCGGTCACCCTTTTTCACTAGAGTTTGGTAAGTTTCTTCCCTACCATTCCGGCAATCGTCTTGCCGATGCTAAGCGAAGAGGTTGCCGCCGGTGAGGGGGCATTAAGAACATGGACCATACGCTCCTGTTCGACAATGGCAAAATCATCAAGCAGTTTGCCTTGGGCGTCGAGGGCTTGGGCGCGTACCCCAGCACCTGCTGGGGTCACATCTTCCATGCGCAACTCGGGCAGCAATCGTTGTAGTGCCGTAACAAAGGCACGTTTGCTATAGGAACGGTAAAATTCGCCCATGCCCATCTTCCAATATTTGGTGGCCAGCGTGCGAAAGCCCGAGTATGTGAAGATTTCCAGCGCATCACCGAGATTGAAGCTGCTACGCGTGTAGCCATAACGTTTGAAGGCCAGGACTGCGTTCGGCCCTGCCTCGACGCCGCCGTGAATCATCCGGGTGAAGTGAACGCCTAGAAAGGGGAAGGCAGGATCGGGCACGGGGTAAACTAGATTCCTGATCAGATAGTGGCGATCTGGGCGCAGTTCATAATACTCACCCCGGAAGGGCACAATCTTGACGCCAGGGTCAATGCCACACATCTTAGCCACACGGTCGGAGAGCAGCCCGCCACAGTTGATCACTACCTTCGCATTCACCTCCCCTTGAGTCGTGACCAGGCGCAAGTTGTTGCCATCTTTGTGGACTGCCGTGACCTGGGCGCTGGTGCGAATCTCACCGCCAGCCTGGCGCGTCAGTTCAACATATTTCTCACAGACCTGCACATAATCGACGATGCCAGTAATTGGCACAAAGAGACCGTCGATGCCCGCAACGTAGGGTTCATGTTCTTTGATCTCTTCTGGGCGCAGGCGCTTGATGCCTTGAATGCCATTGGCCGTGCCACGGCGTTGCAATTCCTCCAACCGTGGAATTTCATCCTGACGAGTGGCAACCACGACTTTACCGCAGCGATCATGGGCAATACCATGTTTGGCGCAGAATTCGTACATCAGGCGTACGCCTTCGGCGCAATTCTGAGCTTTGAGTGAACCTGGCTTGTAGTAGAGACCGGAATGAATGACTCCGCTGTTGTGGCCGGTTTGATGTTGAGCGACCTTTCCTTCGGTTTCGAGGACGATGACAGAAGGATGTCCTTGTTCTGTGAGTGAGAGTGCGGTGGCTAGGCCGACAATGCCGCCGCCGATAATTGCAATGTCGTACATGAGTATAGAGATTGGAAATTGAGAGATTGAGAGATTAGGAGATTGTGTGTATCGAAGTCTCCTAATCTCTCAATCTCTCAATCTTATGAAAAAAGATCCTGTTTACTTCAACAACTCTATTTTAAACGACTACGCACACAAGTGCAATGAATTGGAGGAATTCCCACAGAACATTTCTGCGAACTGATGCAAAATTCTACCAACTTGTAGGTAGAAAATCATGAACGACATTCCTGATAACGAGACCCGGCAACGTATTCTAGACGCTGCTGAGGAACTTTTTTCAAAACGGGGCTATCAATCAGTCACGTTGCGTGATATTGCTGAAGTTGTGGGGATGCGCCATGCGTCGCTCTACTACTACGCGCCAAAAGGTAAAGAGGGACTCTTCATCGAAGTGATGGAGCGCATGTTACAGCGTCACAACGCTGGCATGAAACATGTACTCAATCAAGCAGGCAATGACATTGGTGACCAGCTACGGGCAGTCGCGCACTGGTTTATCCATCAACCACCGATGAACCTCGACCGCATCTTCAACTCCGACATGGCAATGATCGACTCGGTGCAAGCGAAACGACTTTCGGGCATGGCGATGCATATGCTAACAGAGCCGCTCTACTCGGCATTAGGCCAGGCAAGGGGTACAGGACAAATCGCCAACACCGAGACAGGTGTTGCAGCCATGTCGCTGATCAGCCTTGTTCAAGGCGTCAACAGCATTCCCGAAGGCGACTGGATCGACCTGACAAAGCGTGAAGAAATCGCGCAGCAGGCGGTAGAGTTGTTATTGTATGGACTATTAAAACGTTAATTTTTGGTCGAAATTCTACCAAATTGTAGGTAGAAAGGAGAAGCTATGTTTATTCCTGATATGTGGTATGCGGTTGTGCTTTCCAGCGAGGTCAAGAAGGGCAAACCCTATGCCTTTCGCCGCCTGGGTGAAGATCTGGTCTTTTGGCGGGATGATAACGGCAAAGTAGCAGTAATGCGTGATCTCTGTCCTCATCGCCAGGCAAAACTCAGCCCAGGCAAGATCGTCAACGGCAATCTCCAATGCGCCTTCCATGGCTTTGAATATAATCGAGACGGCGTCTGTCAACTGGTTCCCGCCAATGGGCGCAATGGTTCCAAGCCCAAGATTTTCCAATGTTGGAACTATCCTGCACAAGAAGGACATGGCTTTATCTGGATTTGGAATGGTGAGCCGCGTGATGAATACCCGCCGCTCCCTTACTTTGAAGATATGAGCGGCTTTCACCGTTCCACCAGCACCCGGCAGTGGAATACGCACGAGACACGTGCTATCGAAGGTGCCCTCGATGTCTCGCATTTGCCTTTCGTCCATGCTAAAACGATTGGTCGCGGCAACCTGACATTGGTAAATGGCCCCTACACAACACTAGAAGATAACAAGTTGCGCCTGTGGGTCAGTAACCAACCGGATGAAGGGCTGCCTGCCAAAAAGCCGACTGAACTTCCTCCCCCTACAGGCACCCCCACAGTGTTGCTCAATCTTCCCAACGTCTGGCAATTACGCGTGAGAGGTGACAAGTTCATCAACGAGATCATCTTTGCGCCGATCGACGATGAAAATACCATGCTCTACGTGAGTGTCTATCACAAAGTTACCGATCTGCCTGTGCTATGCGATCTTGTTGGTTACCTAATGAATCTGGTCAATCTTTACGTCTTAAAGGAAGATGAGAATATCATCATGACCCAACGCCCCAAGATATCTGGGTTGGAGGTGGGTGATCGCTTTATTCCAGGGGATCGACCGATTGCGATCTATTTGCAGCACCGGGCCAATTTAATCAATGCCGGACGTGAAAAACGTGAACAAAAGGTGAAGCTACAACCGGTGCCTGCCATGCGAAATTCGCCTCAGCCGTTGGCAACGACACTACCAAAGACAGCCGTGTCAGATGAGGAACAGCTACGCGAGTTTCTCAACCAGGGGTAGTACGGCCCTCCAAGAAATCAACGAAGACGCAAAGGTGCCAAGGGCAAAAAGATGTTTGCTCGCTTGGCGTCTTTGCTTTCTTGAAGCTTTGCGTTAACCATTCGTGCGTAACATTAGATAGTCATTCAGCGGGAATAGAGGATGCTTGACACAGGATTCGCCACACAGCCAACGACAAATGAACTGGATCAAGAGTGCAGCGCCATGCACGAACGAGAGCAGCGGTTACAGGATGCTTATCGTTTTTGCGAAAAGGTCACAGCATATCATTCAAAGTCTTTCCATCTGGCAACACGCTTTTTGCCAGCCCCCAAGCGGCAGGCAATTCGAGCCTTTTATGCCTTCTGTCGTACTACCGATGACATTGTCGACGAGCCGCTCCGTGCCCGCTACACGCTGAGCGAGTGGCGGCGGATGGCGCATCGCCCAGCAACAGCGCAGCAGGACCCAATCTTAGTAGCCTGGTGTGATGCACGGCAACGCTACAACGTACCTCACCACTTTGGCGAGGAGCTGATTGATGGCTGCGAGATGGATCTACAGACGCAGCGCTACCAAACCTTCGAGGAATTACAGCGTTATTGTTACCACGTGGCCAGCACGGTGGGACTCATTTCCATGCACATCATCGGTTCAGAGGATGGGCTGCCATTTGATGAGGAAACGACACAGCACGCCATTGCCTTGGGCGTTGCGCTCCAATTGACCAATATCCTGCGTGATGTCGGTGAGGATCTGCGGCGAGGACGCATCTATCTGCCGCAGGAAGATCTGGATCGTTTTGGCTATCGTGAAGCGGATTTACTCGCGCACAAGATCAACCAGAATTTCTGTAGTTTGATGCAGTTCGAGATCGAGCGGGCGGACCAACTCTACGCCAATCATCTTCACGGATTGGCCAAGTTGAAGCAGGATGGACGTATGGCGGTCGGCTCGGCCATCTTGCTCTACCGAGCCATTCTGCAGCGCATTATCGACAACCGCTACGATGTGTTCACCCAGCGTGCGCGCCTGTCAGCCAGCGAGAAAATATTTTTGTTGCCAAAAATCTATCGCCAGGTACGTAGGTTGGGAGACAAAACTCATTTGTAGATCGTGAGAGTACTAACTCTTGTTTGGCTGGATTTTACATTATAATGGGCTGTCTTATCGGAACCCACAGATCATTCATTTGAGAACACTGTTATGAACAATAATCGAAAACCTGCAATCGGCTTTGTCTTCGTGACACTGCTGCTTGATATTCTTGGGCTTGGATTGATTATCCCAGTATTGCCCGAGTTAGTGAAATCGTTTACCAACAACAACTTCGAGCTGGCTTCCACCACGCTCGGTATTATGACTGCCATCTTTGCCTTGATGCAGTTCGTCTTTTCGCCTATCTTGGGAAGCCTTTCCGATCAATATGGTCGTCGCCCCGTCATTCTAATTTCATTGCTTGGCTCTGGCTTGGATTACCTATTGCTTGCCTTTGCCCCAAGTCTGAGCTGGTTCTTTGTTGGACGTGTCATTGCTGGGATCACTTCTGCCAACATCACTGCGGCGACTGCCTACATCGCAGATGTCAGCCCGCCGGAAAAGCGAGCACAGAATTTCGGCTTGATCGGTGCGGCGTTTGGCTTGGGCTTCATCCTGGGACCTGCCTTGGGTGGATTGTTGGGCGGCTATGGGTTGCGTGTGCCCTTCTTTGTCGTTGCAGGCATCACCTTGATCAACTGGATCTACGGCTTTCTTGTCGTGCCTGAGTCGCTGGCACCAGAAAATCGCCGTCCCTTTGATTGGAGACGTGCCAATCCAGTCGGTTCGTTATGGAATTTGACTCGCTACCCGATTGTACTAGCATTGGCAGGAACCCTCTTGCTGGCAGGTTTGGCACAAAATGCACTACAGAGTACCTGGGTGCTCTATACGGAGTATCGTTTTGGCTGGGACACCCAAGGGGTTGGGCTTTCGTTGGCGGTGGTTGGTATCAGCGCCATGATTGTGCAAGGTGGCTTTATCCGCACCATTATTCCCAAATTGGGTGAACGACGTTCTCTGCTCTTTGGATTAACGGTTACGGCAACAAGCTTTATTCTTTATGGTTTGGCCTACAAAGGCTGGATGATGTATGCCATTCCCTTTTTTGGTGCGTTTGGCTTCTTGTCGCAGCCCAGCGCCCAATCGATCATTACGCAGAATGTCAAAGCAAATGAGCAAGGTGCAATTCAGGGAGCGCTTGCCAGTTTAAACTCGATTACCGGCGTGATCGGGCCATTGATTGCTACCAATGTATTCAGCTATTTCATTAGCGACCGGGCACCTGTAGAGGTACCAGGTGCGGCCTTCTTTGTCGGCTCGTTCTTGATGATTTGCGCGATCTTGTTGACGCTGAATACCTTCCGCCGTTTACCTGCTACCGCTGTTTCCACCCCTGTTGTTGCCTCAGCGGCTCCTCCAACCCATTAGTTTTTCTGCCGGATACGGACCTATGATTCGTATCCGGCTTCATTTTAAAACATTGTAGGGAAGTACAAGGTATGAATCAATCTACACGTTATGCGATTGTCACAGGTGGCAATCGTGGTATCGGCTATGAGACCGCAAAGGCACTTGCGGCTCAGAATGTTCATGTCGTCATTGCAGCGCGCAACCTCGAACGCGGCGAGGCGAGTGCTGCCGCCATCCGCAATTCAGTTGTCAATGCCCAAGTCGAAGTGATGCAGATCGATCTCGCATCGCCTACCTCTGTCCGCCAATTTGTGGAACAATACAAAGCAAGAAAATTGCCACTCCACATTTTGATCAATAATGCTGGCTATATCGGCCTGGACAAACAACTACACTTTACCCCAGATGGCTTTGAACTGGAGTTTGGTACCAATCATCTTGGCCATTTTTTGTTGACAAATCTGTTGCTGCCTGTGCTGCAAGCCTCAACGCCGGCACGGGTGATCACAGTCTCCTCGATCCGGCATATGCCAGGCAAGGGCGGCAAGGGTGCAAAGTTCGACTTCGACAACCTCAAGGGTGAGAAGTGGTACGATCCGCGCATCTTCTACAATAACACCAAGCTAGCCAATGTTTGGTTTGCCTATGAGTTGCAGCGCCAGGTAGCCGGAACCGGCATCACCTCGATTGCGGTCTGTCCTGGCTTCGTGCCGGAGACCTTCGGTGTTACCAAGACCGGTTTTGCGCGCTGGTTCTACTCGAAAGCCTTGATGTTGATTCCTAGCGCACGCACTGCCGACGTATCGGGCAAAGAGTTAGCAGCTTTGGCACTCAACCCCGAGTTCGCCAACAGTGGCGGCAAGTTTTTCGCCAACGGCAAAGAGATCCGTTCCAGCGACGAATCGTATGACGAGACAAAAGCCAAACGCTTGTGGAAGTTGAGCGAACAGTTGACAATGCCGGAAACAGTTGTGAAGGTATCGTAAACCAGTAGCCACAGTGTAGCTTGCCAACAGATGGCAGCAAGGCTACACTGTGGATGCGACTCATAGTGATGAGAGCTGATCCGTTATTCCGAGGGAATCCTAGCCAACTTCACCGCGCATGTCTGCATAGTCGCAGGCGAATTCTTTGGCCACTGGTGGGGATCGTGTACCATGATTTTTCTTATTGTGGCGCTGTCTCTCGACTGGTGACTTGGTCTTCCAGGTTGCGAATAACGGGTGTTACCAAGATAAAGACCAACATCAGCAAGGCAACGATCCCACCGACGCAATACCAAATCTGTACGCCAAACCGATCCGACACTGGGCCGGCAATCGCCAATCCAATCGGCGACATCAGGAGCGAGGCACTGCCGATCACCGTGAAGATTCGCCCTTGAATCTCAGGCGCAACCACGGATTGAAGAATAGCAAAGAAGGGGCCATTGGCAATCGGGTTCATCAACCCAATCAATGCAATCCCAATCAGCGTCCACCAAAACCCGTTGGCGGGTGCAAAGCCGACCATCAGCACACCAATCGACATGCCCAGCAACCCCACCATCGAGGTGTTGATGCGCCGCTTAAAGCCTCCCCACACACTGAGTAGCGCCCCACCAACCACGATGCCAATGCCAAAGGCCATGTTCAGCCACGCCAGCTCTTCGGCTCCACCATTGAGGTTGCGTGTGACCAGAATAGGCAACAGTGAAAAGGCGGGGGTTAGCATCAGGTTGAGTAGCGACGAAATCACCATCAAAGACAACAATCCATTCCAAGAGACAATGTATTGAATTCCCTGGCGAAAGTCACTCCAGACGCTGGCAAGCGAGGTTGAGGTTGAGCGATCCACTTGGGGCTGAGGAATGTGCAGAATCAAGACGAGCACAATAGCAAATGTGCCCGTAATGACATCAATTGCCATAATGCCTTCAAAGGGCAACAGCGAGATCAGCCAGGCCCCTAAAGGCGGAGCCGCAATCATACTGATTCCCTGCAACATCTGGTTCAATCCCTGCACTCGTGCTAGTTGGTCATCGGGTACCATAAGCGAGGTTGAGGATTGCACCGCTGGGAACTGAAAATTGCCTGCAATTGAGCGAATAAACATAATCACATAGACATGCCAGATCTGAATCAGATCGAACCAGAAGAGTAGTGCCAGAGCGAAGGCAGACAGGGCACCCACTCCGTCGGCAATATTGATCACCCGCTTGCGATTCCAGCGATCGACCAGTACGCCTGCAATCGGACCAACCAAAATCCCCGGCAACAAGGCAACCAAACTAGATGTCGCCAGAATCGTCGCTGACTTTGTCGTCTCCGTGAGCCACCAGACCAAGGCAAACTGCGTCAGACTGCTGCCAATAATGGAGATCGCCTGTGCGCCCCAAAAGGTGAAGAAACGACCACGCCATGCAGTGGAAGACGTCATAAGAAGCTCCTAACGAAGCGTTGCCCAGAGAATGAGAAACAACCCTGCCATACATTTGTAAATACTCACATCAAAGAGCCAAACTGATTGGTAGAAAGATCCAACAGATTTAGAATACCAGGTAGAATTCAGATACTGAGACACACAGATTAAGAATGCCATTTGGCACCCAGCAGATAGCGTAATCGGGGAAAGAATACAACTTCTCAATACGCACAAAGTACCGGTCAATGTTTCAAGATCTCTTCAAATACCATACAGTATCTATATTCCATATAGTATTTCAAATCATTTTTTCTGTCAAGAAGGGAATATGTCACCACGACTAAGTCGCGAGGAAAGTCAACAACAGACCCGTCAGCGCCTGCTTGAGGCCGCCTATACTGTCTTTGGTCGACGTGGCTACCATGCCGCCTCGCTGGATGCGATTGCTGAAGAAGCTGGTTATTCAAAGGGAGCAGTTTACTCTAATTTTGCGAGCAAAGAGGAGCTTTTTTTGGCGCTGCTCGATCATTATACCGAAGAACAAATGAAAGGCTGGGAGAAGATTCGGGGACTTTTTGCTGCGCCTGACCAACCTGAAGTCCCCAAGCCAGAGAACAACGGCGAGGCAGGACGAAGTTATGTGGAGTACATTAAGCAGGACCAGTCCTGGATTATGTTGCAATTAGAATTCATGCTCAACGCCTTGCGCGATGAAAAGATGCGCCTTGAAGTTGCAAAACGACTGCGCACGATGCGCCAGGTGATGAAAGAGCATCTCGCTGCTGCCCATGCGTCCAACAACACAACGCCTGCTTTGCCACTTGATGAGTTGCCCTTGTACATGTTCAGCTTTGACATTGGACTATCGCTGCAAACCTTACTCGATCCGGATGCCATCCCTGAAGATGCCTATATGGCTGCGATTAAAAGGTTGTTGGGGTAACTCCTGACCCAATTTCCGTCTGTTCCACCAGTGCCAAACAATATACCCAGCCAGCATCAGATCAAAACCGATACAAGCCCAGGCATACCAATAGGGGACAAAGTCCGTAGTTTGCAGCGGGTGCAGGACTGCGTCCCACAGTGGGTGCGCGCCCCATCCCAGTGCAATCAGCAATGGCGACCCGCGTAATCCCAATAAGGCAACGCCGCCATAGATCACGACGCCTAGTATCTCCAGCCACAACCATTCGTTTGTCCCGCCTCTCACGGCAAAACCGACATAGATCAGCGCAGCGACAATCAAACCAATTGTGTAATTGGCCATTTCGCCAATCAATGGAGCGCGCCGTGCTAGCCAAATATAGAGGAGTGCCAGTACAACACCTAAGAGCAGATAGAGTAATATTAGCATCGTGGTTACTTGTTCAAACTGTAACTTTGAAGAATTCCAACGCTTTAACCGTCTGAATCTGGTTAGGCTCAATCCTATGAAGTACAAAATCGCAGGAGCCCATAGTCTAGCTGCCATTGTAGTTAGACAAGTCGTCCTAGGGCACGCTTGCAATGCATTTGCCCATTGTGCAACCTGTCAGTAAAATGGGGAACGCGTTTTAGCACCTGAATTCTATCATAAAACACCCTAGCGGCTCTCAATATTGCCGAAAAATTTGTCCAAATTGACCATTTTCCTATTGTCTCTGCAATTCTGTATCAGGAGGCTCTATGCAAAAATATATCCTGCACCGGCGCCTTTCTAGTCAAGTCCTTCTTCCTGCGCTCATCCTAGTGGCAATGGCCTTCACCGTGAAGCAGCCAACAGCTACGGCCTATGATCCTACACCAACTGCCACCCCCACTACCATCCAAGTTGGGGTTAGCGCACGTGGGCAAACCCAAGGTGCCAGCGCTAACCTACCCAATGCGATAAGCTTAGCGCCAGGTTACTGCTCCTCGGTTGGCGGCTCTACCGAATTCGAACGCATTACCAATGCGATTCTAACGCCCAATGGCGATGGAACCATGAAGCTACAGGTAAATGTTTTTATTGCCAATCCTGAGCACTGTGTGGCCGGTCAGGAATGTCCTTCCTATGATGCCAGTCCCGAACATGTCAACGCCTGGATCGACTGGAATGGCGACAAGCAGTGGGATGCGAGCGAGCGGGTGCTGGATAAGGATCTGACCGGCTATCTCGCGATCAATTATGCTGGCACGATGACCGGGGTTGGTCAATTTGCCATCCCGGCGACCTTTAGCGAAACAACCTGGTTACGTGCCAATGTTGGATATTTATACGACCCCAACAGCGCTTGCGAAGCTTCATGGGCGTGGGGCAATGTGCTTGATCAACCTGTCTTTTTGAGAGCGCCGCAGATCAAAACGATCAAAGCTACGGGCAGTAAAGATGTAAATAACCCGATGACCACCTATGATGTCAAACTCGAAGCCGTGGTCGACACCCCCAGCGATTTTGAGGTGACACAGGTCAATTGGTCGGGTGATCTGAAGCCGGGCACTGGCAACCCATACACCTACAAGCCAGACAAAGGCACACATGGCAAAAAGAAAATCAAAGCAACCGTCACCTTTAAAAACAAGAGCAGCGGAGCAATCGGGCAAATTAGCAAAGAGCTTGAGTTTAAGCTCTTCTTTGAAAAGAATGGCGATGACAATGGTGATGGCAAGCCCAACTGGTTTGACTACTGGGGGTCAGACGGTGCCGTGCCCGGCTTGACCAATCCCAAGGTGACCTACGATGCGACCAAAGGCGCAAGCAGTTATGGCGCCTGGAGTCCAGCGAGCGACAATGTGGAACTTGGGCTGGCTGCCTCTGCCACCCATTATCCCGGTGGCCTAACCATCGACGGAACGACCTACGGCAATGTGAGGGGTATTGACTCGGTTTCCGAAGTGATTGCCCACGAACTGCGCCATCGCACCACGATCAAAGTCAATTGGGAAGCAGGCGGTCCTTGGGTGGGCAAAGCCGATGCTGATTTTCATGTACCGACCAACGCTTATTATGATAAATTGCCCAACGAATATGAAGACAGCTTTGGCACAGATAAGACAAAGACAGACAGCAAAGACTTAGAGCACAAGAAAAGCGCAGTCTATAAGTATTACGGCGATAATGAATTTGACGCCATCGTCGCTGGACATGGCAATAAAGGGATCGCCGATAAAGATTGGGCAAACCCTGGCAAACAATCCAATCCAGCGTTTGTCAGCGCTGCAACCGCTGAAGAAGCGCAGACGAATGCAGCCAGCGGTTTACTAACGGCAGCCAGCCAATTCCAAAATTCAGAGGTTGTCTTGCCAGATCTGGCCCAACTGAGCGGTGCCTATACCGATGCCGGCGTGGATACCGATAACAATGGTCAATACGAAGCCCTACGCCTCACCGTTGGCGTCAATATCACTGCCTCAGCGACCTATCAACTGGTCGGTTGGCTACAAAATGGGGCCGCTTCGAGTACAGTTTGGGCCTACACGAGCGCCAATTTGAGTCCAGGACTGCAACAAATGCAGCTTGATTTTGATGGCAAATTACTGAATTTGTTGGGGAAAAATGGAAGCTACCGATTAAGACATATCGAGCTACGTACAGGGGACGACGGTGATGTTGTCGACTTCGCCAATGACGTCTATATCACCACTGCCTACACCGCAACAGACTTCGTGATGCCAACTGTTACCTACACTGGCATCTATGCAGACGGCGGCATGGATAGCAATAGCAACGGACTGTTTGATACACTCAACATCACTGTCGGCGTGCAGATGAACGGCACCGGCAACTATACACTCGTCGGTTGGCTATATACAGCCGACGGCAGTGCGATTCCCGGCGCAGTGGCGACCACGGCATTCAACAGTTCCGGAACCCAGACATTGCAATTTGATGGCAAAAGCATTCGCTGGCAACGCAAGAATGGGCCATATACGTTGCGCTATCTGGAAGTGCGCGACACTAGCCAAGAGCGGGTCGCCTTTTCAGCACAAGCCTATACTACATCAACCGCCTATCTTGCAACCCAGTTTGAATCGGGTGGCACTGCCGAACTTGATGCAACGGGCTACACTGACGGAGCCATTGATTTGAACAGTGACGGTTTGTTTGATCTGTTGCGCATTAGTAGCACAATCAGTGTAACGACGCCTGGGCTTTACCAAGTTTCGGCTTCGCTCAGAGATCAAGCCGGGCAAACGATTACCGACATCGCCGAAGAGGTCGTTCTAATCACTGGCACCAACACCACAGTGCTTGATTTCCCTGGCGGCCTGATTCGCCAGCATGGTGCCGATGGCCCGTATCAGTTGACACAAGTTCTCCTAACAACGCAGGCGGGGGAGGCGATTGATCAACAAGCCTTTGCCGGAACAACTCAGCCTTACACAGCAACTGACTTTGCCTTCCCCTTGGTGACGTTGGCTGGTGATTTCCAGGATGCCGCTGTTGATACCGATCATGACGGCCAGAAGGATTATCTAAACGTCTCCGTACCGATTCAGCCAGGCAACAGCGGCGTTGTGATTGCACAAGGGCGTTTGGTCGACAAGAACGATCAGGAGATTCAGTGGCTCGAAACCAATGTCACGGTGACAGCCGGAGTTGCGCAGACAGTTACGCTACCGTTCAGCGCAACCCAGATTTTATCACATGGCGTTGATGGTCCTTACCTGCTGAAAGATATCCTGATTTATCATACTGGCGACCCGAATCAAGCCATCAGCAATCTCCCAGCTTATGTCACTGCTGGTTACCGCCATACGGATCTTGGCCTGTTTATTGGCACCGCTGCTACACTGGCCATAAACGCTGCGCCAGATCAGCTTATCGCCGATGGCAACAGCACAAGTGAGATTACGGTCGTTGTAAAAGACGCCAGTGGCAATTTGGTGCCTAACCAGGAGATCCAGTTCTCGACAACTTTGGGAAACCTCGCAGCCAACAGCGGGAAAACCGACCTTGACGGACAGGTGAGCGTGAACTTGCTCGCACCAACGACAGCAGGACAAGCAATAGCGACCGCCAATATCGGTAATGTCAGGCAAACCGTGACAGTTACGTTTATCGTCGGGTCGCCAGCCTTTATCACGACCGCCATCACCCCGACTCTGTTGGTTGCCGACGAAAAGAGTGTAGCAGCAGTACGCGCCAAGGTCACAGATGCCTTTGGCAACCCAATCACCGGTCAGGTTGTTAACTTCACCACTTCACTCGGTTCCATAAGCGCTTCGGCCCAAACTAATGCGAATGGTGTGGCGCTTGCATCTCTGACCGCATCGGCAAGCGCAGGGATCGCCCGAGTTACGGCTCAACTGGGCGCACTGCAGGCCACAACGAATGCAACCTTCATCCCCAATGAGCAAAAGTCGTATCTGCCGCTGATTCAACGTTGAGTCATCAAGTGAAACAAAAAGGCCCGGCGCCCTTGTTCTTCAGCGGCGTCGGGCCTTTTTCATTTGAAGTATATGTACTATTTGCGAAACTGGTGGATCAGTTGACGAATTACATCGACCACCAATTCAGGCTGGCAATTCTGAATGAAGGATCGCTTTGCCCAAGAGGTTTTGCTCCATTCTGTCATTGTCGTTCGAGACGCAGGTTCCGCAACCGGAGACTATTGGAAACCACAAAGACGGAGGAAAACGCCATTGCTCCCGCCGCGATCATCGGGTTGAGTTGGGCGCTGTGACCAAAGAAGGGTACTAGCACACCCGCCGCCAACGGAATCGCAGCTACGTTGTAGGCAAAGGCCCAGAAAAGATTTTGCTTGATCGCCCGCAACGTGCGTTTGCTCAGCCGAATTGCTTGCGACACACTGCGCAGATCGCCACGCATCAAGGTGACATCCGCCGCCTCAATCGCAACGTCCGTACCTGTGCCAATCGCCATCCCGACGTCGGCTTGGGCCAAAGCTGGTGCGTCGTTGATGCCATCACCGACCATGGCGACCAGTGGGGATTGCGGATTGCGAATTGCGGATTGCGGATTCGCCTCTATGCCCTGCTCCTTTTGTACCCGACTTGCCTTCTCACTGGGCAGCACTTCAGCGACAATCTCATTTTCTTGTAGACCGACTTGTTTGCCGATGGCTTGAGCAGTGCGTTGGTTATCGCCAGTGAGCATGACGACGCGTAAGCCTTGTTGGTGCAGGCGGCGAATTGCTTCAGCGCTGGTCGATTTGACGGTATCAGCGACGGCAATGATGCCAACAACAGTGCCATCGATAGCGACGATCATGGCAGTTTTGCCTTCGCCCTGCAATCGCTCCTGTTCCGCTTGACTCGCCTCCAGGTTGACACCACGTTCGCACATCAGTGTGGCTGTTCCCACCAACACTTCGTGACCATCGACGATCGCCGCGACCCCTTTGCCTGTGATCGAATCGAAGAAACTAGGCTCGATCAACGTCATGCCATCTGCCTTTGCCTTCTCAACGATAGCCTGGGCGAGCGGATGTTCGCTGTTCTTCTCGGCGCTAGCCGCCAACAGAAGGATTGCGGATTGTTCATTCGACGAGCCAAATTCCCAAATATCCGTCACCTGCGGTTTGCCCCGGGTAATCGTGCCGGTTTTGTCGAGCACTACAGTGGTGATATTACCTGCTTTTTGTAGCGCTTCGGCATTCTTGATCAAGATGCCGTGCTCAGCGCCAAGTCCGGTACCGGCCATGATCGCTGTAGGAGTAGCTAGACCAAGTGCGCAAGGACAACTGATCAGCAGCACGGTCGCCATAAAGATCAGACTGGTGCCAATGCGACTCTGATCAGGAAAGTACGCTGGTGCGCCCCAGAAATACCAGACCAACCCTACAGTCAGTGCAAGTGCAATCACTGACGGCACGAAGACGGCTGCAATGCGGTCGGCCAGTGCCTGGATCGGGGCGCGGCTGGCTTGGGCATCCTGCACCATCTTGACGATCTGTGCCAGCGCCGTCTGTTTGCCAACTGCCGTTGCTTTGAAGCGGAAGCTACCGGTCTTGTTGATGGTGCCACCGGTCACCTTATCGCCTGCAACCTTGTCCACAGGCAACGATTCACCGGTGATCATTGATTCATCTACTGCGCTTTGCCCTTCGAGCAGCAGACCATCGACCGGGATCTTCTCGCCAGGGCGGACAATCACGGTGTCTCCAACCAGCACATCCTCAATTGGCACTTCGATTTCCTCGGCACGTTTGCCGTTGCCGCGCAAAATGCGTGCAGTCTTGGCGCGCAGACCGATCAACTTACGAATCGCCTCACCTGTCTGTCCCTTGGCACGTGCTTCGAGATATTTGCCCAAAATGATCAACGTGATGATCGTGGCCGCCGATTCAAAGTAAACATGTGGCTTCATCCCGTGCGCTGCATGAGGCGACGGGAAAAAGAGATCAATCAACAGCAAGGCCAGGCTATAGAAAAATGCTACACTCGAACCGAGCGCAACGAGGGTATCCATGTTTGAAGTGCGATTCTTGAGCGCTTTCCAGGCACTGACAAAGAAATCTTTGCCGATCCAGAATTGCACAGGCGTGGTCAATGCCGCCACCAACCACAATCTACCGGGGAAATCCAGTGCCTGCCCAATCGACCCGCCGATCATTTCCCCCATGCTCAACGCCATAATGATCGCGCTCAGGATGGCTCCAATCGTTAGTTTGCGCCGCTTGTCAGCGATCTCGGCGTTGCGTGCCGCTTGTTCAGCATCGACCTGCGCCTCCTCGCTGCCGCCTTCGACCTCGATCACTTTGTAGCCAGCATCGCGAATGGCACGTTTGAGATCGGGCAACTCGACCATTGAGGGCAGATAGCGAACATGTGCCCGTTCGCTGGCATAGCTGGCATTGGCTTCGATCACGCCGTCGAGACGATTCAAGGTACGGGTAATTGTCGCAGCACAATTGTTACAGGTCATCCCACTGATCGGCAGGTCAACCTCCGCCACCGCTGCGCCATAACCAACCTCCACCAGTTTATCCAACATTTGGGTCGGTTGCACCTGCGTCGGGTCATAGCTCACTGTTGCCCGCTCGCTGGCATAACTGACTGAGGCGTCACTCACACCCGACAGCCGCTTGAGGTTGCGCGCCACTGTATTGGCACAATTGGCACAATGCATTCCCGTAACAGGAATGATGAGTTCTTTTAGTTTGTTTTTATCTGTATTGGAATGATCCATCGTTTGGACGGACATAGTTTGCTCCTGTAATTGGGAATTGGGAATTAGGAATTACATAATTGCCAATTCCCAATTACATTATTTGGGCATTTATGGCGTAACAATCAGCTTCCCCACCATCCCCGCTTCTTTATGACCGGCAACGGTGCAGGTGATGAGATACTCACCAGCCTGGCTGGGGGTAAAGATCAGGTGGCCCATGTTGCCCGCCTTGGCCAGAACGTGAACCGCAGTTCCTGTCGCCTCATGGTCGTGGGCGGTGGCAAGGGTATGCTGATCACCATGGGCTGTTACTTCACCGCTGACGGGCAAGGCTTCAATATTGAAATCATGCTCGACTGCGCCGAAATTTTTGAATTCGATTTCAACTTTCTCTCCGACTTTGACCCTAAGATCAGCAGGTGAGAATGTAAATTCTTTGGCCTCAACCGCAATATGTCTGACTGCAACTGCCTCTTCGGAACTGCCACAGGCAATCAATATGCCGCTTAAAAGGAGCAGCAGCAAGAGAAGCCCTCGCCTGATTTGACGCATGGTTAAATTTCCAATGCGACCGAAGGCGCAGGGGGATAGCCAATCTCATCAAGTGTTGCTTCAACATCCTTGAGCACCCCGGCATCAGCCACTTCGACGGTGACCTTTTTGCTGTCGATTTCGGCCTTGACCGATTCAAGTCCCTCCACAAATTTCAACTCACGTTCAATCGTAGCAGTGCAATGTCCACACGAAATGTTGGGGACGAGATAGGTTTTGGTTGTCATGGTAGATATTCCTTTCGTTTGTATCAAAAATATATGACGAGTCAGAGTTAGGAGGGTAAAGGGGTGACTCTTTTCACCCCTTTACCCTCCTAACTCTTACATCTTTCCAGTCGCACGAAATACATCCATAATTTCATTCACCACGCGATGTTGCTCCTGTTCATCATCGCTGCGGATGGCAGTAGCAACACAGGTATTGAGGTGATTTTCCAGCGTCAGTACACTGACCTGTTCTAGTGCCTTCTGCACAGCCTTGATCTGCTTGAGAATGTCCATGCAGTAAGCATCCTCATCGACCATGCGCTGAACAGCACGGATATGTCCCTCCGCGCTGCGCAATCGATTGGTAAGATCCCGCTTTTTGGTATCGTCGAGCATCGCTCCCCTCCTAACCCCTCCCCCCAAGGGGGAGGGGTTAGATTTATTGTATCATACTTTTTTTAGTTGTCAAGCGCTGCCAACGGATTTTATTGAGATAATCCGCTCCCCAAATCCGTTGGCGGGTGTATATAGGGTCTTGGGTAATTTCAGAGCCATGAGCTCACGCTCATGACTCTGAAAAACCCGCCCCAACTAGATATACATCCCCGTTGGCAGCACGCTTGACAACCTATAGCTCCAATGCTATTATGAATGAACATTCATTCACAATACTGAACGGGCGTTCACTGAGGAGCTATGGCAGAACAATCCGACCCAATCCAAGCGCAATTGGTCGAAGCACGGCGCAATCAAATTCTTGATGCAGCGACAAAGGTCTTTGCCGAAAAGGGCTTTGCGCGCGCTACCATCAAAGAGATTGCGCGTGTCGCAGGCGTCGCCGATGGCACTATCTATATCTACTTCAAAAACAAAGAAGATCTAATGTTGGGTCTAATGCACCGGATCAACCAAAGCGACCAACGGGCTGAGGATTTCGCTCAAGCCGCTACCCAGCCAGCCGAGGACTTCTCTGTTGCTTATTTCCGGCAGCGCATGGAGTTTATGGGCAACCAAATGGCAACCTTCCAGGCAATTTTGCAGGAAGTGTTGGGCAATGAAACGTTACGCAAAGAATATCTGGAAAAGGTGATCGAGCCAACGATGACAGTCGCTAAGCCCTATTTTGAAGCGCTGATTGCCAATCGAACGATCCGCCCGATCGAGCCTGCAATGACGATCAATGTCATCACAGGCAGCGTGCTGGGAGTGTTGCTTTTGCGCATGCTTGGCTATATGAACGTTGAAGAACAATGGGAGGAGTTACCAGAGGTTCTCTTTGAAATTCTGTTTAAAGGTTTACAACCTCGGTAATGTTCAGGTGGAATTAACGTAACTGGAGCCATATAGTACCGATTACGTTTTTAGCAAAGCAAGAGGAGGCAATCCATGAATGCAGTGATGACCACAAATGAGCTTTGGGCCACACAGCGCCAACCGATCAATATCGCACGCAGGGAATTCCGTGCCAATCCTTTTCCGTTCTATGCCTGGTTGCGGGAGGAACATCCCGTATACAAAGCCAGGATGGGGCGGACGGACGTCTGGCTGGTCACCCGTTACGATGACGTGGTTGCGGTACTCAAAGATGAACGCTTTGTCAAAAATCAGGCAAACATCAAGCAGCCAAGTCAGCGCAAGTCAGCACAGTGGGTGCCAGGCTTTCTCAAGCCTTTGACAACCAATATGCTCGACCAGGATGATCCAAACCATGCCCGTCTGCGAGCGCTGGTTCATAAAGCCTTCACACCCGCCCGTGTTGAGGAAATGAGTGCAAACATCCAGCAGATCGTTGGCACGCTGTTGGATCGGGCAACGACGCGCACTTCCATGGATTTAGTCAACGACTTTGCGTTGCAGGTGCCATTGACCGTGATCTCGGAGCTAATGGGCGTAGTAGAAGGGGATCGTTTGCGTTTTCACCGCTGGGTCAAGGCGATGCTCCAGCCGCCATCCGATCTGTTAACCTTACTAGCGATTCCTACCTTCTGGCGAGCCATCCGTTTTCTGCGCCAATTGATCGTAGAGCGCCGCGCCCATCCCGGCGATGATCTATTGTCCGCTTTGGTACAGGCGGAAGAAGCCGGAGAGCGACTCGATGAAGATGAGTTGCTAGGGATGGCGATGATCTTGTTGATCGCTGGTTATGAAACGACAGTCAATTTGATTGCTTCAGGCACCCTTGCTCTGCTGCAAAATCCAGAGCAAATGACACTGTTGCGTGCTGAACCCGCTTTGATGCGCAGTGCCATCGAAGAAATCGTACGCTTTACAGACCCAGTCTCTGAAGCTACGGAACGCTACGCCAGCCAAGAGGTCACGCTGGCTGGGGTGACGATTCCGAGTGGCGGCTTAACGTTGGCAGTGTTGGCATCGGCCAATCGGGATAAGCACTGTTTCGAGCAACCAGATAGCTTTGATATTCGCCGTCAGAAGAACCGCCATCTCGGTTTTGGACATGGCATTCACTACTGTGTGGGTGCACCGTTGGCCCGGCTGGAAGGTTCAATTGCACTGAACGCTTTGTTGCAGCGGCTACCCAATCTGCAACTCGCCGTTCCCGCCGAAAAGCTACGCTGGCGATCTACACCCATGTTGCGGGGGCTAGAATCGCTGCCGGTTACATTTTAGACAGTGGCAAATCGTTGCGCTGGAGAATCATAAAAAGAGTGAGTCGTATTATGAAAATTGCAATTCTTGCCTTTGGTACACGAGGCGACGTTCAACCTTATATTGCACTGGCCCAGGGCTTAAAGGCTGCCGGTCACACGGTGCGCATGGTCACCCATCAAAATTACGAAGCGTTGGTCACTTCCTACCATCTCGATTTTTCGCCCGTCATCGGCAATGTACAGGAGATTGCCGAAAGTGAAGAGATGCGCAAACTGCTCGAAAAAGGGAACTTCATCACGATCACCATGCGCACCGCCAAGGAAGCCGAACGCGCCGCCATTCAATGGATGAAAGACAGTTGGGCAGCCTGTCAAGGGGCGGAACTACTGATTGCGGGCATGGGTGGTCTCAACATTGCCTTCGCCTTGGCCGAAAAGATGAAGATTCCACTGGTGCAAGCCTATGTGGTGCCCTTTAGCCCGACCAGTGCCTTCCCCGGTGCGCTCTTTCCTGGCTTTCCTGCGTGGCTAGGCAATTCACTGAATCGCATCTCTCATCATGTCACGCAGCAGATGTTGTGGCAGGGCTTTCGCTCGGCAGACAAAAAAATGCGCAAAGAGCTACTTGGTTTGCCGCCTGCGCCTTTTTGGGGGCCTTATCACAGTGAGCAGTTGCGGAATGCGCCGATCCTCTATGGCTTCAGCCCTTCCGTGATTGCTAAACCCGCAGATTGGGCAAGTCATATCCATGTCACGGGCTACTGGTTCTTAGATGCAAGCGAGGAATGGACGCCGCCCGCCGCGTTGACCCAATTTTTGCAAGCTGGCCCACCGCCTGTCTATATCGGCTTTGGCAGCATGGGCAATCGCAACCCAGAAGAGACTGTCGACTTGGTTTTACAGGCTCTTCAAAAACATCAGCAACGCGCCATCCTGCTAGCTGGCTGGGGTGGGCTACGTAAGGAAAATTTACCGAGCCATGTCTTGATGGTGGATTCGGTCCCCCATTCGTGGCTTTTTTCCCAAGTAGCTGCGGTAGTGCATCATGGCGGAGCGGGCACAACGGCGGCGGGTTTAGGCGCAGGAGTTCCATCGATCATCATTCCCTTCTTTGGCGATCAGCCTTTTTGGGGCAAACGGATCGCAGATTTGGGAGTGGGACCGCAACCCATCCCGCGCAAACAGTTGACAGCAGAAAAACTAGCCCAAGCGATTGATCGTGCCCTGACCGATCAAACGATGCGCCAGCGCGCTGCCGAGTTGGGGTCAAAAATCCAGGCCGAAAATGGGGTCGCAAACGCAGTTGCGGCGATTGAAAAGCTCTAGCATACAGGTATCAAGGACTTATCCATGATTTCAGTTTGCGGTTTGTGCTACCAATATCCTTCTGCGCCTTTGCCAGCGATCCATGATCTCAATTTCGAGATTGCCAAGGGTGAGATCTTTGGCTTTCTGGGGCCAAGTGGGGCTGGCAAATCGACCACGCAAAATATTCTCACCAAGCTGCTCACTGTCTATCAGGGTGAGGTGACTGTATTCGGCAAGAATCTACAGCGTTGGGGCGCGGATTATTACGAGCACATTGGCGTCGCCTTTGAATTGCCGACCCATTTTCGCAAGCTAACTGCGCTGGAGAATCTGAACTACTTTCGAGCACTCTACCAGCGAGAGACAATCGCTGCGCAAACCGTCTTGGAATCGGTCGGTTTGGGCGATGCAGCCCAACAGCGGGTCGAACACTTTTCAAAGGGGATGCAAAATCGGCTGAGCGTGGCGCGGGCGATGCTTCATCGTCCCGAATTGCTCTTTCTGGACGAGCCGACTTCGGGCCTGGACCCGGTCAACGCGCGAACCATCAAGGAATTGATCCGCCGAATGCGAGATGAGGGGGCAACTGTCTTTCTGACGACACACAACATGAGCGTGGCCGAAGAACTCTGCGATCGAGTCGCCTTTATCATTAATGGTGAAATTCGCTTGATCGATAGTCCACGCGCGCTCAAATTGCGTTACGGTAACGCCACCGTCCGCGTCGAATTTGGCCTCAACGGTGCTCGCCAACAGGCGATCTTCCCACTACCGAACCTGGGACACAACCAAGATTTTCTGCATATCCTGGGCAGCAACGAGATTCAGACGCTCCACACGCAGGAAGCTTCGCTCGAAGATATTTTTGTGCGAGTGACAGGAAAAAATTTGGGGTAAAGGGGAAAAGGGGAAGCAAGACACTGGCATGCTGTTGGGTTCCACTTTTCAACTCTGCAACTTTGCAACTTTGCCACTTTTAAAGAATCTACCTATGAAACGCTTTTGGGTTACCTTTCAGAACGATCTGCGAGTGCAATGGCGCAGCGGCTTCTATGCGGCGACTCTTTTTGTTACGCTCTTTTGGGTGGCAATCTTGAGCCAATTGCAGGCGTTTGACTTTACATCGCTCCTGCCCTCGATGCTGATCGGCAATCTTGCGGTGAGCACCTTTTACTTTGTGGCTGCGCTTGTGCTGCTGGAGAAGGATGAAGGATCACTGACTGCCTTGCGCGTCACACCGCTGCGGCTAAAGGAGTATCTGCTGAGCAAGGTCTTATCGCTGACAATCCCGGCTTTGCTGGAGACGCTGGTGCTGACAGCGTTGATTGCAGGTTGGCAGGTCAACTGGTTGCTGCTGATCGGATGCATACTGCTGACAAGCACAATCTACGTATTGGTCGGTTTTGCGGTAGTTCAGCGCTACCGAGGAATCAATGAATTTCTCTTGCCTTCCGGTTTGTTGGTGGGATTGCTCTGGTTGCCACTGATGGTCCGTGGCGCAGGCATTCTACTGCCCTGGTATACACCCCACCCGCTCAACCCTGCCTTCTGGCTGGTCAATGCAGCGCTGGTGCCACAGCCGTGGATAACTACTCTCCTGGCGATTGGCGTTGGTTTACTTGCGCTGGTAATTTGTGCTGCCTGGGCACAAAGGAGTTACAGCCAGGCGGGTATGCAAGGAGGAGAAAAGTGATGACCCTTGCATTTGGGCGAAGGATGCGGGCGCTAGGTCGAGTCGATCTACGCAGTGTACAACGCGATCCGCTGTTGCGTATTATGCCCTGGCTGCCTCTGCTGGTAGGAGGGTTAATTCGTCTGGGGGGAGGGGTTGTCGTCGAGCAGAGCAGGAGTCGCTTTGGCGTTGATCTGACCTTCACCTTTCCCTTGATCGCAGCGTACATCCTACTCTTGCTGGCACCAGCGATCACAGGCATGGTCGTTGGTTTTCTGCTGCTCGATCAGAAGGATGACCGCACGCTGCTGGCGATGCGAGTAACACCCCTATCTTTGGGCAATTATCTTGCTTACCGTCTTGCCATGCCGATGCTCGTCAGCGCACTGGTGACTTGGTTAGCCCTTAACCTTGCTCAGCTAGCACTCAGCCACTCGTGGTTTCTCGTCCTCTGCCTGTTACTTTCTGCGCTGATTGCGCCAATCACGGCGCTGAGTCTTGGAACCATGGCAGCAAACAAGGTCCAGGGGTTTGCCCTGGCCAAGGCACTGAATATTTTTATGATTGCACCGGTTCTTGCAGCCTTTACACCGTTGCCATGGCAATGGCTTTTCGGCTTGCTCCCCACCTTCTGGCCAGCTCGTCTACTCTGGGCTCTTCACTTTAACGAACCCTTGATAGCACCCATCTTTATCGTAGGCTGCGCCATTGAAGGGTTGCTACTTTACTGGTTGATCAGACGCTTTAGCACCAGCGAGATTTAGAAGAGGGTCGAATTCATAGGATGACAGGATGGCAAGCGAACTGCACATTCATCCTGTCATCTTGTCACTTTGTCCTACCCTTGCCCTGCCACATGATGATCAACCATCACATACTTATCAATAAAGCGGCGCATGCGATCCAGATCAACCGTGTCCATTTTTAAGACCTTGGTCCAAGCCACTAATGCAAACTTGGCCCCCATATCTTTATGCGCAGGGACTGACCCGCCTGCGGTGAAAGTTGGATCGTTGGGGAGCATGACAACATGTTTCCCAGCATTGATATAAGGTTGGGCAAGATCTGTCAGCTTGGCGACATCGTCCGCACAGCCATCCGGACATTGATAGTAGATCAAAACTCCACCATCTTCAAGGTTGTGAACCACCTGTTCATAGCGAATCGGTGTATCGTAAATGCCCCAATTGGCTAGCCCCCCATAATGCGGCCCAGAGTTAGGAGGCGTGCTATTATAGACAATCGGTGACGCAGTGTCTTGGTCGATATGAGCGTTCCCCTGCGTTGGATAGCTTTCTTCGCCAGCGACTGGCATACTGCCGCGAATATTAAGAAAGACGACAACGGCGATAATCGCTAAGATAACACCGCCAGCGCTAAAGAGCAATGTGTTTTGCTGCTTGCGTTGACGGGCTGCACGGTCACGCAACTCATTTTTACGCGGTCGTGCGGTACTGGCTTGTTTAGTCATAGTCTGTTACCCTCAATCGAAGATGAAAAGTTTTGAATCTCACTTTCGTACACAGTATAATGGAAGAATCTGTCACCTTTCAGGCATGCATCAGCAGAGACCCTGGTCTGGTTTGGGTTTACACCAGACTATTGTTGAATTGTGACAAAAGTTGTTGGACCTACGCATGTCACCAAATCTATTGATCGGCTTTGGCAGGCGTGGACCAACAGGAGCATCGGTCATCATTCAGACGATGCGTGGATAGCGTATTTTACGACATAATTCAATAAGTTTATCAAAAACCGGTGTAGACAGGTAAACAAACAGTTAGGTGAGTTTTTGTTATTTACTTACGCTGCTTGTTTACCTGTTTAGCTGTCTATATACTTTCATGTTTGGAAAACATATCGGAATTGATCTCGGAACCGTCAATGTGCTGGTGCATGTCAAAGGCCGAGGAATCGTAATGTCTGAGCCCTCTGTTGTGGCGATCAGTGTGCGCGACAACAAAATGGTGGCTGTAGGGCATGAAGCCTACGACATGTTAGGCCGTTCGCCTGAGAGCATCGAAGTTGTGCGCCCGATGCGTGACGGCGTGATTGCCGATTTCGTGCTCACCGAAGTGATGCTGCGTTATTTTATTCAAAGCATCGTTGGCAATCCAAATCCTCTCTTTCGTCCTCTCTTTCGCCCCAAGGTGATGATTAGCACCCCGCGTGGCGTTACTAGCGTGGAAGAGCGTGCTGTCCATGATGCCGCCATGCAGGCCGGTGCTGGAGCAGCGTACTTGATCCCAGAGCCGTTGGCCGCTGCCTATGGTGCCGGTCTGCCGATTGGCACTCCGACTGGCAACATGGTTGTTGATATGGGTGGTGGTACAACTGAAGCAGCCGTAGTCACGATGAACGACATTGTGGTATGGAGCAGTGTCCGCGTCGGCGGTAACCGTTTCGACGAAGCCATCATCAACTATGTGCGTAAAAAGTATAACTTATTGATTGGCGAGCAAACCGCAGAAGAGATCAAAATTGCGATTGGCAGCGCCCTTCCTATGGAGCAAGACCGTAGCATGGAAGTGCGTGGTCGCGATCAAGTAACGGGTTTGCCCAAAATCATTCACATTACCAGCAGCGAAGTCACAGAAGCGCTGCAAGAGCCGTTGCAGGCCGTTGTCAGCACCGTTCGGGCTACCTTGGAAAAAACGCCTCCCGAGCTGGCCGCCGACATTATCGACCGTGGCATGGTATTGACTGGTGGCAGCGCCCAACTTCGCAATATTGCCCCCATGCTCACCCAGGAAACTGGTGTACCAGCCTATGTGGCAGAAAACCCCATTGCCTGTGTCGCCTTGGGTGCAGGACGAGCGTTGGAAAATTACGACATCATGCGTCGGAGCCTGCCCATTGTGCCAGAGTAAAGGTGAAAAAGGCGGCAAAGGGCAGAGTTTGAATGGTGATGCTGGATTAGCTAGCCATCCTTGGTGCTCACGATTCAACTCTTTCACTTTTCGACTTTGCCACTTTGCTGACTCTCTACAACAATTATCTCACAATTCCCGTTGAAAAGTTTGACTTATTGACACTTTTTCATTACACTCTAATCATCCATTAATATTGTGAGGTTTGATGACTCGTCAGGTAATTACAACCACGCACGCCCCGGCTGCAATCGGCCCCTATTCACAGGCAATCAAAACCGATTCCCTAATTTTTGCGTCTGGCCAACTTGGATTAATCCCCGCAACAGGTAAGCTTGCTGAGGGTGTAGAAGCGCAAGCGCGTCAAGCGCTTGCCAATGTTGCTGCCCTTTTACAAGCGGCAGGATCAAGTATGGATCAGATTGTCAAAACAACAATCTTTCTCGCCAATTTGGCAGATTTTGCTACTGTTAACGCCATTTATGCGCAAGCGTTCACGGGTAGCCCGCCTGCGCGTAGCACCGTTCAGGTGGCGGCTTTGCCATTGGGGGGATTGGTTGAAATTGAAGTTATCGCATTGTGTGTGTAACTCTTTCTCACAAGTCTGAATGATGAAGACTATCTTGTACCTTCATCCGTCATTCTTTTGAGTATGAGTGAGTAGATAGTGGGTATTTCCAGTAATGATGCTGTAAATGCTGCTATATGTAGTTAATTTATTGTTCTGGAGGACTGTTTTTTTCTATGGCTCAAAGCTACTTCTCAGATGTTGCTGTGACGGAACCCCATCCAATGGCAGCCCTGCTCGATGAGATCGAACGCTCGTTGCAGGAACCGCAAACGGGTGAAATTCGCACAGGGATTGTTGTGGACAAGCGTTCGAATGAATTACTTGTAGACATCGGCTTCAAATCGGAGGGCATCGTTCAAGGTCGTGACTTGGAACGAATGGACAATTTCTTCGAAAAACTGAAGATTGGCGACGAAGTGCCCGTCTGCATTGTAAAGGAAGACAAGGACGGTCAAGTCCACCTTAGCATTAGTCGAGCAATGGCTGAGAAGGACTGGGAAACTGCCGAATCGCTCATGAAGTCGCAGGAAATGTTCGATGCCGTGGTCGAGAGTTTCAATCGCGGTGGTGTGATTGCTCGCTTGGGTCAGGTGCGCGGCTTTGTGCCCGCCAGCCAGTTGAGCTCGATCACGATCAACAACCAGGAAAGCGACGAAGAGATCGAAGCACGCTACGGTGGATTGATCGGCAACACCTTGAAGGTGAAAGTGATCGATCTGGACCGCAAGCGCAATCGGTTGATTCTTTCTGAGCGTTTGGCCATGCGCGAATGGCGCCGCAAGCAGAAGGAACAGCTCCTCGACTCGCTACGCGAAGGTGAGATCTTTACCGGCGTTATCAGTAGTATTGCCGACTTCGGCGCCTTTGTCGACTTGGGCGGAGCTGACGGGTTGATTCACATGAGCGAGATGAGCTGGAATCGCATCACCCACCCGTCCGAAGTGGTACACGTTGGCGACAAGGTCAAGGTCCAAGTGCTCAATGTCGACCTCGACAAGCGCCGCATTGGCTTGAGTCTGCGCCGCCTCCAACCAGAACCGTGGGCGGTCATCGATTCAATCTTCGAGATTGGTCAAATCGTGCGTGGTCGCATCACCAAGCTGGTCAACTTTGGCGCTTTTGCCCGCATCGAAGAAAACGGGATCGAGGGCCTGATTCATATCAGCGAGCTTTCGGATAAGCGAGTTGCCCACCCCAAGGAAGTCGTCAAAGAGGGCGAGGAATACGATCTGCGAATTATTCGCATCGAGACCGACAAACGCCGCTTGGGACTGAGTCTGAAGCAGGCCTTGCCGCCCGAGCAAAAGGTAGAGCTGGATTGGGCCATCGCCCCCAGTGACGCCGAAGCTCCTGCTGACGAAAGCAGCGAAGAGCCGGTCGAAGAGCTTGCCGAAATGGCTGTCTAGTCAGAAATGCGGCAACTCTCGTACAGCACAATGATAAAAGAATGAATGTTATAAAAGAGAGGGCGATGGATCGCCCTCTCTTTTTAGGTCTTGTGCCCCTACGCCCTGTGTGTTGGCTGTCAAATCGTTCGATCCACACGAATAAGCGACCTTATGGAACAAAATTCGTCTATTTGACGTACAAAATAGGACTCAATCCTGATAGATTGGTTGGTTGACAAACTGTCTGAGAACTTATTAAAATAGTTCCTAATTTGTAGCAGCCACAAATTGACGCCCATAAACCGAGGATCGATGCGACCCTCTACAGCATCTTGATCGATGGATTGCAGCGAGACGCTTATTTGTGACAACACAGAATCTCCCTAAGGCCATTGCAAACAAAGAACAGTCCAATTCCCTCGCTTTTTGCAATGACGTAAGCGATTTCAATAGAATAGTTTTATTTTGACATCGCCTACATGATAAATTGAGACGTTAATTACGGGAATCTTGGCAAATTTGTGATTAACAGATTGTAGATTACTTTGATAAAGCATAAAATGTCAGTATATTGTTTAGTAAAGTTATGATTGAAGCCGTTTATCCTATAGTGTAAGTCCGACCCAGTCATACAGTTACAGTTTAAATCACAGTAAGAAGTGTAGATCAAGGTTTGCTAAAAAACTGGTCAAATTGGTAGGTATGTAGAAAAGCCAATAGGTATATTGCTACTTGACACAGTGGTTTAATATAGATGTAATAACAAGTGACACAGTTACACAGTTGCCAAAGCTGAAGTTGACGGCCCAAAGATAGATGAATGTAGCAACTGTTGTCAGAAGATTCGATAGCTTTAAACAAGGAAAATCTTGATAACAAGGTAAGGTGGGAGAACCCCAGCTCATCTTTGTTCCTACAAAGTGTTTAAGTCCTGAGTATTTCAGGTGAGGATTCATGTATGTCTGATAAACTAGATCGGTTTACGAAACGTGCTCGACGAGTCTTAACACTGGCCCAAGAAGAAGCGTTGCGTTTGAACCATAATTACATCGGCACCGAGCACCTCCTGCTTGGATTAGTGCGAGAAGAAAACGGTGTAGCGGTGAAAGTGTTGCGCGAGCTGGGTGTAGAGCCTAGCCAGGTAATTCGGGCGGTGGAAAGAACGGTAGGTCGCGGTGAACGAGCGCCGTTTGGAAAACCGACTCTTGCCCCGCGCACCAAGCGTGTCATCGAATTGGCAGTAGACGAAGCTCGCTTGATGGGACATCATTACATTGGCACCGAGCACCTCCTGCTTGGTCTGGTGCGTGAAGGCGAAGGGATTGCGGTGAATGTATTGCGCGGTCTAGGCATCAACCTGGATCGTGTGCGCACACAAACAGCACGCAACATTCTGCAAACCCAACAGCAATCGAAAGAAAAGCAGAAGAAAGAGTCCAAGACTCCGTTAATGGATCAGTTAGGGCGCGACCTCACAGCCCAGGCCGAAGAAGGTAAGCTGGACCCAGTCATTGGCCGCCAGAATGAGATCGAGCGCATGATCCAAATTCTGAGTCGCCGCACCAAGAACAACCCGGCCTTGATTGGCGAGCCAGGTGTGGGTAAGACAGCCATTGTCGAGGGCCTGGCCCAGCGTATTGTAGAAGGTGATGTACCGGAGACCTTGCTCAATCGCCGTCTGCTGATGTTAGACGTGGGTAGTCTGGTTGCTGGCACCATGTACCGCGGCCAGTTTGAAGAGCGGCTGAAAAAGGTGATTGAAGAAGTCATCGCCAGCCAGTCGATTCTGTTTATCGACGAAGTTCACATGCTGGTCGGTGCCGGTGCGGCAGGTAGCAGTGTCGATGCTGCCAACATCCTCAAGCCAGCACTCAGCCGTGGCGAACTCCAAGTGTTGGGTGCCACCACGCTCGACGAATATCGCAAATATGTAGAAAGCGATGCGGCCCTCGAACGCCGTTTCCAACCGATCATGGTCAACGAACCTTCGATCGAGGAAACGGTCCAGATTTTACGTGGCATTCGCAACCGCTACGAAGCCCATCATAAATTGACCATCACCGACGAGGCATTGGAGTCGGCTGCGCATCTGGCAGCACGCTATGTGCCCGATCGATTTATGCCCGACAAAGCCATCGACCTGATCGACGAAGCCAGCAGCCGCGTGCGCATGTACAAGGCTCCCTACGCCGCCAACTTGCGCGAGACCTTTATGGGGCTCAAAAAGCTACAAAAGCAAAAAGAAGAAGCGCTCGATTCCCAGCGCTTTGATGATGCAATTGATCTGCGCTACAAAGAAGTGGAGATGGAAGCCAAGCTGACGCAACTGCGCGAAGGTGGCACCCAAGTGGCCAATCTGCCCAAGGTAACCTCGGAAGACATTGCTGATGTGGTGGCGATGTGGACAGGTGTGCCGGTCAGCCGTATTGCTGGCGAGGAACGCGAACGCTTGCTTGAGATGGAAAAGGCACTCCGCCAACGCATCATCGGTCAAGAAGAGCCGATCAAGGCTATTAGCCGGGCAGTACGGCGTGCTCGTGCTGGTCTCAAGGACCCCAAGCGCCCAATTGGTGTCTTTATGTTCCTTGGCCCAACAGGCGTGGGCAAAACGTTGTCAGCCAAAGTACTGGCCGAATTCCTGTTTGGCAGTGAAGAAGCTCTGCTCAAGATCGATATGAGCGAGTTTATGGAGCGCCACAATGTGAGCCGCCTAGTCGGTGCGCCTCCAGGTTATGTTGGCTACGAAGAAGGTGGCCAATTGACCGAAGCAGTACGCCGCCGCCCCTATCGAGTCATTCTGCTCGACGAAATCGAAAAGGCCCATCCTGAAGCGTTCAATATGCTGCTCCAGGTCATGGAAGATGGCCATTTGAGCGATGCGAAGGGCCGCCGTGTCGACTTCCGCAACACTTTGATCCTGATGACGAGCAACATCGGTGCCAAACTGATTCAAGGCTCAAACAAGCTGGGCTTCTCGATTTCCAAAGAAGATTTCGAAGGTCGTGAGCAAGAGTATGAGTCGATGAAGGCGAAGGTGATGGATGCGCTCAAGAAGTCCTTCCGCCCTGAGTTCATCAACCGCTTGGATGGCATCATGGTTTTCCGCAGTTTGTCACGCGAAGAAATTGCCTTGGTGGCCGACCTGGAAATGCGCCCCTTGCGCTTGCAACTGGGTGAACAAGAGATCAAGTTGGAAATTTCCAATGAAGCCCGTTTGGCGATTGCCGAGGCAGGCTTTGATCCTGATTATGGAGCCCGCCCCTTGCGCCGTGCCATTCAGAGTCGCATCCAGGATCCGCTCAGCGAGCAACTGCTGGCGAACAAGTTTGTCCCGGGTGACACGGTTCTGATCGACTATAAGGAAATTACCAACGACGACGGCAAGACCGTGAAAGACTTCACCTTCGAAGTCATTGGCCATGAGGAGCCTGTGGTACCAGTTGCGCCAATTGAGGAATTGCCCACCGAAGAGGACGAAGAGGAAGACGAGTTGGCAGCCCTCCTGCGCTAACCATAGGCTCAGTTCTTCACCTGTATCATGGGTTAAATTTGTACGGGCACGCACATGCGTGCCCGTACTTGTTTTATGGAATATACCCCGACTACAATAAATAGCAGTCCTGTATCTATCAAGTTCAAGCGAAACAAGTCAAATACCAAGGAGGAAACAATGGCAGAAGAGATCGGCTTTGTCGGACTGGGCATTATGGGTCGTGGAATGACGCGCAATCTACTCAAGGCAGGCTACAAGGTGCATGTGTGGAATCGCACAGCCAGCCGCATGGATGAATTGGCGGCAGATGGCGCAATCGTCTCGGCCAGCCCTGCTGATGTGGCCGCCAAAAGCGATATCATTATCACCTGTGTCAGCGACACCCCCGATGTGGAAGCCGTGATTCTGGGCGAGAATGGTGTCATCCAGCAGGCCAAGGCAGGCTCTCTGGTAATCGATTGCAGCACTATTAGCCCGCAGGCGACTCGTGACCTTGCCGCCAAATTGGCCGAAAAGGGCATTCGCTTTCTGGATGCCCCATTGAGTGGAGGCAGTGAAGGTGCAGCCAAAGGGACACTTACCATCATGATTGGGGGTGATGCGGCAGATCTACAGCGAGCGATGCCGGTCTTCCAAGCTATGGGGAAGACCATCACCCATGTTGGCCCTACTGGTGCAGGACAGATGGTAAAGTTGGTCAATCAGATCCTTGTGGTAGGCAACTGCCTTGCCATGTGTGAAGCGATGCTCTTTGCCCAAGCGGGTGGCCTTGATCTACAAAAGACTTACGAGGCTGTTTCCCCAGGTGCGGCAGGCAGTTGGATGTTCACCAACCGGGCACCACAAATCATGCGGCGCGATTGGCGACCTGGCTTTACCATCGACCTGCAACAGAAAGATGTGCGTCTAGTCCTCGAAGCCGCTGACCAGTTGGGTGTCCCCCTCATGGGCACCGGCATGATCTTCCAACTCTATCGCACATTGCAGCAAATGGGGCTGGGTGACAAGGGCAATCACGGTCTGATTATGGCTCTGGAACATCTGGCAGGCATGACTGTTGGAAAAGAACAATAGGGATTGTTGTCAACAACCGAACGTAAAGCCCCTCGTCCCGTAGAGACATCCTGAGTTTAGAATCGAGAAACATTCACCGATCTAAATTCGGGTGTCCCTACAGGACAAAACAAGTGTGATCACTCGATATACCCAACTGCTGTCACATCCGCTGTGATGGAATAAACAGCTCTTCTGCAACCTCTGCTTCATTTCTTCGTACTGCTTATTAGTTCCAGTGATGTTCACATTAAAGCGATTCGTCATCCTTAGCGTAAAATAAGCTATAGTAAGAAAGTCAGATGAGAATGAGGCAAATCATTTTGAGAAGTGAGTTGTCTCACTGACAGGATGAATCAACTGTTGTTAAGATAGCAAGGGCAAAATACGGATTTTCTCACCAAACATGGCTGTTCCTTAGTTGAAACAACCATTATTTGCACAATAAATTCTAATTGAAAGCGATTCAAAATATGCGAAGGTTATTAATTGCACTCGCAGTTATTGTGGTGCTTGCGATTGGTGGCTGGTATGGCTATCAAAATTATTATCAACCAGCCAAGGCACAGGAACAAGCGCCCAGTTACGAAACAGTAAAAGTTGGGCGAGGCTCCATTCAAGCCACAGTCAATGCGACAGGCAGCATTGAGCCTGAGTCGGAAGTGTCCTTGGCGTTTCGCTCGGCAGGGCGTGTCAGTACTGTATTGGTTACTGCAGGTCAAGCAGTCAGCAAAGGTCAATTACTGGCTGAGTTGGAGACAACTGATCTGACATTAGCCTTGGCTCAGTCCAAGGTAAATTTAGAGATTAGCCAGTCCCAATTGGAGAAATTGGAAACTCCCGCCGACGCCCGTGATGTTTTGGCGGCTCAAGCTGCGGTCGAGGTAGCGCAAGCCAACGTAGCTGGGGCAGAGGCGCAACTTGCCAGTGCGCAGGCCAACTATCGTCAGATTTTCATTATTGACCCAATCACCGAAAATCAGCGCAAACTCAACGAGGCTGGGTTACGTCAGGCAGAGATCAATCTGAGAGTCGCCCAACGTGCGTACGACGAAGTCAAAACCCTGCCCAATGTCGGTATGTTGCCCCAGTCGCAACAACTTGAATCGGCTACCATTGCCTATGAAAATGCCAAAGCGCAGGCAGCCGTAACCGACGAAAATCAAGAAAAGAAGGCACCCAACCAGGCGCAAGTAGCTCAGGCCCAAGCACAAATTGCTCAGGGCGAAGTGTCACTACGTCAGGCACAAAGTGGCTTGGTCCAGGCACAAAATAGTCTGAGCAAGCTGCTCGAAGGCCCGAAACAGGTTGACCTCAACATTGCCCGAGCGCAGGTGCGCCAGGCCCAACTCAATCAACTGCAAGCGGAGAATTCGCTGAACAATGCACGCTTGGTCGCCTCCTTTGATGGCGTCGTTAGCACAGTGAATGTGAAGCAAGGAGAATTGACCAGCGGAGCCTTGCCAGCGGTCGTTTTGAGCGACCTGGGCAACTTTCACATGACGGTCTTGGTCGACGAGATTGATGTGCGCCAGGTACAGGTCGGCCAAACTGTAGAACTTAGCCTCGACGCCCTGCCCGATTACAATTTGACAGGCAAGGTGACCAAGGTGGCACCCACGGCGCAGGAAGTAAGCGGTGTCATCGCCTATGAAGTAACAATCGTGCCCGACCCAACCGATGCACCCTTGCGTGCAGGCATGAGCGCCACCGCCATCATTGTCACCGCACGGGTAGACAATGTGGTACTGCTAGCCAATCGTTTTATCCAACTGAATCGTGAAACCGGGCAGGCCTTTGTGAGCAAAATGGTCAGTGGTCAACCTGTGCTGCAAGAGGTTACGCTTGGACTACGCAACGAGCGCGAAAGCCAGATTCTGGCCGGACTCAATGATAATGACGAGGTTGCCTTGGTCACCACCACCAGTCAAGACCAATTGCGGAACGCCCTCTTCGGAGGAGGAGGCAACTAAAAGCATGAATCCTTTCCGACGTAATCGCGCCAGCGAAACAGGGCAAGGTTCCGGTTCAGCCAGCCAGGTACCGATTCCTAAGCCGTTTACGCTAAAGACAAAGAGCTCTAATAGTGTAACGTTGGTCGAAGGCACGGACAACGAAACACTCAAAGTTGCGACGAGCAAAGCGCGACCTGAGTTTGAACTGCGCCAGGATCCAACTTATCCTGCGGTTCCCGTTGCACCAGTGTCATCTCCGGTGCAGGAGATGAGCACCGCTGCCACCGTCGTCGAGGGGCCAGTAGGCGAGGCGGTGCCAAGTGCCTCCCCTCAGATGGCACCGAAGGTGACCGCAAGGAGCGAATCATCCAATGGCGCAGCGGCAGCAGCACCCAAGCCAAGCCAAGAGGTGGCGGCAACTGCGCCAGGAGATGGGGAAGTTGTAGGGGTCAGCGCGACGTCACGACCCAAACGGTTAAGCAGCGATGTAAAGCCAGTCATTTCGGTACGTGATGTCAAAAAGCTCTACCAGATGGGTGATATCGAAGTGCAAGCGCTGCGTGGGATCAATCTCGATATCTACCCAGGCGAGATTATGGCCATCATGGGTCCTAGCGGTAGCGGCAAGTCCACCTTGATGAATGTGCTAGGCTGCCTGGACGTACCCAGCGAGGGCGTCTACATGTTAGATGGCGTCGATGTACGCAAACTGAGTGACAATCAGCTCGCCGCCATCCGCAGCCGTAAGATCGGATTTGTCTTTCAAAGCTATAACCTGCTTGCGCGTACGACAGCGCTGGCCAATGTCGAACTGCCCTTGCTTTACAGTGGTATTTCGGGGCGCGAGCGGCGCAAACGGGCCAAAGAGTCGCTTTCACTCGTTGGCTTAGGCGAACGTCTGGATCATCGTCCCAACGAGTTATCTGGCGGTCAGCAACAGCGTGTTGCGATTGCGCGTGCTCTCATCAATCGCCCCGCCATGATCCTGGCCGATGAGCCAACTGGCAACCTCGATAGCAAGACGCGTGTCGAGATCATGAAGCTCTTTCAACGGTTAAACCGCGATCAAGGCATCACGATTGTCTTTGTAACGCACGATCCGGAGACAGCCGATTACTGTGAACGAGTCGTTTGGATTCGCGATGGTGTGATTGCAAAAGACCAACGCCATAAGATTCGCGCTGGCATCTATGCAGCCGACCATGCCCTGAGCGAACCAGAAGCAGTTGAGCCAGCTAGCAATCCGAATGATCTCAGCGAAAATGAGGTCGCCGTTGAAGTTGCGCCGCAGCCAGCAGAGGCAGATCCGATTGTTCCTGTGCCCATTCCAGTTGCCAAGGAAGAGGTTGTGCCGGTCCAGGTTATCAATGAGTCGGCCGCGCCTGATAAAGTCGAGCTACCCTTGTTGTAGGTAGATTTCTATGAATATAATTGAATCATTACGGGTCGCCTTTCGAGCTTTGGCGGCCAACAAATTACGCAGTATCTTGACCATGTTGGGGATTATCATCGGTGTCGGCGCAGTGATTGTGCTGATTTCGATGGGCCGCGGCGTGCAAAATTACGTCACAGATCAATTCGCCAGCCTGGGCAGCAATCTACTCTTTATTACGCCTGGCCAATTCGCCGATGGTCCGCCGGATCGCCGCCAAGCCAACAATACTAAGTTGCTCACGTTAGCCGACATGAACGCAATTGGAGATCGATCTCGCGTGCCCTATGTGCGTGCGGTGACTGCATCGTATATTTCCAATGCAGTGGCCACCCGAGGCGACAAAGACCTGCGTGTCTCGGTAGAGGGGGTAACGCCTTCTTACACCGAAGTGCGGAACTGGAATGTGGTGCTCGGAAGTTTTATTACCCAGGCTGATTTTGATGAACGAGGACGAGTTGCGGTAATTGGCTCGAAAGTATTCAAGGATCTCTTTGATCCCAGCGACTATCCACTCGACCAGACGATTACGATCAACAACATCCTCTTCCGCGTAATCGGTGTGTTAGAGGAAAAAGGTGGCGGTGGCCCAGGCAGCAACCAGGATGAGACGGTCATCCTTCCACTGACAACTGCGCAAGATCGACTTTTCCGCAACAAGACAGTAAGCGGCGAATACCAAGCCAACGTGATCTACGCCTCCGTTATCGACAAAGAACACACAGCAGAGACGATCAAACAGATTGAGACGTTGATGCGCGAACGGCGCAATATCTCTTTCCTATCGGGCGACGACTTTAACATCATCAGCCAGAACGATCTGATCAGCGTCTTTGGGGATGTATTATCAATCCTGACTACCTTCTTGGGGGCGATTGCCGCTATCAGTTTGCTGGTAGGTGGCATTGGAATCATGAACATCATGCTGGTCAGCGTTACCGAGCGTACTCGCGAGATCGGTTTGCGGAAAGCGGTCGGTGCCAAGCGGCGCGATGTCTTGTTACAGTTCCTAATTGAATCGATCTCTCTGGCCGTCTTCGGCGGCTCGATCGGTATTGCGCTTGGTTGGGGAGGCGCTATCGCAGCGCGCATGGCTTTTTCTGGGTTCCGCCCCGAAGTTGGCGCGGATGCAGTGGCAATCTCTTTCTTTTTCTCGATGGCAGTGGGACTTGTCTTTGGAATCTATCCAGCCTTTCGCGCCAGCCGTCTCAACCCGATTGATGCGTTACGTTATGAATAAATTACGAATTAAGAATGGCGAATTGTTACAACGGCGCAATCCACAATTGCTTTGTCTGCTTCTCCTTGTCTTTTTGCTGGCTGCCTGTGGGGGAGGGACTCCCGCTGCACCGACTGCGATTCCAGCTTCGGTGGCACAGCCACAACAGCCCAAGCCAGAGTTAGTCAAGGGCAAACCTGTCTTTGAGTCAACAAACGATGCCACCCCGGTCATTATTGTGCCTGCAACCGAGACAGATATCGACCCTTCGTTGCTACTCGCCGACGAAGGTACGCCAACACCACTTTCGTTGTCCTTTCACATTCCACCAACTGCACTGGGCATTGCCACGGGAGGTGCTTCGATTGTCGATGCACCTAATGGCAGGGTAGTGGCAACCGTGCCCGCCGGGAGTACACTAACTGTGACTGGTCGCTCAAGCGATGGGAAATTTCTTGCCGTGTACGAAGATGATGGCACAGCCGGTTGGGTCACAGTGGGCTCACTGCAACTCTATGGGGCTGATGACTTGACGGTTGTCGAGCAACCAATCTTCCCAGCACCAATCATAACGCTGTTGGCCGAGCAGATGATACCGCTTGAAACCAGCGCCCTTGATGCAGCAATGACCGCCGAAGCAAAATCGACATCAACCTTCACGTTGACTGTAGCCTCCACGCCGGTTCCATAAAAGCAAGATTGCAGATTGCAAAGTGATCCAGCATCTTGCTTCCTGCATCCTGTATCTCATCCCTTACTTTTTTCCTAGATAAAAGAACATGATATACTCCTGTTTCTAGTAAAGCATCATTTATTAAACCATGGCACAATTTGCCGAACACAAAAGCGATGGAAATTGTGCCATGGTTATGTGTCATCTGTATAAGGAGTTTGTCTATGCTCGCCCCGTTGCAGCCTGACCCATTGGCAGGCAATCCCGATTATTGGCAATTGAACGTTTTTTCTGCCACACTCCTGGCTGATTGTACTCGTTTTACCTCTTGTTGTACCCCTTGCTGTTGTCGCTAACAGTTTCTCCAAAATTTTAATCTCATATATTCATTACAGAGGTTCGATTTGGACATCTGTATATACGATTCTCTCTACCTTTGACCTGGAGGTCTCTATGGCTGAATTTGATTGGGGTAGCGCCTTGCTTGGCGGCATTTTGATCGGCCTGAGCGCAACCTTGCTGCTGCTTTTGTTAGGGCGCATCGCTGGTGTCAGTGGCATGGTGCATACCTTGGTTGCGCCGCCACTTGCTGAATCTTCGCTTTGGCGCTGGTTATTTCTGGTTGGTCTCGTTCTGGGAACGGCGATCTACGAGTACGGTTTGGCCAGTTCGCCGACCCCGACTTCGCCTCTCGCCCCCATGGCCATGATTCTCGGCGGCTTTCTCGTAGGCTTTGGCACCCGCCAGGGCAACGGCTGCACCAGCGGCCATGGTGTCTGCGGATTAGGTCGGCTTTCACCTCGCTCCCTGGTCGCTGTGCTCGTCTTTGTGGTGACAGGGGTAATTACGGTCTTTGTCATGCGCCATATGTTGTAATGTTGCAGGTTGCTTCAGACAACATACCTATGGCCCAAAGACAACGACAATTACGAAGAGACTCGTAATTCTTCACTTGTATTTTCAGAACAGGAGAACGTACAATGAAACAAAACCTTGTTGCCCTACTATGCGGCGTGATTTTTGGTTTGGGGCTGGGCATTTCGCAAATGATTGACCGAGCACGCGTGCTCGGTTTTTTAGACATCGCCGGGAAATGGGACCCTACCCTGGTCTTTGTCTTAGGCGGTGCAGTAGGCGTGACTATCATTGCCTTTCGCTTTGTGCTGCGCCGATCCAATCCATTCTTTGCCGATAAATTCTATTTACCCACAAAGAGTGCTATTGACCGTCCACTGATCGTAGGAGCAGCAATCTTCGGCATTGGTTGGGGCATTAGTGGCTACTGTCCTGGTCCGGGCTTTTCATCGTTGGCTTTGCTCAACAGTTGGAACCCAGTACTCTTTCTCGTTGCGATGGCCAGTGGTTCGTTGACGTATCGCTGGCTCAAACAGCGTTCGCGCAAACAACAGGCGGCAAATCTACAATCTGAGCGCACTTCGCCTGTATTTTAGTCACAATTTATGTTATACTATCCGCACAAATGTTCGAAAGTGTACAAGATGTAGGGTGTAAGTGGCAGGTTGCAGAACGCAGGTCATGTTTCGCAATCCGTAATTCACAGATTCTCAACGGATAGTATTATGAGCAAAAGCAAGAGCCAATACGTCTGCTCCAACTGTGGCGGCACGCAGATGAAATGGATGGGCAAATGTCCCGACTGTGGCGAGTGGAACACGCTCCAGGAAGTCGAAATCCGTGTCCCGGAAAAGGGGCGCAGTGTGATGCCTACGGCTGCGGGTGCAGCGATGCCGACACCGCTGCCACAGATTACGCTCGACAACCTGGATCGCCTGCCACTCAAAATGGCCGAGTTGAATCGCGTGCTCGGCGGCGGCATTGTGCCAGGAGCCTGTGTATTGGTGGGTGGGGACCCTGGGATTGGCAAAAGTACAATCCTATTGCAAATGGCATCCGAGGTGGCGCAGAGTGCTGGCCCAGTCCTTTATGTTAGCGCCGAAGAGAGCGCCCATCAGATCAAGCGCCGCGCCGACCGACTCCATATCAAAAGCGACAAACTTTTTGTCTACTCAGAAATTGAAGTGGAGTCGATCCTGGAACACGCAGCCAACATGAAGCCCAAACTGATGATCGTTGACTCGATCCAGGCGATCTACTCATCGGGCAGTCAGAGCGCGGCAGGGACGGTTTCGCAGGTCCGTGATTGTGCCGCAGCCTTGTTACGGCTGGGCAAACAAAATCACACGCCGATCTTCCTGGTCGGCCATGTGACCAAGGAAGGATCGATCGCTGGACCGCGCGTCTTGGAGCACATGGTTGATGTGGTGCTGCAACTGGAGGGCGAGCGCTTTCACGCCTATCGGCTGCTGCGCTCGGTGAAAAACCGTTTTGGCAGCACGAATGAAGTGGGCATCTTTGAAATGGGCGAAGGGGGCATGACCGAGGTACGCAATCCCTCTGAACTTTTCCTGGCTGAGCGCTTGCCCAATTCACCAGGTAGCGCCATTGCCGTCTCGATGGAGGGAACAAGACCGCTATTGGTGGAAGTGCAGGCATTGAGCAGCCGAACATCCTTTAGCCAGCCGCGGCGCACCGCCAACGGCATCGACATGAATCGTCTACTCTTGATCTCAGCGGTCTTGAACACACGAGTGGGCTTGGATTTGAGCGAGCACGACATCTTTGTCAACGTGGTCGGCGGTATGCACATTGATGAGCCGGCGCTGGATCTGGCCGTGGCGGTGGCAATTGCCAGCAGCTACCGCAACAAGCCAGTCGCCGCCGATCTGGCCATCGTTGGTGAAGTAGGTTTGAGCGGCGAATTGCGCAGCGTGGGCCAGTTGCCCCGCCGCCTGCACGAAGCAGTCGAACTTGGCTTCAAACGTGCCCTCGCCCCACGTAGCGTTCTGCAACGCAAGGGTGACGCCCCGCCTGCCGGAATTGAGGTGCTAGGTGCACGTACGTTACGAGATGCGATTGAGATGGCATTGATTGGGTGAGTGTGGAAGAAGATAAAAGTCAGCGCCTACTTTGAACGGATTCACAACTTCGACCCCTCACCAAACTGGTCAACCAACTGCTGATCGCTCCGACCCTAGCTGCGTTTGAAGAAAAAGTGCTTGCGTATCTGCCGAAGGAGCAAGAGCAGATTTTTGATAATAACGGATTGATTATGAGAAAGATGAACTTCCGGTGATCAGTTAGCTGTTTGTCGGGATCTGCTGTTGTCCATTTTCAAAAGAATTAGCAATCTGTCGTCTCTGACTTGCAAGTTTCCTCTTCGTAGTTTGATACATTTTGTATAAACCTGGATCTTTGCCAAGAAGAATCAGATCCCAAGTTGCTGCTGCGTAATTCCCTAACGACATCGACAACCTGAATGGATTAACAAAGGGTTTAACACCATTGGAGATATCCAAATTTTGACCGATAACAATGTCAGTATCCCATAGCCTATTCAAATGTTCATTGACCCTCCACTCACCTTCTGTATGTAAGACTAGCACTTGTCCAACATAAGCAGCGATTTCACGTATTAAGCTCGCCAGCTCCTCATCTTCCAAAATTGATTCACATAGCTCGATTGAAGTACTCAGATTAATCAAAAGTTTTTCAAGACGCTTTAGACTTGCTGGACTCAAATCTAAATTTTGTTCATCTGTAGCCAAGCGACTTCGAAGTTGCTCAATCAATTGCTCTGCATCATCTTGATTGAGTGCTTTTCCTAACGGATGACCACACTTTCCATATTCAATAATCAATCTTGTTGCATTAGGCATATTAGCTCCTAATCTTTCTTCCAGATTTTCTTCCCAATAGATGGTTTATAATCTTTTGTCGTTATTTTGATGAGCTAGATGAATTGTCTAAGACTTACAAACGGCAAAAGTCATCATATAAAGTTTTAAACACCCACAATGCCTGTTCTCCGTATTGCCTACGAAGCACAGCCCAAACGTTCGAAATTTGGTCATCCTGTTGTAATGTCACAAACCGTTGAAAATTTCCCCAGCGCTCTACTTGAGCCTGCGCACGAGGATCTTTCGCCAAACCGCTATAGTAGCCTTCCAAGAACGCAACTATCTCTAAAAAGCTCTCAGTCGCTGTGTACATTTGGGGTCGAAGTAATATTGCCCTAATTAGGTCGTAACTCATTTTGCTGTCTCGACAGATTACAATCATCCTAATTTAACAATACTTTACCGCAAATGAGGCTTGAGCTCAAGTCCGATAAAATTCGCTCGTTGCTTCGCCTAAACCCGCGACCCAACGCATCTCTCTATCGTACTGTAAACAGGGCGACCAGTTTTGCTGCCCAATTTCAAATCGCAACCCAGTTTCGCACGTAAACTCAACGGTTTTATGCATGGATCCATGACCAAAGCATGACTTTCAGCACTATCCTACAAGCACTTTTTATGTTACGCTTATTTAAACCTTAACCATTTACCATTACCTATTCCTACCCCCTTGATCTGCGGAGGAGATTATGCAAAACGTGACACCCGATTCGAACCCAGTCGAAGATCATCCGGTCTTCTTTTCACGTGAACGCAATAGCAAGTTGATTTGGGGTATCTTGTTGATTGTGGGCGGCTTTTTCTTTCTGTTGCAACAATTTTCGATCTTTAGCTTTGTTTCCGATTTGGTTTGGGTTGCGCTCTTTGCAGGTGGGGCAGTCTTTTTTGCAGGCTGGTTTCTGCGCAATCCACGCCTCAACTGGTGGGCAGCGATTCCCGGTTTCACCCTGGCAGGTTTAGCCACGGTCAGCCTGATCGATCAATTTAACATCAGCGCCTTAAATGACCTTTCCGGGCCACTCTTTCTAGCTTCGATTGGTCTGGGCTTTGCTGTCATCTTTCTGGTGAATCCCGAGATGTGGTGGGCCTTAATTCCCGGTGGCGTAATGATGACGCTGGCTGTGGTCGCCTATGCCGATGAGATCGGAACCGGCGTTGACTCGGGTGCGCTGCTCTTCTTTGGCCTCGGCTTGACCTTTGCCGCCATCGGGGCCTTGCCAGGACGACACGGAAAGCCCAATCGTTGGGCTTTCTATCCGGCAGTCGCCTTGCTGGCGATGGGCTTTCTGATTGCTTTCTCTATGGAATACTCGATCCAATACCTCTGGCCGATCCTTTTGATTGGCGGCGGGTTGTTCTTGATCGGCAGAACGCTTCTTAAGAACCGATCAAGAGCGTAAGAATGACATGATAACAAGGGGACAGGTGACAGGGAAAGATGACTATTCCCCCTTGTCACACTGTCACTTTGTTACCTGGGCAAAGCCTCTTATACCCTCCATGCAACACCGCTCCGCAACTTTTCCACTGCTGATGTGTTTTCCCCAGTAAATATACTGATGCTCTGCAGTAAGGTAATTTCAGAATAAAAGTTGGAAGTCGTTTTTAGCGCTGGTCCAAACACGCCAAATGGCTACCATAGAGTAGGTTTGTAGACGCTTTTGCCTGTTGTACCGACATAAGCAACCGCTGCCAAGATAAATTGGTGATGGATGCGGTCTAGTAAATTTCAAGGAATAAATAGATTTCGATGGCTACAGATTCTCATTCAAAAAATGGTTATGCGCGAGTGGTCATTACCGGCATCGGGGCTGTAACTCCGCTTGCCTTAACCATGCGCGATACATGGAGTGGTCTCCTTGAGGGACGCTCTGGAATTAATACGATTCAGAAATTTGATACGAGCCAATTGCGCTGCAAGTATGCAGGCGAAGTAAAGGGCTTTGATCCAACCAACTACATGGATCGCAAAGAAGCACGGCGCTTGGATGTTTTCATCCAATACGCAATGGTGGCGACCCAAGAGGCAGTCGCCGACGCAGGGATTGATTTTAGCAAAGAAAACCCAACCAGTTGTGGCGTCGTAGCCAGCAGCGCAATTGGTGGCGTTTGGTCCTTTGATGACGGCTACGAAACCATGCGCAACAAGGGTCTGGGGCGCATTAACCCCTTCCTGGTGCCAAATCTACTTGTGGATGCTGTCACGGGTCGGCTGGCGATTGAATATGGCTTGCGCGGCATCAACCAGGCCATCACCAGTGCCTGCGCCACAGGCACTTCCGCTTCAGGTGAAGCTTATGAAATCATCCGCCGTGGTGATGCAGACGTGCTGATAACTGGCGGTGCCGAGGCCGCCGTAACGCCAATGTTTGTGTCAGCCTTCGACATCATGGGAGCGCTTAGCGTCACGAGCACTGATCCAGCCGCCTCCTGCCGCCCATTTGACCGAGACCGTGACGGCTTTGTGATGAGCGAGGGTGCGGCGATCCTGATCATGGAGAGTGAAGAGCACGCCTTGGCGCGTGGTGCCAAGATCTACGCAGAGGTGATTGGCTTTGGCAGCAGCAACGATGCTCACCACATGGCGCAACCCCATCCCGAAGGTCAAGGGGCGATGGATGCGATGCGCATGGCGTTACGCAAAGCCGAGCGCAACGGGGTTAAGTCCGACGAGATCGATTATATCAACGCTCACGGCACAGCAACCCGGCTCAATGACAAAATCGAGACCAATGCGATCAAGCAGGTGTTGGGCGAACATGCCTACAACATCAAAATCAGCAGCACCAAGAGCATGCTCGGTCATATGTTAGGTGGCGCTGGTGCGATTGAAGCGGCTATCTGCGCCAAGGCCATCGAGAACGGCATTGTGCCGCCGACGATCAACCTCCACAATCCTGACCCCGAATGTGATCTCTACTACGTTCCAAACCAGGCTGAAGCGACTACAGTCAAGGTTGCGATGAGCAACAGCTTTGGTTTTGGTGGCCACAACGCCTGTATTGTGCTACGCAAATATGAGTAGCAAGTGGCGGGTGGCGAGTAGCGAGTCATCAGAGCCCTGCACGTCAGTAAGGGCGGGTGGCAGGTGGCTATCGGCTACACGTTCACCCCGTGCTGACGCTTGGGGTTCTGACTCGCCACTTGCCACTCGCAATCTTTGATCTTGCTGTCTGAAGGGAAAGAAACGCATGACAGATAAAGTTGAATCGGTAAATGGCACGAATGGTTTTCATGCGGAGAAAAATGGTGCCTCTAGCGAAGTAATCTTGTCACCGACCGGGCGACGCTATGCCCAGATCATTGGTTGGGGCTATCATGTCCCTTCAAAGGTGATTACCAATAAAGAGTTGGAACAGATCGTAGAAACGTCGGATGAGTGGATTCGTGACCGCACAGGCATCGAAGAACGCCATGTGGCTGCCGATCCCAAGGAGACATCGGCGTCACTTGCGGTCCATGCGGCACGCAAGGCGCTTGAAGTCGCCGACGTCCATCCCAGCAAAGTCAATTTGATCATCTGTGCCACCAGTTCACCTGAACATATTTTCCCGGCGACAGCGTGTCTCATTCAGGACGCGTTAGGCGCAGTTAATGCAGGTGCCTACGATCTCAGCGCCGCTTGTTCAGGCTTCGTCTATGGGCTGGCGATGGCTCGTGGTGCTATCTTGGCGGGCGATGCTGAATATGTATTGGTGATTGGCGCAGAAACGCTCAGCCGCATTGTAGATTGGACTGATCGCAGTACCTGTATTCTCTTTGGCGACGGTGCAGGGGCGCTATTGGTCGCTGCTAGCAATGTGCCAGGCGGCATCTTAGCAACGGAATTGGGTAGTGATGGCTCCGGCGCAGATGCCTTAACTGTGCCTGGCGGTGGCAGTGCCATGCCTACCAGTTTGGAGACGGTAAGCAGTGGTGCCCATTTTATCAAGATGGACGGTAAGGCGGTTTTTCGCTTTGCCACTCGGGTGATGGCCGAAGCGACCCAGCGAGTGGTCGAGAAGGCAGGGCTTAGCCTAAATGACGTTGACCTCATCGTGCCTCATCAGGCCAATGTACGCATTATTCAAAGCAGCGTTCTGCGACAGCTCAAGATTCCGGAAAGCAAAGTCATGGTGAATATCCAAAAGTATGGCAACACCAGCACGGCCAGCATTCCAATCGCCCTCTGTGAAGCGATTGATGCAGGCAGGGTGAAGCCTGGCGACAAGATTGTCTTTGTCGGCTTTGGTGCTGGGTTAACCTGGGCAGCCTGTGCGCTGCAATGGAGCGTACCGATTGAAAAACAAAACCCAACCTGGTGGAAGGCGACTCGTCAACGCGCTACCTATCAGGCTGCCGCAGCCCGCAGCATACTCAAACGTGCTATGCGTCGTGTCTATGCAGCGCTACCCAACGAATCGGAAGCACCGCCGCCCAAGGAAACCGAAGCGGCAGTGAAGACACCGAACTAGATCAATCCTACTCATTTTCACATAAGACTTTCAGAAGCGCTGACACGAATGTCAGCGCTTTTTTTGTCTGCTTGATACACAACGTACCCGACGAATAGCGTCACTTCGGAATTTAGCGTAAAAGGCTATCCCCTATCACCTCCGATAGGGTTAAAGGTTGAGTAGCCAACTTGAGTTTACAAGGTGCAATGATTCATTGAAATTATGAATTCATGTAAGTAGCAAGATCAAACGCAAAACACACAAGAATGTAAATTAATTGAAATTCAGCAAAACAACAATTGCCGCCAATATATAGATATAAGCATCCTAGCGGGATTATTCATTCGTCCAGCCATTTCAATGCATGACAGCATTGAGGAGCGAGAGCCGCTCAATTTTTACGGTGCTTTCTTATCAGCTCTTGTTCATGAATTACGTGGAGAGTATATGATGCGGCGATCAGTTTTATTTATAACAATATTCATTACGCTTGGATGGGTATTTGTCGCAATTTCTCAAAAAGCAAGTGCCCAAAGGCAAACAAACTTCACAACTGAGCAGCAACCCGACATCATCGGCGGCCAGGTGGCAGATGAGGGGGAGTATCCTTGGCAAGCCTATATAGAGACAAGCAAGAATCCAAACAAGCGTTACATGTGTGGCGGTTCATTGATTGCCGCCAAGTGGGTTCTGACAGCTGCCCACTGCGTCTACGATGATAGCATTAATCAGCTTCTCAATGTAGATGTCGTCGTGTTAGGTGCAAACGATTTATCCTTAGCCAATGAGCCGGGACGCCAATATTTCGGCTCCAGCCGAGTCATCGTACACCCTAGTTTTAATGCCATCGAATTGGACAATGATCTAGCGCTGATCGAATTAGATCAGGAAGCAACAGTGACCTCCTTTGTCTCGCCAGTTGGCTTGGCAACCAGCCCTGATGAGGATTGGATGCTAAACGCTGGGGTCAACGCCACAGTGACAGGTTGGGGCGAAACAGAGACATCGCATCCCTCACGTTTGTTGCTGGAAGTAAGCGTAGATGTTGTGGATAACCAGACCTGCCAGGCGTCCTACGCCAACCTGGGCTATGGAGTGTCAGGCAATATGGTCTGCGCTGGCTTTAAAGAAGGCGGCAAGGACACTTGTCGTGGTGACAGTGGTGGACCGTTGGTGGTGCCAGATGGTTTGGGCAAGTGGAAACAGATCGGCATTGTGAGTTGGGGAAACTATCCGTGCGCGCAAGCTGACTTCTACGGCGTGTATACCCGTGTCCCGAATTACGTATCTTGGATCATGCAACAGACAGGCGGATTCGATCCAACGCCTACCTCACAGCCAACTGACACACCATCGCCTACCGACACCCCGACGCCTACCGCTATGCCAGCGGTAACGGCGACAACAACGCCATCCCCTACTACTCCACCGACATCGTTACCGACAGCCACCCCTGAAGGCTCACCGACACCGATTTCGAACCTGCTCACCGATAGTGATTTCGAAACGCTTGAATCTTCCGCATGGTACTCAAGTTCGGTGCAGGGGCGCACGCTGATTCGCAGTGATCTTCCGGTTGCACTAGCATCAGGTACTTATGTCGCCTGGCTGGGGGAGGCAAACGATGAAGAGAGCCGCCTCTGGCAACCGTTGATTTTACCTGCCAGCAAGCCGCTCTATCTCATGTATGACTATGCGATTCTATCTTCAGATCCAGGCTGTTTCCGCGATGTTGGTAAAGTTTATTTGGGTTCACAGCGGGTTATGCAGCATGTGCTTTGTAGCGACACTACAACGCTTGAATGGCAACATGAGGTGATCAATTTGGAGCGCTTTACCGGCCAAGTCGTGAATCTACAATTCTTTGCCCGCACCAACGCCAGCTTATCCAGTGCCTTCTTTGTTGACAACATTCGTGTTACGAACACACTCGACACTGGTGAAGCGCCCATTGCTGCCATTGGTGTGGCCGATGGGGAAGCTGGAGAGCCAGGTACACACGTCGAAGCCTCAGCCAGGGTCTTCCTGCCCTTGCTTACACGGTGAGCCATATGCAGTACATTTAGTAAGCATCAGTCGACAGACGCTTCTTAATACTAATTTAATAAAGGGTAACTGGCGCCGGTTACCCTTTATATTTTCAGATTAACAGACTGTTTTCATACGCTTTTTGCCTACCCTCTTTTTCTTTTCTGACATACAGATTACATTTCTACGCTTTTTTCCTCAATACTCTCCGCCTCGATCATCAAAATGACAGCGAAATGTGGGCTGTCTGTAAGTTATGCCCTCTGAATGAAACAATTCCCGTAATATGCGATTGTAATAATAGTAATTAGAAATTATCGGATTGAATACGGGAGTAACTAGTCATGAAACGCCATTTTGAAATGCAAATTGCCATCGTCTTCTGTGTATTCGCAACTCTGTTCAGCGCCCGCAGCGTCTTCGCCCAACAGGCGACCGATGCAGTCGTTGCACCAGCCGAAGCACAGATCGTCGGTGGTCAAACAGCAAATCGTGGCGAGTATCCCTGGCAAGCGATGCTCTTCAATCCGAGTGGCATGTTTGTTTGCAGTGGTTCACTCATCCGCACCAACTGGATCCTGACCGCCGCTCATTGCCTCGACGATGCAGGAATCGCAACCGTCGTGTTAGGCGGCTACAACACTTGGGAGAACAATGAAGTTGGTCGTCAGACATTCTCGGTCAAAAGCTTCATTATTCATCCAGAATTCAGCGCAACAACCCTCGTCAACGATATTGGTTTGATTGAATTGAATGGCAACGCCAGCTTGAATGAATATGTTCAGTTAGTCTCGATCATCAGCGCTCAGGACAGCGCCCTTGTTCAACCTGGTGTCGAGGCTGTTGTGAGCGGTTGGGGTGCCACACGTGAAGGTGGTTGGGTCTCTTCGACACTGAATGAAGTGCAGGTTCCCCTCGTCTCCCGTGCTACCTGTGCCGAAGCGTATGGCGAGCAACTGCGTGATGGAATGGTTTGTGCAGGTTACACCGAGGGTGGCATGGATTCTTGCACTGGCGACAGCGGTGGCCCACTCGTTGTTCATGATGCTCAGGGCAATTGGAAGCTCGCAGGCATCGTTAGCTGGGGTCGCGGTTGCGCACGCTCCAATGCCTACGGTGTCTACTCTGACCCGCTCTACTTCAGCAACTGGATTGTCCAACACCTTGGCAGCCATGATAATGGTCAGTCAACCACCAATTCGCCGGACGATAACAACACCGGCAGCAAACAACAGAACAATTCACAAAATACGAACTTCGTCTTCCTTCCAGTGGTCTCAAATCAGAAGTAATCCTCGTAGTTGTTAGTCCCCAATTGAAGCAGGTGAAGAGTTGCAGAGAAAGGTGCGGGTCGTCGTTACGATGACCCGCACTGTATTTTTGAGCTTTGCCGATTTTCATCCATAATCAGGATATAAGACAATTCTCAATATGGATGGCCTTTCAGTAGGGTCATCACCACCCAAACGGAATGGAGTCAAAATGTCAGAAATCTTAGATATTCGAGCACGCGAGGTGCTGGATAGCCGTGGCAACCCCACCGTCGAAGTTGAGGTCATTCTAGAAAGCGGCGCGCTGGGACGCGCTATCGTTCCCAGCGGTGCCTCGACCGGTGCCCACGAAGCCGTAGAATTGCGGGACGGGGACAAGAAGCGTTATGGCGGAAAAGGCGTGCTCAAAGCTGTCGATCATGTCAACAGCGTCATTGCCGACGAGTTGTTGGGCTACGATGCGCTTGATCAGGTCGCCATCGACGAATTTATGCTCGGCCTGGATGGCACCGAAAACAAAGGCAAACTGGGAGCCAATGCTATTCTGGCCGTGAGCCTTGCCACCGCGCATGCAGCCGCTGAGGAGTTGGATTTACCACTCTATCGCTATTTGGGCGGTGTCAGTGCACGCACCCTGCCCGTACCAATGATGAATATTCTTAACGGTGGCAAACATGCCGTAGGCAGCACTGACTTTCAGGAGTTTATGGTGATGCCTGCTGGCGCGCCGACCTTCTCGGAATGTCTACGTTGGGGTGCCGAAATCTATCAGAGTTTGAAGAAAGTACTCCACGATAGCGGGTTTGGCACCAACGTTGGCGATGAGGGCGGTTTTGCGCCAAGTTTGGGCGGCAATGTCAAGGCACTCGACGTCATCATGAGTGCGATTGAAAAGGCAGGCTACAAGCCAGGCGAGGATGTCTTCATTGCACTCGACCCAGCTTCCAGCGAACTCTACGATGCCAAAACTGGCCTCTATACGCTGCCGATCGAAAACCGCACCCTGAGCAGCGCCGAAATGGTCGATCTGTGGGCGGGCTGGTGCGAAAAATACCCGATTATCAGCATTGAAGATGGTTTAGCTGAAGACGACTGGGCGGGCTGGAAGATGCTCTATCAACGGCTGGGCAGCAAGGTCCAACTGGTGGGCGACGATCTGCTGGTGACCAACGTCGAGCGTATTGAGCGGGCGATTCGTGAGAAGGCTTGCAACGCTCTCCTCTGCAAGGTCAACCAGATTGGTACCTTGACCGAAAGTATCGCCGCCATCGACATGAGCCATCGTGCTGGATGGGCAGCCATCGTCAGCCATCGCTCTGGCGAAACCGAGGATGCGACAATTGCTGACTTGGTAGTCGCCTTTAATACAGGGCAAATCAAAACCGGTGCCCCAGCGCGCAGCGACCGTGTGGCCAAGTACAATCAACTTTTGCGGATTGAAGAGGAATTGGGCGATTCAGCACGCTTTGCAGGGAAGGGTGCCTTTCCCCATCTGCGCTAAGGTTGCGCTAACAAAACGGTTTATCCAATGTCTTCCGGGAAGCTTCAACCATGGAGGAAGTCCGCAGGCACAAGTCTCCCGGAAGATTGCAGGAATTCGAAGATAAAGTCCAAAAACAAAGAGCGATCTCGTACGAGATCGCTCTTTTACCTTGGTGCCCCCAGTCCGACTCGAACGGACACGTCCTAAGCGGACACAGCCCCTCAAACTGCCGTGTATGCCAATTCCACCATGGGGGCAGAAGTATGGTTGGTAGTATAGCCATAACTCGAAAAAAAGTCAAAATCAAATAAAGGGAAACAATGGCTGCATTCAATGAGGATGTCTTAGTACCCAACCGTGGATTACGCAGTTCGCTCCTACGCATCTTGCAAGAAGCTATCGCCGCTGTCGATCCATACAAGGCAGTGAAAAAACAGTTTGTGCTGAATGGAGAAGCGCTTCAAGTTGGCGAACAAAGCTACTCGCTGGCTGCCTTTGAACGCATCTATGTTTTGGGGACAGGCAAAGCGGGCATGTCGATGGCACGCGCCATTGACGACACACTTGGAGCACGCATCACGCAAGGCATAGTGATCGTCAAAGATGCTGGAGACGCAGATTCCTTGCCTGCGGCGGTGGGCCGGATCCAATTGCTGCCCGCCTCGCATCCCGTACCGGATCAACGGGGCGTAGATGGGGCCAAAGCTATCGAGCAAGTTGCCCGACAGGCACGTGCCAACGACCTGGTAGTTGCTTTGATCTCTGGTGGTGGCTCCGCCCTGCTGGCCGACGTGGCCGAGCCAATCTCACTCATCGAATTACAAAGTATGACCTCGCTGCTGCTGGCCTGCGGGGCAACGATCAATGAGATCAACTGTCTGCGCAAACATTGCAGTTCTCTGAAAGGTGGACAACTGGCACGAGCTGCGCACCCAGCGACATTGATTACGCTCGTGCTGAGCGACGTGGTAGGCAGTCCGCTAGACGTGATCGGCAGTGGTCCCACCGTGGCTGATCCAAGCAGTTGGCAAGATGCCTGGGCGGTGGTTGAGAAGTATGGATTGGCAGATCGTTTGCCAGCCACCATTCGTCAACGCCTACAGGATGGGCTGGCAGGTAAGCTGGCCGATACACCCAAGGCAGATGATTCGGTCTTTACCACAACACAGACCCTGATTATTGCCGATAATCGGATTGCAGCACTGGCGGCCAAAGCCGAGGCTGAACGCATTGGTTATCACACTTTGTTGCTGAGTACTTTTGTTGAAGGGGAGGCTGCCGAAGTTGCCAAGGTTGCCTGCGCCCTGGCCAAAGAGGTAAAAGTCAGCCACCTGCCAATTGCGCCTCCTGCTTGCTTCATCTTGGGCGGCGAGACGACTGTAAACCTGGGGAGTGGCGAGATTGGCAAAGGGGGCAGAAACCAGGAGTTAGCGTTGGCCAGCGCCCTGCGCATCGCTGGCGAAGAGGGAATCACCATTGTGTCGCTGGCAACCGATGGCAGCGATGGTCCAACCGACAGCGCCGGGGCAATCGTCGATGGCGGCACGATTGCCCGTGGTGAGGCGTTGGGGCTGGCTGCCAAGCTCTATCTCCGCCGCCACAACGCCTACCCATTTTTGCAACGAACAAACGATCTATTGGTTTGTGGACCGACCCATACCAATGTCAATGACTTGATTTTTGTCTTTGTAGAGTAAGCAACTCGCACGCTACTCTTTATTCTCGCCTAACACGCCATTTTCGCTCTCATATTCATCGAGCTGTAAAGGCACAACTGTGGTGACGACATTTTTAATATCGTGCAAGGCAAGCTGCTCGATGAAGTGCGAGTTCTGATGCAGAAACTGCGTGGCAGGATTGCCAGTATGCAACTGTCCCATTACCACATGAATGTAGCCATCGGGATGTTCGGCCCGTGTACGCTCGATGTAGGCGCGGATCGGACGGATTAGGCTGCGATAGGGTGAATTGAGTACGATCAATTCGCCGACATCGTCGCCAATGCGTTCCTTCCATTTGCGCTTGACATCGGCCACCTTTTCCTCATCGACCGCCACATGTAGTGCCTTCCATGGTCGTCCCAGTGATTGTGCAAAGTCAACCAAATTCATCGTCTCGCGGTGGATATCAGCCACCAGCACAATCGTAGCAACATGGTGGCGCTCCCGGGTTGATAGCTTTGCATTAGCGGTACTGAGCACAGCTGCTACATGCAGATAGTGTTTGTGGATGCGCATGAAGAGCCAAACCAGGGCAGGAACCAACAACACGATGATGTACGCACCATACAAAAACTTCGTCACCAGGAAGATGAGCATCACAATCGAGGTAATCACCGCACCGGTGGCGTTGAGAATCATCTTGTTACGCCAATGTGAGTCATAATAGAGAATGCTGCCATGCGTTGGGATAGAGTTCTCCGGTGTCAGACGGCCGGCAGCCATCTCCTCGCCAACTCGATGCCAACGCTTTGCCATGCCCGCTTGCGAGAGAGTAAAGCAGAGGAAGACACCAATCGCGTAGAGCGGAATCAGGCGAGTCACGCTGCCTTGAAAGACAAAAATTAGGAAACTGGCAAAGGCTGAGAGAATGATGATGCCCCAGTTGAAGACCAAACGACTGCTGCGAAAGGCGAATTGTCGGGGTAGAAAACGATCACCTGCCTGCAAAGCCGCTAGTCGAGGGAAATCTGCAAAGCTGGTGTTGGCAGCCATGATCAAGATCACAGTGGCAGCGAGGAGTGTTAGAAAGCGCAAAATCCCTTGACCAAAGACAGCTCTTGCCACCTGCGAGATCAATACTTCTTTTTCGGAGGGCTGCGCACCCGTCAGGTAGGCCAGCAGACCGAGTCCCAAAAACATCAACATGAGCAAAGATGCGTCCCACATCAGAGTGGTAGCAGCATTCTTAGATTTTGGCGTATTGAAAGCAGTGATACCGTTGCTGATCGCTTCCACACCAGTCAGTGCTGTGGTACCCGAGCTAAAGGCTCGAAGCAGCAGGAAGGCAAAGGCAAGCCCCGTGATCGGAACGAACTCATGGTCAGCGCCTGGCACGCTGCCTACTGTGCCCAATGTCCCGTTGATGACCTGCCAGATGCCTGTACCGATCAGAAGTAGGATCATGCCCACAAAGAAGTAGGCTGGCACTGCGAAAATCGTGCCTGACTCTTTGACACCTCGCAAATTGACATAGGTTATCAACAGAATCATCAGAAGCCCAATCTGCACCTTGTAGGCAAACAAAATCGGAAAGATGCTGGCCATCTGGTCCACACCCGACGCAATACTGACCGCTACGGTCAAGATGTAGTCGATTAGAAGGGAAGCCCCAGCAACTTGGGCAGCGAGTACACCAAAGTTGTCCTTTGAAACGATGTAGGCACCGCCACCACTTGGATAGGCAAAAATCGTTTGACGATAGGAAAAGGTCAAGATGATCAGCAAACCACAAATTGCTACCGTAATCGGAATCGCCAACCAATAGCCCGAATTGCCCAACACGGCCAACATCAATAAGATTTCGCCACCCGCATAGGCTACGGAGGAAAGAGAATCAGAAGCAAATACAGCTAAGCCTACTGTCTTACTGATCGTCTGATGTTGACTTTCTCTAGTCCTTAACTCTCGGCCAAAAACACGATGACGAATACGATCCGTATTCATAAGTTCCCCTAATATAACCGCCCAACTTACAATCTCTCTAGAATTAGTTTTTAGTTCGACACAGCTAGTTATACCAATTGTCCTCTGAAAAGCCATGAATCTCGACATATTTACGGGAAAATTGATGGCTTTTGCAACTGCAATTGGTATTACCTACAAAAAAACCGCACAGTTGTGCGGTCACGAGTTCCACTTTGATCTCGTAATTAACTACCAAATCTATGAAGAGATATATTCTATTCAATTCCTAGCAGCAAAGACACTTCAAATGAATGAAAACTTCTATCTATTTGTCAGCAACAAAAAAGATCCACCAGAGCAACAGTGGCAAAGACAGAGAAGTGAGACCAAAGACCACCCACGCGCCCTTTTCACCGAGCTTGCCCATGGTGCCTTCGACATGCTCCTTATGCCCATGATGTTCGACTGTATGGCCTGGTAGACCACCACTCATGGGGCGATCAGCTTCCAACCCCAAGAAGAGGAGAAAGATCCAACCGGCCACAACAACCACCCAAAGGCCATCTGTCACGAATAAATCAAGAATTGAATTAAGCATGATTTACTGTTTTCTCTCCTGTAACTCTATTTTTTTCCGGTTCATTATCCTCCGGTCCAAACGCATCCAAATGTAAAGGCACAATCGTTGTGACCACATTGTCGATGTCGTGCAAAGCAAGCTGCTCGATAAAGTGTGAGTTCTGGTGCAAAAATTGCGTGGCAGGGTTGCCGGTACGCAACTGCCCCATCACCACATGAATGTAGCCATCAGGATGTTCAGAACGCGTGCGCTCGATGTAGGCTCGGATCGGACGGATCAGGCTGCGATAGGGCGAATTCAACACAATGAGCTTGCCCACATCATCGCCGATGCGTTCTTTCCATTTACGCTTGACCTCAGCTACCTTCTCCTCGTCGACTGCCACATGCAACGCCTTCCACGGGCGACCCAGCGACTGAGCGAAGTCGATCAGCTTCATGGTCTCTCGATGGATATCGGCCACCAATACAATCGTATCGACGTGATGACGCTCCTTGGTTGATAGCTTCTCGCCAGCGGTACTGAGCACCGATGCTACATGCAGGTAATGTTTATGAATGCCCATAAAGAGCCAGACCAGGGCAGGAACCAGCAGCACGATGATGTAGGCACCATACACAAACTTCGTCACCAAGAAGATGAGCATCACAATGAGCGTGATCACGGCACCAATTGCGTTAAAGATCATCTTATTGCGCCAGTGCAGGTCGTAATGGAGGATGCTGCCATGGGTTGGGATGGAAGTTTCCGGTGTCAGACGACCTGCGGCCATCTCCTCGCCAACGCGGTGCCAGCGCTTTGCCATGCCTGCTTGCGAGAGGGTAAAACAAAGAAATACACCAATCGCATAGAGCGGAATCAGACGGGTCACACTGCCTTGAAAGACAAAGATGAGCAGACTAGCAAAGGCCGAGAGAATAATAATGCCCCAGTTGAAGACCAAACGACTGCTGCGAAAGGCGAGTTGTCGGGGTAGAAAACGGTCGCCTGCCTGCAAGGCTGCCAGCCGGGGAAAGCCAGCAAAGCTGGTGTTGGCAGCCATGATCAGGATGACTGTAGCAGCCAGCAAAATCAGAAAGCGCATGATACCAGGGCCAAAAATCGCACGGGACACCTGCGAGATCAATACTTCTTGTTCGGAAGGCTGTGCCCCTGTCAGGTAAGCCAACAGACCGAGCCCTAGAAAGAGCACCATCAACAGCGATGCATCCCACATCAGCGTAGTGGCGGCATTCTTGGATTTCGGCTCATTGAAGGCCGTAATACCGTTGCTGATGGCTTCCACACCGGTCAATGCCGTCGTACCCGAGCTAAAGGCACGGAGCAACAAGAAAGCAAATGCAAGCCCGGTTATTGGAACAAATTCATGCTCAGCCCCTAGAACATTGCCCACCGTACCCAAGGTGCCATTGGCAACCTGCCAGAAACCTGCACCAATGAGAAACAGCATCATTATGATGAAGATATAACTTGGAATGGCAAAAGTAAGCCCTGACTCTTTGACACCGCGTAAATTGACGTAGGTGATCAGCAGAATCATGAGGAGGCCAATCTGTACCTTGTATTCAAACAAAATGGGAAAGATGCTGGCCATCTGATCCACACCCGACGCAATACTGACTGCAACCGTCAAGATATAGTCGATCAGGAGTGAAGCCCCGGCAACTTGAGCCGCAAGCTCGCCAAAATTGTCCTTCGAAACGATGTAGGCACCACCACCACCAGGATAGGCAAAGATGGTCTGACGGTAGGAGAAGGTGAGGATGATCAGCAAACCACAGATCGCCACCGTGATCGGAATTGCTAACCAGTATCCCGAATTGCCCAACACTGCCAACATCAGCAAGATTTCGCCACCGGCATAGGCCACGGAGGAGAGAGAGTCAGAAGCAAATACCGCTAAACCTACTGTCTTACTAATGGTCTGTTCTGCACTTTCCCTAGTCTTCAACTCTCGACCAAAAACGCGATGACGAATTCGATCCGTATCCATAAACTTCCTTGATTTACCACCCAAAAAAAAACCGCACGAGAGTGCGGTCACAAATTACCATTTGATCGCTCTAGTGCCTACGAGGTTAGCTGGCGGGTTCGAGTGCGATTCGCTCGTTCGGTGACCCCTTTATCACCAAGATTCACCCCATACATTGGGTCCCCCGTTTCCATGCGGAATTCGGCAGTTATTTAATTTCTAAGGCTTTGCAGGACTGATATCCCTCAAAGCAACGAATATAGTCTACCCCTGAGTCATAGAGCTGTCAACTTGCATTTAGTGATCGGCACATTTATAAGAGATTTATTTTCCTCCGCAACATGCTCGCTCAATTGAAGGAGGGCTCGCTTAGTCACCTACTGAGACAGAATGGCCGCGTCCGCGTAGGCGCGGTGCAAGCGATTCCCACACGGCTGGTACTAGCGAAATGAGGACGATAGCGATCATGACCAGTTCAAAATTCTTTTGAACGATTTCCAGCGTGCCAAAGAAATAGCCAAGCAGAGTGAAGCCGCAGACCCACAAAAAGCCACCGATTAGGTTATAAAGGATAAACTTTCCATAGTTCATTGCGCCGATACCAGCCACAAAGGGTGCAAAGGTACGCACAATCGGCACAAAGCGGGCCAGGATGATCGTTTTGCCACCATGTTTGGCAAAAAAGGCATTGGTGCGGTCAAGATGCGACTGCTTGAGAAAGGGCACGCTGCCACTAAAGGCCTTCGGGCCGATCCAGTGACCGATCCAGTAGTTCAGCGTGTCACCTGCCACTGCGGCAATAAAGAGCAAAATGAGCAGCCACTCCAGATGCAGCGAGCCCAGGGCAGCAAAGGTACCCGCCGCAAACAAAAGTGAGTCGCCGGGCAGAAAGGGCGTAATCACCAAACCCGTTTCACAGAAGATCACAACAAACAAGATGAGGTGGGTCAATACTCCATATTGCGCAATAATGACCTTTAAATGTTCGTCAATATGAAGTACGAAGTCAATGAGGACCTTGATAAGTTCCATAGTTAGATCAATTCTCCCTCTTAGAAATGAGAGCAATCATACACCGAAACCAGATGATGTCAGTATGATATATAACAAATCTCCGTAACACCGTGCGGAGTATACCATGAGTTTTTATCCCATCCACAGAAAAGGAAGAGTTGAATGAGCAATTTAACCGTAGAAGGCGTCGGCAGCTTCGACATTCCCGCTGGCAAACGTCTCGTTTTGGCACTGATCGACGAAGCCGGTATCGATCAACTGCATGCCTGCGGCGGCAACGCTAAATGCACTACCTGCCGGGTGGAGTTCCTTAGCGGCGAACCGCAAAGTATGACCGAGGCCGAGAAGAACAAACTGGCAGAACGAGGGCTGAGCGGGGTACGTCTCTCCTGCCAAATTCTCTGCGACCACGATATGAGTGTACGAGCCATCAGCCGGCTTGCAGGCAGCGGACGAGCAGATGCAGGTCCACGCCCCGAGGCAGAGATCCACCCGCAGCCCGTGGTTTGGGGAAGCAAGGGTTAATCTACGAATTGCAAATGGCAAATGGCGAAAACTCGTCGCTCACACTTTCAAGAGATGAGCGACGAGCTACGTCCCCGGCATGGCGCAGTACGTTCTTTATCTACCAGAAATCGTTTGCGCCATGCCGGAGACGTTTATCTCACACTTTACGCAGATGAACGTTCCAATTTTGTTGCGTAATATGATCTAACCGTTCACCCCATCAGTTGCTTCCCGCAACTGTGCTTCGCCACGCAGCCGTTCCTGCTTCATTTCTTGGGTACGAACAAATTGCAAATAGCCAAAGCCAAAGATCACAGCAAACATAAACCATTGGATCGCATAGCTGAGATGGTTGCCCTCATCTGGCATTTGGACATAGGCAGGGATTTCACGCAGCGGCAAGGCATCCATTTTTCTGCCAGGCTCTGGTAATTGCATCAGAAATGCAGGCAACAAGGGATAGGGCATCTGATGCTGAATCGCAGGAATATCGACCCGATACCAGTCGCTTTGAAAGGTGGTCGAGATCGGTGTTTCTGGAAGAGTATGTGACTCTTGGATCAGCCCTACCACGGAAGCAGCGCTTGGTTCATCATATTGACGCCAGTTGTTATCGCCTGATTGTCCATAGGGAACCCAGCCACGAGCGACCAGAACGGCCCGATTGTCAGCCAGGATCAGCGGTGTTACCAACATGACGCCCGTGCTGCCATCGTCACGCGGTTGGTTGGTCAGAATGATCTGATGTTCGTAGTCAAATTGGCCTTGAGCTTTGACCCGTCGCCATTCCAGGTCTACCACATCTGCTGGCAGATCCTCCTGATTGAGGTCGAAAGGTTGTTGATCCCATTGGGCAATCAGTCGCGCATTAAAGGCCCGCCGTTGCGCCAATCGATCCAACTGCCAGAAGCCTAGCTCTGCTAAAATGACCATTCCTACAAGCACCAGCAGGGTCTGCCACCACCATTTTCTATTTACAATTGTCTTCACAAGTTTCATTTGGACCCTCTTCTACCGTACCTACACCAACCTGACCAGCACTTTCTCTTCCAAGCTACCTCGACACCGTATAGTAGTGCCGGTCAAGCTTTATTGCAGCCTTAGGAACGCCTTCGCCCTATAATAGCGGCAATCACCAGCAACGCGAGGACAAAGGCTCCTGCACCACCGATCAGCCACCAATTAAACTGTCGCCCTGGTAAAACCGTAACGACAAAGTTTGCGGACCCACTCCCCAACGAGCCAGCAACCGCAAGATCCACCTTCCAATCGCCCGTAGCAGGCAACCGCAAATCGGTATCGTAGTAAATCCCACCCAGCGATTCGGTTGCGCTCAGTGAACGCGAAACAGCGAGATCGGCAGAAGCGGCGGGCGGATGGAATTGTGATATGACCGTAGCGTCGGTCACCAACGTTTCAGCCGCCGGGTTTCCAGCCACGTTGACCGAGGTATCTACCTTGGTCACGGCAACACTGAGATGGAGATCCTCATCAGCCTGCCACGGATTGGGCTGCGTCCAGGCATAGACACGATAGGGACCCGCTTCCACGCCGTTCAAGCGAGGGAAACCGCCACCATGTGCGTAGAGTGCCACAGGCAACAAACAGAAAATCAGCATGCCGAGCAAGGCAAGGGCGATTCTCTCCCGCCCTCGTAATCCCTGCACACTTTGCTGCAACGTTTGTCGATTGCCAACCCGCCACCTACCTAGCATGATGCATCGACTCCTTCAACTTGGCGCGCCGTTGCGCTTCTTGAGTATCTCGGCTCAGCCAGCGATAGAGCAAAATGACAGCCACCTGGACCTGCATTTCGTTGCCAGGAATCCACATGATCGCGCCCGCCATCGCTTGATCGTAAAGCTTGTCTACGCCCCAAATATTGGGAACCGAGGCATAGTAGGTGTAGATCAGAACGGGTGAGGTGGCGATCACGATGCCGGCGGCCATGGTGGGTGGAACCACACCGAGCAGATAGGCCAAACGGGCCAGGGTTGACATACGTTTATGGAAGACGGGAGCGCCATCAAAGATCGGCCACCAGTAGAGCAGTGCAGCCAAGAGAAAGGTAATGTGCTGAAGGTCATGAACCCAATCGTGGTAGAGTGCAGCGTTGTAAAGATTTGGGTCATGCCAGCCGAGGTAGACCGCCAGAAAAACAAACCAACTGACACCTGGGCTTGTGACCGCAACCAGGACAGGGCGAATCGGCGACTTGTTACTGATCAACATACTGATTGCACGATTGACCGATTTAGGAAGCGCCCACAGCGCAATCGGGAATGGATTGCCCAGCCAGAGCAGCGGCGCAGCAAAGGTGATCATCACCATATGTTGCGTCATGTGCATAAAAAACAACTGCCCACTCAGCGCATCGACCGGTGAAAGCAGCATCGCTGCCACCAGAAAGATACCTGTGAGATAAGAGGCGAGTCTGGGCTTGGTGGCCAGCTTCGTGTTGGGGTTACGCTGTCGGATCCGAATCCAACCAACAACGTAGAGCAAGGTCATCGTGCCAAGCACGAGCAAGACTTCGGGGCGTAGACTCCAGGCAGAAAACAGTGCACGAACAATTGGATGCATAATTTTGTTGTAGCACAAGTAAGTTTCTTGTGCTACATAAAAAAGGCACGGCGACGCCGTGCCTTTCTCTTCTCGAAATGACCGGCACACGTTGAGCGCCGAATTACTCTGCTGCTCGCCCGATCCAGTACCAGGCAAGCGTTGGTCAAATCAGCTTACCCACCATGGTGAACCACTGTACCAATCAAATAGAGCGCAGGATAGAAGAAGATCCAGACCAGATCTACAAAGTGCCAGTAGATTGCACAGGCTTCTACACCCCAGTGTCGCTCAGCAGAGAAATGTCCTCTGCGACCTAGATTCCAAACGATCAAAATAAAGATGACGCCGCTCAACACATGGATGGCATGCATACCTGTCATCAGAAAGATAATCGCACTGTATTGATCATCCCACGGACGATGTTCAGCAGGATAGATTGAAGGAAACAAGCCCCATTCAAAGACCATAACACCCAGCAAAAAGACCAGTCCAAGGACAGCCGTAATGATCAAGCTGGTTAGAAAGGTTTTGCGGTCACCATGTTCAATTGCCGACTCACCGGTTGCCATTGAAATACTACTAATCAACAGCACCGTCGTAACGATAAAACCAATGGTTTGGCTCAGTCCGGGGCGAGTGGTTACGCCATTCTCCTGCCATAGGTAGAAGCGGGCAGAGAGCATGCCACCAAACAAAAAGAGCTCAGACAAGAAAAAGAGCCACAAGCCTAAACGATTGCGGCGCCAAGCAATAGCATACGGCACTTCACCGTGATGTTCATGTGCGTCGTGCCCATGCGTGTTGTGTGAATCCTCGTGACCAGCATGTGCATGCCCATGAATCGATGCTGAAACAGCCATGGTTTAGTGCCCTCCTTCAGGTGTCCAGAGACGAGAAATGTGCATAAAGAAATAAACCACCAGCCAAGCCTTGATCAGTGCCAACAAAAAGAGTAGCACCGTGCTTGGCAAATTGAGACCCACAAAGTATTCCACAACAGTCAGCGCGGCCAACCCAATCGCTACTGTTGCAATCTGTCGAAACGCTGCACTCTTCGTTTTGTGCATAATCACCCCGAATCATGGTTAATGGGTAAATGGGTAATGGCGAATGGTTAGAATGCGCCATGCATTCACCATTCACCGTTACCCATTAAACCTTAATTAGTCATCTCCACCTGCACCCATAGCCACATAACGAGAGCCAGCCAAACCATAGTCATAGGGCTCGCCCACGACACGAATTGGGCTAGCAAAGCTTTGCTCTGGTACAGGCGATGGAATTTGCCACTCTGGTGAGCGGGAGCGCCAGGGATTCGCACCTGCCAATCTGCCGACTTCGGCGCTTTGGAAGAAATTATAGACTGCAACCAAAATCGAGAAGGCAATCGCAAAACCGGCAATTGTGATTAAGATATGGCCAACTTCGATCCAGCCCAGATTCCACTGCTGGTTAAACCAACCACCGAGCAGTTGATCATAGTCGGCGATACGTCGACGCATACCCACAATGCCAATGGACATCTGTGTCAAACTCATCACCCAGAAGGCTGGCGTCATGACCCAGAAGTGCAGTTTACCCAACGCTTCGTTGTACATACGTCCGGTAATCTTGGGATACCAGAAGTAAATTGCCGCGAAGAAGGGGAAGGTAAAGCCACCAAAGATCGTGGCATGGAAGTGACCGACCACGAAGTAGGTATTATGCAACTGGAGATTAGAAGGCACTGTCCCCAGGATTGGACCACTCAAGCCACCAATCAGGAAGACGGTAATTGCACCCAGGGCAAAGAGCATCGGTGTCGGGAAGGTCAACTTGCCGCCCCAAAGAGTTCCCAACCAGCTAAAGAACTTCACACCTGTCGGCACAGCCACCAACAAGGTTGACAGCATGAACCATACTCGCAGATAAGGCGAGTAGGCAGATGTAAACATGTGGTGTCCCCAAACGATAAAGCCAACCAGCGCAATACCAATACTAGAGAGTGCAATCCAGCGATAGCCAAAAAGCGGTTTGCGAGAGAATACTGGCAGAATCTCGCTGATGACGCCCAAGCCGGGCAACACAAAGACATAGACCGCAGGGTGCGAGTAGAACCAGAAGACATGCTGGAAGAGCACTGGATTTCCGCCATGATTGGCATCAAAGAAGGGCATTCCCAGCAGACGTTCAAAGGAGAGCATCAATACTGCTTGCCCGATGGCTTGGGTTGCAGTTAATTGAATGGCGCTGGTTGCCAAGATCGCCCAGCAGAAGATCGGCATGCGGAAAAGCGTCATTCCCGGAGGGCGCATCAGAAAGATCGTTGCGATCAGGTTGAGCGAACCCAAGATCGACGAAAAGCCCAGGAAGACGATGGCCCAGATTGCTAATTGATAGCCAACCGGTCCACGCAAGCTCAGCGGCGGATAGAGTGTCCAACCTGAATCCCAGTTTGAGAAGATGCTAGAGAGCAACAGTAATGCGCCAGGAACGTTGAGCCAGAAGGCAAACGCATTCAGGCGAGGGAATGCCATATCCTCAGCACCGAGCATCAGCGGCACAATATAGTTGGCCATACCGCCGATACCAATCAACATGCCAAAGATGGTTGCCCAGCCATGCAAGCTTAAGAGCGTGTTGTAGGTGTTCTCATCCAGGAATTGCAGACCAGCTCGTGACAGTTCTGTCCGGAAGATCAACGCAAAAACCCCACCAATCATGATCATCAACAAGCCAGTGACACCATACTGTACACCGATCACCTTGTGGTTGTAATCGACGCCGAAGTAACGTGTCCAGGCTGGCTTATTCTTTGGCGGGCCATGTACAAACGGTGTGGGAATACCAACCCACCATTTGGCCCAATCCGTAAAGCCACCGACGCCGATTAAGAACGACAGACCACCCACAAATGCACCTGTGGTAATGACACCTTCCCCCTGGTCGCCCCAGGCATCGTATCCAAAGAGGACACGCAAGGTCATGGCCAGTGCCATGCCAAAGACAGTGCCAATAACTTGGCCAGTGAGACCCCGTACTAATCCAAGATCCATCAAACTCATAGGCTACCTCTACTCTGTTACTATCAATGGTTCTCTGAAGCGCTATAGCCAGCAACCCTAACTACGAGAACTTGCATAGCGCTTACAACCCCAATTGCTATTACTTTGATGCCAAAGCCGGATTCTCTTTGGCGAGTTCAGAATTCATCCACACCGTAAAATCAGCTTCTGGAACAACTTTTACCTTTGCTACCATTGCCCAGTGTCGCAGCCCACAGAGAACTGTACAGCCTAGTGTATACTCTCCCACCTTCGTTGGAGTAAAGCGCAGATAGGTGTAATTGCCTTCTCCTAACGGAACCACATCCTGTTTTACCCGAAATTCACGAACCCAAAAACCATGCATCACATCTTCGGAATGCATCTTCACTAGAATAGGGCGATTGAGGGGCAGAACCAAATCCTGGCTCTTCACATTATTGTCGTAGGTGAATTCCCAGGCCCACTGCAATCCACGAACATCAATTACCATTTCATTTGACTTTGTAGCGGTAATCGTATTCAAGGACCGAATGCCCCAGAAAGCAAAGATCACAACTAAGATCAAAGGAGCAACAGTCCACACAATTTCCAGTGTGGTATTGCCTTCAAAGTGTGCGCCGTCCTCTTCATCGCCCTCACGCTTACGAAACATGACAATCGCATAGAGCATAAAAACAACGACTAGCGAAAAGAGAAAAGCGATCAAGACCAAATGCCCCTGAATCAAGGCATCAATGGTTAACGCTTGTTCGCTGGCTTCATCCGGGAATGGCATGCCAAAGTGCAGCGCCGCCCACATCAGGATTGCGCCGACTACTACCAGGCCACTAACAATATAGAAATGTAGGGGATCAGTTGCCGACTTAAATTTCGGTCTCCACATGGGCTCTAAGCTCCTTAATTAAGCTCTGAATGAGAACCGGAATGCTTCTCGCAACTTTCCTGCAACTTCTGGTCGGGTTGCAGCCAGGTTTGGAATGAGTTTTGGAGAAGCAAGATCAATCGTTCAAATGCGTGAAGGCGATTGTACCAAACTTCACAAGGGCTTGTCAAAATAAATTCCAATTTCAAACAGAGTGGCACAGCAGCAGAATGGCCGAGTGTTGGTGTTATTTAATGTTGCACTCTTCTTTTTAGATTCATTCTAAATAGATATTGACATTTGGCCCACCAGAGCGTATACTAATAGATAGAATTTAGAATGATTCTAAAATTATGAACACACCAGACAAGCGTAACCTTTACGAAACAACTCTTTTGGGTGCTGGCTACCGTATGACGGAGCAGCGTAAGTTGATCTGCGATCATCTCGCTGGCCTGCAAACCCATCCAACTGCCTCCGAAATTTACGACTCGTTGCTGCGGCGGCACCCAGAGATTAGTCGAGCCACTGTCTATAACACATTAAATACACTCAAGGAGCTAGGTGCCATTGTCGAGATCAGCTTTGCAGGAGATCACAGCCGCTATGAAACGGACACAACCCCGCATATCAATCTGATCTGCCTTCGTTGCCATCGTGTCATTGATTATGAACACGTTGAGCAAACCTCCGCCTTGATGAACGAAGTACAAACGGGTGTTGACTTTCAGCCGTTGACCGTACGCGTCGAGCTACTCGGTTTTTGCTCCGACTGCCGCCATCAACGACGTGATGAAATCCGGCAACAGTGGATTGAACAACACGAACCAAAGGGTATTCCCAATGACGACTCAAACTTTTTCAAGTCTCGGTAAACCATCCGCTCCCCTCAATCAGACGGGCAATAAGCGCTCATCACAACTCTACGGCATGTGGAGGCTACTGCGCACCAACTACGAGATGATTCTTGCACTCATCACATTGATCGCGCTCTTAACTGGTTGGCTGGGTGGCAGCGTAACCCATAGCCTGCCGCAGTGGTTGGTGAACATAGTTGCCCTGATTGCTTTCGTTGCTGGTGGCTACTCAGGTGTCACCGGTGCCATCGTCGAAGCGCGCAAGGGGCGGCTCGATATCGATTTTTTGATGATTGCTGCAGCGTTGGGTGCTGCGCTGATCGGTGAGTGGGAAGAAGGGGCACTGTTGCTCTTTCTCTTTACCTTGAGCGGTGCGCTGGAAACCTTTGCCATGGATCGCACACGCAACGCTATCGAAGCGCTCTCCGAATTGCGCCCAGATGTTGCACTGGTAAAACTCGAAGAGGGTGAAAAGATCGTTCCCGTAGCTGAATTGGTGCCAGGCAATGTCGTCTTGGTCCGTCCCGGCGAACGCTTACCGGTCGATGGTACGATTGTCAAGGGCAATAGCAGCATCGACCAGAGTGCTATCACAGGCGAGAGCACGCCGGTCTATCGTGCTTTGAATGACTTTGTCTATGCGGGCACGATCAACGGGAGTGGTGCAATTGACGTGCGTGTGGATCGACCTGCCGGCGAAAGTACCCTGAGCAAGATCATCGCCTTGGTCGAAGAAGCCCGTACTGATGCTGCTCCTACCCAGCGTTTTATTGACCGCTTCAGCCAACCTTATACCTATGCCGTTATCAGCGCAACCTTGCTGGCAATTGTGCTGCCTTGGCTCTTCAGCCATGAACCTTTCCCCGATACGCTCTATCGTGCAATGACACTGCTGGTCGTTGCCAGTCCCTGTGCCTTAATCATTAGCACGCCTGCCAGCATTTTAAGCGCCATTGCTTCGGCAGCACGTCAGGGTGTTCTGTTCAAGGGCGGTGCCCACTTAGAGGCAATGTCCAAAATTTCGGTGATTGCCTTTGACAAGACTGGCACTTTGACCCGCGGTAAACCAGCTGTCACCGACCTGCTGCCCACGCCAGGTGTGCAGGTAAAGGAACTTCTGTCTGTTGCAGCCGGTGCCGAATTCTCAAGTCAGCATCCTCTGGCAAACGCAATCGTTGAGAAAGCGCGCGCCGAAGGTTTACACTTTAGCGCCCCCCACCAACTGGAAGCTGTTGCTGGACATGGAGTGGTAGCGGATTATGAGAATGGCTCGCAGGTTTTGATCGGCAATGAGAAACTGTTTGCAAGTCAAGGGGTTGAGCTTCCAACTCAGCTTAAAACCGTAGGTGACCAATTGCGCGGCAACGGCAAAACTGCCATGCTGGTTGCGCAACGGTTGCAGGGAAGCGCGCAGGGCGATATCCGTTTTCTTGGCTGGTTGGCAGTGGCCGATCAGTTGCGCTCCGAGGCGAGCAATGCCTTGCAATCGTTACGTCAGATTGGCATCGAGCGCACGATCATGTTGACTGGGGATAATTCAAAAGTAGCAGCAACCATCGGCAACAATGTGGGCATCGATGAGGTTCACAGTGAATTGCTGCCGGAGCAGAAGGTCGAGGTTGTTCGACAACTCTCACAAACCCGCCAAGTAGCAATGGTGGGCGATGGGGTCAATGATGCACCTGCTTTGGCTGCTGCCAATGTGGGCATTGCAATCGGTGCCGGCGGCACGGACGCAGCGTTGGAAACAGCCGATGTCGTGCTGATGTCGGGCGATCTTTCACGGCTGCCCTTTGCCATCAATCTTGGCCGCAGTGCCGAGCGGATTGTGCGCCAGAATGTGATCTTTTCCGTGGGCGTGATTGTTACGCTGGTGTTAACCACATTGCTGCTGCCCATCCTGTTACCGGGCTTCCGCTTGCCCTTGCCGCTCGGTGTGGTAGGTCACGAAGGCAGCACCTTGCTCGTCGTGTTGAATGGACTCCGTCTCCTGGCGATGAAACCGTAACAAACGGGCGGGTGGCGAAGTCTGTTTCGAAGAATAGATAGCTAGATTGCTCATAGGATCCGTGAAACGTGATGCGTGAAATGCTGTTGAAAATTCATGCATCACGTTTCACGGATCATTCACGATATAAGAGGTCAACTTAGGGATCAGCAACGTGCTTCGCCACCCGTTTGTTTACCTCTTAGTACAAATACGCCGCTTTGATGAGAAATGACTGTCCAGATCGAGGCGGTTCTCCAAAGTTTTCATTCGCTGTAGCACAAGCCACTTGAAAATTGAATAATCCCGTTCGAGCCTTTGCACCAATTGTAACCGGCGATGGTTTACCTAGCACCGAGGGCACATGGAGATAATTGAGTCCAATGTCACCGTTGGTATAGAGTACCATCTGAAAACTCACCGTGTAGGCGGGAGAAACGCCCAGCGACGGCACATTGCTGAACTCGACCACAAAGCGATCCTGACCGATCGAGAATGTCGAGATCTGACTGCCCACCGCTGCTGGATTGAGTGCCGCCCACCAGCCAAAGATTGCTTGATTGGGTGCAGGCAGATCGGGCAAGCAATGGTTACTTTGACTGGCATCTCCTTCGCTCGCAGGCAGGACCAAGTAACCATCATTCAAGATGCGTAGACTATCATAGTTTTGACCACGCATCGGGAAATGAAAGGCAGAGGGCAGGGTTAAACTAATTGGATTTTGCGCGCTCAAGGCGTAGGTACTGCGTGCTGCCTCAACGGCTGGCTTTTCCCAACGAAAGGGTACAGCAATCGTCGTTGGCAACACGGCTGCCGGAGCATTAAGAACTGTCGTAGGTGTAGCAGTTGGCGTTGGCGTTGCAGTCGCTGTTGGTGTGGCTGTTGAACCGGCTTGTGTGCCGCCTAATACCGCAGGGAAGTAATAGGTTAAATTCGCCAGTGAGCTATCGTCAGTGGATAGTGCCTCGCCATTTTTTCCTACACTCCACTGACGTCTAGAAGCTGCAATCTCACGCCCTGTCTGAGCATCGAGTGTCGTTGCCTCAACCCAGGATTGCTGCTCATTGGCGCTGACCAAGATGCGAATGGCAATTGTTGCGCTGATTTGATTTGCACCCGAAAGATTGATCTGCCCCGTATGTTCACCAATTGAGAGTAAGCTAGGCGTCACAATGATTGAGAAGAAGGCGGGATGGCCGTACTGAACAGTTCCGGTAATGCTGCTCTTTCCAATCGTGCCAAGAGAAATCCATTGACTACCCGAAGTAACCTGACCCTGCCATGCCAGCAACTGCGTGCTTGGATTTTCCAATCGGACTGGCAAGGAGATGGGTGGCGTACTCTTGGCGCTTTGTATAGAATAGCTGTTGTTTGCCGCAAGAAGGCGACTTGGCAAGACCTTGCGCAGCGCTGCCTGCACATCGAGCCGCCCACTACCAACCTGGTCGGTTGGTAAATCCAAGGCTGTCGCACTTTGCAGCAAAATGTCTCGCACCTGTGTCGCGCTCAGCTCTGGGCGAACACTCCAGATGAGCGCCGCCGCACTTACGACAAGCGGTGTGGCCATACTGGTACCATGATCATTACAGTAGCCGCCTCCATTGAGTTCCTGGTAGGAGCCATCGCGACAGCGACTTACCGCGTCTTTCGACCAGGTGCTATAGATCCGAGTATTGGTGCTACCACTCGATTCACCGCCTGGGGCCGCAATGTCAATTTGGCTGCCCTGTGTACTATAGTTGGCCCGTTGGTTATTGATGTTAAGCGACGCCACACCCATCACTTCCTCGTAGGCGGCTGGGTAAGGCACGACTGTCCCTCCACTGTTGCCGCCAGCAGCGATCAGAAGAATATTCTTGGCATAGGCCTGCTGAATGGCGGTATGCAACGTGTTATTGAGCAACGGATTGTTGTCTAGCACCGAGGCCGAGATCTCCAGGCTGAGGTTGATGATCTTTACATCCAAACAGTTGGCAGCATAGGTAATGGCGGTGGCTAAGTCATAGACCGTACCGCTGCCATTACCATTGAGGATCTTGAGTGGTTGAAACTTAACAAAGGGAGCAACGCTGGCGATGCCCATGCTATTGTTAAGGCTGGCCCCAATCAAGCCAGCCACATGCGTGCCATGACCGAAATCGTCAATCACAGATTCAAGTGGGATGTTGGGTAGCTGGCAAGTCTCCACATTCGGATCGCTACTGTTTGCCCAAAAGTTATAGCCTGCCAAGATTCGGTCTTTGAACTCGGGATGGGTAAGGTCCAATCCGCTATCGATCAATCCTACGGCAACTGCGCCAGCAGGCTGAATACGACCGCTACCATCATCCAGCAAAGCCAAGGCACGGGCTGCGTTAATGCGTTGTAGATACCACTGCTGGTCAATATAGAGTGGATCATTGGGAACGTAGGGCTGCGGTTGCAAAATTTGGTTAATATCCTGTGCCACGGGCGTAGTAGTGACAGTCTTGGATGGGGTAGGTGTGGCAGTGAAGGTCGCTGTTTTGCTGGGGCTTGGGGTAGTGGTAGGGGTTGCTGTTTTCGTGGCGGTTGGAATGGTCCCTGCACTTGCAGAACTTTCTCCCTCGGCAGCCGTTACCACCCAATTGGGTTCAGCAAACAAAATGGAGGGCTGTTCGCGCAAAAATGCAATCGTGCTCCACTCCGTACCGGCTGGAACCAACCAGCGTTCAATGCGTACAGGAGCATCGCTGCTCGGCAAGTTGATGGTCAATGACTGAACTGTCTCTGGCTGAAATCCGAGTTGTGCAGAGAGAGACGAGGCTTGCACATCCTGAGCGTCAGCGGATCGACCCACCAATAGTTCGCCTGCCACCCAATAGTTTGCATCATTCTGTAGCCAGCCATCCGGCAAGCTGGCGAGAAAGGTTTGCTCGCTCTGTGAGAGTTGCCGTGGCTGTGACGTTTGTGCCAAAAGATGATGATGTGAAAGAGCAAGAATTGCTAAAAAGAGAGCAAACCACCAACGCTTGAAGAGCTTCATGTGTTCCCCTTGTTACAAATCTGGCTTTTGTCTTCCCAAAAGCCAGAGCACGCCTCCCGGAATACTCACCAAATAGGTGAGCAACTGCTGAACCACACCGACCGCTGCCCCTAAATCGTAGCTGGAGCCAATCAACAAGAATAAATAGGCCAATGAGACCTGACGCACCCCCAAGCCCCCTGGTGAAAGCGGCGCAATCAAGGCGAAGACAATCATCGGGTTGACAACCAACATCTCCAGAAATGAAACACTCCCCGGCTGGATCGCCTCAGCTACCAGCCACAAGGTTGCACTGGTTAGTAGAACAATGATCAAACTGCCAAAGGCCGAACGAATCAGCGCACCACTACTCGAACGATGAACATTCAGCGAAACTGCCAGTCGCTGCCAATGGGGAGAAAGGCGACGTAGCAGCGGGAGTCGCAGCAAAACGGTATCCAGCCACTCTTTCAGTCGCCGACTGAGCAACACTGCGATCAGCGTGAGCAAGGCCAGCGTCACGAGCGCACTGCCGACGGCAATCACGCTCATATATAGACGCTGATCGCCGACAAAGGATGTGCCGTTTGGATGTCCCCAGATCAGCACCGAGATCGATGCGAACGTAGCCGCCAGGGTAAAGACCATCAAGCCGATAAAACGGTCGATGAGTACGCTAGTCAAGGCATCGGCGCGGCGTTTGGTGTCCGAGGCCAGTGAAACTCCGCGCACGACATCGCCCCCTACGGCTCCAGGGAGGAAATTGTTAAAAAACTCAGCCATCCACTGATAGCGGAGGAGTTGAGGCAGCGAAAGCTCAATTCCAGCCGAGCGCAGCAAAATTCCCCACTTGACTGCACCGGTTGCGACAGCTCCTGTATAACAGATCGTTGCGATCAACAACATTCCTTTGTTGGCATTCACGAATTGATGCCAAAGTTTTGAGGGATCCTCTAATTTTGTAAAAAGCCAGTAGATCAAGCCGAGGGTAACCAGTGCTTTTAATAGGGTGCGAAGCGAGTTTTTCATGAATGAAAGATGAATGGCTTACAAACAAACGGGCGCAGTCTGGCTGCGCCCGTACACGACTAATAGACACGCTATTTAAACATTGCACAATCTGCCTCAGAACTTATACCTTGGAGATTGTGCAATGTTTAAGTGTCATCTATATAAGGTTTATCTTCGTCACTACATTCTAGTTATTCCGGCTGGGTGCGGCTGGATACAGCAAACGACTCCCGCCGCGTCTGCTGATCAGCACGAATGACCTGGACATTCTGCTTCTGGCTCCAGGCCATATTCCACACTACATGGCGATCGCGCTTGACAGCAAAATCATACCAACCCATCAAACGACTCCACCCCTCAATGATAGCCAGCAAAAAGAGTACCCAGATAAGTTGAATAATGCCCCACAACTCTTTCCAGGCAATGCGTGCCACCCGCCGGTTCTGGATGCTAGAAACAGCATAGCCATACTTGTGCTTCAGGTAGAGATGACCGGCATGATTGCGCCGTCGCTGGCGCATAAAGTCGCTAATCGTGGTAGGGCCAGTATTGTAAACGATTGCGTCCGGCGCATACTTGACTTCCATGCCACGTTTGACAATAAAGGCTTCGACAAAGGCTTCATCCATCGCTACGTCGCCAGGAATTCGCTCGAAGACCTTGCGGAAGGCAATCATCTCGCCTAAACGAGGAATTTCCAGGCAGAGTTCATGCTCCATTCGTAGCCGCAAGTGGGTCAGCAAGCCAGCAATGTGATCAGGGGTATTAACTGGCACTTTGTGCGCGCCCACCATGCCCACATTGGGATCGGCAAAGATACGCACCATGTGTTCCACAGCGTACTCATGGGGAAGGGTGTCGCCACTCTCCAGCACGCAGATGTCAGTTTGCGCTGCTTCGATAAACTTGTTGACAGCGCTGGTCTTGCCTTCACGGCGTGGCTGCTCAATCAGGCGGATACGGCGATCTTTGGCCATATACTCTTGCACAATCGGCACCGTGCGATCAGTACATGCACTGGCAACAACGATGATTTCCACAATTTCAACATCGTGCAAGTGCTGATCAATCAATGCATCCAACAGCGGCCCAATGTTATTTTCTTCGTTGTAAGCCGTGACACCCACACTACAGCGTAACTTATTCGGCAAATGAGCCATATCGGTTAACTTTCAGCAGGAAGTTTAGGTACTACTGACCAATTTGACCACCGTCACACCATCGCCCCCTTCGCTGGATTCACCAGCGCGGGTCGTACCCACCAGTGGATGACGTCGCAACGCATCACGCACGGCGCTCTTCATTGCCCCCGTGCCATGCCCATGGATAATGCGCACCCAGGGCAGCCGTGCCAGATAGGCTTGATTCAAATACTGTTCCATCTGATCCAGCCCCGCCTCAACGCGCACGCCACGCAGATCAAGTTCTATACCTGGGCTTTCGGCAGCGGCACTCGCGCCTTGTACGCGAATCCGCTCTGGAGTTTCGGCTGTCTTGGTCGCCTTGGCACGCAACTCCAAACGTTTGATCGGAAATTTCAGGCGGAAGTTGCCCAACTGCACATCGGCTTCACCAACTCGCTCATTCACGGCCAACACCTCGCCACTAGCACGCAAACTGGGGACGTAGACACGGTCACCTGCTTCAATTGTGCCAGTGAGACGCTCTTCGCCCGAGCCAGGAAGCCGGACTTTGCGTTCGATGTCGGTATCTTGTGTTCGGCGTGTCAGCTCTTTTTCGGCCTGATCCATAAAGGCATCGTGCGCATTGCCACTACTAAACGGATTGTTGCGCAGTTGGCGACGGATGCCCTCGATCTCGCGGCGCACTTCGTCCAGTTCGGCCTGCATGGTCTCACGCGTGTCAGCAATGACAGCACGACGAGTCTCTTCGATACTGGCAATTTGAAAACGTAAATCGGCTTCTAACAATTGCGCTTGTCGTTCTCGATTCTTGGCGCGATCTGCAATTTGCAGCGCTTCCATTTTGGCCCGCTTGATATCTTCCAAGAGCGAATCTGCTTGCAATTGGTCAGGACGGACAATCGTCTCTGCCTGGTCGACAATCACAGGGTTTAACCCAAGCCGCCGCGCAATGGTCAAAGCGTTTGATCGCCCCGGCAAGCCGATGCTCAACTCATAGGTTGGACTGAGCGTTTCCACATCAAATTCGACCGAGGCATTGCGCACACCAGGGGTATTGTGCGCATAGAGCTTCAAGTCGCTGTAGTGCGTCGTAGCAAAGGTAGTGATGCCTCGCTCACGCAGATTGTCGAGTAACGCAATCGCCAAGGCGGATCCTTCATCCGGGTCGGTGCCTGCGCCCAATTCGTCAAGCAAAACCAAGGTGTGAGGATCAGCATCTTCCAGAATCGAGATGATGTTCTTAAGATGACTGCTGAAGGTACTCAGGCTCTGTTCGATGCTCTGTTCATCGCCTATGTCAGCATAGACGCCCTCAAAGATGCTCAGCTTGCTACCCTGATCCACTGGCAACAATAGTCCCGACTGGGCCATAAGCGCCAGCAAGCCAACCGTTTTCAACGTCACCGTCTTACCGCCCGTATTGGGGCCTGTAATAATAATAAGGAAAGTTTCGTCGTCTAGATAGACGTCAATTGGTACGACTGTACTCTGATTGAGCAACGGATGGCGTGCTCGATGCAGATCAATCACCGAACCTGGATGTAGCAGTAGCTGTGAAGCGCTGTTTGATTCCGCCTTCCGCTTTCCGCCTTCTGCACTTTGTTTATCGCCTTCCGTCTTGATTGCCATGGGCTTGCGGAATGCCATCACTTCGGGCAGTGTGCATTCAAGTTCATAGCCGTATTTGGCTTTAGCAAAGGTAAAGTCGAGTTCGGCCAAAATGTCCACATTACGACGCAAGTAGATGGCCTCATCGGCGACTAGTTCGGTCAGTTGGGTGAGGATGCGCCGCACTTCGCGCTCTTCCTGAAGTTCCCACTCGCGCACAGCATTATTCTGTTGCACCACCTTGAGCGGCTCGATGAAGAGCGTGGCACCACTAGCCGACTGATCGTGGACGATCCCATCAACATTGCCCTTATATTCCGAACGCACGGGAATGACGTAACGTCCTCCACGTTGGGTAACCAATGCATCTTGCAGATAAGGCTTGATATCTGCATTGTGGACCAAACGGTCCAGCGTTGTCAGCAGCCGGTCCTGAGCGACGCGCAGTTCAGAGCGAATGCGGTTGAGTTCTTCGGAGGCTGCATCGACCACTTCGCCTCGATCATTGATGCAGCGACCGATCTCAATCGCAACATGGTCACAAGCCTCAATGTTGCTGGCGATGGCTGCCAAACCGGGAAAGCCACTCTCCAGCCGTGTGAGGAGATTGCGCAAGCCGCGTGCCCGGTTGAGCACATGTTTGATCTCGTTTAGCTCGTGGGTTGTTAAAATGCCACGTCGCTCGGCGCGATCCACTTCGGGACGTACATCATGTACACCCCCAAAGCTGATGTCAGTCTTCTGCTCCATCAAGCGGTAGGCTTCGTGTGTTAACTGCAAACGCTGCTGCACGGTAATCAAGTCATCGCTGGGCAAAAGCGCTAAGGCAAGGTCACTCCCACCGCTAAAAGAGCAGTGACCAGCCACCTTTTCCAATATTTTATGATATTCGAGAACCTGCAATGTTCGTGGGTTCATCTTGAAATTGTCCAAAAAGTCATATCAAAAACTGGCCTGATCATATCACACCTTATGGTTTTTATACCAAAGGCATGAAGGTATCAGTTTTGTTGGTAGCCGTAGAATAGATAAGTAAATAAAAGAGCGGACTTGTCAGCCCGCTCTTTTTTATACTGGAGTTTTTGCCTCAATCCCCAGCGAATCTAAGATCTGACGCACTTGTTTGACCTGTTTGGAGTCTACACTGACCAGCGAACGATCCCCCGCTTTGAAGGGAGTCAGCAGCGACTTCAGTTTCGGGTGTTTGAGCAGGTCATTTAGCGTTTCGCGGTCGCTAAACTCAATCAAAGTCAACGTATCAATCGTCGCCGAACCGTAATAGAGTCCCCACTTTTTGATATCATCGACCAATGCTGCTGGCAACTCGCCTCGCTGTAGCTTGCCCAGTTCAGCCAACAACGCCTCGACCTTTTTCCGATTTCCTCCCGCCTTGCGCACCGAAGCGGGGGTCAAATGCCAACCGTGTTTGCCATTTTCCGCCACACGTGCCAATCGACCCGTGAGGTGCAAATTGGGCACGGAGTGGATGGGGCGGATCTCGCCTGCGGAATTAATCAGTATACTATGATCGGCAGCGGTAGGTTTGTCATCGCCGATGGCTGGCAAAATAGCATGGCCGAGAAGCGCATGACGAAGCTTGCCAGTCTGGCCTTTGTGTATCAGTGCCACTTGCTCGGATAAGGCACGTTCGATGTGTTTCCCAGTTTTGGCATCGTCAAGCAACAGGTTGAGCAATTCGGGCGTAGCGGTTTGCAACAGGGTAACACCACTGCGAAAGACGATGCGATCATGATGAGCCCCCCACTCTCGCAAGGAACGATATACATTCTGAGGCAATTCACCACCGTTCGCCTGGCGCAGGAACTCATCGATTTGCTCAACAGTTAAGCCACGTTGTAGACCCTCGTAGACCGACTGGCGGGTGAGGTAATATTCAAAGACGGTTGCATCCGCTTTGCGTCGTTCGGCAAAACGATCCAAGAAAGCGAGTATGGCAATCGGAACAGGACCCATGGCAAGCACTTGAAAGTTGGGTTGAACAACCACCCGCCCTTCGTGTCCGTTGTCTTTCGCAACAGAAGCAGTTTGGTACTCACCCTTGGCTTCTGCTACAGTTTTGCTCTCTTTCTCGCTCAGCGTAGCAAAAGTCCGTTGCCCCAACTCTGTTACCCTGGCTGCATTCCAAGTTTGACCGTCCAGCTGCGCAAAGCCCAGCTCAGCCAACCCTAACGGTGCAAAGATCTGCTGAAAAGCAAAACGCACAAAGTACTCTTCTGCCTGATCGAGCTGTTTGAGGAGTGCTTTGCTGTCGCCATAGTAGCCATACTCGTAAAAGGCATAGCCGCCCCGGCTTGATTCAGCAAGAGTTCGCTTGGAAAAGAGGAAATTACGATCTTTGGCTTGCAACAATTCCACCCAATCGAGTGGTTCCTGCCAAATAACGCGACGCTGGCGCAACAACTCAAGCAAGAGCGTGCGTGCTGATTTTAAGTTATAGTTGACAAAACGCCGACTCACCTCAGGGACATCATTGGTAGTAGCAAGATTGATCCAGGCTTGTACGATTGCTTTGGCCTGCTCCAAGAATGAAAAGGACCAAAAATCGGCTGTTTTCTCTTTGCTTTCGACCACTTGGAGCTTATTTTGTTCAACCTTGAGCAGTTTGAGTCCTTGGAGGATCTGGCGCAATAAGTAGAGGGTGGGGGTCTCTTCCTCTTTGCCGGCATTGTCCATCATTGGATCGGGCAACAACAGGACACTGTTGATTGCTTTGAGCGAGCGCTTCCCAACCATACCGCTCTGCAACAGATCAACCGGAGTACGCCGTACAAAATCCCAATAGAGGTAAAGATTGCGCAAAAGCAACTGACCATCTCCACTCTTTACCAGTGCAGGCTGAAAGTCATCAACCCTGCTCGTTAACGGCGGCGGATCTGGCAAATGGCGGCGCACAAAGGAAGGAATGTAAACAACCGAGGCAGGATCAAAGCTAAACTTATAATTTGCACCTTGCTCCTCGGCTATGGGCTTACTAAAAACCAGTCCATGATAGGTAAGACGAGCCATCAAGTCGCGAAATACCTTTGAGCCGTTCTTGTAGGGTGAACCGCTATAGTTCACGAGGCTAAAGCGCGGATTGGAAGGGGGCGGCTCTGTAATACCCGTACGTTCCAACATACGTTCAAGGGTGTGGGTGGCCATTTCGCCACCATACTGTTGGAGCCGTTCGAGTACCATATGTTCAGGGCGATTGAGCTTACCGTATGAGCTTATTATACGCTCAGGCGTGAAGTATTTGTCGCTCATTAGATCGATCATCTTGGCCTTCGGTGGCTTTTTGCTCGACCCTTCCAACAGCGGAGTGCCCTTGAGAATTTCATAAAGCGTATCTGCATTATACGCATCTAAGAGTTCATAGAATTGTGGGTTGTACATAAGAATGATCCGCAACCTACCCCGTGCTGACGCATGGGGTTCTGAAGTCTACCCTGGATCCATCTGAGCCAGAAGCGTAAGCGACTGGTAGCATAATGATACGACGTTACCCCGTGCTGACGCATGGGGTTCTGGGGTCTACCCCGGATCCATCTGAGCCAGAAGCGTAAGCGACTGGTAGCATAATGATACGGCGTTACCCCGTGCTGACGCGTGGGGTTCTGAAGTCTACCCCGTATCCATCTGAGCCAGAAGCGTAAGCGACTGGTAGCAAATGATACGACGTTACCCCGTGCCGACGCGTGGGGTTCTGAAATTATGCTACTTGCTTCGGCGTGTAACCTGCCTTTTGCAATTCACCCATGAGCGTGGTTACCGCACTTTGTGGAATCACAACCAAACGTGGCGAAAGTTCGACCAATAGCAGATTGTTTAGTGAAGTCAACGCTTTCATTTCAGTAAGTGCATGATCGTCCCCAAACTCAATGATCGTCATTTCCTCATAGAGGCGCACTTGTCCATAACTTTCCCACCAACCTTGTAGGATCTCAATGATCGACGGGGGCAATGCTTCTCCCGTCAACTCTTTCCACTCACTATTTAAATCACTCAGTGCTAGCCCAGCTTCGAAACTCTTGTGAGTGGTTTCCAGATCCAGCCGATAGGTAAATTTGTGCGGCTGGGTGACGATCCGTTTGGCAATTCGTTCAAGCAATGAATGAATCCGGCCACTTACTTTAGAGGGATCAACGTCGATGGTGTCCGCCTGGGCGACCAGTGCATCTTTGGTCTCCTGGCTGATCTGTTTAGTATTGCTACTGACTGCAACTGTCGGCAGGGGGGGTGCTTCCTGGCGATCCAGATAGAGATCGCGCAATCCATGAAGGCGGAAATGGGTGAGCACCTCGTTGGTAAAGTGCAGATCGACCAATCCCAGCCAGGAAAGGGGGCCGCACAGCAGAAAACGAATAAAGTTTCCCTGTGCCAGTTGCCAGTCTTGCATCTTGTCGCCATTCAAAGGCGTCTCGCCATTGACCAGATACCAGTACCCTTGTACCTGCGCAACCTTATCGAGACCACTTGTATAGCTTGCAGGATTCCAGAACTTGTGGTTAAAACCTTTCCACCACGACTTATAGAAAGCCATAAAGGAATCAAAGGCAATCCACTCCTGATCAGGCAACAGGGAAAGCCCACTCAGGATCAGCTTGCGGTAATCCGTGAGCAGCTTGGTCAATGTCTCCTCGCGATTCAGGCTACCATAAAACTGGGGTGGCCCATATTTAAGACTGAGTGATGGATGTTGGCGAATCACTTCCCAAAGTTCGTTCCACCCTGCGAGATCAAACCAAGCGTGCGCCAACACGGCACGTTTCTTGGCATCATCATAGCGAAAGAACTCATCGCGCACCTGCGGACGAACGGTAACCGGACTGCCAGGTTGAACAATTCCAGCCGCCAGCATCAACTGTACCATAAACTCCAGGCGCGTTTCATCGCCAGCAATTGTGGACAACTGTTTGATTGCCTCATCTGACAGCAGACGTGGCGGGACCAGTACAGTCAACATTGTATTTGCGGCTGGTTTGAGTGCCCCTGCCCGTTCCGCTTTGGCGAGATCATTGAGGTCAAAATCCCAACTTTGCAGCCGTGGATAAAATCGCTCTAACACAGGGCGTGGCAGGGGCGGGCGCAGCGTGGCCGGAGTCGCATCCAGCAAGAGGAGAAGCTGTTCGAAGGTTCGCAACAGCGTATTGCCCTCGGCAAAATGGAGTTCGCTGCCCTTGACTGCATCAGGCAAATCCGAGCTAGATGGAAGCTGGCCCGCCAGTAAGGGCTGCATAAACGCAAGGCGCATGGGTGGTATACGTGCTTGTTCACCAAAGCCAATAGACTGCATCCGTTGACTAAAAAAGATGAGGCCAGCCTCGAAAAGATGGTTCAGATAGGCAGTAAATTGTTTGTGTTTTTGTAATGGCCCGAGACTCTCCGCCAACTTTTCTATTGTAGCGAAACTTGCAGCCCGAACGCTTCCGATCAGCGCCACTGCAGTCAAGACACGCAGGTGTTCAAGATCAAGCGAATTGATTAGCCGTTGATTCTCGGCGTCATCCAACATCTTATCGGCAATTTGATGAGCGAGATCAGCTTTGCGCGTGCCTTTGACCGACCATCCGCTGCTGCTCACCCATTGGCGCATATCGTCAATGGTCAGGTATTGCAATTCACGCTCCAGCAACTGTCGGTACTCTTGCTGTCGCTGCTCAAACGATTTTTCCATCCAGTTAGGCAATCCCTTGACCGGGGTCGAAGGGGGCGTTTCGACTTCGATGACTTCAACTGGATAACGTTTTGCTGGAATCGGCGTGACAGTAACTTTAGCCGACTTATTAAACAAGTGGGGTGAGTATATCCATTTTTGCAGGAGTGCAGCGACATGTTTGCAGCCACCCCCCATAGGGCAACTACAATGCGAAACGATCGTATTCTCAGTCACTTCTGCTTCAGTCGTATAGAGCCGCGAACCAGCTACGGTCGCCTTGAGCCGGTTGTCAATGCGCTGCGGCTCGATGACTCTATCGATATAGCTACGTCCCTTTTTGTAGCTACTCATGTCAAGATATTTTTGGATGTCAGAGGGAGTAAGTTTTTCTAAAGATAGCATAGTGGTGTAAAGGACGAAGAGATGACAAGATAACAAAAACAATCTTTCACCCTGTCACCTTGTCATCTCTTCGTCCTATCATTCTGGCTTTGGATCCTTTGCATTGCGGCGGGGTTTGAAGCCAGCGACCTCGTCATCGTAAAGGATCGTGTACTGGTAACCTTGCTCGGTGAGGAAGAGCTGTCGGTTGGCCCCGAATTCTTGATCCTGCGAATCCTTGGAGACCAAGGTGTAAAAATGGGCAAGCTGTCCATCTTGTTTGGGGCGAAGAATGCGTCCCAATCGTTGGGCTTCTTCCTGGCGGCTGCCAAAGGTGCCGCTAATTTGAATCATCACTGAAGCATCCGGCAGATCGATGGCAAAGTTACCCACTTTGGAGATGATAAGCTTTTGTAGTTCGCCACTGCGAAAGCGGTCGATGAGCTTCTGACGTTCACGCGCAGGGGTTTCACCGGTCAGCAATTCAAAGCCAGTGCGCTGTTTGACCTGTTCCAACTGGTCCAAATACATGCCGATGATCAGTGTTTGGTCATCCTGGTGCTTGGCGAGCAGTTGATCGAGCACAAAGTATTTGGCCGGGCTGCATGCTGCAATCCGATATTTGTGGCGCGGATCGGAGAGTGCATAATCCATGCGCACCTCATCGGGCATGGGGATACGCACTTCAGTCACATCGGCTTCGGCGATCCAGCCTTGACGCTCCAGGTCTTTCCAGGGCACATCGTACTTTTTGGGACCGATCAAAGAGAAGACCTCTTCTTCCCGACCATCTTCGCGTACCAAAGTAGCGGTCAGTCCCAAGCGGCGGCGTGCTTGTAATTCGGCTGTGATACTAAAAACCGGTGCCGGCAACAGATGCACCTCGTCGTAGATGATCAACCCCCAGTTGCCTTCATCAAAAAGCTCAAAATGGGGATAGATGTCGCGGATAATGCCATCTTCCTTCATACCGCGCTTGCGGTAGGTGATGGTCTGGTAGGTTGCAACCGTAATCGGTCGGATTTCTTTGCGTTGCCCCGTATACTCGCCGATGAGGTCAGGGGTGAGTGTCGTCTTGTCTTGGATCTCGTTGATCCACTGCTTTACCGAGAAGGTATTAGGCGTAAGAATCAGCGTGTTGCATTGGGTGCGCGACATGGCTGCTAGTCCAACAATCGTCTTGCCTGCACCACAGGGCAGCACAACCACGCCAGAACCGCCATGATCAGCGCCATCGGCATAGTAAACATCTGCTGCCGCTTTTTGATAATCACGCGGCTGAAACGTTTTGCCACTGAGTGCCTGAGCCCGCAGGACAAACTCCAGTGCTTCGCCGCTTACATAACCAGCTAGATCTTCAGCGGGATAGCCAAGCTCAACCAGGGCATGTTTGATGTGCCCACGCATGGCGGCATCAACCACGATGGTGTCGTCATTGATGGTATAAAGGATATATGGTTTGAGCGACTTCTGGCGTTGCAACTCTGCGATCAGAGCCCGATCATTAGAGACGAGTCGCAGTTCGCCATCGCACTTGACTATCTTCACCCGACCATAGCGAGCAATATACTCCGTGATATCAACGCGCACGTTGCCAGGGATGGGATATTTACTAAAGCTGTCTAGTCCATTGAGAATCGCCTCGGCGCTCATACCAGCAGCAGCGGCATTCCATAGAGACAGGGGAGAGATCCGATAGCTGTGAATATATTCCGGGCTTTTTTCTAATTCGGCAAAGCGCGCCAGAACGTCACGGGCTTCGGTATATTGAGGATTATCTACTTCGAGCAGAACAGTCTTATCACCCTGTACAATGAGTGGATTGGCTGGGTTGTAATTCATAACAGGATATTATAACACAGCTTTCTTTCATTTCGCATATCAGTTGTATACGAAGAAAGTTAAACTATCGTTAGCGAGGAGAACTACCCTTTACGTTCGGGGGCGTAGCCTAACTTTTGCAACAAATCCGGGCGTGTGCGCCAACGTTCCCAAACCTTGACCCAAAGTTCCAAGTAGACCTTGGTTTCGAGCATCGTCTCAATCTCTTTGCGGGCAGCCGCGCCAATTTTTTTGATCATCCTGCCACCTTCACCGAGGACAATGGCTTTCTGGGTGGGTCGCTCAACATAGATCGTAGCAGAGATATAGGTGAGGGTTTCGCTGCGTTCTGTAAATTCGTCCACTTCTACGGCGATGCTGTGGGGTACTTCATCTTGCAGCAGAAGCAAGGCTTTTTCACGGATCATCTCTTCGGCGATAAAACGCACATGGAGATCGGTAACTTCATCTTCGGCATAATAGCGTGGTCCAACAGGGAGTGCCAGGCGTAATGTTTCAATCAATTGGGGAATGCCGTCACCAGTTCTGGCGCTAAAACGGCAGAGGAGGAGAGGGGATTGCGAATTTGTGATACGTGACTCGTGACTCGTGAATGCTGACTGCGCACTTTCACCCCACCACGCAAGCAACTCGCTATACTCTTCGCTGCGCCATTCGGCGGTGTCTTTGGCACGCTGTTGATCGGTTTTGTTGAGGCCGAGTATGATCTGCTTGAGCGAATGCTTTTGATGCAATTTGCGCAGCACTTCGGCGATGTGAATGTCTTCCTCGGTCGGTTTGACACCCGCATCGACCAACCAGAGCACGATGTCCGCATCCAAAATGGTCTTCGTGGCAACTTCGACCATATGTTCACCGAGTTTGTGTTCGGGGCGGTGGATGCCAGGCGTGTCGAGGAAAAGAATTTGCAGATTTTCCTCTGTATAGATGCCGAGGAGTTGATCACGCGTCGTCTGCGGCTTGGGGCTGGTGATTGCAATCTTCTGACCGAGCAGCCGGTTAAAGAGTGTCGATTTGCCGACATTGGGACGGCCAATCACAGCGACGTAGCCAGAGTGATGGTCACTTACTTCAGCTTCTAAGGGTGTCATAATGAAGTTGTCACCACCTAAGCATCCACACCAGTTGTATCAGCAAAGGTATTTTGATCGTGCACCAGACGCCAGGAGCCATTTTCCTGGGCGAAGATCAGGTTGAGAAAGTAGTCCAGGTGATACGGTGTCCCTTCGCCATCCACGTCGTCATAATTCACGTAGAGAAGCGCAAAACCCATCTCTGCCGTTTCATAGGTACGGACCACCTCAAATTTGATTTTCCAATCGGTGTCGGCAAACCAACCTTTCATGGTTTCGACAAAGTCTACCCGCCAGACGGTCATTTGACCGCTCAAGGTCAAGAGCGTCAACTCTTCCTGCTCGCTCAAGGTAGAGACGAAGAGGTCAAAGTCGCGGCTCTGGATAGCATAGAGGTGGGACTGCAATGTTTCAATAAAGTTCATGAAAGTGGTTTCCTTATCTCACAACCATGGGGTTGCTGGGCAGTTTGAGTTGGACCGTTCCCGTTGCCTCGCGGCTCTCTTGCATGCGCCAGCCAAAGTTCGCACTCATGTGGCGCAGATAGGGATCAGGGTTAAGCGCCTGTTCAATCATATAGGTGGAACCGGTCAGGATGATCACATCGTCGTCCTGGCGGATAGAATGGGCCATTTCCAAAGCGGCCTTCGGGTCGGCGACCACAATGGTGGGAATGCCAGCCGTCAAGTTTGCCAGTTCGCGTTGAATCGAGCCCGGATCTTGTCCCTTATAGGGAGAGCCGGTAAAGATGATAGCGCGTGCGCTACCGGCCAACGAAGCAAAGACCTGGATCGGGATGCGCTTGCCGCTGATGCCCAAGACCAGCACCTTGCGCCGATCGCCAAATTGTGCTCGAATCTCGCCCGCCAACGCGCCAATCTTTTCCACGTTGTGCGCAATATCAGCGTAGGTATGTTCATCGACACGCCAAAATCGACCCAAGAGCCGGGCATTGGCGTAGGCGGTCAGCAGTGTTTTGTCGTCCAAATCAGGATGAAAGTGGCGCACCACAGCCCGAGCCAATACTGCATTCCACTTCTGATAATCGGCATGTAACAGCGATTCAGGATCAATGGTAATCTCCCAATTTCCCAATCGTTGAACAAATTCATTGATCTCTGCCTGTCCAACCTGGATCAGTGGCGCATCGGCATCGGCGCAGACTTGCTCAATCACTTCGAGATTCGTCGGATTCACATCGGCGGTAAAGAAGGGTTGTTGCGGACGTACAGCGCCGGCCTTGTCCAGCGCACGCATCCATTGCTGATCGCCCAACATATGGGCATGATCGGTACCGACATTGGTCAGTACGGCGGCGACACAATCAAGCGAGCGAGTCTGATCATAACGTCCGCCTACGCCGGCCTCTATGGCAGCCCATTCGACTTCGTACTTCTCAAACAAGGTGAGCGCAATCAGAATCGAGACTTCAAAAAAGCTGTGAACATGGTCCGCATTTTCGGCGGCCAGGTGTACACAAAAGGGTTTCACCCGCTCCTGCCACGCCCAGTGAATGTCCTCTTGCGTGGCAAACTTGCCGTCGATGCTAAAACGTTCACGATAGTCAAAGAGGTGGGGGCTCATAAAGGCACCGGCCTTGCCCACCAAGCTGAAACCTGTTTCAAGAAAACGGCAGGTTGAACCCTTGCCACTGGTGCCAACGACCTGGACTAGTTTGGTAGGATGTCCTTCTGGCCAAAGTGTTTCAATCGTATTGCGCAGTCGCTGCAAACGAGCAATTTTGGGGATGCTCCACTCGGCGTGGTAGATCTGATCGACAGTGCTGTAGTAGGGAAAGTTAGACATAGAGTGAGAACTAGAGATTGAAGATTGGTGAGTATAGGTTACTCACCAATCTTCAATCTCCTTTTAATCTTCCAATACCTCTTCTTTTACCTTAGCGTTAATAAACGCCCACTCTTCATCTGCCGCAGCCCGAATACTTTCAACCAAGCTGTCAAGCGGAACGGACTTCATCTCGCCTGTGCGTCGCACTTTCAATTCAAGCGCACCAGCCTGCAAGCCTTTACCTCCAACTGTCAAACGCAGCGGAATGCCAAGCAGATCGGCGTCATTGAACTTCACCCCAGCTCGCTCATCACGGTCGTCGTAGAGCACTTCGAAACCAGCCGCTTGCAGATCGGCGTAGATCTTGTCACAAGCCGCCGTGACCTCAGGCGTCTTGGCGGTCGAGAGGCTGACCAGCGAAACCTGATAGGGCGCAATACTGATCGGCCACTGAATGCCATTCTCATCACGGCACAGTTCAACCACCACCTGCATCAAACGTTCGGAACCGATGCCGTAGCAACCCATCACGATTGGTTTCTTCTCGCCGTTCTCGTCCAGGTAGAGTGCGCCCATCGCCTGGCTATATTTGGTGCCTAATTTAAAGATGTTTCCTACCTCAACCCCGCGCACGGACTTGAGCGAGCTGCCACACTTGATACAGTTATGTCCTTCCGTAGCAGCCACGATATCAGTCACAATATCAGCCTGATAGTCTCGGCCATAGTTAACATTGCGCAGATGGTAGCCGACTTTGTTGGCCCCTGCGACCAAATTGGCACTCGATGCCACCAAGTCATCAACCACCAAGAGTACCTTGCTGCGTTGAATCCCCACGGGTGAGCCATAGCCAGCCTCAGCACCCACAGCATGAATCTCATCCACTGTGGCGGGACGCAGGTCACGCGCCTTAATGGCATTCGAGAGTTTGGTTTCGTTCAGATCCATATCGCCACGCACCACGCAGAAGACGAATTGCTGCTTGATGCTGCCATCCGGCTGATCGATGTCAGCAATCCAGAAGACCGCCTTCGCAGTTTCGCTCTCTTCGATCCCAAGAAACTTGGCCAGGCTGGCAATGGTCGTGGTGTTGGGGGTATAGACCTCTTCGATCGGCAATGGTGTGTTTTTGCTGCTGGCCGTGGCTTCCTTGCGGAAGGTAGCAATTTGGCGGTTGGCGCTGTAGCCACACTGCTCGCAGATCAACAGCGTATCTTCGCCGATCGGGGTAATGGCCATAAACTCATGGGCCATCGTGCCACCCATCATGCCGGTATCGCTCTTGACAGCCACCACCTCAATCCCTGCGCGGCGGAAGATATTGAAGTAGGCTTGGTAGAACTTAGGATAGATGGCATCCAATCCGGCAAAGTCACGATCAAAGCTATAGGCATCTTTCATCGTGAACTCGCGCACACGGATAACCCCTGCGCGTGGGCGTGGTTCATCACGGAATTTAGTCTGGATCTGGTAGAGAATAAAGGGCAGTTGGCGATAGCTGCTGACAATTTGTCGCGCCAGATCGGCCATCAGTTCCTCGTGGGTCATGCCCAGGCACATGTCTGCCCCTTTGCGATCCTTGAAGCGGGCCATGTCATCGCCAATCTGATACCAACGACCACTCTGCTGCCACAACTCGGCTGGATGCGCCACTGGAAAGACGACCTCTTGCCCGTCGATGGCGTTCATTTCCTCACGGAAGATCGCTTCGATTTTATGCTTGATGCGCAACCCCAGCGGCAACAGGTCAAAAAGACCCGCTGCAATCTGGCGTACCAGCCCAGCACGCACAATCAGTTGATGGCTTACGACCTCTGCATCGGCAGGTGCTTCACGCAGAGTCTGAAAGAATAGCTTTGACATTCGCATAATACAGCTCCAGAGACTTAAAGATTGGAGATTAATGATTCGGCTCGGGCCTTGATTTCGGCAAAGGAGATCAGTCCCACGATGCGATCGACTTCCATTCCGTTCTTAAAAAAGAGCAACGTTGGCAAACCAAGAATCTGAAAACGCTCGCTGGTTTGCAGATTTTCATCGGCATCAAGCGCCGCCACGATAAGCCGACCTTGATATTCCTGAGCCAGAAAACCCACATAGGCCGACATCGTTTGACAAGGCTGACACCATTCTGCCCAAACATCGACCACCACAGGAAGCGAACTTGCCTCCACGCGCTCAGCAAAATCAGCGTCGCTCACATCCAGAATAGGCGGCGGCTGAGGGGTGGCTCTGGGCGAAGGTGGCGTCTTCGCAGGCTTACGTCCAAAAAGTTTAGACAACATCGTATCGCACAGAATACAGCCAAGCGAGTATCCGGTCAAAAATAGAAAGGAAACTACAAACAGTTCCACCAATAAAAAAGCACAGAATTAATCTATTCAACGATTAATTCTGTGCTTTTAGGTTATCAGCTGGGTTTAGCCAACCTTTACCACCTTATTGCGAATCGTCCCAATCCCTTCAACCTCGCATTCTACGATGTCGCCGTCGCCGAGAAATTCGGGTGGGTTGCGGGCAAAACCCACGCCTTCGGGCGTACCAGTGGCGATCACGTCACCGGGCAGTAGGGTCATGCCTTTGGAGAGCCACTCGATAAAGGTGGGAATGTTGAAGATGAAGTCAGACGTATTCGAGTTTTGCTTCAAGACACCATTGACTTTGGTGCGCAATTGCAGATTGTGCGGATCGGGCACTTCATCCTTGGTCACGATCCAGGGTCCCATCGGGCAGGAGCCATCCATGCTTTTGCCCTTGAAGAATTGCTGGTGTTCGCGCTGGCGGTCACGAGCACTGACGTCGTTGACCACGGTGTAGCCAAAGACATAATCAAAGGCATCGGCAGCCGCAATGTTGATGCCACGTTTGCCAATCACTACGGCCAGTTCAACCTCCCAGTCTACCTGTTGGGTGGCGTTTGAATGCCAGGGAACATCATCATAAGGGCCGTTGACCGCTAAGGTGTTTTTGGTGAAAAAGACAGGAATTTTGGGCAGCACAACCGGTTCACCACGAGCCCGAAATCCTTCCGCAGCGTGGGCAGCATAGTTCATACCAATGCAGAGAATGTTGCGTCGTGGATTGGGGATGGGGGCCAGTAATTTGGCGCTAGCCAATGCTTGGGTCGCACCGCTGGCCTTTTGAGCCGCAGCAAGACCTGCTTCGCCCTGTTCAATCAAGCTAAGCATGTCGAGATTGGGGACGGCGACGATCTGATCGCCGCGCACAACGCCAAGTTGTGCTCCGTTGGCGGATTGGTAAGTAACAAGTCGCATTGTCAAGTCCTTTCAGGAGAATGGATATACAGCGATTGCCACAAAGTAACATCTAGCTACCCAATGGGTGCGGTGCGAGAATGTTACTTTGTGCATAGCTTTCAAATCGATAACTGGGTGATGGCGGTCATCATATCACAAGCCAATATTCAACCCCATTTTGACAGGCTGCGCAAGCGTCGTTATACTTGAAACATCTACCAGACAATCATGAATCTAAAATTTTGTTTTCCATTCACCCAGTGACGAAATGGCCGCTTGACATGTCCACCAGCCCCAGCAAACAACCTGTCCTTGAGATGCAACATATCTCCAAACGCTTTGACACGACGCAAGCGCTGGACGATGTCTCCTTGACCCTTTATCCTGGAGAAATCCACGCCTTATTGGGTGAAAATGGCGCAGGCAAGTCCACCCTGATCAAGATCATGACCGGCATCTATCAGCCCGATAGCGGAGACGTGGTGTTGGACGGGAAGTCGATTGCTGTGCGCAATTCGATTGAAGCGCAGTCGCAGGGTATCGCCGCCATTTACCAGGAGCCGATGATCTTTCCCGATCTCAATGTGGCCGAGAACATCTTTATCAGCCACCGTAACCGAGGATCGCTGATGAACTGGGGCAGGCTCAACCGTGATGCGCAAAGCATTCTGGCGCAACTCGATGTGAAGATGGATGTGCGCCAGCCAGCACGCAATCTCACCGTGGGGGCGCAGCAGGTGGTCGAAATTGCCAAGGCCATCTCGCTCAATGTGCGTGTGTTGATCATGGATGAACCGACTGCCGCACTCTCCGCCCACGAAGTACGCCAACTTTTCACCTTGATCAACCGGCTGCGACAACAGGGCGTGGCCATCCTTTATATCAGCCATCGCATGGAAGAGGTCTTTGAGATTGCGGACCGCATCACGGTTTTCCGCGATGGCAAACTTATCTCAAGCGCACCACGCAGCGAGATGACGGTTGAGCGGGCAATTCGCGACATGGTGGGCCGCGAGATCGGCGACTTTTTTGTCAAGGCTAGCACAACTCGTGGCGCAAAGCTGATGAGTGTAGCGGGGCTGAGCAAAGAAAACATCTTCAGCAATCTCAACTTTGAGGTCTATCAAGGCGAGGTGCTCGGCTTCGCAGGATTGGTCGGGGCCCGGCGCACCGATGTCGGGCTGGCGCTCTTTGGTGTGGAGCCAGCCGATGCAGGCGAGATCTCGTTTGCTGGGCAGCACGTCCAGATCCGTACGCCCGAACAGGCGATGAAGCTTGGCATCGCCTACCTGACCGAGGATCGACGCCAACTTGGCTTGAGTATGCCGATGACTATCGTTACCAACATCACCCTGCCAACGCTACAGCACTATCTTAGCAAACTCGGGTTGATCCACACGCAAGCGGAAGTTGACACGGCTGAGGAATTCCGCAAGCAGTTGTCGATCCGTACACCTTCGGTCACGGCAGAGGTGGGCAAACTGTCGGGTGGCAACCAGCAAAAGGTGATGCTCAGCAAGTGGCTCAACACCAAACCCAAGCTACTGATTCTGGACGAGCCAACACGCGGAATCGATGTGGGGGCCAAAGCCGAAGTTCACCACATCATCAACGACCTCACCAGCCAAGGCATCGCCGTGATCTTGATCTCGTCCGACTTGCCCGAAGTGCTGGCGATGAGCGACCGCATTCTTGTCATGCGCGAGGGCAAACAGATGGGCATCTTTGAACGCCAAGAGGCCACGCAAGAAAAGGTATTAACTGCAATGATGGGACAGGCCCTGTGATTCTATTTTATATAGATGAGAGTGGTACAGGGCTAAAAGATCCACGGAGTCCTTTTTTCGTCTTGTGTGCGCTAGCAATCTCATCTGCAGATTGGCAGAGCCTAGATGCAAAATTGGCAGGGTTGAAACGTCGGTTGGTAAGTTGGGCTAAGCCAGAGGATTTTGAGATAAAAGGTAGAGACATTCGACGGGGCGAAAAATTTTTCAAGGGTCAATCTTGGGAAACACGCTCAGAAGCTATTAAACAAAATTGCTCAGTTATTAGCGGAATTGCCCTGCCATATTTTTGCGGTTCAGGTTGATACTCGTGATTTGCCTGATTATGTTGCAACAGATAGTGATCTTTATCGTTTAGCCTTTTGGCGTTTACTTGAAGAGTTAGATACAGAGCTAGATAGATTAGGGCAACCAGGAATGGTAATGGTCGATATGCGTTCGGATATGCATTCTAGTGTACAAGACAGAAGGCTCATCGATGCATATCGTGATTGGATTGCCTCCAGAATGGGTAAAACTCAGTTAGTTGAAATGCCTTGGTTTGGATTTTCAGCCTTCTATGCAGGACTTCAACTGACAGATTTTTGTGCTTATCTGGTAGATTTTGTTTCTAATGAGTTGCCGCGAATTGAGCGTACTCAACCCTTGTATGATGCTTATTCTCTATTGCAAAACAAGATCTTGTTGACCAAGATTCCATAAAAGAACCTCATGGCAGCTTACCATGAGGTTCCATTTCTGCTAGCAGGCGTCTAGCGTTTCAGCTAGACCATTAGTCCCCGTACAGTCCGGGGCACCTTACCAAAAGCATTGTACTACAATTAGGCCAAAACGTCAACGTGTATGAATGCACTTAAACGGGCAATTCGCCCAGAACAGATTCGTGAATTTGTGTTGTTGTTATTGATTGCCGGTGTGGTGATCTTTTTCAGCACACAAATCAACAACTTCGCCAGCGGACGCACCTTTAACCGAATTGCAACAAGCGTAGCCGTGGTTGCCGTGGTCGCCGTGGGGCAAACCCTAGTGGTACTGACACGCAATATCGACCTTTCAGTCGGCTCGATTGTAGGGTTTAGCGCTTACTTTTTAGGGATGCAGCTCGGACAACATAGCGGTTGGTCGCCATTTATATCGCTGCTGATAGCAATTGGGGTCGGCGCGCTGGCAGGCTTGATCAACGGCTTGATTGTGGCCTATGGTCGAGTGCCAGCGATCATTTGTACGCTCGGTACGATGGCACTCTACCGCACCATTCTGCTCGCCTACGGTCAAGCCAAAACGGTGACGACCGATTCGCTGCCCGATTGGCTGATCGAACTACCTCGTCAGGTGGTCTACAGTGCCGGTGACTTTGATTTACGCACGCTCGTGCTGATTGCCATCGTAGTCGTTATCCTCTTTCAACTGGTGCTGACCTATCTCCAATATGGCCGTCGCCTCTATGCCGTCGGTTCCAATCCGGATGCAGCTAAGATGGCTGGCTTACCGGCTCAACGCATCGTGATGAGTGCCTTTGTGTTATGTGGTGCCCTGTCGGGCTTGGCCGGCTTTATGTTTCTGGCCCGTAACGGCAACATTACAGCCTGGGCGGCACAGGGGCTAGAGTTGCGCGTTGTGGCGGCGGCGGTAGTGGGGGGCGTTAACATCTTTGGCGGCTCGGGCACTGTGATCGGCGCACTCTTTGGTGCAGTCTTGATCGACCTGCTCGACCAAGGGCTGAACCGTCTGCCCGACATCAGTCAATTCTGGCTGGACGCGCTGTTGGGATTGCTGATTTTATTAGCCGTGGCAACCGATGCGGTGATCTTGAACCGTCTGCGAAAGATTTGGACCAAGGTATGAAACAATTGTTACGCTGGTTGGGACGTTGGGAAGCGCTCTTATTTTTGATCTTGGTCGTGGTCATTGCGATCAACGTTTCCCGTTCACCGAATTATCTGACTGTCAACAATCAGATCAATCTCTTTCAGCTCTACATTGAGAAGATCATCGTCGCCCTGGCGATGACCCTGATCATCATCAACGGTGAAATCGACCTTTCAGTGGCGTCGGTCATGGGCTTGGCGGCTTGTGTGACTGCCTACCTCTTCGATCAAGGTCTCCCGATGCCCTTGGCGATTGGGGTAGCGCTGCTGACGGGTGTATTATGTGGGCTGAACAATGGCTTTTGGAGTGCCTATGTAGGTTTGCCATCTCTGGTCGTCACACTGGCTGGCTTGATCGGCTACAGTGGAGCGGCGCGCGTGCTGCTCGAAGATAAATCGATCACCGGCTTTCCCCAGTGGTTTAACGATCTGGGTCAAAAGGCATTCCTAGGCCCACTGACGCTGGCGATTGTGCTCTTCCTGGTGCTGGTGGTGCTGGCCGTGATCGTCCTGCAATCTTCTGGCTTTGGCCGTTATATCTATGTCATCGGCAACAATGCAAAAGTCGCCCGTTACTCCGGGGTGAAGGTCAAGCGCGTAAAGATGACGCTTTTCATCCTTTCCGGCTTGATTTCGGCCATGGCAGGCGTTCTGCTGGCGGCCCGCTTGGGTGCGGTGCGTGGCAACACCGCCGAAGGCTTTGAACTTGACATTATCACCATGGTGTTGCTGGGTGGGGTAAGCAGCTTTGGCGGCACAGGGACCTTGGTAGGCGTGTTCTTGTCCATTTTGCTGGTTTTGAATCTGCGCAATGGTATGTCGTTGGTCAACATTACCGGAGAAACGCAAACTGGCATTATCGGCGCGCTGTTGATCCTATCGGTGTTGATTCCCAACATCATGCGCAACGTACGCAACAACTGGGTGCGCCGACTTGCGACGTAAGCAGGCAACCCCAGCCTGACCCTCCCCTACTTTGGGGAGGGGACAGTGACGGGAAGTACAAGCTGTTTTCTTCTGTCCACCAATCATTGTCTGTCTCGTGACAGTTCCCTCCCTGTTTTGGGGAGGGTTAGGGTGGGGTTCATCGTTATCTACTTTCAATAGAAGTTGAAAATATACAAAGGAGAAATATGACGAAAAATCTTCGAGCGATTCTCAGCATCTTGGTAGTCTTCTCGATGTTGCTGGCGGCTTGTGGTGGTGGCGACGCAGCCGAACCCACTTCTGCCCCGGCTGCACCCGTCGCAGAAGCTGCGACCAACACGCCTGAACCCGCTGCTGCTCCCACCGATACACCAGTGCCAGCCGCAGCCGAGCCAACCAAGGCTCCGGAAGCCGCACCCGCTGCCGCCTCTGGCGAAGCAGTTAAGATCGCCAATGCTGGCGATGTGCCCATGATCCTGCTGCCCAAGTTCCTCGGCATCGCCGTCTTCGACGAAGCCAATCAGGGTGCACAGGAAGCCCATAAGGAACTTGGCAACAAGGCAGAGTTGACTTTCACCGGTCCTACCGCCGAAAAGAGCGTGGAAGGCCAGATCGAAACCGTCACCAATGCACCGACGCAAGGGGCTAAGGCGATCATGATCTCCAACAATGCTGGCGATCAGATTGCTCCTGCCGCCAAGGCCGCCAAGGATGCTGGCATGACCGTCGTGACGTGGGACAGCCAGATTCCGAGCGCTGAAGGCGAGGATGTCTTTGTGGCCCAGGTCGATTTCAACGAAACCGGCAAGGTCATGGCCGACATGGCACTCGACATTCTGGGTGCGGATGGTGGCGATTTTGCGATTCTTTCCGCTTCACCCGATGCCTCAAACCAGAATTCCTGGATCGCCTCCATGAAGGAAGCGCTCAAGGATGCCAAGTACGCTAAGCTCAACCTGGTGGACACTGTCTACGGCAACGATCAGAGCGAAGAGAGCTACAATCAGGCATTGGCCCTGGTTGACAAGTACCCGGACATGAAGCTGATCATGGCTCCAACATCGGTCGGTATCGTAGCCGCCGCCAAAGCCATGACCGACGAAGGTCTCTGCGATAAGGTCAAGATTTCCGGTCTCGGTCTGCCCAGCGAAATGAAAGAATACACGCTGAGCGGCTGTGCCCCTGAGTTTGCACTGTGGAGCTTCGTCGACCTCGGCTATCTCACCTACTACACCACCTATTTGCTCGCCACCGGGCAGATGGAGGCCAAAGAGGGTGTGAGCTTTGAGGCTGGCCGCATGGGCACCTACACCATCGAAAAAGACCCAACCCGTGAGAAGGGATTGCGCGTTCTGATGGGCCCGTTTAGTGTTTACAACAAGGATAATGTCGGCCAGTAAAGTGACAAGTTGACAAAATGAAGGATGAGAAGTACTTCTTGTCTTCCTGTCATTTTGTCTTTTTGTCATCCCTTCATCTTGTCACATTTTGCAATGCGAGTGATGAATTTAAGATCATCACTCGCATTTTTCATTCTATGCTGCGGCGATACCATCGAGCGATTACACAACAAGCCCTAGAGTCCTACTTCGATATCCCCGCACTCAGCGAAGTAATTGACGCCAATCTGGCCCAAGATGTGCTCACCAACCAGTTGGGAGCTACGCCTTATTTTCACTTCGACAACAACATGATTGCAGAAGGGAATGAGTATGTAGAAGCACAACATGTGTTGATTCTTCAACTGGCCTCGGAGCATAGAAGCAGCCGTGTGCAGCGCCGAGCCTTTGGTCGACTTTGTCACGCAGTGCAGGATTTCTATTCTCATACCAACTATGTCAGGCTGTGGCTAAACATGTATGGCGGACTTTCAATCCACTCACCAGAGCAGATCAACGCCCTGGATATGCGAATCCTTCAACATCAGCAGCTTTCGAGTGGCCATTTTGTGCCCTGGCGTGACTTATTTTATCTTATCCCTGGGATCGGTCCACTGCTGAGCAAATTTTATCTGCCTGCCAACTCGCACGAAGCAATGCATTTGGATTCACCACAACGCAACCCCTACTTCGATTATGCATTTCAGGCAGCCACCCAGCGGACTCGTTTTGAATACCAGCGTCTTGCCAATGCACTGGTGCGCCGTGCAGGATCCGAAGCGCTACAACGTTTTTGTTGCGAAGCGTGAAAAAACTTGATCGGCATTTTTTGTGAAGTGTTAGTCAAGTCTCCGCACCAGAAGGAGTCTAACTATGAGTGATTCAATCATCGATATCAGCCATCGCTTCTTTGTTGAAATCGTCAAACCAATCCTGATAGAACAATTCCCAGACGAATTTGCCCAGGCGGCGATTGGGGTCTTTGGCTATGGCTCCGAGGCACTGCGCCTGGACGATGCATTGTCGAGCGACCATCACTGGGGTTTGCGTATCGATGCCCTGTTTCCCGATGAGATCTTTCGTGCCAAGGGCGAAACCATCAAACAGGTCGTTGCCGCCAATCTACCCCATTCGTTTCAAGGGCATTCTCTACGCGAGGCCCATGTCTCAGGCGCAGGACTGGCACCCGAGAGCATCAGCGCCTATCTCACCCGCACTGTAGGACTAGAACATCCACCACAGAACTACGTGGAATGGTTGAGCGTGCCCGAAGAGGACATCATTCACATTATCAATGGCGAAGTCTGGCACGACCCACGTGGTGAATTCACGGCCATCCGCAACGCCTTTCTCGGCTACTACCCCGAACCTGTCCGCTTGCGCCGCATTGCCCACTGGTGTCGTTTCTTCTCTGGCATGGGCACCTATGCTTTGAAGCGTGCCATCCTACGCAACAACGAATTTTACGCCACCACTCGCTTTAGCAACGCTATTCGCCTGGGTATTCAACTCGCCTTCCTGCTTGACAAACAATATTTCCCCTATGACAAATGGTTGATGGCCTTTTTTGCACGGCTTCCACGCCTTTCCCAACCGTTGTTGCCGATTGTCAATGAAGCGGTCAAACTTTCCACCCCGTGGGAGCGCAAGTTGGAGCTTCTCCATGCCATGAGCGACGTCCTCGATCAGACGATGGTCGCCGACGGCATTATCCGCCCTCATGCCCAATTTCACGAACACCCAACCAGCGGCTATCGACTGATGGAACACGCCTACGCCGAAATCATCCAGGGTTTGCCGGAGGCGATCAAGACCGTTGTGCCACTTTGGGATCAGGTCTATATGGAGCGCTTCCACAGCCGCTTTGTCGATCGCATCGACCTGGCAACCTGGGATCGGATGTTGCAGTTGCAATAGATTTGATGATTTAATGCAAGGACGTAAGGGTGCAAGGACGTAAGGGTGCAAGGGCGCAAAGGGGGTACATACTGATGATCGTGGAATCCCCCGAAGATAAAATCAGCAAACAGATTGTTTTGTCGGCAATTGAAGTACATCGTACGTTGGGTGGTCCTGGATTACTGGAAAGTGTCTATGAAGAAGCGTTGGTTTGGGAACTGAGTTCTCAAGGACTTGCGATTCAAAGGCAACTGGCTGTACCGATCAAGTACAAAAGTGCAAACTTGGCAACACCGCTGAAACTGGATATCATGGTGGGCAATTTAGTAATTATTGAAGTCAAAGCAGTTGAAAAATATAACACAATTTACGAAGCACAGGCACTCACATACCTGCGCCTCATAAACTTAAAATTGGCCCTTGTCATCAATTTTGGCGAAAAGCTGGTCAAAGACGGTATTCACCGTGTGGTCAATGGGCTTTAAAACTTTTCTTCTCTCTTTGCGCCTTTGCCGCCTTGCGTCTTTGCGTTAAAAATACATTTGAGAAAAACCATGAACTCAAGAGAACGTATTCTCGCCACCCTCCATCGCCAACCAGTCGATCACACCCCGCTCGACTGTATGCTCTATCAGAAACAATTTGTCGAGATGCTCGCTGTCGACTATGGCTCACGCGAACAATTCCTCGACGAGTTCAATATCGACATCTTTGCTGGCTTTGTCCCCTATCCCAACCAGTTTGGACGCAAGTTTGATGTCAAGGAGCTAGCCGATCTCACGCTCGAAGATCCGCATCATCCGAAGTGGATCAACCACAGCGAGTGGAATTATGACTTTGCTGGGGTCAACGTAGTGGAGGCGATCCGGCAGCAGGGTGACAAGCGCATGATCCGTGCCCATCTCTGGGGCATCGTCGAAGGCACTAGTACCTTTCTAGGCATTGAGAACTGTTGGCGCAACCTGGCCGAATCGCCCAATCTGATGATGGCCTTCTTTGATCGCTATGCCGACTGGCTCTGCGGCCTGGTCGATAACGTCGCTGACGCCGGAGCCGACATGATCACCCTCTCCGATGATTGGGGCAGCAACGGCACCATGCTCTTCTCTCCCCGCATGTGGCGTCGCCTGATCCGCCCCTATGCCGAACGGGTGGTCAAACACGCCAAACAGCGAGGACTCTACGTGATGTTGCATAGCGATGGTTACATCGTCCAGATCCTCGATGACATTGTTGAGATGGGCTTCGATCTTGTCCATCCGATGCAGGAAAGCTCCGGCATGGATCCGGTGATGATCAAGCAGCAATATGGCGACAAGTTCGTCATCTATGGGTCGCTGGATGTCGTCGATGGGCTCTACATGTTCGATGGCGAAGCGCTCGACGAGTATATCACCAAACGTTTCGAAATTTATGCACCCGGCGGCGGCTTCATCTTCTGCAGCGGTCACTTTGTCCAGCCCGACGTGCCGCCCAAGCGGTTGGTACGAGCCTATCGACTGGCGAACGAGTTAGCGAAAAAGTTTGGCAGTGAATCAGTGGGACGGTAAGACAGTGGAGGATTACTGACACACTGTCTTACTGTCCCACTGTCTTACTGTCCCACTGTCCTACTGTTTTACTGGCAAAAATCATGATCCTCCATCTCGATCTCGATGCTTTCTTCTGTGCAGTTGAGGAGCTACACAACCCAGCGTTGCGTGGCAAGCCTTTTGCTGTCGGCGGCAAGCCCGAGGAACGTGGGGTGGTGGCTTCGTGCTCGTATGCGGCGCGGCAATTTGGGGTACGATCGGCCATGCCGATGGGACGTGCCTTAAAACTTTGTCCAGAGATGCTCATCGTACCAGCCCGTCACGGTCAATATGGGGCCATGTCGAAAAAGGTGATGGAGCGGCTGCGAGCGTTGACACCGTTGGTTGAACAGATCTCGATTGATGAAGCTTTTCTCGACGTTTCTGAAATCCAACAACCCGCCGAAACGGTAGCTCGCTGTTTACAAGTACAGATTCGCAATGAGTTAGGATTGCCCTGTTCGCTGGGCGTGGCAAGCAACAAGCTAGTCGCCAAGATCGCTAATAACGTCGGCAAAGCGGGTGCACGGGGGAGCGGTCCGCCCAACGCTATCACTGTGGTTCCTCCAGGCGAAGAGGCCGCCTTTCTGGCGCCATTGCCATGTTCCGAACTGTGGGGCGTTGGACCCAAAACCGAGGCCAAACTGGCCGAACTCAACATCCGCACCATCGGCGACCTGGCCAACCGTTCCCCCAAGGAATTGATCCATCTCTTTGGCAAGAATGGTGAGGATCTTTCCCGTCACGCCAAAGGATTAGACAGCCGCACCATTGTCACCGACCGTGAGTACAAACAGGTGAGCAACGAAACGACCTACGTGCGCGATGTTTATGATCGTACCACCCTAGAAAAGACGTTACGGGAGCAGGCCGCTGAGGTAAGTCGTAGCTTGCAGCGTAACCACTTGGTCGGCAACACAGTCAAGTTGAAACTGCGCTGGAGCGACTTCAAAACGATCACCCGCCAGACACGCTTGACCGCTGCTACCAATCAGCCTGAGCCAATTGTCGAGTCGGCGCTGGCGCTCTTCAACAAAATCTGGAACGGAGAACCAGTACGCTTGATCGGCGTCGGGGTCAGTGGGCTGGGCGATGACGTTCAACAACTCGGGCTGTGGGATGAACCCGATCCACGCCAGGAGCGACTCTACGAAGCGATGCAGAAGGTGCAGCAGAAGTTTGGCAAAGGCGTGATCAAGCGGGCGAGTGAGATAAAGTCTTCATGATTGCGGATTGTGGATTGCGGCGGGTGCCCTTTGGGCGCGGATTGACCAGCCACCCGCCACTTTCTATTTCTGCTTTGTTAGTCCCTCACATGTAACCCATTCCAAAGATTGAATTCATAAGTAAGGAGCAACCGAATGTCCGACGCAACCTTAGCCCTGAACGGTGGCACCCCTGCCAAACAACAGCCTGACCCGCCGATGTACCCCGGCGGCATGATGATTGATCAGGAAGAAGAAGCCGCCGTGCTTGAAGTGCTGCGCAAAAAGCGCCTCTTTCGTTATCATGGGCCACATACGATCCCAAGCGAGTCGAAGGTGGCCGAGTTGGAGGTTGCCTTTGCCCAACACAAAGGGACACGCTTTGCCCAGGCCGTCAACTCTGGCACCTCCGCCCTCATCTGTGGCTTGGCTGGCTTGGGCGTAGGCCCTGGCGATGAAGTGATCGTGCCTGCTTTTACCTGGATTGCCTCAGCAGCCGCAGTGTTAGCTGTTGGTGCTGTGCCAATTGTGGCCGAGGTCGATGAATCGCTGCTGATGGATCCGCACGATGTAGCGCAGAAGATCACGCCTTACACCAAGGCGATTATGGCTGTCCACATGCGTGGTGCCCCCTGCCGCATGGATGAGATTATGGCGCTGGCCCGTAAGCACAACTTGCTGGTGATCGAAGATACGGCGCAGGCCAATGGGGCGAGCTACAAGGGCAAATATTGCGGCACGATCGGCGATGTCGGCTGCTATAGCTTGCAGTTCAATAAGATCATTACCTCGGGCGAGGGCGGTATGGTTGTCACCGACCAAGAAGAGATCTTCAAGCGGGTCTGCATGTACCAGGATCCGATTGGGGCACAGCGCCGAGGAATTCCGGCTGAAGAGTTGCGCTATGGCATCAACTTCCGGATGCCCGAATTGTTAGGTGCAGTGGCATTGGTACAGTTAAAGCGTCTTCCAGGGCTACTTGCCGATATGCGTGCCCGCAAACAGATGCTCAAAGCCGGCATAGCTGACATCGCCAAACGCAAAGGCATTACCTTCCGGGAAGAGAACGATCCAGAAGGGGATGCAGCGATCTGTACCGTCTTTTTTGCTGAAAGCCCACAGGTGGCCAAGAATGTGGTCGAAGCACTCAATGCTGAGAATATCGGTGCCTCCAGACTCTACGAGCGCGACCAGATTGACTATCACGTCTATGCGCATTGGGTACCGATCATGGCGCAACGGGCGTGGGGCATGGGTGGCGATCCCTGGAAGTGGGCCAATCGCAAAATCGAGTACGATCACGACATGTGCCCGCGCAGCCTCGACCTACTCGGACGCTCGGTCCATCTCGACTGTAGCCCACTCTTGACCAACGAGGATGTGGAAGAAACGATTGAGGGGTTGAATAAGGTGCTGAGTGCAGTAGCGTAAATACAGACAGGAAGACACGAAGACAGGAAGACCACGTACTTCTTGTCTTCGTGTCCTTTTGTCTTCCTGTCTTCTCTTCATCCTTCCAACAGCAACATCTCTGGGTCTTCAATCAGTTCTTTGACCTTGACCAGAAAACGTACTGATTCGCTGCCATCGACGATGCGGTGATCGTAGGAGAGGGCGAGGTACATCATCGGACGGATGACGACTTCGCCTTTGATCGCAATTGGGCGTTCTTCGATCTTGTGCATGCCCAGAATGCCGACTTGGGGTGTGTTGAGAATGGGCGTAGACATCAGCGAGCCATAGACGCCGCCGTTGGTGATGGTGAAGGTTCCCCCTTGCAGATCGTTCAAGCCAAGCGTGCCTTCACGCGCCTTTTTGGCCAGTTCACCGATTTCACGTTCAATTTGGGCGAAACTCTTGCGATCCGCATCGCGCAGCACCGGCACAACCAATCCTTCTTCAGTGCCGACAGCAATACCAATGTCGTAATATTTCTTGAGCAGAAATTCATCGCCCTGGATTTCGGCGTTGAGCATTGGAAATTGTTTGAGTGCACCGATCACGGCTTTGGTGAAGAAGCTCATAAAACCCAGGCCCACCCCGTGACGTTCTTGGAAACTCTCCTTGCGCCGCTTGCGCATCTCCATGATTTTGCTCATGTCCACTTCATTGAAGGTGGTGAGCATAGCAGCCGTCTGTTGCGCCTCGACTAGGCGGCGAGCGATGGTTTGGCGACGCCGCGACATGCGGATGCGTTCTTCAGGGCGAGAAACGATTGCGGATTGCGGAGTTGACGACACAGACTCTTGACTTCTGACTTCTGCCTCAGCGGGTTTGACGGAGCGTAGGACATCGTCTTTGGTGACACGACCGCCGGGGCCGCTGCCAGTGACTGATTGAAGATCAACATGATGTTCGGCAGCGGCGCGTTGAGCGACTGGGGTGGCATCCTGTGGCTTGCTCGGCGAAGGGGTCGATTGCGGCGCGCTGGCTCCATCCTGCGACGGTTCAGGAGCAGCAAGCGTAGCGCCCTCTGTATCAATCGTACCCAACACTTCGCCCACGGCGACATTTTCACCATCCTGCTTGTTGATAGCCGTCAGCACGCCTGCCTGTTCGGCTGGCACCTCCAGATTGATCTTGTCGGTCTCTAGCTCGACCAATGCATCACCGATTGCCACAGGATCGCCAACTTTTTTCAGCCACTTGCTGATCGTACCTTCCACGATCGATTCGCCTAAGGTCGGAACTTTGATTTCAAAGGCCATCTTGCCGCTCCTCCGCTTGTATAAATTGCGAATTGTGAATTGCAAATCGATGTCACCCACATTCGCTACGCGCAGCTTTCACAGTGTAGTTGTATCAACGCACATGGGCCACTTGTTTTTTCTTAGCACTTTTTCGCTCTGTAAATTTGCCTTGCATGGCCAACTGCAAAATGCGCTGTTGTTCGGGCACATGCAAACTGATTGCACCTTCCGCTGGGCTGGCCGATTCCTGCCGTCCTGCATAGTAGATTGGAAGTTCACTCAACTGTAGCAGACGGGGAAAAACAAAGCTCCAAGCGCCCATATTGGCTGGCTCTTCTTGCATCCAGACGATCTCTTCCAACTTGGGAAATTGATCAGCGACCGCTCGGATTTCCGCTTCCGGGAACGGATAAAGTTCTTCCACACGGGCCACAGCCACAGTCGATGCATCTTCGAGCAGCTTGCTGTTAAGCAAATCGACGTAAATCTTCCCGCTACAGAGTACCAGCCGCGTGACATGTTTGGGATCATCCGAAGGCGAAGGCGCCAAAACAGACTGAAAGCGTCCCGTCGCCAAGTCGGACAAGGTTGAGGCTGCCTGCGGGCTGCGCAACAAGCTCTTCGGCGTCATCACAACCAAGGGACGTGGATCGTGGTTGAGGGTGGCCGCCTGGCGACGTAAAAGATGGAAATACTGCGCTGCGGTTGTACAGTTGACCACTCGAATGTTGTCAGCCGCACAAAGTTGCAAAAATCGTTCCAACCGGGCACTTGAATGCTCCGGTCCTTGCCCTTCGTAGCCGTGCGGCAAGAGCAATACCAACGAAGGGGTCTGCGCCCATTTGGCACGCCCGGAAACAATAAACTGATCAATGATTACCTGCGCTCCGTTGGCAAAGTCGCCAAATTGCGCTTCCCACAACACTAGAACATGCGGGGCATGCATGCTGTAACCATACTCAAAACCGAGCACTGCATTCTCGGAAAGTGAGCTATTGAGCACGGAGAAAGCCGCTCGGCCCTGTGGCAAATTTTGCAGTGGAATATATGCCTTATCGGTCCGAACATCATGCAGCACCAGGTTGCGCTGACCAAAGGTGCCTCGTTGACTATCCTGACCCGTCAGGCGAATTGGCGTTCCATCGGCTAGGATCGAGGCGAAGGCAAGCGATTCGGCATGAGCCCATTCAATTGACCGTTCCAGTTCCGAGATTTGATGGCGGCGCTGCAACGCCCGTTCCAGCTTTTCATTCACAGCGAAGCCAGTAGGTCGCTCCAATAGTGCCTCATTAAGCTCACGCAAACGTTCACCACTCACCGCAGTTTCGAGTATCTCAAAGGTTTGATTATTACCATTGCTGGCTGGCGGCGTTGACAGATGTGGCGCGCTATTTTCTGCCTGCTTTTGGGCGGCACGTAATCGTTCGCGCACCTTTGTCACCAAGGCGTCGGCCTCAGCGGCGCTTACAATACCCTCTTCGGCCAACTGCTTCGCCCATAATTCGCGCACGGTGGGATGGCTGGCAATCTTCTGATACATGAGCGGCTGGGTAAAGGTTGGCTCGTCCCCTTCATTGTGGCCCCAACGCCGATAGCCAACCAGGTCGATCAGGAAGTCTTTGCCAAAGAGATGGCGATAAGCCCAAGCCAAACGTGCCATCGCCAGACAGCCGACCGGATCGTCGGCATTGACATGCACGATTGGGATCTCAAAGCCCTTGGCTAGGTCGCTGGCATAGAGAGTAGAGCGACTATCGCTGGGCAAGGTTGTAAAGCCGATCTGATTGTTGACGACAATGTGAATTGTACCGCCCGTGGAATAACCCTTCACTCCCGACAGGTTGAGCGTTTCGGCAACGATTCCCTGTCCAGGAAAGGCAGCATCGCCATGAATGACAATTGGTAGCGAGGCCATGCGGTCATGTACCGGTTCGCCGCGCTCGTTGAGCTTCTCCTGTGCTGCGCGCGCCCGTCCCTCAACGACCGGGTTGACAAATTCGAGATGACTGGGGTTGGGTGCCAGCGTAATTGGCATCTGGTCGATTCCTGCGTCCTTGTAGGCACGTCGTGCGCCGAGATGGTACTTGACATCGCCCGTCCAACCATGCAGCCCACGCCCCGAGGCAGACATACCACCATCACGATTCATAGCATAAAATTCACCCAGAATATCCGCATAGGGTTTGCCCAGCACATGGGCTAAGACGTTGAGTCGCCCACGATGGGCCATGCCAATCACCACTTCGCGTGTGCCGTCGCTGGCGGCGTTGCGAATGATGGAGTCGAGCATCGGCACGAGCATATCACAGCCTTCAATCGAAAAGCGCTTTTGCCCGACAAAGGTCGAATGAAGAAAACGCTCGAACCCTTCCACTTCGCTAAGCCGTTCAAGCAGATCACGTTTGCGTTCGGCAGTGATGTTGGCAAAAAAGCGCCGATCCTCGAATGCTTCACGCAGCCAGGTTCGCTCTTCGTAGTCCTGAATGTGATCGGTCTCGTAGGCAATCCGGTCGCTATAGACGGCGCGCAGTCGTTCGACACCTTCTTTGGCATTCTTTGTCCCTTCGACCAGCGGCCCACGCACGATGCTGGCAGGCAACAACTCCAAATCCTCTTCGGTTACCCCTTGAATGTCAAGCCGCAATCCCAAGTCGCCAGGCGGCTCGCTACCCAAAGGGTCGATGCGTGCTTCGAGGTGCCCCAGTTCACGAATATAGCGGATGAGACGTGCGGTGTTGATGGCGTGTGTAACGTCATAGGTTTGCGGAGAGTTTAGCGATGGGAGAGTTGTGACTGGAAGAGGGGCGGGGGCGGACTCACGAGCGTTGAGTTTCCCCTCTCCGTTTTCTTTCCAACGGGCAAATAACTGCTGCATCTCCGCATCCACGGAGGAAGGATCCTGCAAATAGCGCTCGTATAAATCAAGGACGTAGCCCAAGTTTGGACCATGAAAGAGTTCTTCTGAAGTCATAGGTTTCAGGATGGCTAGAGTACAACCGGTAACCTAGCGACCAACACGAAGGGCATCTCATTGCCCTCAAGATTCAGCACTTATCATAATGTGAAAAATATCACAAACTATTGCTACAAGCTATAGTATTCTTTTCCCAAGGAGGACATATGAAGTCTATCACAGGTCGTCAACAGCGTATCAATCAATTAGAAAACAATTTGCTGCAACGCTTGCCTTTTGCTGTTTGGTTGGACAAGATTGATATTCAACTTACGCAGTGGATGGCGCGCAATGGTCTTACGTTGATGCGAGTAGCTCTAGGCATCGTCTTCTTTTGGTTTGGTGCACTCAAGATTATTCCTGGATTGAGTCCAGCAGAAGATTTGGTGCGCAAGACAATCTATTTTATTGACCCCAATCTCTTTTTGCCGATTCTGGCACTGTGGGAGATGGTCATCGGGATCGGGTTGATGACAGGTTTGTTTATGCGGATTACCTTGTTGTTGCTCTTCCTGCAAATGCCTGGCACTGCCTTGCCCTTACTCATTCTCCCAGAAGTCTGTTATACCGTCTTTCCTTTTGGCCTGACCTTAGAGGGGCAATACATTGTCAAAAATTTGGCGCTGATTAGTTCAGCAATCGTTCTCGGCAGCACCGTACGGGGCGGTCATTTGGTGGTTGAATCGTAATCCACATTGCCAAACAAAAAAGTGTAGGATCTTGCCTATCCATCGAAAAAACAGTACAATACCCCTGTGTAATCAGACAGAGACGATCCTGGTGGGTCGTCTCTGTTGTTTGTTATTTCCCATGGGGGTTTTATGACGACTACTTCTGAATCAACCACTCCAGAGACGATGGAGTATCGCACAGAAGTCAAGCAACTTCTGAACATACTTGCACACTCACTGTACACCGACCGTGAAATTTTTCTGCGCGAGCTAATCTCAAACGCCTCTGATGCGTTGAATCGCATTCAATTTGAGATGCTCACCAATCCCGATGTCGTCGATTCTCAGGCGGAATTGGCGATCAAAATCGATGTCGATCCCGATGCCAAGACGATCACGATCAACGACAGCGGTATCGGCATGAACCATGATGAATTGGTACAGAATCTGGGCACGATTGCCCACTCCGGTGCCAAGACCTTTATGCAGAACGCTGGCAACAATGGCAAGGCTAATCTAGAAGAGATCATCGGCCAGTTTGGCGTTGGCTTCTACTCGGTCTTTACCGTGGCAGACGAGGTAGAGGTCACGTCTCGTTCGTACCGTCCCGAAGATAGTGCCTGGACCTGGCGCTCCACCGGCGACAGTCAATTCACCATCACGCCTGCTGAAAAGAGTGAGCGTGGCACCAGCATCCTGATCAAACTCAAGGAAGACGCCAGCGAATTTGGCACTTCCTGGCGCGTCGAAAACATCATCAAGAAGCACTCGGACTATGTCTCATTCCCGATCTACGTCAAGGATGTCAAGAACGCCGAGGCTGAACCCAAGATCGCCAATCGACGCACAGCGATTTGGCGTCAGTCTCCAAGCAAGACGGAGGCCAAAGAGTACGAGGAATTTTACAAGCAGCTCACCTTTGATGATGCAGCCCCGATGGCACACATTCACTTTGTCACCGATGCGCCTGTCAACATTCGCAGCTTGCTCTTTATTCCCAGCAAGCGCGAACGTCGTCTCATGTATGCCAACGCTGACTTTGGTCTGCGTCTCTATTCACGTAAGATCCTGATCCAGCAACGCAACAAAGATCTACTGCCCGAGTACCTGCGTTTTATCGAAGGCGTGGTTGATTCCGAAGACTTGCCGCTCAATGTCTCGCGCGAGATGGTGCAGAGCAACCCAGTACTGCGCCGCATGAAGACGGCGTTGACGGGCCGTGTGCATAAGGAACTCAAGACTCTCTCCGAGGGCGAGGCCGACAAATATACCAAGTTCTGGGAGGAGTTGGGTGTCTTTATCAAGGAAGGCGTAACGACAGACTTTGCCAGCCAGGCAGAATTGGTCGATCTCTTGCGCTTCCGCTCCTCGCACACTGGCGAAGATCGCTGGACCTCGCTCAAGCAGTACTCGGAAAAGATGTCGGGCGATCAGAACAAGATCTATTACGTGCTGGCCAATGACCTGAAGTCAGCGGCGCGCAGCCCACACTTGGATTACTTCCGTGCCAACGACATCGAAGTGCTCTACTTGGTTGATCCGATCGATAGCTTTATGGTTGGTTCACTGCGTGAGTACAGTGGCAAACAGCTGCAAAATGTCGATGATTCGAATCTAGAACTGCCCAAGGACAAGGTGGAAAGCCAGAAGGCAGCTGAAGTGCCACAGGAGGAATACGACAAGTTGCAGAAACGCGTGACAGACGTTCTTGGTGACCGTATCAAGAGTGTACGCGAGTCCAAACAACTGGTCAACAGCCCCTGCCGCCTCGTCTCCGATGATGCCTTCGAGCGTGACATGGAACGCATTCGACGCATCACGGGCGAAGAAGGCGAAACTTCCAAGCGCGTGTTGGAACTCAACCGCAGCCACCCAATCGTAGCAAGCCTGGCGCACAAGATTGAGTCAGGCAGTGACACGGAGCTAGTCAACGCCACCATCGAACAGCTCTTCGACAACGCCCTGCTGCTCGAAGGTCTACACCAGAATCCCGCCGACATGGTCGAACGGATTCAGAAGTTGATGGCGGCGGCGGTAGGCAAGAGTTAAGGTAAGATTGACGAACGGTACCTGGCACAAAAGTGCCAGGTACTTCTCGATGACAACGTGCAGAAAAGCCTCATATTGACAGATTTTGTTCTCCTGCCCTTCCTCAATTCTGAGAGACTGTTTGAAAAGAAGATAGCCAAGATTCTGTAGCAACCGCCAACTCCAAAGTGATCCTAGATCGGCAATTGCGAACCGCCTCTACTAGGTCCATTCTCAGTGGTCATCGGGCCTTTTCAGGCAGCCTCTGACAAAAATCCGTTTGACAAGCCTCTAGCAGGGGCGTATACTATCAAACAAGCCTGGATAAATTTGCTGATCATTATAGCTTGGTGATTTTGCATTATGCAGAAACTCGCTATTGACCTATTTACTTCTCAGGTTTAAATATTTGGAATTAAATCTGTTTATTTGCCCCAACGGTTAGAGAAAATACAGAATGTGAAGTTGTGGAGTAAAACCGAATTGATTCGGTTTGTTAAAGTGTTCGGGCTCCCCAAGCCAACGCAAAGGGAAGGCCAATAAGGGCTGAGCGGTTTGAAGGAGTATGTTGAATTTAGGAAAATTAGTGAATGTCGCAACGAAGACAACAAACACAATTGAGCACCCTATATCCTGCTATTCTAACTTTAGCAGTCATGCTTATAATTGGGATATCCTACTTTCTATTCCCAATCACTTTCGTTATCTCCATAGTTATTTTGTTTGGCGTATGGCTCACTGACGTGTTTATCAAAAACCAACTCAAGCTTGACTCATCAACAGCGTTTGCGGATTTATCATTTTCTGCGTTCGTGTTTACCTCTGGTAGCGGTGTCGATATAATTATGGATTCGACAAATGTGCAGGCGCAACAAGCAATTTTAGCTCAAATCATAGTTGTTTCTTTTATTCTTGGAATGTTATGGCTCATAAATCTGTCAATCTGCCCGAATTTAACTCTCAAAAGTTCAGCAACCACCTTATATAACTATTCATGGACGATGGCACTACTGATTTCAATTCTGTCTGTCGCTACCTCACTCGCATTTCGAGTTTTTGTGTATAGGTAAGCTATGAATTGGCTACTAAACATCATCCTAATAGTCGTCTTTACAGCCATTATGACATATTGTCTAGCTGTGATAATGGCCCACTTTAGATGGCTCCCAGGTTTGATTGCATATGACTTTGGAAAAAGCCAGGAGGATATATCATTCAAAAGTGATATTTTGGATCAAACTATGGACTTGAATATAAATCAGCTTACAGATTCCGACCAAGAATTTTTTGAAATCATTGGAAGAAGCCCTTATCCGTTGGCATATTCGCAAGTTCTACTCGACAGTTTAGGTACATAGAGGGTGAGTATGGCCAGTCGTCTACAGAAAATATTTGAGAAGTTCGCTCGTGACAATGATCTCCCATATAAACAAAATGGGCAAGTGTGGAATTTAGGCATTCCTGTTCAAGGAACTATCGTTCAAGTACGATACCATTTCAGTTCCTCAGATGACAGCTATGAATTTGGAGCAACAGTCGGAAAAGTGAAGCAGGAAAATTTAGCTAGAACAGCGCAAAACATAATTACTAGTTCCCCCGTGAGAGGTATTACAGAACGAATAATGAACAGTCAACTTAATATTCTTGGAAGTCGAGACGGATTACGCTATCAGTCCGACGAAAATGTAGAGATCATGTTTAAGGATGACGCTCATCGCATTCACGACTCATATGAAGCACTCAAGGAACTAATACACTAATTTTGCCAGCTTACTGGTCAATATTGGCAAGATAAAATTAGTCCAAGCCTTAGCAGCTATCTGAAAAGCACACCCGGCAGGTTTATTGAAGTACCGATTGGGTTATGTGTGCACATGGGACGCTTCTAACCTACCAAACCTGCCAGGTGTATGCGGCTCCATACACTTTTCAGACGGTCTCTTACCACAACTCGAACGCTGCACTGCTACAAGGCCAGCAGCGTTCGAGCTGCGCCCGAACATCGCATGCAGCGGACAAGGGGGAGCTCGGGCGCACAATGCTGCTTTCTCGTCTTAGCATTGGTGGATCATCAACGTGATCTTCTCGCAGTCTCCTTGCCGTTGATGCTGTGTTCACCACCAACGAATGTTAGGCTGTCAACGAAGTTCGCTTTTAAGCTACGAATCGGATTGCTGACTTCTTGGGTATCATAGACCATTATAAGATAGGGAAAAACGTAGTCATAGCTACTCCTTGGTCGTTCGCTTTCAGAATTTTCACATCAAATCCCCATATGTATTTTGCCCACGCCGACCCACGCGAATGATCTCAATAACGATCTGATTGTGATCGATTGAATAGATAATTCTCCAATCCTCAAGTCGAATTCGATACAAGCCTTCCAAATCACCGCTCAAGGCAAGTGCTTCTGGCGGCAGTGGGTTAGTACGCAAATCGTTGATAGTTTTGCCGATGCGATGCTTTACTTTGCCAGGAAGCCGGTCAATTTGTTTGGCGATCTCTCGGGAGATTTTAAGATGGTAAACCATCGCCACTCCACGCAGCTAACATCTCTGGAGTTAGGTCAATCAATTCATCTTTGCCAGTTGCCAATTCCCAGCGTTTCTTCCAAATCGCAACTGCATCCTCTAGCTCTTCAATACGCTGCGCAAGCGAATTCCATAGCTCTGGCGTAATCGCAACGAGTGCAGGTTTACTACCTCGTTCTATCAACAGCACTGGACCTTTTTGGGCCTGTTGTAATATTTCTGCTTGATGCAAGCGCATATCGCTTAATGGAGCAATCTTTGGTAATGTTGTTATCATAATTTATGCCTTTGCTTTCTATTTAGCTTGCCTGATATCTCCTAATTTAGCCGTGAGCTAACATAGCACTAGCAGACTCTGCTAATTATATAGTTTTGTGAGAGCATTGTCAATCGACGCAGACTTATGATATAAATTGGTGTGATGAATTCCACTATCGAACTCGAACAAGCCAAATCCTATATCAACACCCACCTCAATCAACCTATCTCACTTGACGAGATTGCCGATCACGTTCATCTCTCGCGCTTTCACTTTCTGCGCCTCTTTCGTCGCCATTTTCAGGAAACACCCCATCAATATCTAACCCGCCGCCGCATCGAAAAGGCCAAGGAGCTATTGGCAAACGGTGACATGCAGATCACCGAGATCTGCTTTACCGTCGGCTTCGAAAGTTTAGGCTCGTTCAGCACCCTCTTTCATGACGTCGTGGGTTGGTCACCTTCTATTTATCGCGCACGTGTGCTAGAGCAACGTCGCCAACCACTCAAGTTTATTCCGCACTGCCTCGCCTTTATGCACGGGTTACAGCCAAGCGAGGAGAGCAATTTTCAAGAAGCCCAAACGGAACAGATGTGCTAAAGTACTGATGATACTGATCAGTACAAACGTTGCAAATTTGAAGCGAGATTGCACACTAATCTCTCAATCTCTAATCGCCAGAAAGGGCACATCCCATGATCACCAAACTTTCCCACACCACCGTCTACGTCACCGATCAAGCCAAGGCCTATGATGTCTATGTCAACAAGCTCGGCTTTACCATCGGCACCGACATGACCATGGACAACGGTTTCCGCTGGCTTACCGTGCGGCCGTCCGAACAACCGGATGTAGAAATTGTTCTGGCTGAGCCGAATCCACCGATGTTTTCGCCGGAAATGGTGACGCATATTCGGGCACTCTTGGAGAACAACGCGCTGGGTGGCGGCGTCTGGGAGACGGAGAACTGTCAAAAGGCCTATGAGAAGCTGAAAGCCAAAGGGATCGAATTCCTCAAGCCACCCACTAAGGAATTCTATGGCATTGAAGCGCTTTTTCGCGATGGCTGTGGCAACTGGTTTAGTTTGACGGAGCGGGTGCGCGAGTAAATGTATATCGCAAGGAAGTATCTTGCGCTACAGTTGTGCAATTCCCAACAACACCAAAATCGCAAAAAGCACAGGCTGGTGGATCATATAGATCGGTAGTGAATGGCTGCCGAGATAGCGCAAAAAGCGGACGGGAGGCAGGTCTGAGAGATCAGGCAGACTGAAGCCCCGTCCGCTTTTATCGTAGACCATGTTGCCGACAGCAACGCCAAGCAGAACCAAGCCAAAGTAGGGGAAAAGCGGGAAGAAGTCAACGGGGTAATAGCGCGGTGGGGTCAATCCTAGCCATACTAGCCATGAAGTATTAACCTGAATCGACATGCCCAGCAGTTGCATAGGGCTGAGCCAGCGTAACCACCAGGTTACCTGATCGGGCAAGAGGAAAATACCGCCGATGATGTAGAAAATGAACCACAGTAAGACATTGAGCCACTTGTAACGCAGCAACGGATAGGCCAAGATGGTCGAAACACCGATCATATGCAGCACGCCAAAATGCACATAGCCGATGCCAAAAAGCCACACCGCCAGCGAAAAGATCATGCCGCAGCCAAAGACATAAAGGCCCCGCCAAAGATAACGGCTGAACTCCGGTTTGCGCTGATAGACAATCGCCAACGAAACTCCCGCCAAGAAGACAAACGAACAGGCTGTAAAACGCTGGAAATATTTCCAAAAGCCATCATAAAGAATGACATCAGGAAAGACTCTGAAAAACCAGAGATCCCACATGAGATGAAAAATGATCATCGTGATCACGACAATGCCACGCCAAGTGTCAATTTCCCAATAGCGACCGGAAGGCATGCGAAAGAGGCGATAGATGGCTGCTTGCATAGGGATGAGTGTGGAGATTGAGAGAGTAGTATAAATCTCTCAATCTCAATTTACGGTAAACAAATACGGGTACGCAGTTGCGTACCCGTATGATTGTACTCTTTACTTGCATCTTTGATCAACTGAGCGATCAATTGTTGCTCTCGAATTGCGGACCGCCACGACGTTTGCGCTGGGCAACACGCAAGCGGAGGTTACTACGCTTGATTGCTTGTTCGAGCTGCGGGCGTTGCTGAACGGGTGGATTTTCGGCCAGTGACTTCTGAGCGCGATCACGGGCATCTTGGGCGCGTGCTTCGTCAATATCCTCAGCACTTTCCGCAATGTCAGCCAAGATCGTAACCTTGTTGGGTCGCACTTCGACCACGCCGCCGTGAACTGCGATATACTGTTGTCCGCTTTTATTGTGCAACACAATTTCGCCAATATCGAGCGTAGTCAGCAGAGGCGCATGGCCGCGCAAGATGCCCATCTGCCCGGCAATACCCGGCAGCGTCACCATATCTACTTCCTGCGAGAGCAAACGACGCTCTGGCGTGACGATGTCTACAAGGATTGGCATGAGAGTAATCCTATTATGACAAGGTAACAAGGTGACAGGGTGACAAAATAATAGGGTGACAAGATGACACGGTGACAAATGTTCTCTGTCATCCTGTCATCCCTTCATCCTGTCACCCCCGACCCTAGGTCGGCGTCATCCTGTCATCATTAATTCTGCGAGCGCAATTGCGCAGCTTTGGCTACCGCTGCTTCGATCGTGCCGACCATATAGAAGGCAGCTTCGGGCAGGTCGTCATGTTTGCCGTCGAGAATTTCGCGGAAGCCACGCACGGTATCTTCGATCTTGACGAAGGCACCCGGTGTACCGGTGAATTGCTCGGCTACGAACATCGGCTGGGTCAGGAAGCGCTGCATCTTGCGAGCGCGGGAGACCGTAAGCTTATCATCTTCGCTCAATTCTTCGACACCGAGAATGGCGATGATGTCCTGCAAGTCACGATAGCGTTGCAACGTGCGTTGCACCTGGCGGGCCACGTTATAGTGCTCTTCGCCCACAATCAGTGGATCGAGAATGCGGCTAGTTGAACCCAGTGGGTCAATCGCCGGGAAGAGGAACTGTTCGGCCATCCAGCGTTGCAGCGTGATCGTTGCATCGAGATGGGCGAAGGTGGTTGCCGGGGCCGGGTCGGTATAGTCGTCGGCGGGCACGTAAACGGCCTGCATAGACGTGATAGCGCCCTTCTTGGTCGTGGTGATGCGTTCTTGCAACTCACCCATGTCGGTGCCGAGCGTTGGTGCATAACCTACGGCGCTAGGCAAACGACCAAGCAGCGAAGAAACTTCCGAACCAGCTTGCACGAAGCGGAAGATGTTGTCGATGAAGAGCAACACATCACGGCCTTCGTCGCGGAAGTACTCAGCCATCGTAACGCCAGTCAAACCGACGCGCAGACGGGCTCCAGGTGGCTCGTTCATCTGACCAAAGACCATCACGGTCTTGTCGATAACGCCCGACTCTTCCATTTCACGCAGCAGGTCGTTGCCTTCGCGGCTGCGTTCGCCTACACCGGTGAACACAGAGTAACCGCTGTGGAATTCAGCGACGTTGTGAATCAACTCTTGCAAAATTACAGTTTTGCCTGTTCCTGCACCACCGAAGATGCCTGTTTTGCCACCGCGGGTAAAGGGGGCAATCAGGTCAATGACTTTTACGCCAGTCACGAAGACTTCGGCTTGGGTGCTCTGGTCATCAAAGGATGGGGCATGACGATGAATCGGGTAATGGCTTTCCGATTCAACCGCACCTTTGCCATCGATTGTATCACCGACCACGTTGAAAAGGCGGCCCAAAGTGGATGGACCAACTGGAACGGTAATTGGCTGACCATCGGACAGCCCTTCCATGCCGCGGCGAACACCGTCCGTGCTACCCATCGAGACGCTACGCACGGCATTGTTACCAAGCTGTTGCGCAACTTCAAAGGTCAGCGTCGAGCCATCATCCATTTTGATCTTGATGGCATCGTAAATTTCGGGCAATCTTCCTTCTGGAAAGACAAAGTCCACGACGGGTCCTACCACGCTGCGGACGGTGCCAACCAATTGTTCGGCCATATTTTTGACCTCCTAAATTCTAAGTAACTACCAACCCCACCCTAACCCTCCCCGAAGCAGGGAGGGAACTGTGAAGGGAAGGATAAAGTTTGTTCTTCTGTCCGCCATCTGAATCCGTCTTGTGACGATCCCCTCCCCACTTTTAGGGGAGGGTTAGGGTGGGGTTGCCTTGATAGTTTACAATTCTAATTCGTTTTTACGGCAGAGCTACCACCGATGATATCCATCAGTTCCGAGGTAATGCCTTCCTGACGTGCTTTGTTATAAGTAAGCGTCAGCGTATCAATCAACTCTTTGGCTGCGTCCGTTGCATTGCGCATGGCAACCATACGGGCAGAATGTTCACTCGCCAGCGACTCATAGATCGCCTGCAAAATCTGTACTTCAGTCAAACCAAGCACCACTTGATTCAAGACAGCTTCTGGGCTGGGCTCAAAAATGTATTCGGGAGCCATGCCAGCCCCTGCCTCTCCATCCTCATTGGGAGCAGCCGGATCCACAGGCAACAATTTTAAGGTAAACGGCACCTGTTTGATGGTGTTGACGAAATCTGTATAGACTGCATAAACTTCATCAAATTGCCCCTGCACATAATCGTCCAACAGCACGCGGGCAATCGGTGCCACATCATAGCTGGTAGGTGAATCAGGCAATTTGGTAAATTCAGCACGGATGACCGGGTCGTAACGCAAGAGCCAATCACGGCCCTTTTTACCAACAGAGATAACCTGAACTTCAGCGCCTGCCTTGCGCTTCTCACGGATCAACTGTGCCAAATGGCGAATCACATTGGCGTTAAAACCACCTGCCAAGCCACGATCCGCTGTCACCAGCATAATCCCGACACGCTTGATGTTGGGGCGTGGTGTAATGAGTGGGTGAGACTCGGTACCAGCCATCTTGGCGACATAGGAAAGCACTTCCCGTGCCTGGAGCGCGTAGGGGCGGGTTGCAAGCACCTGGGCCTGCGCCTTGCGCATTTTGGCAGCCGAAACTGCCTCCATCGCCTTGGTAACTTGTGCAATATTTTTCACCGACCGAATACGGCGGCGAATTTCACGTGTACTTGCCAAGAAAACCCCCTTGGAAATACGAAATATGAGTTACGAAATACGAAATAAGAACTGCTATGAAAATTTCGTATTTCGTATTTCGTATTTCATGACTTTTAGCTTGGGCTCCAACTCTTGTTAAAGTCTTCCAATGCCAGTTTGAGCGAATTGACTGTGTTATCATCCAACTGACCTGTACGTTGGATGTTTTGGGCAATCTCGCCATGATTGGCGGCAATGTAGGCATGGGCGTCAGCTTCCCATTTCTTGACCTGCGCCACCGGCACTTTATCGAGCAAGCCGTTGCCAACCGCCCACAAGCTGATAACCTGGTTCGCCAGAGAAAGTGGTTGGAACTGAGTTTGCTTCAGTAGTTCCTGGATGCGATAGCCACGATCCAACTGACGCTGGGTCACGGCATCCAAGTCACTACCGAATTGAGCGAAGGCCGCCAACTCGCGAAACTGGCTCAACTCTGACTTGAGACGGCCTGCTACACGGCGCATGGCTTTGGTCTGGGCCGAACCACCGACGCGACTGACGGAGATACCGACGTTCATGGCGGGGCGAATACCAGCATAGAAGAGTTCGCCCTCCAAGAAGATCTGACCATCAGTAATCGAAATGACGTTAGTCGGAATGTAGGCGGAGACGTCACCACCTTGCGTTTCGATCACAGGCAGTGCCGTTAAGCTACCGCCACCTTCATCGGCTGAAAGCTTAGCCGCTCGTTCGAGCAGACGACTGTGCAGATAGAAGACATCGCCTGGATAGGCTTCGCGACCTGGTGGGCGGCGTAGTAACAAGGAGACCTGGCGATAGGCTTGGGCATGCTTCGAGAGATCGTCGTACACGATCAAGGCGTGCTTGCCCTGCTCCATAAATTCCTCGCCGATGGCGCAACCAGCAAAAGGAGCGATGTATTGCAGAGCGGCAGGATCCGAGGCACTGGCGCTGACGACAATGGTATGTTCCATGGCGCCATACTTTTCCAGGGTACCTACGACCTGAGCCACCGTCGATTGCTTTTGACCGATGGCAACATAGATACAGATCAGGTCTTTGCCCTTCTGGTTGATGATCGTGTCAAGTGCGATAGCGGTCTTGCCGGTCTGGCGGTCGCCGATGATCAACTCGCGTTGACCACGACCAATCGGAATCATGGAGTCGATGACCGTGAGACCAGTAGCAACCGGTTCCTTCACGGGTTGGCGCTTGATTACGCCTGGAGCGATACGTTCGACTGGGCGATATTTATCGCTAGCAATGGCACCCTTGCCGTCAATCGGCTGACCGACAGCGTTGATCACACGACCAATCAAGGCATCGCCCACCGGCACCGAGGCAATACGTCCAGTGCTACGCACTAGGTCGCCTTCTTCGATCACAGTGTAATCGCCCATGATGATGATACCGACGGTCTCGGGGTTCAGGTTGAGCGCGATGCCGAGTGTGCCATTCTTGGTGAATTCGAGCAGTTCACCAGCCATTGCGCCTTTCAAACCAGAGACAAGCGCAATACCATCGCCCACTTCCACGACTTCGCCAACATCGGTTTGCGTGGGTGCAACGGTGAAGTTTAGAATCTGTTGTTTTAATAACGCTGTGATATCGTCTGTGCGCACAGCCATAGAAACCTCCTAATTTCAAATGGTGAATGGTTAACGGTTAATTGTTAATGCAGTACTATCTGCGTAAACATCTAACCATTAAAAATTAACCATTACCCATTAACCATTATCTAGCGCATCACCGATGCGAGTGACTCGCGCATGGCGGCCAGGCGACTTGCCACGGATGTATCGATTAAGCGATCGCCCACGCGGACACGCAAGCCCCCCAACAACGAAGGATCAACCCGGAAACTGAAGGTCAGACCATCTCCATATTGTTCGGACAACGACTTGCGCAGTTGTTCTTGTTCTGATTCGGAAAGATCGGCAGCACTGACTATCTCGGCCTTGATGGCTGCACCTCGGCCTGTCAATACATCGCCTAAGGCGGCAGCAACATCCTTGACCATGTCAAGATCACCGCGATCTGCCATCAATTTGAGAACATTGACCAGTTCCACTGGGGAACCCTTGGGCAGGGCAGATTCAACATCGCTCTTGCCACTTTTGAGCGCGTCAGCAGCAGCCGTCAATGTCGACTGCCAGCGTTCCAGCATGGCTTGAACGATTGCCTGTGCGTAATCGTTCGCACGCGCTTTTTGATTGCTCATTTTGAAGCTCCCCCGCGCGGTTGAGCCAGGAACTCGGCAACAAAGCGCTGTTGATCTTCTTTCTTGGCCAATTCGCGACCGAGCAATTTCTCGGTGGCGGCGATCGCCAGGTCGGCGATCTGCCGGTTAGCGTCGGCCAGCAGTTGATCGGCCTGGGCCTTTGCATCGGCTTGCGCTTTCATGCGAATATCGGTTGCTTCTTGTTCCGCACGTGAACGAATCTCTTGGGCGATCTTCTCTGTGTCACGCGTGGCCGCGGCACGGATCTCCTGTGCTTCGCGTCGGGCAGCTTCGAGCACTTTGCCCTTTTCGCCTTCGGCTTCGCGCGCAGCAGCGTTGACCCGTTCGGCATCCTTCATGCTTTGAGCAATCTTCTCTTTGCGTTGCTCGAGCATGTTGAGAATGGGGGTGTAGAGAAACATACGCAGCAAATAGACCAGAATGGCAAAGTTCACAATCTGAGCTAAAAGCAGCAGCGGGCTAATTCCTAATTTGTCCAAGGTGTGTCTCCTTTTTTGTTACTCCGCGTCAAGCGGACAGGTGAACAGTCGCACACATTGACTAGACAAATTTGACCAGTAGTGCGATAACCAAGCTGAAAATGGCGATTGATTCAGCGAAAGCGATGCCAAGAATCATGTTGGTCTGGATTGTACCGGTTACTTCGGGGTTGCGACCCATGGCTTCCATGGCCTTTGAGCCGATCAAGCCAATGCCGATGCCAGGTCCAATAGCACCCAAACCCATCGCCAATGCTGCACCAAGTTCTTTTGCGGCTGCGACATCCATTTTGAGACTCCTTTTGAATCGAAAATCTTTCGTATTGAATTTGATGAAACAAAAAAACAATCTCTAATCTCCGCTCTCAAAATTTATGAGACCAGGGATTGGAGATTACCAATGTTAGTGATGTTCAGCGTGCCCTTCCTCGTGGTGCTCGCCATGACTGACAACCGCCATCGAGAAGAAGACCAACGACAACATCATAAAGACGAGTGCCTGCACTGCACCGACCAACACTTCAAGGAAGTAGAAGGGCAGCGGAATCAGATAGGCACAGAGGAATGCCATGGTCGCTAGCACTACTTCACCAGCGAAGATATTGCCAAAAAGACGGAAGGTAAAGCTAATGATACGAGCCACTTCAGAAATCGCTTCCAGAATGCCGACGAAGATGTTGATCCCCTTCATCATGCCCTGTCCACTGGTGTTCCAGAATTTCTTGAAGTAGCTTCCACCCAAGTCACTATAGCCAAAGTATTGCACCAGCACCATCGTCGTAAGACCTAATGCCAATGTCATATTCAGATCGGCACTGGGAGCGCGGAAGAGAGGAACTAACTTCATCCCTGCATCGCAGGTGTTGCCATGGCTGACCTCGGCTGCGGCAGCCGGTTCTTCGGCGGCGGGTGCCACAAGAATCAGGTTACCATCGGCCATTGCCAGTTGATTGTCTGTCACTAGCGCATGTTCGCCAGCTTCCCCTGCAGGATGGCAAAAGCCTAAGCTACCAACAAAGGGGATCAAACCGGTGTAGTTGCTGACCAGAACCAGCACAAAAATGGTGGCCGAAATGGGGAAGAAGCGCTTCACATTTTTGCCGGCAATGCTTTCTGCCAATCCATAGATGTATTCAATCAATGCCTCAAGTGCATTTTGCAATCCACTGGGGACAATCTTCATACTGGAGGTAGCCATGAAAGCAGCCACGAGCAGAATCACATCTACGATCAGCGTTGTCAACAAGGAATTGGTCAACCAACTCGGTCCACTGGCGAGAATCGGTTCGCCTGCCAACTCAACGTGAGGAACTGGCGCATGAATGATAAAGCCCAAAATCAGGGCTAGCGCGATTCCACCGTACAGGCTTGCCTTTTTTGGATTTGCTTGAACCCATGCCTGGAACTGTTTGACCCATTCCTGAATCTTGTTGCTCCAGCTTTCTAAAAATTGCGGCATGTCTGACCTCTTTTTGGTAGAAAGGGTTTCGTTTAAATGTAAGAAGTAATAATGAAGAAGTAATTTGTAAGCATGCCCTCGTTAGGGTCGTAAATTCCAAAGTTCCATACGTAGATGGATTCAATTACGACTTACTTGTTCATTGTTACGACTTAGGTTAGTTATGTTTCCACCTCTTGAAGAGGCGGCGAAATTGACTCTTCGGGTGCAATCATTTTTAGAACCTGACTGAGTTCATCGATCACAACCCGCACTACAAAAAACGTTGCTAACGGAATGACAACAACAATCGCCAAAATCGTAATAAATGGTCGCAACCCAAGCAGAAAGTCAAAGGCAACGGCCAGAGACATTGGCAGAATGAAGGTAAGAAAGAGCCAACGAAAGAGCCGGCGAAGGTTTAGCTTCGGCTCCAACTTCTTACCCTCCTGCTGACGCAGACTTTGCTCTTGTACAATCACACGACTTGATTCTCCATCGATTATGGACAAGAAATAAGCTCGCGCCACCGCTTCTTTTCCAGCAAGTACACCGAAAACAAATTTGTAGCGTATAGGCGCGGCCTTTTCTGGTTGCGGCGATTATAGCAACGGCAGAGTGATTGCGCAAATTTTCACAACTATGGGAAGAGTTAAAAAGTAGCAAGGTGGCAGAGTCGAACATTCTACTTTGCAACTTTGCCGCTCTGTCACTTTCTTAATCAGCAGGTATAGCGTTTGGGAGATTGGCAGCCGTTGTACGCGGGCTTGTCCCGGTCAGCACGATGCCATCAGCAGCCAGGACAGGTTTGAGCGCAGCGATAGCACATTCGAGCATGCTGTCTTCCGGTCCACGTGTGGTCAATTTTTGCAGCCACAGCCCAGGCGTAATGAACGCGCGCATCAAGGGATTCTGATCATGGGCGGCACTGAAGCGGATGATCTCATAGGCAATCCCTGCAACAATCGGCACCAGTAGCAGACGGGTAACAAAACGCAATAGGAGGGCCAACCACGCAGGTTGTAGACCAGAAAAGGTCAAGGGTGCAAAGAGAATAATGCTAATCACAAGCACATAGAGCAAAAAGCTTGTACCACAGCGGGTATGTTGTACGCTAAATTTGCGCACATTGGGAACTGTGAGATCAACGCCTGCTTCATAAGCGTTGATCGTCTTATGTTCAGCACCATGATAGCCAAAGACACGCTGAATCTCAGGAATACGGCCAATTCCCCACAAATATAGAATAAAGAGAATCATCCGAATCGCTCCCTCAAAGAAGGCGTCTACCAGACGATTATTATTCACATAGGCGGCGAGCATACGACTGGCAAAGGTCGGTACTAGAAAGAAAAGCGCTACTGCAAAGATTAGACTGCCACCGATCGTGGTCCATGCCACAGGGCCAGAGAACTCGATCTTTTCCTGCCCTTCCTCCTGGGTCGAGACTTCAGCGCTCCACATCAGTGCGCGCATGCCCAAACCCAGCGCATCCCAGAGCAATGAAAGTCCACGTACAAAGGGCCATTTACCCCAGTTACTTGTATAAATCTTAGCGGTTAAAGGTTCTTCATGGAGTACAATCTCCCCCTGCGGATTGCGCACGGCAACAGCCATCGCCTTTTTTCCGCGCATCATCACCCCTTCAATCACCGCTTGCCCACCGTAATATTGTTTTGCCATAATCGTGAATTGTACATGGAAAAGGGGAAGAGGGGCAAAGTTGAAGAGTTGGAAAGTGGCAGAGTGGCAGAGTAGCAAAGTAACAGGGTGGTAAAGTACAAAGCGACAAGCGAGCATTACTTTTCAACTTTGCCACTTTTCAACTCTGAAATTTTGAGGAATTCAGCCTTTTCTATGCTATAGTTGGGCGTTGGAGGATCTAGGAATGAAAATTGAGCTACTGGCCTATACACAAGCCAATCCTGCACTTACAAGGGAGAGTGCTGCTGGAATTGGGGATTTGGCCACCATTTGGCAAGGGCAAGGGACCTATGCCGAAAATGTGGTGGAGTTTGCAGGCCGGGTCTGTTATCGCAGCACACATCGCATGGGCACAGCACCAGACTTTATCGTGGCGCGTGTCCGCGAGGGGCACGAGGATATTATTGAACATATTGTTGTTACCGTACGTGTCTCTGGAAGTGATGAGCCGCTGCGTTGGCGCATGCTCAATCGTCACTGTGAAGTCAGTGATTTAGGCGACGGGACTTGGATTGTCAGTGGTAATACACGTGTCTGGCTCGATCTCTTCCGCAACGGAATCGCCTTAGAGGCTGTGTCGTTTTTGAAAGCAGTGACTCCGTCAATCTTTGCAGAATTTAAAGAGATTGCAGATTGGAGATTGGAGATTCCGAACAATCCGCTATCTACAATTTCTGATCTCGAATCTCTATTGCCGGTAGAAGATGGACAGATGCGGGTTTCACTGCTTGGTTTTACACAGCCAGTATTGGACAACCCGGCGCTTCTTTTACACCACGGCTCTGCGATCTTCCTTTTTGAAGGGATCAGCCGTACCTGTACGCATCAACTGGTGCGGCATCGATTAGCGAGCTTCAGCCAGGAGTCCCAACGCTATGTTGACCTTAACAAAGGTGAATGGCAAGCCATCGTTCCGCCGGTGATTGCGGGTAATCCGGAGGCAATGCAAGTGCTATCTGACTTTTGGCAACTTGCAGAGGAAAAATATGCACAACTGCGAGATCTGGGCATTCGCAAAGAAGATGCTCGCTTTTTATTGCCCAATGCAGCGGAAACACGAATCGTTACGACTATGAACTTTGCCGCCTGGAGCCATTTTCTTTGGCTACGGGCAGTGGACAAGGCTGCGCAGTGGGAAATTCGTGCTATGGGGCAGCATGTACTCAGGATGCTTTACGCCATTGCGCCGCAAGTATTTCAAGCCCAATGGAACGTTTATCTAGAAAAATTTAGAAATAACTAGCGTATCTAACGTTTGCTTAAAGCGTATAGATGAAAGGAACACGATTTGGTAAATCATCTCAAGATGCCCAAATCTGTTTCAATCTGAGAGCATAGAGAGAAGCGTTTTTGTGACTGAATCGACACACTCTACCTTACACCCCCAACAAGCAACCCACCTTGATGACGAAATTGATCTGCGCCAGTACATCCTGGTGTTGTTACAATGGTGGCGTGAGATTGTGGTAACGGCCTTTGCCTTAGCATTGTTGGCCGGATTGGCAGTGTTGGCACTCCGATTGTTGCCCTCGAAATATGAGGCGAGTTCCGAAGTTGCGATTGTGCGGGTACAAAGCGACGTCACTTTTGACGAAAAGTTTATAACCAAGGCTGATGAGCAGCCAACCACGAATAACGCTAGTCCGCGACGTAGCGCATTAATTAGTTTTGCTAGCAGCAATGCGATTGCACAGAAGGTGATTGAAAAAGTCGGCGATTTATTAAGTGAAAATGAGCGAGCCGCCGACAAACTTCTTCAGAATGTAAACGTTGCTTCAGGCACTACAGCAAACAATCGCACCACAGACAGTGACTTGATTCGGATCACTGTAACCGCTAGTACACCACAAAAGGCAGCCACACTTGCCACAACCTGGGCACAGGTCTTTGTCGAGCAGGCCAATCAAGTCTATGGGCAGACTCCTGCAGATCTTGTCACCTCCGTTGAAAATGCATTGACCGATGCCCAGTCGGTTTATGACAAAGCACAGCAAGCGCTGACAGCGTTTCTTACTCAAAATCAAAGCGCAACACTTGAACGCCAGATCCAACAAAGAGATCAGGCTATCAAAGGCTTGTTGGCTGGGCAGCAGTCGGCGATTGAGACGATCCTGAAAAAGATAGCCGATACCAAGAGCAAAATTGTTTCGGATTATCTAGAAATACAAGGCAACAGTGAGATCCTGGCCTATACGGCCAAGCAGGAATCACAACAAGAGTTGTTACGCACTTACATCGCAGCACAGTATCAGTCGCAGCTAGATGTTTTTCGTCAACAGTTTTTGCACGATCAACAATTGCTTTCCACCTATACCAATGCTGCGATTCGTTTGCAAAAAACCTTAACCAGCGCCAAAGTCTTAAAAAAGCAGATCGAGGCTAGTAGTGAAACAGTTGATGGAGGCACAGTTGCTGCCCTACAACTCTTGAAGATCCAAACCTTTTCGGATGTCTTAGAGCGTTCTACTCCTCCGTCCAATGAATCACAGCTACCTTCACTTTTTGAAAGACAATCGATTCTGTTACCTGATGGGCAAGATGCAAGCACTACTCCCCAACGGCCAATCAATCTTCAGATAGCAGGGACCCCCTTGCAATTGCAAATCAATACAGAACAGAGCATGAGTAAAAGTGTTGCACTCAATGAAGTCGATTCGTTGATGGATGCGATCGATGCGCAGTTGACTGAAATCAATGACAATTCTGCAACCCTAAGTAAAAAATTGCTCAGTGGTGAAGGCTATACGTACCTAGAGCAGAACGTACCGATAAGTAGTACACTTGTAACAGCGATTGACAAACAAAACGAAGCGTTACTCAACGGCAACACATCAATTAGTTCAGCCTCAACCTTGAGTAGCACATTGAACAGTGCGGATCTCTTGCCTGATTTACAGACAAATGAACTTGAGCAGATCGCCCGCCAATATAGTTCCTTTGATCCAGCCACTACTCAAGTGCTTAATCAATTGGAAGAAGAGATCCGGCAACTACGTTCCCAATATGAGACGGTACAGGCACAACAACGTGAATTAAATCAACAACGCGATCTGGCGTGGAGCACCTTGACTACAGTCAAAAGTAAAGTAGCAGAATTGACAGTGGCGCAAGCAGCTGGCAGCAGCGAAGTTCGCTTTGCAGCACCCGCAGTCGAACCAACTACACCAGTCAAGGGAACCAGCCTCATTTTGGCAGTCGCTGCTGGAGGAATGGCGGGACTACTCCTAGCAATATTCTATGCCTTCATTGCCAGCTTTATGGGCCAGAAGCCATTTTTACAAGGAGCAGTGAGGTGATGAAAGGGATTATCCTAGCTGGCGGACATGGGACACGGCTTTATCCATTGACCTTGGCAGTTAGCAAACAGCTACTGCCTGTCTACGACAAGCCCATGATCTACTATCCTCTTTCAATGCTTATGCTGGCTGGGATTCGGGAAATTTTGGTGATTACAACACCGGAAACTGCACCGATCTTCCAGGGTTTGTTAAAAGATGGAAGCCACTGGGGTCTACAATTCTCCTATGTGCAACAGAGTGCGCCACGAGGTCTGGCCGAGGCATTTCTGCTGGATAAAGCCTTTATCGGCAATTCGCCTGTTTGCTTAGTACTGGGCGACAATATATTTTACGGACATGGACTGCCGAGCCAACTCCGCGAAGCGGCAACTTTGCAGGATGGAGCGTTAATTTTCGCCTATCCAGTCAAAGATCCAGAACGCTATGGAGTGGTTGAGTTTGATGCGTATCATCGGGCAATCAGTATTGAAGAAAAGCCGAAAAAAGCCAAATCCAACTATGCGGTACCGGGTTTATACTTTTACGATAATCAAGTAGTAGAAATTGCCAGTAATCTGAAGCCATCACCTCGTGGGGAGTTAGAGATCACCGATGTGAATCTTACCTACCTACGTCAGGGTGCGCTACAGGTCGCTGAACTCGGTCGTGGCACTGCCTGGCTCGATGCGGGTACTCATGAATCGCTGCTCCAGTCCAGCCTTTTTGTCCAAGCCATTCAGGAACGGCAAGGAATGATGATCTCCTGCCCTGAAGAGATCGCATGGCGTATGGGCTTTATCGACAGTGAACAATTGCTTCGTCTTGGCCAAACGATGAAGGGCAATGGTTATGGTCAATATTTGATGGGTTTGGTAAAGTGAAACTACAATCAATGAAAATACTGCACGTCGTCGGTGCCCGTCCCAATTTCATGAAGGTAGCCCCAATCATGCATGAAATGGGACGCCAGCCTGAAAAATTCGAGCAGATTCTGGTACATACTGGCCAACATTATGACAAAAGCATGTCCCAAATCTTCTTCGACGAGTTGGAGCTGCCTATTCCAGATATCAACCTGGAGGTTGGTTCAGGTTCCCATGCGCAACAGACGGCTCTGATCATGCAGAAGTTTGAACCTGTGCTGTTGGATTACAAACCAGACTGGGTCATTGTCCCGGGCGATGTCAACTCGACGGTAGCCTGCGCCTTGGTTGCCAGCAAATTGGGGATCAAGGTAGCGCATGTGGAAGCTGGTCTGCGCTCCTTTGACCGTACAATGCCAGAAGAGATCAATCGCATTGTGACTGACCATCTTTCTGATTTGCTCTTTACGACGGAGCCGAGTGGCAACGAGAATCTGGCGAAAGAGGGCATTTCAGCCGAGAAAGTGCGCTTCGTAGGCAATACGATGATCGATACCCTACTGCGCCTGTTGCCGAAAGCTGAGGTCTATTGGAACAGGTTGCAGCAAGAACTGGATCTAAATCGCTACACCTTAGTTACACTGCACCGTCCATCGAATGTGGATGATCCGGTGACGCTGCAAGAACTGATCGGAGGGCTACTGCGGATTTGCCAGCAAAGACAAGTGCTCTTTCCTGTTCATCCGCGTACCCGGGATCGACTATTGCGTCTCGGCTATAGAGAAAATACCCTAAAATCCCAAGGGTTGCAATTGCTTTCACCCTTAGGATACCTGGACTTTGTTGCCTTGCAGGCACATGCAGCGCTGGTTATTACAGACTCTGGGGGTGTTCAGGAAGAGACAACGATTTTAC
>JAXLWB010000013.1:0-223987 GCA_046328715.1 Caldilineaceae bacterium | reverse complement strand
ATCCGAAAATGCATTGTCAACTATTTGGTTGAGTCCAGATGGCAATGGCCTCATCTATGCAACACAGACGTCTTCAATGGGGGTGGACAATTACAAACTTTACGCGACTACACCATCTGGCGGGAGTTCAACCAAGCTCAGTTCAACTGAACAAACGGAAGGCACTTCCAGTAGTCTAGGTGGGGTCTATTTCACAAAGGACGGTCAGCAAATTGTCTTCTCAATCAGTGCGCAACACACCAATTATCTCTATGCAGTTCCGGTAAGTGGCGGCACTCCGCGGTTACTTGCAGGTCCGATAGGGTCAGCAAATTCTTACATGCAAATGCTCTATGCCAACTGGTCGGATACACTGGTTTTTATTAGCGGCTCTGACACTCTCAATCGAGTAAACGTCGCACAGGGTAGCACAGAGATCATTGGCACCTTCAACGGCACTATCATGGGCATCAGCTACACACCCGACGATGCCTATATCATTTTTAATGACCAAAGCACCCTGCAACTGTACATCATACCCGCCGCAGGCGGTGACTTTACGCTCTTCAATGTTGGATTGAATCAGGGAGAGTACATCGATCCGTTTGATGATTTCAGGGCTGTCAGTTTTAGTGGTCAATCCTGTCAAGTCTATGCACCGACAATCCTGTTACCCGACAATCGGCACCAGCGCAGCATTTACGCTAGTTGTGTGCCAGCGGTGCCACTTGACTTACCACAAAAAGCCTACTTGCCGTTGCTAACCAAGTGATATACTCCGTGTTCCTTCTGTCCGTGTTTAGTCTTTGTGTCTCCAACGTACTAAACACGAGCGGAAGGAGCACAAAGAATAGTTCAGAACTTACGCAAGAGAGGACCCTATGTTATCTGCTCATTTTGCACACTTTTCAAGCGCACAGGGACAAGTTTTCTCGCCACTACCCAGAATTGTTACAATTGTCTTCTTAAGCTTGCTACTCACCTTTTCGTCTGCTCTGCTTCTTTTGGCTCAAACCATGACACCCACCCATATCAAACTTACGCCTGATACGGTGGCAGGCGGCATCGGCACCCATCAGATTTCTCCTGATGGGAGTCATGTTGTCTACATGGCAGACCAAGATACCTTTGGGGTAGTCGAGTTGTACAGTGTGCCAATCACGGGTGGTGCAGCGGTCAAACTCAATGGAGCGTTAGCCGAAGGGCAAGATGTCTACAGTTTCATATTCAGCCCGGATGGGAATTACGTGGTCTTTGATGTGCATCAGAATGCAACAGATACGTTTGCGATTGATAGTACGCCGACCATTGGCGGAACGCCAGTTCGTTTGACGCCAGACGCCCCAGCCGATAGTCGGATTATCTTTTTAGCCAATTTCAACCCGATTTCGCGTGACAGTCAACATGTCGTCTACTCTCTTCAGAAAAAGGACACCAATCTTGAGTATGCACTGTACTCTGTTCCGATTGGTGGCGGGGCATCTGTCTTATTGACCCCCGCATTGGTGGAAGGTGGCACAATTTCCGGTTTTCGATTAGGCCCCAATGCACAAAGAGTGGTCTATGCAGCAACCCAGGAGAACGCCAGTATCACCGAACTATACAGCGTGCCCATTGCAGGAGGCGCAGTGACAAAGCTGAGTATTTCGCTGAGCAACGGAGAATCAGTGGTTTCTGGCTATTTTTCCGTATCCAGTGCGCGAGTGATTTACTTTGTTGATAGGAGTTCAGGTAGAGAAATTTATAGCACACCCATTGAAGGGGGAGAATCGATCCGGATCAATGATGTCGTAGGTTCAGCAAGCATAACATGGAGTGCGGCTGATGGTAGTCTCGTACTGTACGCAATCAGTTCTGGAGATCTTACGAGCGGCAATGCCGACTTTACTCTCTACACCAAGTCGATTGGTGGTGGCAATTCTCTCAAAATCAGTTCATCTGTCGATACAGAGGGAGTAAACACGGCTTTCAACTTTGTGATGCCATATTCAAACAATGAACAACAGATTTTCTTTTCAGTCAGTAATGCGTCTGGAATGTCTATCTATCGCGTTCCTGTTGCTGGTGGCACAAATGTGAAAATCGCCGGCCCGCTCACACCCACATCAGGGATACAACTGACCAAGGACGGACAACACATCGTCTATGCAACCTATAACTCCTTCGCAACTGATCCCGCCCGACTTTACTCGATTGATGTTGCTACTGGGCAATCGATCACATTAGATGAAGTGCAGATCGCTGGCTTCTTCAGCAGTTTTTATTGGACACTCACCCCTGATCACACTGGTGCCATCTACTTTGGCAGCAAAGGTGGTTCTAAAAAACAGCTTTACTATGCCTCACTTGCCGGAGGCACACCCACTGTTCTCAATGTTGATTACTCGGATATGGACCCGCCTCTGGTTGAACCAGCGACGCAGCCCGTCAGTTACAATGGCCAAACGTGCGTAGTCTATGGATTCAAGTTTCCAAACAGTTCTGACTACCATTCGCTCTATTCCAGTTGCTTTGGTGGGGCAGCGGTGCCGCAGCAGAATGTCTATTTACCGATGATTAGCCAGTAGTTGCCTCTCATTTCACCTGTAGCACAAGAAACTATCTTGTGCTACAGGTAACCTTCTCTGCTAGTGCAATCGCGAACTTCGTATTAGCACCGAATAAATCCAGCAACTAACACCGAGAAGTCGGGTACCCACTGGGTGCGACTTTTTGTTGTTAGCAGCGGGTTTTAACCCGGCATTTTCCAAGTTCGTGATTGCCCTGTTCTCTGCCAAAACAACCTTATCAAAAAGGCTAATTGATCCCCTAACCTTACACGTTCACCCGTTCGCGTTCTACCTTTAGTACTTCCAGCACCTGACAGGCCAATTCATAGCGGCCAAAACTCGGCATCAGATAGACACCCTGGACATGAGGGAGTTCTTTCAGTTCAAGCAGCAATTCCTGTGCCATTTTTACCCCTTCCTCACGACCATTAGGACCGGCTAGACGCATCCGTTCCAGCGTGGTTTCGGTGAGTGTGATACCCGGCACTTCGTTGTGCAGGAAGGTGGCGTGTTTGTGTCCTTGCAGGGGCAGCACGCCGATCAGCACTGGCACAGGGAAGTCGCCATAGCGTTCTTCATACAAATTCAGGAAGTCCAGCCAAAGTTGCGGATCGAAGATCGGTTGGGTCATGGTAAAGTGGGCACCACCGCTGACCTTGCGATAGAAGCGATCCACCTCTTCGCTCAAGTTGGGTCGGGTAGGGTCACAGGCAACCGCAATCGTGAAGTTACCCTTTTTGCCCATATCACGACCAGAAAGGTCGGTCCCTTGATTAAACTTATCGATGATACGCACCAAGCCAATGCTGTCCACATCATAAACGGCGGTGCTATGTTGCGTGTCACCCAGGCTCGGCGGATCACCGGTGAGGGCGAGGATATTGCGCACGCCTAAGGCATGAGCCCCGATCAAGTCGGATTGCAACGCCATCAGCGAGCGGTCGCGCGTGGTGTAGTGCAGAATCGTCTCAATGCCGACTCGTTGTTGAATTTGCACACACATCGAAAGCGCTCCCATACGCACGCGCGCCATCGGGCTATCGGCGACGTTGACAGCATCCGCCCCCATCAGCTTGGCATGAGCCGCCCCTTCGATCTGCTTCTCCGCCGTAAAGGCGCGTGGTGGATCGACCTCGACGCTGATCACAAACTTGCCGGCGCGCAATTTGCGCAGGATCTGCGTGGATTGATCTTCTTCATCCTCAAAGTCAGCCGAAGAGGCAGCGGTGATCTTGATCTCGGCAGGCTCTTCAATGGTCAGGGAAGTTGCGCCTTCACCGCGCTGGCCTGCAAGCCAATTGTCGAGTGCAGTGCGCATCGCCCGCGTGTGCATCGGCGTTGTGCCACAACAGCCACCGAGCAATTGAACTCCCTGGCTCAGGAATTCGGGGGTGAAGCGGGCGAAATATTCGGGACTCGAAGGAAAATGCCAGCGACCTTCTACCCGTTCAGCATAGCCAGCATTGGGCATTGCCGCTAGGGCGGAATTGGGTGCGGCCAGATGCATCATCTGAACCGTGGCCAATGTCGGGGCTGGTCCTACGGTACAGTTGACGCCAAGCAGATGCGCCCCTGCTGCGATCAAGCGCTTGGTGGCTGTAATTGGGGAGTGACCACCGATGGCAACGCCATCTTGGGCATAGGTCATGGAGGCAACAATCGGCAGATCGCAGACTTCACGAGCCGTTTGCACAGCGATTTCCAATTCATCTAGCGAGGCAAAGGTTTCAAAAAGCAGAAAATCGGCACCCGCTTCCCAGAGCACCGAGATTTGCTCACGAAAGGCAGCGGCAGCTTCCTGGTCGCTAATCGGACCAAAAGGAGCCAAGCGTTTTCCAAGTGGGCCGATCGAACCAGCGATGAAGAGCGCACGGCCAGCAATTTCACGCACATCACGCAACAGGCGCACCGATTTGAAGTTGAACTCGCGTACATGCTCAGCCAGTCCATGTTCAGCCAGACGGATGCGGTTGGCACCAAAGCTGTGGCTCTTGAGCACATCTGCCCCGGCGGCGGCATAGGCCTGATGGATCTCTGTCACCCAGCCTGGGCGAGTGACGACCAGTTGTTCCGCACATTGTTCGCTGCTGGCACCGCGCGCATAAAGCATCGTGCCCATTGCGCCGTCACAGAGGAGGGGGCGTTCGGTTAGTTTTTGCAGAAAGGGATTCATTATTCTTCCATCGCAAATTATCCAAAAGTTTCACTATCTCTGCCAAGTATAGCATAATAGAGACTTTGAAACGTAGAAGAGTTATGAGATTAGAGATTGAAGATTGAAGATTGACCGTGAATCTCCAATCTCTAATCTCCGCTATAAGAGAAACTTGTGAGCGAACCAACCAAAGAAAGACAACTATTCCCCTTCGGTGAAATCGATCCGAATGCTGCCCAGTTGCTGGCTGACGAGGTACGAACCCTCGTTGTTGGCGACATGCGCATCGATTCGGTGCAGATCGGACGTGATCAACGGCGAGAAGGGGCTGTGATTGTCCGTGGACATCTGTTGCAGCCCAGTGATGTCGTTTTCCCACGCTGGTTAGAGGCACTGAAGCGACGCAATTGCACGCCCATGTTGCGCCACGACCCGGAAGGGGATGCCGAGGCTGTGATTTTGCGCGTGATGATTGGCAGTGTGACACCACCACCGGGCAAGCCGTGGCTCAATGCGCTGTTGTTTGTATTAACTGTGCTTAGCACCTTAATTGTCGGTGTAACCTATCGAGACGACTTTACTGCCAACCTGCGCTCGATCGGCGATCTTTTTCTACCGCAGGTTTTTATTCACGGCTGGCCCTTTGCCGTCTCACTGATGGGTATTCTACTCGCCCATGAATTTGGTCACTACTTTGCTGCACGTTATCACAAACTCGCTGTTTCGCTGCCCTTTTTTATCCCGCTACCGATTCCTGGTGGCTTTAGTCCGGGCACGATGGGTGCCTTCATTCGGCTCAAAGCATTAGTGCCCGACCGCCGCAAACTGTTTGATGTCGGTGTGGCGGGGCCTTTGGCAGGGGTGGTCATCGCCATCCCGCTGTTGTTAATTGGCTTGAGCACGAGTGTTGTCAAAACTCCACCTGCCGGTGGAGCTTACTATGTGGAAGGCAACAGCTTGCTTTATATCGCAGCCAAGTACATCATGTTTGGGAAATTCCTGCCCAATGCCGTCACAGGCGAGGATGTTTTTATCAATTCGGTCACAGCGGCGGCTTGGTTTGGCTTGTTGGTGACTGCGCTAAACTTACTGCCGGTCGGTCAGTTGGATGGAGGACACACGGTCTTTGCCCTCTTTGGCGAAGGAGCAAAGCGCCTCAACCAGATTGTAGCTGTTGTACTAGCCCTGCTTGGTCTCGCTAGTTTGGGGCCAATACAACGAATTTTTCCCTGGTTGGCGTCTGTCGGCTATGAGGGTTGGTTTATTTGGCTGGCACTGATCTTTTTTGTCGTGGGGCCTTATCACCCGCCAGCATTGGACGATGTGACCAGGCTAGACCCAACCCGGCGCTGGATCGGCTATCTTGTGATTGCAATTTTTATTTTGACCTTTGTCCCTGTGCCAGTGCGCATTGTCGGGATGTAGATTTTACGCTACTGGATTCCTGAGAAAGAACACCTTATGTCTCAAAAACCACCTTCTATGCAAGAAGTGATCATGCGGCTGCACAACTTTTGGGCAGCGCATGGCTGTCTAATTTGGCAACCTTATAGTGAAAAAGTCGGTGCTGGGACGATGAACCCTGGTACAGTGCTGCGTGTACTCGGTCCCGAACCGTGGAATGTGGCCTATGTTGAGCCGAGCTTCCGCCCCGATGATGGCCGCTTTGCCGAAAATCCCAACCGCATGCAGATGCACCATCAATACCAGGTCATCCTCAAACCCGATCCGGGCAATCCACAGGAACTCTACTTGGCCAGCCTCGAAGCTTTTGGGCTGGATCGCACCAAACACGACATTCGGTTCGTCGAGGATAACTGGGAATCGCCCGCGCTGGGTGCCTGGGGCTTGGGCTGGGAGGTTTGGCTAGATGGGCAGGAGATCACCCAATTCACCTACTTCCAGCAATCGGGCAGCTTGACGCTTGATCCTGTGAGCGTCGAGATCACTTATGGTCTTGACCGCATCGTGATGGCGCTGCAAGGCAAGACCCAGGTATGGGACATCGACGTAGATGGCGTCCATCGCTACGACGAAATTTACAAGTCGCCCGAAATCGAAAACTGCGTCTACGAGTTCGAACTGGCTGATGTTCAGCGGCTCAAACAACTCTACGAAATCTACCGACTCGAAGCCGAAGCCTGCATCAAGCGCGGATTGGTCATTCCCGCCCACGACTTTGTACTCAAACAAAGTCACACCTTTAACCTGCTCGATTCGCGCGGTGCCATCGGCGTCACCGAACGCGCCAAATTTTTCGGTGCCATGCGCGCCCAGGCCCGCCAAGTCTCCGAGTTGTATGTTAAACAGCGCGAGCGCGAGGAGTTCCCGTGGCTGAAAGAAGCAGACAGGGAGACAGGGAGACAGGAAGACAAGAGAGCACACTTTGCACAATCTGCTAATCCACAATCCACAATCCGCAATCCGCAATCCTTTCTACTAGAAATCGGTTCCGAAGAGTTACCTCCCGATGATGTGGTGGCAGGGATCGCCCAGGTTGAGGAGAAATTGAAGGGGTTGCTGACCAGCAACAAGATCAGCTTTGACTCAATCTACGTCAGTGGTACGCCACGACGCTTGGTAGCGCATGTCAAAGGATTGTCCCCGATGCAGGCGGATGAAGTGGTGGAAAAACGTGGGCCAGCCCTGACCGCTGCCTTTGATTCGTTGGGACAGGTGACCAAAGCGGCTGAAGGTTTTGCCCGCGGTCAAGGCTTAACGGTAGACAAGTTGGAGAAGCGTGAAGGCTATCTCTATGCCGTCAAAACCGTCAAAGGTCAGCCTACTGCCGTCGTGTTGCCCAAACTTTGTAGCGATCTCTTCGACAGCCTGCGTTGGGGCAAGACCATGCGCTGGAACAGCAGCGGGCTTGGCTATCCTCGCCCGCTACGCTGGATCGTGGCACTCTATGGGGACGCGGTCGTGCCCTTCAGTTGGGCGGAGGTCGAGAGTGGACGTACCAGTCGTGGCCCGCGCTTTGCAGATGCCGCAGCCCAGTTACCTCCGGGCGGCTTTACCACTTTTGAAATTGCCGATGCGGATAGCTACTTCGAGGCAGTCAAAGCTCAGGGCATCGTACTGGATCGGCAGGAGCGCAAACAACGCATTGTCGAACAGATCGCCCAAGTGGCTAAACAGGCTGGCGGCGTCACTTCGGAAGAGCCTGCCTTGCTTGAAGAAGTGACCGACCTGGTTGAAGCGCCACAAGCCCTGCTCGGTAGCTTTGAAGAAAAGTACCTCGACGTTCCCATGCCCGTGTTGATCGGTGTGATGAAAAAGCACCAACGCTATTTCCCCGTCCTTAGACCCCTCCCTAACCCTCCCCTAGAAGGGAGGGAACAGTCACGGGGAGGAGAACTTCTACCACACTTTATTACGGTCGCTAACGCCAATGCCTTGCCCTATCCCGATGTCGTAGTGCAAGGGAATGAAGGCGTAATCCGTGCTCGTTACGCCGATGCCGCCTATTTCTACCGCGCCGACACCGGCCGCAGTCTGGAAAGCTTCACCCCACGTCTCGGCACGCTCACCTTCCAGGAAAAGCTCGGCTCGATGCTCGATAAGGTCAACCGGCTGAAAGAGCTGTCCCCGCAGATTGCCGAAGCGCTGGAGGCAACCACCGATCAGAAGATTGACACGATCCGCGCCGCCGAGTTAAGCAAGTCGGACTTGGTGACCAACATGGTGGTCGAAATGACCAGCCTGCAAGGCATCATGGGCGAGATTTATGCGCTGAAGAGTGGAGAATCCAAAGCTGTAGCCAAAGCGCTCCGCGAACATTATCTGCCCCGTTCCGCCGGTGATGCCAACCCCGAATCCAAACCGGGTCTGGCCCTCTCCCTGGCCGACAAGATTGACAGCATCATCGGCCTCTTTGCTGTGGGTGCCATTCCGACCGGTAGCGCCGATCCCTTTGGTTTGCGGCGAGCGGCGTTGGGCATCGTCAACAATCTATTGGCAGCCAAGGCTGACTTCAGTGTGCGCAATAACATGCTCAAGGCAGCCGTTCTCCAGCCAGTGCAGGTGGCAGAAAGTGCCATCAACGAAGCGGTCAGCTTTGTCGAAAAGCGATTGGAAGGCGTTCTGCTCGAAGTGGGTTTTACCTACGATATCGTGGCTGCAGTGCTCGCCGTGCGCGGCGATAATCCCTTTAAGGCGCTGCGAGCCTGTGAAGAATTGAGCGAATTGATCAAGAAAGAGTGGTGGAGCGAGAGCTTTACCGCTTATGCTCGTTGCGCTCGCATCACGCGCAGCGTCGAAAAAGTGCTTGAACTGGACGCCTCAGCCTACGTCGAAGAAGTTGAATCGAAATTGCACGAAGCCTATCTAGAAGCCAACCTCAAATTGGCCGATGCCAACGAACCGGCGGATAAACTCGGCAGCGTGCTCAAGGGGTTACAGAAGCCAATCAACGCCTACTTCGACAAAGTGCTCGTTAACGCCGAGGACGCCGCCCTGCGCAATGCACGTCTGGCACTGGTACAGTCGATTGCACGGCTGCCAGAGAAGGTGGCAGATTTGAGCAAGTTGCAGGGGTTTTAATGAATAAACTTCCGTGTTCCCTGATTTCCGTGTTTATGAAAAAGCTTTGTAAACACGGAAATCAGGGAACACAGAAGGAGTTGGGAAATGTGCTATGTTTGTCAAGATTTTGCGCCACCCGCCCCCCTTACTGACGTGCGGGGTTCTGATGGTTCGCCACTGGTTGGTTTGAGGTGCAGCGTCGCTAGACAGTTACCTTCGATCTGTTCATTCGTCCTCGCTCACGCCTTCCAACCTACCACCTCAACATGGGCATGGGCAAAAAAGGCATCGGGGCGTTCTGCCCACGCTAACCAGGCATCATGCATCGCCGTAAGTTTGGCTGGATCGGCGAGTTTGTGTTCAAGAATGCGTTGCACAGCGTCCATCTCTTGACAACGCCTGGCAGCAACTTCGGCGATCAACTGCACCCCCTCACGGTCGCAATAGATGTCATACGAGGCAGAGGACGTAATCGAAGCGAAACCAGCTTGGCGTATCACCCAAGGGAGCGCTCTGGCGATCCGTGGATTACCACCCACAATTCGCCAATCCGCTTCGAGGAGTACAAACCATTCCAGTAGCAATGCCTCCTCGGGTTGTAACAAATCCCCACCATTGTCTGCGTCACGAACAGCGATGACACCCTCTGGTTTTAAGACACGACGCATCTCGCTCAATGCTTTGCCTGGGTCGTTCAGATGTTCGAGCACATTATGACAGAAAAGTGCGTCAAAGCAAGCATCTGGAAAGGCGAGTTTATAGAGATTGCCGACTTCAAAACGTACATTGGTCACGTTTTCACGAAGCGTATCGGCACATGCACGCTCGATTTCACTCGCAGCCATGTCAATACCCACAACTTCCCCAGGAGCAACGATCCGCGCAAGTCCGCGTGTAATCGAACCAGAGCCACACCCACAATCCAGTAACCTCATGCCGGGCTGAAGATAGGGGAGGAAGAAACGCCCCTGCACTTCCACAGTACGTCGGGCGTGCATTTTGACAGTCATTGCCGAATCGTACCCATGCGCGTAGGTCGGACTTGCTGAAGCGTTCGATAGTGGAAGATTGTTTTTCATGCTAGATACCTTGTTGCGACAACGTTGGTGTACACCCGATTGTTCTCACCCCTGATTGAGTTGCAATTTGGCTTCGATCAGGGGTGAGAACTAAACTCGGCGGATATATTCTGTATCCTTATCGAGTAAGAAGCGGCAGAAAGATCTGGCTTCTTGTTGACTCTGATTCTTCCTCGCTGTTCTCATCGTTCGCAGCACGTATGCCCTTACCAACAGCCTCCTGAGCAAAGACCCAAGCGTTTTTATAACAAACGATAGCATATGTGAACTGTTGTTTGTCAAGCTTCTTCTGCGCTTTGAGCATCTCTTGTTGGGCATTGCTAATTTTGTTAGGTTTGCCATGCGCATAAACCGCTTCATCTAATGCGGTCTGTGCCAAGGTGCGTGTCACACCTACCAGTGTGTTAATAGCACTGGTCACAGCGGTTGGCGGCTTTTTAATGGCAAGTAATTCTGTTAGCGCAGCGCTCAGCCGCTCAAAGACTTTCGCTCCGTATGCAGTGAGATGATTGTCGTCTACCCAGAGTTTGGACGCCAGCGATTGGTCAAGTTGATTGATGGCAGCTTGGATATGCTTGTTAGTCGTGCCAATCGAGCCTTGAACATCGGCTGCTTCGATTGGGATCTCGGTAGCCGTGGAAAGTTCAGCAGATTCTGCTACGGTCCCGCCGGGAGATAGCAGAGCAGCTAATATTGCACGCACGGATTGAATTGTGCCCCGTGGCCCTGGGACAGGCGGCTTGGTGTTGATCATCCACGTATAACTCGCCGGCGAGGGATCGATGTTACCTGCGGCATCAACCGCACGTACTTGGAAGGTGTGATTACCATTGGATAAGCCCGTGTAATTTTGTGGACTGGTACAACCCGTAAAGGGCGAACTGTCCAAACTACAGGCAAAGATACTGTTGATTTCATTGCTGCTAAAGCGAAAGGTCGCAGAGCTGCTGTAGCTCGGGCTTACTGGAAATTCTGTGAGTGTCGTGTCAGGCGGTGTCGTGTCGAGCGGCGGTAGCGCATTCACGACTAAAGTGGCCACGTTCGTTGCCACCGAGCCGCAGAGGGTTGAGAATAGTGCGCGGTATTGGTTACCGTTCTGCGCCAAAGCAGCAACAAACGTCAGACTTGGCGAGGTGGCATTTCCGATTGCCTGCCAATCAACCGTGCCATTGGCCTTTACTTGCCATTGGATGCCAGGCGTTGGTGATCCACTTGCCGCAGCGTTGAACGTTACTGATTGCCCTTCATTGACGGTTTGACTCGATGGCTGCAAAGAGATAGTGGGCCAGGTGTTGACCGTCAAGGTTGCGACGTCACTCGTGGCAGTGCCGGCGCTGTTGCTAAAGATCACTCGGTAGTGAAAGGCGTTGTAGGACCGATTGGCGACAAACTCCAACCGCGGCAAGGTAGCGCCGGGGATGTCAGAGAATGGGCCGCTAGCGTCAATGCTCTGTTGCCACTGGGCGATTGGCACCGGCGCTCCGCTGGCTGCCGAATCGAAAATCACAGGCACGGCTAAAAGATAGAGGGTCTTCACAGACTATTTGGCTATTTGGCTGGTGGTGATCACAGGCGGGACATAGACAGTCAACAATTGGCGGTGGTAGTGGTCGTCGAACCGCTACCATTGCTGAAAACCGCCCGGTATTGTTTACCGTGATCTGTGCCTTGTGCTGTAAAGCTCAATGTCGTCAATATGGCACCGGGGATATCTTTGCCGGTCTGTCCAGCGTCTGTACTCGGCTTTTCGCCATTGGACATTTGGAGCAGGTGTGCCGCTGGCTGCTGCGCTGCCGACTGTCTGTCCTTCATTGACTGTTTGGTTGACTGGCCGGGTTGTGATAGTTATCTTGGATTGAGCACTTTCATAGTGTAGATTGTATCCCACCCAACGGCCCAGATCGTGTTGCTATCTGCGGCCCACACAGCTTTGAGTTGGCTGGTCACGCCGCTGTCCTGGGCGTTCCGTAGAGCCGTTCCACTTCAAGATTGTGTCGTACCCTCGCCTACGGCCCAGGCGTGGTTAGCGTCCGTTCCGGCGATGCCACAAAGCTGTCTGTCGTGGTGGAGTTCTGTAATCGCCATTCGACCCCATCCCAGTTCAGGATTGCGCCTGTGTTGCCGACTGCCCAAATGTGGTTGATGTCCGTTCCCCAGATGCCGGCAGTAAAGCCCACGCGGTGAAATGCCAATCATTTCCCACACCATGCCATCCCAAATGGCGAGGTCTGCTTCGTCTTCGCCTACAGCCCAGGCGTGGTTGACATCCGCTTCCCATACGCCACTCAATGGGTGGTAACGGATGCTCGGTCCAGGCTTTGTTTTGTCCATGCACTCCCTGTTCCATTTCAGAATTTCGCGATTGCCTCCGTCGCCCACGACCCAGATGCGTTATTTACGTCAGTTCCCCAAATCCGAAAGTAGCGTACTGGTCGTGTACCGCTATCTTGTTGGTTCCAGATGATCACCCCATTTGAGGATTGCGTTTACCCTACCCGTCCTGGGCCACATGATGTCAGAACCCGGGAAAATGCCGTAGAGCGGATTCGCTGTAGTGCTGAGATTTGTGCGCCATGATGAGCCATCCCATTTGAGAATCTTGCCGAGTCCTTCGGCTGTTTCGCCGACTGCCCAAACATGGTTGGCGTCTGTTCCCACACGCCATAAAAATAATTGGGTGTATGACTATTTTTGCGCTTGCCAGCCGGTTCCCTCCCACTTGAGGATTGCGCCGGAAACGCCGACTGCCCAAATATTGCTCGTGCCGGTTCCCCATACACTATAGAGACCCTGGTTTGACAGTCCATTATTCGTGTACGCCACGAAGTTCCATCCCACTTTAGAATGATCGAACGTAAATCTGGGAAACTGGTACCAACGGCCCAAACATTGCTGGCATCCGTTCCCCATAACCCGAAGAATGGTTTAGGTTGTCCGATGCTCTGCATATTCCAAGCAGTTCCATCCCATTTGAGAATCTTACCGCTATTATTGCGGGAAAAGATCTCGGTCACAGCCCAGACATTATTGCTGTCAGTGCCCCAAATATTGCGAATTGTTTCGCTCGTCTCACTATTTTGAGCGTTCCATGTCGCGCCATTCCACTTCAGGATCGTGCCGTTACTGCCGGCTGCCCAAACCTCGCTAGTGCTGCCCCAAATGGCGGTAAACCATGCATCTGTGCCACTCTCCTCTGCCTGCCAAGCAACCCCATCCCATTTTATGATTGTGCCATTCCCCCCCACGGCCCAAACATGGTTAACGTCGGTTCCCAGACACCAACAAGCTGGTTCGTGGTAGTGCTATTCTGGGCGCTCCAGGTTGTTCCGTTCCACTTTAGATCGTGCCGGCCTCGCCAACAATCCAAATATTTGCTGCATCTGCACTTCAGATATCAATCAGAGATTGCTGAGTGCCGCTGCTCTGTACATTCCAGGGAACCATCCCATTTTATGATTTGTACCGCCATGACCGACAGCCCAAACATGGTTAACGTCTGCACCCCATATACTTTCCAGTGTTTCGGTCGTACCGCTAATGGTACATTCCAGGTGCATCGTTCACATTTCAAGATAGTGCTATCAGTGCCAAAGACCCAAATGTGGTTGGCATCACTGCCCCACACGCCACGTAGATCGTTCATTTGTCCACTACTTTGCGTATTCCAGGCTGTGCCATCCCATTGCAAAAGTGTGCCAGTATTGCCGACAGCCCAAACGTTCAGGGCGCTCCCCCACACGCCCCAAAGCGCCTGGGTTGTACCACTCGTTTGACTTTGCCATTGAGCACCATCCCATTGCAGAATCGTGCCAGTTTGTCCTGTCGCCCAGATGTTGTTAGCATCCGTTCCCCAAATGGCAGAAAGATCAGTCGTCGTGCCGCTATTTTGGACGATCCAACTGTTTCGTTTCCTTTGAGAATGACACCACCACTCCCCACCGCCCACACAGATTGTCGCCGCCATATTGGTGTCGCTGCCCCAGATACTATGCAGATCGCTGGTCGTGCCGCTGCTTTGTACATTCCAGGTTGAGCCATTCCAGCGTACGATCACGCCCGCATTGCCCACAGCCCAAATATTGCTGGAGTCACTGCCCCATATGGCGAGCAGATCAGTGGTTGTGCCGCTGCGCTCTGCCTGCCAAGTAGAGCCATTCCATCTCAGGATCGTACCCGCTTCACCAACGACCCAGATGTTGTTGGCATCAGTTCCCCATACAGCCTGGAGATTGGCAGTGGGGCTAGCGGATCTGTGCGTGCCAGGCAGTTCCGTCCCAATGTAGGAGTTTCGGCCAAGTTCGCCCACTGCCCAAACATGGTTGGCATCGGTTCCCCACATACCATACCATCCTCTTGGGTTGCTGCTGTACCCAAGTGCCAACACCCTCGTCAGCACTCTGTGCGGGTATCACCCATGCCAACAAACAAGGCGCAAAGTGAAAATATGCTGGCAGCCAACAAGGTGAGCCAGCGACGACGAAACAATGGTAAAGAACTATAAAGGAGAAACATCGTTGTCTTCCTTTCCAAACCGTACACGAAGTGCAGCCATTGGCGAATTGCGATGACACATCTGTTGTAAACGTGAAGTTGAATCGCAAACCTTGATGCCATTACAATTCGTCAAGGCTTGCGAGCTTCCAATTTGAATGTAGCATTACATGCGGTTCGATCATCCAATCTTGGGTGCAGCCAAGTTGCGATATCAAGCACGTTGGACTAAAATCACTGAACGAGGCGGCAAGTACGTAAGTCCACCCATCATTCGCGCAACCCTACGCTTTTACTTCAACTGCTGCATCAACATCATCGCATCGACCTGCATCCAGTGCTCGACAATCTTGCCTTCAGCGATACGATAAAGGATGATGCCAGGGACATTGACCTCCTTGTGCGTGGCGGGAATGCCCATAAACTCACCTTTTTGGATACCGTGAAAGATAAAACGCACGGCGATTTGGTCTTCCTCGCCAAAGAGATCTTCCACTTTCAACTCATAGTGTGGGAACCCTGCCTCGAACCCGGCAATATGCTGTTTCAAGATCGCATCCGCATCCGAAATGTATTGATCGACCAGCGCGGCCGGTTTGTCCTTGCCGTTGATGGCGTCGAGATAGCGACGGACAAAGGTTTTGTTGTTATTGGTAGACATAAGATTCTCCTAGCTTAAATAAAGTCAAGAAAGACTGCATTCATTCTGGTGCGACGCACTGCCCATGAGAACGTTGAACTTGCAGATACGGTTTAGACAGAACGCCACATCGAAGGCTGGATAGTTACGAAAGATCTTAGAGAACAGCCAATTCACCCCCAACCATCTTGGATTTTTCCAGGTAGCCTGGGTCGGCTTGGTCTGTCGCGATGTCATAGCGGATGTATTCATCGTCTTTGAAAAAGTAAGTTTTGCCACTGGGCCATGTCATTACCGCATCGATATCGCTTTCCCACAAGCCTGACCAGCCTTCACAAATTTTTCCAGGGTAGCCTGGGTCGGCTTGGTCTGTCATGATGTCATAGCGAATGTATTCGTCGCCTTTGAAGAAGTAGGTTTTGCCATTGGACCATGTCGTTGCAGCATCGATATCGCTTTTCCCACAAGCCTGGCCAACCATCATGGATTTTTGCCGGGTAGCCAGGATCGGCCTGATCTGTGGCGATGTCATAGCGAATGTATTCGTCGCCTCTGAAGAAGTAGGTTTTGCCATTGGGCCATGTCATCGCAGCATCGATATCGCTTTCCCACAAGCCTGGCCAACCATCTTTTAATTTTGCAAGGTAGCCTGGGTCAGATCGATCAGTGGCGATGTCGTAGCGAATGTATTCATCGCCTTTGAAAAAGTAGGTTTTGCCATTGGGCCGGGTTACTGCCGCATCAAGATTACCTTCCCAGGAAGGAAGATCGGTAGTTCGCGGGCCAACGTTCTTGAGCGCCGCGATTTGGTCAATCAGTTGGCACAATTGCGAATTTGCCGAATTGATGGCTTTGACACGATCCAAAAAATCCCACATGCTGCTAATTACTGGACCTTTTAAAACAGTTTGTGGTGTTGGACTGTAGACTTTGAAGAATTCTGTAAAGGCGAGGGCAGCACTCTCATCTTGTACGATTTGACCACCTTCGATGCGCAACGTATCAAACAAGAATCAAAGACAACAGGCAAATACAGTACTCAACCTTTCCGTTGGGAGCAATACTCATGTTTTCCCAGTTCAGCCCCTTATAGCTGACATTTGCCCCTGCATCTGATGAGTAACTTAAGACAAGCGCAATAAAGTGCGCCCATCCTTCTGACATTGCAAGTGCGTATGTCCTACAAGGATCCTTTAGAGTATGACTTCCTCCTGCATAGTAGTTAATCAGTTGATTCCCTACCAATGCGTGCCCAAGCTCATGTCGAATATGCTCCAATCTATCGATATCGGTTTGCTTTTAACGGTTGATTACCTGAATCGAATGGAGTAACGGACTGTAATGGCTCCAAAAAGGATCATTGCCATCTCCATTCGCTAATCTCCAGCGGTGGAAAATGCACAACGGGCGTTGAAAGGTGATCAAGCTCACGCCCAAGGCATTGAGCCGGGTAACTGCATCCATGACAGCATTTTGGATGACCTGGTTATCTGTATAGAAAACCAAGAAACCACCATATTCGACGCGAACTGGGCTTAGCGGATGAACACAAGGTACTAAAGGACCCGGATCACCTTCTGGATGCTGCGGAACCATGTGATAACATGGGATAGTAACAGTATCACCTTCGGGGTGTTGGGGGATCAGATGGATACAAGGTACACGCTTATATCCAAAAGGAGTCCAAATTCTATCACCCATTGGATGTGCTTGTTTTAACCCATGCGTACAGGTGTAACAACTGTATGCCCTTCGGGGGCATTGGAACCATGTGAGTACAAGGCATTGGCAGCCTATCACCCTCTGGGTGTTCAAATAATAATTTTTCTGATGCTAACACGGTAGTCTCCTTTAGCTGGTGACTATAGAATGTTTCAAAAATTTCTTATCTCATTATGATGGCACTCTGGTATTAATTTTTGTATCCACAGTAGGAACAAGCCACCAGTAGCATTCTTCATTGGTAGATTCACACTTTCAGGATAGCAACGTTGGCGTTTCTGAAACGTTTCGTGACGTTCAACCCATCCGCACCCGCTCCCCACTCCGATCCGACTTCACCACCGCATCCAATACCCTCAACACCTGACGTCCATCGCTCACGGTAATGGCAGGTTGGCGTTGTTCATGGATAGCGGCGGCAAATTCTTCCAGTTCGGGGACAAGCATCGCTAATTTTGGATCGCCCCAGATGCGGGGGTGGATGTAGGTGGGTTCGGTGTAAGCGGGTAGTGTTTTGCTTACGACTTCAATGGCATAGTTGAGGTAATCCACCCCACGCAAACTGATCCGCCCCCGACGACCGTGGATGTCGAGGTTGTTGACAAAGCCATCTCCAGCCTGGGTGACGAGACATTGGGCGCTGACTCCGTTGGCAAAGTGAATGGTAAAGGTGGCAGTTTCATCGGCCTTGGTATCGGCACGATAGTGTACCTTGGCGGAAACTTCGACTGCTTTGTGATTGACAAACCAGAGTACTTCGTCAACCAGGTGCGAGCCGACATAGAGCATGGGGCCACCACCCGTAACAGGCGAGGCATGCCAACCTGACGACATCGAGCCAACCCCGATACTGCCAACCACAGCGACGATCTCGCCCACAGCGCCCGCTTGGAGCAAGCTGTGGATCTGTTGCAGAGCCGCACAGTAACGAAACGAATAGCCGGACATATAACAGACGCCAGCACGTGCTACAGCTTCTTCCAGTTGAATCGCCTCTTTTTCATCGATTCCAATCGGTTTTTCGGCGAATACATGTTTACCAGCGTGGATTGCGGCCAATGCTGTTTCGTACAAGAGGTGTGGCGGCGTAGCGAGAATCACTGCATCCACCACTCCGTCGTAGACAATTTCTTGCATATTACTGTAAATGGCAACTTCGTCAGGGAGTTTTGCGACGACACTGGCGGCCTCTTGGTTTGGATCGGCACAGGCGACTAACTTGAGACAGGAGGATTGGCGAATGGCCTGGGCCAGGCTCACCCCATGTTGGCCACAGCCAATCAAGCCCACACGGATTTGATTTTGCTTATTCATGGTTGCCTCCACGTTTGAATCGTTATTCGTTGTAATCACTCTAGCAAGCCTGGCGTTTCTGGAGCGTTTCATGATGAAACGGTTTGGAAACGCTGGCAGTGTGATACTGAAAGAGGAAGGACGTAATCGATTGATAAAAAGGAGAACTTTATGTTTAGCAAACAGATAAGATCAATTTCACTGCTGATGGTCATGCTGATGGTATTCATCAGCGGCTGCATGCCGATCCAGCGTCCAGCAGTCCAGGGGAACATTTACTTGCCGGTTGGCTTCCGTCCCGAGGGTATTGCACTGGGCGCAGGAAGTACATTCTTCGTCGGTTCATTAGGAACGGTAGCCAGTGACAGTGCGCCGATTGTGGGTGGTGCCATCTATCGCGGCGATCTGGTGACAGGGGAGGGCAAGGTTTTGATCGCAGCGCAGCCAAACCAGATGGCGGTTGGGGTGACTGTTGACCGGCGTACCGGGTACCTTTTTGTTGCTGGCGGGATGATGGGCGATGTGCGGGTCTACGACTCTGTCAACGGCAAATTGCTTGCCCGCTATGCCGTCGGAGCAGAAGGTGGCTTTGTCAATGACCTGGTCGTGACTCAAGACGCCCTCTATGCCACCGATTCGTTTGTGCCGATTCTGTATCGAGTACCGCTTGCGACAGATGGCAAACTGCTCGACGGTGCGGTGGGTGAAACGATTCAGTTGAGTGGAGAGTATGCCGTGGGCACTGGCGAATATCCCTTCCAAGCCAACGGCATCGTCGTATCGCCCGATGGCAATTGGCTGATTATTGTCAATAGTGATACAGGCAAGCTTTACCGCGTGGATCCAGCTACCGGTGCGGCTACCACGATTGATTTGGCGGATCAGAATGTCGCCTATGGCGACGGTTTGGTGCTGGATGGACAGATGCTCTATGTCGTGCAGAACTATGCCAATCAACTATCGGCGGTGAAAGTAGAAGCCGATTTTTCTAAAGGTTCCATCCTCGCTACCGTCACCACTCCAGCGTTTGATTTTAAGATTCCAACCACTGCGATTCGGTTTGGGGATGCCCTTTATGTCGTAAATGGTCGCTATGAAGAGTCGGCTCCGCTGACAGTAGGTTCGCCAGAGATTGAGTATGGATTATTGCAAGTGCCGCTGAGCGCGCTTCGCTAGCTTTGACAAGCTGCGTTTGTTGGTAAACTGCGGTTGAAATAAAACCGGATCTTTGCCGAACTTTTTACAAGTAGACAGATCCGGTTTTCATTCAGAGCTGAGTTTAAGTGGCTGACGAAGCTGCATCTCGAACTGACAAGGGTATCACACAGATGGAAAAGAACTCGGATCTTATTTTTCAGAATTCGAGTTCTTTTCCATCCATTTGACAAAATTTGTTCCATTTGTGCCGATTTTTCGTTTCCAAATCATTAGCCATGATATCGATAGTCTCTCTATTTACAAATAATGCAACTGCTGGGCAAGTGAGAGTGCTTGTTGAAGAAATTGTAGGGCTGAAATCGTGGCTCCACCATCCCAGCATTGCACAGCTTGTTGGAGTTGCGTGGTTAAGGCGTCGGGTAATTTCTGTAGATGGGGATCTAGCAAGGTACGCGCATTTTCAATGGCACGTTCGACTTCCTCATGTTCGAGATCGCTTGCCAGCAGCGGCAGCAACACCGTCCACTGAAAGGGGACACTGGCATGGGTAATCGGCAGTTGATGCCAGAGATCGAGCGCCGCTTTGCCCAAGTTTTGCACTTGGTCATACTCACCGTTGCGCCAAGCCAGCCAAGCTAGGTTTGCCTTGGCCATGGCAACATATTCGTTCATGTGGCTGCGGGTGGCTACGTCAAGTGCGCGCAATGCCACTTTCTCGGTTCCTACCAGGTTATTGCTGCGACGCTGAGCAATGGCGAGATAGGTGAGGGATCGTGCTTGCAGGCTCAGATCGGCACTGGCTTCGGCGCTCTGCAAAGCATGATTGAGCGCTTGCTTGGCAGCTTCCAAATCATGCGCCAAGTCTGTTCCTCGCTCATCCTGCAAATCGATATGCCACAGCGAGATAAAACCGAGCATGAAATAGGAAGAAGGGATGACATTCGGCAGACCGGACTGCTGGTAAAGATCAAAGGAGCGATGGATATAATGGAGGGCGGCATCACTGGCAACACTGTGCTGACGGCGAAACTCAAGCTGGCTACGTCGTTGAAAAAAGGCTGCTTGTTGTGCCAGAGTACCATATTGTTCCACCAAGGCCTGAACACGATTTTGCAGTTCGACACTTGCCTCGATTTCAGCCAGCCAGTAATGCACCAGATCAATTTCGAGTTGGATCTGAACCCACTCTTGCCACCATTTTTGCGCATCCTCGGTCGTCGTTTTTGCAGGCTCATTCAGGGTCGATTCAGCAGTTTGGTAGGCTTGCATGGCCTGTGGGTAGTCGTATTGCTCGCGCCAAGTATTACCAATTTTGCGCTGTAAACGGGCCAGGTCGAGGCGATCGAGCGAACCGGGCATTATACTGACTCGTAAATATTGGGTGCGAGCCTCGCTGTATTGGCTAATCAGGCTAAAAAGATCGCCGAGCTTTTCACTCACATTGGCAATCTGGGTTGATGTTTCACCGATTGGCCCTTCGAGCAGGGCTAAAGCATGACGATAGGCATCGATGGCCTCCTGATTGGCATAGAGATGCTGTGCTGCTTCGGCTGCCCGCAGGTAGAAGGGCACAGCTTCTGTAAACAATCCAGCCAGTTCATAATGGGATGCAATCTGACCGCTGACTGTATCCAATTCGGTCTTGCTGGCTACGGTTCCATTCCCATTGGCATAAACCACGGTCATTGCTTCTGCCACACGCTGATGAAGGTGATGACGATGGGCGGCACTCAAGCTATTATAGGCCACTTCGCGTAGCTTATCATGGGCAAAGTCATACCGATCCAGCCCTCGCTCACGCACGATCCGGCGCTGCCAAAGCTCATCCAGGTTGTGAATCAATTCGCTCTGCCCTTGTTCGCTGGCTTTGCTTAACACGTTGAGTGTAAAAGCACGCCCGATGGTGGCGGCTAACCCTGCGAGTTCACGGCCAGAAGGTGAAAGCTGGGCAAGGCGGGCTTGAATTACCGCATGAACTTTAGGTGGCAATGGGTGGGTCGTCGGAAGAGCCAGGTGGCGACTCGTGGGTAGCCAGTCATTTCCTTTGCGGGCACGCATCATCTCAACCACAAAAAGGGGATTGCCTTCACTTTCCTGATAAAGCAGTTCGCTTTCGGCATTGGAGATCTGTACACCAGTCACCGCATTCGCCAGTGTCGTTGTCTCTTCCAGGAACAAAGGTCCCAAATTTACTTCGCTCACCAGTGCTTGGCGGCGTAACGTCAGCAGCAGAGTGGTCAAGGATGAATTACTCTCCATCTCTTCACTGCGTATCGTAGACAATAATAACAGATGCGGAATTCGCTTTCCTTGCTCGATTGCATCTTGGACAAAGCGCAAAAGATAGTGTAACCACTCCAACGTATCTCGATCACACCATTGTAGATCATCGATAAAGAGAAGAAGCGATTTTTTCGAGTTGAGAATCGCCCGTGCCAACGCTTCAAAGAGCCGCTGCCGTTGTCCGCTGCTGATGAGCGGCGGGGGAGAAAAGTTCAGAAGTTCGGGCAAAAGGCGTGCTATCTCGCTTTGCCAAATCAGCTCCAATGAGGTTATCTGTTGGCGCAAAGCGGCGGTCCGTAACCAAGCGACAACTGGAGCATAGGGTAAATCGCCTTCTGCGGCATAACAGTGCGCCGTTGCAGTAACAAAACCCTGGCGGCGTACCCAATCCACCAACTCTTCGGCCAGTCGCGTCTTGCCGATGCCGGCTTCGCCACTCAAGACAAGTAAATGGGGCAGACCGCTCGTCGCCTGTTGCCAGAGATTTTGCAACAAATACCACTCCTGATGCCGCCCAACCAATGACCACGTTTCTTGGACGATTTGACGTGGCAACTGTTCAGCTTCCATATGAAGCAATCGCTGATAAAGCTCTGTAGTGGTTGGAGAAGGCTCAACATCGAGTTCTTGCTCTAACGCCGCGACACAATTCTGATAGACCCGCAGTGCACTGGCACGATCCTCAGTAGCAGCGTGAAGCCGCATCAGCGTACAAACCGTAGTCTCATTGAGCGGGTCTACTTGAAGCAAGCACTGGGCATAACGAATCGCTGGAGCATAGTTGCGCTGCTGCTCAAGTAAGTCAATCAAGCGTTCAAGCAAGGTGACAAACTTCTGCTGGTACTGTTCACGTAGCGGGCGAATCCAATCCTCATAACAACTGGGCAGCAGATCACCTCGGTACAACTTCACCGCTTGGATTAGTTCTGCTTCACCGTCGGCATGGGCGGCAGCATTATCAAATTCGGCAACATCCAAGGTAAAGGGCGAATCGGATCGCCATTGCAGACTATAGCCGTCAATCTGCAAAAAACAGTCGGGATTGGGCAGCGCATGACGCAATTTATGCAGCAGGTTGCGTAAATTGGTGAAGGCTTGGGCTTCATCAGTATCGGGCCAAAAGATGAAGGCAAGGTGTTGTCGGGGTTGAGCAGCGTGTTGATGGAGTAACAAGTAGGCAAGCAGCGATTGAAGGCGCGCAGTGTTGATCGTGTCGATCACTTTGCCTTCATACTCAATCTGAAAATTAGCAAAAAGTTCGATATGGAGTTTGCTGGCTTGGGGTTGTACCATGGTTCTTCAACCTTTAAACTCTGCTCTGAATGAAAAACAGATATTTCCCGGATCTTTCGAGTAAAAAAGATCCGGTTTTCATTTCAACCGCAGTTTAATATTCACTCTCCAATTCATCTCTCCTGTGTTATACTGCGAATATCCAAAATTGAGTGCTATCCAGTAGGGCAGTGGAGAATGAGACATGTGGGTAGTAGTCCTCACGATCTTGTCATGTAACTGTCTTGCTATCCGACTAACCTGGATCTACCTGCTTGTTCGTCATACGATTTATCTATGTCCCAAACACCCATCACACAACAAGTTGATCAACTGCCCGTCACCATCTACCCCGATCAAAACGCACTCGGGCAGGCTGCCGCCGAAGATGCCCGCCAAATACTGCAAGCTGCAATCCGCCAACAAGGCGTTGCCACGATCATCCTGGCCACTGGCAATTCGCAGTTGAGCTTTCTCCATGCGCTGCGCAACTTTCGTGATATTGACTGGTCGAAGGTGACGATCTTTCACATGGATGAGTATGTCGGCATCGCTCCCCATCATCCAGCCAGCTTTCCACTCTTTTTGCGCCAGCACATTATCGATGCCATCCAACCTGCGGCCTTTCATGCCGTTCCCAGCCAAGCCAACGATGTAGAGCAAGCCTGTCGCGACTATGAAGCGTTGTTGCGTCGCCAGCCTATCGACATGGTGGCGATGGGTTGGGGCGAAAATGGCCACATTGCCTTCAACGATCCGCCCTATGCCGATTTTGATGATCCAGTGTGGGTCAAAGTGGTACAGTTGGCCGAGGCCAGTCGCCGCCAGCAGGTCGGTGAAGGTCATTTCCCCACCTTGGCCGATGTGCCCACCCATGCCATCACCTTGACCGTGCCTGCACTGCTTGCGCCGCGCCACATCCTCTGCATTGTGCCCGAAGCACGTAAGGCCCAAGCCGTCCACGATTGTCTGACGTTGCCGATCAGTGAAGATCATCCTGGCTCAATCCTGCGCACCGTCAATAACGCTCGGCTTTATCTGGATCAAGATTCCGCCAAACCCATCTTGTGATTACTGTCATAGGGAAGAACACTCTTTCACCCTGCAACTTTGCAACTCTGCAACTTTTCCACTTTTCCACTTTTTAGGAGACTTTATGGACATCCAACAAGCCCTTACGACTCTCGGTGTAACGGATCAGACACTCACGGCTGATGAAAAAGCGTTTTTGGATCAGAATGGCTATCTTCCGCTGTACAATATCCTGTCGCCTGAGCAGGTTGCTATGATTACCGCTCGGCTCGCCGAACTGGCCGCCGAGGAAGGTGACAAAGCAGGGCTAGAGGTGCATCAGGAGAAGGGCACAATACGCCTATCGAACCTGGTCAACAAGGGTGAGATTTTCGAAATCTGCTTTACCCATCCGCGTGTGTTAGCGGCAATCTCCCAAGTTCTGAAAGGAAACTTAAAATTATCTTCACTCAATGCAAGGGCAGCCTTACCAGGCGAAGGGCTACAACAGTTGCATGTGGATTGGCGCGGTGCAGTGGAAGCTGGTGATTTTCACGTGTGCAATTCGATTTGGCTACTGGATGATTTCACCACTGAAAATGGAGCGACTCGGGTTGTCCCCGGTTCCCAAAACTGGAGCAAAACACCGCAGCAAGAAATGGCAAATGCGATGGATCCTCATCCGAATGAAACAATTTTGGTGGCACCAGCAGGAACAGTCGTCATTTTCAACTCGCACACCTGGCATGGCGGCACCTTAAACCGCACGGATCGACCGCGCCGAGCTATGCATTCCTATTATTGCCGGCGTGACCAGAAGCAACAGACAGATCAGCGAGCTTCGCTCAGTGGCGAAACCCTTGCCCGTTTGAGCCCAGCAGCACAGGTAGTTCTGGATGTTGGGGAAGGATAGAAATAAAGCGTTTCGTAGAAAAGCCGTGTAACAAGCAGCATAAAATTGTAATTGAAACGACATAGTAAACCATGAAATTCGTCAGCTTTTTTGAATAGAATCATGGTATACTTACAGTAAGGCTTTTGTTTGTTAGCCTTCTGTCGTAAATTACCCAAATCTATGTAGAAATGGATTTTACTGGAGATAAGATACGAGTCTCGACTCGGTTATGCTGACCTTTGATACACTGGAGTAATCTGATGAAACGCTTCCATCTTCTTAGCCGCACCGTACTCCTCGTAAGCGTGCTGTTATTCCTTTTCTCTATTTGGGGATCAATCCATGCAGAGCCACTTTTTACTGGCTGTAGTGCTGTGATAGTGAATGTGACGAACGCAGATTGGGAACAGGAAGTTGTCGACTTGGTCAATGCCAAACGCGCTGAGAATAGTCTGCCGCCATTAAAAATCAACAGCGATTTAAGTAATGCAGCGCGCTATCATATGGTCGACATGAAACAGGATGATTATTTTGAACATGATAGTTATGACCGGGTAAATGGCGCACTACAGCAGGTCTGTGCCTGGTATTCGCGCCTTGGCAAATTCTATTCGGGTGGAACGCTCGGCGAAAACATCGCTTGGGGATACCCCGATCCAACTGCCGTCATGGATGGCTGGATGAATAGCCCCGGTCATCGAGCAAATATTTTAAATACCCATTACCGCGAGATCGGCGTTGGCTACAGCGAGCTCTATTGGGGGCAGGATTTTGGGTCACGCTCGGGTGTGTACCCCATCATCATCAACAGCGAGGCAAAACAAACTGAATCGACTTCTGTGCAGTTATATATTCACGGTGACAAATGGACCGAAATGCGGCTCCACAATGACAGCGATGCCTGGGGAGATTGGCAGCCATTTAGCAACAATCTGCAATGGACCCTTTCTGCTATCCCAGGCGAGCGCAGCGTCAGTATCGAGATGCGCAACAATACAACAAGTGTTAGCAGCAGCGACACAATTGAACTCCTTCTGACAGATACTCCGGCTGCTACCGCAACCGCTACCCCCACTGCAACCGCAACCCCTTCACCTACGCCCACCGAGTCACCCACGGCTACACCAATTCCTTCAGAATTGCCGACGGCGACCTTCACACCTACTGCCGAACTCCAGCCCCCTGCTTTGTTAGGACGAATCTCCTTGCAAGGGCGCTCGAATCCTCCCCATCCAAGTTGGCGACAACCTTTACAGGTGGAGTTTGCACCGCTCAGTGCCGAGAATCAAGCACATACCTACACACCAATGACCGATGACAACGGTTACTTTGCCATTCGGGACTTACCGGTTGGCCCCTTTAGCATTTCGGTTAAAACTGAGCACTCACTGCGCCGTGTGTTTGAGGCGACGATCAATAACTCAATCGTATCCATTGACACAGGAGAACTTGACGAAGGAGACATTGTACAGGATGGTGAGGTCAATATCTTTGATTTCTCACTTTTGGCAAATTACTACACACACTGTATCGGCAACATAACCTTCCTGGAAACAGCCGACCTGAACGATGATCTGTGCATTGATGACAGTGACCTCCATTTGCTGGCCAACAATTTTGGACAGGTGAGCGATCCGTGGGCAGGAGGGTCATTGTCAGCAGCAGCAGTGTCCTACAATACAGCCAGTCCTTTCGTCGAAATTGCGCAGATCAGCAATCAGAAAGCAGGCGATCTGATTGCAGTGACTGTTAGACTTGAAGGAGAAAGTTCTGATCTGATCAATGCAGGTGCAGTTTACCTGAACTTTGATCAGACACACCTCAAAGCCGTAGGCGTACAGCCTACAGCGCCGTTTGTCATATCGCTGATGACGCACATTGACAATGAAATCGGTGAAGCAGATGTAGCCGCAGGGGTACTGGGGACTGGCGTGCAAGCACCCTTTGCGATTGCTACGGTTACATTCGAGGCACTGGTTGATATTGAATCGGCTCCTGTCCTGGTTGCATTTGATAATGGTCGACGTACAAACTTCGCAGCAAGTGGAGAATCTTCCTTGCCCGATCCATTTAATAGCACGCTACATGTAATAGGCGAGCTAGGCCCAGCGAACCGTTCACTCTTTTTGCCCCTCGTCACTCGCTAACCTTGTAGGCTCTATCACCACACCCTTTTACAACCTACACCTCTCCAGATACGGCAAATTACTCTCTGGAGAGGTGCAGAAATCAGATTCGCACCTCTTCAAATGCAGGAAGAGCCATAACCGTCAGACCAAGTTCTACTCTCGCACCTTCTCTGGTTGTACCGGTTCAATTGATAGCAGCAGTCTTCTCAAGATTTAATGAGCCATCACAGTGTGTGATCGCCGATTTACCGTCTAGTAGTGCGCCAAGTGAAACCAAAAAAGAAGATAGAATTCGGGAGTGTTACTAGCGACTTGCGAGAAGGGTACGTCTTCGTAAAAAGTTGACCAGCAATGTCTTCCCGGAAATCGTTTGTCCAGTGCCTCATTTGTAGCCATTCCATCGTTGACTATCATAAGTGTATCTTTTCAGCCTCACAGTTTGCCGATCACCAATATATCGCTCTTCGAGCAGTCGCTAGGAGAGATAGATTTTGTCGATAAATCTGTCATTGAACTTGCTGGTGCAGAGCATATAAGCTAAAGATGGGCTATGTAAACCGTTACTAGGTTCAAAACAAGTCAAATATCAGGGTTCATTCCTAGATAGCCAATAAAGCAGAACCCGACTTGCGATTGCAAGTCGGGTTCTATTCAGACAAGATTGAACTTATTGGCGCTTAGCGACTGATTACCGGTAGGAAGACCCTTCCATCAAACTCCCTTGGGCCATCCGTAGGTGTACTTTGTGGCGTACCATCTGGAGTTGGTGTGCCACCAGAGGGCGGCGTTGGTGTTGCTGTCGCTCCGCCTAGTGGTGTAGCCGTCGGTCCACCACCGATTGGCGTTGATGTCGCTGTTGCAGTTGGCGGAACTGGTGTCCATGTGGGCGTACTGGCCGAGGTGTAGGCCATACTAAAGGTGCAAGTAAGCACATTGCCCGCAGCCAACGTTACACTGAGTGTTTTGGAGCTAAGATTCGGTGTAGAGCTCCCTGTACCAACACACTCGATCTTGGTCAGCGTCCATTCAGTTGGGCCATTCGCCGTAAATTGATATGAACCTGGCGTCAATTGGAAGGTCTTTGTATTTCCAATTCCATCGCCGTCATCGGGTACCGCATTGTCGAGCATGAAGTCACCAGCGACAACAAAGAAGTTGAAATTCTGCCCACTATCCGGCTGAGCATCCACTACGACATTGATTCGACCCTTTGTTGGATCATTGGTCGGGGTTGGCGTGATGGTCGCTGTTTTCGTTGGGCCAGCGGGCGTATTGGTTGGTGTGCCATTGGTGCCACCCGGTGTATTCGTCGGTGTACTATTCGGTCCCACTGGCGTCTTTGTCGGTGTATTGGTTGGGCCACCAGGCGTATTGGTTGGCGTACTGCCAGGAATCACGGAAGTCGGCGTAGGCGAATTGCCAGTCCCCATGGGTGTACTCGTCGGTGTATTGGGGGATGTATAGGCAATCACAAAGGTACAGGTCATCAAATCGCCAGCGTCAATGGTAACCTTGACTGACTTAGACGGCAGTACTTGTTCCCATTCGCCGCTGCCTACACAGGTAACCTGGTTCAAAGTCCATTCGGCAGGCATGCCCGCAATGAATTCATAGGGACCACCAGGTGCAACCTGTAAAGTCTTGTTTGCTGTAACGGCGTCTCCATCATCTGGATTGGCATCGTCTAATACAAAGTTGCCGACAAACGAGGTAAACGTAAAGTCTTGGCCATAATCGGGCTGTGCATCCACGGCAATACGGATTGTGCCTTTTGTTGGATCAAAGGTTTCCTCCGGGGTTGCGGTTGGCGTTGGGCCGGTTGGCGTATCGGTTGCGGCTGGTGTGCCAAAGGGCGTAGATGTTGCAGTGGCACCTCCGATCGGCGTATTCGTAGGTATGCTTGTCGCAGTGGGTGTATTGGTTGGTGTTGGCGTTGCTTGCGTACAGATACGCAGTGTCCAACTATTCAACGTACCTGTATGCACTATCTGTTTGTCAGTCACACGCAGGCGCCACTGGCCAGCGGAAGTCAATCCATTGTACACGTAAAGCGGCCCTGTAGGTCGATAGCTGCCACTGAAAGGCGGCTGACCACTGCTAATCGACGTGGCTGCCTGATCATCAAAGGTGGTGCCAACAAAGCCCTGGCTGCTGGCATTACCAATCGTTGAAAAGAGCAGGGTAGGAATACCCTGTGGGCTAAGCAGTTCAACCTTCAAGTCATTCATGTACTGATGAGAAAGACTGAAGTTGAGAATGTCCACATTGCTGATTGTGAAGTTGGTAGGCACGTTGATCGTTGAAATCAAGATACCAAAAGTGTAGATACCGCTCAACTCATCAAAGGTTGTATCAGGAACCGCTTGTGACAGACCGCTTGCCGGATAGTCCGTACAGGCACCACCGGCTACCGTTGTTGCCCGCGCTGTAGGAGAGGCCGTGGGCGAATTGGTGGGAGTTGGCGTCAATGTGTTGGTTGGCGTCGGCGTTAATGTCTTGGTTGGTGTAGAGGTTGCTGCCGCAGCGGCGTCACCACGTACGTAAAGCTCATCAAAGCGAATGCTGCTGGAAAGTGGGCTGTAAGGGCTGGCTGAACGCGTTGGTTCGTACTGAGTTGTGCCTTCGGCAAAGGCTCCTACGATGCGGAATTTGACATTTGCCTTTTCGTTCAACGCTGTGACGCTGCTCAAATCAATTGTTGTAGGGATAAAGGTATTTTCTTGGCCATTGTTAGCAGTAACAAAAGTATGGGTAATCAAATTGCCGCCATTGATCGAATATTGAATGGCCAATCGATTGGGAGCATTGCTGCTATGGCGACGCTGAAATTCGAGGACGATATTCTTATAACCTACAGTGGAAAGTGTAAATTCGATACCAGTACTCAAATTGGCAGTACTCTGACTTGGAAATTTCTTTGCCTCATAACTTGAGTCATCGGGATCAAAGGTTGCACCGCTGAGAAAGTTCCCGTTTGCTGTCCCGATCACACCGATTGTGCCATTTCCCGATACAGGGATTAACGTTCCTGTCGAGACATCATCATCAGATGGTACAGAATCAAAATTCCAGTAGACAGCGACAGCATTCGCCGCTTTTACAGCTTTTACGCCTGCCAATATAGGTCCAGATGCAAAAGCAGCAATCAGTGCAGCTACTAAGAGAAAGGCAAAAACGTTTTGGTATGAAGCGTTTGTAAATGATTTCAACTTCATAAAACTCCTCCGAATCTTCAATCCCGCAATAAATCCCAATCACACACCTTCAAGGTAAACTGACTTTTGCGTTTTTGATTTATCTATTTGCTTACAATATTTAATTGAATGTACTACCTATGTCTCTAGCATATGATTTAACCGAGAATCCAAAAATTACGCCTTGATCAGGAGATGACTAAAAACTTACAAGACTTACCATAAGCTGTCTCACCTGGTCACTATTTTTCCACTTATAGCCTGAATTTTGCTTGGCTATTATCTGTGTTGTTAACCAAAAGATACCTGTACTTGACGTTTATTAGGTTAGCGATATACTCACCAACTAATAGACACACTATTTAAACATTGCACAATCTGCCTTAGAACCCAACCCTAAGAGATTGTGCAATGTTTAAGTGTCATCTCTATAAGAACGAAAAATCTGAGGAAAGTTAATCCATCCACCTATGCCACCACTTCCCTTTGTAACAGGCTTAGCCCCAGCACTCCAACACTTATTGTTGACACTCTATCGCAATTGGTATGGGTTGCCGCTGGCCAGTACGCGCAAACACCTCGATATTTACCGCACTTATGTGGCTACGTTGCTCACTGATCCAGCAGCAAACAAAGCCGAACGCCGCGCTGCACTGCAAGATTTTTTGTGGCTATGTAGTACTTTGCCCATTGCAGGTGAACTTGTCGAAGTTGAGGTTGACGCTGTACGGAGAGAGCTAGAGAAGCAAAGTGAACTTTCTGCAGTGGAAGCAGATGTATTGAGCAATCTTCTGCGCGCCAGAGATCCCACTCAACTCGCCTTGGCCGAACTGCGCTACCTGCCCAGTCACCTTCCACAAACGGTCGAAGATGTGCGAAAGGTGCTCAATCTGTCTATGAGTAGAGCGCCTTTGGATGAGCAGGTTGCAATGGCGCGCATCTTTGCCGAGTTGGATCAGCAGTTACCAACCGTCTCTAATTATACAGCCCGCAGTAAACTCCTCGAGGATAGCTTACTGGCGCTGGAGAAGATCCCACTGGTGCGTCTGCTTGCCTGGCGACAGCTTAGCGCAGGCAAGGCAAGTGCCGAAGAGGTACTTCTACAAAGCAAGAATCCAACCCGAGGCATATTTAAAGGTCCAATTATCAGCGAACCAGGTAGCCTGGGTTTTCCCTCTACCATGATGGAGATGAATCTGCCCAGCGCGATGGCGGCTGCGGTCGTCGAAAGTGCTCTGGACAGCGACGAATCGTTGACAGCCCATCTGTTTAGCGACATCCGCTTTGCCTCCATGGTCAAACAGCAGGAAGAAGTAGCGCTGACTGTGCGTTTAACGCCAGAACAACAGGCAGAGTCGGGGGTCAGTCTGAACGTAGATGTAACATTTGTGAATCCTCGTCAACCAGAATTGGTCGATGTCGTGGTCAGCGCCCCAGGATTCAGTGAACGTTTGGAGAGTTGGAATCGCACGATCAAGGTTTATGCTGCCCAAAATTCTGAACCTGCCATTTTCCTCTTGAAGGGAGAAAAGCTTGGTAAAACCCAGATCAAAGTTGATTTCCGCCATCGGGAGCGGCTGATCGGCACGGCAACGCTTGCCTGCGAAGTGGCAACTCGCAGCAATTCGGTGCCGGCCAAATTGGTCGGCGACGCAGTGGAGGTTTCTCAATTCTTAAGCGCGCCTCCGCCGCCCGCTGATCTTGAATTGCGCATCGTCCTGGTCGAGAAGACGTTGCAATTTATGTTACACTCGGCCAATCCCCTGGTGGGTTACCATTGGCAAAAGGTAGGTGAAACCACTCTACGCACCGGCGATCCCGGTCGCTGGCTCAGCGACAAGCTTGAGCAACTCAATCGTCTGGCGCGCATCTCACGCGACTTTGGCCGCACCCCGCACGAGTCTAAACAGGCCAGCAAGGTAGACCCAACCGAGATCATCGACGGCATCGGCACCGACTTGTGGGACGAACTCGTTCCCAAAGAGTTGCGCTACGAATATTGGGGACTGATCAAAAAGTTGCGTGAAGCTGGGGTGGTCAAATCACTTTTGATTACTAGCGATGAGCCGTGGATACCCTGGGAGATGCTCAAACCTTATCGGGTAGACGAATTCACCCAACAGTCAGAAAGCGATAGCTTCTGGGCCGAGGGCTTCACGATCTGCCGTTGGCTTGCCGGTCGTGGCCCATTGGATGAGGTGAAGGTGAATGCGGCCTCGATTGTCGCCCCTGTGCTCGATCTGCCCAATGTGCAGCGCGAAGTCAAAGGCATTCGCGAACGTCTCACGACCCATCACATTGCCGTTGGGGATGAAATTAAGACGGTTGGTCAGGTAAAGGAAGCCATCAAAGGGGCTACGGTACAATTATTACATTTTGCCACCCACGGCAGCTTTGAAGGCGAAAATGTCGAGCGCTCCAAAATTGCACTACAAGACGGCGTGCTCATGCCCGACGATCTTTCACTGGCGCGTACGGGTAATCTACGGCTGGCCCATCCCTTGATCTTTCTCAACACCTGTAATGCCGGACGCTTGGGCTTTACACCGACCGATCTCGGTGGCTGGGCGGATCGACTGCTGCGCAACGTGCGCGCCTTTGCCGTGATCGGTGCCCAATGGGAAGTGAACGATGCCCTCGCCGCCGACTTTGCCCAAACCTTTTACAACGAACTCTTGAACAACAAGCCACTGGGCGAAGCTTTTCAGATCGCTCGTCGTGCCATCCAGCAAAAGGATCCGCTCAATCCTACCTGGTTGGCGTACACCCTCTACGGTGACCCCAACAGTCGTGTGGTTGTTTGATTTCCTCGCTAACTATACTGGTGCTCTGCAGTAAGTAACACGTTTTGAACCGCAAAAAATGTTGCTTACTAGCACCCACTAGTATAGTTTACCTCTGAATCTGCGCTCTTGCCCTCAAGCTGGTTACGTCAAATGACGCATGGCAGCTTACACTATTTGGCAAAAACTACACAGCTTAATATAATGTAGTTTACGAAATTTCATTTTCATACCCTATCTACAACACGACCTTCAACGCAGCCACCTATCGATTCCGCTTACAAATTCAGGGAGAACGTCGACCGTGATCCATCTTTTGCCAAATTTGCTGCGCATTTATAGCTTTGCTACACATAAAGTTACCAGGATGATTATCCATGTACTTTGTTTAGCATTCATTTATCTCTTTTCTTCCTTCGTAGCGTTCTCCATCCCGCTTTATGCTCAGGATGTTGCCATCGACAAGGTAGTAGTGAGCGCCGTTGGTGGCGATGCCAATGCTCTTCCTAGCGAAAATCTAACCTATATTCTTAGCCTCAGCGGTATCCATGCCGCAACCAATGTCATTGTCACCGACACCCTCCCCAGTGGCATCACCATCACACTGCCACCAACCGCCAATGGCATCATTATTACTCAGACCAGTGGCGCACCCAACTACGTTTGGCAAGTCTCGGGAAATGATCCCGCCGGGGGACAAATTATGCTCTTTGCGAAGGTAGAGCGTAACGTAGCCGTAGGTACTCACTTGATCAACCGTGCCGGTATCAGTGCGGTACACGATACTACACCTGCCGACAATCTCGCCAGTGCCACCATCACGCTTCTCAACGCAGCACCAGTTGCCGATGATGAAAGCGTTATCCTCGCCGAAGACAGTAGCCCCACTTTGCTTGATGTGCTCAACGGCGATACCGACAACAATGGCGACTTGCTATCTATTGTTGCGGTTAGTACGCCAAATCAAGGTGGAACGGTGACCATCAGTGGCACACAGTTGAGCTACACACCCCCTGTTAACTTTTTCGGCACAGAAAGCTTTACCTACACCGTGAGCGACGGTCATGGCGGCAGCGATGTGGGACAAGTGATGGTCAATGTCACTAGCGTCAACGATCCGCCACAAGCTATCGACGACCATGCCACCGTCAACGAAGACAGCCAGGACAACCTGCTGACGATCCTCAACAATGACAGTTTTGCACCTGATACAAATGAGACACTCTCCGTCAGCGCAGTGGGCGTGCCAAACCAGGGAGGCAGTGCCACGATTGAAGGCACAACCGAGATTCGCTATACTCCCGCTCCCGATTTCTTTGGCACGGAAATCTTTACTTACACCGTGGGTGATAGCAACGGCGGAACGGCAAGCGCTAAGATCAAGGTTACGGTCCTGAATCTCAACGATCCACCCGTGGCGGCAGACGATACTGTTTCGTACCAAGAAGACAGCAGCAACAATCCCATCCTTGTCCTGGCCAATGACAGCGATCTCGAAAACGATCCGCTCACCATTACATCAGTGGGATCAGTCAATCACGGTACTATCACCAACTTGGGTGAGCAGCTTCATTATACGCCGAAAGCCAACTTCTTTGGCACAGACAACGTAACCTACACCGTCAGCGATGGCAACGGTGGCTCGACCAGTGCGGTTGTTACCATCACAGTCGTCAATGTTAATGATGCACCTGCAGCTTGGGACGATAAAGTGACGGTTGACGAAGATAGTCTCAACAACGCGCTTCCAGTTCTCAGCAATGACAGTGACCTGGAAGATGACTCTTTGACCATCACCCAAGTTGGCATACCCGCCCACGGCACTGTCACGAATGCAGGTAACTTGCTGCGCTACACGCCTGCTGCCAATTTCGCAGGCGGAGAGACCTTTACCTACACGATCAGCGACGGCAACGGTGGCAGTGCCAGCGCAGCCATTGCCATTACGGTCAATAACCGCAACGACCCACCGCTGGCCAAGGCCGACGCGCTTACCCTCACTACGACACCGAATGATCACACACCGACGATCATCGATGTACTTGCCAACGATTCCTTTCTTCCCGATCTTGGCGAGACGCTCTTCATCAGCGAATTGGGAACACCAAACCATGGTGGCCATGCAGCTATCAATGGCGGCACGAGCATCTCCTACACGCCTGCGCTCAATTTCAGCGGCGTTGAAACCTTTACCTACACGATTGCGGACGGCAACGGCGGCTCAGCCAGCGCATTTATCGTCGTCACCCTGTTTGCCGATAGTGACAGTGATGGCATCCCTAACACTGTAGAATGCAACACCACGCTGACCAACTGTCCCGACCACGATGGCGACGGCATTCCAGCCTACCTCGATCCAGCCGACAGTGGTCCGGCCTCTGGCGACAGCGACCACGATGGCATCACTGACCTGGTTGAATGTCCAGGTGGCATACCCTGCCTTGACACCGATCAGGACGGCACGCCCAACTATATGGACAGCGACGACGACGGCGATGGCAAAACGACCAGCAACGAAGATAAAAACAGCGATGGCGACCAGAATCCAAGCACTCAGCCGCTGGACATTGACCAAGACGGCATCGCTGATTACCTCGACGCTGACACCAACGGTCCCGGTTCGGGCGACAGCGATGGGGATCGGATTCAAGATAGCGTGGAATGTCCCACTCAGCCTTGCCCAGATCGCAATGCTGACCAGACACCAGACTATATGGACACCGACGCCGATGGCGATGGCATTGCGGATCGAACGGAAGGTGCCGGCGACAGCGATCTCGACAGAACCCCGAATTTCCTCGATGACGACGACGATGGCGATGGCCTGTCAACTCAGTCAGAGTGCCCTATTGGTTCGCCCTGTCCCGATGGCGATGGCGACGGCATTCCTGATTCTCTCGAATCCAACACAGCCGACCCAGATCATGACACGATTCCCAACGATCACGACAAAGACTCGGATGGGGATGGCTTGACCGACCGCTATGAAGGGCTTCAAGATCGCGATAGTAATGGCATTGCCGACTTCCTCGACCTGGACAGCGACGGCGATGGCCTTTATGACCTTGTCGAAGCTGGCCACGACGATTTGGACAGCAATCACGATGGGCTACTCGACAATCAAACCGACAGCGATCACGACGGTTTGCCCGATTCAATTGACCCCAGCATAGGTGGCACACCCCTCACGATTCAAGACAGCGATCTTGACGGCATCCCCGACCATCAGGAGAATCGTCTGCTCGACTCGGATGGTGACGGGTCAAACGATCAAGAGGACAACGACGACGACGGCGATGGCTCGACGACCTACAGCGAATGCCCGAATGGTCTGCCAGCATCAACGCCCTGCCCCGACAGTGATGAGGATGGCATTCCCAACTATCTGGAGAGTGCAATTCTGGACAGTGACAATGATTCGCTGCCCAACAGCCAGGATAGCGATGCCGACAATGATGGCTTGCCCGATATGTTGGAACGTGGACAGGATGAGGATGGCGATGCAGTTCCCAATTATCTCGATCTGGACAGTGATGGAGATGGCATCAAGGATATTCAAGAGGCAGGCTACAAAGTACTGGATAACAACCAAGATGGCAGAATCGACAACACCATCGATACCGATGGCGACGGCCTGGCCAACGTGGTTGACGGCGACAACGGCGGCATTGTCTTGACCCCGCCCGATGCCGATCACGATGGCATCGCCGACTTTCTCGAATCCAACAAGCGAGACAGTGACCAAGATGGACTCATGAATGCGCTGGACGCCGATGACGACGGCGATGACCTCCTCACCCGCCAGGAGTGCGCTACAGGGGTTCCGTGTAAGGATGGGGATAGCGATCACATTCCAGACTACCTGGACAAGGCTGATCAGGGGCCGAAGAGTGGTGACAGCGATGGCGACAGCGTGGAGGATGCGACAGAATGTCCAACCAGTTGGCCCTGCCTGGATACCGACGGCGATGGCCTTCCCAACTACCTCGACCCAGACGATGATGATGATGGTCTACCCACCATTGGCAGCCGTGACTTTACCGACGAAGGCTTAAGCGACCTCGACCAGGATGGCATTCCCAACTACCTCGACCCGGCCAGCAACGGCCCCACTAGCGGCGACAGCGACGGCGACGGCCTATCCGACCACGAAGAATGTCCCACCGGCAGCCCCTGCCCTGACAGCAACAAGGACGGGATGCCGGATTATATGGACAGTAACGGGGCGGTCAAACAGCTTTTCTTGCCAATGGTGACAAGATAATTCAGAGCGGTTAGCGTTAGCGTACGGTAGACTCGTACGCTAACGCTAACCGCTCTGAATCACGCTGGAACAATTTGTACTGCGCTCGTTCCCACTCTTCCCTCTTCGCAGATCAAGGCAATGCCGCCGCTGCGCAAGGTCGGTTCCTCATCGTTGACATCCAGAAGCAACTTGCCGTTGACGAAGCCTTGCAGGTGGTTGCCATTGACTTGCAGACTCAATTCGTAGCTTGTGCCAAAGCTCCAATCAAAGGCAGCTTCGGCGAGAACCGTTTCATCGTGCAGCACTTTGACCAGGCGAGCTACTGGTTTGCCTTCACTCTGCGCCAAAAGCAAGGCATAGTAGCGACGCATGCCTTGCACATGCACCGCCACCCCAGTCGCAGTGACCAAGTGTGGGGTCAAGGTGCTAATGGCGCGGTAATTGCGCCAGTCACGGGTGCCAGTCATCAACAAGCCGCGTCCGCTGTTCTGACAGAGGCGGTATGGTTCGGCCCAGCGGAAGTCGAATTGGTCGATGCCGTTGACCCAGGCCCGTCGCCACATCTGGCCGCCATCTTCGGGGTCGGTGAAGGTACATTCCGCTCCCCCTTCCCAGGTGAGATAGTCGAGAAAGAGAGTACCATCGGCGCGGCTGTTGGTGCGGAGTTCCAGGCCGATCTCGGCGATGGGTCGCCCGCCAGTTTCGGGAATGCGCCATTGCAACGTATTGTGGTCGGCTGGTCCGATCACCGTTTCGGGACCATAGACCCGTTCCAATTGGTCCTGGGCACCATAACACCGGATGTAAAGCTGCACCGTTACGCCACAGCCGTTGCCTGAATGGGCGGTCAGGCGGGTACGCACTGTCTGCCCTGGGTAGAGCGTGGGCGAGGCGTGTAGTTCATAGCCCTTCATGTTGACCGCCTCGGGCGGCGTAAAGGTCGCCGTCGCCACTCGGCTGTACCGTCCTGGGGCGAGATGCTGATAGCGAATTGCTAGGCTGCGGCTACCAGTGTGACTATAGCCGATACCATTTTCCAACGAGGTTTCAGCGCTTTCGTGGCTTGCTTCTACCATAAAACCTTGCACGGAACCGGGCAATTCAAAGTGGTATCGTGCGCCATCCTTAGGGTTCAACGGCGCTTCACCCGCCAAGGACCGCCCAAGATTGGTCACCCACTGTGTGACTTGCACTGCATCGGTGATCGCCCGTCCGCCTTCGGCAGTGGCGAGATAGAGTCGATCTGCCACGGGGCCGCGCCAATCGGGGCCAGCGTCGATACCTTGCAGCCCATTCTTGATGCCCAGCAGACAGCCGACGTTGCCCGAATTGCAGTCGGTATCCCAGCCAGCAGTATTGGCAATCATCAGCGACTTCTGGAAATCATCGTCGCCATGCAGCAGTGACATCAGGATGACACCGTGGTTGGGCACCATGTGACAGTTGCCGCCGTAGGTGTCGTAACCGTAATACTTCTCCAGTTGCTCGCGGCTGCTGCGCCACTGATCTCCAAACTCCTCGCGCCACTCACGAATGTCGCTGATCATGCGGTAGATAATGCTATCTTTAGGAATAAAGCTGACCCCGATGTCGATCAACTTGTTGAGATCGCGCTCGACAAAGGCAGCCGCCTCCATCGCCGCAATCACCTGTGCGCCGTAGATTGCCTCGCCATCGTGGCTGACCGAGGCGGCACGTCTGGCCAGATCGGCAGCTTGCGCCGGGTCGCCCGGCGAAACCATCGCCCAGCCATCAATGAAGATCTGCGAACCGATCTGCTCGGCCACGACCTTGCCGTTGAGTGCAATCGAGCCGCTGCGTGGGGCAGGGATGCCATTTTTCAGGCGCAGGAAAGCGGTATGTTCAGTCGAGTTACCCATACCACCCCACCAGAGGATCGTGCGTCGCTCAATGATGTAATTGAGCCAGCTCTGCCCGATCTGCTCGGCTGTCAGATTGGGGGAAAGTCCGTAATCCTCTAGAGCGCGCAGAAAGGTAAAGGTGCCACTGATGTCATCATCAGTGACGATCAGGATGTTATCGCGCAGACCTTTGTCACGTCGCTCGTGTTGGTAATACCAAATCTCGCCCAGGTCGGCCATGATCTTGTCGTACCACCAACCCTCAAAGGGCCGACCAAGATAGACACCGATAATTTTGCCAAGCACGCCTGCATAGACGCGTTCGAAATAGTCTTGAGGTAGTTGCATAGGTTTCCTTACTTCAAATTACGCTTTCAACCCACCTTGTGTCAGCCCCTGAATGAATTGCCGCTGTAAGAGCAGAAAGAGTGTCACCACAGGGAGAATCATGATGACGGTTGCGGCGTTGATCAATCCCCAATCGCGACCATAGCGCGACATAAAGGCAAAGAGGCTGGTAGAGACGGGTTTCAGTTCGGGCTGATGGAGGAAGGTGACAGCAAAGAGAAATTCATTCCAGGCACCCAGACCAGCGACCAAAGCGCAGGTCAGAAAGCCGGGCCAGCAGATTGGCACAATGACGCGCCAGAAGACCTGCCATTCAGTTGCCCCATCAATACGCGCCGCCTCGTCAAAGTCACGCGGGATCGAGATCATGAATGATCGCAGCAAAAAGGTTGCAAAGGGCGAGGAAGTGGCCCAATAGATAATGATCAGACCAATCAGCGTGTCGGTTAGCCCCAGTTTGGTCCACAGAAAAAAGAGGGGAACCATAAACAACTGCGCCGGGATCGAGGTGCCGACGACCAGATAAAAGGCCAATGCATCTGCGCCCTTCGGGTTGAGCCGTGCCAAGGAGTAGGCCGCCAGTCCTGCGATCACGATCACCCCTGCCACTGTGAGCACCGTGATAAAGGCACTGTTACGCACGGTCAAGGCATAGTTACCCTGGATCCAGGCGTCCGGGTAATTCTGCCAACGCCACACGCTCGGTAATCCAAAGGGATTACGCGTAAATTCCTTCGTATCTTTGAACGAGTTGATTAGAAGCAGCAACAAAGGCCCCAGCACAAAAATCGCCAGCAGTGTCAGGACGAGGTAGTTAAAAGCAAGGGAAGGGGTTCGTTTGGAATTAGAAAACATGTCCTAAACCTCCCACCCACGTCGGCGCAGAAAGACAAAACCCAGGATTACGCAGCCACAGATCACGCTCATGCTGACGCCAATCGAGGCGGCGTAGCCTACTTCAAAGCGGGCAAAGGCGGCATTGTAGACTTCGGTTGCCAACACCTCCGAGGCATGGGCAGGTCCACCCTGGGTCAATTGATAAATGTAGTCAAAGACAAGCATCGACCAGATCACAGTCATCAGCAAAGTGAAGACCAACGTGGGTCGAATGCCAGGCAAGGTGACGTAACGAAACTCCTGCCAGCGGGTAGCGCCCTCCAGACGAGCACATTCGTAAAGCTCCATGTCAACTGCCTGCATCGCTGCCAGGTAGAGCACAACTAGGAAGCCCCACCAATGCCAATTATCGACAAAGGCAATCGAATAGAGCACCACGCTGCGGTCACCAAAAAAGCTGATATTGGCCCAGCCCCAGCCGTAATTGCTCTCTAGCCAAGGACCAAGCCCGATGTTCGGGTGTAGAATGTAACGCCAGATTTGAGCCACAACAATGCTCGCCAGCACATAAGGGATAAAGTAGATTACCCGGAAGAGAAACTGAAAGCGCTTGATCTGGGAGAGGAGTGAGGCCCCTAATAGCCCCAAGGCAATCGGTACCGTTAGAAAGATCAGCGTCCACTTGATGTTATTGACAAAAGCGATGCGAAAGACCCGGTCGCCGAACATACGCTGAAAGTTTGCCAATCCAACAAACTTGGCCGGCCCAATGCCCGACCATTCGGTAAAAGCATAGCCGATACTGGCGAGTGACGGCCCCAGGATGACAATCACATTGAGGATGAGCAGCGGTGCCATAAACAACCAGGGCAACAAAAGTTTGCGCCAATGTACCGTGCTACGCTTTGGGATCCCACCCGTTTTCGCTGATTCCGCCAGGGTTGCGCTCATAAATATTCTCGTTTGAATTGCGAATTGCAAATAGCAGATTTACTCGCCATTCACAATTCGCCACTCGCAATTCAAGACTACTTTGACGTCGACTTGGTTGGAGGTGATGGCGGCACTTTATTGTCAGCCTTCTCCTCATCAAAGAGCTTCTGTTGCTCGTTCTGATAGTCCACGGAAGTAATATCGCCTGTCAAGACAGAGTCCAGCTCTTTGATGATATATTGATCGGTCTTGGCCGGCCAGAAGGTCCAGGTAGTATAGCCGAAGTTGCCTTCGCCCGTTACCTTAGCAAAATCGGAGACAAAGCGTGTGAAGCGTTCATCCACATTGGCGGAAAAGTCGTTGGCTTCATAATGGAGCGGCACATTCCATTCGCCGAAATTGAAACCTTCAATGATCTTGGCGGCGCGAGCACGGTCATTGACGACCCAATCAAGCACGGCGGCGGCGGCATCTGGGTTGGCAGTCTTGGCGTTAAGGGAAATGGTCGAGCCGATGGCCAGCACGTAGCCTGGATTGACACCTTCACGCAAGGATGGAATCGACACCCAATCCCAATCATCTTTGCAGAAGTTGGGCGCATCTTGAAAAGCCCAGGTACCTTCGATGTTCATCGCCGCCTTTTTGTCACAGAGCGCATTCCAAATGTCATCGTGCGAGAGGGTAAAGTATTTGTCCAGGCTGCCGCTGAACCAACCTTTATCGACGTAAGACTTCAGTTGATCGATGGCACCGACAAATTTGTCATCGGTCCATTTTTCATTGCCCTGCAAGGCAGCGTAGACGTGGTCGGCTCCCGTGTAGTTGTTATACCAGACGCCTACCATCCATTCATTGACGCCTTTCCAATATTGGTTGGAGTGCGAGAAGCAGACGATATCTTCCTTGGTGGCAGCCTCGCAGATCTTTTCAAGATCAGCTTCACTTTTGGGAGCTTCCCAGCCCTTCTCCTTGAACAAGGTCTTGTTATAGTAGAGTACCATCGATTCATAGGTCAAAGGCAGGCTATAGAGTTTGCCCTGCAACGTGCCGGAATCGTAGGCCCAGCCCAGCAGCTTATCTTTCCAACCATATTTGACAGCGAAATCATCCAAACTGGCAATGTGACCAGCATTGACATATTCTAGCACAAAGGAAGGTCCAGGCGTTTGGATAATATCCGGTGCAGCGCCGCCCTGAATCGCCGTGCGCAACACATCATCCAACTGCTCCTGCCAGACAAAGTTCAACTCGATATCTGGATGAGCGGCGTTAAATGTATCAATAAACTCCTTTTGGATCAGATCACGGTATTTCTGCTCGGTGCCAGCCTCTGACCACCAGGTAATTTTGGTCTTTTCACCACCAGCAGCGGCAGCCTGTTGGTCACCGGCGGCAGGCGCTGCAGTTTGTGGCGCAGCACAGCCAACGACCAAGGCGATTGCGACCCACATGCTTAGGATAGCAAAAACCGGCTTGTTTCCCTTCTTCATGAAAGCCCTCCTTTACGAATGATTCGATTGTGAAATGCTGAATTCATGGAAGCTTGTACACCTGAGAATGATGAGTCTCATTCTCAATGGAGAGAATCAGGTGCAACTGTATTGTACTCGTCGTTACAATTAGTTGTCAACCGGCGCAGATCTGGTATACCTAATTCTAGATATACCTATCACTATTGCATACATCAATAGCCTGATTACAATGTCTTTTGCAGTGGCTCAAGCGATTTCATTGAAATCCTTTTTATTTTGAATCGCCAATATAGAATGGTGTTGATTCCATTCATCCATATTCCAAGCACGACCTGGTTCATTGTTCCGGCGAATGAATGCCTCGCTCACCGGATCGTCTTTTCCATAATCGCCATCTTGAATCAGACGCGCCAAGAGATCGGCAAAGAGCTCCTCCAATGCTTGAAAACGTGCCAGATAACCACTGTATTCGTGCGAAGGTGCATTGAGTGCGGTAAAAATAAGTTGGTCAAAATGTTCTGGCAACCACGGTAAACGCTTAAGATAGGACATTTCACGATTGCGCCAAGGTCGCCAGCGGCGGTTGTAGGCGAAGAGCGCTTGTACCCAGTAATCATAGGCAGCATGTAATCGATCCTGGGCCACAGTTGCGCCCAAACTGTCCCAAATCTCCTGTGGATCGCCTGCCCATTTCAAATGCTGATCGAGCCAGATTAACGATTCATCCAGTCGCTGCTGGCGCAGTGAATCGCTGAAAAGGGTTCGCTCTTGGATTATCGGTGCAACATTGTTGTGGCGGTCAAAGGCAAGCCAACTTTCGCTGAGTTCTGCCCGTTCGCCTTCTAGCCAATGGCGTGTTGGATCACGCCATTCGTCAAGCACCCTGCGCGCAAAATCGAATTGCCAACCGTGATCTTGCACCTGGGGATCACGGCTAAAGATGCTGTGGAATGAGTTATCCTCTGGCATCCAGATGAATTCCGCCGGGACGATGTAGGGATCGTAGTGTTGAAACAGCACAATGGCGTCGATATCCGAACCTGGACGCATGTTGCCCGTGGCAATGCTGCCAATTCCGATCACGGCTTCAACGGCTGGGTTGGGTTTCAGCAATCGGTCGATCAATTCAAGCAACTGCTGGCGCTTTTGTAGAGTGATGGGTGTCATTGGATTCCAGGTTTTGTTTATGTAACTGTGTGCGAACAACAGCATTGTAACCCCAAAGATTGATCATTGACAGTTCGCTCCTGCCACTTTCATGCAAAACGAGTATAATCCTCCCTATGCGCCTCTTTTGGGAACTGGCTCGACTTGCCTTTCAACGACAACTGACCTATCGTGCCGCTACACTGGCCGGGCTGGCAACCAATCTCTTTTTTGGGCTGCTACGGTTGACCGTATTACTGGCGCTCTATGGCAGCCGGAGCGAAGTCGCTGGCTATAGCGTCCAGGATGCGATCACCTATACCGGGCTGACGCAAGCCAGCATTGCCTATTTGAGCATCTTTGGCTGGTACGAGTTGATGAATTCGGTCTACAGCGGTGAGATTTCGGCAGACTTGCTCAAACCACTCAGCTATTTCCGCATGTGGCTGGCACGTGACTTTGGCCGCTGTGCCGCCGCCTTGCTCTTGCGCGGGGTGACGTTGATGCTGGTCTACGCACTATTTGTGCGAATTACGCTGCCGCACAGTGCCATACAGTGGCTGGCCTTTCTGCTTTCGATGATCTTGGGTTGGTTGTTGGGCTTTAGCTGGCGTTTTCTGGTCAACCTGGCAGCCTTTTGGTCGCCTGATGCCAAAGGGTTTGGACGTTTTGCCTTCGGCTTGCCCTGGGTGCTTTCTGGCTTTTACCTGCCATTACGCTTCTTTCCCGATTGGTTTATCACCTTGAGCCATTTTACGCCCTTTCCATCCATGGTCAATACATCCGTCGAGATCTACCTGGGCGTGTCGTCCGGGTCAGCCATGCTGCAAGCGCTCTTGATGCAACTCTTTTGGATCGCGCTCTTAATTGCACTATGTCAATGGATTTTGCGCTCGGGCGTCCGTCAATTGGTCATTCAAGGAGGGTAATCGGTGGATAGCGAGAGTAGGGCAGTGAGTCAGTGAAAACTGTCTACTTTCCTACTGTCCTACTGCCTTACTAAATTCACATGCGCAAACTTCTCTTCAATCTAGCCATCTATCGGCGTTTGATTGCGATTCAGGTACGTTCGCAGATGCAGTATCGTACGTCTTTTCTGCTCGACCTTGTCTCGACGCTGGTGACGATGAGTATGTATTTTGCCGCCTTGAGTTTGATCTTTCAGCGCTTTTCGAACTTGGGCGGTTGGACATTGGGCGAAGTGGCTTTTTTGTGGGGTACGGTGGAATTTGCCTTTGGGCTGATGGACATGATCTTCAGTGGTTTTGACCCCAGCAACTTTGGGCAGAGTGTGCGATTGGGCAGCTTTGACCAATTGCTTTTGCGTCCGCTCAACGTGACCGCACAGGTGCTGGGTAAGGAGTTCCTGCTGCGTCGCTTAGGGCGGATTGCGAACGGGGTGGCGATCTTTATCGTGGCGCTCAACCTGGCCCAGATCGAATGGAGTTGGGGCAAAATACTCTATCTACCCTGGGTCATTGTCGGGTTGATCGGCTTTTTTGGTGGACTCTTTGTGATCGGTGCCACCTTCACCTTTTGGACAGTGGATTCGGTCGAGGCGATGAATATCCTCACCTATGGCGGCAGCGAAATGATGGCCTATCCCATGCACATTTACCCCGACTGGCTGCGCTATACCTTTACCTATGTCGTGCCCGCCATCTTTCTCAACTATTACCCGGCGCTCTACTTTCTCAACAAACCCGATCCCTTTGGCTTGCCCGCCTTTATGCCCTTTCTCTCGCCCGTCGTCGGCATTGGCATTCTGGCGCTAGCATTGGCATTTTGGCGCTTCGGGATTCGTCATTATCAAAGTACAGGGACATAGGACAAAGCAGCAAAGTGGCAAAGTATACGAGTTACTTTGCCGCTTTTTCACTTTTCAACTCTCATCATGATTCAAGTCGAAAACCTTCAAAAGCACTTCAAAGTAAACAAACATCGGCGTGGGCTGTGGGGCGCATTTCGCGGATTGCTCTCCAGTGATGCGACGGTAGTGCGCGCTGTGGACGAGATTACCTTTACTGTGCAAGCGGGTGAACTGGTTGGCTACCTTGGCCCCAATGGAGCGGGCAAATCGACCACGATCAAGATGCTCACCGGGCTGCTGGTGCCGACGGCGGGTCTGCTGCAGGTGAATGGCTACGTGCCGTGGAAGCAGCGTGAGCAATATGTCTCTCGTATTGGTGCTGTCTTTGGGCAGCGCACTACGCTCTGGTGGGATTTGCCGGTGATCGAGTCGTTGGAGTTACTGCAACATATCTATCGGGTGCCCAATGAACGGTTTCAGCACAATCTAGCCGAATTCCGTGCGATTCTGGAGATGGATAGCTTTCTGCAATCGCCTGTACGTTCCCTCTCGTTAGGCCAACGGATGCGCGCCGATCTCTGCGCCGCCATGTTGCACGATCCGGTGCTGCTCTTTCTCGACGAGCCGACAATTGGATTGGACGTGGTGGCCAAGGAGCGTATCCGCCACTTTATCGCCACCATCAACCGCGAACGAGGAACCACCGTGCTGCTCACCACCCACGATCTCTCCGACGTGGAGAAGCTTTGCCAACGGGTGATGATCATCGATCATGGCCATCTGCTCTTTGATGGGAAATTGGAGACATTACAACAGCGCTTTGGCGGCAAACGCAGTCTGCTCGTCGATCTGGCTGAGGAGTATCCCGCAGTGGATGTGGAAGATGCCGAGGTGGTGGAGCGACAGGGTCAACGTGTCGTCTACCAGTTTGACCGCCAACGGATCAGCGCATCGGAACTGATCAGCCGCATCTCCGCCCGTTACCGCATCCGCGACCTCAGCGTGCGCGAGCCGGAGATCGAGGATACGGTGCGCAGGATTTATGAGGAGCGCTTGTTAGAGCCGGGTGGGGATGACAAGAAAACAAGATGATACTGCTGGCGAATTCAAAAAGGGAATCAATTCCCTTGCTGACACCGAGAAGTGCCTGAGGGCGCTTCTCGGTGTCAGCAGCCGATTTTAATCGAGCAACGATTTCGCTAGCAGTGTCCCAAGATGACAAGATGCATATGCAACTCATCTTGTCATTCCTTCACGGCTTCGCCGGTGCTGCATCAAAGATCGTCCCTAAGATCAACGCCCGTTCTTCCGGCGTCGCCCAGCGTGGTTGGGCGTAATCTTCGAGCACGCCGGTCAGGATTTCGGTACTGATCAGTTTGCCATTGTAGATTGTGTGGCGGACGTAGAGTTCACTGCGCGTATCCCAACTCCACATTTGGTCGAAATAGAGATTGCCCAGTCCATAGACAATGATACCCTTGCCGCCTGCTTCCTGGTCACCATAGGGTTCCAACGACTGCGGCACATGGCTTTGCACCCCGGTCACGATCTGTGCACCAGCAGCCCGCAGTTCACGGAATTCAGCAATCTGGGGTGGAATCGGCCAGGGGTTGTACGTTTCCTCAAATTGTAATTCGATGGCTACGACATCCACCTGCTGGGCCAGTTGCTGGATCTCGCCAATCAGCCGATCCTTGTATTGGTAATAGTAGCAGGCTCCTGGTTCTGTATCAGTGACCCAGGCATTCTCCGGCCCAAAGGCCAAGGCAGCGATAAAGGCAAAACGATTGCCATGATCGACCCAGAGCAGCGGTGCACAGGCTTCGTCCGGCGTAAAGCCACTGCCATAAATCGAGACATTGTTCTCTTTGTACCAGGTGAGCGAACGGCGTGCGCCATCCCGCCCAAAGTCATTGACGTGATTGCCGCTGAGGCCAATGATGTCGGCACCGCTGGCGGCCAAAGCGGCCCAATATTCAGGTTTGCTACAGAGGGTGAGATTGTTTTCCGTGTTATTGACCACACAGTCATCCAAAAAGGGAATCTCGTTGCTGATGTGGGTAATATCGGCCTGGGCCAGAGTTGGACCAATGATCTGGGCTGGGTAATCGTAGCCTTTACGCTCCATCACCGCCGCTGTGGCACGCGCCATCGCTGTGACACCCGTCATCATCAGTGCGGTAAGGTGGTTGCGATCCCGGTTAGTCACAGGCTGGATCGCACCACGCAGCAACGGGGCCAGCAACGAAGCACCGACTCCATCCACCTTCACGGCGGCACCCAGTGGATACTGCCCAGGCTGCAACCAGTTATAGAGCACATTGGCTCCATCCACAGTCAAAACCTTCAAGGTTGGGTCAAGCTGATCAAAGGACACGATCCCCACGACATTGCGATCAGCGGACAAAACACCCAACAAATCGGATGGATCAACTGTGGCTGCCGAACCTTGTCCCAAAACCACTGATAGCATCGTTACATCGGGTGTCGTCACCAGATTGCCGCCACCTTGCCAACGTTGTTGCAGATCGGCCAGCGAGATATTGTCCTGGATCGTGTTGAAGGGCACCACCACGGCGTAGTAACGTTCCCATAGATCAAAGCCTGGCTGTGCCAAACCAGCCAAGGTAATTCGAGATCCTGCCTGCTCCAGCGCATCGACTACAGAGAGGGGCTGCGCGCCACTTTGTGTATCAAGGGTCGAGATGCGGCCCAAGACATCGCGCAACGGGTTGGCCAACTCACCGGGCAGCGCCGGATCAAGTGCCACGGAGACCGGGCCCGAGATTGTCTCTGGCGTGGGCGAAGGCAGTGGCGGTGGCGGCAACGGTGTTGGGGCAATAATGACCGGAATCGGCGTCGGGGCAACCGTGCTGGTAGCTTCACTGCCCGCTGGTGCAACCACAGGCTGAGCAATGGCTAAGGCTGGCACTTGCACCGGTTTGGGCAAGCCCGACGGCGTAGGCAGATCCGGTGGCTCTGCGCCTGGTAGCGCAAAGCGACCGGCACTGATCGGGGCGCAGGAGGTCAATAAACTGAGACTCAGGAGAAAAGCAATCAGGGATTGGGCAGTTTTGGACATGAGCGAATCTTACGAACCATAGATACAATACAGGTTGTCTGCACTTCAGATACGAAATGATCAATCGTACCCGTCGCATTGTACTGGAAGGTCAGTAAGTTTGCGAAGTTAAACCCGCTCTAAATAAAATTGAGGAAAAGGGTGCAGCGTCCGTTACACACGCTGTACAGATACTCAATGCTTCTCCTTTACACCCTTTGGAGAAATTGATAGCTTCTATCTTCAATACCGATTCGAAGTTGCTGTAGGGTCCTCAGTTTGTACGTGCAGTGTTGGTATTTTTCTGGCGAGGGTGCTTCACCCAACTGCTGCAACATAGTGCTTGATTCTTGAGCAATCACCTCTAGCAGGAACTCTCGAAATCGTTGCCGGTTACTAACATTGCCTTTTTCTAAATCAACAACCTCTAGCTCAACCGTTTCGCCATCAATTTGGATCAGATGAGGACGCGCTACCCCGATTTCTGCAAAATCACTTTGAAGCAACCATTGATAAAAGTTTTCGTCACATTGATGGTCAAAGGAGATTTCCCGTTGGTGGAATATAAACTAATATCAAGCATTACAATACCTCCAATCCATCAACATTCATAAAGCGTTTTTCGGGGATATTTTCCGCCCATGCAATATTCGCTTCATCAAACAACTTTTTTGCTGGCGTAGAAATTTTGCCCGTAGTCAAAACACCACTCACTGTGCGTTTATCAATCGGTAAATCATTCGATCTTCGTCGGTAGGAAAGTTGCCTGCCATTTACACAACCCAATTAGCATCTATTCGTTGTTTCTTTGACATAGATTTATGTCTACGCCCATTTTATCATAGCTTTGCAACTCTTCAATCAATCTACGACAGCAGAAACAGACGCGAGATGGTAAAAATCGAAACACTAAGGCTTGTACTCTATCTAAATTGCAGATTGACCTTCCAGCCTGTAAAATAGTGAAATCTCCAGGCTTTGCTCTTTACTCTCCAACCTCCAATTCTGATTTCGAGAGGAAATTATGACTCAACTTACTTTGCATCCCGCTGGCGGTTACCATTACCTGCCTCACCGCATTGCCTTTGGCGATGGTGTGGTGGCCGCAGCAGGCTTTGAAATTGTCCACGCCGCCTTTTTCAAACCCTTGCCCTTTGCCCAGGGCTTTGACGCTGCGGTGGCCTATCTGAAATCGATCGGACGACCCGTGGACGCCTTATGTGGTGCCGAATTGCGTTCACCCAAGCCCTTTACCAATGCGGGATTCGCCGAGTTCAATAACTCTTATGTGGCCAAGCTCGATGCTATGGGTGTGCGTATGGACGGCGTGACGCCGATGACCCGCTCGAATGTTGCGCCTGTGAGTACCCCACCGAACGAAGTGGCACTCTATGCCTTCTCCTATACGCTGCCTTCAGTGCGCACGCAGAAGACCTTTGTGGTTTCCGGTGCCGCCGATGTCGATGATCAGGGGCCGGTGGCGGCTGGCGATACCAGTGCCGAAGGACTGCGCACCAAGGCGCGCTTTGTCTGGAACGAGTTAGCCGCTGCTATGCAGAATTTGGGGGTGGATGCCGCCACGGTCACGGCAACTAACTTCTATACGGCAGAACCGATGCATGTCAACTTACTCAAGATCATGCACTGCGAAGGGCTGCATGGCGCACGCTGGTATTACAGTCTGCCGCCGATTGAAGGACTCTCATTTGAAGTGGATGTGCGCTGCACTTATCGGGAAGAGTGGTTATAAGATGAGAATTCTGATTACTGGGGGACAAAGTTTACTAGGTCAGCGTTTAACCCAAGCCCTGGCAGAGCAGGCCGATGTTACAGTCGTGGATCGGGAGAGCGGTGACCTGCGCGATCCTGCCGTCTGCGCCAATCTGCTTGAAGGGGTCGAGACGATCATCCATCTGGCTCCGCTCTACACACGCCTGGAAGCCGACCATCATTCGATTGACCATGCCGCCCGTGGCACCTGGCATCTGCTCCAGCCAGCCGCCAACGCTGGCGTCAAACGGGTCATTGTGGCGAGTTCATTGCGTCTATACGAAAGTATGCCCGAAGGACTCAAGGTCGATGAGACATGGCGACCCCGGACGCAGCCGAATGTGGATCATTTTTGTGCCTGGCTTGGCGAACTTTCTACCCGTGAGATCGCCCGCTCAACTCGTCTGCCCGCTATCTGTCTGCGTCTCGGCGAAGTGGTGGACGATGCCGCCATCGCCGGCAAGCCCTATGATCCTCGCTGGCTGCATGTTGAGGACGCAGTCGCCGCAGTCCTGCGTGCACTTGAAATCACCCCGACTGGCTGGCAAATTTTCCACATCGTCTCCGCCGATCCACGCAGCCGCTGGCCGCTGACCCGCGCCAAGACGGAGCCATTTAACTGGCAGCCGCAGCGAGATTTCGCTCAATCGAAGGATGAGGAGATGAGGAGCGGGGGAGGTGGGGTGCAAACCGCAATCCGCAATCCGCGCCCGGAATGGGCACCCGCCACAATCCGCAACGTCGTCATCTTCGGCGCTGGCGGTCCACTCGCCGTGGCGACGACTGCGGAGTTGATGGGCGATTACACCCTGCGTTTGGCCGACATCAAGGGCATCGACGAACTGTTGGCCAACCCCAATCCGCAGTCGCCAGGGGCACCGATACCGACCGAGCGTCCGCAGGCTCCGCATGAGTGGCGACAAGTCGATGTGCGCGACCCCGATCAGGTGATGGCCGCCTGCGAGGGCATGGATGCAATCATTAACCTTTCCGTCTTGCGCAGCGATCCCGGCGATGCCTACCGTGTCAATGCGATTGGGGCCTACAATGTGATGAAAGCAGCCGTGGCACATGGCATTCGCAAAGTGGTCCATACCGGTCCCTTTCAACTTGGCGATAGCAGCGGGCTTGGTTATGGTTGGGACACCGATGTGGTCGATGATGTGCCAGCGCGGCCAGGGGTGGAGTGGGTTTATTTCCTGAGCAAATTATGTGGGCAGGAGATGGTGCGCAGCTTTGCCGAGACTTACGACCTGATTGTGCCCACGCTCACCTTCTGCCAATTTCTCAATCCCACAGTCAATGTCGGGCAATATCTCGTCAGCCCGCTCAGCGTCTCCTGGGAAGATGCGGCGCGGGCTCTGCGCTGTGCGCTCGAAGTCCAATCGTTGCCCTCCCCCTATGAATACATGCACATCGGCACCGATCTACCGCACGCTGTCTTTCGCACCCAGAAAGCCAAACAGTTGCTGGGTTGGCAGCCGCGCGATCTGTTCGAGGATTGGCTTAAAAAATGAAGAGTGAAACGTGATGCGTGATGCATGAAATAATTTCCTTTCTCTATTTTGTGCTCGTCAGTTCCCGAATGGAGAGCAATGAAAATTCACGCATCACGTTTCACTCCTCACTCTCACCTTCAATTTCTCTCAATCAAATAAGGAAACCTACCCTATGTCCATCTACGACCAACTGGGCGTGCGCCCGTTGATCAATGCCAATGCTACGCTGACCCGTCTCGGTGGTTCATTGATGCCGCCGGAAGTGGTGGCAGCGATGGCCGAAGCCGCTCGCCACTTTATCGATCTGCCGGAGTTGCAGCGTGCCGTGGGCGAACGGATTGCCCAATTGACCCACAACGAAGCCTGCTATGTCAGCTCGGGTGCTGCCGCTGGCTTGGCCTTGGCCACCGCCGCCTGCATCACCCGTGGCGACCCGGCAGCAATTGCCCAACTGCCTGACCTAACTGGGCTGAAGAACGAAGTGATCATCCACAAGTCTCACCGCAACGGCTACGATCATGCGGTGCGCCAGGTTGGGGTGAAGATTGTCGAGATTGGCAGCGCAGTCGCCACCCATCTCTGGGAATTGGAACACGCCATCAATGAGAAGACAGCCGCCATCTTCTGGTTCCAAGGCGGCATGAGCGGACGGGGCGACCTGCCGATTGAAACCGTGATCGAGATTGCCAACCGCTACGACGTGCCGGTGGTGGTTGATGGTGCAGCGCAACTGCCGCCCAAGGAAAATCTGTGGAAGTGGACGCAGATGGGAGCAGCCTTGGCGGTCTTCAGCGGCGGCAAGGATCTGCGCGGGCCCCAACCGACCGGTCTGGTGCTTGGTCGCAAGGACTTGATCGAAGCGATCCGCCCCAACGGTAGCCCCAATCACAGCATTGGTCGCCCGATGAAGGTCGGCAAAGAGGAGATGGTCGGTCTGCTCAAAGCGGTCGAACTCTACATGGCCAATGACGAGGAGGCGCGCCGCTCGCAAGACGAAGAGACGGTGGCTGGCTGGTGCGCAGCGCTCAACAAAGTGGCAGGCGTCGATGCCCAGCGCTCCTTCCCCAACGAGGCAGGTCAACCGTTGCCGCGCGCTGTGGTGCGCATCGATGCCAGCAAAGTCGGCAAAAGTCGCGACCAGATTGTCGATGAACTGCTCCACGGTTCACCAGCCATCTCCGTTTCCAGCGAGGGCAGCAACGGCATCTACCTCAACCCTTGGGCTCTGAGCGACGAGGAAGAGGAGATTGTGTTGGCGCGGATGTTGGCGATTTTGAAGGGATGAGATTGAGAGATTGAGAGATTAGGAGATTGAGTTGTTCGCTAATCTCCTAACCTAGACAAGCCAAAACCAAAAGTCTCTCGCAAAGGCGCAGAGAGCGCAAAGAAAACCTCTGCGGGCTTTGCGTCTTTGCGAGAAATTTTTCTGGTGGTTTGTTCAAGGATTTTGTGATAAAGGTACTAATCTCTTAGTCTCCCAATCTCTTACTATGGAGAAGATGATGGCTTTCAACATCAAAAAACGGGGCAAAGTCACCTACTATTATAGCGGTGACGAGCCGGTGCTTTCCGCCTTGGTAACCGAAGAGCAGCCGGATGGCGATTTGAAGATCTATTTTTCGGGGTTGACCGGTGGCTATTCGGCCAAGAGCGTACTTGGTCTGGACACCCTGGCCTTTATGGACCCGGAGACGGAGATTCCGTTGGTCTTCCGTTGTTGGGAAAAGTGGCTACAAGAGGCTGGCATCTGTCAATCGCTGGCGAATGTCGACTTTCTGGAGATTCACGCCTTCGGCTGTCAACCCAAATCCCCAAATCCACTCTTGGACCCGGAAGGTTTCGCCCGCGAACAACAACGGCTCTACACCGCCTACCGCACCGCCTACGGTCGCTACTTCCGCGAGCACCTACCAGAGAATGGTCTGCCTGCTCGCTTTACCGTTCACGTCGTTGACGTACCGGATAAGGCCGCTTCGTATGAGTTTTATGGGGTGGCGTTGTATCAGAAAGCGCTTCAGAAGTAGGGAATGGAGAGAAGTGGTAACTGAGGAATTGGATAATTTCTCAGTTACCAACTTGTGTTTCACAGAAGAAGGAAACGTAGAACAATTCTCTCATGCAGTCAGGGCTAAATTCGTTTTGGATCTTCAACCGTTGACTCGCATGAGAGAATTTTTTCTACTTGTGAAATCAGGCGAGATCAAACCGGTCGAGATTCATGACTTTGTTCCATGCCGCTACGAAGTCCTGTACAAAGGTCCCCTCGGCGTCTGAGCAGCCATAGACTTCGGCGATGGCGCGCAATTGGGAATTCGAGCCAAAGATCAGGTCAGCACGCGTGCCAGTCCACTTGACTTCACCCGTGACGCGGTCGCGTCCCTCAAATACATCGCCAGCGTCCGAAGTTGCGTGCCATGCGGTACTCATATCGAGCAGGTTCACGAAGAAGTCGTTGGTGAGCGTCCCAGGTCGTTTGGTGAAGACACCGTGTTGGGATTGACCAACGTTGGCATCCAAGGCACGTAGGCCACCGACCAGCACTGTCATCTCGGGGGCAGTCAGCGTCAACAATTGCGCTCGATCGACGAGCAACTCTTCTGCCGACATGCCGCGGTGTGCTTTGAGATAGTTGCGGAATCCATCGGCGGTCGGCTCAAGCACAGCAAAGGCATCCACGTCAGTCTGTGCTTGCGATGCATCGGTGCGTCCAGGCGTGAAGGGCACAGTCACATTGTAGCCGGCATTCTTTGCCGCCTGTTCAACCGCAGCGCAACCACCCAGGACGATCAGGTCAGCAAGTGAAACTTTCTTTCCTCCAGGCTGAGCGGCATTGAAGCTGGCCTGAATTCCCTCTAACGTTCCCAACACAGTCGCCAACTGGGCCGGTTGGTTGACTTCCCAATCCTTTTGCGGTGCGAGACGGATGCGTGCCCCATTTGCCCCACCGCGCTTGTCTGATCCACGGAAGGTAGATGCGGAAGCCCAAGCGGTCGAGACCAACTGCGAAATGGATAGCCCTGAGGCAAGAATCTTGCTCTTGAGGGCGGCAATGTCCTGCTCGTTAATGAGCGGATGATCGACGGCGGGAACAGGATCTTGCCAAATAAGCTCCTCTGCCGGGACTAGCGGGCCAAGATAGCGCGCACGCGGACCCATATCGCGGTGTGTCAGCTTGTACCAGGCACGGGCGAAGGCATCGGCGAACTGATCCGGGTTCTCGTGGAAGCGCTTCGAAATCGGCCCGTAGATCGGGTCCATGCGCAGGGCGAGGTCGGTTGTCAGCATCACGGGAGCGTGGCGCTTCGCCGGATCGTGGGCATCCGGCACGGTGGTCGCCGCCGCGGGATTGGTCGGCACCCACTGCCAAGCTCCGGCGGGACTCTTTACCAGATCCCAATCATAGCCGAAGAGCACATCGAAGAAGCTGTTATCCCATTGGATTGGGGTCGGAGTCCAGGCACCTTCCAGGCCGCTGGTGATGGTGTCGCCACCTTTGCCGCTAGCATAACGGCTTGTCCAGCCGAGACCTTGTTCTTCGATGCTGGCACCTTCCGGTTCCGGTCCAACCAATGCGGCATCACCGGCACCGTGGGTTTTGCCGAAGGAGTGACCACCGGCGATCAATGCGACGGTTTCCTCATCGTTCATGGCCATGCGGGCGAAGGTCTCGCGAATGTCGCGTCCGGCGGCAACGGCACTTGGTGTGCCGTTTGGCCCTTGTGGATTAACGTAGATCAGACCCATCTGCACGGCAGCCAGCGGATTTTCGAGGTCACGGTCGCCGCTGTAGCGTTTGTCGCCGAGCCAGGTGTCCTCAGCGCCCCAGTACACATCTTCTTGCGGTTCCCAGACATCGTCGCGTCCGCCACCGAAGCCAAAGGTCTTAAAGCCCATCGACTCAAGGGCGCAGTTTCCGGCGAGGATCATCAGGTCGGCCCACGAAATTTTGCGACCGTATTTCTGCTTGATCGGCCAGAGCAAGCGGCGCGCCTTATCCAGATTGGCATTGTCGGGCCAACTGTTGAGCGGCGCAAAGCGTTGGGTGCCATCGGATGCGCCGCCGCGACCGTCGCCGATGCGGTAGGTGCCGGCGCTATGCCACGCCATACGAATGAATAGCGGTCCATAGTGACCATAGTCGGCTGGCCACCACTCCTGTGAATCAGTCATCAAGGCATAGAGATCCTTGCGTACGGCTTCCAGATCGAGGCTTTTGAACTCCTCGGCGTAGTTGAACGCCTTGCCCATTGGATTGGACAGGGAAGAATTCTGGTGGAGAACCTTCAGGTTCAACTGATTTGGCCACCAGTCACGGTTCGACCTGGTTCCCACTACCGTGTTCGATCTGCCCGTCACTGGGCATTTGCTTTCATCACTCATATTCTCTCCAATCTATTCTGCATTTTGTTGTTTTGTTTGCAAGGCTGCTAGTCCTTGGCAATGAATCGCAACATCCGAATTTTGTTTCATCCGCGCGCCAAAAGACCAACTCTACGTTGTACTGAGGAGCTGTTGGGTAAACACAGCATCCACATACATACGTGTCTTTGATCTCTGTATAGGTTATGATTCCCTAATTTGTACATTCTTCAAGCTGACAGATATACGATAGCATAAACAGAGGGGCTTGGTCAATATCAGGATTCCAGCCATGATGTCTCTGTTAATGCACTTTCTTCAGTGGCGCTGATGCACCCGCATCAAGCATCTAGCTGCAATGTTGGATGTTTATCCCGAAAGCGAATAGAATAGTGTGCCTAATGAATTAATTCTATCCTAGAACAAGTGTGGTGCAAGCTGTGGATCGTCAGACAATGCTGGTTGCAGCGCTACAGGCGACTGCCTTTTTCCATGGGTTGGATGAACAAGTCGTGAGCGAATTAGCCCGGCACGCTGTGGATCGCTCTGTGCCAGCCGGTGGGGTGATCTTTCTGGAAGGAGATGCCTCGCCCGGCTTTTATTATGTGCAGCAGGGGTGGGTCAAGATCGTACGTATGTCACCCGAAGGGCGTGAGCAGATTCTCTACTTCTGGGGACCGGGCGATCTCTTTGGCGGGATGGGCATCTTTGCCAATCACCCAACCCGCGCTACAGCAATTGCACTGGAGGCAAGTACACTCTGGCTGCTGCCACGCCAGGCCATTCAGCAGGCACTGGCGGCTGATCCCACGATGGCCCTGCGCGTGATCGAGTTTATGGCCGACCGCATCGACCAACTGATGACCCTCGTCACCGACCTTTCGCTCCGTTCGGTGACGGCACGATTAGCCCATCAATTGCTAGTCAATGCTGAAGGCGAGATCGTACAACGCCAACGTTGGGCCACACAGAATGAAATGGCAGCCCGACTTGGTGCCACCCCCGATGTTGTGAACCGCGCCTTACGCACGCTAGTGGAAGAGGGCATGATTGACCTCAATCGCCGTCAAATCCGCATTCTCGACCGCCAACGTCTTACCCTGCGCGCCGAATTCGATCGCTGATCGACACGCTGTACCGTATTTCTTACGGTACAGGATGCGGGATTCGTGATCCGTAAATCTTCTGTCAACATATTTCAGGACGATTCACGCATCACGAATCACAAAACTCCTCTCCAAAAACCGACAAAAGTCGAAGTTTTCCATTTGCCCTACTGTTATACTGGGCCTCAGAGAACACACCACGTGGTAGCAGAGGAAGTTACAGTGTGGAGGAGGGCCAAAATGGAATCAAGACTGCGCCAAACAAACGATACCTTGATGGAAAGCAGCCAAATCGTTTTACCATCTTCTTCCTCTCCGCTTTTAATCTATCGAGGCATGCGGTTACAGGCCAACGATGGATCGATCATTGGCTTTGTGGCGGCAGTCGTGGTTGCGGCTGACACGCAACGAGCAACCCATCTTCTCTTGATCCGCCACTGTGGTGATCCGCAATATCAGTTGCTACCAATACAGGCGATTGATCGGATCGACGCAGACTCCGTGCGGCTACAGATACCCTTTCGCGCGGTAGCTGGATTGCCAACCTGGTGCAACAGTTGTTAACAAGTGGAACGAATACAACCGGCAGTCATTACCACCACTGGGGCGAACGTCTTCTGCACGGTCGCAAATAAGCGCCTGTCGATTGGGGTTACAGATCGATGTATTCAAAAGAAATGAGCGAGGTAGAAGAAAGATGAACAGGGCCAAAACGTTTACCAGCTATCAGAGTCAGCCTCTCCGAGAGACCAAATCTTGGGCTTATTTCCAAATTTCGTTAGCTGCAATCTTATTTGTCGGTGCGCTGGGGACGCTCGTCTGGCTGGCAATCAATACAGGCCAGAACCAGGACGGCGGGGCAGCTGCTAACTTGGCGCAGCAGGGAGAACCAGCGCCAGACTTCGCTTTGCCCTCGATCAGTGGCGATAGTGTTCACCTTAGCGATTACGCCGGACAGGTGGTGGTGATCAATCTCTGGGCGACCTGGTGTCCGCCTTGTAAGGCCGAGATGCCCATGATCAACGCCTATTACGAAGCCCACCGCGATGCTGGCTTAGCGGTGTTAGCAGTAAACAGCGAGGAAGATGCCACGACTGTGAGACAATTTATCCAGGCACACGGCTACGGTTTCCCGGTTTTGTTAGACTTGCAATCGGATGTGTCAGCCTTATACCAGGTGCGTGGCCTGCCCACGACTGTTGTTATTGATCGCCAGGGGCGGGTTCAATACATCCAAACCGGTGAAATCACGGCAAAGCAGCTAGAGGCTGCGGTTAAGCCGTTGTTGTAGAAGAGTGAAAAATTGGAAACGTCAACCTTGGTTGCACTTCGCGAAAAATTTACAAATAAATCGCCGCAGGTGCAACCAGCATTCTGCCTCAACAGCCGGTTCAAACAAGCAGGCTGTATGCGTTGTCAGGCGGTGTGCCCGACCGATGCGATCCAACTTGACGCGGGTCAGCCATTGTTGGACCCCGAACGCTGTGTTCATTGTGGGCTTTGCCTAAATCACTGCCCGACCGACGTCTTTTCTGAGTTTCCATTTCCCGAACAGACACTTCTGGTGACAGCTGCAACACGCCCAGGGGAGGCCATTGTTTTGCTCTGCGCCCTCCATCCGGCACCAGCTCAACCTGCACTGCCAGTGCACCTGGTCATTCAACACCGACGTTGTCTGGCGGCGTTGTCGATTGACCAATGTCTGGCTTTGAGTCAGAAAGGGGAACGCACCGTTTGGTTGGATGATAGACCCTGTGTCGACTGCCCGATTGGACGTGCGCATGAAACGTTGCTGGCTACGGTGCAAGCGGCCAATCAATTGTTGACTGCTTTCCAACGTCCACCCGCCATTCACCTTGTTACTCAGAAAGACACACCGACGACAGCAAAACCCGGCAAGGTCACAGTATTAGATGGAGCGCAGCCGCCAGTCTCGCGCCGTGCGCTCTTTGGTCGGCTGCGCCAATTCGCCAATGAAGCTGCCAAAACGCTAGAAGCAAACATGTCATCCGCAACAGGAGCAGATCTCCCTGTCGCCGAACGTTTACCTCACCGTGTGCCGCCATCACGACAGCGCCTCAACCAGCAGATCGAAGCCATCGCGCCAGCACCTTCTACCGAGCTTGTTACCACAACATTGCCGTTCGCCCAGGTCGTGGTCAACCACGCAGCTTGCTCCGCTTGTGAGTTATGCAGCCGCTTTTGTCCCACAGGTGCTCTCGACTTGGTAAAGGATAGTAACTACTTCACGTTGCAGTTCACCCCTCGCCTCTGTATCGACTGCGGGATTTGTGCGCAAGCCTGCCCGGAAGATGCCATCGCCTTTGGAACTAGCATTCCCACTCCTGCACTCACAGAAACCACCGGCCAGCCAATGGTGACAGGCAGCTTGCAGCGGTGTAAAAAATGTGGGACAGTCATGGCCATACGCCCTGGCGATGCGCAGGGCAGTTACTGTTATGCCTGCCGACCAGCCGTATCATCCAATCGACCTTCCGCCAGTGCTGTCCGGCGCAACCTATTCGATCGGTTGGCCGGGAAATAAGTTAGCAAAATGGCAAAATTCCATATTGACATTTGTGAAAAAATGCACTAAACTAAGTGCCAAGACTTAATATATCCGAATATGCGAATATATTAAATGCCTGATTGCTCAAGTCCAGAGCAAGCTCCAGGCCGCCTGCCCTCCTCCTACAGGGACCCGCCTACTCTCCACATTGGCAACCAGAATCATTCTGTTTGCAGCCCATCGTTTTTTGTTCGTCTCGGGTGTGAAACTACGGTTGCACAGACGTTTTCAAACCAAGCAAAGCTAGAGGGGTAACTCCTATTTATGCTTCCACCCCAAGATGAACTACAGCGTCTCCATGCTGATATTTGCGCCGGTCTCGCCGACCCAACTCGTATTGCCATTCTCTACGTGTTGTATGAGCGTGAGTCGAATGTCACCGACTTGGTGGAACGGCTGGCTCTACCTCAATCCACGGTATCGCGCCATCTGGCCATTTTGCGTGCCACCAATCTCGTGTATGCCAAACGACAGGGACAAAACACCTTTTATCAACTGACAGATCCCAGGGTGATCAACGCCTTGGATCTGCTTCGCGAAGTATTACGCGCCCGAGTGACCCGTCATGTCCAGGCCGTAAGCACAATCAGTCAGGAGGAATAATTCTATGAAATGCCTATCAATCCGGCGCATCTGGCGCATGAGCATCGGCGTAGGCATCCTGTTTCTAGCCTTATTACCCATTTTCCTGTTTGGAACCAGCCAACCAGCGGAGGCCCAATGTGGTACTTCTGCTTCAAGCTGCAAAAACTGCCACGAAGTCCAAGGTCAAGACTCGGTGAACGCCAATGGCGATTGGCATACGGCACATGCCTTTGGTGATTTTTGCGAATTTTGTCATGCGGGCAATGTCGAGTCGAAGGCAAAAGAAGAAGCACACGTTGGTCTGGTCTCGCCACTGATGGACGTCAAGGCAAGCTGCCAAAGCTGCCATCCACAAGACTACAACGATAAGGCATCGGTTTACGCAGCAGTACTAGGCGTGCAACTCAATGCTAGCGGCCCAGCGGATGCAAGTGGTGCCCCAGCAAGCCAACCTGCCAGCAACACTGGCAATGCCCCCACAACGACCAATCCCAGTGCCAATGTCAGCGCGAATACAGCAACCACAGCCACCGTCGATACGGCGAGCGGACCTAACCTGCCCAGCGGTGGTGAGATCATCAATTACACGGAGCTGTTGACCGCCAGCAAATTGACGCAGGCTTTTTTCAGCACCAATGACAAGGTGTTCTTGGTCCTGATCAGCTTGCTCATTCTGGGTTTCATCTATGCGATCTGGAAGCTGGAGCATTTCGGTGAACGGCTGTTGCATTGGTGGCAACAAAATCTACTGCTGTCGGCCCAAAGCGCAGCGCTGGAAGGCACGCTGTCGAGTGCTGTTGTACCGATGCCCAGTTTAAGTGCATTGGCGGCACCAGTGACTGTGCCGGAACGCACGCCCGCGCCAGAAGTGGCTTCGTCGGAGCTTGACGATCTGTTCCGCCGACGGCCCGAATTGCGCCAGGTCTGGCCCCACCTCGTCCGCGCCGATGGCAAAACGTTGCAGGCATTGGCGACGCTGCTGCCGCAAGCCGAAGCCAGCGAAATTATCCAACGTTTGGGCCGACTCAATCTCGGCCTGGTGACGGTGATGCAACAGCTTTCATCGGCGGATCAGGCACTCTTGCTGGCGTTGGCCCGTAAACATTAGACGCACGTATCCTGCATTTTCAACCAGAGATCATGATAGTTGGAGGCAAAACAGTTATGTCTTCGGTACGTACTTACTTCAAACAACCAGCCTCGCCTTATATTGCAGGGGCTGTCTTTGGCTTGTTGACAGCGCTAAGCGGTGTGGTTGCGAAGCAGATGTTGGGTGCGTCGGCTTCCTTTGTTTCAGCGGCGGGTCTCATCCTCAAGAGCATTGCACCTTCCCTCACTGACAATATGTATTTCAAGTTTGTCATGCCCCCTTCGGTGAGCTGGCAGATGATCCTGATGGTTGGCACCATGATCGGTGCTTTTGCCGCAGCGCTCGTGATGGGTGAATTCGCCTGGCGCTGGACCCCTGGTCCTGATCGGCAATGGCAAGCAATTTTTGGTCCCAGCCGCTTAAAACGAGCGCTGATTGTCTTTGTGGCGGGCGTCATTGTCGAGTTCGGTGCCCGTTTGGCCGGTGGCTGCACCAGTGGCTTGGCCGTCTCGGGCGGTGTACAGCTTTCACCGGCAGCCTTCATCTTCATGGCTGCGCTCTTTGCCAGCGGCATTCCAACAGCAATGTTGTTGTACCGGGATCGCTATTGAGTGATAGAAGTCAGAAGTCACAAGTTAGCAGTGATCAAACGTGCGAAACTGTCCACTGTTCCACTAAGTGAAATTGAAGCGGAGTACAAATTATGTCCATTTCAAATATCATTTTTGCCCTCGTATTCGGCTTTGGCTTCGGTTGGCTCTTACAGCGGGCACAACTGACCCATTATGAAAAAATCGTCAACGCCTTTCGCTTCACCGACCAGGCCGTGCTCAAATTCATGCTGTCGGCGTTGGCTAGCGGTGTTATTTTTGTGCGTCTCTTTACCGATTGGGGATGGATGGACCCCAGCCTGATCAGCCCCACCTATATCCTGGGCAACTTGGTAGGCGGATTGATCTTTGGCGTCGGCATGGCAGGTGCCGGACTTTGCCCCGGCACAACCGTCGCCGGTGCAGGCCGTGGCAATCTGGATTATCTGGTGCCCGGTTTTCTAGGCTTTACCGTCGGCGGAGCGATTTATGGGCTGACCTATCCCCTGTTCTTTCCCGCCATCTCAGCGCCCTTAAAATTTGGCAATATTACGATTCCCGAAGCGCTGGATGTGCATCCCTGGATCTTTACCCTTTTTACCTTCCTGCTGATCGTGCTGCTGCTTTACGTGGTCGAGCGGCTGGATCTGCGTCGAGCGGACAAGATCAAAGGGGAAACCAAGTCGAAACCGACTGGCACAGAGTTCAGACCAACCGGTGTGGCCTCAGCGACAACGAATGGTTAGTGGAGATAGGCCCCACCCTAACCCTCCCCCGGGAGGGAACTGTCACGGGTGGCCATGGATCACAATTCGTCCCTTGACGATCCCCTCCCTTGGGAGGGTTAGGGTGGGGCAGGTGGTAGAACACCAAAGTAATCGATGAGAAAGCGATTTTTATGGACAAAAACAAAGAACCGGAAGAATATCCACGTGAGGGGATGAGCCGCCGACACTTTATGGGTGTCGCTGGGACGACCGTGGCCGGTGCCGCACTGGCTGCCTCGACCCTGCCAGCCTATCTGGAAAAAGCGGGGCCCAATATTGCGCTTGCCGAAAGTGAAACTGGACCTACCGTTCAATTCGACCGGGAAGTCTTCACCTTGTGCGAGCAGTGCGTGTGGCGTTGTGGCCTACGCGCTAAGGTCAAAGAGGGTAAATTGGTTAAGTTGGACGGCAACCCGTTCCATCCACACTCGAACGGTATGTTATGCCCGCGTGGACAGAGCGGTATCGCCACGGCCTATGACCCGGATCGGCTGCTTTACCCGATGATCCGCAAGGGCAAGCGCGGCGAGGGGATCTGGCAGCGTGTTTCCTGGGAGGATGCGCTCAACTATGTGGCGCAACGCTTGCAGGAGATCAAGGACAAATATGGGCCGGAAGCGGTCGTCTTCAGCACCACCCACAATCTGTTGCAACCAGTCTTTGAGAATCTGCTCAAAGCCTTTGGCTCGCCCAACTATGGCACGCAGCGCTCACTCTGCTTCAATGCCATGATCGTGGCCAACCTGATGACCTATGGGTTGGAAGAGCCGGGCCGGGATTACAATGCCGCCCGCTACATCATCTATACGGGCCGCAACATGCTCGATGCCATCTCCAATTCAGAAAGCCAGGCGCTGGTGGCAGCGATTGCCCGCGGTGCCAAAGTGGTCGTCTTGGACCCGCGCTTCACCAAAACTGCGGCCAAGGCGGCGGAATGGTTGCCGATCAAGCCGGGCACCGATTTGGCCTTCCATCTGGCCCTGTTACATGAAATCATTTACAACGATTTATACGACAAGGAATTTGTAGACACCTACACAGTCGGTTTTGATGAAGTCAAGGAAGCGGTGCGCGATTACACGCCTGAATGGGCGGCTCCGCTCACCGAGATTCCGGCGGCGACGATTCGACGCATCGCCAATGAATTTGCGCTGGCTGCCCCCCATGCCTTTGCCCACCCCAACTGGCGCACCAGCAATTTCCTTAACTCGTTCCAAACTGAACGGGCAATCGCTATCCTCAACGCCCTGGTCGGGAATTGGGCGCAACCCGGTGGCCTTCAACCGGTTGCCGGTGGCGAAGGTGAGGGCTTAGGAGTACCATCCCATCCGCCCTATCCACGGGTGACTGCGTTGCGGCTGGATGGCGTACCGTGGAAGTATGCGTTGGTGCCGCTCAAGTTGGGTGTCTTCCAGGAAATTCGCGACAACATTCTTTCCGGCCAGCCCTATCAGGCACGTGGCTGGTTCATCTATCGCCAGAATCCAATCAACTCGCTACCCGAGCGTCTGAAGACGATGGAAGCGTTCAACAAGATGGATTTCATCGTTTCTACCGACATCTTCATGAATGACACGGCCTGGTTTAGCGATGTGGTGCTGCCCGAAGCCTCCTATCTGGAACGTTATGACCCGTTGGCCACCGTAGACGACAAGGTCTATATCCGCCAGCCAGCCATTGAGCCGTTGGGCGAAAGCAAATCTGGGCTGTGGATCTTCAAACAACTCGGGGAACGGCTCGGCTTGGGTGATTATTTCGCCTACAAAGACGACGAAGATTATCTGCGCCAACAACTGGCACCCTTGAATGTGACCTTGGAAGAGCTGAAACAGCGCGGCTATGTAACAATGCCCAGCGCCGAAAGCAAAGAGGCCGGGCTCAGTTGGAACACAGGTAGCGGCAAGATCGAACTAGCCAGTTCGGTGCTGCGCGACGCCGATTTTTCTGCCGTACCCGTCTGGGAAGAGCCACCGCAAGTGCCCGAAGGCCAGTTTTATTTGTTGACCGGCAAGGTGGCGCAACATACCCAATTTGCCACCCAGAACAACAAGCTGCTCCACGAGCGCGCACCGGACAATCCGCTCTGGATCAACCCCAAAGCGGCGGCAGAGCGTAGCATCAACGAAGGCGATGAGATTTGGGTCGAAAGTGCGGCCGCCAAGGTCAAAACTACAGCCCACGTGACTGAGTTCATTCGCCCTGACTGTGTCTATATGACACCCGGCTTTGGTCATGTCAGCCAGGCGTTGCGCACGGCCTACGGGGCAGGTGCCAGCGATTCGGATTTACATCTCACGTTCACCGACCGGGTCAGCGGTTCGCAGGCGTTAAGTCAGACCACGGTGAAGGTGACGAAAGCGTAATTAATGATTAATGGTGAACAGTGAATGGTTAATTGTTCACTATTCTCGTAGGGACATGCCCTGCGAGAGAATATAGATGGAGGCACCGTAATGGGAGCCAATGATAAAAAAATTCCACGCTGGGTCTTCGTGATGGAGCCGAAGCGCTGTATTGACTGTGAAGCGTGTATGGTCTCCTGTTCGCAAGAGAACAGCGTTCCGATTGGCCATCATCGCAATTGGATCGACAAAAGCAGCAAGGGCACCTATCCCAATCTCAGTTTGTTTTTCGCACCGGAAAATTGCCATCACTGCTCCAATCCTCCGTGTGAACGGGTCTGCCCGACTGGCGCAACCTACCAGCGTGAAGACGGTCTGGTGTTGGTTGACTATGACATCTGCATCGGCTGTCGTTACTGTATGATGGCCTGTCCTTATGATGCCCGCTACTTTGACGAAGAACGTGGGGTGGTGGACAAATGCACCTTCTGTGTCCATCGGCTGGATGCAGGTCAACCGCCGGCTTGTGTCGAAACGTGCGTGGGCAATGCCCGCCATTTCGGCGATTTGAACGATCCCGAGAGCGAGGTTTCCAAGCTCCTAGCCACCCACGAATATACGACTATGTATCCCGAAGCGGGCACGGGTCCGAACATTTACTATCTTACTGATTAGACGCAGGTTGCAGGTAGCAAGTGGCAGGTGGCGAGTCAATTCGCAATTCGCTACCTTCAAGTCAAATGTCCATGCAGATGATGCACAATGAAGAATGAAAATGGTGCAGGTTGCAAGTTGCAGGTGGCAGGTGGCAGGTGTTGCATACTACTTAACCATTAAACCGTTAACCATTCACCATTAACCATTTTCAAGTTAGGGAGGCTGTCGTTATGCCGACAAACGATCTTTCCACCGTCCAGAGCTATGCTAACTCGGCCACATCGTTCGAATGGGGCTTGCTGGTGGTTATCTATCTTTACACCGCCGGCATCAGCGCTGGCATGTTTGCAGTCTCGTCGTTTGCCACCTACATTGGCGGCGGGCAATACCGGCGGCTGGCGCGTTTGAGCGCGCTGCTAGCACCGTGGCCACTGATGCTTGGGCTGGGGATGTTGGTCTTTGATCTGGGCCGCCCGCTGCGCTTTTGGCGACTTTTCACGACGATTCAGATCACCTCACCCATGTCGATTGGCAGTTGGCTGCTCACCTTATTTACAGCCGTGGCGCTGCTCTATTTGGTGCTCTGGCTGCCGCGTCCACTACGCAATCTGATTCGGCTGCCCAGCCGAGTGGACGCTCTTGGCCACCTTAGTCGCTGGAAACCGCTGGACCAACGGGTCGTGCGCATGGGACGTGGAATTTTGGCGGCAGTAGGCTTTGCACTTTCGTTGGGCGTAGGTATGTACACAGGCGTTCTGCTCGGTGCAATTCCCTCGCGCCCCTTCTGGAATACACCGATGGTTGCGCAGCTTTTCCTCTTCTCGGCACTCTCGTCCGGCGCGGCCTTCGTGCTATTGGTGGCGGCGTTGGGCGGTCGCTTGTTGGACGCCGAAGCGATGCGCCACGAGCGCCACTTGTTGGTTTCGATCGACGCCTCCCTGATTGTGTTGGAAATCTTTATCATCATTCCCTTTTTCCTCCATCAGGTTTTGAACACCTGGAGTTCTTCGGTCTCGATTAACCTGGTGATGGGCGGGCCATACACGCTTGCCTTCTGGGGTGGGGTGGTCGTGCTGGGCTTACTTGTTCCGTTGGCGATTGAAGGCTATGAACTCTTTCCGTTGATCTTGAAAGAAGGGGCGATCAAATACAGCCGCCAACTGGGTTTTGTTAGTGCCTCCTTGGTGTTGGTCGGCGGCTTCCTGCTGCGCTACGTGTTTGTCTATGCCGGACAGGTTTCGCACTTCCTGCCGGTTCTGGCGCGTTAGGCATCAAGAAAAAAGAACTACAACCCCGCCCTAGCCCTCCCCTTAGCAGGGTAGGGTAGGAGGGGGTAGGTGGGTAGTTAAAGAAAAAGAGGGAACAATGTCTCTTTATCGATCCTTCGTGATTGTCATCATCCTGGTCATTGGCATGTTGCTCGCTGCCGCCTGTGTCAATGCGGTACGTCCGGCACCGGCACGCGCTACCCCCACGGTCCAGGTCAGCACACAACTGGCGGACGCAGACGTAGGGCAGGGCCAGAAACTGTTCAACGATGAACAATGTGTCTCTTGTCACGGGCCAGAGGGGCAAGGTGCCATCGGTCCAACCCTGGCGCATACGGCGTTGTCGTTCGATCAATTCTTGCTCAAGGTGCGCAATGCCATCCCACCCAAACCTGCCTTTTCCGCCGATCTCCTGCCGGACCAAGGCGTGTATGACATTTACGGTTGGTTGCAGTCCATGTCGGCTAAAAGCGAGCCGCTCGCCCGACCGTCGCTGGCGATTGTCAAGATTGAACCAGGTCAGGAAGAATTGCCAGAGGGTCCGATCTTGGGTATGAGCCTGTGGACCAGTTTCCACTGCGATTCCTGTCATGGGGCGTTTGCGCAGGGCAGCAGTAAAGGCTCTGAGCTGGCTGGCATTAGCTTTCCCTATGAGATGGAACGGGCCAAGATGCGCCAGACCGCCGATCAAATTCCCGAGCACGACCAATCTTTTATGCGCGATACAGTTCTCAAACGCTTGTACGAGTGGTTGAAAGCAGGTGCCAATCCAGAGGGTGGGTGTTAGGGTGAGCGATCGGTCACGCTGGCGGCTTTGGCACAAACACCAATCGATGCTCTATGCGCTCCACCCGGACCAAGTGCCAGCGGAAAGTGTGCGGCTCACCTATACCTTTGGCTTGGGTGGGATCAGCGTACTGGCAACTTTGATTGCCGTTGTCACGGGTGTGTTGCTGACCTTCTACTACACGCCCACGGTAGACCAAGCCTATCCTTCTGTCACGCTGCTGCAAGATGTGGTAGCCTTTGGCAGCTTGATCCGGGCGCGCCATTATTGGAGTGCCCAACTCTTGGTCGTGACGGTCACCCTGCATCTGGTGCGGATTGTCTTTACCGGTGCCTTTGGGCGACCGCGCCGGGTGAACTGGTTGATCGGGTTGGGGCTGCTGGTATTAGTGCTGTTCTGGTCGTTTAGCGGCTATGCCCTGCGCTGGGATGAAAGCGCCTTGTGGGCATTGCTCGTCGGCACCAATTTGATCAAGGAAATTCCTCGTTGGGGCACCTCGCTCTACTTGCTGTTGATGGGGGACGAACAAGTTGGCCCTGCAGCCCTGCTCCGTTCTTATGGCTGGCACGTGATTGGGTTGACGCTCACCGTCGTTTTCGGTATCATTTATCACCTTTTCCGCTTGCGCAAAGACGGAAGTATCTCACGCCCGCCGACTGTGGACGGTGAAGCCCGACACTTTGTCTCGAAAGATCTCTTGTTTTTCAAAGAGATCGTCACAGGGTTGCTCGTGTTCGCTGCGCTGATCCTGCTCAGCAGTCTGCTGCCAGCGCCGTTGGGCGGACCGGCCCAACTGGACCAGCCACCGACCGTGGCTCAGGCTCCCTGGTTCTTTCTGTGGGTGCAGGAGTTGCTGCGCTGGCTACCGGCGCTGTGGGCCGGGAGTGCTGATTCCCCTCTTGCTCTTGCTGCTTCTGGCCTTGATCCCCTGGTTTAGCCGTCCGGGTCGTGTCGGTGTTTGGTTTGATCCACATCGTTGGCCGGCGCAGGCGACCGTTGTTATGATCGCCGCCAGCCTGCTGATCCTGACCTGGGTCGCCCTGTCCCGTTAAAGCGTCGCTCATGAATCGTCATCCGCCTTCGTTTACCAGTCGCCAGTTAACCCTGCTTGCCCTCGCCGCCCTCGTGCTGTTGCTCGCGGGCAGCCTGAGCCTCTGGCTGGCGACGCGCAACGATTGGCAACAGTATCAAGTGGCCTATGCTCAGGCCACCGGGCAAGAGATCCAACCGACCCAGCGCGTGGTAACGCCTGTGCTGACCGGCAAACCGGAACTATGTACGACCTGCCATATCGGCCTGGAAGAGATCAGCGCCTCCCATCCGCTCAGCACCTTTGGCTGTGTCATCTGTCACGGCGGGGATGGGCTGGCGCTGGATCAAGAACGCGCTCATAGCAGCTTGCGCGGCGGGGCTAACCCCAGCGATTTCAGCGTCGTCCAGCAATCCTGCGGCCAAAGCAACTGTCACAGTGGCTATGCCGATCCGGAGCAAAATCACATTGACCGTGTCCTCAACAGCCTACAAGCGACCTATGCCAGCGGCATTGCCCTGGTGCGCTACACCTTTGGCGCACAACCGGATCTGAGTGGACAGTACGGGGTCATTGCAGCAACCGATCCCCACCCAATCGCCGGCTTCGTGGCCCAACTTGAACCCATGCCGGTCAGCAGTGCCGAGGATCTCACCCAGACTTTGGCTGCCGCTGGCATTCCGATCTCCGGCCATCCGATTGACAGCCAGTTCCGCCAATCCTGTCTCAGCGGCGGTTGTCATCTATCGGCTCCGGCGACGGCTGAACCCTATCGTTATCGCAGCACCGGCTGTGCGGCCTGTCACTATCTCTACGACAACGATGGGTTCTACAAAGGCAACGATCCGACGATTGCCAAGGATGAGCTTGGACATGGTCGCGCCCACCAACTCACAACGGCGATTCCGTTTACACAGTGCAATCACTGCCACAACCGGGGCAATTATTCGCTGCGCACGATGAGCTTTACCTCACGACCGGATTTGCCGCCGTTGACCCAGCCGCTTTCCGAATTTATGCCGCCCCAGGAACGCCGTCTGCTTGAGTATTACCAACCGATCGGGCAGTTTACCGAATGCGAGTGGAAGTTGGATTGTGTTGACTGTCACACCAGCGAGGCGGCGATGGGCAACGGTCATATTGCCGATGCGATGGCCGAGGCGCAGGGCACCGAATGTCGCACCTGTCACGGCACCTTGACCAGTTTGCCGCAGACCCAGCCGATCAGCGACCCAAACGAAGCGGCCATGCGCCAGTCCCGGCTCAACGGCCACGGAACCTTGCAGGTGGGAGATCAAGTAGTCGTAAATCAACTGGGCGAGAAGTTGTGGGCGGTGAAAAAGGTAGGTCCCAACCAGTTCCTGGAAACGCTCAAGGTGTCGGGGGAAAATGTGGCGGTCCCGTTGGTGATGGGCAGCGCCTGCCAGCAGAAGCCCGATGAACAGGCCTCGCACTACTGCCATGCCTGCCACGCCTATCCACGCGACGACGTACTTCAGGGGAAGGTCCAACCATGAACGACACCAGCCCCATGCCACCCGCCCAAGGCGAACAAGCCCCTGCCCGCCGGCGCTTTTTACAATGGCTGATCGGCGGCGCACTTGGTCTTGCGGGCTTAGCGATTGCTAGAGTGAGTGGGCAATTTATGACGCCACCGGTGATGACCTCCCGTCTGGCACCGGCGGTGGTTCCGGCAGCGCAGGCACCGCCCCTGGGCCAGGGTCGCTATGTGCCAGCGGCCCGCACCTATCTGCTGCGCGATGAAGAGGGCTATTTTGCCGTTTCCGCCATTTGCACTCACTTGGGCTGCCTGGTTGAACAGAGCGAAGCCGGCTACCAGTGTCCCTGTCACGGCAGCCATTATGACCAAGCAGGACGTAACTTGACCGGCCCCGCCTCCCACCCCTTGCGCCATTGGGCGCTCACCCGCAATGCGCAAGGTGACCTGGTGATCGACCCGAATACAGCGGTCGAGGCAGGGGTGAGGTTGGCGGTTGTGGGGTGAGGTTGATGGAGAAGACAGGATGACAGGAAGACAAGAGGACAAGAGGACAGGAAGAGGGACAGACAGTATAGATAATCTTCTTGTCTTCCCTTCTTCTTGTCTTCCTGTCTTACGTCGATTATAACAAACTACTTTCAATACCTTCCGAGCCAAAGCGCCTACCGGCCTTGCCTATGGTGCTTTGGCCAACCCGCATAAGCGGGGCGTCGTTTGAAGACGGCGCAGGGTCGCAGGCGGAAACGCGGCGGCCTCCCGATACCCAGAAGACAAATGGTCTTCGGGTTGACTTGGAAAGGAACTCCTATGCAAAATATTGAATCGCTCTTGAAGCTTTCCTCGGCGCGCCATGCCCATGTTTGCCCGCGGCAGGTTTTGGGCGTGCGCATCGCTCTGGCTGGTGCGGCGGCCTTGGGACTGGAGTTGCCCCGCACAGACAAACGCCTGCTGGTCATCGTCGAAACCGACGGCTGCTTTGCCGACGGGATCGAAGTAACCACCGGCTGCACGATGGGTCATCGCACCCTCCGCTTGGCCGATTATGGCAAAATTGCGGCCACCTTTGCCGACGCCAAGACCGGGGTCGCCGTGCGCGTTGCCCCACGGCTGGATGTTCGCGAGCGGGCAACCCACTATGCACCCGACGAGCCACGCCACTACTTCGCCCAATTGCAAGCCTATATGATCATGCCCGACGAAGAGCTACTGACCCTCGAACCGGTTACGCTAACCCCTTCGCTGGAGACGATACTTAGCCGCCCCGTGATTCGCACCAACTGCGCCCACTGTGGCGAAGAGATCATCAACGAACGTGAGGTTGTTCGAGATGGTGTTGTGCTTTGTTATGCCTGTGCGCAGGGAGGGTACTATCAAGGTCCCAATGGTCATACGCATGAGCATTGGGGCATGGAGAAGGTCGATGGAGCAAGCAATGAGGAAAGCGAACGATTAGTCTGCTTGTGATGAATATGATCTTATAGTTTTTAGACATGGAGCTCAGATCTGGATCGAAAATAGGGTTTTGCTGTTGAAAAATAGGTAGAGCATGTAAAACGAAATTAGGTGTATGCTATCTATACCAAAATCAGCAAGCCTCATTTATAGGCTGGTAAAAAAATTGCCAAATCCTATCAAAAGCAATTTGTCGTTGATAAATTGTATATCCCGCCTCTGTCGGGTAGCGACTCCATACAAGTTCATTAAGTCTTTCTGCTTCTGAACTATTCACTAATAACACCCAAGAGTCGCTCCTCTCTGATTTGCCTAGAGCTAAAATTTCAAACTTCTCTTGCAAAAGCAACTCTTTCACTCCCTCTATAGCTTCTTTTGTTGCATTTCTGTGTTCGAAAATGCAGGTTACTTTTGGACACCACAGCACTGCACCACGGTGTGCAGAATAGTGATGGCTGCAAAGTAAGGCAGCAGCCTCGTTGGCTTGGCTATTCCAAGTTTTAAAATATCTATTAACGATACTATCATTTCCTTCGAGAAAGCGTGCTAGGTCATACCTTGACCAGAATATAGCCATTCTTGGGCTAGAGGGATCTTCTGTAACAGCCTTAAGCTGATTCTTCACGGTTTCACTTATTGTAGTAGAGGTCACGAGAAGATATCGGTTAGCTCCATGAAGTTTCATTCTGGTTTCAAAATTTCCAATATCACTTTCAGTGACTGACCGATTACTTTTCGCCGTATGTTTACATTCAATGAGCCATATTTCTTTATATGTTAATCCAATATTATCTGTAATATCACGCAATGCTATGATATCTTTGCCTTGATCTGGTCCGCGAGATGGGCGTACGTCTATGACAAATCCTTGAGCCTTGAGCAACTCTTCGCACATAAATTCAAAAGCTTCAGGAGTAATAGAACCAAAATTAATATGCAAGCCCATATCTAGTCAACCTATTTCTGGTTTAGTCGTTTTATCCATTCAAATAGTTGGTTTGCATAGAACGATATAAGCGATAAACGGCAGGTGAGCAAAGGACAGACACTCCCTCCAATGTAGAACCGCTATTTATAATAGTGCAGTTGAAGCTGCTTGTTAGTTGGCATTTGCAGCAGCAACTTTGCCTTCACCTTGTTCATGATGTTGACTACATTCAATCAACTCAGTAATTGACCGATTCAAAAACTGTTGATAACTCTCAATCTCTGCCTGCAAATCATTGATTGTGGCGGCTTCAATCGTATCAGGAGCCAGATCAAGTTCGATAAATTCAGGGTTGAGCCGTCGAAAAACGTTACGGGCTGTTTGAACCCGTAGAATCGTTTTTCCTGCTTCATTTTTGAACACATCCAATACCACCCCATGCCAGGAGCGCATGCGGATAATGTCACCTACTTTGGGAGACGATACCATAGTACGATGATCTCCTCTGCTATTTCCATCGCTTTTGTTGGACTATACGTTCGAAATCCATATTTGTCTAAAACGCTCATCAATATCCAATGGTCACCGGAGCCATGCTCTGTGTCAAGAGCATTGTCGTAGTGATATGAGATGTCATCTACATCTGACCGTTCAAGACTTTTTACTTGCTCTTCAAATGACATTTAGCTTCCCATAAAGTTAGAAACACATCATCTGCTTATTGTATCTAAAGATCTGCCCTTGAGGCAAATGAGCTTGGTTTGAGCCTGTAAGCAGATCATTAATTTCCAATGGTTTAGATATGTTACTCTTTATGGCAAGATGAAAACACCAATGACCGGCATGTGATCGGAGATTTTCTGTGTGTCATCCGAACGGACATAATGGTTGCCCAGAACAAGCAGTTTCGAATAGAAGAGATAGTCAAGTGTGCTATCAGGATAGGGAATGGTCGGATCATTCGGCAGATAGGTGAACCACTTTGAACTATCTGCACCGGTAATCTCTTGCAAACTTGGAATCGCGCTGTAGTTGGCGTATAGCAATTTAATTTCTGGTTGAGGATTATAGTAGGACTGATGAGTGGCAGGCAGGCGTTGACGAGACGCATCATCCGGCGGGAGAAGATTATAATCGCCGCCAATGACCCAGGCATTACTGCTTTCTTCCAGCTCGCTCAGCAGTGCATCTACTTCTTGAACCTGCAACTCCATCGTGTTATTTCCCTGGGCAAAAGCATCCAGATGCGTATTGAGCGCATGGAAATCAGCTGCGCCGTTCACAGGCATACGCGCATCAAGGATGGCCCGTTTTGCACTAAATTGTTGCGTGAGAAGATCGGCGGGCGGCAAAGCAAGCTGATAGCGAGTCGCATTTTCAATTTTGTATTTGGATAAAGTGACCAGGGTCAGTCCCGTAGACCCGTGAATGCGCGGATGAGGTACGTAGGCATCTTTCCAATAATAGGTTTGAGCATAACAGGGATAGTCGGGAATAAGCGTTAACAATTCGCTCAATTCATCCCGATAATCTGTGCGCAGCGCTCCCTTGTCCACCTCTTGCAGATAGAGGATGTCGGGATCTTCAGCACGAATGACACGGGCCACTTCTTGCACTGTGGCTGTTACGTCTTCTGCTGTGGGCCGCTCGTCCGGGCCATCATTGTTTGGCACATCGAACCAGAATGTATAATTTTTCCCCGCCATGAATTGCACATTCCAGGTCATCACCTTTATCGATTGACCGGATCGCAGTGTTGGCGTATTTTGCGGGCAGGTGACTGCTTCGTTTTGGAGTTTTGCTGGGTGATAGGTAGCGAACCAAAACAGTGCGACTGTAACGAGGATGAGGATCATCAGCCCAACTAGCAAGCGTTTCAAGAGTACCTTGGCATTCATAATACCCTCCTATATGACCGAGTATAGAAATCGCCCACCTAGTATTCTGTTACGGTAAGTACCTTAATTTTAGCCTGAGGATGTTTATCTTACACTGGCTATCAGGTAGGTTGTGTACTAGACCGTAGTATAGCTTTTGGGGTATCGATTAAGCCCCTTCGTAGATATCTTCCGGGAAGGGCATACTGCTATAGCCTGTCTTGCGTAAGAGCCTTCCCGGAAGAGGATGGCTTGAAAGTTACACCTTGGGGTAAACTGCTCTACATAGATTCGTTTTACCGTTTGTCTGGTCAACTTGTGCCGTATTTCACTTATCCTGATCTGTCACACTTTTATCGTCAGGCTCTCGTGTGCGTGTTCAGTGTCATTGCTCAAGCGACTTGTGCAACTTGCTTTACTTTGCTCTGTTTTTGGTATACCACGGCAGTGAGTCAGGTCTTCCACCAATCGTTTGTAGCGCTTCTTCAAGCTGCAATCTTCCGAGCAGCGCTGGAACGTCCGCAGTACATTCGCACTGCTCTGCCCAAAAGCGCCACGACATGAGCTGTAGTTCGTGGTGTCCTCGCTCCGTATGCTGTTGTGAACTCTGCACCAAGAGACGTCGCTCAAGCTCCTTGGGCACAGTGCCAGTGGCACGCAGCACTCCCAACTCTTCAACCTCCTCGTACAGTGTGAGTGCTTGTTTCGAGAGCTTGGCAAACTGCCACTCTTCATGGGCGCAAGCGACTCCAAGGAGTGCTGGCCAGAGGCGTCGATGGAGGAATGTCGCTTTGCCACGAACCAACTTGACGACAAGTACATCGGGATGCTCGGTGAGGGTGTTGAGGAGCGCATATATCTGGTTTCCCTGTGGATGCGACCACCAGGAACCGAAAATCGGAGTGTAAACGATGAGGGCGGTGACGCTGAGTAAGGCGGTATCATGCTGAAGCAGCAGACCTGAAGTTTGGAGATGATTCAGCAGCATGTCAACGGTCGGCATATCAGTATCTCAGGGAAGATATCGACGGATGGTGTGATGACTTTGGTCGGTGGTGAGAGGCAATCAGTGAAAGAAGCATGAGAAAAGCGCGTCACAGTAGGAAAATGGGCTTTGCTGAAATGAGCCGTCGAACTACGTTTATACCACAATTGCATAAGTCCGAATAACTTACGATGAGGAATCTTTTATGAAATTACGCACTGTAATCAATCTGTAATTGTATGGGTAGAAAGTCTTGTGATAACCTTTGCAGAATAGAACGAGTGTTCTCATCACATTCATGTACCACTCTGTTGCCAAGTATACTGACTTGGATTTACCTTGTCAATCGCCTTTTGAGCCGTTACCTATAGCAAACTCTTCCCATGCCACCCCAATCTCCCAATCTCCAATCTCCAATCTCTGCTCTCCACTTCCGCCTCGGCGTACCCGTCAAACTGCTCGGCGCACCGCTGCGTCCGCATGACAGCCGGCGTTGGCAGAACCAACCGCATTTGTCGGTCAGCCTGGCCTATGTGCGCGATATTTTGGAGTATCTGCACGCCAATCAGATTCGTTTTTATCGCCTCTCGGGTCAGCTTGCGCCCTATCTTACCCATCCTGACCTGCCGCACTTTCATCGCCAGATCGAAGAGTGTGTGACCGAATTGGCGGCGATTGGCGATCTGGCGCGCAGTTACGCCATCCGGCTGACCATGCATCCTGGCTTCTATATCCAGTTGGGTCGCAATGACGCGGCGACGCTGGCCCGCAATCGGCGCGAGTTGGACATGGCGACAGCCTTGCTCGACGGCATGGGCTTGGGTACTGAGGCAGTGATTGTGATTCATGTGGGCGGTGGCTACGGGGATAACAGCCAGAGTCGGGATGCCTTTGCCCGCCACTTTGACCAACTTTCACCTGCGGCACGCCAACGGGTGGTATTGGAGAACGATGATCGCCTCTTCAGCTTGCAGGATGCGCTCTGGCTGCACCGGCGCACGGGCATCCGTATTGTCTTTGATGTGTTGCATCACCGTTGTCTTGATCCAGTTGGCATCCCCACGCTGGAGGCGCTGCGTCTGGCCCTGGCCACCTGGCCGCCCGACCACCTGCCCAAGATCCACTTCTCCTCGCCCCGTACCGAACTGCGGCTGACGCAGCGCCAGGGGCAGTTTCAGATTCAAGCGCCCTTGCCTAACCAACATAGCGACTATCTCCATCCCTTCGAGGTGATCGACCTGCTGCGCGCTGCCCACGCCGCCCGCCTGCGCCCCTTCGACATCATGCTTGAAGCCAAAGCCAAAGAACTTGCTCTGCTCCGCCTGCGCGAGCAGATTGCGCGATTTGCGCCCGATCTCAGTCGAATTGTAGGATAGAGCAGGTTATAAAGTGGCAAAGTGGCAGGGGGCAACGTGGCAGGGAACGAAATAATCCGCAATCCGCAATCCGCAATCCGCAATTCAAACATGATCTTAGCTCAGATCGCACCGCAACGGGGGGCGCAATATAGCGCGTTGGCTTCGACGTTGGCACCCTACGAGTTGCAGTTGTCGCCGTTGGGTAAGGTGATTCGTGCCCTGGAGTCGGTAGACCTGGCGGGCCAAAGTTATCTCAAATTGACGTTGGAGCGAGCAATCGAAGAGGCAGAGATCGCGGCCTTGGGCAGTTTGGCGATGTGTAGTGCTTTCTTCGACTACTACGACGTGATCGGCGATCAGGTCGGCCCCTTTTTGCGCCCGCTGACAACCCAACGTCCCCGAGGTTTGCCCGCCGACCTGGTGATGACTCGGCGCTACAAGGGCAAGACGAATGAGATGTTCACCCACTTTCTCTGCAACGTTGCCCGCTCCAGTAGCAACTTTGCCGATCAGGATTGGCGTACGCTGCGCCTGCTTGACCCAATTGCGGGTGGTGGCACGACACTGTTTACGGCGCTGATGTTGGGGGCAAGCGCCTTGGGCGTCGAACAGAGCGAGCAGGACAGCGCCTCGACTGCCTCATTTTTGGAACAATATTGCCGCGAGGAGCGCATCCGTTGCCAGAGCAAAGAAGAACGGATGAAGAAGCTGGGCAAACGCTGGCAACTGACCGTCGGCGATCCAGCCCAAAGTTGCGTCATCGCCGCTGGGGACACAGTGGAGGCAGACAAACTCCTGCTCGGCCTGCCCCGCCCCCACCTGATTGTCGGCGATCTGCCCTATGGCATCCAGCATGTCGCTAATCTAACCAGCCTGCTCAAAAAGGCGCTGCCAGTCTGGACTTCGTTGCTGCTGCCCGGTGGCACCTTGACCCTCGCTTGGGAGACTCGTCCCCTCCCCCGCAGCGCCATGCTCGAACTATTGTCCACCGAGCCTCGACTGCGTGTCCTCAACAACCCACCCTACACCCAACTCGCCCATCGTGTTGATCGGGTAATCAAGGAGCGGGATGTAGTGGTGGTGAGGCGTGAAATGTGAAGTGTCGATTGGCTTTATTGTATAGTCGTCGAAACTATTCAGCCATACCACAACAACGAATTAGGAAAGGAACGAAAAATGCCGGACCAGACCTTCGCTTCATTCGTTGTTGTTTCAAGAAGGGCTGAACCATAACTAATCGCCACTAGCAGAAAAAAGAAATTCAACAATTCACGCATTACGAGTCATATATCACGTTTCACGCATCAATTAGTTCCCGAATCTTGCGAATCTTCTCCGCATCGGTCCGCTTCAGAGTAAACTCATCGGGCATGGGCGGGCCACCCATAAAGACATTGTGACGACGGAATTCCATCTGGCTGTGTAGGATGCTGCGGGCGGTCATGTGGATTTCGCTGACGCCGGCTTGGACCAGTTGCTTCACGTTATGTTCGCTGCCACCGCCGGGCATGACGATGATCCGATTGCCTGCCGCTTTGACCAATTCTGTGAGCAAGGACAAGCCCTGGGCAACTGTCTCCTGCTGGCCAGAGGTGAGGACACGGTCAACGCCGAGTTCAATCAGGGTTTCGAGCGCAGCAAAGGCATCCGGCGTCATATCGAAGGCACGATGGAAGGTGACGGGCATTGGGCGCGACAGTGCCACCAGTTCCGCAGTCCGTTCCTTGTCAATCGTCCCGTCAGCGTTGAGTAATCCGAATACAACCGCATCGGCACCCGCCTCTTTTGCCGCCTGAATATCCAGCTTCATCACTTCGAATTCGAGATCGCTGTAGAGAAAGTCGCCACCGCGCGGGCGGATGATCACGTTGACCCCAATCTCAACTTTGTTGCGCACCAGTTTGATCATGCCGATGCTGGGCGTCGTGCCACCTTCGACGAGGTTGTCGCACAGTTCAACGCGCCGTGCGCCGCCTTCCTGTGCCGCAATCGCCCCTTCGACCGAGTCAATACAGATTTCAAATAACATGAGTTCTCCATTTTTGAGTGTTCAGTGGTCAGTAGACAGTAAGATAGTGAAACAGTAAGACAGTGGCACTGCTTCACTGACTCACTGTCCTACTGTCTTACTATCCTACTGCTTCACTCCACATTGCCCAATTCTCGATTCCACAAGGTATCCACCACATGGTCGATGCCTTCCTTCAGGTGGCGACGATAGGTGCTGAAGGGCAGATCGAGCAGTTCGGCGGCCAGTTCTTGGGTCGCAGCGGGTTGAAAATAGGTATGATGCAATGCTCGATAGGCACGATTAGTCTTGGGCGAGCTTTGCAGCAGTTGCGCCGTCTCTTTGAGCAGGGTTTGCAGCGTGGTTGCGCGCTGGGCCAGCGTCGATTCCGTGCCGGTGCGGTCCAACACCAGGCGCGAGCGCATCAGTGGATTGCGTTGCAACTCATCGGTCCGGTTGACCTGGCGCAGCGCATCGCGGGCAGCATCGGCAAATTCCGGCTGGCTGAGGACGAGGATCGGTTGGGGGGCGGGTTTGGGTGCAGCGGCCTGGGTGCTGGGGCTGCTTGCGGTTGCGGCAACCTCGCGCTCCGCCATCAAGTCGAGCCAGGCGGCTGGTGACATCAATCGCCAATCGTGGCCAAAGACGCCATACGACTGTCCGCCCACGATAAAGTCCGCCTCGGGAATGCGATGAAGGTCAGCATAGGCAAAGATCGCTGTGAAAAATTCCGGTTGGGCGCAAGGAAAGAAGGTGTAGGCCAGGGCTGGCGTCGTCAGATAATGCTGCACACAAGCGAGAAAGACCCGACTCTGTACCGAAGAAAGTCCCTGGTAGTGGTTTTCATCCATCCAGAAGCGGAAGAAGGTTGCCTGCTCGTTGGGACGCAACGGGGCATGGCGTTGGAGATAACTCCAAACTTTGAGCGTCGCTGGGTCGCGAGCGATCTCTTCGGGTGTGGCCTTGTTGAGTTGCAGCAACATCAACATCCCCACTGCTTGCTGCTGGCGATTGCGAAAAAGTAGCGTGCTCCCCAATTGACGAGCAAGCCAAAACTCCGCCAGTTGGGCTGAGGCGTCGCCTTCGTGTTTGCGCACCATCTCGACCAAGGCGGGTACATCGCTGGCACGTGCCCCATCAACCCATAGACTGTCGTTATCTTGCCATTCGTAAAAGGGGCGTACGACCGCGTTATCCCGATGCAGGAAGACCAGATCGGTCAGTACCCGTGTTTGCATTGCCCCTTGTGTTTCATGAATGCGCCGATGATAGTAGTTGCGGGCACGCTGATGAAGCTGGGCATAGAGTTCGGGATTGCGCCAACGCAGATCCGCCGCAATCGCCTCGCGCACCAAATCATGTGGGAAAAGCCCCATCCGTCCCGACTCAATAAAGGACAAGCCGCGCAGCCAATCAAAATATTGATGTACATCAGGCCGATCGAGCATGGCCGTGAGCAGGCCTTCGGTCATATGGCGCGCCAAGGCGCAGGCTTCCAAGGTCTGTTTGTGCAGATAACTCGGTGTATCCTCGACAAACCGTTGCAGCAGCAGACGGACCACGTCCGGTGTGGGTCCCGAATCGAGCCGAAAGGCCACTCCCTGTTCCACCAACTCGGTAATCAGCGAGATGGCAAGCGGGTGACCGTGGGTAAAGGCAACGATTTCATCCTGGGCACTTGTCTCGACCGTATGCAGGGCGAGCAATTGCCGGCTCTCTTCTGGCGTCAGATTGCGCAGCGATACGACTTTGATCAGACTTTGCCAACCAGTATCAGCATGCCATGAGGAAGCAGGTGGGTTGCGTCCAGCGATCACGACCAGTGCATTGGCTGGAATCTGCGGCAAAAAGAGATCGCGTAGCCAGGTGTCGAGCGACGAGAGATACTCGTAGGTATCGATTAAGAGGACCACGCGCTGACTTTGGCGTTCGAGCAGGCTAAAGCTATTCTCTTCCGTATTGGCGCCAAAGACGTTGTTCATGCTGGCGAGAAACCCCGCTGGCGAGGCTTCAATGTTGCGACCATCCAGGTAAATGGTGGTGGCCTCCCCTTGTTGCGCAATGCGAATGAACTCACGCAGCAAGGACGTTTTGCCGATCCCACCTGGTCCATAGATAAACAGCAAAGAAAAGGACGGCTCGGCGGCGCTGATTGCCTCGAGAAAAAGTGCCTTTTCTGCTTCACGCCCAACGAATTGTCGACGGCGTGCTGCCGCAAGCCGATCTGCCAGACGCGTCGCCATGCTTGCCTCCAGAAAGTAACGATAGATCCATCCAAATGTAGCGTGCTATTAGCGTACCACGCTGAGAAATTACTTTCAAATCAAAAGATTTTGCGCTATAGTGTCACTATTCGCAACCTATAAGGAATAGACGTATGCAGTGCGCAAGTGGATTTAGTGATACGAGCGCAACATGACGGAAGCGAATCGATTTGCGGCGACAAGTGTATAGGAACGGTGCATTTGTGTGGGATGTGTCCATGTTCAATGAATTTGCTGTGATGGCGGCTTCAAGTGCCAGTGTTGTGCTTGCACCAATCTTCGTGTTTCAAGGTACCCAGGTACGCAAACGTACTCCCAAAATCCCTTCTCCCAGCGGCAAGCCCTTTGGCATCATTGAACAACAAGAGTCTGCGATTCACCTGTTATTTCTCGGTGAATCTACGATTGAAGGTGTCGGCGCACCCACGTACGATGATGCACTGCCCGGCCAAGCGGCCAAAACTGTGGCTAGACAAAGCAAGCGAACGGTCTTTTGGCATGCGGTGGGCAAACGTGGCGTTACAGTGCAAAAGACGATTCAACAACTCGTGCCGCAAATTCCAGACGAACCATTTGATATGATCGTCATTGCCCTAGGTGTGAATGATGTGTTGCGCTTTCATCATCCTGCCCGTTTTCAGCGAGATTTGGCCACACTGATTTCACAATTGCGCCTCAAGCTTGGTCCGCTGCCGATTGTACTGGTTGCTGTGCCCGAAGTTGGACGCTTTCCGATTCTTCCCCAACCTTTGCGGATTGGCCTCGGGTTGCGCGCCCACGCCTTTAACATCGCCATGCGTCGCCTGGCACAGATGCTACCCATGGTCACATGGGCTGGAACTGAATTTATTGGCGGCATCGAGTTGCTCTGCGCCGACCAATTTCATCCTTCTGCCCTTGGTTACCAGCAGTGGGGGCAACAGCTAGGAACCCATATCGCACAACTTCTCCATCTATACTGATGCTCTGCTCGAAGTCATATCCATGGTCCTCTGAAAAGCCATGAATTTCAGCCATCGTTACAGAGAAAATTTATGGCGTTTGCAACCGCAATGGGTATAACGCTCTTTGTACCGCAAAGCATTCCTGAAAGCGCTTTGTCATCGTATAACTAGTAAATTATGCTATACTAGTACTTTGCAGTATCATACGCCGCAAAGGTGTATGAGTATTGCCAGTACATTGCCGCCGCGCTTAGGACAAATTGCCATGTCTTTGTCTGAAACCTTGAAGCTGCTCAAAGCAGATCTTGTTCGCTATGCTGTTGCGGAGAAAAAGGCACCTTTGCTTTTTCTGTCGTTGGAAAGCATCTATCGGCATCCATCGGCTGCAGGTGTCATTTATTACCGCTTTGGTCAGTGTTTCTATCAAAACCGGAGTAATCCCTTTTACTCTTTCTTTTTCCTTCTTCATACCATTTTCTATCCCTTGGTCCGTCTCTACAGCGGCGTAGAGCTGTCGCCACGTGCGCAGATCGGCCCGGGACTCTGCGTGATGCACTTTGGTCCCACCGTGATTCACCCTGACGTGGTTGCTGGCAGAAACCTAACTCTGCTCCATCGTGTGACCCTGGGTTATGCCAAAAGTGGCATTCCTCAGATCGGTGACAATGTTTCAATCGGGGTTGGTGCCACAGTGATCGGAGGAATTACGATCGGTGACAATGTTTCGATTGGCGCTGGCGCAGTGGTGACCAAAGATATTCCAGCCAACTGCACTGCGGTTGGCATTCCAGCCAAACCCATTGCTCCCAAACCTGCACCAACTGAGTCTAGGCAGACATCGGAACTTGAACACCTGCTGGGTATGGATTCAATCCTATGGGAGATCGAGGTATGATGGGTTGATCTCAGACAGCAACCCGCTAGATTGGCATATCAGAGCAACATAGTTACAATAACATGAAACGTAAGACGACTCGGTGCCAATGCCCGGGTCGTTTTGTTGCAACCAGCTATCAACAACTGCAAAACAGATTCAGTTATAATAAAATTGAACCAAAATTAACCTTTGCACGGCATTATTTTCAGTTCTAGTTCGATAGAGCTACTCCGTGTCCGGTACTGATGGAAGGAGCATACATTGAAAGTCGTCGTCTTAATCAAACAAACCCCAGATACTGCGGAGCTACCCAAGATTTCGGCAGATGAAGTGAAATCGGGCTCCGTGAATGCCACCATGGTGATTAATCCGTGGGATGAGTTTGCCGCCGAAGAAGCGGTGTTACTCAGCGAGAATCAGGATGCTGAAACCGTTGCGATCAGCATGGGCAACTCCGATGCGACCGATGCCCTCAAGCACGCGCTGGCCATGGGCATCAATGAGGCCATTCTTGTCGATAATAGCGACATGCAGGGCGATATGTGGACCACAGCTTCGGCATTGGCGGGGGCCGTCAAATCGGTGGGCGATGTGGATCTGGTCCTCACTGGCCGCCAGAGTGTCGATGAGAATAGCAGTGCAGTCTATGTAGGTGTCGCTAACAAGCTTGGCATGCCGTTGTTGACCGCGGTATCCAAGATTGTGGAAATTGGCGGCGGTTCGATTACGGTTGAACGCAGTGTAGATGGCGGACAGGAAACCGTCAAAGCATCTCTACCTGCTGTGGTCAGCGTCGGGAAAGAGATCAACGACCCACGGTATCCCAGCTTTATGGGCATCCGCAAGGCAAGCAAAGCCAAGATTCCAGTGTTGACCTCGGGCGATGTGGGCAACGTCGACAGTGCCAAAACGCATTGGAACAACGTCCGCAAACCAGAAGTGAAAAAGACCTCGGTCAAAATTATCGAGGGTGCTTCGGCCCAGGAAAAGGCAGTTGCACTGGTTGATGCGTTGTTGGCAGAAAAGGTGATTTAGCAAGTTGCAGGTTGCAAAGTGATATTCATCTTACACCATGGTTGCCTTGCAAAATTTTCATCGCTTGATTTAGCGAATAAGGATCAGTACAATGTCCATTCTCGTTTGGATTGAACAAAATAATAATAAAGCCGTTTCCAATTGCTGGGAAGTACTCGGTAAGGCGCGTGCACTGGCCGGTTCCGATGTCTCAGCGGTAGTGATTGGTGCCGAGACTGCGGCAGTCGCTGCCGAGGCCCAAAAGTACGGTGCTGGCACTGTTTACACAGTCACCAACCCTGCCCTGGCCTCCTTCCGACTGAGCGCCTACACTGCCGCCATGAAGGCTGCCTTGCAGGCCAGTGGCTCATCCGTCCTCTTGACTGCGGGCACCTCGCGCGGGCGTGAGTTGTCGGCCTCGGTTGCCTGCGAGCTCAATGCTGGCCTCGCTCCAGATGTAATCGATCTAAGTGTGAGCGGCGGAAAGCTCAGTTGTACACGTTCGGTTTATTCCAATAATATCCTCGCTGACGTGACGTTTGACAGCGCGTTACAGGTTGCTAGCGTGCGTCCCCGCTCCTTCCCCATGCCAGAACCGGGTGCGGCAGGTGGCTCGGTCAAGGAAGTCTCGTTAGCACTGAGTGAAGATGCCATTCCTGTTAAGGTGTTGGAGTCCAAGAGCACCGACAGTGGCGAAGTAAATCTGGCCGATGCGGGCAAGATTGTGAGCGGTGGCCGTGGCGTCGCCTCCGATCCTGCCAAGGGCTTTCAATTGGTTTCGGATTTGGCCGCAAGCATTGGTGCCGCTGTAGGCGCAAGCCGCGCCGCAGTCGATGCCGGATACATTCCCTACAAATATCAGGTGGGTCAAACTGGCCGCACTGTCAAGCCTGATCTCTATATCGCTTCCGGCATCAGCGGTGCCATCCAACACTTAGCTGGCATGGGTGGCAGCAAGATCATTGTCGCCATCAACAAGGATCGCGAAGCTCCAATCTTCGAACGAGCCCACTATGGCATCGTCGGCGATCTTTTCGAAGTGTTGCCCGCACTGACCGCCGAATTTAAGAAGCGGTTGGGCTAAATATTAGTGAGACGGTGGGGCGGTAAGTCACTTTCAGAAGTTCGCAATTTGTCATTCTGAGGCAGCTTTTCGCCGAAGAATCTTGAATTGACAACGCAGGATTCTTCGCAAACTGCCGCTCAGAATGACATTTTCCTCCAAACTTCTGAACGAATTAGTTTGAACTGTCCTACTGTCTCACTGTCTCACTGACCTACTTTTTCCCCTCCCTTAGCCAAAAGACAAAACCTCATATGCGCAAAGTAAAGATCGGCGTTGTCGGCTGCGGTGTAGTGGCGACTGCTTACTACCTCCCCTATATTTTTAAGATGGAGAATGGGGAACTTGTGGCTGTTTGCGATAGCAATCCGGCACGCACTGCCGCCTGTATTCGGCTTTTCGGGGCAAAAGAGCAATACCAAGATTATTACGAGATGCTTGCTCGTTCAGATATCGAGGCAGTCTTTATCCTCACCGGCCCGGGAACCCATTTGCCCTTTACGCTTGCTGCGATTGAGAAGGGCAAACATGTGCTTTTGCAAAAGCCGATGGCCTTGGAGTTGCACGGTGCCAACGCCATTGTCGAAGCGACACGTAAGGCTGGAGTCAAGGTCGTAGTTGAGCCCAGTTCCAATTCACCGCTCGATCCAGCCTATCCCCCTTTGCGTGAGTTAATTCAAAAGGGCGTGCTGGGCAACGTCTCCTGGTTTAGCTGGCTGCCGGGCGTTCCTTCTCACTATCATCCTTCTTTGGGGGGCAATCCATACGGGATTGGGGCCTTCTATGCCAAGGATAGTGGTGGGATGCTGTTGGACTTTCCCTATGCACCTACGCAAATTGCAACGCTTTTGGGCAGTTGCAAAAGTGTCATGGGCATGGCCAGAATCACCCTCCCGGACCGCATGATCGTGCCCGACAGCGAATATGACAAGTTTCTTGCCCAAGCCACCGACCCAGAGAATGCCAACTACTGGGATGTTGTCGTCAACCTACCGAAGACTCTGCAAGTCCGCATGGAGGCCGAAGACAGCGCATCCAGCCTTTACGAAATGGAGAGCGGCGCAACCGGGGTTTTCCACATCGCGCGGGCCTTTCACCCTGTGCCACCAGGAGCAGGCTATGGGGGATTGCGTGTTTTTGGAACAGAAGGCAATCTTGTGCTCGGTGCCAATGGCAACTTTGCCTCGATCATCAGCAACCGTCGCCATCTGTTACCCCAGGTAGACGCGGAAGGCTGGTATCACGTTCCTCCAACCGGCGACAGCAGCCGCGCCCAGTGGCCCAAGCCAACACCCGGTGCCTTCAACTACTACCATGAGTCAACGCAGCACTTGGTTGATTGCATCCTGGAAGATCGTGACCCAATTGTCAATGTCGAGTGGGGCCGTCACATTACGGAAATGATGTTAGGCGCACTGGAATCTTCGCGAAGTGGCAAGCGCTATGAAATGACAACCACACTAACAGGGTTGCGTTAAATTTCGCAATTCACAATTCGCTCTTTTTGCCCTGGCTTCCCCACCCGATTGTAAGTTTTCACTTCGCTGACCAGTTACAAGGTTCGTAACTTAAAATACGACGAATGGCTCTCGCTTAAGAGGGACAGACCTGCTATAATTGAGCCAATGATTTGCTTACGATCCTTGCACATCAATAGCCATCAAACTGTCCAGAACCTGACGTCATTCAGTTGGCAAGCTGTGGGAATCGGCTTTACTTTTGTCGCCATGTTGCTGTTGGCCGGCTGTGGTCAAGTGATCACCTTGACGCCAACGCCGACCATTGAGCCATCGCCGACCCTGGATGTCAACATCGCAGTTGCCACCTTGCCACCCAGTGCAACTCCTGCTCCTTATACCCCGGAGCCGACGCCAACGCCAACAGTCACCCCGACACCCATCGTCCATGTCATCCAGTCGGGTGAGAGTTTGCTCTCGATTGCAGGCAAATACGGCATCAGCGTGGCCGAGTTGCAGGATAGCAATGGCATATTGGACCCGCGAACGTTGCAAATTGGGCAACAATTGATCATTCCACGACCCGAAGAGAAATCGGAAGAGGGTGACTCCGCTTTTTCAACCCCTACCCCTACACCGCTGCCGATGGAAGTAACGAATGTCTTTTTGAGCAATACCAGCATCGGTGGACTTTTCGTGCTTGGCGAGGTGGTCAATACCAGCGATCAGTCATTGGAGCAGGTGCGCGTGGCCGTAACCCTGGTGGATGACACGGATCAAGAGATCTCCACCTCAGAGAATTTAGTCGCAGTCGATTTGATCGACAGCGGCAAAAAGGCACCCTTTGCGATTCTATTTGGCGAAATGCCGCCGCGCTTTGCCAAGTTTCGTGCCTATGTGACCCACGCAGTTCCCGCTTATGTAGGCAGCTACTATCGTGACCTGGAGGTGCGTGACCTTAAGAATGAAAGCGAACGTTACGCTTCCTACACGGTGAGTGGTTCGATCGCCAACATTGGGCCCGAAGAGGCCACGGATGTCCAAGTGATTCTGACTGCATATGATGGATTAGGACGCGTGATTGCAACAAGAAAAGTAGAACCGGAGTATACTATTGTACCACGCGGCAGTGCCACAAATTTTAGTGCAATCCTCGCCCCTGTTGGTGGACCAGTAGAACGGGTCGAGGCGATTGCCCAAGGCCGCCGCAAATAGGAGATCGATCGTTGGTATGAGCCGTTCTACATTGCGCGTTCCGCACTTATTTTTGCTAATCACGTTATTTTGTTCGAGCTTTCTCCTCTCTGGCTGCGCACTCTGGGATTGGTTTTTCCCGCCCGAACCAGAGATCCCGGTGCCACCGATTACTGTCCCAATTCTAGCCGCTCCGGCAGCTCAAGCCGCAGTGCCTACCCGGCTGATGATTCCAGCGATCCGTTCCGACATTCCGATTGTCGAACTCGGCTGGAGTTCCACCCAGGATGATGCGGGACGTATCTTTAGTGAATGGGACGTGGCTGATTATGCCGCAGGGTGGCACAAGAGTAGTGCCATGGCTGGGCAGAATGGTAACGTAGTGTTAAGTGGGCACAACAACATCAAAGGGGCAGTTTTCCGCGAACTCGACCAGTTGAAAAAAGGGGATGAGATTGACCTTTGGGCGAATGGAAAAGAGTTTACCTACCATGTGGACAAGGTGCTGATCGTGCCCGAGAAGTACGCCACTGCCAACCAGCGCCGCAAGAACGCCCAATGGATCGCCCCTACACCGGACAGCCGATTGACTCTAGTCAGTTGCTGGCCGCGCGACGATAACACCCATCGCATCATCGTCATCGCCCTACCCGCCCCTCAGAAAACAGCACAGAAGTGAAGAGATGACAGGATGACCTGTGAATTTGTCATCTTGTCATCCCTTCATGTCCGACCCAGGGTCGGCGTCATCTTGCAGTCCAAAGCGTGTCAACAACAGCGCATCCTCATGGTTGTCGCGGTAGTAGCGCTTGCGGCGACCAACTTCTTCAAAGCCTAACTTGCGGTAGAGTGCTTGAGCAGCGTAATTCCCCGCACGGACCTCTAACGTCACCTCATGAACATCCACCGCACGCATCTGCTCCATCATCTGAATCAGTAGGTATTCGGCCAACCCCTGGCGTCGCCACTGTGGATGGGTGGCCAGGATCACGACATGCGCCTCTTCGCCCATCAACCAATAGCCGCCGTAGGCTAAGATCAGAGGCCGATTGCCTGCTGATACTGCTGGATTAGGGCGCAACACCCAGTAAAAGGAGCGCGGGTTGCTCTGTAATTCGTAACGAAAGGTTTCCAGTGACCAGGGGGATGGAAAACTCGCCTGCTCGATTTCATCGACGATCGGCAAGTCATCCAGCGTCATTAAGTTGAGTAAGAGGGATTGCGGGTCAATGCTCTGAAGGGCTGTGTTCGGTATCATGGTGTAGTGAAGCAGGTCTTTATGGCTGTCTCAGGTAGATCGGTTGCAGTTCAGATAGGCTGTCGGCAATTCCAGCTTGCAGGTAATGGGCAGCTAGCTGCGCCAGGTGTCCTGCTCGCCGCCAGCCGCTGACTTCCTCCACGAAGACAACGTGTGCAAGCGGTTTTACCCGATCCTGTAAGTCGCTTGTCGTTTCTCCTACCAGCCAAACGACTTGGTTCGACTGTCGTTGTAGATCGTCAACCAGTTCATCAACCGTGCCATTTTGATGATCCTCTGTGGTCAGTCGTTTGCTTGGCTCATGCGGTCGTAGATAACTCCAATTATAACGACCTCGACCTGCCTGCATATAGGCACAGATAGTGACGCCAGGCATAGAAGAAGCTACAGCCAACCAGGGGGCAGCGGTGACATTCAAGGTTGGAATGCCGATCACCTGAGGGGGCGTAGGTAGCCCCAACGCAATGCCCTTGACCGCACTGATGCCAATGCGCACCCCCGTAAAGCTGCCCGGTCCCGTGGTCACGGCCAGTGCTGTCAGGTCGGATGGGGTGAGATCGACTTGTGCGAGCAATGTACGCGCCGCTAAGAGCAGATCCTGAGTCTGCCTGCGGCGTGCCTGCCAGGTCAATTCGGCTAGTAAATGGTTGGATTCTAGATCATAAACTGCTAGCGATGCGGTAGCGGTAGCAGTATCAAGGGCAAGTAACATAGATCAAATTAATGCGAAGCTCTACTCCAACCGATAAACCATTGACCCCGTGTTCCCTGCTTTCCGCGTTTACAAAAGGTTTTGTCAACACAGAAAGCAGGGAACACGGAATTTTATATTGAATCATCTTCGCCTCGATTATACCAGCAACCTGCCCAGCTTGTGTTAAACTGGCGACACACGACGTACAACTCATGGCCCCTTACGGACGTGCGGGGTTCTGTTATTTAGGGACAGGTGAGAGGAGTTTTCATGTCCATCTTAATGCTGGGCTCACATATGTCGATCGCAGGCGGAGTAAGCCAGGCGCTGAATGAAGCCGAAGCGGTGAAAAGCAATGCCGTGCAGGTCTTCACTAAGAACAATCGGCAATGGAGCGGTCCGCCGATTGACTGGCAGGATATTGAGCGCTGGAATGCCCAATTGCCCGCCAAGGGGATTGTCTATGCTGTCAGCCATGCCAGCTATCTGATCAACCTCGCCAGCCCGAAAGACGACCTCTGGCAACGCAGCATCGACGCCCACGGCGATGAGATTGTGCGCGCCAACGCCTATGGCATCACCCATGTCGTGCTGCACCCAGGAGCCCATACAGGCAGCGGCGAAGAAGCAGGAATTGCCCGCATCAGCGAAGCACTCAATCGCATCCATGCAGCGACGCCAAATTGTGGCAACACAATTACCTGTCTGGAATTGATGGCTGGACAGGGATCAACGTTGGGAATTAGTTTCGCTCAGTTGCGCCAAATTATTGACGGGGTAGAGGACAAAAGCCGGGTCGGCGTCTGTCTGGACACCTGCCATGCCTTTGCCACCGGCTATGACTTCCGCACGCCAGAAACTTACGAGGCGATGATGGCGCAATTGGAGCGGGAATTGGGGCGGGGTTGGGTCAAGGTCTGGCACCTCAACGATAGTAAGGGTAAACTGGCCAGCCATCTCGACCGCCACACTCACATTGGCGAAGGCGAAATCGGGCTGGAAGGCTTCCGCAACATCCTCAACGACGAGCGCTGGTGCGGCATCGCCATGCTCCTGGAAACACCTAAGGAAGCCGATCTCAACGATGATCGCCGCAACCTAGCCACGCTCTGTAGCCTCGTCCACCAGGTGGAGCGAGTTCCGGCGGGGCTGAGGTTGCCTCCTGCCCCATAGGGACATTTGAATTTCGTAGGTGCGTGCTTTCAGCTGCACAAACAGGGCTCTTGCCAACATCTGTGCGATTCATCGCTGCGGGTTATGTCCACAACCCGCAGCTAAAAGCAGCGGCTACCTTGCTACCTCGCCGAAATCGGATTTCGCAACAAACGTACTAGAACGTCAATATGTGTCTCCAACTCGCTGACCTCAATCGCCTCTTCGGTGGTGTGGGCGAGCAATTCGTTGCCAGGTCCAAAGCCGACTGTCGGTATGCCCAGGTTCGAGAAAAAGCGTCCATCGGTGGCAAAGCGCCAAACACCAGGTTCGGGGGCGTCTGGGCGTACCTCGCGTAAGGTTTTGTCCAAGAGAATCACCAGCGGGTCGTCACGTTCGATAAAGAAGCCGGGGCTATTTTGGCCAGAGGGGCCGGCAAAAAGGGGAAGCAACTCACCGTGGCTCCAGGCCGGCCAGGTTTTAAACTGGACATTTAACCCGTCGGTCAGGTGATCGAGTGTTGCCTGCATATCAGCCTGCGTTTCGATCGAATAGCGCCAATCTAGGAACAACTGCACCGTGTTGGGAGTCACATTTTGGCTGCGCGTGTCGGCATGAATCATGGTCGGTGCGATGGTGCTGACACCGAGAATGTGATGATTGAGCAATTTGACCTCGCTCAGCCGCTCTAAAAAGGTGCCCAGAGCAAAATAAGGATTCTGCTCATTGATCGCCCGGCTTGCGTGGTGGGCACTGCCCTGAAAGTTGAGCAACACACGTGCCACGCCGCGATGGCCCAACATCACACGATTGCTGGATGGCTCACCCACAATGCAGGCCCCAAAGTGAATTTCCTCGCCCAAGGGCGTTTTAAGCGGTAAATGTTGGGCAAAATACTCGGCACCCTGTCCAGCCGTCTCTTCTTCGACCGGTGCCAACACCACGATATCGTTGGGCGGGCGTTCGCCTGACTTGATCAACTCGGCCACAGCATAAACCTGAGCCGCCAAAGGGCCTTTGATGTCAACCGAGCCACGACCATGCACTTTGCTCTCGTCTACCACTGCCGCAAAGGGTGGATGTTTCCACAGTGCAAGATCGCCCACGCTGACAATATCGAGATGGGTCAACAGTAGCCAAGCGGGGCCACGTGTCTGACCGCGTAGGTAGCCGATGGCATTGCCTTTTGCATCGCGCCAGGCGGCGTCAAAGCCAAGCGCTTGCATCTCTTGGACCATACGTTCACCCGCCTGCTGCTCCTCGGCTGAGTTGCTAAGGCTAGGGATGCGGATCATCTCTTGAAGAAAGGTGACAACTGTGTTCATAGGGTGTCCTAGTTGGGAAGGAGTTGAAAAGTTGCAAAGTTGGAGAGTATGAAGAGTTGCAAAGTCACTTTTCACTCTTCAACTCTTCCCCTTTTCAACTTTTTTGATATGCTTATAACCATAACATAGCCCACAAGAAGATTCCAATTTCCTTCGTAAATGGCATTTCACCTAACCGATGTGATAGACTAAGGGAAAAGATCAGGTTGCATTCATTTTTTGTCTTGTGGGAGTTGCTCCTTGTCCACCATTTCTGAAATTCGATCGATCGATCAGGTTCAGTCGGTTCTGGCTGAACACCAATATGTGAGTGACCGCAGCTTGGCTACGGCGATTTTCTTAGCACTAAAGTTGCGCCGCCCGCTTTTTCTGGAAGGCGAGGCGGGCGTTGGTAAGACCGAAGTGGCCAAAGTGCTGGCCCATCTTTTAGAAACCCAACTGATTCGGCTGCAATGTTACGAAGGGTTGGATGTGAATAGCGCCGTCTACGAGTGGAACTACACCGATCAACTGTTGCAGATTCGCTTGATGGAGGCGGCGGGCCACATCCATCTCGAATCGGCCAGGCGCGATCTCTTCGGCCCCGAATTTTTGCTCAAGCGTCCCTTATTGCAAGCTATCGACCAACAGGATGGCAAAGCGCCGGTCTTGCTGATCGACGAGTTGGATCGGGCGGATGAGGAGTTTGAAGCCTTCCTGCTCGAAGTGCTTTCCGATTTCCAGATCACGGTGCCGGAGTTGGGCACGATCAAAGCGCCCGAACCGCCGGTGGTGATCATTACCTCCAACCGCACGCGTGAGATTCACGACGCTCTCAAGCGCCGTTGTCTCTACCACTGGATCGATTATCCCACCTTTGATAAGGAATATGGGATTGTCTTGAAGAAGGTTCCCGCCGCTCCCGAAACACTGGCCCGTCAAGTGGTCGCCTTTGTCCAGGAGTTGCGCCGTGAGGAATTGTATAAACTGCCCGGCGTGGCCGAAACCATCGATTGGATCACCGCCCTGGTCTCGCTCGACCAGGAGAAGTTGAGTGAAGAGATCGTCAACGATACCCTCGGTACCTTGCTCAAGTACCGGGATGATATTCAGCAAGTGCAAAAGGGTGCGGTCAAGCCGATCTTGCAGCGGCTGAATGCGTTAGTGTAGAAACTAGAGATTGTATTTCTCGGTACTTGTCATTCTGAGCAAGGGCAGTTTCGAGCGAAGAATCTTGCGAAACAGACATACCAAGATTCTTCGGCGCAAACAACCGCTCCTCAGAATGACAATTTTCCGCTACTATGCAAGAAGTTAATTTGCAGCTTGCTTAATCTCATTTCAAACCAACCACGAAAATAATGATTCCCGACGATTCGTCTCCCTTGCCATCCGGCGGCAACCTGCTACGCAATGCTCTGCTCTTTGGACGTTTGCTCCGTTCCCTGGGCATGGAAGTGACACCGACACAGGTGGTCGATGTAGTGGACAGCCTCAGCCATATTCACATCGGTAACCGCACCGATTTCAAAAACGGGCTGCGTGCGCTCCTGGTCAATCGCCGCGAGCAAATTCCGCTCTTTGACGAAGCCTTTGACCTTTTTTGGATTGCCCGTCGCCAAAATGAACTAAACAGCCTTGATCTCAGTCAGTTGACCCGCAAGCGCAAGCAACCCAAGCCGCAGATTGAAAAGATTAAATCGGTTGAGGAGCACAAAGAGGGGCAGAACCTTGAGGAGCGTGAGGAACCCTACATCGACAAGATCCAGACCTATAGCGATATAGAACTCTTACGGCAAAAGGATTTTGGTTCGCTGGACGACGATGAAGCGCAAACCGTGCGCAAACTGATGAGTTCGATTCTCTGGCACATTGAACCGCGCCGCACACGTCGCACCGAGATCACCTCGCGCGGTAGACTTATCGATCTGCGTCGTACAATTCGTCGCAATGTGCGCTACGGTGGTGAAATTCTCGAACTGACGGTGCGGGAACGTAAAGTTAAACGTCGTCCCGTCGTTTTGCTCTGTGACATCAGCGGGTCAATGGAGCGTTATTCACGTATTCTTCTGCAATTTATCTACGTGGTCAGCAGTCGGTTGGATCGAGTCGAATCCTTTGTCTTTAGCACGCGGCTGACTCGTATTACTCGCTCCCTGCGCTACCGGGATGTCAATCAGGCACTGGCCGAAGCCAGCCGCAGCGTGACCGATTGGGCAGGCGGCACGCGCATCGGCGAAGCGATCAAACAGTTTAACTACCAATGGGCGCGCCGGGTACTCAACCAGGGTGCTATCGTACTGATTATCAGCGACGGCTGGGATCGGGGCGATGTCGAGGTGTTGGCGCACGAGATGGAGCGCCTGCACCGCAGTTGCCACCGGCTGATCTGGCTCAATCCGCTGCTGGGCGATGCCGATTACCAGCCATTGGTGCGCGGCATCCAGGCTGCGCTGCCCCACGTCGATGACTTCCTGCCGGTGCATAACCTGGCTAGTTTGGAACAGTTGGCAAAGTTGTTGGCGAGGGATGTGTAAGGGATGGCAAGGTGACAAAATGGGATTCATCCGTCACCAGAATTACCTACGTTACCTCGCTTGTATAATTCAGTTAGCCATCGGGAAGTAATAGCCCCAGCGGGGCGGGCTAAGGTAACCCACGGCAGCGCCCTGGGATCGGGGGAGTCATCTCATCCCCAGGGCGCTGCCCGTGGGTTATCCTAGGTCAGCCTGTTAGGCTAAATCCGAATTCACGCTATTATCTCTTTATCAGCGCTCAATCACTCTCAGCAAACCCCGTAACCAGTAGCTTCGTCACTTCGCCAGGGGCGGCGTGCCAGTCGGCGAAGGCGTTGCCGGTTTCGGCAAAGGGATAGATGCGGCTGATCATCTCGGCGAAGGGACGTTCCCGCTGTTTGAGCATGTCGATCACCGAAGGGAAGACACGCAACGCATTGCGTGAGCCGAGGATGTCCAACTCTTTGCGCACAAAGTCGGCGGTGTTGAAGGCAATTTCCTCTTTGGCATAGCCGATATAGACGACACGTCCGCCAAAAGCGGCAGCTTCGATCGCTTGGCGATAGGTTTGGGGCAAGCCGATCGCCTCAATTGCTACGTTCACCCCTTCACCATTCGTTAATTCCTTAACCGTTGCCACCACATCCTGCCGTTTGGAATGGATCGTTTCTCCTGCGCCGAATTTGCGTGCCATCTGCAACTTGCGCTCATCGACATCAACGGCCACGACCCGAGCACCTTTACGTGCCGCCGCCGCAATCACACCAATGCCAATCGTTCCGCTACCCAGCACCAACACAGTGTCAGTTTCACAGACACGCCCGCGGTTGGCGGCATGATAGCCCACGCTCAACGGCTCCACCAACACCGCCTCTTCTAGCGAAAGCGCATTCGTCACAAAGACCTTGTTATAATGAACCGCAAAGCGCCCCGTCATCACGCCGTGCCGCTGAACGCCATAGGTCTGGTTATACTGACAGGTATTCACCCGCCCCTGCCGACAGGCCGGACAAAGCCCACATTCGGTATAGGGTGACACCATCACTCGGTCGCCCACTTGAAATAGCTCAGGTACACGATCACCCTTCTCTACGATCACACCACTCACCTCATGTCCGGGAATGCGTGGATAGCTGACCAGCGGATTGAGCCCGCGATAGGTGCTGAGATCCGTGCCACACAGGCCGACATAGCGTACATCGATCAGCACATCCTGGGCACCTAGTTGGGGTGCATCGACTTCAACAAAGGTTGTCTGGTAAGGAGCGGAAAAGGAGAAAGCTTTCATGGATTGTTTAAATTCTTTGGTTAATTGATCGAAATAAATGGAGGTTGGAGGGGTAAGGATTCTAACCTCACCTCTCACCCCTCTAACCTCATATCATGGATATACTTGCACCATAATCGGCAACTCTTCGCCACGTAAGGTCTCGCGGTATTTGATCTCGCGTTTACCTTGAGTCCAAGCGTAACGATGCCAGACGTTATGAATCACATCCTGGACAATTAGTGAATCATTGAGCGTATCACGGAAAACGGGACTGTTGTTATAGCGTTTGGACAGTTCGGGCAGCGTGTCAAAGGTTTTGATGGCCATATAGCTTATTATAAGTCTTGCTTCCACCGCTGAGAAATTCGTCTAGAGAGAGCAAGTACCAAATTTTACTTGTCCAATTTTTAGGGGATTGACATGTCAAAAAAAGCGTGCTATTATGGCAACGTTACCATGTGGTAACGTTGCCATAAGCCGTAAATCCCAGAAGCTCCCAAGGGTTAACATCGCCACCCTCCTAGTTGACAAGATAAGCAGGTTCCGTACAATCGTCCAGACGAAAGATATGCTTACGCGCGCTCGTATCGAGAGGTAGCCCACGTTCTGCCACGTTTCTTTCGTATCTACGGATTGCATCTAAATGTCAGTAAGGAGCCTTGATGGCGAATATCAAAGATGTTGCCCAACGTGCGGGGGTTGGAGTGAGTACCGCCTCGCGCGTCCTACGTGGCGAGGGGTATGTCAGCGCCGAAGTGCGCGAGAAGGTAAGACGCGCAGCGGAAGAGCTGCACTATGTCCCCAATGTGCTCGCCCAATCGATGCGTGGCCGCTTAACGCGTACGCTAGGCTTTTTGGTCTATGATATCGTAAATCCGTTCTTTGCCAATTTGGCGGCTGGCGTAGAAGACACTGCGCAGGAGAGTGGCTTCAACGTTGTCATCTGTAGCTCCCATCCCTGGAAAAGTAGTGCGCGGGAGAAGAGTTACATGGAAATGTTGATCCAGCGCCAGATTGATGGTCTGGTATTGCAGCATGTCTTTTCCTCACAGGATTATGCGGCCTTGCTGGAACGGCGTGGCATTCCTGCTGCACGCGTACTCAATCCGCAACCAGGTTATCCCTACGATCTGGTGCGTTGCGATACTAAACAAGGCACCTGTGATCTCGTCTATCATTTATGCAAGGTAGGCCACAGGCGGATTGCAGCATTAGGTCCCCAAATGCCTTCCTTTCAGGGTGCAGATCGTTTAGCAGGTTATCAAAAAGGGCTGGTCGAGTCGAACTTGGCGTTGGAAGAAGATTTGGTGTTGCTCGAAGGGTGGCGAACTCGTGACGGCTACAACATGGCTCACAAACTCCTGGAACGACAACGGCCCGATGCGATCTTTGCCTTTGGACCGCGCATTGCCGTTGGTGCCGCCTACGCTCTGCGTGAACGAAAAATTCGTGTTCCCGACGACATTGCCTTGGTCTGTATCGACGACTTTGGTATTGGATCGGACTTAGATCCCTTTATGACCGTGGTGCGTCAACCCGAGCATGAGATGGGTCGACAAGCCACAAAGTTGCTGATTGAGCGTATTCTGGGCATCTACCAGGGCGAACCACGCGAAATCGTGTTGCCTGCCCAGGTGATTGTCCGCCATTCATGTGGGGCACAACAAAATAAAAGCGGTGTGCTGATGGGCAGTAACGGTCAGATTGGGGATGGCTCTGGTTACGTCTGGGACGATGATTGATCAGTGCCAGCATCAATCTTTCCTCTGCTTCGCTCACTCTTTTTTGCTCCACACGATTTCAATATTGCTTCTTTTTTCGTGACTACTAAGCCACCCCACCCTAACCCTCCCCGACTTCAGGGAGGGAACCATGAAGGGACAGATTATGCTTGCTCTTTTGTCCACAAAATAGAATCCGTTCCGTGACAGTTCTCTCCCCACTTTTAGGGGAGGGTTAGGGTGGGGTTGGTAGTTACCTTTTCTTAACCAATCGAAAGGAGGTTACCCCCACGTTCGTTCTGCACCGGTTCATCATGTTTAGCAGTCCTGTTCACAGTTGCAACAATCTACTCAAGGAGGAGAAACGATGATGAAGAAACATACTTTGCTCGTCGCAGTAGTTGTGTTGACGTTGTTACTTAGTTCGTGTGCTACCCCGCAGACTCCAGCCAGTGATAATGGCGCAGCGGCGGCTCCTGCGGCGGCCGGCGGCAATACCTTTGTTGGTACACCACGTAATGAAACCCTGATTTTGGACAACCTAAACGGCTCGATCAGCCGGCCCGACTTCTTCAACCCCTACGCACCGGGTGTTGAGATGGGCCGCGGCTATCATGAAGTCTGTTTGGACAACCTGTGGGAAATCAACACCGTGACCGGTGATCAATTCCCTGCCTTGGCGGCTGAGATGCCGAAACCGCTCAATGCCGATCTCACCAGCTTTGAGATCAAACTGCGCGAAGGCATCTATTGGGATGATGGCGTCGAGTTTACCAGTGACGATGTCGTCTATGCTATGCAGCTTTGGCTCGACAACGATAAACTGCCGATTCATGGTTGGGCGGTCGATTATCTCAAGAGTGTCAAGGCGACCGACAAGTACACGATTGTGGTTGATACCACTCGTCCCCAGCCTCGCTTCTCGAAGGACCTGGGCGTGACGATTTGGGACAATCGCTTCTGGCCAGTTCCCAAACATACCTGGGAAAAAGAAGATCCTACAACTTTTGCATCTTTCCCGCCGAAATGTCTAGGCGAATACAAATACAAGAGTCACGATCCGAATGGCAACTGGACGCTCTGGGAATTGCGCGACGACTGGCAACGCACCAGCGTGGGCATGATCACCAAGAAATCTGGACCCAAATACATCTTGTGGAACTTTGTAGGCACCGAAGAGAAGCGCATTTTGGCCATGATCAACAACGACGTGGACATTCTGCAAGATATTACACCCGAGTCCATGCAGGTGCTGACTCAAAAGAGCAAAGCCGTGCGTGCCTGGCATGCAGGCTTCCCCTATGCCGACTTTGATGATCCCTGCGAGCGCGGCATCAGCTTCAACAACAGCCAGCCGCCCTATGATCAGTGGCAAGCCCGCTGGGCGCTGGCCTTAGCTACTGACATTAAGAACGTCTCATTGGGCACCTTTGCTGGCATGTTGCGTGTTTCACCACTGGGTGTGCCGCCGGTGGCTGCCGTGCAAAACACCTATCACAAACCACTGGTAGAACGACTGAAAGCGATGACATTGCCGGATGGCTACGCTCCATTTGACCCCAATTTCGCCAAAGATATGGCTGAAATTTTCAAACAACAGGGTGTGGCGGGTGATCTGCCCACCGACGAAGCTGCCTTAGTAGATCTCTTTGGCGTAGGCTGGTGGAAGTATGATGTGAATGAAGCCGCCAAACTACTTGAGAGCATCGGCATGAAGAAAGATGCTGACGGCAAGTGGTTACTGGCTGACGGCACGCCCTGGTCAATTGCGATCAATGCGCCCGCCGACTTCGAAGTTGAATCAGGACGTTTGGCCTATGCTGTGGCCGACTCCTGGAGCAAGTTCGGTATCAACGCCACCGTTAACGCTATGACTGCCGGCTCCTTCTGGAACGCAAACTCGACGGGCGACTATCAGGCTGGCTCCTACTGGCCCGGCTGCGCCATCGGTCCGGACATCTATCCCAATGTGAACGGCTGGCACCAGAAGTACATTGTGGAGACAGGACAACCGGCGCCGGGCGACGAGCACCGCCACAAGAGCGATGAGCTGGCGAAGATCTTTGACGAGCTAGAAAAAGTGACCTCGGACGATCCCAAGAACGTCGAACTGAGCAAGGATCTCCTGATGCAGATGGCGCTCGAGATGCACTGGATTCCGATGTTTGGCACATCCAAGTTTGTGCCCGTCAACGAAACCTACTTCACCAACTATCCCACTGCGGACAACTACTACGAAGGTCCCTGGTGGTGGTGGTCGAACTTCAAGTTTATCGTGGCGAATATTCAGCCGAAGTAATGACAAGGTGACAAGATGACAGGGTGACAGGGTGAAGGAATGACAAGATGACTGGGCTTGCCTCAAATGTCACCTTGTCACCCTGTCAGGAGACGAAATGCATGCCGTTCCTCAAATTCCTGCTTTCGCGATTGGCAACCTATCTGCTCGTGGTCTGGATCAGCATCACGATTGTCTTCTTTGTGCCGCGTTTGATTCCTGGCAACCCGGTGGAGGCGATGCTCGGCAAGATGATGGCGCAGGGGACGACAATGGATCCCAAACTGGTCGAGTCGATGCGCCAGACCATGACCCAACTCTTTGGGCTGGAAGGCTCGATTTGGGATCAATATCTCTCCTTTCTCAAACGGGTGATCCTGACGCAGGATTTTGGCCCATCGCTTTCCTACTATCCAACACCGGTCAGCATGTTGATTGCCCAAAAGCTGCCCTGGTCGCTGGGTTTGATGTTGACAGCATTGTTGGTTAGCTGGTGTTTGGGCAATCTGATCGGTTTGTTGGCTGGTTACCACAACCGGAGTGCTGGTTCTAAGGTAATCGAAACCACGGCGATGGTGATTTACCCAATTCCCTATTACATTCTGGCCTTATTGCTGGTAATTCTCTTTGCCTATATCTGGCCAGTCTTCCCCTTTGTCTTTCAAGTGAGTGGTGACCCTGGTAGCTGGCAATGGATGAAGAGCGTCGCCTACAACTCCTTCCTGCCGCTGATGGCGATTGTGATGGTCAACCTTGGTTGGTGGATTATCAGCATGAAAGCCATGGCAATTGATACCAAGGAAGAAGACTTTGTGCAGTATGCCCATTTCCGAGGCATCAACGATAACAAAGTGATGTTTGGCTACGTCGCTCGCACTGCCATTCTGCCGCAGATTACAGTCCTGGGTTTGAGTATCGGCGGCGTCTTCGGTGGCTCGTTGATCACCGAGATTCTTTTTGGTTATCCAGGGGTCGGCTCACTGGTCTATAGAGCTATTATCGGCACCGATTACAATCTGATCATGGGGGCGATTAGTCTTTCGATTGTGGCAGTCGCCACGGCAACACTGGTCCTGGATATTGTCTACCCCTTCATTGACCCACGGATTCGCCATAAATAGGACAGGTACGCATGCGTTTGATCAAACCCAGATTGGTGATTGGCATTCTCCTGGTCGCCATTTTTCTGATATTAGGCGTGCTAGTTCCTCCCTTCGCACCCGAGGATCCCACGGCCTGGAACACCTATCTACGCAATTTGCCGCCAAGCAGCGTGCATTACATGGGCACCAATAATTTGGGCCAGGATATTTTCTGGCTGCTCACCTGGTCGATTCGCAACTCGTTGTGGATCGGATTAGGGGTTGCAGCGTTGGCGACGATGATTGGTGTCTTGGTGGGGCTGCTTTCGGGTTTTGTGGGCGGCTACGTGGACCGCTTCCTGACGTTACTGATGGACGTTGTGATCTCTGTGCCGTCGCTGCCCATTCTGATCCTGCTCTCTGCCTTGTTGGGAGGGAGCACTTCACTGCTGCTCATTGCTGGCGTGTTAGTCGTTTTCAACTGGCCCTGGCCAGGACGACAGGCAAGAGCGATGGCACTGAGTTTGCGTGAACGCGAGTTTATCAACGTAGCGCAGGCGTCCGGTGAAGGAACGTTGAAGATCATCGTGGTTGAGATTTTGCCCTTTGTGCTGGGCTGGGCGCTGGCCAACTTTATCAACACGATTTTGGTCGCCATCTCGGCAGAGTCGGGTCTGGCGATCATCGGGCTCTCCAGTCTCAAGGAGGCGACGCTCGGCACTATGATCTATTGGGCCATGCAGCACCAGGCCCTATTGCTCGAAAAGTGGCTGTGGATTCTCTCGCCGATCCTCTCGATTATGTTGCTCTTTATCGGGCTCTTTCTGGTTTCCACCGGCTGGTCAGATTACTTCGCCACACGCAGAGGTCGGCAATGATTCGCATCAAAAATGTCAGTCTCTTTTACAACACCGTGCAAGGCACCGTCAAAGCGGTGGAGGATGTCTCCTTTGACATCTACGACGGTGAAATCCTTGGTATTGCGGGCGAATCAGGCTGCGGCAAAAGCACCTTGATGAAGGGCATCTACGGCAACATCGAGTCGCCCATGTACCTGGCTGACGGGCAGATCGAGATGGAAGTGAACGAGGTAGGTGAGAAGCGGATTATTCAAAGCGAGGAATTTCGCCGCTATTGGTGGGAATATATCTCCTATATCCCGCAAGCCTCGATGAGCGTGCTCAACCCGGTCGTCCGCATCCGCAATCAATTTCTCGACTCCTACGCCAAGAGCGACGTCCGCACGCTCGACAAGAAGGTGCTACTGGAACGGATTGCCAATTACCTTCAAGAGCTTGAATTGCCCAGGGAGGTCTTGGACTCCTATCCGCACCAGCTCAGCGGCGGCATGCGCCAACGGGTGATCGTGGCGCTGGCAACCTTTGTGCAACCCCGTTTTGTGCTGGCCGATGAGCCCACGACCGCACTCGATGTGGTGGTACAGCGGGGCATTTTGACGATGTTGCGCAATCTGCAAAAACAGCTACAAAACACCTTTGTCATCGTTTCGCACGACATGGGGGTTCACTATCAGATCACCGACCGTATGGCGATCATGTACGCAGGCAAGGTGGTGGAGATCGCCAGGACCGATGTGCTCTTCGACCGTCCGCAACATCCCTACACCGAAATGTTGATCCGCTCGCTGCCCCGTCTCGGCGACGATACGCAGCGCACGGGCATCAGCGGTCGCCCGCCCAGTCTGCTCAACCCACCACGCGGCTGCCGCTTCGCCGACCGTTGTTATCTCGCTGATGATCGTTGCCGTCAAGTTCAGCCAGAGTTAATCGAAGTAGAGAAGGGACATTGGGTAGCCTGTTTAAAACGCGAAGGCGTGACAAGATGAAGGGATGACAAGATGAGCGGGCGAAATCATTGCCCGATTAAAATCGGCTGCTGACAACGAGAAGTCGCCTCAGCGACTGAGAACGTATCTAGCGCCTAAGGGCACTTCTCGTTGTCAGCAGGGGAATTGATTCCCCCCTTGAATTCGCCAGCAACATCACAAGATGAGCGGGCGTATGTCAAATTCGTCGCTCATCTTGTCATCCCTTCATCCTGTCATCCTGACACTATTGAGCCAGGAATCCGAGGCGCATGAGCAATAATTTCCTTGAAATCAAGAACGTAAGCAAAGTTTTCCGGCTGGGTGGGCTGATTGGGGCGCGCAAGTTGGCAGCGGTCGATCATGTCAATATTGAAATCGAAAAAGGCAAAGCCAAAATCCTCAGCATTGTGGGTGAGTCGGGGTCGGGTAAGACGACATTGGCCCGTATGGTATTGCGCCTGATCCAGCCGAGCGAGGGCGAAATTTGGGTTGATGGTTTGCATACCAGTGGTCAGCTCGACCGGGCACAGGTGAAAGCGTTCCGTCGTCGGGTCCAGCCGATCTTCCAGAATCCCTTTGAAAGCTTTTCCAGCCGCAAAACGGTGGAAACCTATCTTTTTGAGACAGCCTACAACATCCTCGGTGCCAAGAGCAAAGCCGACGCCCACCGTGCTGTGGACGAAGCCTTGGTCAATGTTGGGCTCTCGGCGGAGCGGGTGATCGGACGCTACCCCAACCAATTCTCGGGCGGTGAGTTGCAGCGCGTCTCGGTGGCGCGCGCCATGATTCCGCACCCCGAACTGCTCGTCGCCGACGAACCAGTGAGTATGATCGATGCCTCGCTGCGCATGAATGTGGTCAACCTCTTCAAGCAGCTGCGTGACGACTTCAACGTCAACATTCTCTACATCACGCACGACCTTTCCACTGCCTACTATGTCAGCGATCTGATCGCCATCATGTATCGCGGCAACGTAGTGGAGTATGGCCCTTCGGCCAAGATTCTCAAGAATCCTGCCCACCCCTACACCGAACTGCTGCTCGATTCGGTGGCCAAAATTGGCGAGAAATGGGGCGAGCTTGTGCGCATGCCCGATATGGAGACGAAGGAGTACGGCTACATCGGCTGTAAATTTGTCGGGCGCTGCCCCTATGCCCGCGACATCTGCCGCCGCGTCAAGCCGCCAAATGTAAAGACTGATGATGGGCGTGAGGTACTCTGTTTTAAACTAACCAATTATCAGGAGCCGTGAAGTATGTCTGCATTTAATGGTTTGGGTCGCAATCTGGGCAATCTTTCCTGGCTTAGCGACGCTGAAACGCGCTCGATCAGCGCCGAAAATCCAACCGGCGGCAAGGGAATGGGTGCCCTGTCCCTGCCCGAGGGCGATGATCATCCGGCACGTGAACTCGGGCTGGGCTGGAAGTGCCGTCCTTACATCCTGATTGCCCCTGGCGAAGTTGCCACGCTAGCCGAGATCAGCGGTTCGGGTGCGATCCAAAGTATATGGATCGGCGGTAACATTATGGACCGCGACTTCATCCTGCGCATCTACTGGGAGGGCCAAAGTACGCCTTCCGTCGAATGCCCGCTGACTGACTTTTTCGCTGTGCCCTACAGCCATCAAAACCCGGATCGACCGACGCAGGGGCCGAGTCCTTCGATCAATTCGTTGCCGGTCGCCGTCAATCCCAACCGGGCGCTCAACTGCTTTTGGGAGATGCCTTTTCGTCAACGGGCAAAAATTACACTCGAAAACCGCAACCCCGTTCGCACTGCCGCCTGCTACTACCAGATCAACTACTGCTTGACCGATGTGCCTGAACAAGCAGCCTATTTTCACGCCCAATTCCGGCGCACCAATCCACTGCCCTATCTACAACCCTATGTCATTCTCGACGGCGTGCGTGGACGGGGTCACTATATCGGCACTTCGATGGGGTGGGGAATCAACAATGGCGGCTGGTGGGGCGAGGGGGAGATCAAATTTTTCATCGACGGCGATAGCAACTACCCGACGATCTGTGGTACAGGAACCGAAGATTATTTCGGCGGCTCCTACAACTTTGATATCGATGGCCAATACACCACCTACACCACGCCCTTTCTGGGCATGCATCAAGTGTTACGCCCGGATGGCACCTACCAATCGCAACATCGCCACGCCATGTATCGCTGGCATGTCATGGACCCGATCAACTTCCGCCAGGATCTCAAAGTGACGATCCAGGCGCTCGGTTGGCGCAAGGAACGACGCTTCTATCCCGGCCAGCATGACATCTGTTCGGTGGCCTACTGGTATCAGACGCTACCTGCCGCCCCCTTCCCGCAACTTCCCGACCGCAATTATTTAGAGAATGTGTAAGAGTTGAAAAGTTGAAGAGTGGAAAGGTATGAACAACTCTTCAACTTTTCAACTCTTCTACCTTTCTACCTTTCAGGAGCACTCCTCATGACATACACATACAACGGTTTAGGCTTAAACCTGGGCAACTTATCACGCGTCTCGAATGCCGAAACTCGCTCGATCAGTGCTGAAAATTTTACAGGCGAAAAGGGCAAGGGCGGTATGGCGACCGACGGCGCAGGTGCGATTGCAGCTCGTGAACTGGGGCAAGGATGGAAGGTATCGCCCTGTATCCCTATCCAAGGCAAAAGTACGGTCACCCTGGCGGATATCCAAGGCCCAGGGGCGATTCAACAGATCTGGTGTACGGTCCATCCGAAATACTGGCGCTGCTTGATTCTGCGCATCTATTGGGACCAAGAACTTGAACCCTCGGTCGAAGTGCCGCTGGGTGACTTTTTCTGCAGCGGCTGGTGCGAACGGGTCAATGTGCAGTCGCTGCCAGTGGCGGTCAACCCAGCAGGTGGCTTCAACTGTTACTGGGAGATGCCCTTTCGCAAACACGCGCGCGTTACGCTCGAAAATCTGCTGCCCGACAGGGTGGAGCACTTCTTTTATCAAATCAACTACACTCTGACCGACGTGGAAAGCGACCGTGCCTATTTCCACGCCCAGTTCCGGCGCAGCAATCCCCTGCCCTACAAAGAGGTGTACACCATTCTAGACGGGGTGAAAGGTCAGGGACATTTTGTGGGCGTCTATATGGCCTGGGGCGTTAACAACAATCTATGGTGGGGCGAAGGCGAGATCAAATTCTACGTCGATGGCGACGGCGAATTCCCGACCATCTGTGGCACAGGCACCGAAGACTATTTTGGCGGGGCCTGGGGCTTTGACGAAGAGGGCAAATATGCAGCCTTCTCTTCGCCCTTTTCCGGGATGCCGCAGGTGATCCGCCCGGATGGTGGGGTGAACAAGCTCAACACTCGTTTCGGACTCTATCGCTGGCACGTGATGGACCCGATTCGCTTCAAACAGGATCTGCGTGTCACCATGCAGGCGCTGGGCTGGCGTATGACACTTGAAGGCAAGCCACGTTATCTCGCCCTGCAAGATGACATTGCCTCGACCGCATTCTGGTATCAACTGGAACCACACACTACCTTTCCCACCTTGCCGAACTTCGAATATTTGGAAGTGATCTGATTGAAGGAGGAACTATGAGCGTCTTCAAAGGTAGCCCATTGGGCGAGTTGGCACGCGTTCGTAACGCCACCACCCGTCGAGTCTCCAGTTGGGACCGCACCGGCGGCAACATGGACTTTCTGATCGTACAGCCGGGGCAGATGGTGACCTTGGCCGACATTGCAGGAGCCGGTTGTATCAATCACATCTGGTGTACCCACGCCTGTGAGCAGGAACATTATCTGCGTCGAATCGTCTTGTGCGCCCGCTGGGACAACGAACCTGATTACTCGATTGAGGCCCCGCTGGGTGATTTCTTCGGCATGGGTCACGCCAAATCAGTCAACTTTGCCTCGCTCCCCTTGCAGATGAGTCCTGCGGATGGCCGCGCCTTCAACTGCTGGTTCCCGATGCCCTTTGGTTCACGGGCAGAGTTTTTCCTGCTCAATGAGTCGACGGTGCCGATGAACTTCTACTATTATATCGACTATGAACTCCACGACTCGATCCCGGACGATATGGGGCGCTTTCATGCCCAATGGAGGCGCGTCAACCCCACTGAAGGAATTCGACCGGAAGAGCTGCCTGCTCTGGTCGAGGAGATACGCCAGACCTTTGGCCAGGCGATGCCAATCTTTGCCAACGCCCCGCATGAAGTAATGGAAAATCTCGCCTTTGAATTTGGTGGACGAAATATCGGCGGCAAGGGAAACTATGTGATCCTTGAAGCGGAAGGGTCAGGCCATTATGTTGGATGCAATCTCAACTTTGACAATCTGCGCCGTGATGCCGCATTAGATTGGCCTGAAGGTCGTCCGTGGCCGATGACACAGGAAGCTTCTGCCGATGCTACGCCCGAAGATCGAGTGGGCTTTTTTAAGATTTTCAACTGGTATGGCGAGGGCGATGATATGATCTTTATCGATGGCGAGGAGTGGCCGCCCAGTCTGCATGGCACCGGCACTGAGGATTACTTCAACACTGCTTACTGTCCCGCCATCAAGTACGATAGCCCCTATCACGGGTTGACCTTGCCAGGAGGACCGAATTGGAGTGGCAAATCTTCCTACTACCGCTTCCACATCGAAGATCCAATCCATTTCCGCAAGAGCATCAAAGTCACGATCGAGCATGGCCACAACAATAACCGTGCCGATGATATTTCCAGCACTGCCTATTGGTACCAACTAGAGCCACACAAGCCCTTCCCTGCGCTGCCTCCGGTTGAGCAGCGCCTCCCACGACCCGATTGATGTGTATCTTCAGAGCCGTTAGCGTCAGCGTACGGACAACCTCGTATGCTGACGCTAACGGCTCTGAAGATTGCGTGCCTCTCTCCCTGCTCATTTTGCACTTTCGACCAAAAGCGCGTAATCTGCAACGAGTAATACTGTCGAGGCACTACACAGAGAGCGCTGAGGAGGCACAGAGAACACGAAGAGAATGAGAATTACAGACTCTACGTTCACTCTTGTGTGCTCCGTGTCTCCTTTGTGCCCTCTGTGTACCGAGCAGTGATGAATTGTCTCGATACTATGTGCTGCACGAAAGGTGCTTCCCCAACTTTGGTTTGGTTCTGGCGTTGCCAGGTTAGGAATAAAATGAGCAGAAAATTCCATATTGAATCGCTGTTGTCAGCGCGCATTTTTGTTGAACCGCAGATCTCCGGCGAATATCTCTACTTTATCAGTGACAGTTCTGGACGGCTCAGTCTTTACCGAATGCGCATTGGCGGCAGCGTGCCTGAGCCGCTGATTCCACCCAACATTGCGCTGCCTAATCCTCATCATTTGGACGGCACGGAAGTCTTTTGCGTGCTACCCAAGTTGGGCAAGATCCTGCTCATGCTCGATCAGGAAGGGGATGAGAACTATCAGCCGATGCTGCTGCCGATTGATGGCGGCATTCCCGAATTGCTCTTTGGCGACCGCTTTGCCGGGCAGCAGGTGATCTGTCAACATTGTGATGCAGAACGGCTATTGGCGAGCTTTACGGTCGATCCGCGGCGCACGCCTGTCCATCAAACCTTGCGCGCCGATTTACAGACCGGTGAATTGACTAGCCTAGGCGAAAGCCCATATGGCAATTATGTAATCGCCAGCAACGATGAGATCACCCAAGCCGTGCTAGGCGATGGCTATACCGTGGGCGACAATGTGCTCTTTTCCTGGAGCGTACAGCAGCCTGAGCGTCAACTACTCTACGGAACGCCGCTCGAAGCGCGCACACAAGGACAAACGTACCCACTGAGTGGCTTTGGCCCAGGCGATCTAACGCAGAAAAATGGATTGCTGCTTCTGACAGCCCTCTTCGATGATCATTATTCACTAGGCTATATTCACCTTTCCACGCCGCAAACGATCCACCCTGTCAAAATCAGTGGCATCCGTCACCTTGGTGACGGAGAAATGACGGGCGTCAAACGGGTAGCCGAGAATCGCTATACGCTTTCCTACAACATCGACGGCTGCTCTTGGCTGTATGAGGGCAGCTTTAACGATGAGGCGCTGGAGTTTCAGATCCGACGGGTGATCTGTGGCGAAGGCAAACTGAGCAATGGCGTGTTGGCTTCGTTCCATTACGATAAAGCCAGCGAACGCTACGCCCTTGCCTTTTCGACTGCGACTTCACCGGTGCAACTCTATGTGGTTGACAGCACGCAAGTCGAGCGGCAAACCGATGAGCGAGTGTTGGGCATTGCACCAAAGCTGCTTTCTGCAGGCGAGGATGCCTCTTATACTAGCCATGATGGATTGCGTATCTCCGCCCGCCTTTACCTGCCCGCCGCTGACCTGGGCTACACCGGCAAACGACCGGTTATCTTCTACATTCATGGTGGCCCGCAAAGCCAGGAGCGTCCTGACTTTACCTGGTTTTCGATGCCGCTGATCCAGTTTTTGGCGCTCAACGGTTTTGCGGTCTTTGTGCCGAATGTGCGTGGGAGTACGGGCTATGGGCTGGCCTACACCAAACATGTTGACCACGACTGGGGCGGGCAAGATCGGATGGATCATGTCGTGGCCTTTGAGAAGCTGCGCAACGATCCTCGTCTAGATATGGACAACGCTGGCGTGATGGGACGTTCATACGGCGGTTATATGACACTGACCCAGGTCGGTCGCCATCCAGATTTGTGGAAGGCAGCGGTAGACATGTTCGGGCCGTACAATCTCTTCACTTTCCTCGAACGCATTCCTGAAACATGGAAGGTCTACTTCTACATGGCAATCGGCCATCCCGAGAAGGATCAACAATTCTTGCGCGAGCGCTCTCCTAGCACCTATCTTGACAATCTGGCTTGCCCTATGCTCGTGATTCAGGGTGCGAATGACCCGCGCGTGGTGGAACAAGAATCGCGTGATGTGGTTGAGCAACTTCAGGCCAAAGGTAAAGATATCGAGTACATGGTCTTTGGCGACGAAGGGCACGATGTTATTAAATACCAAAACAAGGTGATTTGCTACAACCGCATCACTGACTTTTTTGCAGAACACCTAATGGGGAAGTGAGCAAGTTGCAAGTTGCAGGTGGCAAAGGCTAGAGTTCCTGCAACCTGCAACTTGCCCCTGCATCTTTACATCGACACTAACTCAGGCGGCAAATGTTGTGTGCGATTGAGATAGCGCACATTAGTATTGCCTTCGCTCCAGAAATCAACGCGCGAGATGGCTGTATTGTAGTGGCTGAAGTAGCAGGATGGGGTGCTGGGCGAAAGGCCAACCAACGCTTTGATCAGGCGGTCGCTAAAGGTGCCGTGGCTAACCAGCGCAATGCGGCCTTCTGTCTGTTGTTGTGCCAATTTTTTCAAATGCTCCGCCACACGAGCGGCGCGCTCCTCGCATTGCGAATGTTCTTCGTGCCCCCCTTGCCACCAACCACTCTCCGTGATGGTTTCGGGGATTTTGTAGGTCGCAAAGTTTGCCGCAATCTCGCTGCGTGTCATACCTGGAAAGAAGCGCAAGTCTTCGCCTGTACGTGGATTGCCAAGGAACATTCCGCCCTGCTCGTGAATATCGATCCAGACTTCAGGCATCACGCCCAAAGCTTGACTGATCGGCAAGGCGGTCTGTAGACAACGCAACATTGGGCTGACAAAAATGTGGGTGAAGCCGTACCCCGAACGTCGATCAGCATTTTCATGCAGATGCTCAGCATGTTCTTCGGCAGCTAAGTGGCGCGCCACGCATTCTGCCTGTTTCACGCCCAACGCTGTAATCGGCGGATCGACGACCCGGTTACGCATGTAATAATCGTAATTCTCAACTTCCAGAACGTTATTGGCCGACTGCGCGTGTCGGATGATGAAGAGTTTCATAGTTGTGTGGTAGAAGTGTTTTTAGTGATTCACATCACATGTTTGGGTAAAGGATCATGATAGTGTTACCCAATCATTTGTTTTTCAGGAGCTTACCATGAAACCGATTCCAGATACACATCTTGATATCCTACAAAAAGCATCTTTCGCCAACATTGCCACCGTCGATGCGGATGGCATGCCACAAGTGACACCGGTTTGGATCGACTACGAGGATGGCTATTTCCTCCTCAACAGCGCCGCAGGTCGCAAAAAAGACCGTAACCTACGTGCTCGCCCTCAGATTGCGCTTTCGATTGTTGATAAGGATGATCCTTATCGCTACATCGGCGTTCAAGGCCGCGTGGTAGAGATCACTGAGCAGGGAGGCGAAGAGCACATTCACAAACTCTCACGCAAATATGTGGGTCATGACTACACTGGGCTAACGCCGGGGCAAGTACGCGTGATCTATAAGATCGAGCCAGATCGTGTCTGGACGATGGGAGAGTAATGGTTAATCGTTAACGGTGAATGGTTAATGATGAAACGCATTCCTACTCAACTTTAAGAGTTTTTCGTGCCTTTCATGATTAGCCATCTGTGCCTTAGGCGCGCGAGGAAGCCGGGGACCAGTGGTTCCCGGCAAGAGGAAGCAGCGAGGAGAGAGAGGAGAGTAGGCTTGTTGATTTCGGGTAGGTCAGTCTGTTTATTTGGCTCTGCCTACGGCAACTGCCAACAGAACAAACCAACCCACCGTAATCATTTGCTGATGTGGGCTGCCTGTGCCTCACGTCAGCGGATTGATAGTAGTTTACCTCGCTTTGGATAGCTGCGCTGTGCCATAAGTAATGATGAGGATGTGTTCTACATCACAGAAGAGCCTGTAATTAAGAAATTACGCAATTACCCAATTCCCGCTCTGGTTTTAAGCTGCTGCTTTCTTCAAGCCGATCACTTCACAGATAGCAAAGATTGCCACAATGTCGGCAACCAGTGCCGTTGCCCACCAACCAGCAGCCGAAAAGGATACGAGAGTGGTCAGCAGCAGCACCCAACTGCCAACCACCCAAGCAATGTCAAATGCCGTAACCACCTGCGCTGCCGTGCGATTGATCTGTGGTCGTGTGCTGATCCAAAAAACTTCGGCGGCAAAGAGCAAAATGCCAATGCCAAGCACAAGAATGACATTCGGCATGCCGGTTCCCAAAAAGTTGTCTACTGCCTTTGCATCAAACGTAAAGAGTAAGCCACTGAGTGTCGAAAAGATGGCATTCGCTAACAATGTGTTACGCAGAAAGCTGAATGAACTGGCTGTAGTGGGGGTGGAAAGGGTTTGTTGCATGATCTTCTCCTTTTTTGATGTAATGATTAGTTTTAGAGCGGATAGTAGGCATCGCGATAGGGAAGACAATCCGCGATGCCACTATCCGCATCTCACACGGTGCTTCTTTATAACTTTCTGGCTAACATGTCGCAGCGACAACGGATAAGTCAGCCGATTTTCCCGCAAAGGGCTGGCCAGTTTCCACCAAACACTTGAGCGCGGCTAATGATTCCCTGCTAAGGCGTTTTGACCAGATACGTACAACCGGCTCCATCAGGCGACCGAAAAGGCCTCCTTTCAACTCAACGGTCGCCTCGGAGGTGAGCAGCGTTTTGCCATTGATATCTTCGACAGACCACCGATTTGTGGCAGATTTCATCAAAGCAACATTTACAGTGCGATAGGTAAAGGATTGGCCCTCTTCCCAGGCTGTCCAAGTTTCCTTGAGGATGGCACCTCCTTTTAATTGACAGATGCGCACCGTGCCTATGCCACGCGTCTGTTCCCCTTCACAATGGGCAAACTCAATCGATTTCGCCCAAAGAGGGATACCGACAACATCGGCCAACACCTGCCAGACTCGCTCCTTGGGTGCGTCAATACAAATTGTCGCTTTTAGCTTCATTTCACCTTCTCCTTTGTCAGGTTTATTGATCAACATGGTAGCAAATCTACTGGTGCAGCGCTGCCATGTCGAGACACATCACTGCCATTCACTGCCAATGTGTGAAAGAAGTTACGAGTATCGAATTGCGAATTACGAGTCACGGGTCACGAGTCACGTCTTATTGTTTTACTTCGCGCAGATAAAGTGCGACCAACTTGGCGGCGTTGTTCTGCCAATTGTGGAGGGTACGTTGTGGAACATCGTTGCGTAGCCACTCTAGGGCGCGGCGAGCGGTTGCATCGGAGGGAGGAGTGTCAAGGCGAGTGTTGTAGGGGCGGAGGCCGACGACGTAGGGAAAGTAGAGAGCATTGTAGTGGCGCCAGGCGTCACTGGTATCGAAATCCAGTGCACCGGATGGTTTCAGGTGTTGAATTGCTTCTAACAAGAGCTGCTTCAACTCGGTTGTCCGCTCAATCGTGTGACCAGTGGCGTTGCGCGTCTGGAGTCGCTGCTCGATGATTAGCAACCGTGTCAGTGGACTGCTGGAAAGCCCTGCCAGATCACCATACTGGCTGAGTGCTCGGCGGGTGAGTCGAACAAATTCCTCGTTTGATAAGGCGTTGAGGTCAAGGGTTGGATCGAGTTTGGGCAGTGCTTCTACCACCGAACGCAATTCGGCTCGTTCGGTGCGGACAGGCAGCAGCGAGATTGCAACTCGATCCAGCAGCGCCTGAATTGGCTCGGCGAAGAGTTGCGTGGCTGTTGCCAGGGCAATCATCACCAACAAGAGAATCCGCATCGCCAGGGTTGCACCGGTCGCGGCCATCATCGTGATCACAACCGGCCCCGCAAAGAACACGGTAAAAAGCAAGGCAGCATCCAGCGAGCGTAAAAATTCAGGGAGAAATGCCTCGCCCCAGTGGGTGGCATGTCTGTGCGCCAAGAATATGCCCAATGCAAAGTCGAGCAACGTTACCACGACCAACCACTGTGCCCATTGTGTAGGCATCACGGCCTGGCTTGCATGAAGAAGTGAAGAAACTAGCGATGCGGCACCAATCCAGCGTACAACTGGTGCCGCATCGCTTTTTTTGAGGAGATAGAGCCCCAGCCACCAGGCCAGGGCAAAGAAGAGGAAGAGAAGGCCAAGAATCACATTAAACTCAATCAGTGCTCATCACCTTTTTTGTACGCCATAATGATCCTGCAAACTACGCACATCCAGTTCCTTCTGGCGTACAGCGCGAATACCGTTTACGGCGGCTTGTGCCGCAGAAAGGGTTGTGATCAGCGGGATCTCCATGCGTGTTGCCAGTTGGCGGATTTTTACCCCATCCTCACGCGAGTTCTGACCCAAGGGTGTATTGATGATCATTTGGATACTTCCCGCGCGCATTGCGTCCAGCAAGGTGTTGTCATCGCTGGTGGCCTTGCCCAGGACTGTGACTGGCAGACCTGTGCGTGAAAAGAATTCGCCTGTGCCTGCGGTTGCATAGATGGTGAAACCCAGTCGATTGAGATCACGAGCGATCTTGAGCGCTTCACCCTTGTCGTAATCATTGACTGTGACGAGCACTCCGCCCCGATCTGGCAATCCGGCACCAGCACCCAGTTGACTCTTGGCAAAGGCATGCCCAAAACGGGAAGCATGACCCATTACCTCGCCCGTAGAGCGCATTTCTGGGCCAAGGAGGGTGTCAATGCCTGTGAACTTTTTCCAGGGCAATACTGCCTCTTTGACAAAGAAACCATCCACAACCGGTTCATTGGTTAGGCCCAATTCGGACAGGGTCTTCCCCGCCATCACCTTTGCGGCAATCTTCGCCAGTGGCACGCCGGTTGCCTTGCTCACAAAGGGCACCGTACGGCTGGCGCGTGGGTTGACCTCCAACACGTAGACTACATCATCCTTGATCGCATATTGCACATTCATCAGCCCAAGCACACCCAAGGCACGCGCCATCTTTTCTGTGTACTGTCGAATCAGGGTTAGATGATACTGACTGATCTTGTAGGGTGGCAACACGCAGGCGCTGTCACCGCTATGGATGCCAGCTTCTTCGATGTGCTGCATGATGCCGCCAATCACCACGCGTTCCTTGTCGGCAATGGCATCGACGTCGATCTCGAAAGCATCTTCCAGGAATTGGTCGATCAAGATGGGACGATCTCCCGAGACGTTGACCGCTTCAGTCATGTAACGGCGCAACGCACTCTCGTCATCCACAATGGCCATGGCCCGTCCACCCAATACGTAAGAAGGGCGCACGACGATCGGGTAGCCGATCTGCTCTGCCACCGCCACGGCTTCATCGGCATTGCGGGCGCTGCCGTGAGCAGGCGCTGGGATGTTGAGACGATCTAACAAGGTGCCAAAGAGATCGCGGTCTTCTGCCAAATCAATCGCTTCGGGCGATGTACCGAGAATAGGAATGCCGGCGTTATGCAGTTTGTTGGCCAGATTCAACGGCGTCTGTCCGCCGAACTGGACGATGGCGCCCAGGACTTTGGATTTGGGATTTAAGATTGCGGATTGCGGATTGTCTGAATCTTCCGCACTCTCCACTTCTCCTTGTGCCCTTGTCTTCTTGTCTTCCTGTCTGCCGTTCTCCCTTTCAAAGATGTTCAGCACATCTTCGAGGGTTAAGGGTTCAAAGTAAAGGCGATCGCTGGTATCGTAGTCGGTGGAGACGGTTTCGGGGTTGCAGTTGACCATGATTGTTTCATAGCCAAGTTCACGCAGCGCATAGCTGGCGTGAACACAACAGTAGTCAAACTCAATGCCTTGACCAATGCGATTGGGACCGCCACCTAGAATCAAGACCTTCTGCCGGTCTGTGGGTTGGGCTTCACTGCTCGTTTCGTAGCTGCTATAGAGGTACGGCGTCATGGCCTCGAACTCGGCAGCGCAGGTATCGACTTGATGATAGGTGGGCAGCAGTTGATCTTGTTGTCGCAACTTGCGAATGTCCAACTCGGAGATTGGGAGAGTAGGAGATTGAGAGATTGAAGTTTCGTCTTCATCAATCTCCTGATCTCCTACTCTCTTGATGCCTTTCTTGTTGGCAATGCGCGCCAACTGACTGTCACTAAAGCCCATGCGTTTGGCACGGCGCAGGCTGTCTTTGTCCAGTGCTGTCAGGTTGGCCTCAAAGTTGGCGATCTCTTTCATCTGGGCTACGAACCACGGATCGTAGCCTGTGAGTTGGCAAATTAAGGATTCACTCTCCCCTTTTTGTAACGCCTCGTAGACCGCAAAGAGGCGATCCCGGTTGGGCACGCGCAGCAGATCGCGCACCGTAGTCGCAGCCTCGTAGCCTTTGATGTGTCCTTCGCTGTCACGTTCGAGCGGGCTCAAGCCATCGCGGCTGATCTCCAAACTGCGTACCCCTTTCTGGAGTGCTTCCTTGAAGGTGCGGCCAATCGCCATCACCTCGCCCACCGACTTCATCTGTGGCCCAAGTTCGCGGTCAACGCCGGGGAATTTCTCAAAGGCCCAACGGGGAATCTTGACCACGACATAGTCAATGCTAGGCTCGAAGGCCGCCACCGTCTGTTGGGTGATGTCATTTTTTAGCTCATCTAGCGTATAGCCAACTGCGACCTTAGCGGCCAACTTGGCAATGGGAAAACCGGTAGCCTTGGAAGCCAGGGCGGATGAGCGCGAAACCCGGGGGTTCATCTCAATGATGACCACCCGCCCGCTCATGGGGTCAACGGCAAATTGCACATTGCTACCGCCGGTCTCGACCCCAACGGCGCGCATGACCAGACGTGCCTGGTCGCGCAGCCGTTGATACTCTTTGTCGGTCAGGGTCTGCGCTGGGGCTACGGTGATCGAGTCGCCAGTGTGTACGCCCATTGCATCTAGGTTCTCGATCGAGCAGACGACGACAAAGTTGTCCGCCTTGTCGCGCATCACCTCGAGTTCATACTCCTTCCAGCCGATCAATGATTCTTCGATCAAGACCGTGTGGACAGGGCTTTCCTTCAGCCCCCAAGCCACTTTTTCGTCAAACTCAGAGGGTGTAAAGACGGTGCCTGCGCCACTGCCACCGAGAGTAAAGCTGGGGCGAATAAAGATCGGATAGCGGCCTAGTTCACGAGCGATCTTGCGTGCTTCCTCCAGTGAATGGGCAACGCCACTGCGCGGTGATTCAAGACCAACTGCCGTCATAGCGTTCTTGAAAAGCTCCCGATCTTCGGCCACCTTCATGGCTCGCTGATTGGCGCCGATCAGTTCTACGCCATACTTGTCAAGGATACCCGCTTCGGCAAGGGCGATGGAGAGATTCAACCCCGTTTGGCCACCCACAGTTGGTAACAGCGCATCAGGACGTTCGAGGGCGATGATCTTCTCAAGCATCTCCACCGTGAGCGGCTCGATATAGGTTGCATCGGCCATCTCTGGGTCAGTCATAATTGTCGCTGGATTGGAGTTGACCAGCACAACACGATACCCTTCCTGGCGCAATGCTTTGCAGGCTTGAGCACCCGAATAATCAAATTCGCACGCCTGGCCGATCACGATCGGGCCAGAACCGATGATGAGAATTGAAGAAATGTCAGTTCGTTTTGGCATCTTTTGGTAAATAGAGTATTGAATAAGCACGAGCACATGCCGACGCTAAATTTAGTATCAGCAACATCCATATTTGCAATTATCAGGTTTTATGGGCGAGGGGACAAAATTAAGGAGGTGATGCGTAAGAGTAATGACGAGATTCTTAGTGGAGCGGGCTGTCTAGCAGTGGCAGACAATATCACCCTGGGCAATCTGGAGTGGGGTGGAGCGTCATGAGAGCCCAGGACAAGGCCTGTGAATTATCGTAGATCGCCCCAATGGGGCTGAATCACCTGCTCCTGCCACTTACATCATTTTGCATCTTGCCAGCGTCGTGGTGCGTTCCCTGAGGTTGTTGTCGATTGCGCTGGGGCGGATTGGGGCGCAGGGATTTGATTGTTGAGGATTTCGGCGATGTGGACAGCTCGACAGCGTTGGGCCTGGCGCTCCAGGAGGCCATTGATGTGGGTCATACAGCTCACATCGCATAGGGCAACGACATCGGCTCCGCTTTCTGCTAGATTGACCGTTTTGCGTTGTCCCATCGCTGTGCTGATATCGGCATTCTTGATCGAGAAGAGTCCACCAAAGCCGCAGCACTCCTCACTGCCGCCGAGCGGGACGATTTGGGCATCCTTAACATGCTCAAGCAGTGTGCGCGGCTGTCGATCAATTCCCAATTCACGCAGCAGATGACAGCAGGCATGGTAGGTGATCTTGCCCTTGAACACGGCTTCCACATCCGTTACGTTGAGCACATCGACCAAGAATTCGGTCAATTCAAAGGTAACTTCAGACAGAGTTGCCGCACGTGATCGGTAGGTGGAAAGTTTGGGATCTTCGAAGAGCACGTCGTAGAAATGGCTGACCATCGTGTTGCAACTGCCACTCGGTGAAACGATTGCATCGACTTTACCGCTCATTACCAAAGGATAAAAGATATCCACAAAACGGATAGCCAAAGTGCGGGCTTCATCACGATAACCAGCATTAAAGGCAGGTTGCCCACAACAGGTCTGCTCTTCCGGGAAGATGATTTCGATGCCCTGTTTTTCAAGGAGTTCAACTGTCGCCATCCCTGCGTCCGGGTAGATCATATCGACCATACAGGTAACAAATAAGGCAACTCGTTTGGGCGGAGTGGAAAAGTGTTTTCTATGCATAATCAAGGAGACTAGACGTTCAATCTCTAATCTCCGATCTCCAATCTCTTCGCTTTACAACAGGGCAATCACTTCGGCCTGCATAGGCAGCGTGGTCACTTCAACCCGTCCTTCGTGCATCAGGCAGTTGATCTCGCTGCGGATGCCGATACCTTTGGCGGTAGAGCTGTCGTCGAAATTGAAGTCAGGCAGGTAGATGCCGGGTTCGATCGTGAACATGACGCCAGGAATCAGTTGGCGCCGATCTTGCGTCTCCAGATTGTCGATGTTGACACCGTTGAAGTGTCCTGTCGTGCCCAAACTGTGACCAGTGCGATGAAAGAAGGCTTCACCGAAACCGGCGTCGGTGATCACTTCGCGCGCAACATCATCGACTTCGTAGCCATAGACGGGTTGTCCGGCGTCCAGACGCTCTTGGATGAAGGTCACGGTCGCATCACGCGCCATGGCTACAGTATCAAAGATCCGTTTGGCCGTCGCTGGTACTTCGCTGCCACAGTAGGCGGTCCAGGTGATGTCGGCAAAACAGGCGTCCGGATCGTGACGATCTTTGGCCCAGAGGTCGATCAATACCATGTCACCTTTTTGGATGGGGCGATAACGATCTGCGCTCGGCCCATAATGGGGATCGGCAGCGTTCGAATTGACTGAAACAATGCAGCCATGATCGGCCAACATCCCATTCTCATTGAGATGCTCCATGATCAATTGTTGCACCTGATATTCATTCACTGACTCGTTGTTTAGCAAGCAACTGCGGATAAAACTGAAGGCACGATCTTTGGCATCCAAGCAGATGGTGGCAGCGCGACGATGGGTATCAACCTGATGGTCGCTTAACACGGCCTGTACCATCTGCACCAAGTCGGCACTGGTGACAATCTCCGCACCAGTGGCCGCTTCGACCATTTCCTTTGTCCCAGCATCCACTCGGCTCACATAGGGAATGGCGTTGAGCGGGCTGTATTCCATGGCAATGCGCAGTGGACGATTTTGAGCTGCGTTGGGACGTTGGCTATTGACGATCTCAACCAATCGTTCTTCTAGCTCTTTCCAGCCAGCATACTTCGTCATTTCGCCCTTTACATCGGGGTTGACTTTGACAAAGGTACTGCCTTCGATGGCGTGAATGAGCCAGCGCGGCGTGCCTTGGGCAGGGATCCACAAAAACCAACGTCGCGAACCGCTCGTGTGCAGTCCAGCGACGTGAAGAGCCACAGGATTGGAGCCACGAAAGTCATAAAGCAGCCAACCGTCGAGTTGATGTTGTTGTAGGTAATTTTGGATCTGGGATAGGTTCATAGGCCTCATTATAATCGGTATTACGCCTGTGAACCAAGATTTCTATGATGTCAGGTTGTATTACCGTAAGTGTGTAATCCCATCGAAAATACAACATTACGCATATGCAAGATGCCCGTAAATTTAATTGAGTTGACAGGTTTTATGCGCTGCTGTACAATTTTTATGGCAATAACTGGTGAACGAACAATGATCAGCATTTTCTGGGCGCAAAAAGCGTGCATGAATAGGTTCTCGATTGATTTGTTTGCGCCACCCCTCAAATTGACATTCCGGCCTTATCAAATTTGTTTATTACATAGAACTTGCACAGACAGCAGAGGAGCGACTTGGCAAGGAAGCAAGTGCCTTCAAGCAAACTTCTGATGGAGATGAGCGAGTTTGGAGTGAAATGTCATTGATCGTTTACACGTAGTTTTGCTTTGCCGCCTCAGATAGGAGGATCTGAATGTATCAGCAAATTGTATTGATTGGCAACTTGGGCAATGACCCCGAAATGCGTTACACCCCGAGTGGCGTACCCGTTGCTAGCTTCAACCTGGCTGTGAATAAGACATGGACCAATGCGGAAGGCCAACGACAAGATAAAACAACCTGGTTCCGTGTCACCACCTGGCGCAAAAATGCAGAAATTGCCAGCCAATACCTCACAAAAGGACGTCAGGTACTGGTGGTTGGCGAATTAGAAGATGCCCGTGCCTATACAGATCGCGATGGCAATCTACGCGCCTCACTCGAAGTGACTGCACAGACAATTAAGTTCTTGGGGAAAAACAGTGAGGCTATGAGTCATAACACCGATCATGCCAGTGGAGGGCAGCCTGCGGCCTCGTCAAATCATGGTACAGATAGCAGTCATATAAGCGAAGAAGATATACCGTTCTGATTTCTGCATATCATTTTTGATTCAAAAGGGGCCACTGTGAATACACGGTGCCCCTTTTTTTTTGTGTACGGGATGGCGCTTTTGTCAAGGTCACGGTTACTTGTTACACTCAACACTATGACAAACAAACTGCCTACTACCATCGAAGCCATTCGTAGTGAATTTACTGCGATCAATACTTTACGCGACGCCACGCTCAATCAGAGTCGTTCGTTGGTGCGTTCCTGCGCCAACAGCATCCGTGCCATCCATCGCCACGAATGGGCCGAAGCCGAAACAATGCTCGCCCAGGCCCGTGCCGATGCCGAGGCGATGGTGACGCCGTTGCACAACCACTTGTCTATTTATCACGCCGGCTACACCCAAGATTCGCTCAAAGAGTTGGTCGAAGCGCATGTGCTTTTTGCCTTCGCACGTGGCCAGGAGTTGCCTGCCCCTGATTATCTTTTTGTTACAGGAGCCACCTATTTGCGTGGACTGTGCGAAGCTGCCAGCGAAATGCGCCGTTTTGTCCTCGATCTAATCCGGCGCGGTCAGGTGAATGAGGCCGAACCTTATCTCGACTTTATGGACGATGTTTATAGCCAACTGATCACCATCGATTTCCCGGACGCTGTTACCGATGGCCTGCGCCGCAATACCGATGCGTTGCGTGGCGTGCTTGAGCGCACGCGTGGCGATCTGACACTCGCCATTCGCCAAGACCAAATGCGCGCCGCCCTGCATGAGTTCGGCTCGCATTTGGATCAACGCCTGGGCACACAATTTGCCAGTGCCGCCGAAGAGTTAGTTGGCGCCAATGAAGGGGAAATTGAGACAGGAGCAAATTAAAGAAAGTGGCAGAGTAGCAGAGTAGCAAAGTAAAGACAAACTTGCCACTTTGCCACTTTGCAACCCTTGCCTATGAAAGACCGTTCACTCGTTCGGGCCAGTGATATTGGGCTGTGGGCATTTTGCCACCGTGCCTGGTGGTTGGCCAACGTCAAACAAGTTGAACATCAGAACCCAGCAGTGTTACGACGCGGCTCAGCCATGCATCTTGCGCACGGTCAAACAGTTCAGCGCGCACAACGACTCAAACAATTGGCGATTTTGCTCCTGGCCCTTGCCTTGATTCTGGCAGGGCTGCTCTTCGTGTGGCTCACGCTACAATCTCTTTAATTGATGGCGATCAACACATCGACACCGTTTGCTTCATACATCCCCCAGAGTGCGGCAGGGCCTTTGGCCTCTGCGGCCATTGACGCACTGCGCATGGCCATCACTGTGCGTGATCAAGAAGGCGTCGCCGTCGAAGAGCGCAGTGTTTGGCAGCCAGATACGTGGTTGTTACAGCGCTGTTGGGAGGCGTTGGCCGATCACGGTTATGCTCGGGAGGCACTAAGTATTGCCAATCTTGCTAGCGAACGGAACTTTCTGGCCCCATTGCAGACACTAGCGCGCCTTTCCCGGTTGGTTCCCCTGCAACATGATTTGGCCGACTACATTGATCGCTATCTGCAAGAGTTGGTTAAGGAGATGAGTCGCACGCTTGCCTCCTCGCCCGTTGACAACCGGAAAAACGCCCTTGCTAGCAGTGAAGGCTTGCTGGCTGCCGCAACCGCTGCCAGTCGGATTGGCAATCTATCACTCTCCCTGGCCTTTCTGGAGCGGCTCGACCAGTTACCCAAAGGGTGGGAGCAATTGGTTACAAACCCGGAACAGCGCCAAGTGTTGGGTGAGACCTTTGCCAAACACGCGCCGCATCCGTTGTTCACTGCTGTGCTCTCGAGTGTCTTGCGCCGTTTTGGTGATGCAGGTGCTTTGTTTCTAAACGAAGTTGCCCATCACATTGCGCCTCGGACACCCTCTTCTGCCCGCATTCCCGCCTTGGGGCGTGCCCCCAAAACGAATACGTTGCTGGACGCTTGCGTCGATGCCTTTCGTTATGGCATGTTAGCTACGCCGCAGAGTCAACGTCTGGCCATTGCGACCTATGGTCGAGCTGGGCTGATTCCAGAATTGCTCCAACAGTCAGACACCCTGGCCAACATTCTGGAAGCACGCCGTCAAAGTGCCCTGGATCGTCAGACAGATCAGCATTTGGTACGGCAGGTCAAACGTCCTACCGCCAATGCCGATGCTGATTTTCAGGTCTATGCACTAACCGAAGCTTTACACAGCATGGATATCCGCCAATTGGAACGTGAACAGCGTGTGACCTTGGCCTCGCGCCTGGCTGCGATGGCGCGCCGCAGCGATGGGTGGACGGCGGCCAGTGCTGCACAGACATTGGTGGAACTGGGTGCGCTCAAATTTGCTACCGAGACGATTGAACGGATTGCCCTCAATGATCCAACCCGGGTTGAGGCAGTCATTTCCCTGGTACGTGCGCTGCTTGAGGTCAACGAGTTTGATCTGGCGATGGAACAAGTGGAAAAATCTCTCGAATGGGCGGAAAATAGCGAACAAGGACGCCTACGCAAACAGGCATTGATCCGTGGGCTGGGCGAAGTCTATTTGAACAAGGATCAGCCAGCGATCACTTGGCGCTTGCTCGAACGTGCTAATCCACCGGAAACAGGGCTGCGCCGCTTACGTTCACTCTTTGGCGAACGCTGGACAGACGATACACTTCGCAACGAGGCACTGCGTCTACGTGCGCTCCTTCATCCAGATGGCGCACAATTATCCAGTGAACCTCGGGCCGTAACCACCTTGTTGACCAAATTGCAATCCTGGGGGCAACAACTGCTTGAGGGCGAAGCGCTGATCAGCTTTTATCTCGACTCGCTCTTTCGGCCCTTGCTCGAAGCAGGACTCATCAGCCAGGTATTAAAGCTGCTCCCCAACGTGAGCCAAGCGCTACTGACAAGCACTGGGGAGAAACATACAAGCCGGGTTAAGACGCTTTGTATCCTGTTGGCAGAACAAGCCTTGCCTATGGCATTAAGTAATGATGCGACCAGCGCGAAAACCCACATGACCGACTTTTTACAGACATTGTGGAAAAATGACGCTCACCGCAGCCTGTGGCAGACGGTTCATGGCATTGAAGGTTCTTTTCCCCTGCTACTAGCGCTCGAAGGTGCGGGCGCAGTGGTTGCGATTGCTCAAATCGCACCGACGATCCTGCGAATTGAGGATTTGGGCGTGATCGATGGGGGAGAGTAGGATAAAGTTCTATGAAGAAAATCATTAGCGTTGTGGGGTTGGTCCTCTTCTATGTGGTTTTGGTCGTTGCCCTGATGGAAGGCGGAATACGACTGTTTGACAAAGCCCAACCCGCCGAATCACCTGGTTTCTTTTGGCAAACCGGCGATCCAATGACAGGCTGGAAGCTAATTGCCAACTCCAGTGGTCGCTGGTTCAACAATTGGTTTGAGTACGACACCACCATCAGCGTGAATGAGCGCAGCCTCCGTGCACCTGCCGATCTCACCTATGAAAAGCCACCCGGAGTTTTTCGAGTGATCGTGTTGGGCGACTCGTTTGTCGAGGCGGCCCAGGTTCAGTTGGAACAATCGTTTCCGCAGCAGTTAGGCAAATTGCTTCAGGAACATGGGGTCAATGCCCAGGTAATCAACGCCGGCGTGGGTGGTTGGGGTAACGATCAAGAGTTGATCTGGTTACGAGAAGAAGGGGTGAAGTATCATCCGGATCTGGTTGTCGTTGCCATTTATCCACGTAACGACTTCATGAACAACTATCAGCCGCTCGAATCAGCCAACATGGGTGCCAATCTCAAGCCCTACTTTCGTCTTGACAATGGCAAGCTAGTGCCCGAGCTCTACCCATTCGATCAAAGCAAAGCTCCGCCTGTGGAGCACAAGGAGACGGTCAAACCTGCCCCAGAAATTCCACCTGGCCCGCTCGTCTCGACACGAGATTGGCTGTGGAACCATTCGGCGCTCTACCGCTACATTGATCCGCGCATTCGTGTCGTTGCACCTCATTTATCAGTCTGGCTGGATCGAGTAGGGCTGCTCAAGCCAGGCGATGAAACCAAGATCCTGGCGCAAGGTGAGGTCTATGTGCCTCTGGCCTACAATGTCTACCACCCCCACCCCGACGCCGAATGGCAAGCCTCCTTCGATGTAACGGAAGCGATTCTAGCGGAAATCAAACGCACCGCCGCCGAGATGGGAGCCCCCACCGCCGCGCTGCTCGTCACCGCTCCAGAGCAAGTCATTCCCGGTTACTGGGATGATATCGTGCAGACCTGGCCGCCGATGAAGGGCCAAGAATGGTCGATGGAGTTCCCCTTTAGTAAGACCGTCGAGATTCTCAACCGTGTGCAGATTCCCGTGGTGGACACACTAGAGAGTTTTCGACAACAACAAAGTGCTGGCGTAACTGTTCATTTCCACGAAGATGGCCACTGGACAGCCACTGGTCATGCGCTGGCCGCAGGTTTGCTCTTTAACTCGCTAAGTGCAGATGGGATGATCCCTGTCAACGGGGCTACGGTAGAGGTGGGCCAACCGTCACGAGCGCGACAAGTTTGGCGCGTCGTTGGCGTGGTTGTCGTGGTCGCATTGGTTGGTTCTTTACTCTGGAGCATCTGGGAAAATGGACTGCTTCCCTGGTTGCGAATGATGGGAGCGGGTGTGACTACAGCGGTGGAGTTGTTGGGTTATAGTATACGCCGCCGTCAGTTCTTTCTATTGCCAGTCATTGTTGTGCTCCTTCTCTTTGGTGCCTTGCTGGTGATTGCACAGGCCAGTGTGGTTGGGCCGTTTATCTATACGCTGTTCTAGCTTCAGAGCCCCGCACGTCAGTAAGGGAAGGCGTTTTCCCTTACTGACGTGCGGGGCTCTGAAGTGCTTATCCTTCCCAATAGTTACGGGCAATTTGGAAAAAGTTGAGCAATAATCGCTCGCTTTGCCAGTCGATGCTGCTATCGACTAGCGCTGGCAACTCGGGATGAGCTTGCATCGAGTAAAGTATGCGGTCGTCTGCTCGCAGGCGCAGTGTTTGTACTTCGCAGCGTTCACTCGAGTCATAGGGATTGAGATGACCGTAGCGACCATCCCTGGCTGGTTCATCGGATAGATGATAGCGCGGCGTGAACTCCAAGGCTGGTTCCATCAAGGGAACAAACGCACTTTGTCGTCCAGGCATCGCCTGGTCGCGGTGATATTGCACCAGCCAGACAGGATCGGGCAATCCTTCGAGCAATGGGTCGGTACGCTGCTCTGGACAGATACGCAAGGGAAAATCACCCACTTCGCCAATGCGCGGTTGCGGAATCATGCTATGTTGCTGACGCAACTCATCCGCTACGGAAGCCTCAGTTTCTCCAGCCGCAGCCATGTGGCCGACCGCATCCCAATCACCAAAGGTGCGCATCATTAATTGATGTGTGCCACAGACCGCTAACATGGGAACACGGGTGTTGCGCACCTGCTCGCAGTAGCGATCCAATTGCGCTGCCCACAAGGGTCTGCTGGCATAGGTAAACCATTCGCTGAAACTACCCGAACCAAAAATTGCCAGTAAATTGTTGTCCGCTAATAAGTCATCGGTGAGGTTGGTCATCCAAATCTGTTGCACTTCAATTCCAACGTTGCTAGCAATGGTCTGCAAACGTGTCATGTTACGCCGATGGCGATTGCGCTCCAGTTGGCATTCGTCTTGGTCGTCGATCGTTACATACCAGATATGATTGCGTGTCATCGATCAGGTCTCACTTGGTTTTGGTGGATGAATCAAAGATGGTGGGGTAGTTTACACTGTGCGCCTCATTCGGTCAACTGGTCCGAAAATAGCGGTGGATCGGTACGTGGATGATACGGATAATGCGGATAAAGGCTGAAAAAATTTCAAAAATCCCTCCTACCTTGTATCATCCGCGTACCAATCTTGCTCTTTCTCATTTCGCAACGCGCCATCCTCAAAGGAATAATTTTGTGCTTGCGTTAGAGTAAGGTAGAGTTTAGTTAGCATGAATCGTTTCTCGCAAAAGTCGCCTTTATACTATCGACGACAGATACTCTCGCTCCTCGTTTCCATCAGCGCATTTCTTCTCTGCACACTCTTCTTGCTGATGATCTTCGACAACGGCACGTTTGTTCCCGCCGCGCAGGCAGCGACCATCACCCCGCCAACAGGCACCCTGATTGTTTCGGACAATATTCCGATTGCCTATGATATCCAAGCGGATAACGGCAGCGGTTTGCGTTTGGCCCCCTTCGAATATTATGTCCAGCAGGGAGATGGCTCTGCCACGCAAGGAGTGAATTGTGGTCCAGCGGCTGTGGCAATGGCTCTGCGCTACGCCTCAGGCGGCCTAATTGAATTGACTCCTTCGCAAATTCGCAGAGCCTATATTCCTGTACGCCCGCCTGCGGTTACGATTAGCAGCTCTGTCACGAGCACGCTTACTACAACTGCGACAAACACGCTCTCACTCTCGAATACAGTTTCGAATACGACCCAAATTCCGCAATCCTACACCAATGGTTTTACCACGATTCCCGAATTGAACAATGCATTGCGCAAGTTGGGTGCAAGAACACAATTGATTAACGGTGCCGCGGCAATCTGGCAGGCGGTTGAGAGTTACCACACCGTGATCACGCCGGTACGTATGCGTGATATTTCGCTTGGTCAAGATTCAAAAGCAGTCGCAGGGAATTTGTGCCCAAACGACAAGCGTGGACTTCAAGTTGGCACAAGGCATTACTGTTATAACGAACCGGGGGAACTCTTTACTGGCAAGTATATGGAGTTTCCCTATGGGGAGGGCCGTTGGGATGGTCACATGGTGCTGATCAATGGCATCTTTACAGATGAGACGGGACAACGCTACTTTTATGTCTATGACCCCAACGTCTTTACCAATGATCCACAACTCTACTACTACTTTGCCGATCCAGGCATGGTCAAGGGGCAATTCCGCTTGTGGAAATACGAAGATGTGGAAGCCGGTCTGCGCAATAACGGCGGCGCGGCACTAGCTGTGCTGCACAATCCCGCCGACCCCATCCCAGGCATCAACCTTGAAACCATCCGCGCAACGCTAGATGCCATCGGTCCCTCACGACCGAGCAATGAGTCCTTTACCTTTATCAGCCATGAATCTTATCCATCGGGCGTGTTGCTCAATCCTGGTGAATTTATCTTGAAGCAATGGCGTATCCGCAACAGTGGCGAAAGCGATATTGGATTGAACTATCGACTGATTCAAGCTAGCGGGGAAACAATGTTGATTCATGGCGAATCGACGATTGGCCAAATACTGCATGGCGATGAGGCCATTATTTCGGCCTACTTGCAAGCACCAGAGAAGCCAGGTACCTATGCTACTGTCTGGAACATCATGAACGCCGCTGGCGAGCCGATTCGTGGTTCCATGCGTTTCGATTTTACCGTGAGCGGAGCGAGTGGCGTCGGTAGCGATGACGCCAAGTTCACTGGGCAGGAGACGCCAGCCGATGATCTGATTCTTTCTCCAAATAAGAGCTTTCGTAAGATTTGGCGTATCACCAACAGTGGCAGTCGCCCCTGGAACGAAGCCTATCGACTGGTGCTAGTAGAAGGTGATTTGTTGGGTGCCGCTGCCGAAAATCCAGTACCGCTTGTCTATCCCGGCGAAACTGTTGACCTTTCACTCTATGTGACAACGCCCGATAAACTTGGTAAGTACCGTGCAGTTTGGCAATTGCGCAACGAACAAGGTGAGCTTTTCGGAGCACGGCTAACACTGCAAGTGGAAGTACAATAGAAATTTGGTGTTCCCTGATTTCCGTATCTACAAAGGATTTTTTATATACACGGAAATCAGAGAACACAGAAAGTCTCTAGAGCCTTGCTTAGTGGCGGATCGTCTGTGCAACCTTTGTTCGGCTAAAAGCACGTACCTAGTGCAATGTCCGTTTAATTTTTAGAAATAGAATTAGCCTGCTTCTTCGAGAATAGTCACAATCTATTTCTGAAAATTAAGTAGGCGGACTACTAGACTTTACCGATTTTATTGTTCAAATTTCATTACACGAGCTGCTGGTTTAGGCGGTCTTCTTCCTGAAAGACGCTGTCGCAGTAACATCAGTACTTTGTTTATCGGGAAAGCAACGGTAGGAAAATCAGCTTGTTCTGTTCGTCGTTCTGTCCATTGTCGCTGCCTTCGCTCGTAGATGGGCTGGGTTCAACAATTCCTGGCTCCACTCGATCCCCACCATCAGACATCGTGCCCGCCGAGAGAGCGCCGTTGCTACCCGTGCTGCCCCAGTAGTCGCTGTTCCAGTTGACCGAATTCCAATTGACACTGTTCCAGTTGACTGAATTCCAATTGACGCTATTCCAGTTAACCGAATTCCAGTTCACACTACCCCATGTAAGCGGCTGCGAACCTGACCAAAGCAGTGCACTCGCTCGGATGTTTGTATTGGCACTCTGTGTGGAGGTGCCAAGCACTGCTGCTGATATATCCAAATATCCGGCCCCTGCCTTCGTCGCATTGTAGCCTGACCAGTTTTTGTTGGCAGTTGCTTTGAGTCGATATTTTACTTGATCCGGTGTCAACCCTGGCTCGTCCTGCAATAGCAGCGCAATCGCGCCCGAGACAATCGGAGCTGAAGCCGATGTCCCCGACATTTTGAAATAAGCTCCATTGAGGACTTTATTCTCAGGGTGTGTTGCCTGCATGCCCTGGTTGGGGTTGCCAACCAGGCCAATGATATTGGTACCCGGAGCCACTAGGTCAGGCTTGGCGAAGCCATCACTGGTCGTGCCATAGGCGGAGAATGATGGAATAACATCATCCGAAAGGCTATTGGTGCCTTTATCGTTGGTAGCACCTACTGTGATCACGAAGGGATCGTTTGCCGGAGGATAGATGGCCCCACTTCCCGCATTGCCAGCCGAGACCACCACGACAATTTTGTTAAACCACAGGATCTCCACAGCCGCATCGATCGGGTTGGTAAGATAAGACTCAGGAACCGCACTGTTCAGTGACATATTGACAATACGGATATTGTAGGTATTTTTATTCTGCAAAATCCACTGAAGTCCGGCAACTACCGTACTCGCTGTTCCCTGCCCTTGATTGAGATCATCTCCCACTTTTACGTTAATAATGTTCACCATAGGTGCCATACCAATATAAGCACCATTGGATTTCCGTCCATTTCCCCCAATGACACCTGCTACATGGCTACCATGACCATAGTTATCATAGATTGAAGTGTTATAGCCATTATTAAACGCTTGAGAAGCCACCAAGCGGCTTTGACCCGCGATTGTATAGAGATCATCCTGTTGATTCACACCGCTATCGACAACCGCTACTCCAATCCCTTGCCCCTGCAAGTAAGGCGAGCGATTCCAAACATCATTGGCTCCTACTGCGTCAATGTAAGCGTTCAACAGACGTGACGTATCAACACATTGGCTGCATGCACTTGGTGTCATCGGCGCATCCCAGGAAACCCAATGAATGCTCTCTTCTTGATTAAGTTGTAAGACTGAATGGGCTGGCAACTCAGCAACGACCGCATGGATTATTTGCAGATCGGCGGTAATGTTTCCACCAGCGCGTTGGATCGCGCTTCTCACTGGTTCAAGATCACCTTGGGCTTGTACGATGACACGAATGACGGACGTGGGTTGTCTCTGGGCAAGCTGGAGCAGTTGGGGATGAATGCGCGTCGGGAGGGTACTTGCGTTGGTGCTTGTAAGCAAAACTTGCTTGGTAGAGACGCTACCTGTTACCATGACCAGAAGTAATAGATAAATTGCCAAGCCACGGTATACCCATGAGCGAATGTGGTTTACTTGGCGCATAGATTAGCTCCTATTTACCCCTTATGAATATTGTATAAATAGAATGTAATAGAAATTTCTCGTTTTACAAATAACAATCTCCTTACAGGATTAAGATAAAACTCACAAACTAGAAATAAAAAATGCAAATCAAATTTCCTTTTGTTAATTCACTTTCTGTTCAACCGACGACCCACGATGCAATGATCAATCATCGAGCGGCAAATGGCTGGCTCCTCGCTTGTCTTTCGACCTTATTTTTCAGCTTTGCACCGCCGATCGCCCGTTCGGCCATTCGTTCCGGCATAGACTCGACGACACTAGTCACCATCCGCTTGATTCTTGCCAGCTTGCTGATGGGTATCACAGTCGCGCTGATCGATCCGTCCCGTTTGAAGATGAAGCGACAAGGGTTGCTAGTCTCTTGGTTTGCTGGGGTTGTCAATGGCCTGGGGATGTTGCTCTTTTTTTGGGCGTTGGAACGGGTTGACGCATCGATGGCGTCGATGATGATTTCTCTGGTTCCCTTGGTGGTGCTTTCCTTATTAGCATTACGCGGCGAACGATTTACCTATCGACAGATTGTGCGGGTGGTGTTAGGGCTAAGTGGCGTTTATCTACTGATTGGCCCTGGTGGGCATGTCAATTTGACGGGGATAGGGCTGTTAGTGATCGCTGTACTCTGTTTTGCAACCCATACAACACTTTTGCAATGGTATTTACGCGACTATGAAGCGTTGACTATCACTTTTCATATCTCGTGCGCAATGGCGGTGTCAGTAGGCAGTTGGTGGTTATGGCGGGGTGCTACGTGGCAAGCGATGAATACAGAAAGTTGGATCGCAATTGGAGCATTGGTAGTACTGAGCACTTATCTCTCGCGCATCTGCTTTGTAAACGCGATCGCTCGATTGGGCAGCGGACAGGTAGCGCTCTTTTCCCCCTTAGAGACACTACTTACAGTGATCTGGTCGCAACTCTTTCTGGGCGAACGCCTAAACGCCATTCAGTGGATCGGCGGTGCCTTGGTATTGAGCAGCGCATTATTGGCAATTCAACGTTTGGGACGCGCAACCTGGCGACCGCGCTGGCGCCTGTGGAGCAAGGTATAACGCTTTACTTGCCGCGCTCTTCACGTACGTAAGGCAAACCCAGCGCAGCCGGTGCCCCCAAGTGTCGACGCATGGCACTACGGGCACTCACGATTAAGACGAAGATGGTAAAGAAATACGGTAACATTCTGAAAAAGTAACCGTATTGAGGAAAACCCTTGAAGAATTCGATATTCTGTAGATCCAGAGGCAAGCGCGCAATGGCTCCAAAAAGATAGGCTCCGACCAGTGCCAACAATGGGTCCCAGCGGGCAAAAATCACCATACCGACTGCAATCCACCCTTGACCAGCGGTCATGCCATCGAGCCAGAGCGGCGTGATTGCCAAACTGAGTGCCGCCCCTGCCATACCTGAAAAAAGCCCGCCCACAAAGACATACAAATAGCGTTGGCCATAAACACTGATACCCTGGACATCGGCGGCTGCGGGGTATTCTCCAATAGCGCGCAACTCAAGCCCCGGGCGTGTACGATAAATGTAAAACCAGGTGATCGGTGCCAGCAATAAAGCGATGTAGACGATCACATTATGCTGAAAGAAGATCGGACCAAGCACTGGAATCTGCGCCAAACCGGGGATATCAAAGGAAGGTAACTTGGGTGCTGTCTTAACATCGGTCAACGGTGCGCCCAAGACCGCGCTCATCCCGGAGCCGAGAAAACTTAACGCTAAGCCACTTACCACCTGATCGGCGCGCAGCGTTACCGTAATAAAAGCATGGAGCAAAGCAAAACCGCCGCCGACCAAGATTCCAGCCAGCAAGCCCAACCAGGCACTGCCAGTTGCATGAGCAGCCGCATAGCCGGTCATTGCCCCCATCAGCATCATTCCCTCGACGCCCAGGTTGAGCACGCCAGCGCGTTCGGCGAAGATTTCACCCAACGTCGCCAGCAGGATCGCTGTACCCGACCGAACTCCAGCAGCCAACAAGGTAATGATGATTGACAAAGCCATAACGATTTCTCTCGTCCCTTATATCGCACACGGGCACAAATCTTGTCCTCGTAAGGTTGTGCCTTTTGAAAGAGTACAAGCCTCAATTTGATGCAGTGCGGAATAATTCAAAATGAATGCGATAGCGCATCAGCAATTCGCCACCGATCATTACGAATAAAATAACACCTTGCAACATCTGGGCGACACCACTCGGTTGGATCGCATCGCCGCCAACTAACAGGCCACCAAATAGGTAGGAAACAGGGATAATTGCCAATGGATTCAAACGTGCTAGCCAGGCGATAATAATGGCTGTAAAACCATAGCCTGGAGAAAAGCGCTCTTGCAAGCGATGCACCACACCCGAGACCTCAGCAAAACCAGCCAAACCCGCCAATGCCCCACTGAGCGCCATTACGATCATCATATTGCGTGCGAGGTTGATGCCTGCATAGCGAGCAGCCCTGGGATTATCGCCGATTACATTGATCTCAAACCCCCACTTACTGCGCCGCCAAACGACCCACAAAATAATGGCAAAGATCAGCCCAAGAAAGATACCGAAATGAGCGGTCAGTCCACCCAATGCAGGAATGATTCCCTTAAAATCGGTAAAGCGGGGCAACCACGCGGATTTCTCAAACTGGGGTGTAAGACCAAAACCACGTTCACTCCAAGGACCGTAGACAAAGAAGTTGTTCCACTGAATCGCAATGTAGTTAAGCATCAAGGAGGTGATGATCTCGTTGACATTCAACTTGGCCTTGAGATAGCCGGGAATGATTCCCCAGATCGCACCTCCGATAGCACCTGCAATCGCCATCGCAGGCAACATAATGAAGGAGGGCGTGCCCGATGGCAGCAGATGTAAAGCAACACCCGTCGCCATAAAGGCACCTAGGAAGAGTTGCCCTTCAGCCCCGATGTTCCACATCTTCATGCGAAAAGCCAGCGAAACACCCAATCCGGCAAGAATCAAGGGAGTTGCCTTGATGGTTGTATCTGACCACCCATAGGCGTTGCCAAAGGCAATGCTACCCATACTCTGGTAGACGACGAACGGGTTTGCGCCTGCGATCCAAAGCAACACGGCACCAAACAATAGGGCGATGGGGATCAAGATGAAGGGAGTGAGGAACTCGAGCCAGCGAGGTTGTTCGATGCGCTGTTCAAAACGAATGCGCGAACGATGAGTTGAAGAACTGATTGAGTTTACGGTCATGGTCTCTTATCGAGATTGGTTGTGAGCTGAGAGAATAACAAGATCATGTTACGCGCCTGTCGTTCAAACGACCCAACTTCACCAGTTTTTGGCGACATGCGTAACAAGGTAATATCTCTATTTTGCCATTCTCTCAGCCTAACATCAATTATTGAGGAAGATCAATCGCAGGATCGATCCCCTCTACAAGCCAGGACATACAGATCGTGCATGCCTGTCGTCCTGGTACACCGACTAAACCTTCTAGGTCCGACTGGGTCAACGATACGCCATCCGGGACTACGATTTCGCCCTTGTTATTGTTGATCGGGCCCTTGAAAATATTGAAGCGATCATAGGTGCCTTCCAACATGTCATTGAGTACCTGTTGCACTTCCACAACAACCGAATCGGGCACGCCTGGCGCAGGTTCCTGACCGATCATAAAACCAACTACCCCTAAACCACCGCTCGTCGCGTCAAAATAATAATCATCAGCAGTGAACTTGCCATCCAACATCTTGTTGATGATCCAGGCATAGGCTTGGCCCCAATCCCAATAGGTGACGGTCAGACAATGCTCAACATCGACCTCGCAGGAGTTGGCACTATCGTAGCCGATGCCCCACTTGCCATGCTCGCCAGCAACGACGATTGGTCCGGTCGTATCAGCACCGGTAATGATAACATCCGCACCGGCATCAAGCATCTCAGCAGCAGCGGCTTTCTCCTTTTCTGGGTCAAACCAGCTAAAGGTCCAACGCACATCCATCAGACATTCCGGGCAGGTGCGGCGCATGCCCATGGTTGTGGCATTGAGATAGCGGGTCACTTCCGGGATGGGGAAGGGTGCGATATAGCCGACACGGGGAATGCCGTCTTCCTTAGCACGAGCCCCTGCAATCATGCCAGCCAGGTACTTCATCTCTTCCATACTACCAAACATGTTGGCGAAATTGTTGCCACTCTTCTTGAACCCAGAGACATGCACAAACATAATGTTTGGGAAATCTGCTGCAACTTTGGCGGTTGGGTCCATATAGCCAAAAGAGCAGGTGAAAATTGCGTTAAAGCCGGCCTCGGCTAGTTGGCGAATCACCTTTTCGGAGACGGCCGCATCACTTTCCGGCACATTTTCTACATAACCGGTGTGTACCTTATCGCCGAGGAAACTCTCGATGATTTGTCGCCCCTGCTCGTGCGCATAAGTCCACCCACCATCACCGATCGGGCTGGAATAGACAAAAGCAACGTTGAATTTGCCCTCTTCGATGGTTGGGATGACAAATTCCTGTGGGCTTGCGGGTGCTTCTACAGCAACGGGTTCAGTGGTTGCCGTTGCTTCTACCGTGGCGGGCGCTTCGGTCGCAGTGGCTTCCACAGTTGCTTCTGCTGCGGCTGTTGGCGTAGTAGCGCTGCTTTCGGCTGCGGTTGTTGTAGACGACTTAACCCCTGCCGGTTGCACGGGTTGAATGGCACAGCCAGCAAGCACCGAAACCAATAACAGGAGATAAGCTACAGCATGAGTAAATTTAGTTGGTCTCATATGAATTCCTTTGTATGTCAAATAAAGTGGGCCTTTACGAGATGCGACTTCAAGAGAGTTTGTGTTAGCACAATATGATGACTCAGGAGACTAACATTCACTAGGAGACCAGATTTAGCAATGCCGTTCAGCGAGTGCTTTTCGTCGGTGGCTGAATCATTTTATAAATAATCGTTTGTGCACTTGAAAAACTAACACAAAGTAGGTTTGCTGTCAATCCTGTTAAGATTAATCTTTAGGAGTTGTTAGGATATTGAAATAGATGACTGTACCGAGGTCAATGAACACCTGCCATCAACAAACCAATCTTTTCCAAATCAGCCTTTTCGGCTGCAAACTCTCCCATGTTTTGGCCTTCATAGAGAACAACAACACGATCTGCAACCGACAAGATCTCATCAAGCTCTTCCGAGATCAACAAAATTGCAGCACCGTTATTACGCTGTTCAAGCAAAATTTTTCGCACATTTTCGGTTGCGCCGATATCGAGTCCGCGCGTGGGATAGGCAGCCACCAAAATCTGTGGCTGTGATGAAATCTCACGTGCTAAGATCACCTTTTGTAAGTTACCACCACTCAATTTGCGTACTGGCGTTTGCGAGGAAGGAGTTGAAATATTGTATTGTTTGATCAATTCAGTGGCATTGGATTCAACTGCACTGCCATCAATAAAGAGGCTCGAACCAAATCGTTCCTTGCGATAAGCTTTGAGAATCAAATTTTCTGAAATTGAGAGATTGGGCGCACTGCCTGTAGCGCTGCGATCTTCTGGCACATAAGCCACCCCTGACTGGATCATCGCCACTGGAGAGGAGTCATGAATTGGTTTGCCAGCAATTTCAATCGTGCCCGCAAGTGTCGGTCGCAACCCGCAGATCACTTCGGCCAATTCGCGTTGTCCATTGCCGGCCACCCCAGCGATGCCAACGATCTCTCCAGCACGCACGGTCAGTGAAAATTTACGCAAAGCAGGCAATCGCTTCTCATCCAGCGCTTCTACTTCGGCCAGACGTAATTTAACCTCACCAGGAGTTGTGGCAGCTTTGTTGAGTTGAAAGAGAACATCCCGCCCAACCATCAAACGTGCCAATGCTGCTTTTGTCATCCCAGCAGCGTCAACCGTGGCCGCAACTTTGCCGCCGCGCAATACCGTAATACGATTGGCAATCGACAAAACTTCATCTAGTTTATGGCTGATAAGGAGAATCGTTTTGCCTACGCTGCGCATATGACGCAACGTCGAGAAAAGGCTTTCGCTCTCCTGCGGTGTAAGCACTGCGGTGGGTTCATCCAGAATCAAAATCTCTGCGCCGCGCGAGAGAACCTTGATAATTTCAACACGTTGCTGCTCGCCTACCGAAAGTTGCCAGATTTTAGCATCAGGATCAACCTGAAGTTCGTATTCTTTACCAAACTTGCGCACCTCTTCGGCCATTGCCTGCGGCGAAAGAATAAACTTAGCACCGCGGTAGCCTAAGAAGACATTTTCCGAAACACTCTGCGAAGAGACCAGCATAAAATGCTGGTGCACCATGCCGATTCCTGCGCTAATCGCATCGCTGGGTGAATTAAATTCGACACGCTTACCATTGACAAAGACCATTCCTTCATTCGGCTTATATAAGCCGCAAAGGATATTCATCAAGGTGGACTTGCCTGCGCCGTTTTCACCCAGTAGCGCATGGATCTCGCCCTTTTCCACTCGCAAATTGACACCAGCGTTGGCCGTAACGCCCGGAAAACGCTTGGTGATGTCCAGCATTTCAATGGCAGCTGTTGTCATGAGGATCTACTAAAAAGTGGTGAATAATAAGACAGTGTGTCAGTAAGACAGTAGGTCAGTAAAAACTACCCTGCCGTCTTACTGACACACTGTCTTACTGTCGTACTAGGGATTAAAGTTACTTGCTGCTCGGAATTTCAGCTTGTGGATCAACACCTTCGACCAGCCAATTCATGCAGATCTTGCAATCGGAACCACCTTCAAGGTCCGACTGGGTGAGTTTTTCGCCTTCTGGAATGATAGTTTCACCCTTGTTGCTCAACACAGGGCCAGCAAAGACATCAAAGCGAGTCATTTCGCCGCTCTGCATCTTGGCGAGCACTTCCTTGACCTGCGGAATGACCGATTCCGGCACGCCGGGTTGTGGGGTCTGGCCTTCCATAAAGCCCAGGACGCCCAGATGGCCACTATCTACGTCGAAGTAGATTGAATCGCCCTTGAAGCTCTTGTCCATCATTGAGGTGATGAGATCGACATATTCGCCGCCCCAGATCCAGTAGGGGACAGTGAGACAATGTTCCTTGTCCACATCACAGGCATTGCTGCTGTCATAACCAATGCCCCATTTTCCCTTCTCGCCTGCCACTTGCACTGGACCGGGAGTATCGGCACCGGTGACAACGACACTAGCGCCACCATCGATCAAGGAAGCCGCAGATTCGCGCTCCAGATTGGGATCGAACCAGGAGAATGTCCAGCGGATATCCATGACGCAGTCTGCACAGGTCTTACGCATGCCCAACGCTGTAGCATTGAGGAGGCGGATCACTTCGGGAATGGGGAAGGGCGCAATGTAGCCAATGCGCTTGCTGCCATCTTCAGCGGCGCGAGCACCGGCAATCATGCCAGAAAGATACTTCATGCTTTCCATGGCACCGAAGAGATTGGCAAAATTGTCGGCTTTCTTGTAGCCGGAAACATGGACGAAATATTTGTCTGGGAATTCACTAGCCACAGTTTCGGTTGGATCCATGTAGCCAAACGAGGTGGTAAAGACTGCATCGAAGCCTGCACGGGCCAAATTGCGGATGACGCGCTCGGCATCGGTACCTTCTGGCACGTTCTCAAGATAGACGGTATGAACTTTGTCGCCCATTTTGTCTTCTACGTACAACCGGCCTTCATTGTGGGCATAGGTCCAACCACCATCACCGATTGGGCCAACGTAGACAAACGCAACGTTGAATTTGCCTTCTTCGATGGCTGGAATCTGAATGGCGCTTGCTGCAGCTTGGTCTGTAGAGGCTGTGTCACTGCTTGCCGCAGGTTGCTCGGCAGAGGGCGCTGAGGACGGTGCAGGAGCCACACAGGCGCTAACCGTCATCAACAGAGTGAGGATCAAACCGATCCACAGTTGTCTTCGAATCAATGACATTGTTTCAACTCCTTTAAATATGGTGAAAAATATGATTCCAAATTGACTTCACAAACGTTCGCCATGACTCATTCGCAACCTATACTTGCCGCATTGCTCTTCCCTCATCAATTGTATAGACAGGAAAATTTGATTTGAACTCATGTTACACACTTGTTGGTATTCTCGGGGCATGCCTAACATGAGATCTGAATAAAGTAGGAGAAAAGTCACGCGTTTGCAATTACAATTGGTGTAACGATTCGCTATTCGGTTGTAGGTTTATAGAGAGCGAATGATCGACTTACGATCATCATGCAATATACATCAATGATAGACGACTGTCAATCAAGGAAAGTAACGATCAGTTTACGATAAATGTTAAGCACAAGATTGACATCCCTTTATCTCTGTGATCTACCTCTAAAAAGTGCGCTAACAAAAAAGGTGTTGAGCGTTTGAATCCGCTCAACACCTTTGTGCAACATTGAATCACTACCTTCTATCTCAACTGCACTCGTTTAGGCAGTGCGCCGACGATTAAGTACGGTTGTACCAGCCAAACCTGCCAGGACCAACCCGACGATCAAAAGCGTGATCATTGTGTTGGTGCTGCCACCAGTTTGCGGCATCTGCTGAGGTGTAGAGGGTTGTGTCCCCGTAGTTGTAGTTTGAGCGGTTGACGCTTGTACCTCTGCTGCTGGCATAAGTACAGTGTCAATTACATGAATGACGCCGTTCGTCGCTGGAATGTCCACAGCCACGACCTTCGCGTCGTTCACCATGACAGCTCCATCCTTCACCGTCAATTTGATTTTGCTGCCCTGCAATGTCTCAACTTCCATGCCATCGGTGATATCAGTGGAGAGTACTTTACCAGGAACCACATGATAGAGCAGAACCTGAGTCAATTCGCCCTTGGGGTCGGCCAGCAATGCATCCAGCGTAGCCTTCGGTAGTTTGGCAAAGGCATCATCTGATGGTGCAAAGACCGTGAATGGACCATCACCCTTAAGTGCGTCGACTAAACCAGCCGTCTGCACAGCAGTCACGAGCGTGTTAAATTCGCCAGCCACCGCAGTATCGATGATGTCCATACCCGACACCGCTTCGGCGGATGTGGTGCCAGATACCGCTTCTGTCTCGCTGACAGTCTCGGTTTCGGTCAACGGAGCCGTCTCAGTGACTGCGGCACTTTCTGCAACCGAAGTTGTATCTGTGGTTGTTTCGGTTTCAGTAACTGCAGCGCTCTCGGCAACTTCAGCAGTGCTGGTTGTCATTTCTGTCGCAGTGATCTCTGCAGTTTCGGAAATTGGGGCGGTCTCAGTGACTGTATCACTGGCGGATGCTGATTCGGCTGGTGCGGCCATACTTGCCGGCATGAGCACGGTGTCGATGGCGTGAATGACACCATTGGAGGCTTCGATATCCGGAGTAGTGACCTTGGCATCATTGACTGTGACCGTACTGCCACTGACACCAATCGTGATATCCTCGCCTTCCACCGTCGTTTGAGTCAGACCATCAGACAGATCGGACGATTTAACAACCCCAGGAACCACATGATAGGTCAGGAGTTTGGTCAGTGCTTCTTTGTCAGCAAGCAAGCCATCGAGTGTTTCTTGTGGAATCTTGGCAAAGGCATCATCGGTTGGGGCAAAGAGCGTTACAGGGGCATCTTGTGCCATCAACGTTTCCGTCAGCCCAGCTGCGTCGATTGCAGCCAGCAAGGTGTTGAAGTTGCCATTCTCCCGAGCGGCACCGATTACGGAGGAAGATTCGCCCGTGACATTGAAGGGCTTCATCACAACTTCGCCAGCGACTGTAGTGGGCGGATCGGCGGTGGGGAATTCATATTCGCCTACCTTGCCCGTATCATCGTGGAGCATGGCATGAAGAACGTCGGTCATTTCTTCTGTGTCAATCGGCACAACCACATCCTTGGAGGCGCCTTCAGGAACTGCCACCTCACCAAGTACTGTTCCTGGCTTGCCATTGGCATCTGCATGGATAACGACCCAAGAGGGGGCATTGGCGATCACCATCTTGACTACAACAGTGCCGTCTACCACATCTTGGTCACTTGCTGCAATTGCTGGTGTAAATTGGGCTGAGGCAATGGGAGTGATGGTAAGAATCATTGCCAGGCCCGTCAAAAGACTCAGAATTCTCGTCCGCTTCAGCATGTGTAGCTCCTTATTGAGGGCTGGATAACAACAGAATAACTGATGTATCAATTTGATTTTTGAATGACGGGTTTAATAAAAACACCGTCTTACTGTTACTGTAAGTTTACTATCGTTTGTTACACTAACACTATATCAGTGTCTTGCGAAGAAAAAGATGTCAATAATTTTACTACTACAATTTTACTATTCCTCTTCCGATTGTAAACTATACAACATCTCCGAAGAATTTACAATCTGATTTCGCGTTATTCACAGAAATTGTGTGCAACAGCCCTCCCAATTATGGCGATCTGCCCAAGATTCAACCTTTGTGAGGGTTGAGCCTGGCTGCTGCTTGTAAGGCTTTGTCAATGAGTTGCTCGTACATCGCCGGGTCAGACGCAGCGTTAGCTTCTGCTATCCGCCCTAGCCAAAGCAGAAATTCGATGTTGCCTGCGGGTCCGGGTGCAGGCGACACAGTGAGACCTTTGACCTGAAGGCCAAACTCCAGCGCGAAATTAACCATTGCCACTAGCACGGCTCGGTGCACAGTGGTCTCGCGCACGACACCGCCTTTGCCAACTCGATCTTGCCCAGCCTCAAATTGCGGCTTGATCAGCGCAATACATTCTCCAGTGGGCTTCAGTAAGCGCATGGTCGCCGGAAGCACTAGTTTTAGGCTAATAAAACTGGCATCGATCACTGCCAGATCGGCTAGGACCCCATCAGGAAGCGCCTCTAAATAACGAATGTTGGTGCGCTCGATCGGTGTCACCCGTGGGTCATTGCGAATTTTCCAGGCCAATTGTCCGTAGCCCACATCGATGGCATAGACATGGGCAATGCCATGTTGCAACAGGCAATCGGTGAAACCGCCTGTGCTGGCACCGACATCGACCGCAACCCGCCCTTCCAACCCAAGTGAAAATTGTTGTAGGGCCGCTGCCAGCTTGAGACCACCCCGGCTGACGTATTGGGGCTGACTCCGCACGACAATCTCGGCATCCGCCAGGGTCGGGTGACCAGGTTTGTCGATTTTTTCTGTACCGACCAGCACTTCCCCTGCCATAATCAGACGGCGTGCCTGCTCACGGCTTTCCGCCAATTCTCGCTCAACCAGCAATAGATCCAGGCGTTGCTTTTTACGCTTCACCGAGTGTGCGCTGTTGGCCTTCTTTTCATGTTCAGTAGAGGGGACTGAATTGGCGGGCGTTGATTCGCCTAAGTTCTGACTTGGCATAACATTACATAAGGTGGGCTTTGCAGCAGACCTATACCGAAAAGTTGTGCTTGCCTTCGTAAAAGAGCGAAATTGTCCGCTGGTAAAGCATTTGTAATTATCTTCCGACAAGTACACGTTTAGGCAGTAATGCGCTTGAGGGTTGAAAATGTAATACTTTCTGGTGAAAACCAGTATAATGCATCCATGAAGAAAACTTTAGTTTCGCTTACAGAATGAAAACTTCACTATGAAAACTTTTCAAGGCTTGCTGAAGACAATGCGTCTTCGCCAATGGCACAAAAATGTTTTTGTCTTTGCTGGTCTTGTCTTTGATGGCAAACTCTTTATTTGGGATGCCTTCTGGCGTACAGTGTTGGTGACGTTTTGTTTCTGTCTAATATCGAGTTGTGTCTATATCATCAATGATCTTGCCGATATTGAAAAAGATCGATTACATCCCAAAAAACGGCTCCGTCCGTTGCCCAGTGGGCAGCTTAATGTACGGGTTGCCTGGATCGCGGCGTCGCTGCTTGCGGTGGTTTCTTTAACAGTAACGGCGTCGATTAACTTGGCGGTAGGTGCTGTATTACTCGCCTATTTGTTACAAAACTTGGCCTATAGCTTCTACTTGAAAGATATCGTCATTATCGACGTGATGATCCTGGCGTTGGGATTTCTGTTGCGCGTGGTAGCTGGAGTATTGGTGGTTCACGTCCAGAATTTTAGTCCCTGGCTCTATGTGACTGTTACCTTGGGTGCGCTCTTCATCGGCTTTGGCAAACGCCGCCATGAAATTTCGTTGCTCGAAGATGGCGCTGGCAAACATCGCGCCAGCCTCGAAGAGTATTCACTGCCTTTGCTCGATCAGCTTATTGGCATCGTTACCACCAGTACGCTGCTGACCTATACCTTTTACACCTTTGAAGCCAAAACAGCCTTGGCATCGGGTTGGATGCTACTGACGACACCCTTCATCTTCTACTTCGTGGCCCGTTACCTCTATTTGATTCATGTAAAAAAGTTAGGCGGTGCACCGGATGAATTGGTGCTAAAGGATCTACCACTGCTTGTCAACACAATGCTTTGGGCCCTAACTGTTGTTGCGCTCCTCTACTTTAGATGAAAGAGAACTTAAAGTAAAGCGTGATGCATGAATGTTCAATAGCAATTCACGCATCACGCTTTACCTAAAATTCGCCTAAACAGTCCCTCCAGGCAATACGTGGCAATACCTCTATTCGTCCTGAATGAATGTTGCCCAGTGACCTTCCATGCCATCGTCAGTAACGCCGTAGAAGATTCGCAGATTCTCCCCTTCACGGAGCGCCAGATCGTAACGCAACCGTCCAGCACGTTTCTCGACATGGATCAGACCAATGTCGCCCTGCCACTGCACTAATGCAGGATTGACTACAGTATCCTCGTGGCGCTGGATCGCATAGTTCCAAAGGTTGCGAGCACCGCGCCGCGTGACATTGTGCACAATGTTACTGTTGCGCAGGTCGCGTACACTGTGGAATTTATTGCCATTACGCACCTCGCTATCAACGATCTCTACGCCGTTTTGTGGCAAGTAGAATGCATCCTCCGTATTGACGACACCCGGAGTTGTAGCTATCGGGACAGGCGCTTCAATGGTTGAGACCTCGTTGCTATCACTCGATGAACTGTTCTTCGAGTAGCCAGCACGTGATCGATCACGGCGCGGGCCACGACCTGTCTCAGTCTGTTTAGACGTTACGGGTTCTGCGTTTTTCGGTGCAGCGGCCCCAGCACCTGTCAATGTCTCTTTGACAAGTGCCACAATCTCATCGCGCACCGCCAAGTAGGTCTCGCTTTCGTCGCGCAGGTAAAATTTGTTACCATCCAGACAATAAGGGCGGTCGTTGCCTTTGGCAACTCGCAAGCGCAATACTGTAGCACCGTCGCTCTGCATCAAATCGCTTTTGACCTCGATTTGCGGAGTGAGCCGTGTTGTTAATACGGTCAGCACTTGTTCTTCCACCTGTTTGGGACGTGCCAATCCTTTAGGTCCATCTTTCTTCAAACCGGCACCGACAAAAACGGTGCCACCCGCCGTATTGGCAAAAGCACAGATGTCATTCAAGATGGCGTCGAACTTGCCGCCTCGCTGTTGCGCCGACTCATGGAAACTTTGGACAATACTGGGACCTTCTTCGCGGGCAGCAAGCAACGGATCAAATGGTTTGTCCTTTGGACGTACCGGGCGAACGCGATCAAACTGGGTACTGCGCAACAGCGTACATAAAGCCTCGTAGGATGCTTCGTCGAGCATCAACTCCGTTGCCCGTTCGCCAATCCCCAGCCGCTTGGGATTTTTCGGGTCGCCGTGCAAGCGATGGGCATCACTGCCTTGCAAACAATGCATCCGCCGCGAATACTCGGGTTTGCTGCCGTTGAAAAAGCGCACAGTTGAATGGCCCCGATGCTCTAAATCAGTCACTTCGAGCGCATCCAAATTCGGATCCTGCGTATAGGCAATCTTGGTTTGACCGCCAAAGGGAAAGTCGCGCATGGCTACACCATGGGTGCTATTGGCATGAGCCGCAATTACCAGGCCGCCTGCCTCGCGAATGATCTTATAGGCAGTCAACACATCGGTGCTGGCTCCGGTCTCCGTAGAGCCTACATCTAGCTTTTCTTCCGGTACCCTTAACGCCAGCAACACATGCTCCAGTTGACGCACTGAGGTCTCAGGCGAAAAAATGGCCAAAATATGAAAGCCAAAGGTCGCTGTAAATTCGAAACCGGGCAAAATCAGCACTTTGTTGGCCAGATCGCGCCATTCGTCTAAGGTCTGTCGTTCACTCTCGGTAAGTCGATTTTCGCGCTCCAAGCGGGCTAGCCACTCCACTTCACGTCGAATTGCTGCGACACCAGCCACGGTGTTGTGGTCGGTGACTGCGATAATCTCCATTCCTTTTTCAACAGCAGTGCGGACACAGTCGAGGTAGCTAACATTCGGCTCCTCGTAATCATTCGAGGCAAGGGTGTGGATATGCAGATCGGCTTTGTACCATCTGCGCTGGGGTTTGGTTTGGGGTTGATTGTTCTGACTCAATGTTTTATTGCTGCCGTTAGTAACAGCCGTCGCCGCAGAACTCCCCGAACGGTTATTTACTTGTCTTTTTTTTCTCACAAACTACAAAATACTCCTATCTTTATACAGGGTAAACACTATAAATAAGCCGGACACATGACGTGTCCGGCTTGCTTACCAAGTATCTATTATAGATCAGTCACGGTAAAAAGTAAAAGTCAGCTTGATTCCACAAGCATTTCAGCTTCAAGACGCACTGTCAACAGCGTTTTCAGAAGCAGAAGTGCTGGATAAGGCGGCATCAAGTACTTCATCTACGGTGTCAACAAGAATAAACTTCATGTCATTGCGCACCGTTTCAGGCACATCATCCAAATCTGCTTCATTGCGCCGGGGCAGAATGACGGTCGTAAGTCCGTAGCGGGCAGCAGCCAGGATTTTTTCCTTCGCACCACCAATCGGCAACACTTTGCCACGCAGTGTAATCTCGCCGGTCATGCCCAAGTTGGGCTTGATCGGACGCCCGGTGAGCAAACTCGCTAGAGCAACGGCCATTGTGATACCTGCACTCGGACCATCCTTGGGGATTGCGCCTGCCGGGATATGCAAGTGTATGTCGGACTTGGCAAAGAATTCGGGATCGATGTTATAACGATCAGCGCGGCTACGAATGTAGCTCAAAGCGGCCTGCGCACTTTCCTTCATCACATCGCCCAACTGACCGGTTAGGGTAAATCCCTTGCTACCACTGACACGCGTCGCCTCGAAGAAGGTAATATCTCCACCTGTCATAGTCCAAACCAAGCCAATGGCAACGCCTGGCATTTGGGTGCGCTCTACGATCTCTTCACTGTGGATCGTATGTTTGCCCAGGTAGGTAACGACATCTTTGCCTTCCACAATCTGTTTGGTGCTGTTACCCGATGCAACCTTGGTGGCAATCTTACGGCAGATTTTGCCGACCTGACGTTCCAAGCTGCGAACGCCCGCTTCGCGAGTGTAGCCTTCGATGATCTCGCGCAGTGAACTTTCGGTAAATTCCACTTCGTCCTGGCGCAAACCATTTTCCTTCAACTGCCGGGGAATCAAATAACCCTGGGTAATCTTGACCTTCTCATCTTCGGTGTAGCTGCTTAGCTCGATGATCTCCATGCGGTCGCGCAGTGCTGGTGGAATCGTGTCGAGCACATTGGCAGTTGTGATAAAAAAGACCTGGCTGAGATCAAAAGGCACATCCAGGTAATGATCACGAAATTCGCGGTTCTGCTCCGGATCGAGCACTTCGAGCAAGGCGCTGCTCGGGTCGCCACGGAAATCGCGACCAAGTTTATCCACTTCGTCGAGCATAAAGACAGGATTGTTGGTTTCTACCCGGCGCAGACTCTGAATGATGCGGCCAGGCATCGAACCGATATACGTGCGGCGAAAACCGCGAATATCCGCTTCGTCACGTACGCCGCCAAGTGCCAAACGTACAAACTTGCGGTTCATGGCGCGTGCAATGCTGATTCCCAAGCTAGTCTTACCAACACCGGGCGGACCGACAAAACAGAGAACGGTACCTTCCCGCTCGCGACGAATCTTGTCGCGCAGGTCATCTTCTTGCTCACCTTGTGCCTTGCGGTCAGCACGCAATTTGCGCACGGCCAAAAATTCTAGGATGCGCTCCTTGATCTCTTCCAATCCATAGTGATCTTCATCCAGCACCAAACGGGCATGGTTGATGTCCAGGTTATCTTCCGAGCGATTTTGCCAGGGCAAGCTGACCATTAGATCCAAATAGGTCTTGATCACGCTGTACTCAGCAGCCTGAATCGGCATACGCTTCATGCGCAATAGCTCGCGACGAGCCTCTTTCTCCGCCTCTTCCGGCATCTTCGCTTCGGTGATGCGCGTATCTAGCTCGTTGACATCAGCAGAATGTTCATCCTCTTCGCCCAGCTCTTTCTGGATAGCTTTCATTTGCTCGCGCAGAAAGTATTCGCGCTGCATCTTTTCCATCTCGCCCTGGGCTTCCGACTGAATCTTACGGCCCAGTTCCAGAACTTCGACTTCCTTCTTCAAAAGCTGAATCAGACGCAACAACTTCTCACGGACGTCATCCATTTCAAGAAGGCGTTGGGCGTCTTCGACCTTGAGGCGCATACTACTCGCAACCAAGTAGGCCAGTTGACGGGCGTTTTCGACATTTAACGCCATTGTCGCCAGTTCGTCTGGCATCTGCGGTTCAAGTTCGATCAATTTACGAAAGAGCTGTTGGACACTGCGGGTGAGCGCTTCCATCTCTAGATTCTCTTCCATAATTTCTGGAAGGATCTCGACCCGAGCACGCAAATAGGGTTGCTCCTGGATATATTCGAGAATACGGATGCGTTCCAAACCCTGCACCAACAACCGAATCGTTCCATCGGGGGTCTTCAGCACGCGGTGGACTTGTGCGGCTGTACCGACCTCGTGAATCTGACCAGGCGACGGCTCTTCCACATCTTCAGTTTTACTGGTGACCAAAGCTATAATGCGATTATTGGGGACGGTGCTTTCTACCAGACGAATGCTACGTTCCTGTCCAATCGGCAGGGGCAGCCACATCATTGGATAAACGACGACCCCGCGCAACGGCAGCACAGGTAGATCGTCGGAAATGATCGAGTCTTGAGGCAGAATCTGTTCATTGTCGTCGTCGCTAAATTCCTCAGATTCAAAGAGAACTTCCTCGTGCTCATCGTCGCCCCATTCGCCAGCGTAGTCCAGAAATTGCTCCGTCAGAATCACGTTTTTATCACCTATTTGACCGTGTACTCGAAGTCCCAGTTCATCATAACCTAATTCGGAGAATTCTGAATGAAGATAGGATGGCTGTTTACCTCGATTTTTTTGAATTCTTTGTGTCACTGGCTCTTCTCATTCTTAAACTGATTACTTACGCCTGTTGTGTGGTATAGGTCGCTATACATTCGTCATATATGTTACGCATGGCATCGAGAATTTGGTACATTCGACTTGTTTAAACCGCAAATGCGTAACACTGGTTCAATATATTATGTCAGATGAAGCAACAGATACGTAAGTTCTATAAATTTATTATTCAATTCAACGTCTTGGCTCTTATACAAAGATCGACAATAGAGCCTTTGACTGTTATTTGTAACTACTTATTTGTGCAAAGCTTCACAAATCGTGCTGAGCCGTTACTGCATCATACAATGATTGCTCAAACTCTATCTTTTCCGCTAGCTTTCAATCCTGCTAGTATCTAGCACATCGAACTTGACAGTAATCCCAAATTCTTCTAAGCGAGTAGAGCACAAACATAACATAATGAGAGTAGCAGATTCTACTTCACATTACAAGGTGATACAATGATAGATCAATATCCCAATGATTATAGTACATAGGACTACAACTTAAGCCAATTGAAAGTAACACCGCATTCATCTTACCGTTGGCCTTACTGAGGCGATTTCCAGACAAAACACATACGTCGAAAGGGCGTAGGCCATTGCAAAAGTTTTGGAAACTAAATATTTAGCTGTGCAACCACCGAGGTAAGGAGAGTTCGATATTTTGCGGAGTATAAACCAATAATTGTGAGGGAAAAAATGAATTCTACATCTGAAATGACAACTGGCGCTTTTATAGACGCATTGGCGGCCCAACAGCCGACACCGGGAGGTGGTGGTGCTGCGGCATTGACGGGCAGTCAGGCAGCGGCTTTGGTGAGTATGGTAATCAACTTTACGGTAGGCAAGAAAAAATATATTGCAGTAGAAGAGGAGATGAAAACCTACCTGGAGCAGAGCGAGCAGCTACGTCATGAATTGCTGGCACTGGCAGATAGCGATGTCGCAGCGTTTAGTGCTGTCGCAGCTACTTATAGCATGCCTAAAGAGAGTGATGCAGAAAAAGCTGCCCGCACAGCAGCGATGCAAGAGGCGCTGAAAAATGCCGCCAAAGTGCCTATGGCTGTGGCTGAAAAATGTCTGCAAGTAATGAAGCTGTCGGTGCCGGTGGGCAGCAAAGGCAATGTGAACGTGGTCAGTGATGCCGCTTGTGCCCTTTATCTGGCGCAGTCGGCACTGCTTTGCGCCATTGTCAACGTCAATATTAACCTTAAATCGATCAGCGACGTCGATTTTAACCAGGCGTACGGTGCAAAGGTGGCGGATGTGTTACAACAAGCTACAAGCACCTATACAGAAGGGCAGTCGGCGATCGCTGTTGCGTTGGGAGTAGTCCTATGAGTGCCCAATTATTAGATGGCAACGCACTTTCGAAGAAGATCAAGGCGCAAGTCAAAGCCGAAGTTGCAACGTTCATTGCTAGTCACGGTGTTGTACCCACGTTGGCAGTGATGCGGATTGGCGATGATGGGGCGGCTGCAGGTTATGCCCGCGCCATTGAAAAGAACTGCAAGAGCGTGGATCTCGCCTTCCGTGCCGTGGAATTACCCAATGATGCCTCGCAGCGCAGTGCCGCAAGCGCGCTAGATGAATTGAACCAAGATCCAACGGTTCACGGCATCATGATTTTGGAACCAGTCCCGGCACAAATTCACCTGGATGAATTGGTGCTGGCGCTCAATCCGGCCAAGGACATCGACGGCGTGCATCCACTCAATGCGGGGCGTTTGGCTTCACAGCGTCCGCCTTACTTTGTGCCTGCCACACCAGCAGGGGGAATCAAGTTATTGGAAGAAGCAGGAGTCGATTTTAAGGGCAAAAACGCAGTGATCGTTGGTCGCAGCGACATCGTGGGTAAACCGATGGCGATGTTACTGCTCCACCGCCATTGCACGGTGACCATTGCTCACAGTCGCACGGTTGATCTACCTGGGGTTTGTCGCAGTGCCGACATCCTCTGTTTGGCGGTTGGCCGCCCGGAGATGATCAAGGCGGATTGGGTCAAACCCGGTGCTATTGTGGTTGACTTTGGCACCACCTATACCGATGCTGGCTTGAAGGGCGACTGCGACCAAACAGGTGTGGCCGAAGTTGCAGGCATGCTCACTCCCGTGCCAGGCGGCACCGGACCAGCAACCAATGCGATGCTAATGCAAAATCTACTGGAAGCCGCCAAGTTGGCGGTCGGAGCGTAAAAAGCAGAAGAGGTGACAAGGTGATAAGGAAGTTTTCGTGTTTCCCTTGTCACCCTGTCGGAATTACCCCTAGTGGCCCAACACTTTAACGCTGTTCTCTCGCCCATGATGCGTCAGGCGGGCGTGACCAAAGCGGCTGAGCAACTTGCGCACCTCATCACGGCGGATGCGCATACGATCTTCTTTGACTTCCCACTTTCCCAAAACTTGATTGACCACGAGCAGAGAATCGCCCCGCACATCGAGCGTGGCGGTCTTTGGATCGGCGTGACCGTCAGCCAGCCGCTTGAGCACGACTTCTAAAGCAGCGATCAACGTATCATACTCGGCCTCGTTGTTAGTTACTTTGTCGCCAAAGCGCAAGCGCACGGTCTGATCTTGACTCCCTGGCCAGTGCAAATGATAGCTGCCATAGCCCTGACCAGGATTACCTCTACTGCCACCGTCAAAGATGACCTCAATCGGTTGCTCGGGCGCTTGACCGGGCAACGGTGACATGGTTTGATCGCTTGCTTGTGCTGGTGACTCGGGAGCGATCACTACGCGCCCTGCTACGGGAGATCGATACTCCGCAGTGGCGTTGAGTGGCAGCGCTTCAGGGGAAGGTGCAGGCGGTGTACTGGCAGGTTGCGCCGTGGATTTGACAGGAGTGGGAGGCGGAAGAGTGACTGACGGGCTACTCTTTCCATTGGTTCGCTGCGTGGGCACTGGTTTGACGGAGGTAGCAACCGCTAGCCGATGACGATCACTCAACAGTTCCTCCGGCACAAAGAGACCTGCTGCACGCAAGCGCACAAAAAGCTGACGCCGTTGGACTGGCGTCAGTTGCGCAATCTCTTCGATGAGTTGGGAAAGCTTGGTTGAGTTCATCAGGATGTTCGTTGCACCATGCGGCTTGCTTTAGGCACCGTTGCGTGACACTTGGCGCTGCTTGCGCTGCTTGGCACGTGCCTGATCCCACAAATAAAGTAAATTGTTGTTGTGAAATTGTTGAACCAGCCCACCAAGCGGAATGCGGCTGCGGGCAAATTGCTCGACATCGTGTTGCAGCAAGTCATGTTTGGTGGCCCCTTGTTCGATCAACTGCTCCACCAAATGTTCGATCTCGTTTAGATATTGAATGCTGCTCTCGATGCTAGTTGTCACTTCACCGCGCAACAGAATGTCGCCATGTCCTTGGACAATACATTCCACATTGTAATCATACATATCGGCCAAGGAACGGCGAAAGGCGTTGATGTCGCTCATCGGCGAAGCGATCAAGGGAACTGGCATCATCAGGTCGCTGGCAAAAAGAACTTTCTCCTCACGCACATGCACGGCGCAGCATTCCGGGCTAGGGCCAGGCGTATGAATCACGTGAACCGTTTTTTCGCCGAGGCGAATCACCATCCCTTCGTTAAAGACAATTTTGGGCAGGCGAATCTCGACAGAGCGCAATTCGGGCGTATGCTCTTTAGCGTCGCGCAACGACTTTGCGCCATATTCCATCAACATGTCGCGACAAAGTTCGTGGGCAATCAATTCAGCATTGGGGAAGAAACATGAGCCGTAGACATGGTCAGCGTGGCTCAGGGTGTTGATGACATATTTGATACCTTGCGGACAAAGCCGATCCGCAAACTCGATGATCTGCCGTGTTTCAGAAGGAAAGGGCAAGGTATCAATTAAGATCCCTCCCTCTGATGTGACAACAAGGCCAGCATTGACCTCTACATAGAGAGCGCTGGTAAAGACCCAAGTATCGTCTGCAACCCGGGTGCGTATGATGGCCATGAATTGCTCCAAATTCAACAGTTAATGATGTTCGGATGCAAATTGTAGCACAAAACTGTCAAAATCGTCAAGCAAGTTGACATAATTTAAATGTAGATTATTCCAGAAATTGACATGTAAATTCAAAAAGAAGAAGCGGACACGTTGATCGTCCGCTTCTCTGCATTACACGTAGGTGCGTGCTTTTTGCCGCACAATTGTTGATCATGCCGACAACCCGCAGCTACAAGCAGCGGCTACCTCCTATTCTCCGTTACGATACAGCCCATGCTCGTAAATATACTCTTCGACGGGTCGGGGTACTTGATGACGGATGGGCTGGCCGTTCTGCACGCGCATTTGCAGATTGTTGCTGGCAATCTCCAATTCAGGCATGTCCAGAATAATCACCCGCTGCCGGATGCCGGGTAAGGCAGCTTCGAGCTTCTGCCAGTCCAGCTCTACATCGTGGCGGCTGAGGGCGACCAATTTGCAGTTTTCCACCAGCCAGCTTGCCTCGTGCCAGGTGGGTAGATCGCGGAGACTGTCCATCCCCATCAGGAAATAGAGATCAACCGTGTCGCCCACTTCGGCACTAAGCTGACGCCGCAGCAGACGAACCATGTCCGATGTGTAATGGGGACCAGGGCGGTCCACATCCACTCGACTGATGCGCAGATAATCGATGCCAGCAATCGCCAGTTGGATCATACGCACACGGTGGTAGGCTGGGGACAATTTACGATTGCGCTTATGTGGCGGATCGCCCGCTGGAACCAGATAAATACAATCTAGTTTGAGTTGAAACCACGCCTCTTCGGCCAGGATCAAGTGCCCAATGTGAATTGGGTCAAAGGTACCGCCGAATATACCAACCCGTTGCATGCTCGTTGCAATCCTCTCGTCTGTTATTCTCCAAAGGCGTTATCATAACCCCAAGTGAGTTCTGTTTCGGCAATCCGCACACTATCCCCTTCTTTGACGCCCGCCTGACGCAAAGCTTCGGTTACACCCAGCGCAGCAAGGATGCGTTGAAAGCGCATGGCACCTTCGTAATAGGTCCAGTTGGTCATGCGTGCGGCGCGCTCTACAGTGATTCCTTCTACCAACCAGGTATGATCATCGACCTTTTGCAGATCGAATGCCTTTTCATCCACCGGCAAGGAGATCTCGATCACTTCCTCTGCTGGTTCGGGGTTCTTAGGAATCGTGTTCAGAACCTCTTTCAGCTTGTAGAGCAAGGGTTCCAATCCCTGATGGGTGGCTGCACTGATGGCAAAGACCGGCAGGTTGCGTTTGTTCATCTCAGCTTCAATCGTAGGCCAAGCGGCCTGTGCTTCCGGCAGATCCATTTTGTTCAGCACGACGATCTGTGGCTTGTCGAGCACTGCGGGATTGAAGAGTTGTAGCTCCTGGTTGATCGCTTCAAAATCACCCAGTGGATCCGGGCTATCTCCCCGCAACAAATGAATGAGCATACGCGTGCGGTCAATGTGGCGCAGAAACTGCAACCCCAGACCGACTCCTTCGTGTGCCCCCTCCAACAAACCGGGAATATCGGCAACCACGATCGGCTGATAATCGACCTCGACCACGCCCAATACAGGCGTCAACGTGGTGAATGGATAATCGGCAATTTTGGGGCGGGCCGCACTGATCACACTCAACAAGGTGGACTTACCTGCATTGGGCACGCCGACAATGCCAACATCGGCCACTAATTTCAACTCAAGCTCCAGCCAGCGCTCCTCTCCTGGCTCTCCCTTTTCGGCCAGGCGCGGGGCTGGATTGCGCGGCGATTTGAAGGCAGCATTCCCGCGTCCGCCGCGTCCCCCGTGTGCCACAATGAATTCTTGCCCCTCTTCCGTCAAGTCGACAAGCACTTCTTTGGTCTCAGCGTCGCGTACGATAGTGCCAGGGGGAACAGGCACGCGCAGATCCTTGCCGACATGACCTGTTCGGTCTGCACCTTCGCCATGGCCACCCCGCTCGGCACGCAGATGCACCTGCTGCTTGAAATGCGAAAGCGTATTCATGCCCAAATCTACATAGAAACAGACATGCCCACCTCGCCCACCATTGCCACCATTCGGGCCACCCATCGGGACATATTTCTCACGGCGAAAGGCCATCACGCCGTTGCCACCATCACCTGCTTTTGCGAGTACTCTCGCTCGATCCATAAACATGGCTCCATTGTAGCCAAGAGTCGAATGAAGCTCCAACTACTGAAGCATGTCTATCGATAATAGTGTCCTGATCGGACATCTGAATTTGGTAACCAAAGTCGGATGAAGCCCAAACGACTGAAACGTGCCTTTTGCTAATTCTGCTTCATCGGGACACCTGAATTTAGGCAGTGTTGACATCGGAGGGGGGAAGGGTATAATGACACCATGACAGGTAAGCGCAAACAGCAAGCAGAACAAGAGGCACAGCCCGAGCAGCCATCGATCACATCTGTATCGATCCGTTGGAACGCGGATACACTTAGGCAAGTTGCGGGGATCGTTGCGGTGGTATTCGGGGTGGCACTTTTGGTTTGGTGGCAATGGCCTCGACTGCTTGAACTCTTGACAGATGAAGCCAGTGTGCGGCTTTTGATCCAACGGCTGGGGTGGTTGGGTCCTGTGGCGCTGATCCTCTTTAACACATTGCAGATTGTCATTGCGCCCATCCCTGGCTATTTTGTCCAGGCCGCTGCGGGCTATCTTTATGGACCAATTTGGGGAGGGGTGTGGGCAACCTGTGGCTTGATCACGGGTTCGATGTTGGCTATGGGGCTCACTCGTCGTTTTGGACGCCCCCTGGCGGTGGCGATGATCGGCCAAGAGCGGCTCGATCAGTGGGAAACGACCACCCATAGCACCAATCCAGTAGTTTGGTTTCTCCTACTGCTCGCCCCGATTGGCGACCTGCCCTACTTCCTGGCTGGCCTAGCCCGTGTCAGCTATCAGCGCATCGCCCTGCTCACCTTTGTGGTGCGGGCACCAACTGTCTTTGCCTGGGCCGCAATCGGTGCAGGCGTGATTGGGTTCAGTTGGTGGCAATGGCTAATTCTTTTCACACTGCTGGGTGGAATGCTGATTTTATTTTTACGCTATCAAAAACAACTTTTCGGCTGGATTGAACGGAACATTCACCAGCAAGTAAAGAATGATGAATACCGTACAGAAATGCACAGTGAAGGATAAATGATCAGTACACGGATGATGCCGATCAGCGGCGGATTTTTGCGGAATTTCATCCGCGTAGCGATCCTCTGCTATTTTCAGAGCAGAGTACACGGATTGGAGAGATAAACATGGCAGATACAACGAAATTGACCGAACGTTTGGAGAATGACCTGAAGCAGGCGATGCGCGACCGCAATGAATTAGTAAAGCTGACGTTGCGTGCTGTCAAGACGGCTCTGACCGAAGTTGCAAAGCCGAATACGATCCACGATCTGCCAGAAGCAGAAGTTATCACCATCATGCGCAAGGAAGCCAAACGACGACGGGATAGCGCCGAGGAATTTGTCAAAGCCGGTTCCCAAGAGCGTGCCGATGCCGAGTTGGCCGAAAAAGCGGTGATCGACGCCTATCTGCCCACACAAATGGACGAAGCGGCGATTGAGACATTGGCGCGTGCGGCGATTGCCGAATCCGGTGCGACTTCGGCAAAGGAGATGGGCAAGGTGATGGCCCTATTGATGCCGCGCACGGCAGGCCAGGCGGATGGGAAAACAGTGAATGCAGTTGTGAAACGTTTGCTTACTTCGTAGTTCTACGAGCGCTTGCCACCGAGTAACATTTCGGCCAACCCGCATTGGGCACAGTTCGAAGATCGATACTCGGGGCAGCGCCTCCCTTTCAAAAGTGCAGCCAGGTGCCAAACTCAGCCCAACTCAGACGCTTCATAGCGCGCATCCGTCGTTTCAACATCAATCAGAAGGGCCAACTTGGCCATTGGGGATTGCTCTCCTTGATGACTAGTTCGATGGCGCTGCTGCTCATCGGACTGTTTTCCTGGCAACCCTCTGTGGTGAATTTGGTAGAGCTCAATGTTGGCGGGATTGCGCCCTACGACATTGTGTCCCCACGCCAAATTAGTTACGAGAGCAAAGTTCTCACCGAACGTGCCAAACAACGTGCTGCCGAGTCGATTCCCGACCAGTATGATTCGAGCGAAGGACGAACGCGCCGCCAACAAGTAGGACTGGCACGTCAGGTTGTGGAAACCATCTCTTCCGTCCGCAATTCTTCCGCGGCCCACGATGAACAGATTACCACATTGATGGCCGTGCCAGAGTTAGCACTCACCGCAGAACAAGCCCAACAGATTTTGGATCTCTCTCAGGCGGATTGGGATGCGGTTGTGTTAGAAACGCCCGACGCCCTCGACCGTGCCATGCGCGAAGAGATTCGTGACAACACATTGCTCTTCGTACGCAGCCGTGTGCCCATGTTGATCAGCAGCAAACTGAGCGAAGTGGCAGGCAATGTGGCGTCTACACTGGTGCGAGCTTTGATTCGCCCCAACAGCTTTTTCAATTTAGAAAAGACCAACGAGATGCGCGATGAAGCACGCAACTCGGTTCAACCGGTTATGCGTGTCTTTGAACGGGGTGAAACCATCATTCGTGAAGGCGATCGCGCCACCGCTGAAGCTGTAGAAGCGATCGCTCAATTGAATGCCTCGCAAGAAGATTGGGATCGTTGGCAAATGCTGCGCGCATTCTGCATGACCGCCGTGATCTTGTCGATTGTGATCGGCGGCATTGCTCGTCTGCGCCCAGAAACGGCGCATAACTATCAGGGGTTGGCCTTGCTTGTCTTGACCAGCACCATCTGGCTACTTGCCGCCAAGTTCATGATCACGGGCGACCCGCTGCTGCCCTATCTTTACCCCTTGGCTGCTCTCAGTATGCTCATTTCGGTCCTGGTCGATGAGCAAATTGCCATTCTCTGCACATTGGTCTTTGCCCTGGTGGCTCATATTTTTGCTGGCAATAATCCACAGTTGATTGTCTATTTGGTGGCAGGGGCGATGGTGGGTATTCTGGCTCTGCCCCATATCGAACGGCTGAACTCATTTGTCTGGGCTGGCTTGTTGGTGGCGGCGATCAATTGTGTGGCGATCATGGCCTTTCATTCGACGGCTCAGGATTTGGCCTCGAACCGGCTGCTTAATATCCTGCTCTTTTCCTCCATCAATGGGATCATCTCTGCCGGATTGACCTTTGTCGGCTATTTTCTCTTTGGCAACCTCTTCGGCATTGCCACCAGCTTGCAACTCAATGAACTAAGCCGCCCCACCCATCCACTCCTGCGCCAGTTGCAACTCAAAGCGCCCGGAACCTATTTTCATACCATCTTGGTCAGTAACATGGCCGAACGTGCCGCCGCTGCGATCGGGGCCGATGCACTGTTGACGCGTGTGGGCGCTTATTATCATGACATCGGCAAGACGACTCGCCCCTATTTTTTCATTGAGAACATTTTGGATGGATCTTCGCCGCACGAAAAGCTAGAACCCTTGACCAGCGCCCAGATCATCGTAAGTCACGTCACCGATGGCGTCAGCCTCGCCCAGAAATACCGTCTGCCACAACGGATTATCGATTTCATCCGTGAACATCATGGTCGATCACTGGTGAAATATTTCTACATCACGGCCCAAAACAATCAACAGGGTGAAAGTGTCAACGAAGCCGACTATCGTTATCCCGGCCCTAGCCCACGCAGCAAAGAGACAGGAATTCTGCTGTTGGCCGACAGTTGCGAAGCAGCAGTGCGTGCGCGTCGTCCAGCCAACCGCGATGAGTTGAACAAGTTCATTACCCAGCTCATCAACGAACGGATCGCCGAAGGCGAGTTAAATGACAGCAACTTGACCCTGCGCGAAGTAAAAATTATCAACGAAGTTTTCCAGCAGGTCCTGCAAGGTGTCCATCATCCACGGATTGCCTATCCTACGCAGGAGAATGCGCCGAATAGCAACGAAGCGCAGCCCGCATCACCCGCCAACACTGGCGAGCCACCGATGCCCGCGCTGACCCTGGAAAATGGGAAGTGGAAGGATCAACGCCTGGCTGCCGACGGAAGCTCCTCCGTGGCGGTCATGCAGATTCTGCCCATGGACGAAATTATGTAGAAGAAGTAGGCGACAATCACTCGATGAGCTACGACATTGAAGTCCAAATCGACGACGAATTCGAACATGAAATCAACAGTCAAGCACTTGAGCAGGTTGCCGAGCTGACCTTGCGTGCTTGCCAAATCGAACATGGATCGTTCACCATTGTTGTGACGGATGATGAACAGGTGCGCACGCTGAACCGCGAATTCCGCGCCGTGGACGCGACGACGGATGTACTAAGCTTCCCGAATGAGGAGGGTGAAGACGAGAGCGTGCCACAGTTGGCCTTGCCTGCTGAACTAGAGGATGAAAACGAACAATATTTGGGTGATATTATCATCGCCTATCCATATAGCATGGCACAGGCAAAACGGTATGGGAACAGTCCACTTGCCGAGTTGCGACTGTTGACGGTACATGGTGTTCTCCACTTGCTTGGCTTTGATCATGCCACGCCTGAAGAGGAACAAGAAATGTGGCAACTGCAAAGCCAAATCTTACAAAACTTTGGCGATCCAATCGATCTTTCACAACGAGTGTATGACGAGTAAGACAGCTTTAAAATCCGATCTGCGAGACAAATCACTTCATACTCCCCACGCTGCGCTGACTGGCCGTGATCGTGGCTTTTGGCCCAGTCGCTATTACAGCTTCCGAGTCGCCCTGGCCGGTGCTTTTTATACATTGCGCACCCAGCCCAACGCCTGGCTCGAAATCGGTGCGGGCGTGTTAATCGCTATTGCGGGTTTGTTCTTTGGCATATCGGCTTTGGAATGGGGTATCCTGGGATTGACCATCTTCGCCGTGTTGGCCTGCGAAGCGATTAATACTGCCATCGAAGCCGTGGTCGATCTGGTATCGCCTGAGTTTCATCCCTTGGCTAAGATCGCTAAGGACTGTGCTGCCGGTGCGTTGATCTTTATCGTCATCGGGAGCCTCTGTATTGCGCTAGGTATCTTTGGGCCTCATTTGTTGGCGCTGTTTAAATAGTCAAAGAGCGGCAAAGTAGCAAAGTGGCAAGGTGATTGATGTCTAGGTAAATATGTATTTCGACGAGGGCAGTTTCGAGGAGAAATCTTGCCGTGAAGACCGATGATTTCTCTCTAGGGTCGAAATGACAGGGGTAGCGATTAACCTAGACATCAGTAATAACCGAATTTCCACTGTATAACTTTGCCCCTGCAACTCTGCCACTTTCTACTATGAACATCGGCATCTACCTCTGGCTGGCGATTGAAAATATGTTTCGCAATAAGCTGCGTACATTTTTGACGCTGCTTGGTTTGATCGTGGGAATCGCCTCGGTGGTGGTCATGACTGGGATTGGCAACGGCTTTAGCGCACAGGCCGAAAAGTGGTTTGCCCAGATGCTGCCCAACAAATTTACAGTCCAACCAGGCTACACAGGCAATGCTGCGCCACCTATGTTGACCATGCTCGACACACGTCTGCTACAACAGCGTGTGGGCAAGGCAGGTCTCAAGGCAGTGGCGGCCTCGATTGACTTTTCGGACCTGAAGGTTAAAGGGTTTGATCCGAACATACAGCCGGTGCAAATTTCGGCGACCTCGGCAGATTATGTGCAGATGGGGCGTTATGAGTTTTTGCAAGGACGCTTTTTCACGAGTGAGGAAGAGGCCAACGAGTCCTTTGTGGCCGTGATCAATGACGCCATGCAATCGGCGCTGCTCGCCAGCAGTCAGGCAAATATGTCAGTGATCTTTATTGAAAACAAACCGTTTACGGTGGTCGGCGTGATCAAAGAAGGACAAGATGGCTTTAGCCCCTATGGGGGAATGCCGCACCTTTTTATCCCGATTTCGTTGTTGAAGAAACAGCTCTATTCCCAGAGCGTTCAGCGACAGAATGGTGAGATGGTTGTTTACAATCTCCAGGTGCTTTCGGAAGATGTGGCGCATCTAGACGAAACCAAACGCGAAGCGGAGCGAGTGTTGCGCCTCTTACATGGGCTGCGGGCAGACCAAAGCAATGATTTTGAATTCTACGGGGACCAAACTGCGCTGGAGACGATGCAAAGCTTTAACAGCGGTTTTACCTTGGTGTTAGGCGGCATTGGAGCGATTGCACTGGTGGTGGGCGGGATCGGGATTATGAATATTATGCTTGCCTCTATCAGCGAACGCACGCGTGAGATCGGTCTACGCAAAGCCATCGGGGCCAAAAACCGTGATATTTTAGCGCAATTCTTGTTAGAGGCGATTGCGGTTTGTTTCATGGGTGGTCTTTTCGGCGTAGCGCTCAGCTATGGCATCAGCGTATTTCTAGATAAAGTGGTCAACGCCAGCCAGTCAATGGCTGGCATCCAGGTCTTGATAGACATGCGCTCGATCATTCTGGCTACGGTGAGTAGCGTGGCCTGTGGTATTATTTTTGGACTATATCCAGCAATTCGAGCAACACAATACAATCCAATCGAAGCATTGCGGAATGAGTAAAAAAGCGGCAGAGTTGCAAAGTGGCAAAGTTAAAGAGTTGAAGAGTCAGAATTTACTTTTCCACGCTGCCACTTTGCAACCTATGAATAAACGACGACGAACATGGCGGCGATGGGTCATTGCGCTTCTAATCCTGACTCTGTTGGCGATCGGTGGCGCTTACTTTCTTGGCTTGCCGATTCCGTTTCTCTCTAACTATTTACAGCCAACTGCCATGAGCGGTGGCGAAGGAATGATCGTTGGCCCCGATGGCTCGATGATGCCTGCCGATGCTGGTCAACCGATCACGCCGACAGTGCCAATTCAGCGCGCCGTCGATTTTCTGCCTGACCTCAAAGTCAGCGGCAAACTAGAGTGGCGCACCGTCGTCGAAGTCAAAGCGCCTTTCGAAGAGAGTGTGGCCACTGTCAACATTGCGGTAGGTGACTTAGTCAGCACCACCCAGGAGCTTGCTTCCCTCTCCACCTCAAAATTGACCACCCAATTCGACAGTGCCTGGATCGAGTTAACCCAGCAGCGCCAAGCCTTGGTCGATCTGGGCAAAGAGAATTCGGAATTGGCGCAGATGGAGGCCGATGCCGAGTTGTTAGCCGCGCAGGAAGAGTTGGACAAGTTGGAGAAAGGCCCCCCCGCCACTGACATCACTAGCGCCAAACTGGCCGTGAGCGAAGCGCAGACTGCCTATGATGAATTGCTCAAACGCAACGATCCTAATTCGCAAAAGGTGCGCGAGGCTAGGTTTGCTCTCCTGCAAGCCGAAAAAGCCGTGCAACAGGCGCAAAGCGGCTACGACGCCATCTCCTGGAAGGGAGACAAAGAGGCTGAGGCAGCGGCCAACGCCCTGCAATCGGCCACCGTGAGCCTGGAAAATGCCAAGCGTACCTACGAAGAAGCGCAAAAGCCGCCGACCGACATTGAACTGACCAAGGCGCAATTGGCCATTACCAAGGCGCAGAACGATTACAACAAGCTCTTTCAACAAGCGACCCCAGCCCAAATCGAAGCCGCCAAAGTGCGCGTGATGAAAGCACAGGAGAAGGCCGATCAAGTCAAGGTAGGTCCCTCGCCAGTCAAGGTGCAGGAGACCGAGAACAAAGTCCTCGAATCGCTCAACAAGTTTGAAGAGATACGGACCAAATTACTCAGCACCAGCAATCTGGTAGCACCCATCGACGGCATGGTGGTCAAGGTATCAGCGACGCCTGGTCAGGTGGTCAAAGCCGGGGATGTGGTTGTAGTCGTGGCGACGCCAAGCCAGTTTAAGATCAAACTCTCGGTCAGCGAGATTGACATTCTCAAGATTTATGAAGGAATGCCCGTCTCAATCACGCTGGATGTCTTACCCGAACAGCCGTTGACCGGCACTGTCTCCCGCATTCCGCCGATTGAGTTGACAACCGACAGCAGCGGCAACAGTTCAGCCTTTAGCAGTGGCCCGCAACTGAGCAGCTACCCAATTGTGGTCGATGTCAGTGATTCTGAGCTTTCGCAAAAGATGCGTGCAGGTATGAGTGCCCAGGTCACCTTTATTGGCTCGAACCAACTCCAAGAGAATAGCTGGCTGGTGCCGATCACGTCGATCACTGCCCAGGAAGGAACGACCGGCACGATTGATGTGATGCGTGGCGACCAGACGCTCTCGATTCAAGTCACAGTCACCGACATCACACGCGGCGAGTGGGTCGTTGTTGTCTCGCCTGAACTGACGGAAAGCGACATGATTGTGGGCACGGTCTCTTCGTTCCTTGATCAGCAGCCCAATCAGTTTGGCGGAGTCATAGTAGGACCTTAGGAATGGTGAATGGGTAACGGTTAATGATGTGACTATGAAGATACAAAGGTTGATACAGATCCTATCCATTTTGTTGCTTGTGAGCGTGCTGGTGCCGAGTGCGCTGTATGCTCAGTCGCCGTTGGCCAACAAGATAGCGGTGGTGCGGGCGAAGGGCGCAGTGCTGGTTGATCAGACGGGGAAAGCGAAAGATGTCCAAATCGCAGCAGGTGCGCTGTTGATTGTCCAAGGGCGTAATGCCGATAGCTCACAACTCTTTGTCATCACCGAAGAGGGACAAGTGGGGTGGGTTTCTACCAATTCGTTGCTGGTGGTGGATACCGCTAGCTTGCCTGTATTCGAGGCAGCCTCTTCACCCAATGAAGCCGCCACCGCTACCCCTGCCGCTCCGGGGACAATTCCTGCACCTGCCACGCAAGCAGCGGTTTCGCCGCAGTTACCAAGCAAGCCTACTCGCACAACCGAGCAAACTGCAACAGCAGACCTCTCCACGGTTGGTATCACGGCCCAAGTCATCAGCCAAACCGCACGCCTCAATCTGCGCAGCGGACCGGGCATTGGTTTTGCTATCATTGGCAAGGCTGACGCTGGTAGCGAATGGCGTGCAGTAGGACGTAGTCCGCAATCGGATTGGGTGCAGATTGCCGATTTCAACAGCGATGAGCTGTTCTGGGCCGCTACAGCATACATCACCTTGAGTGCTCCGGTGGCGCAACTGGCGATCCCAGCCAATTTACCGCCCACCCCAACGCCTCAGCCAGTTGTCTTGTTGCCGACGCCCACCAGTCTCGACGGAATTACACTTACTGCCACGTCCACCCCAGCATCAAGTTCAAATGGAGCAAAAGGCAAAACGGGTCTGGCGGGCACACTGGTCTTTCAGGATCGTGCAGGTGGCACGATCTACGTCTACAACCTCGCTACGGATGCACTTCGCACGCTGACGGGTGGCATCGACCCTGCCATCAGCCCGGACGGCAAGTTGGTGGCCTTTACCCGTGACGGCGGCGATCGCGGATTGTACGTCATCAACATCGACGGCAGCGGCGAACGGCGGATGTACAACGATCGAGAGTTGTTGCGCTCGCCCAAGTGGAGTCCCGATGGCAGCAAGATTGTCTTTACGCGCAGCAATGGTTACACCGACTGCCGTATTCTACAAGGCAAAGTCTGCATGCCCGATTCGGCCATCCTCGATCTGCTGCCCGAAGAGTTACAAGGTGGCCAAATCACCGAGAAGGCGATCAAGGATCTGCCGAACAGTCGCCAATATTTCTTCACATTATCTCGCGTGCGGCTCGACAACGGCGAGTTTCGCGACATCGCCTCCAAAGGCATGGCTGGTGCACCGGATTGGAGCAATGGCGGCATCGTCTATCAATCAGACAACGGCCTACAACGCACCGACGACCAGCCGAACGCCGACAGTCAACGCATTGCTCAGGATATACAAGTCGGCAACTATATTGACCCCGACCAGCAGCCGAATGGTGGACGCATCGTCTTCCAATATTCCCATGGCGGTCATTGGCAGATCTTCGGCATTAATCCCGACGGCTCAGGCATGGCTGCGCTAACCTCACTCGCCACCGTCATGGTCGATGCGCTGCCGAGCAATGTCTCGCCCGCCTGGAGCCCGGATGGTCAGCAGATCGTTTACCTTAGCAACCGCAATTCTTACGAATCTGCTGGACCCTGGCACCTGTGGGTGATGAACGCCGACGGCAGCAACCAACGACTCCTGCCCATCGAAGTCGAGTTTACCTATTCTTTCGGTGCCGAGCAGATGGTGAGTTGGGGGCCGTAGGAATGGTGAATGGTCAATGGTGAATGGTTAACGAGTGGCACTCTTTCAGAGCCCCGCACGTTAGTAAGGGGCTACTTTCATGCTCCTTGTGTGCGACTTCCCAAGACAGTACTGACGAGTAGATAGACCAGAAAACCGATTGGGCCGAACATGAGGGTCAAAAAGATACAAGGCGACGCAAGCCAGGCGCTGATCTTTTTGTCGCGGCTGTCGAGGTATTCCCAGCGCCCGACGAAGAGGTCAAAGGCGAGGAAGTGCACCCAGCCGACCGCCACGCCTGCTGGGCTGCCCAATAATTTTGCAAGTCCATCAAGGGTCGGGTTCAAAAGATCGCCGACCAAACCGCCACCTAACTGTGGCACAATCAGCACAAGATAAACCAACGCCAGCGGCGCAATAAACCAGAGCGAGCCAATGATGCGCCGGGTCCACGCCCAATGGGGCAGAAAGATCATGAGCAGCCAAAAGGGCATGATGTAAAGGTTGGCGAGTTGGAAAAGTGTCATTGTCATGATGCAAATCCTGATGAGAAAGTAGCATTGCGGATCATGCGGGTTTTGCTGATACGAGCCGGATTTTTGGATTGCCAAATTCCGCTCATTATCTGCACAATCTGCATCATCTGCGGCTACATTTGTGGCGTTTTAGGCTGTCTGATAGTCCCGTAAGGGTTGGTCATTTAGCTTGGTATAGACGTGATTCTTCAAGGCTTGAACGCGCCAGCCGATACCAGCTATCGTCGTGTACATGGCATAAGGGATGAGCGGCTTGGCGAGCAGCGTGATCGCTTCTTCTGGAATCGCTTGCTGGCGGGCGAGGGCGTCGGCTGCGAGGGTCAAGGCTTGACGCACTATATTGGCCACTCCACCTGCTTCGGCCAAGGTTTGCCCGCCGATCACACCGCCACTACCCAGGGCCAATCCACCGGCCCATTGCAAATTTGCTTCTTGGGCGAAGCAACGACAAATCGCCAACGCAACGTCATTATGGTTTGCTTCGGGAAAACCACAATTGGCAATTGCCACAAATTGTGGTCTGCGCGGCGTAGCTCGTCTTTGACGATCCTCGGCAATCATCTCTAACGCCTTGGTCACCAGATAAGGCAGGCTGTCCACGTAGAGCGGGAAGGCCAGCACAACGAGATCGGCGGCGTCGATGGTGTCTAATAACTCTGCGCTACGTTCGTGAGTGCGCAGGGCACGATGAACATAGCGTGTATCGGTCGCAAAATCCTGGGCTGCTAATTGGTCAAGTAGAAAACTTCCCAACGCTTCGGACGTGCTTTCATGTTCTTTCTTGGCACTGCCAACCAGGAGCAGCGTCCGTCGCTGAAGGGTAGAATTGATTTGCTCGTTCATAGTTATACCTCCGTCTGGGCAATCCAAGAGGTGAGGGTGGCTGCGAATTGGGCTGTGTCATCGTGTGACTTGTCGACTACGTAACTTCCATGCACAGGCGCGTGCAGATTGATGCTGTTACGCTGAATGAGTTCGCCGAAAAGTTGCCCTTGTTCCAGGTCACTCTGCGCTAGAACGCCGACTCCAAAGAGCGCAGGATAATGTTGATAACGTGCTCGATGATGAACTTCACCTTCGATCCGAGTGAAAAAGGGCGAAACGAGACAGATCAACCGATCTACTACTTTCTTCAACTGTGAGGAGTAGCCGCCAAAGGTGATCGGTGTCAGAAAGATCACCAAGTCACTGTTGATCACCTCGGCAGCGACATCACGCCCCGCATCCTCGATCCGGCACAGTCCGGGTGACTTGGTCCAACACTCGAAGCAGCCCAGACAATAGGCGACCTTTTCCTCGCGTAGAACAATTCTATCCACTGTCCACTGATGATCTACGAACTGCTCCCTGATTCTGTCTCCCAGTAGATCAATCATACTTTGGCCAGTGTGACTTCCATCAAGAATTACCGCTTTCATGCGAACCCTCCATCCAAAGTCACGGATCACTTGTGACTTCCCTTTTGTATCCTGCACAGCCTGCTTTACTTTAATATCCAAATCCACGCGCCATCAGCGTAGCCATCAAGGGAATGAATGCCAAGACAATCAACTCAGCCCTGATGTAGCGGCTCATCGATCTCACCTCGTTTTCTTGTACAGTCGGAGTGGGGGCAGTATTCATCTCTTTGCTCCAGCGGATGAAACGTAGGGTTGGGACGATTGAAATTAAGCCTACGACAACAAAGAGGCTAATTTTTACCCAGAAAATAGGATTGTGAGCGTAAAAACTCCAGCCCTTTGCGCCCCAAATGGCTCGCGAAAACCCTGACGCCAATGTTGCAAGTGCAATGAAGAGATACCAAAGATCGAGTCTACTCAAAACCCGTAGCCGTTTCTCATCCAATCCTGGCATACAGAGTGCCGCTTCCGCAACGAGTACTGAGGCTGTTGCCAGGATCGAGATGAAATGCAGGTATGCGAGAACTGTATCACGTAGTAGCATGTTTAAGCCTCTGTTGGTTTACGATTGAGCACCAAGATAGTTGAAATTGCCAGGAGTGCCAACAACCCTGCAAACGCTACTCCTGTCAGACCGTCCGGCGCAATAATCGATTGTCCGCGCAGCGCCTGCCAGGTGAGCAACCCGAACAAACCCACATAGCCCAATCCCGCAGTCCAAACCAATGCCAATCGTTGCCCCTCACCCCAGCGCTGCTGTGAACGACGTCGTGTCAGCAGCCAGCCTACCAACGGAATGATCTGCATGGCATGGAGGCCAATAAAGTGAGGAATGCGGAGATCGCCGCCTTCCGTGCTCCAACCGACAAGTGGCAAACCAGGGCCTCCATCGGCGACACCCACACTATGCGCACCGACCACGGGCATTTCACCCGTTTTCCTTACTCGATCCATTTGCGCTGCGGTTGGTGTCGTCATCAACATTGCCACCAACATGCCAGCCACAGTCGTCAACAGCCCTAAGCGCAGTGACCAAGCAAAGACACGATCTTCCATCTTTTGGAAAACAAGGCGAATCGCCACCAGCAAATTGAGAAAAGCCAGGGTAAAGATCAGCATTCCCATTGTGCTAAAGACAATCCCATCAAAGACCGTACTCACGTTGAAATGGCTGGTTGTGCCGCGCAACACCTGCACAATGATAAGACTGTTTTCGACGATCAACGCCAAGCCGACAAACCAGGCAGTTAGTTGTACATAGCGCCGCCACCCTTGCACATAGGTCAGCATCCAGAAGAGGGTACTAGTGTAAATGGCAGTGGAAATCAAGAACTTGAGTGGCTTAATCCAGCCATTGACTCCTGTAATCGTCACCGGGTCGAGCCACATCGCCAGTAATACGAAGGGAATTAAGACAAGGCTAAAGAGCGTGCTTACCATCAACCCCTTGTTGAATTCCCACGACTTGCGCAAAAGTGGCTTCCCTTGTACAGACGATACTTCGCTTTGGGATAAAGTGGATCCGGTTGAAATCGTATTGAGTATCATTTGCAGAATCTCCTATCGAAAGAGTGTCCAAGATACAAGTTGCCTAAACTGTTACTACTATCTGTTGTTTTCGCTGCCGTGCGGTTGCCATGCGCCCCACAATCGGCTGGTGGTCAAAGACGCTACCTAGACCGAAACGGGGCATATTGGCGTAGATACATTCAAACTGACCGGGATTGATCTCGTAGGTCTCATGCCAAATGCCGACGACGTCTGATTTGCCAACTTTTTCATAGAAGCGTTTCCAGGCTGCCATGTGCGGATCATCCGGGTTGCGGGCGAAGTGTTCCAACGCTTCGAAGGAGCGCCAATATTGCACTTGTACAAGCGTCGGCCAACTGAGCGCTGTGTAGCCACCCAAAAAGCCCTTTTCAGGGTGTTGATAGAGCGCTTGCATCATCGGGGGCATCTCTTTGGCCACCGACCACCACTGGTTGACCTGCCAAAGTCGGTTGATGCGCATACCGATCAGAAAAAGCACAAAGGATTGATCCGTAACTGCGGTGTAGCGTCCTGTGAATAGCTGTTGCATCTTGCGCTTTCCCTGTAAATCTCGATTCACGCCATGAACTACATACTAAAAACGAACATCGTTCGGTGTTGACTAAAAAATTAGAGCGGTTTTTCCGCCCCCAATTTTGTAACACAAGCCAGTTGTTTACGCTACCTCTGTCTGATTCCTTCAAAGATGGCTCGAAACATCTGCCGGATCGTCTCCTCGGTTGCAGGCATCTGTTGTAAAACCGTCAGTTGTAACATAGCAATGCCATGCGACATCGACCAAAAGGTTCTTGCCATCTCCAAAACACCAAAGTTTGGCTTCAGTTGAAAAATCCCCTCAGCGACGCACCGTTCGACGCCATGCACCAAAGTCATAAAGGCATGATCCTGGTTGAGATTTTCTTCAGCGCTGGACGTTGTATTATTGATGTACTGCGAATACTGCATCGGTGCCAATGTAAACATGAGCAGGAAGAAATCAGCATTCTTCACCGCAAAATCTATATAGGCTAACCCCAACGCTTCCATGTACTTCTCAGCCGAAAGCGACGGCTCAACACTCGCCAAATAGCGGCCAAAGCGCTCAAGACCTTGCATACAGAGCGCTTCGATGATCTCTTCCTTGCTGCCGTAATATTCGTACAACCCGGCGGGACTGTAATCAATACGGTCGGCGATCGCCCGAATTGACAAGCCATCGACACCTTTTTCGCGAATCAACGCCAGTGCCGCATCCAGAATGGCCTGTTGCGTACGTTGATAACGGCGTTCGCGCGGAGTTAGTTCTTCATTCGTTTTCATTTGAGTCTTTGTCAATTTCCAAACACCGTTCGAATTTTATCACACGTTTAAGAACTTGTCAATAGCCAATTTTGGGACAAAACAATACAGAGCCCCGCACGTCAGTAAGGGAAATCTCCCCCTTACTGACGTGCGGGGCTCTGTGCTTCTTTCACTCTGTAAATATTGGCGCAACCATAGCAATGCTTGGCCAGTACAAATCAGATCAAAGTTGTGCGCCACGCATTGATCGTTCATTTGCTGCGGTCACCCGCTCGGGCTGGGCTGAAGCGGTGCCACGATCGGTTGCCGCCAGAGTCGATGCGCTAAGTAGGACGAGAAGAATCCACAACCCATCAGCCAACAACAAATGAATCAACTGGATGGTCACCGGCGCTCTGAGGGCCACGTTGATTGCCCCTGCCAGCAACTGCAAGGCGTAGACCGCCATCAACGCAGTCGCAATCGCCTTTACCTGGCGGGTAGGTCGCTGTCGACTGGCGCTCCAAGCCGCCAGGAAGAGAAACGCGCCAACCCCGAATGCAATCAATGGGTGGAAGATACGCATCTCGATCAGCCGCGCCACAATGGCTGATTCCGTAGGCGAGATGCCGCCTGCAATATTCAACGTGTCGCCCAGGGCCGTAACTGCACCACTTGAGCCAAGAATCATCGTAGCGAGAAATGCCAAGCCCAAGGTCCATTTGCTGAGCGTATTGCCAACCAGTGAAATCGGTGGTTGACCGCTGGCATACCAAGCCGTGAGGGTAAGAAAGAGCAGAAGCAAAAAGGTATTGAGCAGATGAGCTGCCATCCAGTAGGCACGCGCTACTGATACATTGAAGGCAACATATTCAAAGAGCACCAATCCTGCACCCAACGCCGCTTCCATAAAGATGAAAGCGGTCGAGCCTACCACAACGGTATGGAGTGGCTGCCAACGTGGGATTTTGCGCATGGCCCAGACCAAGAGCGTCAGCACACAGATCAGCGCAAGCCCACTTGTGATGCGATGGCTAAATTCAATGATGGTATGGATCTTACTGGTGTCGAGAATCACTGTGCCGTTGCAAAGGGGCCAGTGCGCGCCACAACCAGCACCCGAACCGGTCGCTCGCACATAGCCACCACCGATGATCACTAGCACATTGATAAAGAGGGTAAACCAGGCAAATCTGGCAAAGGATGTATATTTCATGGACATGGTATTATGCACCCAATCTGCAAATCTGCACTAGTCACGTGCCTAGTAAAAGAGTTGAAAGGTTACTTTGCCGCCCTTCAACTCTTCCACTTTTCAACTTTATTCCGCTCCATTTTGCTTTTTCAGGGTCTGAATCTTTTCGGTGAGTTGTGTAATTTTGTGGCTCAGCTCTTCAATATCGCTGCGACTGGGTACATTGAGGCGATTCAGAATCACCTCGACGCTGTCCTCAAAAGCCATCGACGCTTTTTCTGCCATGCTCTTGCGCGATTGACGGGCAGTTTCTTCCTCGGCTCGACCCTTGACCCGTAGATCGTTCAACATTTTATATACATCGGATTCTGCCACTTCGCCTCGCTCTACCAACTTGTCGATAAATTGGTTGCCTTCCTCAAGGCTCAACGCTACAGCTCCCAAGCTGGCTAATAGTGCACGCCGCGCCGTGACAAATAAATTGGCGCTCTGCGCGATCACGTCATTGCGGACATCGATTGCACGGTCTCGCAACTGCTCCTGAATGCGATCAGACTCATTAGACATCGATCACTCCTCCTTCAAGCAAAAAACGCTCCTCATTCAATACGGCATAAGAGCGAAAGTTTCATCCAGACATTTGGTGATGTTGCGTCTGCACAGTAGTCATACCGCACGGTAGTCATGCCCTGATATGACCAAAGAATCACTTCAAATGTTGAACTCGTTGTTGCATCTGACTCTAACGGGTGAAACTTCTGGTTGAATTCGCGGCGGGTTGTGAAGGTGTGCAAAAGCGATTGGAAACGAAGGTCTGCACCCAAAACGATAGTGATTTTCTTGAAAGAATCGGCAATGTGCGATACCATTACGATGTCGCTTGTTAACTAACACCCCTCCCTATCCCTCCCGGACTGCAGGGAGGGGACAGTAAAAGGGCGGAAAACGCCTTCTCTTCTGTCCACCAAACAGTATCCTTTCCGTGACAGTTCCCTCCTTTGTTTGGGGAGGGTTAGGGTGGGGTAGGAGGGATTAAGAGTATATGTTGCAGCACTTGGTAACGAAGTATGACTTGCACCAAATGTAATACCTGGAATCCGGACGACAAAAACTTCTGTTGGCGCTGCCAGGCAGAATTACCCAAACCTCAGCCCAAGCCCGTCAAGACGCAACGTACCTTTGGAGGTATGCCGATGTGGACTTGGATCGTGATGGCAATCATTTTTGCTGCCTCGCTTTTTGGGCAATGTTTATTCTTGCCGACTGGAAGATAAATAATTTTAAAAGTCACAAAGAAAAGAGAATAAATCATGTCAAAAACCTATCGCGTCGCCTTTGCAGGCGCAGGTGGAATTGTGCAATGGGCGCATATTCCTAATTTTCAGCGGCTAGCCAATGTCGAGACGGTGGCACTGGCTGATGTCAATGAAGCACGCGCCAAAAGCGTAGCAGCCGACAAGAAAGTCACCACTGCCTATACCGACTACCGCACCATGCTTGAAAAAGAGCAGCCAGATATTGTCGTGGTGGCATCGCCGAATGTCTTTCACAAGTCAATGGCGATGGATGCGCTGGAAGCTGGTGCCCATGTATTATGCGAAAAGCCGCTGGCTCTGAACTACGACGATTCGGTGGAACTCTTTGCCAAAGCCGCCAGCAAGAATCGTGTGCTGACCGTAGGCACCCACTATCGCTTCAGCGATCCGATGCAGATGTGCAAGGCGCATGTCGATGGCAACTTCTTTGGCCGCATCTACGCTGCCCGCACCACCTACTGCCGCCGTTCGGGCATTCCTGGCTATGGCAGTTGGTTCACCAACAAAGACCTGGCTGGCGGTGGCGTGCTCTTCGATCTTGGCGTTCATGCACTGGATCGAGCCCTCTACTTGATGGGTTATCCCAAGCCAGTCGCAGTCACTGGTGCGACCTTCTCGGAATTGGGCACGCGTGGTCAAGGGCTGGGCGGCTGGGGACAAGACATTCTGAAGCCCGGTCCCAACACCCGCTTTGACGTTGAAGACTTCTCCTGGGCCTTTGTGCGCTTTGAAGATGGCACCGTGTTGCAATTCTCGGTCTCCTGGGCCGCTCACTTCCCCGACGGTATGACGGTTGAACTCTACGGTACCGACGGCGGTGCCCATATCATGGCCAGCGACAAGATGGAACTCTACACCACGCTGAACGGTCAGAATGTGACGATGCAATCGCCGATGCCGCGTGAAGCTGCCAACTCCTATCGCAAACTGGTCGAGAACTTTGTCAAATATATCGACGGTGACACCACCGCTGATATTATTCAGCCACAACAAGCCCTGGTCGGCGTACAAATTGTCGATGCCATCCAACGCTCCGCAGCCAGTGGACGGGAAATCGTACTGGTCTAGCATACATTAATCTCCTAATCTCCAATCTCTACTCTCTTTAAGATTGGAGATTAGGAGATTAAGAGATTGGAAATTCCCATGCTCATCCTCACCCGCCACGAAATCGAATCTCTGCTCACCGTCAACGATGTCATTGCTGCGGTAGAAGCTGGCTTTGCGCAGCTTTCGGCGGGCGGGGTGGTGATGCCGCAGCGTGTGCCGACGCAGGTTGCGCCGTACGGTGGAATGCATCTCTCGATGCCTGTCTTTGTTTCCGGCGACCCGGGAACGCTGTCGATCAAGGCGATCACGGTCTATCCTGACAACCCGGCCAAGTACGGTCTGCCAATGGTGCAGGGTGTGGTGCTGCTCTATGATGCGGTCAATGGCAAATTGCTGGCGATGATGGATGCAGAAGAGGTCACGGCGATGCGTACTGGGGCAGCCAGTGGGGTGGCGACCAAACATCTCGCCCGTGCGGATGCCTCGACCGTCTTGCTCTTTGGTGCCGGTGCGGTCGGCCCTGCCCAACTCGCCGCCGTCTGTGCCGTTCGGCCCATCCAAAAAGCCTTTGTCATCACCCGAAGTGGTGACAAAGACGCTGAGTTTTGCGAAAAAATGGCGCAGAGACTTGGCATCGAAGTTGAGCCAATCCGCAATCCGCAGTCCGCAGTCCGCAATTCCGACATTATCTGCACTGCCACCACATCGTCCACTCCGCTGTTCGACGGCACTTGGCTGCAACCTGGAACGCACATCAACGGCGTCGGCTCGTACAATGCCAGGATGCAAGAGGTGGATGCAACAACGGTACGCCGTGCCCGTGTCTTTGTCGATCGCATTCAAGCCGCCCAAACCGAAGCGGGTGATTTGCTGATCCCGATCAACAAAGGGGAAATCACATTGGATCACATTGCTGGCGAATTGGGGCAGGTGATCAATGGCACCCTCGCTGGCCGCAGCAACGCTGAAGAAATTACCTTCTTCAAATCGGTAGGCACAGCGATGCAGGATGCAGTGACTGCCTCTGTGGTCTACCGCAAGGCGCTGGCGCAGGGGATGGGGCAGGAGATTTCGTTGGTATGATATAACCGTTTTACAACTGCCTCGCAACCCTTCTGCGTTACGCTCAATACCAGCAATGCACAGAGACAATCTATACCGCACAGCCACAAATTGTAATTTTATAAATCGGTACAGGCTACAATTTGATGCAGTGCGGAGTATGCCACCCCGGGAGGAAGCAAGCCATGCTCTCACTGATTGAAAAAATTCTCTTTATTCTCGCCGTTGGCGCATCCCTCTACTATAGCTATATCGGCTTTAGCAAAGTCTTTAAGGTAATCCGCCGCGGCCAGGGCACATTCCCCAGCAACGCAGAAATCATCTCCCGCCTGCAAGAGGCTGCCATTACCTGGATCACCACCAAGCCGATCTGGAAGACTCGTCTCCGCTCCAGCTTCTTTCACGGCATGATTGCCTGGGGCTTTACCTTTTACTTCCTGGTCAACTTCGGCGATGTATTGGAAGGGCTCTTCCCGATCTCGTTCCTCGGTCACAATTTCATCAGCACGATCTACCGCTTCCTGGCCGACATCCTCACTGCCTCCGTGTTGATCGGCATGATCTACTTCTTGATTCGGCGCTTTGTGCTCGAAGACAAGGCATTGACCTACCGTGACAATGTCAAATTGATGGACGAAATCAAAGCGGGTGGCATTCGCCGCGACTCCTTGATCGTCGGCTGCTTTATCCTCGCTCACGTCGGCTTCCGCTTGTTAGGAGATAGCTTTGCAGTCGCCAGAGAAGGTGGCAATTGGGGGCGTCCGGTTGCCAATATCGTGGCCATGCTCTGGAGCGGTTGGTCCCCCGGTGCCATCACCGGAGGCGAACATCTCGGCTGGTGGCTTGCTATCGGTCTCATTCTGGCCTTCCTGCCCTACTTTCCCTACACCAAACACTTCCATCTGATCATGTCCGGCGTCAACTATCTCACCAAGCCGAAGAGCAGTGGGGCAGTGAACAGTGGGACAATCGGACAGTCGGACAGTAAGACAGTGGAGGCGACTGCCTCTCAATCCGCAATTCTTCCAGGAATTCGCTCGATCATACCCGAAGATTTCTCCGACGAAAGCCGCGAAAACTTTGGCGTACAGAAGCTCGAAGAGTTGCCCTGGACGCACCTGGTCGATGCCTACGCCTGTATCATGTGCAACCGCTGCCAGGATGTCTGCCCCGCCTACACCACGGGCAAAGAGCTTTCACCCTCGGCGCTGGAAGTGAACAAACGCTACTTTATCAACAAAAACCTAGACTCCTTGGCTGCCGGAACGCCGAGCGAGTTCAACCTGCTCGACTTTGCGATCAGCGAAAGCGCGGTCTGGGCCTGTACCGCCTGTGGTGCCTGTGTCGATATCTGTCCGGTCGGCAACGAGCCGATGTTCGATATCCTGTACCTGCGCCGCCGCCAGGTGCTGACCGAAGATGCCTTCCCATCTGAACTCAAGACCGCTTTCCGTGGCATGGAACGCCAGGGCAATCCTTGGAACATCAGCGCCCGCGACCGTATGAAATGGGCCAAGGGACTCAACGTCCCCACCATCGACGACAACCCTGATGCCGAACTGCTCTGGTGGGTTGGCTGTGCACCCGCCTACGACCCGCGTGCCCAGGAAGTGGCCAAAGCCTTTGCCAAGGTGCTCAATGCCGCTGGGGTCAACTACGCCGTGCTCGGTGATTCCGAACGCTGCACCGGTGACGCCGCCCGTCGCGCCGGCAACGAATTCCTCTTTGCCTCGATGGCCGAAGCCAATATCGAGGTGCTCAACGAGGTCAAGCCCAAACGCATCGTCACCACCTGCCCGCACTGTCTGCATACGTTGGGTAAGGAGTACAAACAGTTCGGCGGCGACTACAACGTGATCCATCACACCCAACTGCTCTCCGAGCTGACCGCCGAGAAGAAGATCAGCGTACAGAAGAAGCGGGGCGAGATCGACATGATCACCTTCCACGATCCCTGTTATCTCGGACGGCACAATGGTATTGTCGATGCCCCACGCCAGGCACTCGCTCCTACCGATGCCTTTGTGGTCGAGATGCCCCGTCACGGCAAACAATCCTTCTGCTGCGGTGCTGGCGGTGCCCAGATGTGGAAGGAAGAAGAGCACGGCCACGAAGAGGTCAACATCGCCCGCTACCACGAAGCCGCCGCCACCGGCGCCAAGACCCTCGCCGTCGGCTGCCCCTTCTGCCTCACCATGATGACCGACGCCTCGAAGAAGGCCGGGGAAAATGGGATGATCGTGAAGGATGTGGTAGAGATTTTGGCGGAGAGACTGGAAAAGTAGAGATTGGAGATTGGGAGATTAGGAGATTTGAAACTCCGGTGGCTGAGAGGGCTGCCGGAGTTTTTTTATTGGGATATCCTACCCCTTCAAATACTGAATTCCCGCCTCCAACACCGGATCCCCCGTACTAAACAACGTCTCCTCATTCACCGGCACACGAATACTCGGAACGACGCCTTTGCCTTCGATGTGGATGTTGCCGTTCATGTCTACGGCGCGACCGACGGTGAATTGGAAGTATTCGTTTTCGGGCATCAGGAATTGATCGACCGAGCCGCCGAGACCGGCGCTGGGATATTGGCCGACTACCGTCGCTCGATCTTCGAGGGAGAGGTCGTAGCTGAAGAACTCGCAGGCACTTTGACAGGCGGGGCCGACCAATACAGCCAGCTTGCCATCGTAACGCTGCTCCTTGGGCGGCAGAATGTAGCGATCCGTGCTGTTGGGGTCGAGGCGGAAATCACCGAACTCGGCGTCGTAGCGTTCGGTGTTGCCCAGTTCGAGCGGTTGCTCAAAGAAGTAGGCCGCCATCTGATCGGCCAGGAAGCCGTTGCCGCCGCTGTTCTGACGCATGTCGATCACAATGCCCTTAACGCCATTCTCCTTAAAGGTCTGAATCATCCGTTCCCAAAGCTGCACGGTGAGCAGTTCATTGTCGGCAAAGGCGTTGATCTTGACATAGCCTAGATTGTCGTCCAGCAGTTTGTACTCCACGGGCAGGGCAGTATCAGAGACCCCTTTTTGCAACGAAGAAAATTCAAAACTGGCACGTTCCGAGGATGTGGTCAGGGTCACCGTCTCTTCGGTGGCGGCACCTGGATTGCGGAAGGTGACATGCACGGACTTGCCGAGAGGTGAACGCGTCAGATAGCGCAACTGTTGCAGATGCTGCACATGTTTAGTGCTGAAGGGTCCCGTCCAAGGCACCACAGCCGCCAACGCCTCTTCAATCGGTTGATCGTCAAAGGCAAGGATTTCAGCCTTCAACTGGATGCCTGCCTGCTCGGCGGGGCCACCCGGGGTGAGAAAATTGACAATGGTCTTGCCATTGTTGGCGGCGTTGGGATCCTCAATCGTACGGATCGCCATGCCGTAGCCGCCTGCCGTGGCAATACGGAAATCCTCGCCCAGCAACGGCCCGCCAATATGTCCATCCGGGATCGACATGGCAAAATCGCTCAGTGCGTGCAGGTAGGCGTCACGGTCTCGATTCTTTTGGGCATTTTCAAAGCGAGATCGGAATTCGTCGCTCTTGACGTTCCAATCGATCTGTTTGTATTCGGTGAAGGCATATTCGCGCCGCATTTTTTCGATCATGGCGTCGAAGGCTTTGGTATAGCTGAGATTGGAAAAGTCAGCCAGCGCCACATCTTTAGGCTCGATCAGGTCAAGCGTAATCTCCTTCGAGCGGTCAAAAGTGAAAGGGGTGGTGTCAAGGTTGACAACCGTATAGCCACTGGGTAGCCGCACCGTGGGATCGTCGGCGGTGAAAAGTTTGCCATCTGCGCCCAAGCCGCTGGGAAAGCCCTGTTGATCATCCGGGGCATAGACCAACAGGTTGCCGCCAATCACCTCGTACTTATTGTCACCGGCACCGCTCACCCGCAGCGAGGAGTAGGCAGTTGACCAGCCGCCGCCTTGCAGATCGCGCTCTTCGAGGAAAGGGCCGCCGAAAATATTGGTCCAATAGGCTACCGCATAGACCATAACGCCCGTGTCCCGTTCACCGTCATTATCTACATCGCGCAGCTCTGCTTTGGGCGCCACCGGCAAGGCAATCGAGTATGAGAAGGGCGATTGGTAGAAATCGGAGGTAATCTGCCCCAACGTCTGCGATTCGGGCGATTGGATAAAGCGGCGATTGCGGTCTACAAAACCAGCTTCGTCCTCAAGAATGACCATCGGCTGGGCCACGCCAAGAGTAAAGAAGGCGTTGGTATAGGTCACCTCCCCGGTCAGTGATTGCGCCCCGCCTTGGTCGCGGCGAAAGGTGATGGGTTCGAGGATGCCTTCTTGTTCCGGTTGGCTGCGACTCAGCGGCGCACAGGAAGCGAGCAGAATCAACATGGAAAGTAGCAGATGAGTTCGTTTAATCATAGTGTAAGTATAACATAGGTTGGGAGTGAAAATTGCGGATTGCGGATTGCAAACTACAGAGTTCCTTTCTGGAAGGCTCTAGCGGAAATGGAACTATTGCAACATGCCCTTCTCGGAAGACGGCAATGGTTGAGATTGACAGTGTGTCGTGCATGACTTACGATATAGCAGGTTCAGATTAAAAGTAAATGGATAACACATGAATGTTGATTACGTAAATTTTGATCTCTTGATTGAAAAGGGTGAAGAAGGCTATTGGGCACGCGTGCTGGACTCTCCGCTTGGCCAGACGTTGAGCGCCTTTCACCCACCCTTTGCCAAGAAAAAACTAGAACAATTCCATGCGTTGATTGCCGAACCGGTGGCCAACGATCCGCAGCGCATTGCGCCCAAACTGAAGGCGGTGAAGGAGTTTGGCGGGCAACTTTTTCAAGCGGTCTTTATCAAAGACGTTTATACCACCTATGTCACCAGCCTCAACCTGGCCTTGCAAGATCGCAAACGGCTACGCATCCGCCTGCGTATGAGCGAAGTGCCCGAACTGGCGCGGCTACCCTGGGAGTTTCTCTACGACCCCGGCCGTGATGAATTTCTGGCGCTCTCGGTCCACACACCCATCGTACGTTACATCGACCTAATGCATCAAGTATTGCCGCTAGCAGTCGAACCGCCACTGCGCGTGTTGACAGTGATCAGCAGCCCGAGCGGTTGGCCGACCTTAGATGTCGAGCGCGAATGGTTAGCCTTGCTCGACTCGGTGGACTTCCTAGGCAAAGAGCAGCGTATGACCTTTGAGCGTTTACAGCGGGCGACACTGCTCGATCTACAGCGTAAACTACGCCAGGGTGAATACCACGCTCTTCACTTTATCGGCCATGGCGAGTTTGACGAGCAGATGCAGGATGGCGTGTTGATCTTCGAGGACGAGCAAGGCCGCGCCCGCCCAGTGACCGGGCAACATTTAGGGCGGTTGCTCAATGACCATTTTCCAATGCGCTTGGCCGTTTTTAACGCCTGCAAAGGGGCACGCGGCGGTGCGCTCAACCCCTATGCCGGGGTGGCACAGAGTGTAGTCCGCCGTGGACTGCCCGCCGTGGTGGCAATGCAATTTGAGATTACCGACACAGCTGCCATCACCTTTGCCTCGGAGTTTTACAACGCTATTGCCGACCGCTATCCGGTGGACGCCGCAATGGCCGAGGTGCGCAAAGCCATGCTCGCCGCCGAAGAAGGAGTGGAGTGGGGTACCCCAGTCCTCTTCATGCGGGCTGCCGACGGTCAACTCTTCTCGGCCAAGGGCGAGAGCGGCGCAACCTCCCAGCCGCCTGCTGGTGGAACACGCGGCGTTTCAATCAATATCGGCACGAGCAGTGCCTCAATTGGTGATTCTCCGATTAACATCGGCAATGTAAGTGGTGGGCCTCAGGTAACAGGAAATCGATCATAACTCGCAATTCGTAATTCGTAATTCGTATGTCTAATCTGACTGATTGGTTTGTCAACCGACTCAAACAACTGGACGGCTTTGCCAAGATGTTGACGCGTCAGACGCCCAAGCAGATCATGGTGATCGAAGCGCCGGCGGAACTTGGCAAGAGTTGGACGTTGCAGCGCCTGTACTCGGATTGCCGCGGTCAGAGCGTTGCGGTTTCCTTGGTTGATTTTCGCGACCGCCAACCGTGGGATTATCTGTTACTAGCTCGCCAAATGCGTGACCAATTAGGTAGCGAACATTTTAACCTGCTGACCACGCTGATCAATCAATCCACTACGATCAATATCAACCTGACCACAGGCGAGAGCAGCGGTGGCCCGGTCAATTTGAATATCGCAACCGAAGGCGGGCAGATCAGCAGTAGCCCAGTTACAATCGGCGACGTTGCAGGCGGGGCGATTGTCAAGGATAATCAATTCGTTGTCCATGCGGATAGCGATACAGCTCGACGTGCGATTGAGTTACGGATTACCGACGCCTTTGTCGATGCCTTAAAGATAATGGGCCAAACGCAGCCAGTCGTCTTGCTTTTTGACTCCTACGAAGACACCACTGCCGAGGCGGACCGTTGGCTTCGTTTCTCATTTCTGACCAAAATTCGAGATGCACTGTTGCCCAATGTGCTCGTGATCATTGCCGGACGCACTGCCCCCAGCATCGATCCCAGTTGGCAACCCTTTGTGGCCCGAACCGGACTCGCACCACTGGAAGAACCCTTTGTGCGCGAGTATATTATCGAGAAGCGCAAGCTAACCGGCCTGGATGTGACGACCATCTTTCGTACCTGTGGTGGCCATCCTGGCCTGCTCGCCAAGATGGCCGATATTGCTACCGTAGACAAGTCGGATGAGAAGGACTGGGGATTGTAAAACAACCCCTCCCTAACCCTCCCGTTCGGCTGAGCTCACGTCGAAGCCAAACGAGAGAGGGAACTGTCACGGTATGGATTATATTTGGTGGACAGAAGATGAAACTAAATCCGTCCCTTCACAGTTCCCTCCGCTGCGATGGGGAGGGTTAGGGTGGGGTTGATTGTATTGTCATGAACGAAGAACTTGCAGTCGATTCTCTAGAAGAACAATCCGCACCACCCAGCCAACAGCGGGATGAACTGCTCGATCTTTTGATGCAGAAGATCGAGGAGAAAAGCGCCACCGTCGCTGAGGCGGTACGCCTTGCCGCCATCCCCTTTGAATTTGACGCTGAGACGCTTCGTGCTTTGCGTGGTGTCAATGACGGCTTAGAAGAGAGAATCCTGGAACGACTGACCACATTCTCCTTTGTCGAACGACGCAACGAACTCTACACGCTCTCGATGGGCATGCGCGAGTTGCTGCTACGCCAGTGGCAAGCCCGCCACGATGATTTCACTGCTGCCAATCGTCGCCTACTCCAATTCTTAGGCAGCCAACTCCAGCGGCTGCAAAGTGCCACACCGTCTGATCAGCCAGACGAGCCTTCCTCCTCCGTCAAACTATCGCTTCCTTCGTCCGCTGCTGCACCTGCACCACTAACCGGGACAGCCCAGTTGCAACGTGAGCGGCTCAACTTGTCGATCCTCTACCACACCTTGGCGGTCGATGGTCAGGCTGGAATCGAGTTGCTAGAAGGTTTGATGGATGAAGCCGAGGCGAATTACCAACTGGCCGCAGCAGAACAGATCATCACCACCGCCGAAGCGCAACGTGCCTATCTTTCTCCAGGCCAACAGTTTTACCTCGATTACCAGAAAGCTCGCCTCGACCAACTGCATTGCCGCTGGCAACCGAGCCGCACCCGCTTTCAGACTATTTTGGATCAGGGTGAAACTGTCCCAGCCGATTTGCAGGCACGGGTCCGTCGCGACCTAGGGCGAACCTTGACGGCACAGGGCAATTTTGTGGAGGCAGTCAATCAGCAAAAGTTAGCATTGGCCGCCTTTGGGCAGCAGCAGAATGGGCGTGAAAGTGCACACACGATGAACGCCCTCGGTGAAACCTATATGAACCTGGCGCTCAACGTCTGGGGCGGCGGTGAACCCTTTAGCGTGGATTCGACCCTATTGCGGCGCTGGGGGCAGCGTTTCCTCGAACCGGCCTTAGTGCTGTTACGTTTGCCTATCCTGCTCTATCTCGCCCCCGATTTGGGCTGGCGTTCGATCATTGCCAGCATCCTCACCATCGGTATCGGCATTGATTGGGTGGTGGCGCGGCTCTTCAGCAGTGCAGCCCGTTGGTTTGAACGGGCCAAACAGCGCTTTCCAGCCAATGACCCAGGCCTGGCGCAGGTGGATGAGAACTTGGGCGAGTTGCACCTGTCGCTGAAAAACCCGCAGGCGGCGATCGATGCCTGGCAACGCTTGCTAAATGAGAGTCAATCCGACATGGACAGCTATCGTCAGGCGCGGGCGCAGTTGGGGCTGGCCAGCGGATTGATGCAATGCGGCCAGTTTGACGAAGCAAGTGCCATTCTCACCCAAATCGAGCCGATCTTTAAACGCTATGGCCATAAACGACGACAGGCACAAACGCAGACTCTGTTGGCACAATGTCGAATGCGTCAAGGGGAGCCTGCTGCAGCGGCTGAAACGTACCAAGTGGCGCTGCAAAGCTGGCAAGAGGATCGCAATCTCAGTGCTGCCACCGATGTCTACCATCAACTCGAAGCGGCTGACCCGGCAGCGGCAGAGCAGGTAGGCACCAGTCTGCGTTGGCGGCGTTACCTCGTGCGCTTCCAACATCCGCTCTTGTTGCTCTTCCAACAGGGTGCCTTGTTGGCCCTGGTCGGCGTGCTGCTCTTCACCTTGCTCACCGCTGTCCACACCGAATCGGGGACACGAGTCAACTCTACCCAGGCGCTGATTCAGCCGATCAGCCCCTCGGGGGAAGATGAACTCAGCCCCTCGGTGGTAGTCTCCTTTAACCAACAGTTGCAGCCCGATCTGAATACCCAGGTACTCTGGGAAGTGATTTTAGGCACATTGGGTGGCTATCTGTTGTTGTATACGGGGCTTGGGTTTTTCCTGATTCGCCGGTTATCCTTGCAGTCGATTCAGAATGGCGAACGCTCGGTTGTGGCGGTGGACGATGAAGCAATCACGCTGGAACGGAGCGCCTCGCCCTCGATTCGCCTGCGCTGGGATGCGATTACGACGATGGTGGTGCAGGATCGCTTTCGTTTTGGCGCGCTTGGTGCAATCTTTTCGCATACCTGCCTGCAAGGATTCGATGAGCGCGGCGATCTGCAAACGATCACCATTCGCGGTGTGACCAATCACTACTATGCCTTGCAACAGTCGATTCGCAAGCGGTTACCTTCCCAAGCGAAGATCTACAACACCGGTTTCTCGCTGCTGCATAGCCTCAGCGGCTGGCTCTTGCTCCTAGCCGTGAGTGAATTGTTACTCTTTCTGCTCTTGGCGCAGTTCGATGGACTCAGCACCTGGCTCACCCGTCCGTTGCTCTTTGGCTATGGCTTGAGCGATCTCTATCCGCTCACCTATCTTACCATCGGTTTGCTCCTGGTCTGGTGGTTTGTGGCCCAACCGCTGCGTGGACATCTAATTTTGTACCCCGATTCCGATTGGATCTGGGCGGGCTTCGGTCTAGGCGTTGTTTTCGCCGTTTGGGCGTTGACTTGGCTTGTCCCCAAGCAGGCAACCATCGAGCGCCCCGATATCGTGCCCACAGTTTTGGCCTTGATGTTTTTGATGCCAGCGGCCTTACATTTTTGGCGCACGCCTCGTCCTGACCGCAATCGTGAAACCCATCAGATTGTACGTTGGATGGTGATCAGTGTAGCTGCCCTGCTTTCACTTTTGTTGCTTTGGTTTGCTGGGCGAGAGTTGCTAAGTTTTAATGCCGCTGTGCAAGGTAACTACCATCGTACGCGGGCAGAAAATGACCTTAGCCAGTATCGTTTCACGGAGGCCAACGCAGCGTATCAGGCTGCACTCAACACCTATGATGGCTCGTTGCGCTTGCGCCAGGATGCAGCAGTGGTCAACAGTAAGGCGGCGATTCTCAACCGCTTGGGTCGCTATCGCCTGGCAATTGAAGGCTATCAACAGGCCAGCGCCTTAGATCCCGAGGAGTGGGTCTACAGGCTCAACGAAGGATTGGCTTATGAGCAGTGGGCCACCAACGTGATCACACTTGAAAAACAGATTGAATATTATCAAGACGCGATTCAGATCTACAGTCAGTTGCTCGACGACACCCCTGTGCGCAACCAGACCTTTAGTCTGGCAACTCCTCAGGTGACGCCACTAGCCATGCCTGTTGCCCTCGATGGCGACCGAACAAATGAAATCCATCTCTTCCGCGCTGGTGCCTATTATGGGCTGGCTCGGCGCTATGTTCAGGATGGAAAAGAGGAGCAAGCACAACTCTATTACCAACAAGCTTATGAGGATTACAACTGGCTGATTGAACATAGCCAATCGCCAGAGGCCGCCTACTTCTCGGGACGCGGCTATAGTCTAATGTTTATCAAACCCGAAGATTATGCAGCAGCCAGCAACGATTTTCAACAGGCGATTACGCTCGACAAACGCTTTGTCGCTGCCTATACGGGGCTGACCTGGAGTCAATATTTTCAGATTAGGGGTATGGATAGTTGTAATGATGCGCAAACAAGCGGCATGAGCGCTTCCACCTATCTAGAACACCTGCAGACCGCCATCGATGCCATCAGCAAAGCGATTGAATTGCAGCCGACGAGTGGAATCCATTATCGAACACGGGCACAACTGCGCTACCTCCTACGCAATTGCCCTGGTTACACCCAAGAGGATATCTATCGTCAGGCAATTGCCGATTATGATCAAGCACTGCTCTATCGTCCACAGGAGTATGGATGGTGGTTCAGGCAAGCGATGTTGCGACTGGCTGTGGTTGGACTTACCAATAATGCCAGCGAAAAGCAGAGCGAACAAGCCGCCGCTGGTTTAGGCTTCTTGAAAGCGGCTGAATTCAATCCGCCGGAGCCAAGCTACTGGTTGCGGGCTGCCACTGTTTACTATAATTTGGCCGAAAGCAATGCCATCACCGACAGCACGACATTGGCTGCGAGTGCACAGCAACTCCTGCAAAGTGCTTCTGCCACAGGTGCCGATCAAGCGATTGCCAAAATTGCGAGCAAGAACGACGGTTCTTTCTTGGCCCGCCTCTTCTTAGGCGCACGAGACAAAGGGCGAGCGGTAAAAGCCGCCCAAAAGGGCTTGGCTTTTGATCAAGGCAATTTCAATTCATTGATTCAATTGGGTTGGTGGGCCTACGAAAGTGGAGAATACGACTTTTCGCAGCAAGTGTCGGCATTGGCAGTTCAGGCAACACCCAACTTTGCCCGTCCCTACTTTAACGCTGGACTGGCCGCAGTCGCCGCCGGCCAGCGTGACAACGCTCAGCATTGGTACGAACAGGGTTTGCAGATTACAGCCATCCTTAGCAATTCCAACGCACGCACCAGCGCCCTCGACGAAGCCGTGACTGATCTCGAATCGGTCGCCGCCGACCCAGCGAATCTGAAGGAAGAAATGATTCAGCGGATTAATGAGGCCCGCTAGATATTGTTCGGCGATGCTCTAGCAGGATAGCGGTATGGGTAGTAGAGACGAGGCAAATTATGTCTATACGCAGTAACATTGTCACAACGGTCCATGCCATCCAGCCCTACGATGGTCTAGAGGCCGAACATATCCATGGAACATTGCGTTGGATTGCCAGTGGTGCTCCGCTTTGCCGCCTGCAGAAGCCAGATGTTCCACCTCAGCACCTCGTTTCCTACTTTATCTTGCTCGATCCAACCAGCCAACAAGTGCTACTAGTCGACCACCGTAAGTCTGGCTTGTGGTTACCCAGTGGCGGCCACGTCGAACCCGATGAACATCCGCGGGCAACCGTCGAGCGCGAAGCTCAGGAAGAACTGCGGATTGCCGCCCAGTTTTTCTTGCCCGATCCACTCTTTCTCACGGTGACCCCGACCGTAGGGCAGACCGCTGGTCATACAGATGTTTCACTGTGGTATGTGTTGCTTGGGGATTGCCAGCAGTCGCTCGACTATGATCGCGGGGAATTTGTGCAGATCGCCTGGTTTCCATTGCAGGCTTTGCCGCCGGAACGAACCGATCCGCATCTAGGGCGGTTTGCAGCAAAACTCATGAGTTACCTGAGTTAGGTGACTCACGTCATAACCGGCAGCGCTGAACGGAACAGGCAACGATTGCGAATCCATATGCAACAACAGCAGTTCTCAGGAAAAGTAAAAGAGTTAACCAATCGAGCCGATAGCGGAAAAAGCGAGGATATCGACTATATCTTGGGTCATCTCACCCCAGAGGTTACGCTATCGATGACCAGATTTGTTGATTATGCCTTAAGCCTGGTGGAGAGCGAGGTCGGGATTGCAAGAATAGAACATTATCTCTTTCATGGCACGCAAATCCAACGCAATTATTGCGCGCTGTTTTTCAATCGGAGAGGCGATTGGCCCATCGTCAAAAAGGCCTATGAGAGCGGGCTGATTGACGAAATCCAGGCGTATGCAAGGTAAAAAGGATTTTCTGGAACACGCATTGAAATCACAGTTTGAGCGGCTTTGTTGACACAATTCTTTTTTGCGATTACAATGCAATCGATTGCAAAAAGGAAGTCACAATGAGCAAGAAAGCAGTCCAAACCCTCGACGATATCGCCCATTTGGCCAATGTCTCCAAATCAACCGTCTCTCGGGCGCTGAATAATAGTCCACTCCTCAATCAAGAGACCAAAGAGCGCATTCAGGCCATTGCTCGCACCCACAATTTTCGCATCAATGCCTCGGCCCGCAACTTACGGATACGCCAAAGCCATACGATCGCCTTTGTCACACCCGACTCCGATTCGGAGATCTTCATTCCCCAAAGTCAATTTGGATTAGAAATTTTGGCGGGCATTGACAATGGTCTGCGCGCCTTAGGCTATGACCTGCTCATCGTTCATGTCAATCAGCGTGACACAGCCTGGATGCATGCATACTACGACAGTGCCCGCGTAGATGGCTTCGTTTTGTTGACCGAAGGTCGCAAACAGTCTCATATCAAAAAATTGGTCGAGTTGGGCGCGCCCTTCATCACCTGGGGCATTCCCCTTCCAAATTTCAATTACTGTACGGTGACTGGTGACAATGTTACTGGAGGGATGCTAGCTACTCAGCACTTGATCAGCATTGGCAGACAGCAAATTGCCTTCTTGGGCGGGCCGGAGACAGATATCAGCGTGCAACAACGGTTTAAGGGGTATGAGAAAGCGCTACAGACTGGTGGGCGCAGCTCGGATCCCAAACTGGTTGCCTATGGCGAAGATTACTCTTACACAGCCGGCATCGCCACCATGCAACGCCTGCTCGACGGAACGCCCGCCCTCGACGCGGTCTTCGCCAACAGCGACCTGATGGCGCTGGGTGCCATCAAGGCGCTCAAGGATCGCAGCAAGCAGGTTCCTGGCACTGTTGCCGTAGTTGGCTATGATGATGTCTCGATCGCTTCTTATAACACGCTGCCACTGACGACCATCCGCCAGAACATCGCTTTAGCAGGGAAACTGCTGGGGCAGAATCTGATTCAATTTATTCAAACGGGAGTCGTTACCAACGTGATCATCCCAGTGGAATTGGTCATACGGGAATCTGCCTAGAATGGACTAGAATGGACAAGACCTCCCTGTAGTCGGATCGAGATGTACCTTAAAATTCCCGTAGAGCCAATTTTTTTACGCAGGTTTGCAAACGATTGCAAAAGGAGCTACAAATATGAAAAATATCAAAATACCCAGCAGCACCTTGGATGTCTCTGAAATTTCACTTGGCTGTATGCGCATTGCCAACCTGCCAACCCAGGAGGCGGCGACCTTGCTCAACACCGCCTTGGACGAAGGCATCAATTTCTTCGATCACGCCGACATCTACGGCGGCGGCAAGTCGGAGGAAAAGTTCGCCGAGGCATTGGGGATGAACCCATCCGTGCGCGAGAAACTGATCATCCAAAGCAAATGCGGCATCCGTAAGGGCTTCTTTGACTTCTCCAAGGAACACATCCTTGCCTCGGTTGACGGTAGTCTCAAGCGACTCAAGACCGACTATCTGGACGTGCTGCTGCTGCACCGCCCCGACGCCCTGGTCGAACCGGAGGAGGTGGCCGAGGCATTTACCACCCTTGAGCAAAGCGGCAAGGTGCGCTATTTTGGCGTTAGCAACCAGAATCCGATGCAGATTGAGTTGCTCACCAAGTTCGTCAAACAGAAGATCCTCTTCAACCAACTCCAACTCTCCATCACCAACACGGGCATGATCGACGCCGGGCTGAACGTCAACATGGAGATCGACGCCTCAGTCAATCGCGATGGTTCGGTTCTGGATTATTGCCGCTTGAAGGAGATCACCATCCAACCCTGGTCACCCTTCCAGTACGGTTTTTTTGAAGGTGTCTTTCTCGACAACCCGAAATTCCCTGAGTTGAACAAGGCCATCGACGCCCTGGCCGCCGCGAAGGGCGTAACCAACACGACCATTGCTGTCGCCTGGCTCTTGCGCCACCCAGCACGGATGCAGCCGATCATCGGCACGACTAACCCACAGCGCGTCAAGGAGAGTTGCCAAGCGTCCAACATCACGCTCACTCGCCAGGAGTGGTATGCGATCTATCTCGCCGCCGGCAACAAGCTGCCCTGAAAATATTTCTCGCAGAGGCGCAAAGATCGCAGAGAAAAGCGGACCTGAACGTATCAGAACCCCGCACGTTAGTAAGGAGCCTGGATTCTCAACGGCAACGAACATCCGTAAAACTGAAATCCGTGGTTCTCCACCACATCAAACGAAAGGAATTTACCAAATGGCAGTAACACACAAACGCTTAGGCAAACATGGTGTGCTGGTCAGCAATATTTGTCTGGGCACCATGAATTTTGGCTGGCAGACCAGCGAAGCAGAGAGCTACAAGATCATGGATCGCGCCCTGGAACTGGGGATCAACTTCTTCGATACGGCGGATGTCTACGGTAGGGTCGTCGAACATGGCTATACCGAGGAGATCATTGGCCGTTGGTATGCGCAGGGTGGTGGACGACGCGACGCCACGGTGTTGGCTACCAAGGTCTACAATCCAGTTTCGCGCAAAGCCAACTTGCCCGAAGTAAACAGCGACGGGCGTAGCTTGTCGGCCTACAAAATCCACAAGCATTGCGAAGGTAGCCTCAAGCGTTTACAAACCGATTGGATCGACCTTTATCAGATGCACCATATTGACCGAGATTGTCCGTGGGATGAGACCTGGCAAGCTTTCGGCAGCCTAGTCGATCAGGGCAAGGTGGTCTACGTTGGTTCGAGCAATTTTGCGGGTTGGGACATTGCCACCGCCTGTCAAGAAGCCTCCAAACGTGGCATGAGCGGTCTGGTGAGCGAACAAAGTATCTACCACCTCAACAACCGAATGATCGAATTAGAAGTAATTCCTGCCTGCCGCCATTATGGCTTAGGGCTGATTCCCTGGAGCCCGCTGGGTGGAGGGCTGTTGGGTGGTGCATTGGAAAAACTCGAAACGGGTCGGCGTACAGGATCGGGGTTTGAAGAAACAGTCGCCAAGAATCGGGACAAGCTGGAAAAGTACGAGTCACTCTGCCGTGAAATCGGCCATCCACCCGGTGAAGTGGCGCTGGCCTGGTTACTCCACAACCCACTGGTCACCGCACCGATTATCGGTCCACGCACGCTGGAACAGCTAGAAAGCGCCGTACGCGCCACCGAGATTGTACTGGACAACGAGGTCTTGAAGAAACTGGACGAGATCTTTCCCGGCCCAGGTGGTGAAGCACCCAAAGCATACGCTTGGTAATTTTGGCTCAACAGGATTTCAGTGATGCAACCGTAGAGGCGGTTCGCAACCGCCGGTATGTAATCAATCCATTGAGCGGCGGTTGCGAACTGCCTCTACGAACCCTCGTCACCCTCTTGAGCTCCGATTGAAACGTAATTTTTAACTTTCAGGAAGGCACCTACGCAAGCGAAACTTGTCCAGCATGCCCTCCTCGGAAGATCTTTACAGTGATATATGTCCTTATAAGGAGATATGATGAACGAAACCAAAAAGGCGGGAGCAGCCACATCTGCTCCATCAGAAAACGAAGTCAGCAAGCGCGTCGACGCGCTTCTGAGTCGAATGAGCCTCGAAGAAAAGATCGGTCAGCTCAACCAAGTGGGCGGGGCCGAATTTGCGCCTGGACCCAAAGCTGAGGATCAGATCCGCAAAGGTGGCGCTGGCTCTGTGCTCTGGCTGAACGAAACCAAAAAATTCAATGCACTGCAAAAGATCGCAATGGAAGAAAGTCCATCCGGCATTCCGCTGCTCTTTGCACTGGATGTGATCCACGGCTACCGCACGATCTTCCCAGCCCCCCTAGCGATGGCTGCCTCCTGGGACCCGGCTGTACCTGAGCAGGCCCAAGCGGTGGCAGCCAAAGAAGCGCGCGCCGCAGGATTACATTGGACCTTTGGCCCGATGATTGACATCGCCCGCGATGCTCGCTGGGGACGCATCGTGGAAGGGGCCGGCGAAGATCCCTATTTGGGCTCCGCCATGGCCGCCGCTCAGGTGCGTGGCTTCCAGGGCGAAGACATTGCCGATCCCGAACGGGTGCTGGCCTGCGCCAAACACTTCGCCGGTTACGGCTACTCCGAAGGCGGACGCGACTACGATCCGGTCTACCTCTCCGAGACCCAACTGCGCAATATCGTCCTGCCACCCTTTGAAGCCGCAGTCAAGGCAGGGGTAGCGACCTTCATGAGTGCCTACATGGATCTCAACGATGTCCCGGCCAGTGGCAATCGCTGGTTGATGCGGCAGGTCTTGCGTAAAGAGTGGGGTTTCGACGGCTTCGTCGTCTCTGATGCCTTCGCAGTCGGCAATATGCTGATCCAAGGGCACGCCCGCGACCGTCGTGATGCGGCACTACGCGGCATCAAAGCCGGGCTCAACATGGATATGTCCAGCTATACCTACACCGAGAACGTGGCTGGATTGATTGCGGACGGGGCTTTGACCGTTGCTGAAATCGATGAACTGGTGCGTCCGATCTTGGCGATCAAGATCAAGATGGGACTCTTTGAGAACCCTTATGCAGATGAAAACTTGCTAGATCAGGTAGTGGCACGTCCTGAGCATCGCACCACTTCACGCTGGGCAGCGCAGCGTTCGATGGTACTGCTCAAGAATGAAGGCGGGTTGCTGCCGCTCAAGAAGGACATTACCAACGTAGCCGTGATCGGTCCACTGGCGGATTCGATGGAGGCCACCGAGGGGTCTTGGATGGTCTTCGGTCACAAATCGGCTGCCGTGACCGTGCTGGCTGGCATCCGCTCCAAACTGCCCAATGCCGAAGTGAGCTATGCTCCCGGCCCTGAAATCCGGCGCGACATCCCCTCCTGGTTCGAGAGCGCTATGATTGGTGGCCCGCCCAAGCCGCGCCAGACCGCCGAGGAGGCTGAAGCTGCCTTCCAAACCGCGGTCGAGACTGCCCGTGCTGCTGACCAGATCATTATGGTCTTGGGCGAAACTGAGGTAATGGCTGGTGAAGCCGCTTCACGTGCTTCTCTGGATCTGCCGGGTCGCCAAGAAGAGCTACTCAAGATCGTTGCGGCGATGGGCAAACCAATTGTGTTGGTACTGTTGAATGGCCGACCGCTGAGCATCAACTGGGCGGCAGAAAACATCCCAGCCATCCTCGAAGCCTGGGAACCTGGCTCCGAAGGCGGCAATGCCGTAGCCGACATCCTCTTTGGTGATGCGAATCCGGGCGGCAAACTACCGGTCAGCTTCCCACGCAAGGGCAGCCATGCGCCGCTCTACTACGCCCGCAACCTGACTCATTCGCCCGAAGGCAGCCCAATGTACAACCCGCGCTACTGGGACGGTTTGCCCGTACCCCTCTATCCCTTCGGCTATGGCTTGAGCTACACCACCTTTGCCTTTGCCAATCTGAAGGTTTCGGCCGCACAGGTAAAAGTGGGCAGTAGCGTGACTGTCAGCGTCGATGTGACCAATACGGGGCAGGTTGCTGGCGATGAGGTAGCGCAGCTCTATATCCACCAGAAGTTCGGCACCGATACCCGTCCAATCCGCGAGTTGAAGGGCTTCCAGCGTATCAAGCTCCAGCCCGGCGAGACGCAGACAGTGAGCTTCCCTCTTGGCCCAGATGAGTTGAAGTATTGGAGCACAAACGCCAATGGCTGGATCCAAGACGCCGCCGCCTTTGACATTTGGGTTGGTGGCGACTCGTTGGCGACGCTGCACGCTGAGTTGGAAGTAGTCGATTAATCAGTGGACAGTGGGGCAGTAGACAGTTAGTCAGTCATCGCATACTGTCCACTGTCTCACTGTCTCACTAATCAATGAGAGGCATGCTCATGTCCATACAAACACCTGCTTACCGCGACCCAACCTTGAGCGTCGAAGAACGCGTGGCCGATCTACTTAGCCGGATGACGCTGGAGGAGAAAGTCGGCCAGATCATGATGGTGGATGCTCGCTCCGAGGATCTCTCCTTCATCAACACACGCCAACCCGGTTCCATTCTGCATATTCTGGGCGAAAAGGTCGGACGTGCGATGGACCTGGCAGCGCAAAATCGGCTCGGCATTCCGCTGCTGGTGGGCGAAGACGCCATCCACGGCCATTCCTTTTGGCCTGGTGCGACCATATTTCCGACTCAGTTGGCGATGGCCTGTAGCTGGAACACTGACTTACTCGAACAGGTCGGGCGCGTGACCGCCGAGGAGGTTGTCCCGACCGGCATCCATTGGACCTTCTCGCCGGTCCTCTGTCTCACCCGCGATCTGCGCTGGGGCCGCACTGGCGAGACCTTTGGCGAAGATCCCTACCTGATTGGCGAGTTCGGTGCGGCCTTGATCCGCGGCTATCAAGGCCGTGGGCTTGACGACCCGACTGGCATCCTGGCTACGGCCAAACACTACGCCGGCTATTCCGAAACGCAGGGCGGACGCGATGCCTCCGAAGCCGATATCTCGCCACGTAAGCTGCGCAGCTATTTCCTGCCACCCTTCCAACGGGCCGCGCAGGCTGGTGCCATGACATTCATGACCGGCTACCAATCGATGGAAGGGGTGCCCTCGACCGCCAACCGCTGGCTGCTGACGACAGTCTTGAAAGATGAGTGGGGCTTCAAAGGCGTGCTCGTCACCGACTGGGACAACGTCGGTCGTCTGGTCAAGGAGCAGCGGGTCTGCGCCACCTACGCCGAAGCCGCCACCATAGCAATCCGCGCCGGCAATGACATCATGATGACCACGCCCGAATTCTACGAAGGCGCCATCGAAGCGGTGCGCAGCGGACAGTTGGCAGAGAGCGAAATCGACGCGCCTTGTGCGCGCCTGCTGGCACTCAAATTCCGTATGGGCCTCTTTGAAAACCCACGACGTCCCGATCTAGCTAAGGCCGCCGTTGAAATTAATCGTCCCGAACACTGCGCAGTAAACCTAGAGATGGCGCACCAGAGTTTGGTGTTACTGCAAAACAACGGTCTGCTGCCGCTTGTCCCACAGCAACTCAAATCCATCGCCGTGATCGGGCCGAACGCCGATGATGATCTCCAGCAGTTGGGCGACTGGACGCTGGGTGCTTCACAGCATCCACCCGAAGCGGGCAAACAACCGCGCGCAAAGACTACCACCGTTCTCGACGGCATCCGTGCCCTCGCGCCGGCAGGGCTGGCCGTGCACTATGAGCGAGGCTGCTCGATTATCGATGACGATCTGTCCGGCATTCCGGCGGCGGTCGCTGCGGCTCAGGCGGCGGACGTGGTCGTGGCCGTAGTGGGTGACCATCTGAACTATATCGGCGAGACTTTGAGTACCGCTACCTTAGAGCTTCAGGGTGGGCAGGTTGCCTTGCTCGATGCACTCACTCAGACTGGCAAACCACTGGTCGTTGTTCTGATCAATAGCAAACCGCTGGTATTGCCGGCTTCTGTCAAACGGGCCGCCGCCATTGTGGAACTATTCAACCCTGGCATGGAGGGTGGACGTGCGCTGGCCGAGGCACTCTTTGGACTACTCAACCCCTCGGGCAAGCTGACCATCTCGATTCCGATGCACGTGGGCCAACAGCCGGTCTTTTACAGCCAAGTACGCGGCCAACACGGCAATCGCTATGCTGACCTCACGCAGGAACCGCTCTTCCCCTTTGGGCATGGCCTCAGCTATACGAAGTATGTTTACTCCAATCTACGGCTTGCTTCCTCCACCCTGCACAGCGGGGAAACGGTGCAAGTCTCCGTAAATGTGGAGAACGTCGGGCAACGGACAGGCGTAGAGATCGTGCAGGTCTATGTCAGCGACGTGGTGACCTCGGTCACCTGGGTGAACAAGGCACTCAAGGGCTTTGCTCGCGTCGAATTGGCCCCCGGCGAGAAAAAGACCGTGCAGGTCGAACTGCCCTGGACTGCCTTTCAGCTTGTCAATGCGCAAGGCGTTCCTGTGGTGGAGGCTGGCGAATTTCAAATTCTGGTCGGTCCTTCCTCCCGAGATCGGGATTTATTAACAACCAGTTTGCAAATCAAATAACTCCATCCGTCCCATTCGGACGACTGACTTTAGGAAGCTATGGAAAGCAAAACGAAAAATCGACAAACACGGGCGCAGATTGCCGCCATGGCCGCCAGAGCCTTTAACGGAATTGCGCTTGCCGAGGGCGAAGATGCCGTACTCGAACTGAAAGATGGCTGGTTTAATGCCTCGTATTGCGTCTGGCTGGCCGATGGACGCGAGGTTGTCCTCAAGGTTGCACCGCCTCAAGGAGCAGAGGTGATGCTGTATGAAAAAAATCTCATGACTACCGAGGTCGCAGCCATGCGCCTGGTTCGACAGCATCCGGCTATTCCTGTGCCCGAAATCTACTTTCTGGATACTGCCCACGACCTGTGCGACTCCGACTATTTCTTCATGGAGAAGGTGGTCGGGGACAGTCTTGAGCATGTGAAAGAGAAGCTGTCGCCGGAAACGAAAGCGAGCATCGACTGGCACATTGGCGAGATCATTCGGGCAGTCAATACGTTTCCGGGAACTTACTTTGGCTATGACGGCAACCCTGATCTGCGTGCGGCTACTTGGAAAGAAGCGTACCTCAAGATCGTGGAAGCAGCGCTAGAGGACGGCATCCGAAAAAGCGCTGTGTATGGCTATAATCTTGAGGAGATCCGTGCCGTCATCTTGAAACATGCCTCTGCATTGGATGAGATCACCGCCCCCTGCCTGGTGCATTGGGACGCCTGGGACCCCAATTTCTTCGTCACGGAGGGCAGGGTTGTCGGCATCATTGACTTTGAACGGGCGCTCTGGGCAGAACCGCTAATGGAGGCACAGTTCCGCCCACTCGCATTCGGGGCCGGTGTCACCGACACCATGCGCGGCTATGGCAAAACCACCTTCACCTTTGCCGAAGAAGAGCGTTGTTGGCTGTATACACTGCACCTCGCCCTGGTGATGAATACAGAATGCTATTATCGCAACTATGACACTGATTTTGTCTACAATCTCTCCAGAGAGTGGATCGGCGCAGCGATGACTTGGTTGAAAGCAAACTGAGGATGTATGAGTAACATCGCTAAGGTTGAGAGTCTGGGCACGGAAAAAATATGGAAATTGCTGCTGGAAATGTCTTCCCAGACAACGTTTTCACTGCTCGTCTATGCGATCTATAGCATTACTGACACTTACTTCCTTTCGGTGGGCATCAATTCGCTGGCAGCAGCGGGCGCTTCGATCATCGCGCCGGTGCTGATTGGTCTTGGTGGCGTGGCGACGACCGTGGGAGCCGGTGGAGCTTCCGTCGTTTCGCGGGCACTCGGCGAACAGAAGATCGAGAAGGCTTCGCAGACGATAGCAAACACCTTCCTAATCTTCTGGACAGCGGCGATCACCATCACGATCTTAGGTGCAACCTTTATCAGGCCGATTGTTTATGTGCTGGGAGCTACCGACAGCATTGCGCCCTACGCCATCCCCTATGGGCGGATCATCTTCCTGGGGGCAATCACCAGCACCGGCTTCTCAGCCATCATCCGAGCTGACGGCAACGCCCGCTTCTCGACGGCGATTTGGGTAATTCCGGTCACGGTCAATCTCGTGCTCTGCTGGTTGTTCATTATGGTGTTGAAGATCGGCGTGGCGGGAGCGGCTTTGGCGACAGTGATCGGGCAGGCTGTCTCGGCGGGCATGAGCATCTATTTCTTTTTCTTGCGCAAGAACCGCTCTTATCAGATCAAAGCCGCCTATTTTAGACCGAACTGGGCCATCATCGGCGAGGTACTGATGATCGGCATCCCCTCGCTGATCAAGAATCTCAGCGCCAGCTTGCTGGTGATAGTCACCAACAACCTGCTCAAGCAGATCGGTGGCGACACGGCGCTGGGGGTCTTTGCGATTGTTAACCGGCTCTATGCCAGCCTAAACATGCCGCAGACAGGCATTGTCCAGGGCATGCAACCGCTGATAGGATATAACTTTGGTCAGAAGAAGCTAACGCGGGTGCGAGAGACGATCCGGCTTTCGCTCAGTGCCACGATCCTCTATGGCGCACTGATTTGTGCCATCTGCCTGCTGATCCCAGCGAGCCTGATTGCGCTGTTGTCCAAAGAAAACGCAATCATCACAGAAGGGCAGACGGCCCTACGCTTGCTGGCACTGGCTTATCCGATCACCGGCGTGGCCATGATCACGGCGGCCTTGTTTCAATCAGTCGGTCGAGCCAAGGAGGCACTGCAACTTACCCTGGGCGGCATCCTTCTGGTCAAACTGCCAGTGCTGTTGCTAGCCTCTCATTTCTTCTCCCTGATTGGGATTTGGGCGGCGGAGGCAAGTTCGGAGTTAATTCTTTGTATCGTCGCCGTCATTATGCTGCGGAGTTTCCAAGGTGTGCTCGGAACTCGCAACCCAATGCGACTAGATGGAGATAGGTTCTATGGATGACTTGTCACTGTCGGAGTGTTACGTTTGGTGGACGCCGCCATCTCAACATGGGTGGGCGCTAGCAAAACTCGGCGAATCACGAATTCGGACAACATTGTCATTTTGAGCGGTAGTTTGCGAAGAATCCTGTGTTGCCAACTCGAGATTCTTCGACAAAAAGCTGCCTCAGAATGACCAATCTATGAACTATTAAAACTGTCTTGCTTTAGCTACAAATTGAATCATGTCAAACGAACCAAAAAAATCAGCCCTTTTCTCGGCCTTATCGAAGATATTGAATCGCGACTCCATGCGACCTGTGACACGCCTGCTCACGGATGCACATGTCTTTTTGTATCGCATCACGGGCGGGAAAGCCCAGATTGCCAAATATCCGACCATGCTGCTCACCACTCGGGGCCGCAAAACTGGCAAATTGCGTACCATTCCACTCGTCTATGTGACAGACAGAGAGCGTTTTATCATCGCTGCCGCCTATGCGGGCAGTGATCGCAATCCTACCTGGTGGCTAAACCTCCAGCAAAGCAGGGAAGCAGTGATCCAGGTGATGCGTACAGAGATCAAGGTACGAGCTGAAGTAGCCGCCACACAAGAACGGGACACTCTCTGGCGCAAACTTGTAGCCATGTATCCTTACTTCGCCGATTACCAGGAACGAACGACACGCCAAATTCCAATTGTCGTACTGACGCCTGTAAAGGGTCAGTAGAATTTGTCAACGTGGATCATCGGTCTATCTATACAACCTTTGTGCTTCAAGTTTCATTGGGTTCAAACTGAGGCGAACTTTTACCGTAACTACAGGATTGTTGGGTAACTTGTTTTGCGCAAACGTCTACCCACATGATTTTTGCGATGCGTGTTTGTTACATTATACTGTAATCGATCCAATAAATTTTCTGATTCTCGGCGAGAAGGCATTGCAATCGTCTTATAGTGATAGGTTTCTCCTCACTGAGTTATCAAGAAAGGAGGCTCTTTGATCCTTACTTGTAACCATCCCACTATGCGCCCTATGGGCAGGCACCTTACTACCTGTTCGGCACACCTTGAGTCGGTGGCAAGAAGAAAGATTTACTCTCTACTAGCCGTTTAGGAACGTTTGAATTTCCCAATGTTAAAAAAGGAAAAAACGATGTCAAAGAAAATTTACAGTTTTGTAACTCTTCTGGTAGTTCTCAGTGTTGCTTTAGCAGCCTGTGGTGCACCAGCCGCACCCGCTGCACCTGCGGCAGCCGAGCCAACTGCGACCACAGCCGCTGCTGAGCCGACAGCGACCGAAGCTGCAGCTGCCCCGGCTGAACCTACTGCTACCGAAGCCGCCGCCGCACCCGCCGAAGCTTCGGCTGATGCCAATTCTCTCCCTCGCAACGAAACCATGTACTTCAATGGTCAACAGTGGGGTGCCGTCGTTGGTTGGAACCCATATTCTTCCAGCAACAACAATGGGTTGGCCATCTCCCAAGGTGACAATGCTCGTGTGACCATGTTCGAAACGCCCTATCTGTACGACATGCTGGATGGCAAACAATATCCGCTGTTGGCCGATGGCGATTATACCTGGAACGATGCCCGAACTGAGCTCACCTTCAAGATCAAGGCTGCTGCCAAGTGGAGTGATGGCACACCCGTGACCGCTGACGATGTAGCGTATACCTGGGCTACTCACGTCAAGTACAATACCCCAACCGGTGCCGGCAACAAAGATTACATCGACACCATCGAAGCGGTTGATCCACAGACGGTGGTTGTCAAGGCCAAGCTGGGCGAAGATGGCAAGGCACTCAACCCGCTATTGGTTTCCGCTTATGTCAGTAGCAACTATGTGATCCAGAAGGCATGGACACAAAAACTGGAAGAGCGATCGGGTAGCGATGCGACCAAACTGCTCGCTGACACCGCCGAAGATGCTGTCTACTCGGGTCCTTATCACAAATTCTTCTCTGACGAAACCAAGGTCGTCCTCGTCCGCGATGACAACTACTGGGGTCAGGATGCTTCGATGTGGGGCAAGCTGCCCGCTCCGAAGTATCTGGCGCACACCATTTTCAAAGACAACGCCGCCGGTTTCACCGCTTTGAAGGCTGGTGAAGTCGATGTCAGCCAACAATTCAATGCCAACATTCAGGATCTGTGGCTGAAGGACAATCTGCCTGTCTCGACCTACCTGCCCGATGCTCCCTATGGTATCGGTGCCAGTTTGCCGACCGCCTTCTTCAACCTGAAGTCGCCCGGCCTGGACAATCTCGCTGTCCGCAAAGCAATTGCGATTGCCGTTGACTATGACACCATCATTGCCAACGCCATGACCAATCAATCAGCTACCTTCACCCAGGTTCCACGCTCGCTCATGAACCCGACCGCCGGTGAACAGGCCATGTACGACCATGACGCCGTCAAGGATCTGCAGTGGGCTGGCAAGGACATCGAAGGTGCCAAGAAGCTGCTAGATGATGCTGGCATCAAGGATACGGATGGCGATGGATGGCGTGAGTTGGATGGCAAGAAGCTCTCCTATGTCGCCACCTGCCCCAATGGCTGGTCCGACTGGCAAGCTGCCATCGAGGTGGTTGCTGCTGCTGGTAAAGAAATCGGCATTGAAATCACCACCAACTACCCCGAATGGTCCGTCTATCAGACCGTTGTGACCAAGTCCGATGCCCCGCTGCCCGCAGGCTATGACATCTTCATGATGTGGAGCGCTGGCGCTGGACCCACGATGCCTTGGGGTCGTATCCGCAACATGCTCAGCTCCGAGTGGATTGGTATGGCCAGCAACTGGAGTGGTAACTGGGGTCAATATAGCAATCCGAAGGCGGATGAACTGATCAAGGCCATTCCAAGCGAAACCGACGAGGCCAAATTGAAGGAAATGTACACCGAATTGGTCAAGATTTACCTGACCGATATTCCTTCCTTCAGCCTGATGTATCGCCCGCAATCCTTCCATGCTGTCAACGAATCCGTTTGGACAGACTTCCCGCACCAGGACGATGGCACTACCCCCCCCGTTCCGCCGATGGACTGCACCGACGGTTGGGGTGTCGCCTGTCTCTATAACGTGACCCTCGTTCAGTAAGCGCATTCCGATTGTAAAGCTGAAGGGGTGACCGGATGACAAGGTGACAAGAAACTTTGCTTTTCCATCTTGTCATCCCTTCTTGGTACAAATCGGAATCACATCGAGTTTAGGTAACTACTAACCCCACCCTAACCCGCCCCTGGTAAGGAAGGGAACCGTGAAGGGATAGATTTAGTTTGGTCGTCTGTCCACTAAACAAAATCCTTTCCGTGGCAGTTTCCGCACTAGACAGGGGCGGGTTAGGGTGGCGTGGTAGTTGCGAGTTTAGGAGGTTTTGGGTTGAAAGGATACTGGAAGTATTTCCTCAATAAGTTGGGTTGGTTCTTCATAACCTTTGTTTTTGCCTTTCTGCTGAATTTTATCCTCCCCCGCCTGATGCCAGGTGACCCTGTGGCCGCTATCGTATCCCGATTGGCCCAGGGGATGAGTAACGCCACTGGTGTGCAGGCGATTTATCAGCAGTACTCCGACCTCTTTGGTACGAATAAACCGATCATCCAACAATTTTTCCTTTATATCAGGAATGTGGCGCAAGGAAATTTTGGTGTCTCTTTCAGCCAATATCCACGACCCGTTGCCGATGTTCTCAAAGCTTCCATTGGTTGGACGGTTGCCCTGCAATTTCCGGCCATTATTGTCGGTTGGATCATTGGCAACACACTGGGGGCATTAGCCGCCTATCTGCGCGGTGCCTTTGACAAGGTGCTCATGCCGCTCAGCATCTTTGTCAGCAATCTCCCGGCATTTGGTATGGCTGTCATTTTGCTGGTCGTTTTCGGCGTCAACCTCAAATGGTTTCCCACTTCGGGCGGCTATGGCTTTAACTTGATTCCCAGCTTTACCCCAGAATTTATGTGGTCGGTGATTACACACTATCAGTTGCCATTTCTTTCGATTGTATTGATCGCGATTGGTGGCCAGGCCATTGGCATGCGCTCCATGGCGATCTACGAACTGAACGCCGACTATGTGAAGTATAGCCGCTTCATGGGCATCAAAGATCGCAAGATCATTGGCTACGTCTTTCGTAACGCCATGCTGCCCCAGATCACAGGTCTGGCCTTATCGATTGGCACAATGGTGGGCGGCGCGCTCGTAGCAGAGATCGTCTTTAGCTATCCAGGGCTTGGCTACACACTTTTGAACGGTGTCATGGGCCAGGACTATCCGCTGATTTCAGCCTCAACGCTGATCATCACGATGATGGTATTGATTGCGACCTTTGTCATCGAAATTTTGTACGGCTTTATTGACCCGCGCATCAAAGCAGCACAATCGGATTAAGATGATCGCCCATGTTGAAGAGTTGAATAGTCACTTTGCTACTCTTTCACTTTTCAACTTTTCAACTCTTATCTTTCTGCCATGAAATATACAATCCAACAGGTTTTTCACTCCGGCAAATTCGTTTTTGGTTTCTCCATTTTTGCGACCATCGTGCTGATCGTACTCATTTATCCACGGATCATCACCGATCCGCCCTTGTCGATCATTGGTCAGGGGACATTTTTCCCACCGGGCATCTACGTCAGTGTCTACGATAGCCTCGATGCGACCAAGTACACCCTGAACCTGGACAGCGCAGCCGCTAAACGCATTGCCAACAAACTAAGTGAGGAAGATCGTCAATCGATCAAAGCATGGCTCGTTGCCGCCGGGATTGCCGAGAGCGAAATTGATACAACGGATACGAAGAAACTTTTGGGCCAATGGGAGAGCAATTACGACCCCAAGAAGAAGATTCCTGGGCTGACCAATGCCAAGCGTAATTACTACGTTCGGCTCAACAGTTCGCTCAAGGGGTTGCTTTCCGAAGAGGGTGCGATTATTGCAGTGCCCAACGCCGAAAGTGGGACGCTTGAGCAAACAGGGCAGATTAACCAGTCCGATTATATGAACGTGAGCCAGGTCGCCAATATGCGAATATTGCCGCTTGGAACCGATAACTTTGGTCGCGATATGTTAACCGAACTGGTTTCAGCCACGGGCACATCACTGCAGATCGGGCTTGTCGCCGGGATCATTGCCACGTTGATCGGTCTGACTCTGGGCTTGTTGGCTGGCTATGTGGGTGGCATGTTGGATGACATCATCATGTTTGTCACCAATCTTTTTACTGTCATCCCCAGCTTTGTGTTGTTGATCTTGATCTCCTACAGCATTGGGCAGGAACAGCGCGGTGCCTACACGGTGGCAACGGTCATCGGCTTCACCTCTTGGGTTTGGACAGCAAGAGCGGTACGTGCTCAGGTAGTATCGTTGCGCAATCGTGATCATGTGAACTTATCCAAACTCTCCGGCCATTCGATTGTACATATCATTCTCACTGACATTCTACCTTACATTGCCTCCTACGTCGTGATGGCACTAATTTTGCAAATTTCCTCTGGCATTTTGGCCGAGGCAGGCTTATCGATTCTTGGCTTGGGTCCCAAAACAACTGAAGTGCCAACCCTGGGCCTGATGATGAACTGGTCGATGATTTATCAAGCGCACGTGCAGGGCCGCTGGTGGGCCTATTTCCCTGTGCTTGTTGTGATTGCGCTGATTACATTCTCTATGAATTTGATGAATACAGGTCTCGACCAGGTATTCAACCCAGCACTGAGAGACTAGGACAGTGGGTCAGCAAGTCAGTAAATCAGTATCTTTGGCCACTGATTCACTATCTACTGACTCACTGTCTACCGTCTTACTGACCGACTGATATAACCCGGGGAATTGACATGGCAAAAGTGATATTAGAAGTTCGAGATCTGACCACCAAATACATCACCCGCTTCCGAGAAGATGTGTATGCAGTGGATCATGTTTCTCTCAAGGTTGAAGAAGGAAAATCGTTAGGCATCGCCGGCGAATCGGGCTGTGGCAAGTCGACGCTTGCCTTGAGCCTGATGGGGTACTACTTTCCTCCACTGTACTACACAAGCGGCGATATCATCATCGATGGTCATAATATCTCGGGTATGGACCCCGACGAGGTGCGCAAATCCATTTTGGGCAAGGAAATCGCCTACATTCCTCAAGCGGCAATGAATGCGCTGAATCCTACGCGCAAGATCATCCGCTTCATTGAGGACGTGGTTAAAGCGCACAGCCCGAAGACAACCAACAAAGAGATCTACGACCTGGCGCGTGAACGTTTTGAGTTTCTCGGCCTTCCCGCCGAGGTGTTGCAAAAGTATCCTGTCGAGCTTTCCGGTGGCATGAAGCAGCGCACCGTCATTGCGGTCTCGGTCATTCTGGGTCCCAAGGTGTTGATTGCCGATGAGCCATCCTCGGCCCTCGATGTCACTTCGCAGAAGATGGTCATCAAAATGCTGCGCGATCTGATGGACAAGGGGCTGATCAAGTCGATGATCTTTATCACCCACGAGTTGCCGCTACTCTACAACGTGACTGACGACATCATGGTCATGTATGCTGGACAGATTGTCGAAAAGGGTCCAGCTAAGGAAGCGGTCTTCGACCCGCTCCACCCCTATGCAAAGGGCTTGATGGGTTCGATCATTGTGCCAGAACAGGGGCTGCGCAATGTCAAGTTGACTGCCATCCCTGGTGTGCCACCCAACCTGAAAAAACCACCAACAGGCTGTCGCTTTGCCGAACGATGTAAATATGCCCGCCCGGAGTGCAAATCGCTAGCGATGAATCTGCGCGAGGCAAGCGACGGTCGTACCTATCGCTGTATTATGACCGAGACAGAACTGCGGGAGACGTATCGAAATGGCTAACGAAAAGAAATCATGTTTGAGTGGCAATGGGGTAACCAAAATCTTTGGTTTCGGACGCCAGAGAACGGTTGCGGTGGATCATGTAAACTTCGACTTCGCAGAGGGAGAAATTGTCTCAATCGTCGGTGAATCCGGCAGCGGCAAAACCACGTTGGCCAAGATGCTCCTCGGTCTGATCAGCGTGTCGGAGGGAGATATCTTTTTCCAGGGTGTTAAGCGCGATATCAGTTCCCAACGTCAGCGGCAAGAATATTGGAAGAATATCCAGGCGATCTTCCAAGATCCCTTTTCATCCTACAACATCTTCAACAAAATCGACTCGGTTCTGCTCGATTGCATCAATATGCGCGGCGGTCGCCATCTTCCCTATGACCAAAAGGTGAAAATGATGGCGGAAGCATGCAGCTTTGTCAATTTGAAGTTTGAAGAACTGACCAACAAATATCCCTTCGAGCTCTCTGGCGGTCAGATGCAGCGCCTCATGATCGCTCGCATCTTCCTGCTCAAGCCCAAGATCCTGCTCGCCGACGAGCCGACCTCGATGATCGATGCCTGCTCGCGCGCCACTATTCTCGATTATCTGATGCAGTTGCGCAACGAAACCGGCATGACTCTGATCTTCATCACCCACGACATTGGCCTGGCCTACTATGTCTCGGATACGGTCTACATCATGGAGCACGGCAAATTCGTCGAAAGCGGCTCGGCGGACGATGTGATCCTCCATCCCAAAGAGACCTACACCAAACGCCTGATCAACGACGTGCCCAAAATCTACGAGGAGTGGGATCTCTCCACGGTGTAAATCGTGTCTTGCAGGGATGCTTGAATTTAGCAACGAGGAATCACCCCCAATATGTCATCCCACCCCAATGCACAAGAAAGCGTTTACGGGTTGACCCCAGGACACTGCTATCAGGTCATCCAATCCTTTACCGACTATTACGGGAATCGCTTTGAGCAAGGAGAGATCCTTCGCTTCAAGCAACGTCACTTTCTACCCTACGACGGTGGGCATACAATCGTGTTCGAAGAGCGCTCGCTCTATTTGCAAGAAGAAACGAACCAAGAAATTCTGGAGCGGTTTGCAGAGTATTTTGTGCGACTGGTATAGGACAAATCGTGAAACGAATCTTAATCACAGGCATGTCCGGCACTGGGAAGTCCACCGTGATCGAGGCGCTGACAGCGCAAGGTTACAAAGCAGTCGATGCAGACTGCGACGAGTTCTCGCACTGGGTTGCCGTAGACGCCGAGACAAGTGCTGCGGGTTCGCCTGTGGAGGCGGATCGAGATTGGGTCTGGCGCACAGATCGCATCCAGACGCTTTTGGCTACCGAAGATGCGGACGTACTCTTCGTCAGTGGCTGTGCACCCAACATGGGGCAATTTCTGCCTCAGTTCGACCATGTGATCTTGTTGAGCGCGCCAGCCGATCTGGTTGTTGAGCGTTTGGCGTCACGCACAAACAATGCCTATGGCAAAGATCCCGACCAAGTCGCTCGTGTTCTGAGCTTGATTGAAAGCGTCGAGCCTTTATTGCGTCGCGTGGCAGACATGGAGATCGACACCAGTCTTCCGCTTGATGAGGTGGTTGCTAGGGTGATCAAAATCGGATTGGCAGGCGGATAGCACCAATGAGGCGTTTTTTTATCAATATGTCTCAACCCGTTTTCGTAACTGACCGTTTGCTCGCCCGCCGACTTGGCGCAGAGGATTTGGAGGCGCTCTTCGCCACCTACAGCGACGCCGAGGCTATGCGCTGGGTCGGCGACGGTCAACCGATCAGCCGCCCCGAGTGTGAGCAGTGGGTGGCAGTGACGCTTGCCAACTACGAGAAGCGCGGTTATGGGATGTTTGCACTGGAGGAGCACGCCAGTGGCAATGTCATTGGCTTCTGCGGTATTGTTCATCCAGGCGGGCAAGTCGAGCCGGAGATCAAGTATACCTTTCTGCGCTCACACTGGGGTCGTGGACTGGCAACCGAGGCGGTGATTGGTTTACTTCGCTATGGGATTGAGGTGCATGGCCTGACCTTTCTCATCGCCACGGTTGCACCGGATAACGGAGCCTCGCAACGGGTGCTACTTAAAGCGGGCATGACGCGTGGCGAACTGCGCACCAACGAGGATGGAGCGCAGACACAGCTCTTCTTCTGGCGAAAGTCAGCGGATATAGCCTGACATTCCCTTACTGATGTGCGGGGTTCTGAAGCTTTGCCCCTCATTTTCCCTACCCTTGAATTTCCCGATTCCATCTGTTATACTCGCCTTACCTTCATTGCAATCCAAACTTGATCGGCACTTCTACTAGCTCCTTTATGAACCAATGCCCACGCCCATTTTAGCTACGAAGCTGTATGTCCCGCCTTCACGGCCAAGTTTGGTCCATCGCGCGCGCCTGATCGAACGGTTGAATGCTGGGCTGCACGGCAAGGTAACGCTGGTCTCCGCTCCCGCTGGCTTCGGGAAGACCACGCTGGTAAGTGAATGGATTGAAGAATTACGAGTAGCTGCTGAAAAAGCTGGAGCAATCGCAAATCGCAAATCCGCAATCGTCAATTCAATTGCTTGGTTGTCACTGGATGCCAGAGATAGCGATCCCGTTCGCTTCCTGGCTTACCTCGTCGCCGCATTACAGACCGTTGCTGTGCAGGTCGGGGCCACAGCCTTGACCATGCTACAATCGCCTCAGCCACCACCCGCTGAGACAGTCCTCACCAGCTTGCTCAATGAGGTGAGTGGTTTACAGCAAAACTTCCTTCTGGTACTCGATGATTATCATCTGATTGAGTCAAAGACCGTAGGTCAGGCTCTCGCCTTTTTAATCGATCATCTACCTGTTCAGATGCATCTCGTTATTGCCACACGTGAGGACCCGCCTATTACATTGGCGCGCTTACGTGCTCGTGGCCAATTGAACGAAGTACGGGCAGCCGACTTGCGCTTTACCCCAGACGAAGCGGGCGAATTTCTCAACCGAGGAATGGGGCTTGTTCTCACTGCGCAAGAGATTACCGCCCTAGAAAAACGCACCGAGGGCTGGATTGCCGGTCTGCAACTGGCGGCGCTTTCGATGCAAGGTAGCAAAGAGGGGGGCAACCCCGACATTGCCAGCTTTCTCCAATCGTTCACGGGCAGCCATCGTTTTGTGATGGACTATTTGGTCGAAGAGGTGCTGCATCAACAGCCAGCTACAGTGCAGGATTTTTTGCTGCGCACCTCGATCCTGGAACGGATGTGTGGCCCGCTGTGTGACGCAGTGATTGGAGATTCGGTCCTCTCTCAATCGCCAATCGTTAATTCCCAATCACAAACTTTTTTAGAATACCTCGAACAGGCCAATCTCTTTATCATTCCCCTCGACAGCGAGCGGCGGTGGTATCGCTATCACCATCTCTTTGCCGAACTGTTGCAGCAACGTCTTCACCAAGGCATCCATACGATGGAAAGCAGCGTGAACGAACTGCACGTTCGAGCCAGCCAGTGGTACGAAGAGAATGGTCTGGAAATCGAGGCGTTTCATCATGCCGCAGCGGCCAATGATATCGAGCGTGCCGAGCGGCTAATCGAAGGCAAGGGCATTCCACTGCATCTGCGGGGCGCAGTGATTGCCATCCTCAACTGGCTGGAATCGCTGCCAACAAGCGTTTTGAATGCCAGACCTTCGCTTTGGTGGCGTTTTGCCTCGTTACTGCTCGTGAATGGGCAGACGACCGGCGTGGAGGAGAAGCTCAGCGCCGCAGAAGCGGCATTGCCAAGTGGAGAGCCAAACGGCAAAACCCGCCTGCTGATTGGCCGGATTGCCGCAGCCAGAGCTGTGTTGGCGCTCACCCGCTACCAGGTAGAAACGATGATCAGCCAGTCGCTCCGTGCGTTGGAGTATCTGCCTGCCAGCAATCTATTTCAGCGTGCCAATGCAACTTGGACGCTTGGCTACGCCTATCTTTTTGCTGGGGAGCGCGTCGCCGCGCGACAGACCCTAACCGAGGCAATCTCGCTCAGTCAGGCGGCGCGAGATACCTTCACCACCATCCTGGCAACCCTGGGTCTCGGTATCGTTCAGGAGTCAGAAAATCAGCTTTATCTGGCCGCCGAGACCTATCGCAGGGTTCTCGAATTGGCAGGTGAACAACCCTTGCAGATTATCTACGAAGCCCACTTGGGAATCGCGCGTGTCAGTTACGAATGGAACAACCTGGAGACTGCCGAACAGTATGGGCGGCAGAGTCTGCACCTGGCCAAGCAATATGACCGTGTGATCGACCGCTTCATCATCTGTGAAGTGTTTTTAGCCCGCTTGAAATTGGCCCAGGGGGATGTGACTGGCGCATCCGAAATTCTAACGCAAGCAGATCAGGTGGCGCGCCAGCAAAACTTCAGCTCTCGCATTCCGGAAGTAGCAGCGGCGCAGGTGTTGCTCTACTTACGTCAAGGCAACTTGACCGCTGCCGCCCATCTTGCCCAAACTTATAAACTGCCCATTGGCCAGGCTCGTGTTCATTTGGCGCAGGGCGATCCATCCGCAGCATTGGCAGTATTGCTGCCGTATCAACAGCAGATGGAAGCAAAGGGCTGGGCCGATGAACGACTCAAGGCGAAGATTCTCCAGATGCTGGCGCTGCAAGCCAAGGGCGACAAGAAACAGGCGCTGCAACTTCTCGGTGAGGTGCTGGCAGTGGCCGAGCCAAGTGGCTTTGTTCGTCTCTTTCTGGATGAAGGTTTGCCGATGGCACAATTGCTGTCCGCAGCCGCAGATCAAGGGATCATGCCGAACTATGTACGCAAGTTGCTGGCTGGCTTTGCAATAGAAGCGCCGGATCACCTTAAAAAAATAGTTGTGTCATCTTTCGTCACTCCACCCCAAACCCTTATTGAACCGTTGAGCCAACGCGAGTTGGAAGTGTTACAATTGCTCGCTGCGGGACTCTCAAATCAAGAGATCAGTACACGCCTCTTCTTGGCCTTGAGTACGGTCAAGGGCCACAATCAGCGCATCTTTGACAAACTCCAGGTTCAACGGCGTACCGAGGCAATCGCCCGGGCGCGGGAGTTGGGTCTCATTTAACGGTTCACCGTCCCAAAGCATCGGTACTTTCGTACTTTTTCCTCCCAACCGCTCCCAAAACAATACCCACAAACCCTACTTTGGTAGCTATACAGCCACCTCTCCTGCCGCTATGCTAGGTACATGAGCAAGATGTTGGTCAGTCTCCATCGTCCATCATGTCATCAATCTGGGGAATACCATGTCAAACCAACCCGATCTAACCGATGAACCAATTGAAGCCGCAATCTACCAGATTCGGGTGAAAGGCCATCTTGGTCTGCAATGGACAGAGTGGTTCGAGGGTCTGGCCATTACAAGCGAAGAGAATGGTGATACGCTGTTCATTGGCACAGTCACCGATCAGGCTGCGCTCTATGGTGTATTGAGAAAGGTACGCGACTTGGGCATGCCGTTAATTTCGCTCAATCGCGTTGTCAAAGAAGTTAGCTAAGTCCGATGTATCAGAACAATGGTTGATAAGCTGCTACTACAACATAAGGAGAGATTGTCATGAATTCACAGCAACTACGCCGAACACGCATCATGGTTACGATGTTGATTTTGCTTGCCGAACTGCTTCATCTTGCCTGGGAATTTACACAGGGTGGGGTGAAGAGTCATCATCTGCTCTACCGAGCCGATTTGCCAGCAATCTCCAACGGGTGGGGAATCCTGCTGCTGCCAACGCTTTCTTGGTTTCTGCTGGGTAGAATCGAGAAACGGCTTCTTTCTCACTCGGCAGATCTGGACAAAGATTCCAAGCTACCAGTGAGGATCACGGTTGGGTTTGTGGCATCGCTACTCTATGGAGTCTCACTTGCAGTTGCCTTCACACAGCAGCAGGAAGCGATTGCCTCTTACCTGTTTCTGGGTATGCTTTGGGTTGCTGTGTTGATTCCTGTTTATCGCTCAGAATACATGCTTGGCTTCATCTTGGGGATGACCTTCACCTTTGGCGCAATCTTGCCGACGATTGTTGCTTCGCTGGTTGCCATAGTGTCAACCATTCTTCACTTTCTGGTTCGTCGTATCATCAAATTCATACGACCCATCCGCTATGTTTCAGTCCAATAGGCACTTGCTCTATTCATGGACAAAGCAAACAGGACAGTTGTGGAGCAAGAACAGAGATTGATTGGAGAACACAGATGAAAGCGATTATATATACCGAATATGGCTCGACCGATGTTCTGCATCTCGACGAGATAGAAATTCCTATACCGAAAGCGAATCAAGTCTTGATCAAAGTCGAGGCTGCCTCGCTCAATAAACTTGACCAAGTCACCTACGGCGGATCATCCGTGATGCGCCTCTTCTCGGGCAATGGCTGGCTCAAACCCAAAGATCAGAGGCTGGGCACTGACCTGGCGGGGCGGGTGGAAGCGGTTGGCAGCGCAGTAACACAATTGCGGCCTGGCGACGAGGTCTTTGGTGGAGGGCATGGATCTTTTGCGGAATATGCTTGTGCCCGCCAAGAATATGTAACCTTGAAGCCAGCCAATGTGAGTTTTGCAGCTGCTGCATCTCTGCCTGTAGCGGGACTCACCGCCTTGCAAGGATTACGCGACCACGGCAAGATTCAGGCAGGGCAAGAGGTGTTGATTTATGGCGCAGGTGGCGGCGTGGGCACCTTTGCCGTACAAATTGCCAAAGCGATGGGGGCGAAGGTCACTGCGGTCTGTGGTCCGCACAATGTCGAGAGGATGCGTTCGCTTGGTGCCGACGAGGTCATTGATTACACGCAAGAAGATCTCAGTAAACACCGAGCGCGTTATGATTTGATCGCTGCGGTCAACGGCTATCAATCGATACAGAGCTATCAGCGTGCCCTAAAGCCGCAGGGCATTTGTGTTGTGATGGGCGGCGCACTCAGGCAAGTTGCCCAATCCCTACTCCTTGGGCCTTTACTTTCTAAACGGGGTGGTCAGCAGCTTGGCTTCATGGGGATTGCCAAGTTCAATCAGTCTGATATGCTTATCCTCCGTGAACTGTTAGAAACTGGCAAAATCAGCCCTGTGATTGACCGCTGTTATCCGTTAAGCGAGACACCCCAGGCGTTGCGTTATATGGAAGCAGGGCATACGCAAGGGAAAGTGGTAATCACTGTGGCTTAAACGATACTGTCATCCATCCATAGACAATTTTGTAACTGGTAATCACGTAATTACCAGTTACAAAGTGACCAGTTACCGACTCTCCCAGCGCACCCTTGCCAACAAGGTCATGGTCACGTAAATCACCAGCAACATACCGGAAAGCAACGCCGTGACGGCCAGCGTGCGTTGATTTTGCATTGGATTGCGCAGGATGAAGAGAATATCATGCAACAACCCATGCGGCTCAGTGAAGAGATCCCAGCTATTCCAGCGTAAGAAGCGCCCCAGGTAAATGCCAAAGGCCGAGGCAAAGAGCGCTCCCCCCGCCAACAGCCAACCCGCCAACGCCCCCAACCAGCGCTCCACCAAGCTCTGCACGATCCAGACCGAAGTCATCCCCAAGATCAAGCCATTCCAGGCAAAGGAGAAGACCATCAGCGCATCATACCAAAAGGGCGAGCCATCACGCGGGTGAAGATGAATCAGATCAGTGACGATGTAGGCCGCATTCGGCAAAAAGAGCAACCAACCCGCCAACAACAGCAACACCAGCGGAAGAAAGGCAGAGCGCTGGACCAATAGCCAGGCAGCCAGCGCTAGGAAGAGTGGAATCCAGGCCAGAACCAGGTTCCAATTGAGTCCAAAGTAGCTGCCATGATGCGTATAAACCACTCGCGCCACCCACATCGCCACACTCAACACCGAAGAAAGGAGCAGTGCGGTCAGCAATGGTAATTTTGAACGTAATGGGTAAGGAGTCATTATTTTTGTCATGAGAACAGCATACGAGGAAAAACGAAGAGGAACAAGCACCCAGGTGTACGTAAATGTAAAAAGGAGATTAGAGATTGGAGACGAATTTGTCCATCTCCAGATCTCCGTATTTCACGAATTGGGTGGGCACTGTCATTCTGAGCGGCAGTTTGCGAAGAATCTTGGATTGATAATGCAAGATTCTTCGGCGAAAAACAGCCTCAGAATGACAAATTGTGATCTGCTGAATCTCCCAATCTCTAATCTCTACCTCACGGCATAAAAAACTCCCGCGCCGCTCGATCATCATAACCTTCCATCCAGGTCGTTTGCAGTCCAGAGTGATTGACCGCCGCTTCGACAATGCGCCGGTTGAAGACACTAACCTGCGGATGGTTGAGATATTCCTGCACAGGCATCCACAGACATTCGTCCAGTTCGCCGCTGTCAAAGTTGATGTCATCCTGGGTCGGGGCCAAGCGACAGACAAAGTATATGTCGGATTTGCCATAGCGGTAGCCGTGCCAATGGCGAAAACAGACCAATGCCTCGAAGCGGGTCTGAATCCCCGTCTCCTCCAACACCTCGCGAATTACCCCATCGACCAGATGCTCGCCTTCATGCAGCGCGCCACCAGGCAACTTGAGATAACGTCCATGTCCGCCACGATACTTCTCCACCACTACGAGCACTTCCTTGCGCTCGTTGATCACCACGCCGCCTGCGCCGATATAATGGGTGGCGTAGGCAGGAACAAAGGCATTCTCGACCAACTGGCGTGTCATCATCAGGCTGTGTGGCGTGCTGTGATGAAAAATAAAGCCCTGCTCTGTGGCAATCGGAATCAGCGCCGCCAGATGGATCGGCACTTCGAGCCACACTAACTTGCGCTCCTCCTGACTCCACTGTTCAATCGAAAAGGCAAGCTGAGCACGAAATTGCTCGTTGTCAGACGGCAACGCCGGTACATCGACTACAACCCCACCAAACTGATTTACAGTTGCCTGCAATGGTTCCATACCCCTCTACCTTCTTGATAATAGCGAATTGTGAATTGCAAATTGCGAATTCATCACCCTCAGTTCCTGCGAACCGAGCGCATCATACATCCAAATCGGATTGGAAAACGTCAGACTGAAATTATATAACAAAGTTGAGCAAAAAGTGAACAGCTTCTGCACTGTTCAGTGAGTAGCGAGCAAAGTAATAATCTGGTTATGTCTGGGAATCAGTGGGACAGTAGGACAGTGGACAGTAAGTCAGTAAACTTCCACTGTCCTACTGTCCCACTGATTCACTGTCCCACCGTCACTCACCCGTCTCGCAAGCGGCTGAATGAAGGGTAATTATAGGGAAGAGTTGAAGGTTTACTGTATCCGTAATTTTGAAGATGCAAGTGACGAGTCGATCTGCAATCCGCAATTCGCATTTTCAAAACAGTCTCACAAGTTCAATTTAAAGGAGCAAAGATGCAAACCCAGTTTGGAGCGCGCCTTTCCCGCCTCGTAGGAAAGGTAGTATACACAGGCTTGACCCTGTCCCTGTTGGCCGGCAGCGTGTTGATCGCCAACAGCAGCGGCGTACAAGCATCCAGCCATCGCGAAGCGCCACTCATCTCGCGCGATCCGCAGGCGGATACCACCGATGTCTATGCCTTTGTTAGCCCCGACAAGCCCGACACCGTGACCCTGATCGGCTCGTGGATTCCATTGGAAGGACCACAGGGCGGACCCAACTACTACAGCTTTGGCGATGACGTCATCTACGAGTTGCACGTAGACAACAAGGGCGATGCCAAGTCGCATATCACCTATCGGCTCACCTTCCAGACCGAAACGGCCAACCCTGCCACCTTCCTCTACAACACCGGCTCGATCACCTCGCTTGCCGATGAGACGCTCAACGTCAAACAGACCTACAAGTTGGAGGAAATCGCCAATGGTAAGGTGACCGTGCTCGGAGAAAATCTGCCCGTACCACCTGCGCATATTGGTCCCAAGTCCACGCCCGACTATGCCAAACTCTTTGACGAAGCCATCCAGACCATTACGGTTGATGAGGGTGAGATCAAAGCTTATGCGGGTCCCACCGACGATCCCTTCTGGGTCGATCTAGGTTCGGTCTTCGATCTGTTGACACTGCGTCCACAGGCGGCACCGGTTGGTTACAAGGCTGGCCCGAGCAAGGGCATTGATGGACTCTCGGGCTTCAACGTCCACAGCATCGCCTTGCAGATTCCGATTGATCGTCTGCTCAAAGGTGCAGGCGATAACACAGTTCTTGGCGTTTGGGCCACCAGCAGCCGACCTTCGGTGCGGGTCTTCCAAAAGGGTAAAATTACTAGCGTAGGCGACCCAGTGCAGATTTCCCGTTTGGGCATGCCGTTGGTCAACGAAGTGGTGCTGCCACTTGCCCTCAAAGATGCCTTTAACAGTCTGGAACCGCGCGAGGATTACGACATCTTCACCAGCGAGACCGATGCAGGTGCGCTCTTGGCCAAGAGCGTGTTACAACCCGAACTGGGAACCCTGCTCAATGCCCTCTATGGCGTTCCTCTGCCCGAAGGCAATCGCACCGATCTGGTCTCGATCTTCCTGACCGGTATGACAACCACCAAGGATTTCACCCTGGTCACTGCCAATGGTAAGGTGACGGTACCGGCAGGTACCAATGTCAACCAACCGGCCAATGTGCGCCCCGCCGAGATGATTCGACTCAACGTGGCAGAGCCTTTCCGCCCCGGTGTTGAAGGCAGCCTCTGCTCGCCAACGCCCAACTACAAGCTCGGTCTGCTCGGTGGTGATGTCTGTGGCTTCCCGAATGGTCGTCGCTTGCAGGATGACGTGACGGAGATTGAATTGCTCGCCGTTGCCGGTGCGGCCTATCCAGTCCTGACCGACGGCAACTTCGACTTCAACGCAAGTCTGGTCAAAGTGCTGAATGACGGCGTTGACCACAACGATCTCGAATTCAGCGAGAGCTTTCCCTATCTGGCCAAGCCCCACCGTGGACTTGACTTCCGCAGCAACGGAGGTTGGGGGACAATTCAGCAGTAAGAGTACTACACAGAGGGCGCAGAGGAGGCACGGAGGGTACAGAAAGTACACAAGATGATTTTTCGGTTCTTCTCTGAATTATTGAAAAGTGGGTAATTTGTACAACGCAGTTTTGTAACACGGATGGAAAGGAACTCGGATCTTGAAAACAGATCCGAGTTCCTTTCCATCCGTGTTACAACTCTTCACAGGGAAACAACAATTCATTTGGGTAAATCATATTCTTCGGTATCTGTCATTCTGAGGAGCGGCTGTTTGCGACGAAGAATCTTGCTCTGTCTACCCAAGATTTCCCGCTCGATACAGCCCTCGCTCGAAATGACAGATTCTGCTCGTTACCCCAACTCAAATTCCGACGCAATCTGCTGGTTGTGTTGACCGACCCGCGGCGCGGCCTTTTCTGACTTGTAGATTTCGCCGTCGATGTGGATCGGACAGCGGGTGGTGCGAAACTCGATACCGTCGTCACGTCGCACCTCTTGGATGGCATCCAGGGCTTGAAAACCTTCGTGTGCCAGCAGTTTGTGCCAGGTCTGTACTTCGGCGCACCAGACATCCTGTGGTTCCAAAATGCTTAGCCAGTCGGCGGTCGTGCGTGTCTGCATATGTGCGACCAGGATGCGCTTGATCTCATCACGCTTGGAGAACCAGGAGGCAGGGTCAGCATAGGTACGCAATGCCTCACAGCCGATCAACTCGCCTAGGCGGGGAACGGGCATCATCGCCAGGGCCAGGTAACCGTCTTGGGTGGCGTAGATGCCGTAGGGCGCGGCGAGGTAGGCATTGGCGTTGTTGACTGCGCTGCGGTGGGGCAATTTGCCGCCGTCGTTGAGATGGGTCGTCAGCACCTCAAATTGCAGATCGAGCACCGATTCCATCAAACTGACCTCAACTAGCCCACCTTGCCCTGTGATACCTCGCCGCACAAGACAAGCCAGGATGCCTTGCACCAAATGCGCGCCAGTAAACATATCGGCCACCGAAAGGCCAAAGGGTGTGGGCGGCATGTCGGCATTGCCGTTGAGCCAGGGCAGACCAGAGAGCGATTGTACCAGCAGATCCTGACCGGGTTTATCCTTCCACGGCCCCTTGTTGCCATAGCCAGTGACTACGCCGTAGACAATGCGCGGGTTGATCTCCTTCACCGCGTCGTAGTGTAAGCCGATCCGCTCCATTACGCCGGGGCGAAAGTTCTGGATGATCACGTCGGCCTGCGCCACCAACTTCTTGACATTCGCCAGATCGTCAGCGTTTTTGAGATCGACCGCCAATCCCTCTTTGTTGCGGTTGATCGAATGAAAGAGCGTGCTATCGTCGCCGAGATGCAGGTTGGAAATGTAAAGCTGCCGCCCAACTTCGCCGCTGCCGGGTCGCTCAATCTTGATCACTCGGGCACCGAGGTCGGCCAGCCGCATGGCAGCCGATGGACCGGCCAGAAATTGACTAAAGTCGAGAACAAGGGTTCCTTCAAGTGGTCGCATGGAGATATCCTATGGCTTGTTATAGAGATTGAGAAATTGGAACTGCAATCTCCTAATCTCTCAATCTCTAATCTTTGTCTGCCCCGCATCGCTCGATCGACAGATCGCATCCGCCAACGCCATCGTCTTGAATGCATCTTCCACCGAGGTGGGTAAGATCGGACTTGAACCTTCGACAAAGGCCATCAGACTGCCCATGCTGCCGATAAAGGCATCGGGAAACCAGGAGCCTTGGATGGGAACTGAAGTCCAGGTGGGTGGTTGATCATCCTGCAAGATGCAATATTCAAAGGCGTCGGGCTTGCCCTTTGGGTAGTCGAGCAGCAGCCCCATTGTTACCTTGATCGCCCCCTGCGTCCCTTCCCACTTGATGTAGCTTTCCTGATGGCGCAAACCATACTCGTGATGGTGGTTGGTCTCCACGTTGCAACGGATCACATCGCCATAGTCAAAGATGATGTTGGTACGCGAGCCGTTCATGGTCAGCAACTTGGGGTGCCGCACTGTCTTGGCGTAGACACCGCTCGGCTCACCCAGGAAGGAGCGCATCAGGTCGATGTAGTGGATGCTGTGATACATGATCTCCGAGTAGGGGGCCGCCTGCAAAAAGGGCCACAGTTGCCAGGGCGTGTAGACGGTAAGCCGCACTTCCAGATCGCATACTTCGCCGATAGCACCTTGCTCGATCAAGTTGCGAGCGGCGATCACAAAGGGTGCCCAGCGCAATTGGAAATTGACTGCCGCCGTCAACTGTTTCTGGCGGCAGATGGCCAGGATCTGACGTGCCTCGTCTAAGGTCTCGCCCATCGGCTTCTGGATCATCACGGTGCTGCCATCCCGTAACTGTGGCAAGACCTCAAGTAGTGCCTTGGCAGGGACAGCAACATCAAAAACGGCATCGGCCGGGGCCTTTGCGGTGACTTCTTCGAGTGAACTGTAGATATGCGGCACCTGAAATTGTTGTGCCATCTGGCGCGCCCGCTCCTGGTTTGGATCGTAGAGACCATGAATCGGGAAGCCCGTCTTCTGATAGGCAGGATAGTGCGCATCGTGGACAATGCCGCCGGCCCCGATGCTGACAATCGGCGCAGGACGAAGCGGCAACTGTGGTTTTTGATTGATAACAAAATCGGGCATAATTAAGTTGCTCACGAATCAAAATAGGTTTGCTGGGAATGCTGCAATTATACCTATGATGCTGAGGAAATAACATTTTAAGTAAGGAGATTGAGAGATTGCACTGTCAATCTCTTGATTTCCAATCTCTCATACCGGAACAGCCTATGCGTATCCAATCCACGTTTCTCGAAGACTACGAAATCGGTACCGTGCGCGAGACTTTGGGTCGCACCATCACGGAGAGCGACTTTGTCATTCATGCCGGGCAGACCGGTGATTTCTATCCGCACCACATGGACGCCGAATGGTGCAAGACACAGGAGTTCGGTCAGCGAATCGCCCACGGAACACTCATCTTCAGCATTGGCATCGGCATGACCGCTGGCGACATCAACCCCGAAGCTTTCTCCTACGGCTACGACCGATTACGCTTTATTCGACCTGTTTTCATCGGCGACACCATTCACGTGCGCGTCACCAACAAAGAAAAGCGCGAGACGCCGAAACGTCCTGAGTACGGGATGTTGGTTGAACAGGTGGAAGTGATCAATCAGCGCGGGGAAGTGGTGCTGGCGTGTGAGCATCTGTATATGGTGAAGAGGAAAGGAGCGTAGATGAAGTGAGTGCGCTGCCAACGGATTCTGGGGAACGGATTGAGCAGATTAGCGGTTGAAGTGAAATGGTAGATTAGGATAAGAGGGGGCAGATGATGCGATAAATATGTTTTCACAACCTTTTATATTCTGGCTCTTTGATTGGGATGATAACCAAATCTATGACGTAAGGTTTTATCCTCTTTTCATCCGATGCGAGATTACGAGTAAGGAATTACGGCTTGAGTCATCAGATAAAACGCTGATGAGCGTACCTCTTGAAAGCATCATCAGTGCGAAGCGTCATCGGTTTGTACAAAGTTTACGCGCTGGAGCGTCCACAAATCTAAAATTGACACTTACGGATAATTATTCTGTGAGCGAGCAGTGGTTTGCGGGAAATGAGCTTTACCTCTCACCGATGCATGTCTTCTCTGAAATTCCACAACGCAGCTATCATGAAATCGACGATCTCGTAACCCTGATCCAAGATCTAAAAACAGGACAAGCGACAAATATTCACCCAAATCCTTATTATCGAGAATTTCAGCGACAAAACCGTCTTTCTGAGTTTTCGGAGGAGAAATGGCGAGCATCCACTTCTCCGAGTATATATACCAAATTCGTTACAGGCAAAGGAACAATTCTTACGGTGATCAGTGCGGTTGCCGTGTTTTTTGTGCTTTTTATACTCATAGCAGCAGCTATCTTCAATGTGATTATGCCCTGGTTCCAAGGTAGGTAGTCAAACCGCAATGAGAGGTTGCAAAAAAGTCGTGTTTTACAGCATTCCGTGCGTCTAAAAGTCTCTTGCTAGATCTTATTAAAAGCATGGTATAATTGGCCGGTAATTGCTCTTGTCATAGACTGCTCATCTCATTTCTAAAACCTCAATCAAATCCATCTCCCCAAACCGCGGAACTCGTAGTATACTCCTTTCGTCTACACTGTATCGCATGTGTTTCGTCGAACGGTAATTAGTAATTACGGTATTACCAGTTACCATTTCCCGTCCCTTCAGACAGCCGATTGAATCGTAATTCTGTCCGTTCCGCTCGGAGGTCAGTTGTGAATACAAATCGCTGGACAATTTTAGGAGTGATCGCCGCCTTGGTCGTCGCCATTGGCGGCTTTTGGGCTGGTTCGCGCTTTATGGCGCGCCAATCGCCAACGCCGGAGCCGACGGTGGAAGCCCTGGCGACCTCGGCCACCACGATCTCCACCTTTACACCGACACCTCTCATAGTGGCAACGGCTACGCCTCAAGTCGATATTATCCAGACCGCAGTCAACGCCACGTTGACCGCCATCGGTCCAATTGTGAGTGTGCCTGGTGGCAACGGAAACGGCCAATCGGCTCCGCCGCCGACAGTTACACCCTTGCCGCCCACTGCAACACCTGATGTTGCAGCCACCAATGCTGCGTTGCAGGCGACTGTACAAGCTGGCGTGAATGCTACTTTAGTGGCCATGCCCTCGCCCACCTTGCCGCCTACCCAGACCCAAACGCCATTCGTCACACCAACCTGGACGCCAATCCTCCAGGTGACACCGACGTGGACACCCTTTGTCAACATCACAGCAACGCTAGCAGTGATTCAATCTACGGTGCAGGCTGGTGTGATCGCCACTTTGACCGCCATCCCGCCGACAGCGACGTTGCAACCAACGGTTACCCCCAATACCAGCGAAACCACAACCGCTATACAGACGACCGTGGCTAATCAGGTCAACGCAACCTTGACCGCAATTGCGCCAACCGCCACCATAACTGCCACCAGTAGCGTAACACCTACCGTTACCCCCAATCTCACCGCTACAGTCGAGGCAGCAAGTACACAAATTGCGGCGACATTGGTAGCTTCAATGACCGCTTCAGCCCCCACCGAGACGCCAACCGCCACAGCCACGCTCATTGTCACGCCGACGGCGACACCGAATCTGACCGCCACCGTCGATGCCATGAGCACACAGATCGCCGCCACTTTGATTGCATCCATGACTGCCTCCGCGCCGACGTTGACACCGACCCCGACAGCTACTTTGTTCATTACACCGACGGCGACTTCTGACGTTGTCGCCACCGCTAATGCCTTACGGACCGAAATTGCAGCGACTTTGGTTGCATCAATAACGCTCTCTGCACCGACCTTTACGCCGACCGCAACGGCAACCGAGGTTGTGACTCCGACCGATACGCCAACACTTTCACCGACGCCGAACTTGAGCGCCACGGTTGAAGCATTATCAACTCAGCTCGCGTCCCAGATTGGGGCCACGCTCACTGCCAGTGCGCCTACTGCGACAGAAACGGCAACTTCCACCCAAGAGCCAACAAACACCGAGACGCCAACTGCTACGGCGGATATTTCGGCGACTGTAGTGGCGCAACAAACCGCAATGGCACAGGCGGTGGAGGCGACCTTAACTGCCTTGGCACCCACTGTGACTGAGACTCCGACGGAGACAATCGAGCCGTCGCCTACCGATACAGCGACCGAAACAAGCGAGCCAACCGCAACTGCTGATAATTCAGCGACGGCGGCGGCTCAGGAAACAACGATTGCCAATGCAGTTGAAGCGACCTTGACCGCGCTGGCTCCCACTGCGACCGAGACTCCGACAGAAACAATCGAGTCTACACCAAGCGAACCGCCGACACCCACGGAGGAAGGTGCAACGAGCGAAGCCACGCCAACCCCAGATGGTGCGGCGACCGCCGACGCCATCCAAACCGAAATTGCTGCCAGTGTCGAAGCGACTGTGGCAGCATTGGCGACCGAGGGTAGTGTCGTTCTGCCTCCACCCGTAGGAGAGCCTGAACTGACTGCCACTGCCGAAGCGCTCCAACCTACGATCCAGGCCGCCGTCGAGGCGACGCTGACTGCGCTAGCCATGCCTTCCGTCACGGCAACGGTTGAAATCACCGATACATTGGAGGAAACACCTAGCCCCTCCGAGGAAAACACAGAAACTACACCGACCGAGGAACCTTCACCCAGCGAGATGACGCCAGAGGGTACGGTGACTGAAACGATTGCAGAGACGCCTGTTGCGACTGAAACCATTACTGAAAACCTTGGAAGCGCGATGCCTGCGCCGGTGACCGTTGCCATTCCTGATCTACCGGCGCAACAGAATTTCGCCAGCACGGAAGTGGCATTTTCTCCTGATGGACAAACCGTCGCCGTCGCCACAACATTGGGTGTTTGGCTCTATTCGCTGCAAGCGCCCGATCAATCGCGCTGGCTGAATGCCGACCAGCCGATCCTTAGTGTCACCTGGTCGCCGGATGGCAAACTACTTGCTGGTGGCTCAGGGGATTACTACGGTCAGGGTCGGGGTGATAACAACGTTCATGTCTGGGATGTGGAGAGTGGTGCACTACTTCTGACGCTTGCTGGGCACACGTCGGATATTTGGAGCGTGCGCTGGTCACCAGATGGCGGAATGCTGGCCAGTGCGTCCAGTGATGGCAGCGTAAAACTTTGGAGTGCAGCTACAGGTGGACTGCTTTTCAATCTCGAAGCCCATGCGGCACCTGTTTGGGCACTGAGTTGGTCGCCCGATGGCAAACAACTGGCCTCGATTGGGGCACCGTTGGCCGAGGGTAGCACAGGCACCTTGATCCTTTGGAACGTGGAAGACGGCACTGCCCTCAACACGATTGATGCCGGCCCACCACTTTGGAGCGTTGCCTGGTCTCCAGATGGGACAAGGATTGCCGGCGGTGCAAACGATATGGCAGTTCGAGTTTGGGATGCGGTGAGCGGTGAGTTGCTCTCTACCTTAGAGGGCCATCAGGCACCTGTCTGGAGTGTGGCATGGACAGTCGATAGTTCACAGTTAGCTTCGGTAGCGGGCACACTTTCCGGGGAAAATCTCACCAGTCATGAAATCCGTATTTGGAACACGACTGACGGATCGCTCACTACTTCCAGCAACCGCTACGCTGCACCGCTTGTCAGTGTCGATAACGCACCAACCTCAAGCCAAGTTGCAGCCGTCACGCTCAGAGGTGAGTTGTTACTGTGGGACGCGCCTGCAACGCAATAGCAAGACAGTAGACAGTAGGACAGTGAATCAGTTAAGCAGTAACGAACTTACTGACCTACTGTCCGACTGACTACTGAAAACGGGGTTAGGAAACTCTTCTGTAAGCGGGATCAGGTATATAATGATTCGCAATTTGTAATACCAATTGCGGTTGCAAACGCCATGAATTTTCCCCGTACTATGGGGAAAATTCATGGCGTTTCAGAGCACAATTGGTTTAATCCATGCTTCGCAACTCATTATTAAAGGATGTTACCTATGTTTGAATCATTAACACCTGCCCCACCTGATGCCATTCTGGGTTTAACAGAAGCGTTTAAAAAGGATCCAAATCCCAAGAAAGTCAATCTGGGACAGGGTGTTTTTGTTGATGCCAATGGACGCACGCCCATTCTCAAGTCGGTGAAGACCGCCGAAGAGCGGCTGTTAGCCAAGGAAAGCACCAAGAGCTATTTGCCGATCGATGGCACGCCCGAGTTTCAAGCGGCGACGCAACAACTGCTCTTTGGCCAGCAACATGAGGTTGTGCTCAGTGGTCGGGCGGCGACCGCTCAAGCGCCAGGTGGCACAGGGGCGCTGCGGATTGCTGCCGACTTTGTCAAGAAGGTCTCGCCCAATGTCACTGTCTGGATCGGCGAACCAACCTGGCCCAACCATCCAAGCATCTTCAAAGCGGCTGGCTTGCAGGTCAAAAGCTATAATTACTTCGATGCCAGCAGCAATGGCGTCGATTTCCCAAGCATGTTGCAAGCGATTTCCAGTGCCAATACAGGCGATGTGATCCTGCTCCACGGTAGTTGCCACAACCCCACTGGGATCGACCTCAATGCTGAACAGTGGCAACAAGTTTCGTCAGTGATCGCTCAGCGTGGCTTGCTGCCCCTGGTCGACTTTGCCTATCAAGGCTTTGCTGACGGCCTGAGCGAAGATGCACAAGGGTTGTACACTTTGATCAAACAAGGTGGAGACATGTTAATCTCCAGTTCATACTCCAAGAATTTCGGCTTATACAACGAGCGTGTGGGTGCCTTAACCGTCATTGGCAAAGATCGCACGGCAGCCGAAAGCGCCATGAGCCATGTCAAACAGGCAATTCGCGCCAATTTCTCCAATCCGCCTGCCCACGGGGGTCAAATCGTAACCATGGTACTTAGCGATCCAGCGTTGCGTGCCCAGTGGGAAGGCGAAGTAACTGAGATGCGCGACCGCATCAATACCATGCGTCACCTCTTTGTAGAAACACTTAACGAGAAGGGCGTAGAACGGGACTTTTCCTACATTGCACGCCAACGTGGCATGTTCTCCTTCTCCGGCCTCAATCCAGACCAAGTCAAGGCGTTGCGCGACAAGTACGCCATCTACATTGTCGGCAGCGGACGCATCAACGTCGCTGGCATGACCGAGACCAATATGGATTACCTCTGCTCGGCCATTGCGGATGTATTGAAAGGGTAGGAAACAGATCAGGTTACTCAGTAAATTTTGCGATTGGGAGATTGCGAGATTAGCGATTGGCACTTTGATTCCAATCTCATTATCTCGCAATCTCCCAATCGCTTTTTGCTTCCAAAAGCGATGCCCAAAGCCATGACGATTGATTTTACTGTCGATTCATCCGCTCCACTACGCCTCGACCGCGCCATTCGACTGCACTTTCCCGATTGGGGACGACAGGCAATCCAAAAGTTGATTGCAAGTCAAGATGTGAAGGTCAACGGTCGCACGGTGTGGTTGGCTTCTTGGGAAGTGCGCAAGGGCGACCGCATTGTTCTTTCCAATCCACCGCAGGCGTTAGCACCGGGTCCACAGCGCTTTGAAGATGCTTGGCTGCTCGAAGATACAGGCGAGATCCTGGCTGTCAACAAACCAGCGGGGTTATTGTCTGAACCGACACGTTGGGGCGAGGGTGTGAATCTGCGCGACCTGGCAATCCAGCGCTTCGGTCCGCTGATCCTTTTTCACCGCCTCGATCGCGATACTTCGGGCGTGATCCTACTAACTCGCCCCGGTGAAATCAACAAGATTCTCGATGCTGCCTTTAAGTCGCACCAAATTCAGAAAGAATATGTGGCGCTTGTCCATGCGCCTAATCGTCTGGCTGCCAGTGGCATGATCGATCTGCGCTTGGACAGTGATCCTCAACGTCGTGATAAGATGCGAGTCGTCGAGAAGGGCGGGAAGCGTGCCATCACGCGTTACGAAGTGGAAGCATCCGCAAACGGCGTTCAACAAGTTCGGCTATGGCCACAAACCGGCAGAACCCATCAACTCCGTCTTCATCTTGCTCACAACGGGGCACCGATCCTCGGGGATCGGCTCTATGGTAATGCTCAGTCAGCCTTCCGATTGATGCTTCACGCCCATCAGATCAGTGTGCCTGTAGACTCGACTGGCAACATCAAAAGCTTTGTGGCACCCTTACCAAATGAATTTTCCACGTTGCTGCATACTTCGATCAAGACCGACTCAAAGTAACCCCACCGGTATACGAGCATAAACACAACAACAGATTACGAAAATAGCTGATAATACGAGTGTATAGACCAGTTGGTCCTTTCCAAATCTGTTGTTGTGTTCCTGATGGCTCGTACCGCCTCAAGTT